>NZ_CP031030.1:0-1433750 GCF_003711225.1 Runella sp. SP2 | reverse complement strand
TGGCTAATTTAGTTACTTCAGCCGTGGAGATGGCTGCTTTCACATCACTCGCAGCCGTCGCTACCGTCGCAGGAACAGTTCCTGAACTAGCGATGGAAGCAACCCCACTAGCCACTGCTGTTGCCTGAGCGGAGGGAGTTACCATAGCGGGCGTACTGGTCACTGCGGCAGGTTTGGTTAACGAAACAGTATCCAACTTAATACTTGTTAGCTCTTCTACCAAGTCAGCATCGGGTTCCAGGGGATCCCCTTTTTTACAATTGTACATCGCCGCTGTCAGGGCAAGTAGGTACACAATCAGTGAAAATGAGCGATTTTTCATTGTGAATAAAATGGTTGATTAATAATTATTTTAGGGAATTGTGTTTCAAAAAATAAGTAGGTATTGGGAGATAACTTTGATGGCGTTAGGCTAGGATAAAAGGGCAACTATTAAATGTAATATTCGACGATACGGCGTTGGGGAGTAATGGGAGGACTAAAAAGGCTAAGACGAAATTTTTCGAGCAGGAGTAAATAGAGGAAATAGGTGTTGGTTACAACGTACCGTTTAAACAAACGACGGGGATTGCACAGCATACGAAATAGCCACTCCAAACAAATGCGTTGCATCCAACGGGGAGCACGGCGCTCAACCCCTGCCATCATCGGGAAGGCCGCCCCTACCCCAATCATAACGGCGTCAATTTTTCCTTTCATACTCGCCATCCAGCGTTCTTGTTTGGGGCAACCCAACGACACCAGCACAAGGTTGGCCCCCGAATCGTTGATGGTTTGCTGGTACGAAAGCACTTCTTCGTTGGTGAGCCCCCGATAAGGCGGAGAAATCATGCCCGCAATTTCGAGTTGAGGGAAGTCAACGCGGCATTTTTCTTTGATTGTGTCAAGCACTTCTTGGGTACAACCGTAAAAAAAGACCTTCAATTTCCTTTTTTCGGATTCACGCAGGAGCACGGGCATCAAATCAGGTCCCGCAATTCGTTCTTGTTTCAGTTGGTACAACCACCGAAGCGCCAAATTGAGCGGCATTCCATCGGGCGTGACCATGTCCGCTTGGGCAATGGCGTTGGAAAAGTCCTTGTTGCGGTACGATTCCACACAGGTATGAACGTTGGCCACGCATACGTACGATGACGTGCGTTTGGTAGCTAGCTCAAAAATAGAATCTACAAAATGAGAATACCCCCCAAGGTTAAGGGGTATGGTCAACAACCGAGTTTGTTGCATTAGCATAGTAAAACAGGTTATTAGGTGTGACAACTAGTTTTATACGAAAGCATAGCAATACCTGCCTGCTTGAAAAAGCAGCTTGAAATGAATAAATGATAGAGGAAGCAGAGAAGTAACCTGTTAGGCTATTTCTTCTGATTTTGAGGAAGTTTTAGACAAACATTCTTGATAAAGATTCACCATCTGAAGCGCTTTGTTATCCCATGAGAGTTCGCGCTGGCGTGCTACACAGTTGGCTGAAAGTTCTTTTAAAATGTCTCTGTTGCTTTCTAAATAATTGAGTGCCTGAGCAAAGTCGTGTACCGATTGACTGGGGTTTGTTAAGCTTATTTTAATTCCTACTTTTTCATCAATAATAGCTCCAAATCCACAAGTATCAAAACATAAAACTGGTAGTTGGTTACTTAATGCTTCTAAAACCACCGTAGAGGTATCTTCACTTACACTTGTAAAAAATAGCAGCTGAGCACTCCTCATTATAGATAAAATAATCTCATTTGATTTTACACCATGCCATATAACCTGCTCAGAAATTCCTAAATTATCACAAAGCTTTTGGTACTTCATAAGAGTACGCTCGTTACCTGTACCAAAAATATTGAGTATAACTCTTTTGTTATTTGATAAGGCAAGAGCTTCTAAAGCTAAATGGAGTTGCTTTCTAAAATCAAATTTTCCAACCCAAAGAACATTAAAGTCTGATTTATCAAATCGATCAAATGGAACACTATTACTAGGATAACAACCCGTTTCAGGGATTAAAATAGAGTCTTTACCAATATACTTTTTAATTGCAACATAAGAGTTAGGAATTGAACTAACCAAAATAGAAGAACTTTGAAATGCTAACCTAATTCTTTTATTATATTTTACTTGGAGTATATTTAGACAATTTTTAAGAATAAAATACATCACAATTTTCAAGCTACCACTTGTCAGGTAGCGTATAGGAAATTGTTTTAATCCTCCTATAGGCCCCCAAACGAACGGAATTTGCTCAATTTTCCATAAGTAACCAGGCTCCCTAAATCCAATCATATTGAGCTGATGAATAATGCCAATGGGGGTTTGCTGGACGATTCCCAACGCAATTTGATACGTTTTCCATTGCCAATCTTGATAGTACTTGTAAAACCGCCAATCCCCTTGGTTCCAGCACATCTCTCTAACTCGTTCAGGTACAGGGTTGTAATAAAAGTGGAGGTTTTTGGCTTGAGGTAACTTGGGTAGTTCTGCTTCTATTTTGTCTCTGAATTCCCCTTCTGTAATAACGTGTAACTCACAATACTTAGCTAAATGAATACACCAATTCCACGCCATACCAGGTTCACTGCCCATGTGTGGAGAGCAGGCGTAGGCATTGATGAGGACTTTAAGCATTAAAAGTTTTAAGTTGAGCGTCTAAAAAGTGTAAATGTTTTAATTTATCGCTATCATTTTGAAAACGGTTTCTTATTTTTTTTGCAGGAACACCACCCCAAATTTCACACGGAGGGATATTATTAATTACAACAGAACCTGCTGCGATGATAGAACCCCTTTCTATTTTAATATTCCCCACAATAGTAGAATTATGGCCAATCCAAACATCATCCTCGACAGTGCAAAAACCTGATGTGTCTCTACTACCATGCCATATATACTGCCCAGCCGTATCAAAAGGGTGATCATGTTTACCAACAAAACACACTCTACCTGCCATCAAAATATAATTTCCAAAAATTACATTATTTGCTACATTACAGTATTCGCCAAATTGTACATTGTTACCTATTTGGATATTCATTCTTGCGAATGAAGTCCCTTTCATTACTCTAACAAAACCACTGTATTTAACCCACTTAAATCTGATACTGAATAAATACCAAGTACGAAATTTGTTAAATATATACCTTAGTGCAAAATTAAATTTACTTGAATTATTAGGAATATTTACATATTCTATTTTCATAAACTAGGGTTGAGCGATTTTGTAAAATACCTTTGAATATTGATTAAATGATACAAGCATCAGATTGTCTCTTTCAGTACCGCCTTTGGTAAAAGAATTTGAAGCTTTGAATAATGTATCTACGAAACTTTCATTATTCTCAGGGTCAAAAATCAAACCATTATTACCTTCATTTATATAATCTAAAGCTCCAATATTTTTACTCGCTAAAACAGGACATCCGAATATTAATGCCTCATTAACAACTGCCCCAAATGGCTCATAACGGCTAGGTAAGACAAAAAAATCTGCTAAATAATACCAAGCATACAAATCTCTCCCATAATATGAACCTGTGAAAATCACAGAATTTCCAATATTATATTTTTGAACCAAATTTTTTAAATTTTGGCTCTCAGAGCCTTCTCCTACTAGTACCAATTGATGAGTTTCTTTGAGTGAATTATTAAACGCCTCGATTAACAAATCGACACCTTTTATTTTTTCTAACCTACCAATATATAGAACAATAGGCTTATTCAAATGAAATAAATTATTATAACCTTTAAGTATAGATTTAAAATATTTTTTGTGAGCCAATAGTGTTCTTGGGTTTTGAATATTTGGGCACACTTCAACTTTTAAATGTGGAAAATTTTCTTTATACCATTCTCTAACATTCTCACTATATACTACAACACCATTTGCTGAATTTAAAACATATAATCTAAAATATTTCTTTAATCCATAAACAGATTGAGCCATTTTAAAATTATCAGATGTGGTTACAATCAAACGGAAATTAAATATATTAATCCGAAGTAATAGAGCCAAAAAAACACTCGTAGGAGAATACTCGTGAGTGAATACTATATCGGGTTTATATTTCTTAACAATATTATATATACCCAATCTAAAAGCTTTTGTACCTATATTAAATCCTTTATTATAAAATATAGAATCAACATGTAAATTATTTAAAAGTAAATCACGGTTATAAGTAAAACCATCACTTTCTGAATTCAAAAAAACGATTTTTAAGTCGTAATATTCATTCATGGCGTTAAATATATCAATACGCCATGGAGGCAAGTATGAATAAAACACTAATGCTTTTTCTTTTACTGACACCTTTATTTTGCTATTTTTTTCAAACATACATAAACAATATACTTAATTATTCGAAAAAAACCTACAAATCTTAATGAAAATAAAGTTGGATTATTTATTTTATTGGTATATTTCATTAAAGTTTTATTTGATGAACAAATTACATTTTGTAAAGCAATTTTTAAGAATGGAATTCCGTGATGAGACGTCCTCAATCTAATCACATTTATTTGTTTATCTGCAATATGATTTAATTGCTCAGAATCCCATATATTTTTACTTGAATTGAAATAAAATATACGTCCTGGTTCTGTTATAAACTCCCTTAAGCTGTATAATTTTATTATATCTTTATTGTATCTTAATCTAAATATTAATGGATTAATTTCTTTGCTTGAGCTCTCTAGCAAATCAAATAGCATAAACTGACCATTAAAACTAAATATTTTATTCGCACCTAATAATTGCCCATATAAAACTGCAGCATACCCTCCAGCAGAGCTACCAATTGTATAGATTAAATAATTTTCTGTTTCCATTTTTAAAAAACCAAGAAACTTTTCATGTGAATTTATTTTAGAATTAATACCTTTCAAATACCATTGCTTAAAAATATCACGTACAAAAATATGCTTGTGAGCATTCTTAACTCTAGTACGGTACATTTCATAGAAATTTTTTTCTAAAATCTGCTTTTTAAACACTTCTTCTGTGTTAGGATAATAAATATTATTACTGCTAAAGTAAACAACACAAATATTTTCATTGTAATTTTCTTCCTGAAGTTCAATTAAGTAATTGTCATTTTCAAAAGCTGATTGAACAATTTTAGAATCAGTTTGAAATACAAAGTCTCGACTATTTACTTCCATAAGTGAGGCAATAAAACTCTCAAATGAATAGAAAAGAAATGCTTTAGTGCTATTAACAGACCAAAATGTCTTTTTTCATAGATAAAAAAAGGAATTGGCTCTGCATACCCTAATGGTGAGTAAAGCAATTTCAACCGTTTGATTAAAGAAGTGGTTTTCAGACACCATTTGGGTAAAGTAGGGTTTGCTTCACAGGTTCCCACGAATTGCGGAGCAATAAAACACTTGAAGCCCGCTTTTTGCGCCCGCAAACCATAGTCAAAATCGCCGATGGCATGACGAAATTTCCAATCTAAATTCCCTACTTTATCAAAAACAACCTTCGGCACTAGCACAAAATTACCATTTACTATATTGCATTGCTGAAGTTTACCATTCGGCGCCAAAAGTTTTTTACTTGAGTGGAGCCATCCACTGTAAGTTACAAGTTGGGTCGCTTTAGCACAGGTAGCCCCACATACTATAGCCGAAAAATAGGTTTGCTTACTTGCGGTAAGTATATTCTTCATAGCATCAGCAAACAATACCGTATCATCATTAAGCCATAAGTAAAAATCATAATCTTTGGTTTGGGATGCCGCTTGCCAAGCACGGTGCATGCCACGATTCCAAAACAAAGTACCATCACCTTGTACAATTTGTACCGAAGGGTATTGATTTGTCACTGCTTGGACTGTCCCATCTGTGCATCCGTCGTCGGTGAGGTACACCTCCAACTGATACCCTTCCACTGCTTGTTGGTCAAAAAGATGAGTCAAGCATTGCAGGGTTTTATTTTTACGGTTGTGGACGGTGATTAGGACTGCGATAGTTTTCACTTAAAGTGCTCTTATAAACCTTGCTGGATTACCAGCCCAAACTTGATTGTCTGGTACTGATTTTGTAACAACAGAACCAGCACCAATTATTGAATTTTGTCCAATAGTAACTCCTTTAAGAATGATTGTGAAAGCCCCAATAAAAACATTATCTTTAACAACAACGGGGGCTTTTACTTTGTGTATTAAATCATTTTTACTCGCGCGAATGACAGGATTTAAAGAATGGAAATCGGTATCATAAATTTTCACCCCACCCCCTATTTTTACATAATTGCCAATTGTAATGCTCTGATGGCAAATCAATGCCGCTTGAGACATTCCCACATTGTCGCCAATACTCAATTTTGCCCCTCTGTCCACAAAGAAAGTACAACGGTCATAACACCCTATTGGATTACCTGAGATACCATTGTTCATGGAGAAGTTTTTTCCTATTGAAAAACTGCCGCCCTTTGCTACCATGACATAGGGAGTACCAATACACTTAAAATTAGCATAAATTACTTTATTTCCTTTAAAAAGGAATATGAAATATAATTTATCTATAATAGCTCTTAAATATTTCCAAGCTCTTCTAATCGACTTGTAAATTATAAAAATAATCATTGGTTAAGAATTGATGTATATATAAAAAACAAATCCTGTGCATTTTTACGGGAATCATGCCTTAACTGTGCAGCAATCCTACCTTGATTAGAAAATTTCTTGCAGAGCTTAGGATTTTCAAAAAGTTGACATATTCTATATGCTAACAACTCAACTTCTTCATAACGATATAAGAACCCAGACACTTTATCTTCAATCATATCCATATTACCTCCTACATATGAAGCAATACATGGTGTGCCAACTAATTGTGCTTCACCTACAGAATTTGGACTATTCTCGATAGACGATGGGCAAATAAATATATTAGCTTTTAGATATTGTAAAGTTATCTCTTTTTCTGATAGTGAACCAAGAAAAATAAAATTTTCAAAAACATCATATTTTCTTAAAAGTCTTTTGATATAATTTCCATATCCACTTATTTTCCAGTAAGATTTATTAAGTAAGTCAACGCCAGCAATTTTAACCTTAATTTCTGGACAATGTAATTTAACTATTGAAACCGCTTTGATTACTTGTTGCAATCCTTTAATTGGGTAATGAGCTTGGCTTAAAAAAATACTATATGGTTCACATTCGTCAATTTTCCATTGAATGCTATAAAATGAGTCACGTAAGGTTTCATTACACAAATGATAAGTAACAAATGGGTTTATAGCCCAGACATTTGACTGATCCCACCTAGTTCTTCCAATGACATGTTCAATTTTTTTAAGTAGTTCAATTTCATTCTTCCCTCTTCTTACCATGTCTTTATACTGAAGAAAAAGTGTGTCAATCTTTAGTATATCTCTTAAAGTAGGAAATAATTGTCTCCTTTTAATACCTCCAAAATAATACCTAGAATATACACTCACTAAGCCTTGAATAGAAACCACTACATTAGATATTCCACATGCATTAATATAAGCTAAAGAATGAGAATACTCGGTACCGTGAATATGAACTAAATCTGGTCTAAAATGCTTATTAACTTCTTCAAAGTTAAATTTCAAACCAGAATCATTCCTTGGAACTAAATAATATTTAATTTTATATTTATCAATGTATATTATCTTATTACCGTTATATAACATAATAACAGCTAAGTCTATGTGATTAGAGAAATCATTTATAAGAGACTTTGCTCCAGACTCCATCCAACCACCAATTACTGGAATAGGTAAATTCAATTCCGTACAAACTTCAGGAAATAGAACGTTTGAAAGCCAAAGTAGTTTCATACGGCTCTTTTTTTACATTAATTGGTTTTACAAAAATACTGCTTACCCATGCCTTCATTTCAATATCGGTTAAATATCTAAATTGTTTTGATAAACAAATACCTAGCATAACTAAATCAATCATGAAAAAAGTTTCAAATAAAGGTTTTTCCCAAATAAAAGACATCATCCATAAAAAAGAAACATACAAACCAAGTGCTTTTATTATTCTATTTTTACTTTTATAAATTGCTAAGTAGCTGGCTCTAATAAATATTAAAAAATAAAGTACAACTCCAATTAATCCATACCACAAAAGGATATCCATAATACCCACTTCATTTCCATATCTTCCTTTTAAACCAGTAATCAAATTATCTTCAAAAGTACCTCCCTCGTCGCCAAAAGCTGGGCTTCTTCCACACCAAAAATCATTATTCTTGTTTAGTGTATATAAAACATTTTCATATATAAACGTTCTGGTATCTAATTTGAAGCTTCTTTTCTCTACAACTTTATTCTTTGTTGCTATAAAGTAATAATCTCCTTTTATATATTTATCCATTTGAAACGGGTTAAAAACACCTATATAACCTGTTATTGATAATATTATTGGAGTTAATAATAAAGCAAATTGAAGTATTTTTATTACTCTTATTAAAACAGTTGAATGTAAATAAATTAAAGAAATTCCAACTACAAAAGCTATAATTAGTTTGCCCATATCATTCCTATGTTCAAAAGTTGATAAAAACAAAAAAAATAACCCTACAAGAAACCATTTATGTGTCTTTGGTATAAATATAAAACATAACATTAATAATATATGAGGCATGTAATTTAACTGCTGAATATTCTGGTAATATAATTGAGATAATATTGCCAGTGGAATTGAAAAGACCCAATAAAACTTCAAATAATCACGTACAATTTTTAAGTTTACAGAAATTAAAATTATTATGTAAAATAATGATATAAATAATTGGTTAACTATATTCTTCCACATCCAATACCCTTCAGCATAATAACAAGCTCTTAAGAAATTAATTAGCTGCCATAAAATAAAAAAAAATACTATACTGAATCCAGTTTTATCTATTTGTTTTATATTAAAATAAAATATTATGTATTTGTAAAAAACTAAAAGAATTCCAGTTCTCACACCCCACATAACAAACTCAGGTAATTTAAATATGACACAAATCATGTATAATATCATCACTAATAACATAGATAATGATATATATTTAGTGTTTTTTGTTTTTTTAACCATTATTTGTATTTTTTGAAATCATTTTAAATCGTCTTTTTATCCTATTTAAAAAATACCATATATTTCTTTCTATATCTCTAGACTTTGTCCATTTATCTAGTTTTTGTATTGTTATTTCTTCAATATCTATAAACTTATTTGGAATAATAAGGTAGCTTTCTTTGTCATTTGTAAGAATTTTCATAAACCCTCTTTGCTGAAAATGCACATATAATATATTCTCTTGGGCTGCTTCTCCAGAAGAATTAACGTAAATTCTTCTGAGATTCTTATTTCTATATTCAAAAATAAGTTTATGTGAGCATTCAAGATGAAATTCAGAAATAAAATTAAAATTAATTCTCGGCACTCTAATATCATCGAATGGATAATAATTCCATATTTTTTCTGGATATAATACTTTCCACATGTCACTTAATCCTCTATGATTATATTCATCAAATGCACTATTTTTTGGGTTGCTAAAAACGTTTTTATAGTATTGAAAACCTTCTAGATAATTCTTGAAAAAATTATTACACATTTCATTATTCTTATAAAGCGTCAAATGTCCCCATCCAGAAATGACCCAAAAATTACTCAAAATTTCATTTGTAAGAAATAGCCGAATATTTCCATAAATTAAATCAATGTCACCAAACCCCCAAAAGTCATAGCCTTTTATAAAGTTACAAAAAATTACTCCATAAGCCCCTTTAAAGTCACAAAGCTTATAAGGAGATGGGAGGCTTATTGGAAAATCAAATTTTTTTTGTATAACTAGCTTTAATTCTTCAAATTCCATATTTACTACTTTGATGTTTTTTTTAGCATCCAGTTTATTATTTGTTATAATAAGAAAATCAATCGATGAGTTTGCATAAGCCGACTCAAGCCAGAAAGGAAACATTTTGGGAAATGAACCAAAATAAGGCAATATAATTAAAATTTTTTTCAAAATTGTTTCTTTTTGTATATAATTAATGTAAAATACATTTAGTATATTTTTTCTATTCTAAAATTTTCACAACATAATTATCTTTTTTTCAAAATCATTTCTCTTTCTCAATAAGCAATTCTTTAAAAATATACAAATACTTATAATATATCTTTTCTATTCTGAAATTTTCACAACTTTTAATTGCATTTTTTGCTAATAAATGCCTTATATTTTCATTTTTCATAAGCCATTTCATTCGATTTACAAACCCTTTTAAGTCGTTATTAGAAATAATATATCCAGTTTTTTTGTCAACAACTATTTCATCTAAAGATTCAAAGCTGTTAAATACAATTGGCACTACTCCCATTTGCATAGCTTCCATGAGGACCATTGGCCAACCTTCATATCGTGATGTCATCATAAATATTGATGCTTTATTGTAAAAAGTTTCAGGTTGTTGATATCCCAAAAACTTTATACGTTTTAAATTTAATTTCTCTGACATTCTTATAATTCTATCAAAGCCATCACCTCCTCCAATAAAGTCAAAAGACCACTCCATGAAATTTTCATCCTTTTCAATCTCTGACCATATCTTAATCATTAATTCAGGCCTCTTTTGATAGTTAACTGAACATACAACAATTACTTTTTTTTCTTTTTCCACTAACTTACCAACAGGATAAAAATTTTCAAACACAACAGGATTTCCAATCGCTATCAATTTACTCACTGGCGTTTTTGGCAGAATTTCAAAGAAGGTAGGGTAAAATTTTTTAGATAGTAATTGAACTCTATCACTATGCTCAACCATTTTTGCAAATTTCACTCTCTCTTCTTTTTGTAATTTATATTTCCAAATAGGAAGCAAGGGGATCTTTGCAAGAGTATATATTTTATATAATGGATTCTTAGATGAGTAATAAATATTCATTAATGACTCTAAAGAAAGATAACGCAATCGGGGTTTATTATGATAAGCAGAAATAATTTTACAATTTTCTACAAATAAAGATCTTAGAAATAAAAAATCAGTATTCATGGCCTGTGTATTGTAAACTATATCAAATTTATGTTGCGACATAAATACCTCTATTTCTTTTTTATTTTCTACATTTAATTTGATTTTATATTTAAAAAATTGTGATGGATAATTTGAGTCTTCGAAATACCCCAATGCAACAAAATGACCCATTGACTGAAAGGCTTTAGCAAGTACATTCACAACAGTAGCAGTTCCTCCCATATGAGGGGGGTCTGCATCAAAAGAGATAAATAATATATTCAACTCTGATTTCATTTCTCCACAAACCCAAACAGCCCTGACGGATAAGCAGAATTAATAAACTCTGTTTTCAAATCTTTTTTTATCAAAAGCACATAAAATGGGTGTAGTAAAATTGGTAATATTTTTCTCAATACCTTACACAAACTTTTATTTTGTACCCTATTCCCATACATAATTGCCAGACTAAAGTTTATTCCTCCTAATGGCTTTATTTCATATTTACTATACCCTACTAATTCAAAATATTTTTGAAGAGAAAATGGTGTAAATCGAAACTCATCATATGGAACTTCGTATAAAGTCATAACAAAAGGAACTGTAAAAAATAATTTCCCTCCTGGCTTTAGTACTCTTTTTATTTCATCTAAAATTGATTTTGTATCAAAATAGTGTTCTAAGATTTCAGTAGCAATAACCCAATCTACACTATTATCTGAAAGTGGTATTTTTCTCCCGTCCCAATACAAATCTGGTTTTGAAATATGCTCGTAAGAACCACCTTCCCAATCAATTCCAGTATATTTTGATATTTTATTATTTTGAATCAACAGTTCTTTGTAAGGCATAACCCCACATCCAATATCAATAACTTCACCCTCAATTTTATTTTTCAATTCTTCAATTGCCTTTCTAATTGATAATCGAATTGGATAAGACGCATATCCGTTATGTTTTATGCTTGGGTTTAGAAAATACATTTCTTTGTAATCTGACTGAGTCATAATAAAAATAATTTATATAGAGTAATTAATAATAGTAGTTATACTATTACTATGTTTAAATGTTTCTATTTTAAAAACCAAATATCTTCAATATGAATAAACTTGTCTTTTGATATTTCACTTTTTATATCTTCAACAAAATATAAGGGTGTGTGCGTATATAGTGAGGCCCATGCAGAGTAGGAAGATGGAGGTCCGATTATATAATCGCATAGGCTAAGTCCCATTAAATCTTTTAATGAATTTGAATTTTCAATATAAAAAAAATTAAATTCATTAAACTTAATGTAATTAATATTTTCATTACATGCAATAAAGAATCCAATTTTAAGGTCACTTTTAAACATGTAAATGATTTGTTTCATGATTTTTTTATACTCATTTAACTGGTAAAAATATTTACCACCCTTAAATGTACGATAATCTCCATGTCTTATATGAATACCAACAATTTGGTTGTATTCCGATCTTTTGGAATTAAATAGTAAAGTCACGTCATCTAAAATATATTTATCTGGTGCAAATAACTCCTTTAATTGATTTAAATATTTGGCTCTGTTCTTACTTTTCATGTATGAGATGTCAATTACTTTAAAGGATATCCTAGGAATTACTCTGCTTAAAAGACAACAAAGCATCAATATTATTCTTGCAGAAAGGAATGGTTGAACGTACTTTTTATATTTTTTATATCCAATAAACCTTATTATTCCCTTTATAAAAAATGGAAATCTCACATATTTCGAATGATATAAACTCGGAAAATCTTCAATATTAAAATTTGGTGCCCATATTCCAACTCTTTCATTTGTGTCAATTGCATCTGCTATGAAGTTAGAATAGACCCAAAATTGATTACACATTTGACCTGAAGCATATATAATTGTACCTTCCATATTCTTTTTAGACAGATAATTTAGCCTTAATTTGAGTTGTTTTCAATATTTTACTTAATAAAGTACGAATAATAATCTTTTCTTGATTTGTTAATAAAAATATATATAATGATATAACAAAAGCCATTATTGTAATAAAGCACACTGTTAAGAGTCTAAAGAAAGAAATTGGCATAAATAATAATGGAAATAACCCACAAATAAACATAATTAATAACAATTTAATGCATGGATTAAATACTTTTATAAAATACTCCGAATACAATAGACCGCATTCTTTATGGGTAAAGTATAACAAAAGCCCACCTCCAATAATTCCACCTATTGTAATCCAATTTAAATATAAAAAATACGGCGAATATCCAAAATAAAAACAGCAATATGTTAGTATAACTGGAAGTATATTTAATACACTTTTAATTATTGTAAATTCTTTTATATTTCCCTTCGCAGCTATTGCATTTTCCATTAATATAGACAACTGTTCAATCATACTTCGTAACAGTTGTAGTCTGGTAAATAAAACTGCCCATTCAGGAACTTTTTTAAGCCATATTTTTAAAATATAAGGTGTTTCAATTATAAATGGAATGATAAATACTGATAATATAAAAAAAGAAAACTTTGTGCCTATCATTACTGTATTAATCATTACTCTGCGATTCCCTGTGCCTTCTTCCTTGTTTATGATAGGGGTCAATACTTTCATCATAGTAGTAGAAAATACTGCTAATTGTCCTGAAATTTGATTTGCTATTCCTTGTGCTGCATTTAATAGAGTTCCATAAAAACTGTTAAGTACTATACTTAAGCCATATTGAGATAGCATTCCAGTACTTGCCCTAAATAAACTCCAGCTAGCATATCTAACCATCTCTCTTGAAAGTTGCTTGTCCCAATAAAGCCTTGGTGCAATAGTACATTCCTCATATCGTCTATGGCAATAAACACGCATGATAATCATTGTGATAAACGGAACGAATGACATTAAAATACCATAAACAATCAATTTATCTTCTCTCGAATATACTACCGCGAATGCTACAGCTAACCTCATTAGAGATTCTATTACTCCCACAACAGAATAATAGCGCATATTTTCATGAGCATTAAGTATCGCATCGTAAGGTACTGTCATCACAGTAAATACAGTACTTGTTATTAGGCTACAATACACTACCTTAGCAGCATAACTTCGCTCAGCGTCAATATTTAATATCTTATTAAAAAAAAAACAACCAGCGACAATTAATATAAAACCCAATAGAAGTGCTGTCAAAAAGTGGAATACAGTGCTTATATTAAAAATTTTCTTTAGTTTTTCTTTATTCCCTTCCCCTTCAGCATAAGACATGTAACGTTGAGTTGCCCCTCCCATTGCAGCGTTTAAGAACCCCAGCATGGCAATGGCACCTCCCACGATGTTAAAAATCCCAAAGTCTTCGGCGCCAAGCGAGTTGAGTACTAGGCGGGTCGTATAAAGGGAAATAAACATTGTTATCCCCATTTTGGCGTACAAAAACCCCGTATTTTTTATAACTCTGTGTGCTACTGACATGCGTTTTCTTTTTATCCCTTGAGGCGCTCATACACCCTTTTTACCTCCTGAGATTTTGATTTTGGCAATACCAAAATGGTATTTTCGGTTTCAACTATTACCAGCCCATCTACTCCCACCAATTCTACGTGTTTTTGACCCGTTTGTAAGACCATGTTGTTTTCCCTAAAATGATGGTCGTGGCCTTTCGCTTCAAAATAGTCCCACAGGGCTTCGTACGAGCCTAAATCGTACCATTCAAAGGTGGCAGGGACTACTTTAATGCGTTGAGAGCGTTCCATCACGGCGTAGTCAATGCTTTTGGATGGAATGGCTAAGGTTTCAAACTGCGGAAGAAACCCACCTTGTTGGTTTTGCCAGGCATGCTGGGCAGCGGCAAACAGTTCGGGTTCGTACTTAGCAAGTTCTTCCAAAAATACCTTGGCTTTAAAACAAAACATCCCGCTGTTCCACAGAAACTTTCCCGATACAAGAAATTGCGTAGCCGTTTCAATGTCTGGTTTTTCGCGGAAGCTAATCACCTCGTCTCCGTTGTATTCAATGTAGCCATACCCCGTTTCAGGTTTGTGAGGAGTGATGCCAAACGTCACCAAATAATCGTTTTTAGCCCATTGAAAAGCGCTTTTAAACGCGTTTGAATACGCTTTCTCGTTGGAGATGATGTGGTCAGAGGGAGTCACCAACAAAACTGCCTCAGGAGCCACGGAAAAGGCCGCAAACGCAATGGCCGCTGCGGTATTGCGCGGGGCAGCTTCTACGATTTCGGTGTAGTCCGTCAGTCCAATCACATCAAGTTCTTCGCGGCTCAATTGGTAGTTGTCTTTGTTGCCCACCACAATCACCTGTTCACAAAAGGGGCGGTTACGCTCTACGGTATGGCTAAACAACGTTTTGTCGTTAAACAACGGCAAATATTGCTTAGGGCGCTCTTTGGTCGATAAGGGCCAAAGACGGCTGCCTACTCCTCCTGATAGTATGACGTGGATGATTGACATAATTAGGATGGGGTTAAAGCTACCTGTGTCTTCGCCAAATCCACCTTCAATACCATTCCCAACGAATCCAGCATTATCCTCAGTTCGTTTCCTTGTTGCCCCACTACCTCTCCCGTGGCATTGGCAAAAGCGCCTGAACTAATGGTAACGGGCGTGTTGAGCTCGTAGCGTTCTGCTTTGATGGCCTGATGGTCGTAGGTACCGAGCATTCGCTCGATAGTTTCTATTTCCGAATCGCGCACGATGGCAGGTTTTTTGAGCCAAAACAAATAGCGTACCACGCCATGCACATCAAATACCTTGCTGCGTTCGTGTTCTTCGAGGCGTACAAAACAATAGGACCGAAAAAGTGGTTCTTCTACTGTCTTGACTCGATCTGACCACTTTCGCTTAATTTTGAGGATAGGGCAAAAAACTTCAATTCCCTTCTCCTTCAATTTGTCAGCGACGAGTTTCTCACTCCGAGATTTCGTATAAATCACAAACCAAGGCATATTTTTTTAGTGTCGAATGTGTGAATGACGAGTGACTCCTTTTTTATAGCTTCGCCCTTTCAGTCCCGGATAGACTTAGTTTGTGGCGAAATCAATTAACGTATTTCTATATACGCAAACTTGCATACCTCTCCTACCTTACTCAAAAACGGGTTTCGAGTAACTATTTTTTTTACGGCTTCGCCCTTTCAGTCCCGGATGGGCCTAGCTTCGGGCAACGTATGTGCGAGGGGAAATTACGTTGAGTAATTTAGAGCCCTTCGTTGATAGCTCTTTCTACTAATAATGGTAAAGCAGTAAAAAGAGAATTATTCATAATAGTTCAGGACGTTAAATCCTTCTTCGAGTAAAAGTTTATCTTTTTGGAACAACCGCAAGTCAGACATCGCCATATCGGCAATGAGCATGTCGAGCGTGTGTTTTGGCGTCCAGCCTAGTTTTTCCTTTGCTTTGGTCGGATCGCCAATCAGTAATTCTACTTCAGTGGGACGGTAGTAGCGAGAATCAATTTTCACTACCACGGTACCAAGTGCCAAGTGATTGCCCAAGGCAATGCCCAATTCGTCGAGACGTACGGTATCAACCGCACTTATGATGCCAATTTCATTTTCGTTTTCACCCGTAAAGTCAAGCGTAATCCCTAAAAAGGCAAAAGTCTTACGAATAAAATCCCGCACGCGGGTGGTTACGCCCGTAGCCACTACATAATCCTCAGGCATTTCTTGTTGTAAAATGAGGTACATGGCTTCCACATAGTCTTTGGCGTGGCCCCAATCACGTTGGGCGTCCAAATTCCCCATATACAACGCATCTTGTAGCCCCAGGGCTATTTTTGCCGCCGCCCGCGTTACTTTGCGGGTGACAAAAGTTTCACCGCGCAGGGGCGATTCGTGGTTAAACAAAATCCCGTTGCAGGCATACATCCCGTAAGCTTCACGGTAGTTGACCGTAATCCAATACGCGTACATCTTGGCGACCGCGTAGGGCGAACGAGGATAAAACGGGGTGGTTTCAGATTGTGGTATGGCTTGTACCAACCCGTATAGTTCGGAGGTAGAAGCTTGGTAAATTTTGGTTTTGTGGGACAAGCCCAACAAGCGCACGGCCTCTAAAATACGCAGGGTACCAATGCCATCGGCGTTTGCGGTGTATTCGGGTTCGTCGAAACTTACTTTGACGTGGCTCATGGCCGCAAGGTTGTAAATTTCGTCGGGTTGTACTTCTTGAATGATACGGGTCAAATTCATCGAATCGGTCAAGTCGCCGTAGTGCAAAATAAACCGAGGGTTTTCCACGTGCGGGTCTTCGTACAGGTGATCGATTCGTTCGGTATTAAAGAGGGAACTCCGCCGCTTAATACCATGAACGGTGTAGCCTTTCGCCAAGAGTAATTCGCTCAGGTAAGCGCCGTCTTGGCCTGTGACTCCCGTTATTATTGCTACTTTGTTTGTCATAATCGTTGGTGGGTGAGTTCAAGGTTTGCTTACTTCTACTAGTTTCGCACTGCTAATATACACACTAAAGACGTAAGTACCTATGCTTTTTTATTAAATTTTTCAAGATATTTATCAAGTGGCAAAAATACATAAACATTCTAAGAAAGAATTAAACTATGTCCGCAGTCATGTCTTTTATGGAATTGAAATCAGCAACTTAGCTCGAAGACGTATATGCCTATTGGCTACCCATAATACCCTTTTCCATACTTGTAACCATAGCCGTAGCCATAGCGATACTCTTGGCTGTTGCGGTAATTAACCCCATTAAATATGACATTAATGGATTTGTACTTATTGAATTTCTTCAAATCAGCCAAAATAGTCAAGTCTTTTTTAACCGTCACTTCATGTCTCACAACATAGAAACAAGAATCGATGTAAGGCGCAAGCACCAAGGCATCCGTCACCAATCCTACGGGCGGGGTATCGAGTAAGATATAATCAAAGTATTCTCGGTAGGTTGCCAGCAGCGTTTCCATTTTTCCGTTGGAGAGTAATTCGGCTGGATTGGGTGGCAATGGGCCGCAAGAGGCCAAAAACAAATTTTCAATCTCCGTTTTTTTGGCAATCTCCATGGGGTCTGCGGCGCCCGCTAAAAAGTTAGAGAGGCCTTTCTCGCGGGTGAGGCCAAGGTACTTTGTTAGTTTGGGCTTCCGCATGTCTAACTCCAACACCGCCACCCGTTTGCCCAAAGCAGCAATACTGATGGCTAAATTGAGGGTAATGAAGCTTTTACCCTCTCCACTGGTGGAAGAGGTCAACAAAATCACATTTCCTTTGTGTTTATTGTCGGGGTTGATGTACTGCAAGTTGGTACGCAGGAGGCGAAACTGCTCGGCAATAAAAGTTCGGCTCTGAACATCGAGCAGATTGGTTTTAATTTCTTTAGGTTTTAAAGCAATTTCCCCAAAAACTGGCAGCCCCGTCTCCGACTCAATTTCCTTGCGCGACTGAACGCGGTCATTGAGTAATTCGCGAATGTTCATCACGGCCGCTGGCACTACAATTCCCAAAAGCAAAGCCACCAAATAAATCACTTTTGTATTGGGTTTAATGGGGGCAGGGGTGGCGTATGGTTTGTCCACCAAACGGCTGTCAGTCACGGTAGAAGCATAAGAAAGCGCGGTTTCTTCGCGTTTTTGCAACAGAAGCAAATACAAGTTTTCTTTGATATTTTGTTGGCGTTGGATAGTCACAAACTCCCTTTCTTTACGCGGAATCCGACTGATAGACCCTTCAAAACGTTTGTTTAAACCTGCCAAACTTGCTCTAGTGACGAGTAATCCATTTTTTTGGTTATTGACATTTTCCCGAACAGCTTGTTTGGTATTGGAGATCTGCGTGTTTAGGGTTTCCAAAAATGGGTTACCTGGCTGCACCGTTCGCGCCATTTTTTCTTTTTGCAGTTCCAATTCACTGAGTTTCTCAATAAAAGAAGTCAAAATAGGGTCAGTCACCATCAAACTTGCGGGTGCCACCGTTCCTTGGCCATTTTGTAGGTAGCGCTCCACTCCTTCCAATACTTTTAGCTGAATGTCAACTTCGTTGAGTTTGGTGTCATTTTCTTTGACTTTTTCGAGGAATAGGTTAGCCTCTGTACTCAAATCGGTGATTCCTTGGGAAGTTTTGTACGATTCCACGTCTTTTTCAACCGATACAAGCTCTCCCGTAATAAGTTTAAGACGGTCTTCGATAAAACGGAGGGTATTGCTTGCTTCCAAATTTTTATCTTCCAATGCCGAAAAGGTGTAAGTCTCAAGTAGTTTACTCAAAATCGCTTTTCCTTTTTCAGGCACAGGACTCTCAATCGAAAGCTGCAAAACCGTACTTTTTGCATTGAGGAGCTCAATCTGAATTTGGTTGATGAACGCCCCGATTAAACTCTCTTTTTGGCTGAATCTCAACTTAATAAGCCTTCCTTTGGGGACGTTGGGCTGGGCTAAAAACACCCGAAATCGACCATATGTGTTGGTGACAGGTTGGGTGTAAATGTAATTCCCGATGGTTTTATGGTCATTATCCAGTAACTCAAAGTGCTGCGCGTCCACCGTCCTGATGTACATGGGCATTGTAAAAGCCACATCTTGTAATTGGGTGTAATTCAACGTAATGGGCGATTTTTGAAACAGCTCAGTATCGCGATATGTCCCTTCATCGAAATAAGAAACGGTCAGGTTAAGGCCATCAATCACTTTTTCCATGAGGGTACGCGACTTGAGCACTTCCATCTCATTTTCAACGATTTTGTTACCGTTGAACAAATCAAGTTCTTTGAGCATTTCGTTACCGCCTCCCATTCCTTTTTTCTCGTCTTTGATCAAAATAGTAGCAGAAACTTTATAGATGGGGACGGTAAATTGCAAATAAAAGAAAGCGCCCCCCAATGCGACCACCAGGGCCAGTACAAACCAATACCAATAGCGGAGGTATTTTAAGAGAAATAACTTTAAATTAAAGTCTTCTTCTTTTTCTTGCCAAAATTCAAGATTTTCCATAGAGTTTAAAATCAATAACAAATAGTATATTATTAGAAATCAACCACTTACAACTACCGTAACAAGAGATTTAACGCCACTACAAAAGCAGTGGTAATACTTGTGACAATGGGAATAAGCTGTACTGTGCGGTCATTAAACGTAACCTTTGCTTTGCTAGGTTCTACGTAAATAATGTCTCCATTTCGGATGTAGTAGTATGGTGAGTTGAGGACGTCGCGGTTTAAGAGGTTAATTTTTACAATTTCTCTTCCTTTTTCGGTTTCTCGAATTAGCATCACGTTGTTTCGTTGTCCATACACCGTCAAATCTCCCGCCATGGCCAGCGCTGAGGGCAATGTCGTGTTATCGTCAAGGAGGTTATAAGTGGCAGGGCGATTAACTTCCCCTAAAATTGAATACTTGTGGTTGAGAAAGCGCACATTAATTGCTGGATCTTTCAACGACTTACTTACCTCTCCTCGCACAAGGTTTGCCGCTTGGTCGAGGGTGAGTCCTACAAGCTTAATTTTCCCCACAAATGGAATTTCAACGTGTCCGCTGGTATCCACCAAATAGCCCAGCGGCTGTCCCTTAGCAGAGTTACCTTGCAAGCCTGGATAACTACTGGTAGTCAATGAATTAACGTTAGCAAAATTCAAAATTTCGTTAGATTCTTGGTTAAAACTTCCTACAGTAATCGCCAAAATATCATTGGGTTGGATACGGGCAACCACTGGTTTGATGGGTGGAAGCAGGACTGTCTGCGTTGAATCTGTGGATTGGAAATAGACAATTTGCTTAGGACTCATACATCCGTAGAGTGAGCTCAAAAAGATACATCCTAACAAAAAAGCAGTTAGTTTGCTTCGCGTAAAAAGAGAGTAATTCATTCAATGAAAATAAATGATAATTTAAACCGTTATTTTTGTTCTCTATTCCAGTCAAAAGAAAACCCTATCTTTTGACAACTTATCAGAAACTCTATGTTCTCTTTCTTTAAGAAAAAATCTACAACCTCCATTTTTGAACTCCTCCAAACGGATATTCACTCACACCTTATTCCTGGCATCGATGATGGCAGCCCCGACCTTGCTACCTCCCTCCGCTACCTGCAACGTTTTCAGGAGATGGGGCTTCAACGCGTCGTCACCACACCGCACATCTACGATGGCCTCTACAACAATACCACAGCCATCATTCAATCGGGTCTTGCCCAACTTCAAAAAGAGGCC
This sequence comes from Runella sp. SP2, assembly GCF_003711225.1. Classification (NCBI taxonomy): domain Bacteria; kingdom Pseudomonadati; phylum Bacteroidota; class Cytophagia; order Cytophagales; family Spirosomataceae; genus Runella; species Runella sp. SP2. Next base: position 1,412,620 of record NZ_CP031030.1, on the reverse strand, counting down.
AGCAAGCAAGGGCTAGGCATCAAAATTGAGGCCGCTGCCGAATACTTCGTGGACAAACATTTTGAACAACTCCTATCGTCCAACGACCTGTTGTCGTTTGGGACAGGTCGGTATGTACTCATCGAAATGTCGTTTGTTGCTCCTAGTCAGCAATTAGAAACTGTTATTTTTCAACTACTTACCAGAGGATACCAGCCGATTTTGGCGCATCCTGAGCGCTATAATTACCTCCACCACTCCATGAACACCTACAAACACATCCATGAATTGGGGTGTATGTTGCAGGTTAATTTACCTTCGTTGTGCGGCTACTACGGCCCAGCCACCAAAAAAATCGCCCAACAGCTTATTAAGCTCGATTTGGTTGATTTTCTAGGAACTGATTTGCACCACGACCGCCATTTGGAGCTTTTTGTTGCCCATCAGTTTGATGCTGACCTCGCTAAATTACTCCAAAAAGGAAACTTCAAAAATGCCCTTTTGTAAACTTTTTTACCTAAAAATAACACTTCTAAACACCTTGTAAAAGGTCTTAACCATAATTTCGCCGTCGAGCAACAAACTCCAATTTTCGATGTACCAAATGTCGTAATCCACTTTTTGTTGGAGTACGGCAGGGTCAGTTCCCGCTTGTATCTCCACCTCGTTGGTTTCAGCCCAGCCCATCAAACCAGGTTTTACCCGGTAGCGAACTTTGTAATTTTGGGTGGCCAACTGTAATTGATAATATTCCGAACGTTTGTGCGCCTGAGGCCCCACAAGCGACATATCACCGCGTAAAACATTCAGCAAACGCGGAAATTTGTCCAATTTCGTTTGCAAAAGGATACGCCCAATCCACGTTTTTTGCTTTTCAACCTGGGTTCTAAACACCCAAGAATCAAATTCTTTTCCTCCTTGGCCAAGCAGCCTCTTTTTAATCCATATCGGCCCGCTCGATTCCAGCACAATGGCAAGACTGATAATGGGCACAAGCCACAGACCTACCAAAAGAAGCACCAGCGTACTTAAAATAACATCCGCCAAACGCTTTACCAACCAGTAATAATCGGTATCAAGCAAGGTATTTCGCACCGAAATGAGGGGTTTTCCACCCAACAACTCCAACGTAAAACGGGATGACCGAAACTGTAGAAAACGAGGCGTAAAACGCAACAATATACCCTTAGAATCAGCCCATTGGGTGATTTTTTTGGCAATATCTTCTTCAAAATTTTCTGAGATAACAATCAGCTCATCTAACAAATGTAATGAATGTGCTTTCTCCAAATAACGAAAAGTACCATCCAACTGATCCGTATGCTTTATTGAACTCGGCAACGGAGCAACCCCCACTACTTTGTAACCAAATTGGCTATTTTTTTTGACAAAATCAACAAACCCATTCATCTTACCAGAATCACCCAGCACAACCAGGGTCTTTTGGTAAATACCTTTGCCGTTCCAATAGTGAAATATTTTCCGCAGCCCGTACATCTTTAACGTAATCAGCGTGCCCAACAACGAAACGTACGTCAGCGAAAAAGTACGGGCATGGTTGGTGTCATTGAGGAAGAATAAAAAAACGGTTAGAATCGCAAACTGGAAAAGCAGGTTGGGGAGTAGCGCCCACACTTCGTTGATAAAAGTGAGGGTTCGGAAGTCGTTGTAAAGTGGGGTAAATTTGGAGGCGGCATACCAGCCCACCAACAGCCCACCAACCACCAGCAAGTCGCGCCCAATCCAGACGCGATGGGAAAGCTGGGTGGCCAGCAAGAAAGTAAATAATACAATCAACAAATCGGCCGACAACTTGGTGTAGTTGTGGCGCGTCTCAATCGAATAACTCGGCGCCATCATTGGCAATGAGGTGGTCTGAGTCATAGCGCATTATGGTTTGATGTGGTGCTTTAACAAGACATAGTACAATTTCCTTAAAAAGCATTAACATTCTGAGCCAAAGAATATTCTTTGCCCATTTGAAGGTTTTAGCCTATAAAAGTATCGTTATGCCTTGCAATAATAATTTATTCGTTTTGAAAATCAACCACACCAAGGGTGTTTTTATTGAAGAATTTATCAAACGGCAAAAGAACAAATCCTCCCGCAGTCCAATTTTTCAATAAAAACACCTAGAAAACCGCCTTTATGCGCTAAAAAGGCATTTTTCTATTTTCTTTCCAACAATACCACATTTTCGACGTGATGCGTGTGCGGAAACATATCAACTGGACGCACTTTGGTCACGGCATATTTTTCGTCCAACCAGGCGAGGTCACGCGCTTGCGTAGCCGAATTACAGCTTACATAGACAATTTTGGTCGGCTCCATACGCAAAAGGGTACGCACTACGGGTTCATCCATGCCCGCACGCGGTGGGTCGGTAATGACGACGTCGGGATGGCCGTTTTCTCGAATAAAATCTTCGTTCAAAACATTCTTCATGTCGCCCGCATAAAAGCGCGCGTTGGTGATGCCGTTGATTTGTGCATTGATGTTGGCATCTTCAATGGCCTCCGCCACGTACTCTACCCCCACGACAGATTTGGCTTGGTGGGCCACAAAGTTGGCAATGGTACCCGTACCCGTGTATAAATCATAGACGTGTTCGTTGCCCGTCAAGCCCGCAAACTCACGCGCTACTTTGTAAAGCTCGTAGGCTTGGTCGGAGTTGGTTTGATAAAATGATTTAGGTCCCACGCGAAACGTCAGGTTTTCCATTCGCTCTTCAATGTAGGGTTTGCCAGCGTACAAAATGGCGGTTTGGTCGTAGTAAGAATCATTACCTTTGGTATTGATAATGTATTGTAAGGACGTGATTTCGGGGAAACGGTTTTTCAGAAACGCCATCGTCGCGTCTATGTCCTCTTGATTGGGTTCGGCAAACTGCACAATCACCATGACATCGCCCGTGTTGGCCGTGCGCAGAATTACATTCCGCATAAAACCAACGTTATTTTTTTGGTCGTAAAACCGAAATCCTTTTGATTTAGCAAACGCTTTGAGTTCGTTACGAATTAAGTTGGACGGGTCGGGCTGGAGGTAACATTTTTCTATGTCCAAAATTCGGTCAAAACGTTTTGGTATGTGAAAACCTAAAGCGTCGCGGTCGAGCTCGGTGCCATCCACCATTTCTTCAAAAGTAAACCAACGGAAATTTGAAAATGTAAACTCCAGTTTATTGCGGTAAAAGGTTGTTTCTTTAGAAGGAACAATGGGGTCGATGGTTGGCAACGCTACCTTGGCAATTCGGTGCAAATGATCACTTACTTGCTGCCACTTAAATTGAAGTTGTTCTGAATACTGAATGTGCTGCCATTTACAACCACCACAGGTGCCAAAGTAACTGCAAAACGGCGTCGCCCTTTTTTCTGACCACGAATGGGTATGCAGCACCCGCGCTTCGTAAAATTTCTTTTTCTTGAAGGCCAAGATTTCAACGTCCACCACATCGCCTGGAGCCGCATTTCCTTCGATAAACACCACCGCGCCCTCGTGCTTGGCGATGCACTTTCCCTCCGCAGCAAAATCCTCAATGAGTAGATTTTCTACAACTTGTCTATTTTTTTTGTAATTTTTCATCGTATTGTTTAAGCAACGCCAAAGAACATTCTTGCGTAATTACTTATCAGTTTGAATATCCGATTTATACACCGCGACAAAAGTACAACGAGAAGTTTAGCCCTAAAACCAAATGAAAAAAATTCTACTTCGCACATTGTGGATTTTGATGATTGTGCCAAGCCTCTCGTGGGCATCGCACATAGTGGGAGGCGAAATTGAGTTCTACCCAACCAACCAAGCAGCTAGCCGTTTTTACGTTGGGCTAAATTTTTATTTTGACCAAGCCAATGGTCGTCCCGCCGCAGAAACTCAAACAGTTACGCTTTATTTCTTTCGCAAATCAGACAATGCCTCCATGGGAAGTATTGAGCTTCCCCAAACAACCCGAAAGCTCATTAGCTATACCAACCCTACTTGTGGCGCCTTAAACACCGACTTACGCACGCTGTTTATTAGGTATTCCAGCGAAATTATTATCAATACCCAAAACTTTAACGACCCGCGCGGTTACTACATTGTTTGGGAACGTTGCTGCCGAAATAGCATCATCACCAATATTCTCAACCCGTCGAGTACGGGTGAAACTTTTTATACCGAATTTCCCGCTTTGGTACAAAACAACCAACCTTATACCAATTCTTCTCCCAAATTTGGCGAATTGAAAGGTGATTATATTTGTCTCAATCGCCCTTTTACCTTCGATTTTAGCGGAAAAGACGCCGATGGTGATAGCTTGGTCTATTCACTGACGCGTCCGTGGGCGGGTTTTGCCAGTACCAACAATCCTGAACCCATTGCGCGGGGAAGCAGTGCTTACCCACAGGTCAATTGGGCAGCGGGTATCAACGATCAAAACATGATTCCTGGCCCCGTTCCACTGCGTATCAATCGGCAGACGGGCATCCTCAACGTAACCGCCGACAAAGCAGGACTTTACGTTTTTGCGGTGTTGGTTGAAGAATACCGAAAAGGTGTCAAAATTGGGGCGGTCAGGCGAGAGTTTCAGTTTAAAGTGGTGGATTGTCCCCAAAATTTTGCGCCAACCGCCCTCTACCGAGAAGCAGGTAAAACCGCTTTTTATAAAGAAGGCGAAACGCTCACGATCAAACGCGACCAGTCGAAATGTTTGGACATATTGATAACTGACCGCGACCCTAATCAACGCCTGACGCTTCGTACGGTTGGTATCAATTTTGACGACGCCAGTGTATCAGCCAATCCGCTTACTTACGTCACCAAGTCGGCAACTGATACTTTGAAAGCGCAGATTTGCTTTGAAAAATGCGTCGAAAGCCGTAATAACCAGCCAGTTATTGTTGAAGTCATCGTGGCCGACGATGGCTGCCCCCAACCACTGCTTGACACGTTGCGTATTAGAGTCTTTATTGAAGGCGCACTCAACAACAACCCTGACGTGGTGACCAACTTGACCAATAACCGTGCGGCCATTGCCCAAGGAACAACCCTCAATTTTAATGTAATTGGCAGCGATAAAGACAACGATGAACTCGTTTTGGAAGCAAGAGGACGGGGTTTTCAACTCAATCAGGTGGGTATGACTTTCAATAATGCTACGGGAAAAGGAACTGTGACACAACCTTTTACGTGGGCTCCCCCTTGCAACGCCGTTGGACAAGAGTACATTGTTGATTTTATTGTCACCGACGTGGCCTGCAATCGCCAAGTGAAGGATACAGTCACGGTTCGACTGCAAGCCTCTCCCCTACCCAACAACAAGCCAAAGGTATCGACAAATCTTACCTCCACAGCCGTTATTGACGTTCCTTTGCCTGCCGCCGACGGGAGTGGTTCGGTTGTTTTTGATGTTTATTCCGACGATGCCGACAAAACCGACCAACTGCGGTTGTACGCCCAGGGACAAGGCTTTAACTTGTCTCAATACCAAATGAAATTTGACGAAAAAACGGGAAATCCTCGCCTCACTTCCCGTTTTGAATGGAAGCCCAACTGTGCTGACTACGCTACAATGGCAGGAAAAGAAATGGTGGTGCATTTTATCACCCAAGACAATAGCTGCGGTACCAACAAAAACGACACCCTCGCCGTGAGAATGCGCTTAGGCAATTTACCGACGGCTACCAACGTAGAACAAAACGTTCCAAACGTCATCACCCCCAACGGCGATGGCAAAAATGATTGCTTTTTTATTGAGGGTATTTCGAGCGTAGCTTGTGGGCCTCAATTTGAGAAAATAGAAATTTTTAACCGTTGGGGAAAATTGGTTTATAGTTCTATTGACACAAAATTTAAGTGGTGTGCTGATGGAGTAAGTACTGGTCAGTATTACTATGGTTTAAAATTTACCAATCAAACCATTAAAGGAACATTAGCAGTTATCAAATAAACTGTTTATCAATACCTACCCCGAAACACATTAATCAGTTTATCGGCCAGCAACTCGGCTGAAAAATCGTGGGTTTGTTCGGGGTAAAAATAGACTTGGTGATTGATTCCGTATAACGTCAATTTTGCTTCGGTCAATACCCGTTGCTCAGGCGTAATGATGTTATCTTGCCCGCCGTAAAAAAGGATGGTTCTAGGAGCAGAAGGGGTCATTGTATTCAAGGGACTAGCTTGCAAAAAATCAAGCGGTGCTTCCTCGTACGATTTTCCAATCAGCTGCACAATAGATTTTTCCAAACCTGCTTCACGCAATGCTTTGGAAGTCAGGTCGGTGGGGGCTACAATGCCCACTACCGCCCGTACACCATCCGTGGGATGGGTATAACTGTACTGCATCGCCAAGTGCCCTCCTGCACTTACTCCACCGACGACAAAAGCCCCTTCGTTTAGGTGATAAGTTGCCGCCTTTTGTCTCAAATAAGTCACTAATTGTTGAATATCTGCGATTTGTTGCCCAATACGTATTCCTATTTTGCTGGTCACGCGGTAGTTGGCATTGACAATCGTCAAGTTTTTTTGTGCTTTTTTAAGCTGTTCGACACTGGGGGTTAAAAATGATTTATCACCACCCGACCAAGACCCTCCGTGCAATAAAATCAACACTTCAGAAGGTTTTTCTGAAACAGTTTCGGGGTAGTGAATATCAAAACGTTGCAGTGGATCAGTACCATACGGCTGGTCGTAGAGGTCTTTGTAACCCGCAATTGGCTCATCAATAAAAGGGGTTAGCGTTTCGCTTTGGCAGCCAAACAAGGTCATTGTTAGCAGAGATGAAGCTAATAAGACACGGCTAAGTTTCCAAGTCATTTTTAAACAAGTATTCATTCTATCAATATTTACGGCCTCCGCCTAGGGTTGGTGTGTGATGAATTCAATCTATATACGGGTTAAACGAAAAGAAAGATTAAATCAGTGTTTTGCAGACTTTCTTTAAAATTGCTCCTGAAATATAGGTCTTTTCGGCAAAATCACGGTATTTTTGCCCACATCATGACTTACTTTCTATAAAGCCGCATTTCTATATTCATGTTCTCACTCACCAATAAAGTAGCCCTCGTAACTGGCGGAGCCAGTGGCATCGGACTCGCAATCAGTCAGTTGTTTGCGCAACAAGGCGCCTATGTTCACATTCTTGAGCTCAATCAGGCCCAAGCCCAAACCGTTGCCGATGAGTTGGTGCAACAGGGTTTTCAGGCAGAGGCACACGCGGTTGATGTCTCAAAACAAGCAGATGTAGTCGAAACGATTCAAGCCATTATCCAGAAACATCCCATTGATATTTTGGTCAACAACGCGGGGGTAGCGCACGTTGGGAAAGCCCATACAACCAGCGAAAGTGATTTTGAACGGGTGATGAACGTCAACGTCAAAGGGATGTATAATTGTCTTTTTACGGTCATTCCTCATTTTCAAAGCAAAGGTGGTGGCGTCATTTTAAATACCGCTTCGATTGCAGGTACCGTCGGTATTCCTGATCGGTTTGCGTATTCGACCAGCAAAGGTGCAGTGATTGCAATGACGCTTTCGGTAGCCAAAGATTATTTGCATGACAATATTCGCTGCAATTGTCTTTCTCCTGCCCGTGTTCATACGCCGTTTGTGGATGGTTTTATTGCCAAAAATTACCCTGGCAAAGAAGCTGAAATGTTTGAAAAATTATCAAAATCTCAGCCGATTGGACGCATGGCAAAACCTTCCGAAATTGCCAGCCTCGCGCTTTATCTTTGTTCAGATGAAGCTGGCTTTATTACTGGTTGTGATTATTTGATTGATGGTGGTTTTGTAAAACTTAACAACTAATAATCAGGTCTTGAATTTTTCTATAAACATCGAATTTTCGGCTAAAACGTTCATCAAACTTTTGATGGCGATAGGTTGCTTTTGTGCCATGTCGGCGCAGGGACAGTCCGTCAATTTACGTAAAGTTGATTCGTTGTTTTTGAACGGTAAAATTGAAGAAACGGAAGTTTTGTACGAACGCTACTTGTCTGGCTTCAAAAACACAACCCTCGCACCTCTACCTATTTATTATAAGTTGGCGTACATCAACGAAAAGCAAAACGACTACGCCCGTGAGTTGTATTATTTGAGTATGATTTACAACCGCCAACCAAGGCAAGCCGTTTTGAATAAAATTACAGAAACAGCGGCTAATTATAATTTATCTGGTTACGAAGTTGATGACTTTAGTTTCATTTTTCTATTTTTTAGAAAATACTCCCTTTACTTTACGTTGTTTTTGTTGATTGTTGGGATATATGCTTTCGTGGTGCTTGTCCAGAAAAAAAGGCACAATGAGCTTATCCAACGACGCCACACGTGGGTAGTGATTTTCTATTTAAGTACCTTGCTTTTACTGCTCAACTTACCTGACTTTTACCAAATTGGTATCATCAATAAGGAAACAGCTTTCCTGCGCGAATCGCCCTCCTCGGCAGCGCCCGTCAAGAAGGCGATTTCACGAGGCAACAAAGTCATCGTCCTCGGTGAAACCGATGAATGGTTACAAATTTGGTGGGACGAACACGCGCTCTATGCCAGAAAGTTAGATGTTTGGGCCATCCAATAACGGATTTTTTCTCCCTAAACTATTGGATATTGACACGGAAAACAATATTATTGCATATTCAAACAAAACAAATCAGCAAATTCCATGAAGAAATTGACGCAAGCTCTACCCTTTTTCATCGCTCTATTGATTGTGGGAGTTATGGTCAGCTGTACTGAAAAAGGTCCACACACTAATCCTGAGGTCAAATTTGAAGCAACGCTGACAGGTGCCAATGAAGTACCTCCCGTCACTACCAGTGCCACAGGCCGTATGGAGGGTGTTTACAACAAAGAGACCAAAAAGCTCACTTATACAATCACTTATTCTGGTCTTACTGCTACTGCGGGGCACTTCCATAGCGGCAATAGCTGGGAAGCAGGACCAGTAGTTTATAACTTTGGCAGTACACTAAATTCACCCATTTCTGGTTCTTGGGATTTAAACCAACAACAAGAAAATCTGCTCTTTTCGGGATTGCTTTATGCAAACATTCACACAGCAGCAAACAGAGGTGGAGAAATTCGTGGCCAAGTGAACATGGTTGATTTCAACGCTTGGAAAGCAAGTCGTAAATAATCACTTTCTACTTTTTTTATTAGCCCTTTCAAGTTTAACATCAACTTGGAAGGGCTTTCTTTTTAGCCTGCTAGTTCTTTCAACGCTTTTACAAAAGTGTCTAATTCCTGCGTGGTGGTAAACAAATGAGGCGTTACGCGCACCCCGTGAACGTTGGCATAGTCAATCGCGACAGTCCAAATTTTATATTTTTCCATCAACGTTTTGGCCAACTCCGCAGGCGAAAGCTTGGCTACACCCACGTTTCCAATCGCACCGTGGCGGGTAGAATCAGCGGGAGTATTTACAATAATTCCAGGATGGTTTCTGACTTTGGACGTCCAATATGTTTGCAAATACCGCAGCCGTGCTTCTTTTCGTTCAATGCCTATTTTTTTGTGGTAATTAATGGCATCGGCCAAGGCCAAATCCGTATGAACAGGATGCGTACCAGTGTGATTAAGTTTCCGAATGTCGTAGTCGGGATAGCCCGTTTCTCCCAATAGAGGCCAAATTTGCTTGATTTTTTCTTTCTTCACGTACAACAAACCTGCCCCCAACGGGCACCCCAACCACTTATGAAGGCTACTGCCATAGTAATCACAGTGCAAATCAGGGATTTTAAAGTCAAAATGCCCTACCGCGTGCGCGCCGTCCACCATCACCTCTACCCCACGGGCGTGTGCCATGTCAGCGATTTTTTGAATGGGTAAAATATGCCCAGTGATGTTGATGATGTGACAAACCATCAGAAGGCGGGTTTTGGGCGTAATGGCTTGTTCGTAAAGCTTAACAATTTCGTCGTCGGAGGCGGGATGATTAGGTACCGAAACAAATTTGTTCACTATCCCATAACGGCGAGCTTGTTGTTTAAACATATCAACCATGGCACCATAATCTTGTAAAGCCATCACCACTTCGTCGCCCACTTTCCAGTCGATGCCCGAAATGATGGTATCTAGTGATTCGGTCGTATTGCGCGTAATGATTACTTCCTCGTGAGAAGCGCCCACCAATTCCGCCAATTGTTTCCGCACGGCCAGCTTATCATCAAACTGCCGCGTCCGCATATACCGCGATGAAATTTTATTTATATCCCTAACGTGTTCTATATACGTATTTAGTACTTCGTCGGATGCCAAAACGTAATAGCCGTTTTCGAGATGGATAAATTCTTTCGTAACAGTAAAGCCTTTTCTGACTTCCTGCCAAAATTCTTCGTTTTGGGCGACAACTTCGGGAGATTGATGTTCAAAAGCTGACAAAGCCATATCTAATCCCGTTTGACTCAGTGTTACCAATCCTGTCATAGACTGGAGAAATTCACGTTTGTTGAGAAGCATGATGATAAGGGGGTATGGTTAAAAAGTAAAAGTAATTTTTCTTCCCCAAAAGTATCCCATGTAGGCACCAATTTCTTCGTAATTACGTTGGACTATGACAACCATCATTGAAAAACAAATACTCTTTGTCGTTATTTAGGTTGTTTTACTGTAAAATTCACTCGTGAAAGGGTTCATTTCAAAGCTTTTATTGGCAATTTACCTACTTTCAGCAACTCCTTGTAATCAGTTGCTCAAGTTGCCTGTGCTTGTAGTACACTTCCACGAACACCAACACCGAGACGCGGGTACTTCCTTCTTGAGTTTTATCTACCACCACTATGCGATAAATCACGCGGATGATGGCGACACAGCCCGCGACCAGCAACTGCCCTTTCAGTCGCACGATGACTGTGGGTCGTTTCAAGTTCCCATTTACCTCTTTCCAACGTTTGAGCCATTAGCGCCTCGCGTGGTCATTTTACAATCAGAAAAGCCTTCCTTTTATTCTGATTCGGACTTACTAGCTACCTATTTATCAGCGATTTGGCAACCGCCCCAACGCGCCTAATGAAACATTCTTGAGCCTCTATTGGCTCCATTTTTCCCTTGCAGCTCTTTTTAGTGCCGCAAGGCGATTGCTATTGTTTCATTTTTACATCATTGCCATGCTAAATTCAATCATTGAGTTTTCTGTCAAGAATAAACTCATCATTGGGCTATTTGTCCTTGCCCTCATCGGTTACGGCACCTACGAAGTAACCAAACTCCCCATTGATGCCGTCCCCGACATCACCAATAACCAAGTACAAGTCATTACGATTGCGCCGTCGTTGGGAGCGACCGACATTGAGCGCTTGGTTACTTTTCCCATCGAACAAGCCAATAACAACATTTCGGGACTTATCGAAATTAGAAGTTTTTCACGCTTTGGGTTATCGCTCGTGACCATTGTTTTTGACGACGAAACCGATATTTATTGGGCACGGCAGCAAGTAGCCGAACGCCTTCAAAAAGTCCAAGCCGAAATCCCACAAGGTATCGGAGTACCCGAATTAGGCCCTGTATCTACGGGTTTAGGCGAAATTTATCAGTACGTGGTTCGTCCCAAAGAAGGCTACGAATCACAGTACAACGAAACCGACTTACGTACCATCCAAGACTGGATTGTCCGCCGTCAACTCCTTGGTGTAAAAGGCGTTGCGGAAGTGAGCAGCTTTGGAGGTAAACTCAAACAATATTCCATTGAGGTGGACCCGAACAAGCTACAAGCGTACGGAATTACCATCAATGATGTCTTCAAAGCACTCGAAACCAACAACCAAAATACGGGAGGTTCTTACATCGAAAAAGCATCTACGGTGCTGTATATTCGCAGTGAGGGACTGGTAGGTACGTTGGGTGACATCAAAAATATTGCCATCAAGAGCCTCAGCGGCGGTACGCCTTTATTTATCGGCGACGTAGCCGATGTAAAACTAGGATACGCCACCCGCTTTGGCGCCATGACTTACAACGACCAAGGGGAAGTAGCAGGTGCGGTGGTAATGATGCTCAAGGGTGCCAACAGCAGTGAGGTAATCAAAAACGTCAAAGAACGCATTGCCCAAATTCAGAAAACCCTGCCCGAAGGTGTGGTCATTGAAGCGTTTTTGGACCGAACCAAAATGGTTAATCATGCCATTGGAACGGTAGAACAAAACCTTTTGGAAGGCGCTTTAATCGTCATTTTGGTGCTTGTGTTCTTTTTGGGTAACCTCCGCGCGGGCTTACTAGTAGCGTCGGTGATTCCATTGGCGATGCTGTTTGCCATCATTATGATGAACCTTTTTGGCGTAAGCGGCAACCTGATGAGTTTGGGCGCGTTAGATTTTGGGCTTATCGTCGATGGGGCGGTGATTATTGTGGAGGCGGTCATGCACCAACTTTCCCACAACAAAAAATTTACCGAACTAACGCACCTTAGCCAGCCCCAAATGGACACGGAAGTAAAACAATCGGCCAGTAAAATGATGAACAGCGCCGTGTTTGGGCAGGTTATTATTTTGGTGGTGTATTTACCCATTTTTACGCTCCAAGGCATTGAGGGAAAGATGTTTAAACCCATGGCACAAACCGTGGCTTTTGCCTTATTGGGGGCATTTTTGCTTTCTCTAACGTATATCCCCATGATGAGTTCGGTGTTTTTGAGTAAAAAAATTCATCATGTCCCCAATTTCTCCGACCGATTCATGGCAAAAGTGGAAATATTTTACCAAAATGCCCTTACCAAAATCATAGAGTTCCCAAAAATGGTTTTAGTCGGCGTGATTTCTCTTTTTGCTATCTCAATCTTGGTTTTCAGCACTTTGGGCGGCGAATTTATCCCTGCTCTCGAAGAAGGAGACTTTGCCGTGGACACCCGCGTGCTTACGGGGAGTAGCCTCACGACGACCATTGAAAGCACCCAAAAAGCAGCGCATATTCTCAAATCTCGCTTCCCTGAAGTGGAAAAAGTAGTCACCAAAATTGGGAGCGGCGAAGTACCCACCGACCCCATGCCCATGGATGCCAGCGACATGATGGTGATTTTGAAAGACAAAAAAGAATGGACTTCTGCCAAATCGTTTAGTGAATTGTCCGAAAAAATGGGAGCAGCCCTGGCCGAAATCCCTGGCGTAACGGCAGGGTTTCAGTTTCCCGTCCAGATGCGTTTCAACGAATTGATGACGGGGGCGCGGCAAGACGTAGTTTGTAAAATTTTTGGGGAAGATTTGGATACCCTTTCTTCTTACGCTAATAAGCTAGGTACCCTCATCGAAAAAATCGACGGTGCTAAAAACCTCTACGTGGAAACCGTGTCGGGGATTCCCCAAATTGTGATTCAGTACAATCGTAACGCCATTGCCCAATACAACCTCAACATTACGGACATCAATCGGGTGGTAAATACGGCTTTTGCGGGGCAAAGTAGCGGTATGGTCTATGAAGGTGAGAAACGCTTTGACTTGGTCGTCCGCCTAAGCGGCGCGCAAAAGAAAGACCTAACCTCAGTTCAAAACTTGCTCATTCCCACACCCAATGGCCCGCAAGTTCCACTGTATCAATTGGCAGATGTACAAATCAAAGAAGGCCCCAACCAAATTCAGCGGGAGGATGCCAAGCGGCGCATTGTAGTGGGGTTCAACGTTCGCGGTCGCGACGTTCAAAGCATTGTCAACGAACTCCAAGGCAAAGTAACCCAAGGAATTCGCTTCCCAACGGGCTACTATATTACGTACGGCGGGGCGTTTGAAAACCTCAACGCGGCCAAAGAACGGTTGATGATTGCCGTACCTGTTTCGTTGGCGTTAATTTTTCTGTTGCTCTTTTTCGCCTTCAATTCCGTCAAACAAGGACTACTCATTTATTCTGCCATTCCTTTGTCGGCCATTGGTGGAATTTTGCTTTTGGCCGCGCGCGGAATGCCCTTTAGTATCAGCGCGGGCGTTGGATTTATTGCCTTGTTTGGGGTAGCGGTTTTAAACGGAATTGTACTCATTGCTGAATTTAACCGACTCAAAGCGAGCGGAATAGAAGAACTCAAACAAATTGTCATCCACGGCACCAAAGTTCGACTTCGCCCCGTATTGATGACGGCGTTCGTTGCTTCTTTAGGCTTTTTGCCCATGGCCATTAGCAACGGTGCAGGTGCCGAAGTCCAACGGCCACTTGCTACGGTCGTGATTGGCGGGCTGATGATTGCTACCTTTCTGACGTTATTTGTCTTGCCCATTTTATACATGACGTTTGAAAAAATTGGAAAAAAACCTCCCCTAGCCGTTCTCTTGGCGTTAGGATTTATTAGTTTTTCAACGCACGCTCAAACGCCCATTACATTGGAGGCAGCGATTGATACTGCACTGAAAAACAACTTATTAATCAAAAACGAAAAGCTCGTTTCGGCTTACCAACAAGCCCTAACGAAAACCGCCAAAGCGCTTCCCCAAACGACCGTCACGGCCGAATTAGGCCAAATCAACAGCGTTTATTTTGACTCCAAAGTCGGTATTGATCAATCGTTTAGCTTTCCGAAAGTGTATCAAACCCAACAAAATTTATTGAACGCCGAGTGGCAGCGCAGTGTGTTGGCCGTCAACGTTCGGGAGGCGGACGTTCGGAAGCAAGTTGCCCAAGTTTTTTACGAATTGGTGTATTTACAACAAAAGAAACGGTTGCTACAGTTTGCCGATACCCTTTACACCGACTTCTTCAAACGGGCAGAATTGCGGCTTGCCAAAGGTGAAAGTAATATCCTTGAAAAAGCCACGGCCGAAACGCAATTGGGACAAATCACGACGCAGTTGAACCAACTTCAGTTTGATTCGGAGGCGCTTCAATGGCAATTTCAACTGCTGTTGAATACAACGACCCTTTTTACTCCGACCGTTTTGGCGTTCAAGCTCGCCTCCCCTTCTCAACTCCTTTCCATCAACGACCACCCTTATTTAAGGTGGTTGCGACAACAGCAACAAGTAGCCGAGGCTAGTTTTCAGGTTGAAAAAGCGCGGTTGTTACCGAACCTTTCGGTGCTGTACAACAACGGAAGTATCAGAGGTACAGGCGCTGACAATCAAACCTATACAGGTTTTCACCGCTTTCAGTCGGTACAGTTGGGGGTAGGAATCCCGATTTTTGCAGCGGCCCAAAAAGCCCAAATCAACAGTGCCAAAGTTCAAAAACTCATCGCTGAAAGTAACATTCAAGTAGGCGTTCAATCGCTTCAAACCAACTACCAAACGGCCAAAGCCCAGTACCAGAAGTTTTTGAATACGGTCACTTATTTTGAAAATACGGCTTTGTCCAACGCTCAATTGATTATGACCACCGCCAACCAACAACTGTTGGCAGGAAACATCAATTATCTGGAGTGGGTGCTGCTCGTCAATCAAGCTACCACGGTGCGAAATGACTACGTAGAGGCAGTCAAAAACCTCAATAACGCCGCCATCCAACTCCAGTATTTTAGTCAAACCAATTAATCCTTCGACTTCAATGGCGTGCTAGCTAAATTTTTTTAAAGTTTTACCCGCAGATTGACGCAGATTTAAAATCGCAGATAAATCGCTGTCCTTTTTCATCGAGCCTCTGCGGGCGAAATAATCAAATGAATTTCTTAACAATGACTTCTATGAAACTTACCATAAAATTCCCAAAAATGCCTTTCGGTCCCTCTTTTTTGAGTGGACTCCTTTTCTGTTCAGCCATTTTTGTTCTCACAGCTTGCAGTGAGAAAACCTCCGAAACCAACGCCACCGCTGCCCCAGCGGATGAAAACTTGATTCAACTCAGCGATGCTCAGCTCAAAAACGCCGAGATTGTAACGGGAACATTGACCCAACGGCCTATTTCATCGGTGTTGAAGGTCAACGGACGCGTTGAAGTTCCACCCCAAAACGTAGTTTCCATCAGTGTACCTACGGGTGGTTATTTAGACGAAACCGATTTGTTGGTAGGGATGAACGTTCGCAAAGGGCAAGTATTGGCTGTCATGGAAGACCAGCAGTACATTCAACTCCAGCAGGATTATTTGACGGCAAAATCTAAAATCAACTTCCTCGAAAACGAGTATTTGCGCCAAAAAGACCTCAATCAAAGCAAAGCCAGCAGCGACAAAGTGTATCAGCTTTCGGAGGCCGAGTTTCGGAGCCAAAAAGTGTTGATTAGCGCCTTAGCCCAAAAACTTCGGTTGGTAGGCATCAATCCCGACCATTTGAGCGAAAACAACATTACGCGTACCGTTAAGGTCATTTCGCCCATCAACGGCTATGTGTCTAAAATCAATACCAACATCGGCAAGTACGTCTCACCGACGGAAGTGATGTTTGAATTGGTGAACCCTTCGGACATTCACTTGGTACTGAAAGTGTTTGAAAAAGACGTGGATAAACTCTACATCGGGCAGAAAATTTGGGCTTATACCAACAATCAACCCGAGCGAAAACACCTTTCAGAAGTAATTATGATTGGGAAAGACCTTACGTCTGACCGTGCCACGGAAGTACAATGTCATTTTCGACAGTACGACAAAGCCCTCATTCCAGGCACGTACATGAACGCGGAAGTAGAAGTTAAAAACAACCAAGCTTACGTACTTCCCGAAGATGCCATTGTGAGGTACCAAGGTAAACAGTACGCTTTTGTCCAGAAATCAAATAAAGAATTTTTGATGAGTGAAGTCAACGTAGGGAATACCGAAAATGGCTTTACTGAGATTTTGTCTCCAGCGCCCAGTCAGCACAATTTTGTGGTAAAAGGCGCTTATACGCTTTTGATGAGCCTGAAAAACAAGTCAGAAGAGTAAGTAAATTGATTCTTTACCCGCAGATGGGCGCAGAATAATGCAAACGCAGATTTTCGCAGAGAAGGGACTTTAAACTGTCATTATTCAGCGAAAATCTGCGGCTTTAAATCTGCGCCCATCTGCGGGTAAAAATCCAAATTCATTGAGTAAGCAAAGAAAATATAACCCTAAAAGTAAGAAATAGCCCTCTTTTCCTTCCATCACTAACTCGTTGGGGTTGCCTTTTTGATACCAAATAAAGAACCCACTTACTTTTTCCCAAACTCTACCCACAACGAGGCTTTTATTCCAAAAACATTGTTTCCTCCAACGGCATATTCGGGTTGACGAAACGAAAAGTTGACAAAAGGCTGCACTTGAGCTATTCCCTGTTTCCATTTCTTCTGAAGACCTACCCCAAACGTATATTCATAAAATGATTTCGGTAGGTGCTTGGTTTCGGTTGAGAGATATTGCTCGTCTCCATCTTTGTAAATTTCAAACTTGACTTGATTAAAAGCCCGCAAATCCACGTTGGTGGACGTGGCAAAGACCAAAGAAAAATCGCGCCGCAGTGGTAAATAATACTTGAACCCAATGGGCATTTCTACCGTTGAAACGTGCGTTTCGATTTCTTCTAAACGGTCATTGGGCGGAATGACATCGGCAAATTGTTTGACAAAATCTAACCCTGTGGCGGCATTATACTCTTTGACAGTCTCATACTCTTGGCTTGAAAACGTGTGCGCATGTAAGCCTGCCGAAATGCTAAAATTGGGTGATAAAAACAGTTCAACACTCGGCCCGACGCCAATTTTCTTGAATCCAAACTCCGACTCTACCCCTATCCGTACGCGGGGCGTTGGGAATTTGAACGTTTTCTTTGCCAAGGGAGGTGCGGCTTTGGCCGTGGTGTCTTTTGAAGTAGGCAACTGCGCTACTGGTTTTGGTTCTGTGGTCAAAGAATCCTCCTTCGCGGTGGTTTCATTCGGCATTGGCTCGGTTGGTACAGCTTCCGTCGGCTGGGCTTCGAGCGGTTTTTCAGTAGCCGTTACCGCTAGTGTATCCGTCGCTTTCGCCCCGCGAACTTCGGGTAATAATTGCGCTGGGTTTTTCTTTAAATTTTCCTTTTTTAACCGCTGGTTTTTAGTCCCTTCTGAACTGACATTCGTAGTGGCCAATTGATAACCGTTTTCCTCAGTATTATGAACATAACGATGCTCTACCACCATTTTTTTGATGATATACACCGTATCTACTTGGTGCGTAGAGACAAGCTGCGCCGAAGAGGAAGTCGTTCGTCGCAACGTTGCTACATCTTGTTTTAAGGTAGAATTTTCTTCATAGAGTCGTTTTATAAGCTGCTGATTTTTAAACTGATAATAAAGATTACCGAGCAAACCCGTAAAAATAAGTCCACCCATGGTCAGCAATCCCCACTCTCTTAAAAACGACAAATACCAAGGAACGGGCAATCTCTTTTTGACCGTTTCCCAGCCCTCGGGGCTCATCGGACGGTTGACGGACTCCAATTGTTGTTTGATTCTCCGTTCAAAAAAATCATTATTCATGTTTGTGTGTGATTTCGTCTTGTTGAACAACATATGCGCTTATCCAACTCTGAAGTTTTGCCTTGGCTTTCGACAAGTTGGAGCGAGAAGCACTTTCACTAATTCCGAGCATTTCTGCGATTTCGTTGTGGTTGTATCCTTCGACTACTGACAACGAAAAAACGGTGCGGTACGACATAGGAAGACGCTGAACGAAAACCATGATTTCGTCGGCAGTAATCGTCATTAAGTACTCGTCTTTGTAATTAGAATCGACCCACGGCACTTGCGAAGCATCTTCCACATCGACCCAACTGATTTTGTGGGTATTACGTCTGAAATAATCAATCGCTGTATTGACCATCAGTCGCTTCAACCACCCTTCAAAAGGTTGAGCGGGGTCGTACTTCTCTATTTTATCAAAGACTTTCAAAAACCCATCACTTACCATTTCTTCCGCTTCTACCTCATTTTGGGCATACCTAAGGCAGGTGTTTTTGGCAAAGTTGGCGTAGCGTTCAAATAATTGACGCTGCGCCTTAGCCTCTCGCCGAAGACACCCTTCTAGTATTTCTTGCCACGTAACGGCATTGGTTCTTTTCTTAAATATCACCCCTTTTAGCTGCGTTGAGATTGTTACATATTAACATACGCAATAATATTTTGAAATGCTTCTCCAAAAAAAAATAAAAAAATATGGCGAAACAGAAGAAGCGTTTTATCTGCCACTCCACGTATGCTATTACAAAGACCTTCCTCCTTTATACTTGTTTAACCATTAAATTAATTTTTTATGAATCTATCCTCTTTTAAACCAAAAATTGCCTTGACGCTTTTGGCAGGAGCAGCCATCGTATCATCTTGTAAAGAACAATTCCTGACTGATACTCCAGCGACTACCAAAACAACGGCTAACGCGCGAATAGCTGCAACCAATGAAGATACTGGACGGCTCCTTGCGTCTAACTGCTTTCAGTGCCACGGCACAAACGGATACGGGATGGAACACCTCGCGGGGATGCCAACCACGGAGCTCATAGAAGAAATGAATGAAATGAAAGCAAAAGTTGTCAGCAAAGACATTATGAATGTTCACGCCCAAGCGTACACCACGGAAGAAATTCAATTAATTGCTGAGTTCTTCTCCAAACAATAAAACAAACTTTCCTCCCTCTTTTTATAAGTTGAGCAAGCCAGCTGCGTTGACCTTGTTCAATTTTCTTGCCTGAAAATTCGGGTGGGGTACTTTCTTTTATCTTTTTTTAACCTATACACTACTAAGAAATTATGAAAAGACGTGATTTTATCAATCATATTGGGGCCTCTGCCCTTAGTTTGGCAGTCCTTCATGAAGCTTTTGCCCACGATGATGATGACGACCGAGTAAAAAACGTCCCAGTCACAATTCCCACCAATACGGGCGTTTCTGGCCGTGTCATTGTAGTGGGAGGAGGAATGGCAGGAACAACAGCTGCTAAGTATTCACGGTTATGGGGAGGCGTTGATGTTGACGTCACCCTCGTAGAACCCAATGCTGTTTATTACTCTAATATATTCAGTAACATGGTGTTAACGGGTGAACGAACCTTGAACCAGATTACTTTCAATTACAATACGCTGATTAGTAAATACGGGGTAAAACTCGAAACGAGTGCCGTTACCAACATTGACCCAATTGGAAAAAATGTCCATCTGGGCAATGGCAAAACACTTGCTTATGATCGCCTCATTCTAGCCCCAGGCATTGACTTTGACCCACTTCCACTTTCGGGAACGGCCGACAATCAAGCTAAGATTTTGCACGCTTGGAAAGCAGGTGCCCAAACAACGGCCCTGAAAGCGCAGATACAATCGATGACCAAAAAAGATACGTTCATAATGACCATTCCACCTAAACCGTACCGCTGTCCGCCAGGCCCTTACGAACGTGCGTGCGTGGTGGCAGACTACCTAAAACGAGTCAAAGGTGGTGGAAAAGTGATTATTCTTGATGCCAATCCAGGCATTCAGGCACAACCTACCAACTTTACCAATGCTTTTAACAACACCCACAAAGGCATAATCACCTATGTACCAGGCGCTACCATCAATAGTATTGATGCCAATACAGGCACGGTGAATACGGCCGTGGGTTCGTTCAATGGAAAAGTAATTAATGCCATTCCAACGCACAAAGCGGGCAGTTTGATTACCCAGTCGGGTATCGGGCTGGCCAATGCAGGCGGCGGAAGGTGGGCGGGCGTGAACGTACTTTCGTACGAATCAACGTCTGTCCCCAACGTTCACATTATTGGCGATGCCTCTTCGACCACGCAGCCCAAAGCAGGGCACATTGCCAATGCCGAAGCAAAAGTCTGCGTAGATGCCATCATTCGACTCTTCCGTGGCGATACGCTCAATCAGGCTCCTATTACTAATTCCTCTTGTTTTACCCCCATCACCAAAACAACCGCTTCTTGGTTGTCGGTGGTGTTTCGTTATGACCCTGCCACTGCGACTATGCTTCCCACGGGAAAAGGCGTGGTGGAATCCAGCGGCGCATCAAAAGATTTTCATGAAGATATGCTCAAATGGTTTGACAACTTGATGTCAGACACATTTGCTTAGTAGGGTTGCTTGAATTCGACTGTGCCCAAGGCAAGGATTCTTGGGCAAAGTTTTCTCCCATTTTTAATTAAACATAACAATCAATAAGATGATGAATCAGCAAGAAAAAATCAAAAGAAACGAGTTTTTGAAAAAACTTGGATTTTCAGGCGCGTCCCTTTTCGCCCTTTACACCCTCGACAGTTGCCAAAACGAATCAAACGTGGCACCCCTCACTGGTGATATTACCGTCGATTTAGCCGATGCGTCCAACGCCCAACTAAAAACGAACGGTGGTTATGTCATTAAAAACGGGGTGGTGATTGCTCGGGTAAACGCAACCACTTACATAGCCGCCACCCTTACGTGTAGCCACGAGGGTAAGAATCAAATCATGTTTAAAAGTAATGAATGGTACTGTACGGCCCACGGTGCTCGCTTCGACCAAACGGGCAGAGGATTAAATACGGAAGGGAAAAAAGGGTTGAAGATATACCAAACGACACTTTTGAATTCTACCCTAACAGTTAAAGCTGCATAATTGACAATCAGTCATGAAGAAAATCATTCTAATGTTATTCATCTTGAGCTATGGCAGCGCCATGGCCCAAGATGACCTCCTCAAAATGCTTGACAATGAATCGACAGGTCCGATTTATGCCACAGCCACGTTTAAATCAACACGGGTCATCAATGGGCAATCCATTGAAAATATTGCAAAAAAACACCTCGATTTTCGGATTTCACACCGTTTTGGAACCCTTAATTCTGGCTTTTCAAATTTGTGGGGCTTGGACGAAGCCCGCATTCGGATTGGGCTAGAATACGGTATTACTGACCGTTTGATGATTGGAGCGGGGCGGAGTTCGTACCAAAAAACGTACGATTATTTTGTCAAATACAAGCTTTTACGACAATCAAATCGCTGGTACGAGCCAGTTACGTTAAGTGTTTTTGCGGGAGCTTATACAAATACGATGGCTACTACGACCGACATGAAGTTTTACAATAATCTCGAACGACAAATGTACGTAGGGCAATTGTTAATCGCTCGTAAGTTCAGTGATCGAGTATCTCTCCAACTGACCCCCACGTACCTGCACCGCAACAAAACCGAAAGCCAAATCGACGAAAACGACGTTTTTGGAACGGGCATTGGGGGACGTTTCAAACTTAGCAAACGCACCTCTTTCAACGCCGAATATTTTTATACCGTCAAAAAAATCGGTACGGCCTACGTTCGTGATCCACAGTACAAAGACTGCCTCTCATTGGGATTTGACATTGAAACGGGCGGGCACGTTTTTCAGCTTCATTTATCCAACTCTCGCGGGATGGTTGAAAACCAGTTCATTGGCGCCACAACGGGAAGCTGGGGGAAAGGCGATATTTTCTACGGATTTAACATTTCACGCGTTTTTAGCTTTGACAAAGACGCAAAAAAAACACACAAATAATCACCATGAGAATTCCATTGATTCTTCTTTTATGCTTTGTCATCGGCAAAGCAATGGGGCAGGATATGCTTATTGCCCGCAATGCTCAAGTAAGTTTTTTCTCAGAAACACCACTCGAAAACATTTCGGGGTTAAACAAAAATGTTACGGCCATTCTCAACAAAAAAAACAACGAAGTGGCCGTGAAAATGCAAGTAGCGCAGTTTGAGTTTCCGAACAAACTGATGCAAGAACACTTCAACGAAAACTACTTAGAATCCGACAAATACCCGACGGCGTCGTTTACGGGAAAAATTCAGGAGAAGGTTGATTTTAGCAAAGAAGGAGTACAAGCAGTGACCGCAAAGGGTGCTCTAAATATGCACGGTGTCACCAGAGAACGCACAATGTCAGGAAAGCTAACCGTCACAAAAACAGGGGCATCGTTGGTATGCGAGTTCAACGTTCCGCTAACTGATCACAAAATCGAGATACCCAAGCTCGTTTTTGAGAAAATAGCCGAAGTCATTACCATCAAAACCAGTTTTTCTTTTGCCCCTTACGAATCAAAAAAATAAGAACATGAAAGCATTCATCAACGCCTTTTTTTTCGCAATTTTAATGGGTTTATTGGGAGGATGTTTGTACGAAAAAGGAGGCCCACTTCCATCCGACACAAGTTCAAGCACCAACGGCGGAACCGATACTAGTGGAGGTGGTGGAAGTACTGCGGCACTTGATTCGTTGCCGTGTGGCTCTCCTACTACCACCAACGCCCAAAATCAGGTTTGTTTTAACACGGCTATTTTGCCCCTCTTTTTAGCCAACTGCGCTACCAGTGGCTGTCATGATTCCAAAACCGCTGAAGATGGATACGACCTCACCTCGTATGAGAAAATAGTTCGTAAAGGCATTACGGCAGGAAACGCCAAGAAAAGTAAATTGTACCAAGTCATCATTGATACCAGCAAAGAGCGTATGCCTCCGCCACCGAGCGCGCCCTTTAGTAACGACAAAGTGCAGTTAATTGCCAATTGGATTAATCAGGGCGCAAAAAATATTACTTGCGAAACTACTGGTTCAACAAATTCAGCGCAGGCAGCTAGTTATTCCAAGCACTTAGTTCCTATCCTAGAGTATTATTGCACGGGTTGCCACAACAACACAAGTCAATCTGGGAATATCAATTTAGTAGGTTATACCAACGTGCTTCCATTGGCCAAAAATGGCAAACTATACGGCTCTATCACCCATGCGACGGGCTATCAACCCATGCCTAGTAGTAGTTTAAAACTCTCAGATTGTCAGATTAGTTTGGTCAAAAAATGGATTGACTCGGGGATGCTCAACAATTAAGTACTTTTTTTAAACAAAGACGCGAAACCGCAAAAGTTGTTCACTTTGCGACTTCGCGTCTTTGTATGTAGGAAATAAATAAGCTTACAGATTCCCTTTTTTAAACTCCTTCACGGCATAGTCCACCGCGCGGGCAGTAAGTGCCATGTAGGTCAGTGATGGGTTTTGGGTTGCAGTAGAAGTCATACACCCACCGTCGGTGACAAACACATTTTTACAAGCGTGCATTTGGTTCCAACGGTTCAACATCGACGTTTTGGGGTCATTTCCCATCCGAATGCCACCCATTTCGTGGTTTTCGTTGCCAGGTACACGCTTGGTATCGGCGGTTTTGATGTTGATGAACCCTGACTTGGCAAACATTTCGGAAAACTGCTCGTAGAAATCTTTCACCATTTTCATGTCATTATCGTCAAAATCGACCGACATAACCATTTGTGGAATGCCCCAGTCATCCTTCAAATCAGAATGCAGACGAACGTGATTACTTTCTTTGGTCAACACCTCTCCCATCATGTTCGCGCCGATGCTCCAACCTGAGATGGAAGGCGTTGCAAGGGTATTCTTCAGGTCTTCTCCCCAGCTATTTTCGGTCGGATTACCCAGCTTAGAAGCACTAATCGAGGCCGCATATCCTCTCAAGAAGTCGGTCTCTTGCTTAGTCACATTTCTAAAACGCGGCAAATAAGCGCCATTCGGGCGTTTTCCCTCGTACGTAGAATCATGATAACCGTCAAACTCCGCCGATACCCGACCACGGTAATTGTGGAAACCAATGTATTTGCCTAACACCCCACTATCGTTACCAAAACCATTCGGAAAACGATTAGACTTAGAGTTCAACAAAATCAAATTTGAATTCAGCGCCGAGGCGTTTAAGAAAATCACTTTGGCATAGTATTCCGTCATTTGCTTGGTATTCGCATCCACGACCCGCACGCCCGTTGCCTTGCCTAGTTTTTCATCATAAATCAACGAATGTACCACCGAATGAGGTTTGAGGGTCATTTTACCCGTTTTCATCGCCCAAGGTAGCGTCGAAGAATTACTACTAAAATACCCCCCGTACGGACAACCACGCTCGCAAAGCACCCGATGTTGGCATTGGGTGCGTCCTTGGTCGTGGTGAATTTGTTTGGCTTGGGATAAGTTCGCTGTACGACCAATGATGATTTGACGGTCGTTGTAATTTTTGGCTACTTGTTGGCTAAAGTGCTTCTCTACACAGTTTAACTCGTGCGGCGGCAAAAACTCACCGTCGGGGAGGTGTGGAAGTCCGTCTTTGTTTCCAGAAATACCCGCAAATTTTTCAACGTAGCTATACCAAGGGGCAATGTCTTTGTAACGAATGGGCCAATCGACCGCAAAACCGTCGCGGGCAGGGCCTTCAAAGTCAAAGTCCGACCAGCGCTGCGCCTGACGCGCCCACAAAAGCGAGCGCCCACCCACTTGGTATCCGCGCATCCACGAGAAGGGTTTTTCTTGAACAAAGGGATGTTCAAAGTCTTTCACCACAAAATGCAATGTCGGCTCTTTGAAGATATAGTGCCCACTTGACGCAGGGCTTCTTTGTTTTAACTCCAGCGGAACATCCCCCAAATGTGGAAATTCCCAAGGGTTTTTCATGGCCGTAGGATAATCTGTCACGTGTTTCACATCCCGTCCGCGCTCCAATACCAGCGTACGAAGTCCTTTCTGGGTAAGCTCTTTAGCCGCCCAGCCACCACTAATTCCTGTCCCTACCACAATAGCGTCGAAGGTGCGTTCTTTAATCGAATCTATATTAAAATTTGACATACTTCCAAAAGACAAATGTTTCTTTTAAAAGTGTTTTAACCCCGTTTCATACTTTCAATTCAAGGCCAAAGCCCCCAAAAAAGTCTCTATACCAAGTTGCCAATTTTTCTCTCCCTAATCCCGTATTCTCCCCCTACCTTTGTAGCCACAATTCACTTCATCAACATTACATAGTATTTAGTACAAGTTTTTGGGAATCTTAAAGGGTTGAAAGCAAAAAGCCGCTTGCGATTGCAAACGGCTTTTTTTATTATGTCATAATCGAAAAAAAATTATGAGGTAAGCGTTTTTATCGTTTCTTTCAATGCTTTAAGCATTTTAAAAATCACGTATAGGTGTTCGGTAGTAGCATCATAACCCCTTGATATGCAATAGGATTGACCTTCTAGCACCATAAAATACCAATCTCTTCCCATCACAAAACAACCATACATTGCTTGCCCAGGTTTTTGATTTATTGTTTGCCCAACCAGCATCGCCGACAAACATTGCCCTTCGGGCTCACCATTAGGCTCTCGGTGTTTTTTATATTCCGTGAAGCAAAAAAAAGGCGACTCAGGTTCTCGGTAGCCTGTGGCAATCAGCCCGTCAGGTTTACCAAATAAACGAATCACTTGACGATTCAAGTCTTCAACGGTGGTCTCGATAGGCCGTTCGGCAAAAAGATTAAAATAATGTTGACGATTGGTAAAACGTACCGACGAGAACATGGGGCCTATGAAATGCAACGATAACTCTTGCTCATTCCAGTGCAAAATATTGTCTTTCAGCAAACTTTGAAAAAGCGCTAGTTCTTCTTTTTCAAAATCTGATAAGGTAATTTCTTCCGAAAGTTGTAGCCAGTTGGTGAGTCCCGCCAAGGTATCTACCTGCTCCAACCCAAAGTTTTTTTCAAGGTAGAGCAACGTACAATCACTAAACGATTTTTCCATTTGAACCATAGTTTTGTTTTTTCACCAATACTCACAAAGATAGCTAACAAACCTATGACCCGTTCTGGCCCTCCAAAATAATATCACAAACTCTTCGCTTTCAACTGCTTTACGGCATAATTGGCCGCTCGTGCCGTGATAGCCATAAAGGTAAGTGAAGGATTTTGAGTGGAATTAGAAGTCATGCAAGCCCCGTCGGTCACAAACACATTTTTGCAGTGGTGCAACTGATTCCACTTGTTCAGCTGCGAGGTTTTGGGGTCTTTACCCATTCGTACCCCGCCCATTTCGTGAATATCCAACCCTGGCGCTTTGCTAGGCACATCGTTGGTTTTTATATTTTTAAAACCCGCCAAAGTCAACATTTCGGTCATTTGTTCGTGAAAATCTTTGACCATGTTATCGTCGTTTTGGTCGTAGGCAACGGAAGTTCTGAGCAGCGGAATCCCCCACGCATCTTTCTGATTTTTGTCCAACGTCACAAAGTTGCTTTCTTTCGGAATCGTCTCCCCCATCATCCAAGAACCCACGCGCCAGTTGCCATATTTGGGATTGGCTAAGTTGGTTTTGAGCGCTTCACCCATGCCTGAGGTGTCGTAATCCATCACACGCTCACCCGAAAAACCTGCGGCGTAGCCACGTAAAAAATCCGTCTTTTCTTGTTGAAAAACGTTTCTAAAGCGTGGAATATAACTACTGCCTGGTCGTTTTCCTTCTTGGGTCGTATCCAAAAGCCCTTCGTATTCACCAAAAATGGTCGTTCGGAAATTGTGAAACGAAATGTATTTACCCAACAGCCCATTGTCGTTGCTCAACCCATTCGGAAAACGATTTGAGGTTGAGTTCAGAAGTACCAAATTAGTATTCAGAGTAGAAGCATTTAGAAAAATGATTTTGGCATAATACTCAATCATTTCTTTGGTATTGGCATCAATGACCCGAACGCCCGTGGCTTTCCCTAGCTTTTCGTCATAAATCACCGAATGCACCACTGAATGCGGGCGTAACGTCATTTTTCCAGTACGCGCCGCCCAAGGCAAGGTCGAAGCGTTACTACTAAAATACCCACCGTACGGACAGCCCCGCACGCACAAATCGCGCTGCTGACACTGTGCCCTCCCTTGCTTATAATGAATGGGTTGTGGCTTGGTCAAATGCGCACAACGGCTCACAATCACGGGGCGCGTTCCTTTGTAATGCTTGGCCATTTGTTGACCAAAATGTTTCTCCACGCAGGCTTGTTCAAAAGGTGGCAAAAACTCCCCGTCGGGCAATTGTGCCAACCCGTCTTTATTTCCCGAAATCCCCGCAAAAATTTCTACATGGCTGTACCAAGGTGCCAATTCGGCGTAAGAAATGGGCCATTCCACCGCAAATCCATCGCGGGCAGGGCCTTCAAAATCGTACTTCGACCAACGCTGCGTTCCGCGTGCCCACATCAACGATTTTCCTCCTACTTGGTAGCCCCGAATCCAGTCAAAAGGTTTGTCTTGGATGTACGGATGTTCGTTGTCTTTCACAAAAAAATGCGCCGAATCCTCGCCAAACGCATAGCAACGACTTGCAATGGGATTGGCATCGGTGATTTCCTTGGGCATCTCCCCCAAATGCGGAAACTCCCACGGATTTTTGAGGGTCGTCGGGTAATCGGTCACGTGTTTAACGTCACGACCTCGTTCGAGTACGAGCGTTTTTAAACCGTGGTCGCATAGTTCTTTGGCCGACCAGCCTCCACTAATTCCCGAGCCAACGACAATGGCGTCAAACGTACGTTCCTTGACCGAATCAATGTTGAAGAAAGACATGATAGATATTTTAGCAGTTGATTTTCAGACAGGTTTTGTAGATAAAAAGTAGCTTATTTTTATTGTTACTGATGGAATCTAAAATTTTGTCATCCAAGCTATGTAATTGCAACAGAATGTGGTACTTTAGACCATAGACTATCTACTTGAATTTGTTATGCCAACCTTTAATCGCCGCACTGTCTTAAAAGCCCTTGGCCTTTCGGCGGGTGTTTCGGCCATCGGAACTTCTGCTGAGGCAAGTACTGTCAAAGAAATTACGTTTTCGCCCAATCCGCTCTATGTGCCTATTGATCAGCCCGTCACGGCCGTCGTGTTGGGGGCAGGCAACCGAGGCAATGTGTATGGGCGCTACGCCGTAGCCAATCCTTCCGACGTCAAAATGGTCGGGGTGGCTGAACCCAATCAGTTTCGTAATGAGCGTTTTTCAAAAACGCACGGAATTGAAGACAAACATCGTTTCAATACTTGGGAAGACGTGTTTAAAGTCCCAAAATTTGCGGATGCCATTATCATTTCTACCCCCGACACGCTGCATTACGGCCCTGCACTTCAAGCATTGAAGATGGGCTACCACGTGTTGCTCGAAAAACCAATTTCGCCTTCCATGCAAGAATGTTTGGAGATATTGGCCGCCGCCAAAAAGTCTAAAAGCATCATTGCCGTTTGTCACGTTCTGCGCTACACTGCGTATTTCCGAAAACTAAAGGAGCTGTGTGCCTCGGGAGATTTGGGCGAAATGATTAGCATCAACCACCTCGAAGGCATCGAACACGTGCACATGGCGCACTCCTACGTACGCGGGAATTGGCACGAATCGAAGAAAACCAACCCCATCATTTTGGCTAAATCCTGCCATGACCTTGACATCATGCGTTGGATTGCCAACAAACCTGCCAAAACCGTTTCGGCCTACGGCAACCTCAAGTGGTTCAAAGCCGAAAACGCCCCCGCAGGTAGTACCGAACGTTGCGTTGAAGGCTGTAAAGTGGAACGGGAATGCCCCTTTTCGGCTATAAAAGTATATTACGAGCAAAAAAAACGCATCCACGTCCTCGATGTACCCGAAGACCCTGCTTTGCAAGGCCCAGCGATTTTGGAACGTTTGAAAACCTCCAATTATGGCCGTTGTGTCTATAAAATGAACAACGACCAACCCGACCATTATACCAGCATTTATCAATTTGACAAAGGCGTGTTGGCCACTTTTGGCCTTGAGGCGTTCACGGGTTGGGAGGCGCGCAAAACCCGCGTTATGTTCAGCATGGGAGAAATTGAGGGCGACAACGACCTCATCAGGGTCACTGATTTTCGCACCAAAGAAGTAACGATTTGGAAAGCAAGTGCTCAAAAAGAGTTTAATAACTCAGGACACGGAGGCGGAGATTATGGCTTAATGCAAAACTTTGTACAAGCCGTTTCACAAAACAATCCTGCCTTGCTTACCTCTACCATCGAAGCCTCGATTGAGAGTCATTTGATGGGCTTCATGGCCGAAGAAAGTCGTAAAAATGGCCGTTCGATGGAGATTAAAATTGGGTAGAAATAGTATAACTAACTTCCCGAAAGTTTTGCATCTTCCCGAAAGTTTAAAACTTTCGGGAAGATTAGTATATTTACACACTCGCAAAACGATAAAAAATACCCAAAGGCAATTTCCGTTTGGCGCGGTCAGGCAAAAAGAGTTCACCACTTTCTGCATTAGGAACGTCCCCGAAACTATCAAGGACCAAATTTTCGGCCATCAACGCCGAAAAACCGAGCGAGTATAAATTTAGAATAAAAACAAAATTCTGATTATCAAGCAATTCTGCGCACGATTTTAGTAAATCGTTCAATTGTTCTTCCAATACCCATTTTTCTCCCGAAGGCCCACGACCATAAGCGGGCGGATCCAAAATCAGACCGTTGTACTTTTTGCCACGGCGCACTTCTCGTTGCACAAACTTAAAGGCATCTTCCACCATCCAACGAATATTGTCCGTTTCGCTGCCTTCCATGTTTTCGCGCGCCCAAGTCACTACGGGCTTCACCGAATCAACGTGCGTTACATCGGCACCTGCTTGGCGAGCCGCCACCGAAGCTGCCCCCGTGTAAGCAAACAAATTGAGCACCGTCGGGCGCTCCACCTTCATTGCACGAAGTTTGGTATCTAGATAATCCCAATTGGCTGCCTGCTCGGGAAAAATCCCAACGTGTTTGAAGGAAGTAAGCGAGCACTTTAAACGCAAATTTAATCCGCCGTGGCGGTACTGCGTCCACCATTTTTCGGGCATATTAGGCGCAAGTTTCCACACTCCTTTTTCTGGCGAACCTTTATCACGCAGAAAAGTTGCCTGCGCCATTTGTTTCCATTCATGATCAGAAAGTGATTTATCCCAAATGGCCTGTGGCTCGGGCCGTGCCAAGACATACGCTCCAAAGCGTTCCAGTTTTTCAAAATTTCCGCTGTCAATCAGTTCGTATTCTTTCCAGTGAAGAGGAGTCAGAAGTTGCATATAATAGTCGTCAGCCCATTGTATGAAGGGCTTTTTAGGATGATTCAAACACAAAAGTAACTCTGCAAACTGGAATTTTCATTCCGTTGCAGAGTTACCTCAAAATTTATCCAAAAATATTAGAATGAAATCTTGTTCAAATAAAACACATTTCGGCGGCCGTCGTCACCCGTAATTCGCTGATAACCAAAAGCCAAATAAAAGTTATCGTACCAATACACCACCTCATCGGTCGATGTTTGGCGAACTTTATCACCCAAATCAGCCGTCATGATAGGAATCGGACGAAGGTCTTCAAGCACTTTATCACGGTCAAAAACTTTGGCTTTGATGGCGCCACGGCTGCTGTAAAACATCGAAACCGTTTGGTCATCGTTGGGTTTAATGCGCATTTTTTCCTTGAGTTCCATGCTACGAACGTTTTCAAATGCCAATGAGTTATCCCAAATCAAGTCGCCTTTGGCCGTAAAACCTGCCACGATGGCATGGGTATAAACAAATCCGTTGAAAATCTGGCCATTATTCATCCGACGAGCTCCGTACCAAGGATCCCAATAAAACGGATTCAAGAGACCCATCGTCGGATACATTCCCATTCCACCATACATCATTGGCGAACCCCACCAAGAATTCATACCATAAGGGCCAATATTATTATTTTTATATTCGGGATAGAAAATTTCGCCTGAAATCAGGTAATTGCCGTTTTGTTCAATAATATCGTGCACCAACAAGCGATAATTCAACTTAACGTCATCGCCATTTTCACGTTTCCGCTCAATCTTCCGTTGCATTCGCTCTTGCTCCCGCTCCGACATAAAATTGAAGAAATTTTTGAAATCGGTGAAGCTATGGTACTGCGTAAATTCAACTTCATCATACACAATTTTACTCAAAAACAAGCCCTGTGAAGCGCTGTTGTTGTTGCCTTGCATATTGCGAAAGCCATACGTTCCAATCATCAGTTTGGTCGAATCGTTGAGCATAAACAACCGACCGTTTAGCAGAGAATAATCGGGTTCGGGGCTGATAGTCACTTGCCCTACTGCTTGCCCGTATTCGTCAAACGTTCGGGAAATAATCTTGATTTCCTTGCCCTTACGAGCGGCATAGCAGACATTGACCAAGTGATGGAGCGTATCCACATCTACCGACTGAATGACGGTGTTCGCTTGGGTCACGCCTGCCAATACTTTGCTCTGCTTAGAAGCTAAATTGGTATATAAAAGCATGGGTTCGTCGCGAACCGTACCCGCCATAAATACCGAATAACCAAGGGTTTGAAAATCGGTAATTTGAAACTTATCGACCGAAGACAGATAAAATGTTTCCATATACCCCGCCAAACCTACTTTCACTACTTGGTAAAAATCAGTACGGCTACGGGTAAACAACAAATACACCGATTGGCCATCAAATGATGACTTGACAAAGTCGAGGTTCTCCTCAATTGTTCCGTTTATGCTCCAATCCCGCTCTAAATTTGAGTTTAGTTTCTGGAGATTAAAGGCATTTTTCGCAATTTGTGACACTAAAATCACCCCGCGCGCCCCCAACGAAATCGTATGATACGACTCGCTAGTTCCCACCGTTGGCAACTCCACGCGTTTTATCGTTTGGGCTTGAACTCCCGTCAGAAGTGCTCCCAATAACGCAATCAGAACTATCCTAAAAACCCATTTTGGGCTGTCCACAATGGACTTGTTTTTATGTGCTTTCATTTTGGCTTAAACTTAGTATGACATCAAACTCTTCGGGTCGGATAGGCATTACCGACAATCGAGATTGCCTAATTAACGCTATTTGATCCAATCTATTATCTGCTTTAATTTGCTTCAATGTCACGGGTTGTACCAAGGGCTGCACAGGCACAAGCTCCACTACTACCCAGCGCGGGTCGTCGGTTGTTGGGTCAGGATATGCTTCCTTCAATACCTGAGCAATGCCCACCACTTCCATGCCCTCATTGCTATGATAAAACAAAACCCAATCGCCTTCTTTCATGGCTTGAAGGTTGTTACGGGCTTGGTAATTTCTTACACCGTCCCACACGCTTTTTCCAGCCGTCACGAAATCATTCCAACTATACACAAAGGGTTCTGATTTGACCAACCAATAATTCATCTTGTTTTTTTTACTTTTACGCTATTTTTGAGAGTGTTGTTGCAATTAGCTTACGAGCATGGCCGCGCCAAATACCCCTGCACTATCTCCTAACTTGGGTCGAAGTATTTTGGTTTCGACTCTTCCGCTGTTGAAAATGTATTTTTTAGCCCGTTCAACCCCTTCGGTGTATAACAAATCAATGTTTCCAACCCCGCCACCAAGCACAATGGCATCAGGATCCAAAATATTCATCAATACCGACACCGCCTTGCCAAAATACTCCAACATTCGGTCGATGGTCTGGGCAGCGTATGGGTCATTTCCCGCTTCATAGCGTTTCATTATTTCTTTCATCGTAATTTGTTCACCACTAATTTTAGCATAAAAACGCTGTAAAGCAGGCCCCGAAAGTACTTGTTCTACGCACCCTTTTTTGCCGCAATAACAGTCGTCTCCGTTGGGTTCCAACTCGTTATGCCCCCACTCTCCTCCAATTCCTTGTACGCCGTTGAGGACAAATGCTTGGCCGTCTTTTCCTTTCAAAACCACACCACCACCAACGCCTGTTCCCATGATGACGCCAAAAACACAGTTAAAAGTTGGAACGACATCAGGTACAATTCCCATGACAGCCTCCGCAAGCGCAAAACAATTGGCATCATTGGCGATTTCTACAGGTATTCCCAACATGCTCATCAAATCACTGCGCAAAGGCATGTCATTCAAACAAGTTGTGTTACAATTTTTCATTAATCCAGTCGAAGGCTCAACCGTTCCTGGCGTACCTACGCCTATTTTTTCCGCCTTAAAACCCGTCTCAGCTTCCAGCTCTCTGACAAGCCTTACAATCTGACTGGCGATGTGCGCATACCCTTTATGTGCTTCTGTATCAATACGTTTACGAATCAAAACTGAATCAGGAGAAGGTGATGACAATACAACGCCTTCAATTTTTGTTCCGCCAAGGTCTATTCCCCAAATGGTCTGCATTTTTTGTAAATGGTTGGTGTTTAGTATAAAGCTAATTTTTCGGCATAATTACGAACATTTACGCATTTGTCAAGTTTTCAAAGGGTATTTCTATTTTTGCCGAAACAAATCAAAAAATATATCACCATGTCATTACAAAAAGGCGACAAAGCACCTGATTTTAAACTTTTCAATACCGAGAAAAAAGAGGTTTCTCTCGAAGATTTTAAAGGTAAAAACCTCATCATCCATTTTTTCCCATTGGCTTTTACGGGGGTTTGTACTACCCAACTCTGCACCATGCGCGACAACATTGAGTACTACACACGCCTCAATGCTGAAGTGTTAGGTGTGTCGATTGACTCCATTTTCAGCTTGGGCAAATTCCGTTCTGAGCAAAATTACACCTTCGATTTGTTGTCGGATTTCAATAAAAAAATGATTCAAGACTACGGTGTTTTCTGCGAAAACTTTGTTTTTGGCATGAATGGCGTCGCAAAACGCGCGGCTTTTGTCATCGACAAGGACGGCACCATCCAATACGCCGAAGTCCTCGAAAGTGCAGGCAACTTGCCTGATTTCGGTGCCATCAAAGCCACCCTCGAATCGCTTTAATCGCGACCATATTCGACATATTAAGCCTTGTAATCAAGCCATTACGAGGCTTTTTTTACGCCCGTTCATTTGGATTTCCATTCCCGAAGTTATTAATTGTAGAATATTTAACACTGTAAAGTGTTCCAACTGCAAAAATTCTAATAGAAATCTAAGGTCAAAATGGGAATTGTTGAACGTCGTGAGCGCATGAAAAAGCAATTGCGCGCTGATATTTTAAAAACTGCCAGGGACATTGCGCGTGAAGAAAGTTGGGCGGCGGTCTCTATCCGTAAAATCGCCGACGTGATTGAATACAGCCCACCGATGCTCTACGAATATTTCGACAACAAGGATAAAATTTTAGAAACCATCCGCAACGATGGCTTTGCGGCACTGCACGAAGAATTGCAAAAATTAAAGACCCTGTACCGAAGTCCCGAAAAATTACTGACGGAGTTTGCCCAAATCCAGTGGCGTTTTGCTTTAGAACAAACGGAGGTGTTTCAGGTCATGTTTAACATAGACGGCGCCAACTGTCTTTCAAAACAAGTCTATCAAGCAGAATTTGCCAAACTCAACACCCACCCCGTTTGGGAAGCACTGGCCCAAATCCGCCCGAGGTCTGCCGATGCGGTTTCCAAGACTTTTTATGAGTGGTGGTGCTTGACGTACGGCTTCTTACTCATTTCGATTGTCACGCAGCCTCGTCCGCAACTTCCCAACCTCGAACCTATTTTTATGGAATCAGTCCGACGGTTTGTAAGAGGGCTTAGTTAAGCCGATTTTTCTGGCTGGCAGACCACCCGATATACCATTTGTTTGGCCAAAGGCAAAAGTGTTTCCTGCACGGGGTAGTCAATCGGTGATTCGACCAGATAAGTGGCAGGATTCGGCAATTCAAGACGCTTGCGAATCAGGGTCAGCTTGAGATTTTCAAAGGTGTTCGCCATGTTCTTTGGCACCGACTCAATGTACTTCGTTTTGATAGTCTGCTCCTCACTACTCTCAAACAAACGTACGTTGTACTGAAAAATATCGGTTGCTTTCTGGGTTGTTCGGTAAATAAACAGGTACCCTTCTTTCAAATACAAGGGCATGATACCTACGGGGGTAAATACCAATTTCGAGGCAATGTCTTCGGATTGGTCTTGTCCGCGTGTCAGCGTTTTCTGAAAAAGTGGCAGAGAATACTCTAAAATGCTGTCAATTTCGGTCATTTCTTCACTCTGTGCCACTTGTTCGTACAAAAATTCCATTTTTTGTACATCTACCCCCACAATACGCTTTCGGAAAGAGGCTAAAAATTGCTTTTTTGACTGCCTCAACTGCGCAGAAAGTTTAAAATGTTTTTCAACCTCGGGCAAATACGGGTACAGTTTTTGCTCGTCAAACTGCGAATTAACTCCCTGTAAATAAGCCTTTAACACATATTTTTTATACTCAAAGTCTATCAATCCTTCGGTGAGCCAGTTATGATTCAATTTTCTCATGTCTTAAAACTTTCAGTGGTTGAAAACATTCGGAAACCTGTGCATATCAAGGGGAAAAATGGTCTTTACATCTTATCTACCACCTCTTCCTTCGACTGTCCCAAATTACAAAAAAAAGCAGCACAACCAAATAATATCAAAGTTTTTTTTGAAATCTCCCAATGATTATTTTGACAATGTCAGACTTTCCCAAGTCTTTACTACAAAAACTGAAAAAATGTCAGACTATAATTCAATTTTTGAGCTGGCATAGAAAATGAGTTAAAAAGAGACGACAAAACTTAGTACTAAGTTCCAATAGTTGTAAAACCATCAAAACCCCTGATAATCATGTCAGAAGTAAAAGTTAAACCATTAGCTGATCGCGTTCTAGTGCAAACTGCACCTGCTGAAGAAAAAACTGCATTTGGAATCATCATTCCAGACACTGCAAAAGAAAAACCACAACGTGGTACTGTAGTAGCAGTAGGTCCAGGTAAAAAAGACGAGCCCCTAACAGTAAAAGTAGGAGATACTATTTTGTATGGTAAGTACGCTGGTACCGAAATCACCGTTGAAGGCCAAGAGTACCTTATCATGCGCGAATCTGACATTTTCGCTATTATCTAAATCAATGCAAATGTGGCAATTTGATAATTCGGTAATTTGATAATGTATATCAGCCCAGTTTTCAGTTGCTCTATTTTCAAATTTCCAAATTCCATAATTTTCAAATTAAAAAACAATGGCAAAGAAAATATTCTTCGATACAGAAGCTCGTGACAAAATCAAAAAAGGTGTTGATACACTTGCTAACGCAGTAAAAGTAACGCTCGGACCTAAAGGCCGTAACGTTATCATTGACAAGAAATTCGGCTCACCTGCTATCACCAAAGACGGTGTAACAGTAGCGAAAGAAATCGAATTGAAAGATGCGATGGAAAACATGGGTGCTCAACTCGTGAAAGAAGTTGCTTCTAAAACTGCCGATGCTGCTGGGGATGGTACAACGACTGCGACTGTATTGGCGCAAGCGATTTATGCGATCGGTTCTAAAAACGTAGCCGCTGGTGCAAACCCAATGGATTTGAAGCGTGGTATCGATAAAGCTGTTTTGGCCGTAACTGCTAACCTTGCTTCTCAAGCCCAAACGGTAGGCGACGATTTCAGCAAAATTGCTCAAGTTGCTACTATCTCAGCTAACCATGACGAAGAAATCGGTAACATGATTGCTGACGCCATGAAAAAAGTAGGTACTGAAGGGGTAATCACAGTTGAAGAAGCTCGCGGTACTGAAACTGAAGTAAAAACAGTAGAAGGTATGCAGTTTGACCGTGGTTATTTGTCACCATATTTCGTGACAAACGCGGAAAAAATGGAAGCCGAATTGGAGAAACCTTTCATCTTGATTTCTGAGAAGAAAGTATCTTCAATGAAAGAATTGTTGCCTGTATTGGAAGGTGTTGCTCAAACTGGCCGTCCATTGTTGATCATCGCTGAAGACGTAGATGGCGAAGCGCTTGCAACATTGGTAGTAAACAAAATCCGTGGTGCCTTGAAAGTGTGTGCGGTAAAAGCGCCAGGTTTTGGCGACCGTCGTAAAGCCATGTTGGAAGACATCGCAATCTTGACTGGCGGTACAGTTATCGCCGAAGAGCGTGGTTTCAAATTGGAAAACGCTGACCTTTCTTACCTAGGTCACTGCGAGAAAATCATCATTGACAAAGACAACTCAACGATTGTGAACGGTTCGGGTGACCAAGAGCAAATCAAAGCCCGTGTTAACCAAATTAAATCACAAATCGAAAATACAACTTCTGACTACGATCGCGAAAAATTGCAAGAGCGTTTGGCGAAATTGTCAGGTGGCGTAGCTATCCTTTACATTGGTGCTGCTACGGAAGTTGAAATGAAAGAGAAAAAAGACCGCGTAGATGACGCCCTTCACGCAACTCGCGCTGCGGTTGAAGAAGGTATCGTAACTGGTGGTGGTGTTGCACTTATCCGTGCCATCTCTGCATTGGATGATATTCAAGCTTCAAACGATGATGAAAACACAGGTATCAACATCATTCGTCAAGCGTTGGAGTCTCCACTTCGTACCATCGTTGCCAACGCAGGTGGCGAAGGTTCGGTAGTTATCAACCGCATCAAAGATGAAAAAGGCGGTTTTGGTTACAACGCCAAAAACGACACTTACGAAGATCTTTTCGCAGCAGGTATCATCGACCCTAAGAAAGTAACTCGTTTGGCACTTGAAAACGCTGCGTCTATCGCAGGTTTGTTGTTGACAACTGAGTGTATGATTGCTGACGAACCAGAAGAAAGCGCTGGCGCAGGTGCAGGTGCTCACGGTCACGGTGGTGGCATGGGCGGCATGATGTAATCAAGAGCTTCCTCATAGTAGCATACAACGAAAGCCCTCGGACTTCCGGGGGCTTTTATTTCGACCAATATTTACCTACAGTTAATCGTTAATTGTATTGGTTAAAGTTAACAGGTTGTTACTTACGCCAGAAAACATTTTAAGTAGTTTTATACAGAAAATACTCAGTATTCGTACTTGCTTAAGTAGTTAGAATAACAAAATTTTTCCCTTTACACCAATACATTTTCATTAGTTTCCGTCTAACAAACAATTGATTTCATTTCTCCTGCCCTTAGCATAGCTAAAAAATCGTTAAAATTTTGTTATTTTAAGTTTTTAAATAAGCACTGTCAAAATGACAGCCCAATCATGAAAATTGACCCAAACGAACTATATACTCGACTCATGTTGGCGGAATCAGACATTGATAACCTCGAAATACTTCCCCTTGGAGGTCCTGAAGGCGACGATGAGCCGATTGAAATGCCCGATGAACTAGCCATTCTTCCCCTTAGGAATACCGTTTTGTTCCCTGGCATGGTCATCCCTGTGACAGTCGGACGCCAGAAATCCATTCGTTTGGTTAAAAAGGCGTACAAAGGCGACCGAATTATTGGGGTCATTGCCCAAAAAAATCAGGATAAAGCCGAACCTACCAGTACAGATTTGTACGACATTGGGACGATGGGCTACATCATCAAAATGATTACCCTTCCCGACGGTAACACCACAATTATTTTACAAGGACGCCAACGTTTTAGGGTTAGTGATTACGTTCGCGAAGAGCCTTATATGATTGCTAAAGTATCTCCCATCGAAGATTACTTTCCCAATCAAAACAAAAAAGAGTCAAAAGCACTCATTCAGTCGCTGCGTGACTCCGCACACAGAATTCTTCGTCTCAATCCAGATATTCCTCAAGAAGCGCGTATCGCTTTGGATAACATAGAAAGTCCAACGTTTTTGACCCATTTCTTATCGTCAAATCTCAATGCCGAAGTAGCCGAAAAACAAGACTTGCTTGAAAAAGCTACCATCGCTGAACAAGCCGTCAAGTTGCTTGAGCTGATGATGCGTGAGATTCAAATGCTCGAACTCAAACGCGACATTCAGTCGAAGGCCAGTTCGGACATTGACCAACAACAGCGCGACTATTTCTTGCGTCAGCAAATCAAGGTATTGCAAGATGAGCTAGGCATGGAAACCCCCGAACGCGAATTGGAAGACATTCGTTTTCGCGCCTCAAAGAAAAAATGGCCAGAAAGTGCCAAAAAACATTTTGACAAAGAGGCACAAAAGCTCCAGCGTATCAACCCAATGGCACCTGATTACCCCGTGACACTCAACTACCTCGAATTGATGGTTGATTTGCCATGGGGGGAATATACAAAAGACAATTTTGACTTAAAGAGAGCACAAAAAATCCTTGATGCTGACCACTTTGGACTAGAAAAGGTCAAAGAGCGTATCATTGAATACCTTGCCGTTCTCAAACTTAAAAATAGCCTCAAAGCTCCTATTTTGTGTTTGTATGGCCCTCCAGGGGTAGGAAAAACGTCGTTAGGAAAATCAGTAGCCAAAGCCCTCGGACGTAAGTACATCCGTATGGCATTGGGTGGTTTGCACGACGAAGCCGAAATCCGCGGACACCGTAAAACATACATCGGGGCGATGCCAGGCAAAATCATCCAAAACATCAAAAAATCGGGTTCTTCCAATCCTGTTTTTATCTTGGATGAAATAGACAAAGTAAGCTCTAATTTCCGTGGCGACCCTGCATCTGCCCTGCTTGAAGTGCTCGACCCCGAACAAAACAACGCCTTCAATGACAATTACCTAGAGGTAGAATACGATTTGTCGCGGGTAATGTTTGTTGCAACCGCCAACTCATTGGAAAGTATTCATCCCGCCCTACGCGACCGCATGGAAATCATTGAGTTGACGGGCTATACGGTGGAAGAAAAATTGCAGATTGCAAAAAAATACCTTGTTCCAAAACAACGCAAAGACCACGGTTTAGACAACAAGTCTTTTTCAGTTGACGACAAGGCATTGGTGAAAGTAATCGAAAACTATACGCGCGAATCGGGAGTACGTAACCTCGAACAAAAAATTGGTACGCTCGTTCGTAAGATTGCCAAGTCGATTGCGCTTGAAGAAGAATATCCGAAAACAATCAAGGCCGAGCACATTGAAAAATGGTTAGGTGCCGAAATCTTTGACAAAGATTCTTACCAAGGCAATGACACGGCAGGTATCGTAACGGGCTTGGCATGGACGTCGGTTGGGGGTGAAATCTTGTTTATCGAATCAAGTTTGAGCCGTGGAAAAGGAGGATTAACCCTTTCTGGACAGCTCGGGGATGTTATGAAAGAATCGGCCATTACAGCGCTTTCGTACCTCAAAGCCCACTCGGACGACTTGGCCATCGACTACCGTATTTTCCATAATTACGATCTTCACATCCACATTCCTGCGGGAGCGGTGCC
Organism: Runella sp. SP2; assembly: GCF_003711225.1. Lineage (NCBI taxonomy): Bacteria > Pseudomonadati > Bacteroidota > Cytophagia > Cytophagales > Spirosomataceae > Runella > Runella sp. SP2. Next base: position 1,371,966 of record NZ_CP031030.1, on the reverse strand, counting down.
AAAGGATGGCCCTTCGGCGGGTATCACGATGCTGACGTCGATAGCCTCAATTTTCACCCAACGTCGCATCAAGCCACATTTAGCTATGACGGGCGAAATCACCCTTCGTGGCAAAGTATTGCCCGTTGGAGGCATCAAAGAAAAAATATTGGCCGCTGGCCGCGCGGGCATCAAAGACATTATTATGTGTTCAAAAAACCGCAAAGATGTCGAAGAAATAAATGCTAGTTACATCAAAAACCTGACGTTTCATTACGTGGACACAGTTCAAGATGTGTTAGCGATTGCTTTGTTGCCCGAGAAAGTTAAAAATCCAATGCAGTTTATTTTGCCCGAAGAAAAAAAGGAAAGTACCTCCTTATCGGTCAATTAAAGGAATCTAAATGAACGTTTTTGCGTTCCCAAAGGTGTTGATAGGCAACTATCAACACCTTTTCTTTACCAATTTTACGTAATTTTACGCCCCCAAAATAAGATCATCCTCCGCATGTCACAAAAAGAAATCAAGTTTACCATCGAACAAGACGCTGAAAGAATCCCAGAAAAAATTTATTGGGAAGCAACCGACAATCCAAATGAAGGTCTCGAAGAAACCAAAGCCATTGCAGTAGGTGTGTGGGATCAATTCCACAAAGGCACGTTGTTCATTCCTCTTTGGACCAAAGAAATGGAAGTGTTTGAAATGAAACGCTTTTGTATCGAAATGCTTGGCTGTGTAGCTGATACATTGCGTAATGCCACTGGTGATGAAATCATGGCTGCCCAAATCGACGAAGTAGGCTTGACCCTTACCAAACGTCTCCAAAAGGAAATGCAAGCAGCGAAGTAATGTTCGATGAAGTTCAAACTCACCATCCACCAATGATACAAATAGGAATCGTCGGGGCGGCAGGCTATACAGGCGGCGAACTGCTCCGTATTTTAGTCAATCATCCCCACGCAGACATCCGCTGGGCACATTCTAAAAGTCAAGCAGGCAAACCCGTTTATGCGACCCATACCGATTTATTGGGTGACACTGAATTGGCTTTTTCGGGAGAAGACATTGCCAGTTTGCTTCCATTAGAGGGGTTAGATGTCATCTTTCTTTGTTCGGGGCATAACGAATCGAAGAAGTTTTTAGCAGAATATTCAGTTCCAGAAACTGTCAAAATCATTGACCTCAGTACTGATTTCCGCGACCAGTCCAATGGCTTTATCTATGGTTTGCCTGAGCTTCAGCGGGAACAAATCAAGACGGCGACCAAAATCGCTAACCCAGGTTGTTTTGCAACAAGTATCGAACTTGCTTTACTTCCACTGGCAGCGGCGGGGCTTCTTACGAACGACATCCACGTAAGCGCCATCACGGGTTCTACAGGCGCTGGACAGTCGTTGAGTGCTACCACCCACTTCTCGTGGCGTAACAACAACATTTCGATTTACAAAGCCTTTACGCACCAACACCTCAAAGAAATCAAAATGAGTTTGGCGAGTTTGCAAGAAGGTTTTAACAAAGAAGTTAATTTTATTCCTTACCGTGGCGATTTTACCCGTGGTATCATGGCCAATGTTTACACACATTTTACAGGCACATTAGAGGAAGCCGTTGCTCTTTATCAATCGTTTTACGCATCTCATCCGTTTACCCACGTAACGACCCAAGACATTGATTTGAAGCAAGTTGTAAACACCAACAAGTGTTTGATTCAATTACAAAAACACGGCAATAACCTACTGATAACGAGCGAAATAGATAACCTTACCAAAGGAGCTTCGGGACAAGCTGTTCAGAACATGAACCTTCTCTTTGGCCTTTCCGAAGACGCAGGTTTACGATTGAAAGCTCCTTCGTTTTAATCATCAGATTAAGAGTTTTCGAAGCCAACAGTCGAAGTACAGAACAGACTGTTGGCTTTCTTGTTTTCGTTAATGTATGTTAAGAATGGAAAGCCAAACCGTTTTTAGTTAATTTTGCACGTTCTCTAATTCAGTACATTAAACTGACCAGTTTTTCGCAGCCCATGATTTTTTCAAATAATCGTTTATTTCATTGCAACCCTAAAGGGCTTTTGTGCGTATTACGAATAAAATACCTCATAGTTCTCATGGGTTTACTTTTTACCTTACAAACCAACGCCCAACGCCCAACCCCAACGGTTGCAGGCGAAGAGAAGGTATTTTTATTAGGTGCCGATAGCATTACCATTAGTAAACTTCTTGACGGGAGCGAAATCCGACGGGTAACTGGCAAAGTAACTTTCCAGCACAAGGGGGCCATCATGCACTGTAATTTGGCCATCCATAATGTGTTATCAAATGCACTTGAAGCCTACGGTAATGTAAAAATTGTACAAGGCGACACCGTAACAGTCACAGGCGATACCTTGTTTTACTATGGCAATAGCCGTTTGGCAAAAGTTTCGGGAAAAACAGTAACGCTTAAAGACCAAAAACGTACCCTTACCTCCAATCGAATTGAATATGACATGGCAAGCGGCATTGCGTTTTATCCCAACCGTGGAAAAACAGTAGATGCCGAAAATACGTTAACAAGTAAGCAGGGGTATTACGACACCAGAACAAAAATCTCGACCTATTACCGAGACGTGAAGTTGGTCAACAAAAAATATACCCTTACCACTGATACACTTGTTTATAACTCGCTAACAAAAATTGCAGACTTTAGAAGTTTGACAAAAGTTGTGAGCAAAGACGGAACAGTTGTCGCTAAAAATGGTTCTTATAACACAGAGACAGGCGCGTCGATTTTCCGAACAAGAACAACCATAGACAACCCCGATTACACCCTTACTGGCGACTCATTGACGTTTGATAACCTTAACAAGCGGGGATTTGCCAAAGGCAAAGTAGAGTTAGTAGCCAAAAACGACGAAACTATTTTGAACGGGGATTTTGGGCAATACGATGGAAAACTTGGTAAGTCGAAGGTCTGGGGACACGCCCTCACGCGCACCATTATCTCCAAAGATACCTTGTTTATGCACGCCGATACGCTATATTCCGTTGAAATTAAGTCTGACTCGCTTACCCAAAAATCAAAGCGGCAGAACCTGAGACAAAAAAACGTTGAAAGTGATTCGACAGATGAACAAAAACCTCGGCAATTGATTGGCTATAAAAATGTTTTGTTGTACAAAAAAGACTTACAAAGCAAGTGTGACTCTTTGATTTATAATTCATTAGACTCAAATATAACCTTTTTAAAGAAGCCGATAATCTGGTCTAAGCAATACCAGATGGAAGCCGACTCCATCATTGCGCAACTGGTAAATCAGAAGCTGAGAACGATGTATTTGAAGGCAAAATCGTTTGTCATTGCTCGGGATACATTGCTCAATTTTAACCAAGTTAAAGGCAGACGAATTACGGCTTCTTTTGATGACAGTACTCGATTACAAAAAGTTTTTGTAGAGGGCAACGGGGAAAGTGTCTATTTTGTAGCCGACGACGCCATGAAGCCCATGGGGATGAACCGCGTAGAGTGCGCCAAAATGACCCTTAATTTCAAACAAAATCAAGTAAAGCGAATACAATTTGTTGGACAGCCCGAAGGGCGGTTTATTCCACCACAAAACATAAAAGGTGACGAAAAGCAACTAGAAGGCTTTAGCTGGAGAGACAAAGAAAAACCAACAAAAGAAGAAATTTTTTCTAGGGCTAACTTTAAACCTAACCCGCCCACGGTTGTCAAAGCGATAGAAAAAGCCCCCGAAAAACCCAAGGCAACAGTCAACAAAGGGGGGGTAAAACCGAAAGTAAAAACAAAGTCAAAAAAACTTTAGAAAAGAGTGAAACTTTTTTACGTTTTTTCGTCGTATATATTGTACAACCGCAAAATAATTTTTAACAACATTTTAAGTTCCATTTTTTGATTTTCAATTAATTTCAATATATTTTTGTCCAACCATTAGAGCCGACACTATGCTCATTTCGTCCAAGATCAGCTATGAAGAAAACTATACTTACATATACATTGCTCACTTGCTTCAGTTTACTGACGCTTGGTAATGTATTCGCCCAAACCGATGCCAATCGAAATAAAAGTCGATTGAACATTGGTAAAAAGCCCGCAGAAAGTACTGCGGCAAGTTTAACGAAGATTCCAAGTTCGCTCGATAGAAGTATCAAATTACGCCCAAGTGCGGCTATTAATGCCTATTATCGCTCGGTAATGCTTAATACACCCGCAGCAACTGGCAGCGCAACTGTTAATAAAAACCGTACAACCAAGGAGTCTGCAAGCTTTATCGCTACCGATTCTCGCCCTTCACTTGATGAAACGAAATCGGAAGACTTGCTCTTTTTGAGTGACAAAATCCGTGTTTTAAATGCGTATCCTAATCCTGCCAATGATTACACTGAAATTGATTATCAAATTTCTGGTACGGTAGGAACAGCAAAAATCACCCTTTTTAACGTGATTGGTAACAGTGTGGCAGAGTACGAATTGGACAAAAACGACCGTCAGCTTCGTATCTCAACCCGCGAAATGCCAACGGGTGTTTATTTTTACCGCTTACTTCTCGAAGGTAAAGCAACTGCAACAAAAAAATTATTGATTCGTCATTAGTATCGAATTCTATACAAAAGCATACTTTTATAGCTTTATATTTCGTTGGGAGATATAAAGCTATTTTTGTATTTTTGTGCCCGCTATGCGTAAGACCCTATTCGGATATACACTGCTCTTCTTAACTACCCTCGTTTTGGGTTCGTGCAGTAAGTTTTCAAAACTTCAAAAAGAAGGAACCCTCGAACAAAAATACGAGGCCGCTCTCCAATATTATAAAAAGGCGGACTATTATCATGCTGGTCTTCTTTTTGAAGAAATCACTCCCCTTCTCAATGGGAAAGATGCTAGACAAGCTGAACTTGCTCAGTTTTACAATGCCTATTGTAATTTTAAGCAGGCTAATTATAACATGTCTCAGTTTTTGTTCAAAAACTTTTATGAGACATTCCAACGAAGCGAATATGCCCAAGAATCGTTGTACATGCACGCTTACTCGCTGTACAAAGATTCTCCTAATTTCAACTTAGACCAAACCAGTACTTTAACGGCGATTGCGGCCCTTCAGGATTTTATTAATACTTACCCTGAAAGTGCTTTTCGCGAAGAATGTACAGGGCTTATCTTAGAGCTTCGTGACAAGTTGGAGAAAAAAGCCTACGAAAAAGCCAAGCTTTACTATCAAACAAGTGAAGCCAATATCGCTAACTTCCGTTCGGCAGTTGTAACCATCAACAATTACCAAAAAGAATTTCCAGATTCTAAATACAACGAGGAGCTTTCTTACCTGCGGGTTGATGCTCAGTACAAACTTGCCAAATTGAGTTTTGCTGAAAAACAAAAAGAACGCTACCAAGATGTAAACAAATATTACCTTGCTTTCCTTGATAAGTATCCCAAAAGTAAGTTTGTACGTCAAGCAGAACGCTTTTACGAAAGTACCCAAAAAGAATTAGCGACAATTTTAGACGCAGAAAAAGCAGCCAAAGAAGCAATCCCCTCTAACACTGGAAAGCTCTCAACTCCGTCGTCAACGACACCTCAAAACAAGTAATTCATCTGTAACTATTAATATATATGGCAGCTTCACCTTCTATCATAACACGTGACTCTGACAAACTTGCCTCAAAAACTGGCAACTTGTACGAATCGGTATCAATTATTTCTCGTCGTGCGCGTCAGATTGCCTCTAAAACAAAAGAAGAACTCAACAACAAATTGGCTGAGTTTGCATCTGGCATCGATAACCTTGAAGAAGTGTTTGAAAACCGTGAGCAAATCGAAATCTCTAAGTTTTATGAGCGTCAGCCAAAACCAACGAGCATCGCCATCGAAGAGTTCATGGAAGATAAGTTATACTGGCGTGCAAACGACGAAGACGACGCCAAATAACAAACATCTGAAAAATACGTAGTAAAAAGCCGCACCAATCCTTAGATTTGTGCGGCTTTCTTTGTTATTCTCAACAGCCTCTATGTCTATCTTACAAAACAAAAAAATTATCGTTGGCGTCACGGGGAGCATCGCTGCTTACAAAAGTGCCCTACTTGTTCGGTTACTGATTAAAGCAGGAGCCGAAGTCCAAGTTATTATGACCGATGCCGCCCAGACATTTATCACACCACTTACCTTGGCTACGCTGTCTAAGCGGCCTGCGCTGAGTGAGTTTGTACAAAATGAAGCTGGTGAATGGAATAACCACGTCGATTTAGGACTTTGGGCCGACGCCATCATCATTGCACCAGCCACCGCTCATACCCTTTCCAAATGCGCGAATGGTCATTGTGACGACCTCCTTACGGCCGTTTATTTATCGGCACGTTGCCCCGTTTTCTTCGCCCCTGCCATGGATTTAGATATGTACCAACATGGCTCGACGCAGAAAAATATCCTATCAATACAGGCTTTTGGTAATCAGTTAATCGATGCTGTACACGGTGAGTTGGCCAGTGGGCTTGTTGGTACTGGAAGAATGGCCGAGCCAGAAAAAATCGTCACTGCCCTTGAAAAGCATTTTTCAGTACAACCCATTTTAAAGGGTAAAAAAGTACTTATTACTGCTGGCCCTACCCAAGAACCCATCGACCCCGTACGTTACATTAGCAACCATTCAACGGGAAAAATGGGATATTCAATTGCCCAAGCGTTTGCATTTGCAGGAGCTGACGTCACTTTGGTGAGTGGCCCCACCAATCAAACTTTGGCCGATTCATCTATCAATGTCATTCGGGTTAAATCGGCCCAAGAAATGTTTGAAGCAACGGCGGGTCAGTTTCCCACTGCCGATATTATTATTTTGTCTGCTGCGGTTGCAGACTACACACCTGCACAGCCTGCGGACAGGAAAATCAAGAAAAAAGAAACTCATTTTTCGATTGAACTAACCAAAACCGTTGACATTGCAGCTACGCTTGGTCGTCAAAAAAAGTCTCATCAACTCATGGTTGGTTTTGCCCTAGAAACAGACAATGAATTTAACAATGCCCTTGGCAAATTAGCCTCCAAAAATCTTGACCTGATTGTACTCAACTCCCTCAACGACAAAGGAGCAGGCTTTGCATACGATACCAATAAAATAACCGTTATTGAATCAGACGCCACGGTACATCAATTTGAGCTAAAGTCTAAAAATGAAGTGGCCCAGGATATTTTGGCACTTGTGGTATCAAAATTGTTGTCCTAATTTAGTACTCGAAATTTCAGTGATTCAAACATTGATGATAGCCTTTATGAATATGATTAAGAAATATAGCTGGTTGTTTTTGGTTGCTTTATGTGCATTTGTACCTACCCAATCAGCAGAAGCGCAAGAACTTAATTGCACTGTTACGCTTAACTTTAATCAACTTGTTTCTCAGCAAAATACCGACAACAGCAACCTCAATCAGCTTCGTTCGGTGATTGCTGATTTTATCAATGCCCGCCGCTGGACCAACGACAACTACAATCCAGAGGAACGCATCAACTGCAAAATTAACATTAACCTTATTCGCTCGCCCGCCCAAGGAATTTATGAAGGAACCGCCCAAGTAGTAGCAACTCGCCCCGTCTATGGCACTAATTATGAAAGTGTTATTTTAAATTTCATTGATCGTAATTTTAACTTTAGCTACTTACCAAATAACCCAATGTACTATAATGAAAACACTTATAGTGATGAGTTAACCCAGACATTGGCGTTTTATGCGTACCTAATTTTAGCCGTTGACTATGATTCATTTAGTAAACTTGGCGGAAACCCTTACCTACAAAAAGCCCTACAAACTGCAAACTTAGCGGCAGGAATTAGCCCTGCAGGAGCACCTGCAGGTTGGAATTCTACAGGAGGGGACCGACGGAATCGGTATTGGTTGGTAGATAACTTAAACAACCAACTCATGCTTCCTGTCCGAGAATCCATGTACGCTTATCATCGAACAGGGTTGGATAAGTTTACCGAAAACCCCGTTGCGGCTCGTCAGCAAGTAATGAACTTGTTGAATGCCGTCCAACAAGCAAGCAAAGGAATGCCAGGCGCAGTGTATATCAACACGCTCTTCGATGCCAAAGGTGAAGAAATTTACAAAATCATGGCAGAAGCTAGTAAAGAAGACCGACAAAAAGCATTTGCAATTCTTTCGCAACTCGACCCTGCCAAGACCGAAATGTACCGTAAATTGATGCGCTAATGAGCAAACGATTGGTTAAAATTCCGCTAAATGACCTACCCGCGCACGCCAATGAGCTCATCGGGAAAACGGTTAATGTTGTTTTAAAAAGCAATCAGACATTTTATGGGCAATGTGAACGCATCGAAAACGCCTTCTTTGTTTTACGTGATTTCCGAAAACACGCTCATCAACTGGCTTTTACGCAAATCGAATCGGTAATTTATGACAAATCAGCTACTTTTTGAGTAGTTCCAAACCCAAAGGCATTCCTTTTTGTTGAATAGTTGACTAACTTCGCGGCGGTTCAACCGAGATATGCTGTATGCTTGCTCATTTGCTGATTAAAAATTACGCCTTAATTGAACATCTGGAACTGACTCCTGATTCTCAACTCAATATTATTACGGGAGAAACAGGAGCAGGAAAATCAATCATGTTGGGAGCCATTGGTTTATTGCTCGGTAGCCGTGCTGATACCAAAGTGCTGTACAACCCTTCCCTAAAATGTGTTATCGAAGGTACTTTCGACTTAAATGGGTACTTTATTGAGCATCTGTTTGAAGAAGAAGAGCTTGATTTTTCAACCTCTTGCCTCGTTCGACGGGAAATAAGTCCGTCGGGAAAGTCGCGGGCATTTATCAACGATACCCCCGTCAACCTAGAGACGCTCCGTCGAATTACGGGGCAATTGATGGATATTCACTCTCAACATGATACTTTACTGTTGGGTTCGAACGAGTTCCAATTGCAAATCGTTGATACCTACGCCCAAAACGAGTCTATCCTTCGTCAGTATCACACTGATTTTCAGGCGTACCGTAAAGCAACGCAAGTCCTCGAACGGCTCAAATCGGAAGCAGCACAGCTTCGTAAAGAGTCTGATTACAATCAATTTTTGTTTGATGAGTTGGACAAAGCCCAGCTTCAAGCCGAAGAACAGGAACAGTTGGAACAAGAATTAACCATTCTTGAAAACGCAGCCGACGTAAAAGAGCGCCTTCAGTTGGCCAATGATTACCTAGATAATCCCGAACAATCGGCCCTTTCTCTACTCAAAAATGCAGTTAGTAGCCTAAATTCCATCAGTAAATTTGCGCCTCAATACGAACAACTTCGCGAACGGACGCAAAGTGCGTACATTGAGCTAAAAGACTTGGCCTCTGAAATTAGTGATGAACAAGAGAACGTTGAGATTGACGACGCGCGCGCCGAAGATGTACGTGAGCGCCTGAACCTGTTTTATCATCTCCAGCAAAAACACCAAGTGAAAACCTTGGCGGAACTCATTGCAATTCGGGACGAATTGGAAGTAAAAGTGAGCCGCGTTCTCAACCTTGACGAAGACATTGCAAAAGCACATACGGCTGTAGAAAAGACCAAAGCAAAACTCCAAAAAAGTGCTGATAAGCTTTCAAATTCGCGCAAAGTAGCCATTGCACCCGTTGAAAAAGAGGTAAAGAAATACCTGCTTGACCTCGGAATGCCAAACGCCACGTTACACATCCAACAGACCCTCATCGAGCCGACCGAAGATGGCATAGACGATGTTGATTTCTTGTTCAGTGCCAACAAAGGTATTAAACCACAACAGCTAAAAAATGTGGCGTCAGGAGGAGAATTTTCGCGTTTGATGATGGTTATCAAGTATATTTTGGCCACCAAGCGCAAACTCCCTACCATTATTTTTGACGAAATTGACACAGGAGTTTCGGGCGAAATCGCCATTAAAATGGGGCAAATGATGAATGATATTGCCCAAAATCACCAAGTGATTGCTATTTCGCATTTGCACCAAATCGCTACTTACGGCCATGCCCATTATTTTGTTTACAAGGACAATTCAGCCGAAAAAACCGTCAGCCGAATCAAAAAATTAACCTTTGAGGAACGCGTTCAAGAAATTGCCCAGATGATTGGGGGACTAAAACCAAGCGAAGCCATTGTTCAAAATGCCCGCGAAATGCTCCAAATGCAAGTAACTCAACGCCAAAAAGGCTAGATTGATTCTATTCTAACCGACTTTGAGATTTATACAATTTTATTCATTAAACCAACTCAAAAATGAAAATAAAACTTATTGTAGTGTGTTGTGTAGCTCTTGTGAGTTCTTGTGGTCAAGACAAAGCCGCCGTTGAAAACGCTGAAAAAGAAGTATTTGCGATTCATGACGAAATCATGCCCCAAATGTCGCAACTCATGGAATACAAAAATGGCCTGTCAATCGAGATTACCAAGTTGGACAGCCTCCTGAAAATCAAGTCAAACGATAGCCTTCAAAAACGTAAAGACGAAGCCTTGGCCATCAGCACTACGCTCCAAGAAGCCGATAAAGGGATGATGGATTGGATGCACGACTACCGTGGCGATTCACTCAAAGCATTAGGCAGCGAAGAAGCCATCAAAGCCATGAGTGCCGAAAAAACCAAAATCAACACTGTCCGCGAAAAAATGCGCGAAGGAATGGACAAAGCCAAGACCTTCTTAGGAAAATGAACAAATTAATCATAGTACTAGCACTGTTCTCGCTTTGGAGTTGCGGTGGTTCCTCCGAACGTTTACCTATTTTGGGTGAACGCGACACAGTAAAAAAAATGGTGGATGGGAAAGAGGTTGTAGATACGGTTTACCATACCATCCCCGATTTTAAATTTGTCAATCAAAACGGAGATACTGTAAGTGCCCAGAATTTCAACGACAAAATTTACGTGGCAGATTTCTTTTTTACCACCTGCCCCACCATTTGCCCAGTCATGAAAAAGCAAATGAAAAAGGTCTATGAAAAATTTAAAGGAAAAAACGAAGTAGCCATTTTGTCGCATACCATTGACCCTGACCACGATACACCAGCAGTTTTGAAAGAATATGCCAAGGATTTGGGCGTATCTGGTACCCAATGGATGTTTGTAACGGGGCCACGGGAAAAGATTTACGAAATCGGAGAAAAACAGTACTTGGTCGTGGCAGGTGCCGACTCAACTGCGCCAGGGGGGTATATTCACAGTGGCGCGTTTGTGTTGGTTGACAAACAAAAACGCGTGAGAGGCATGTACAACGGTACTGACGAAGCGGGAACGCAACGCTTAATCGCTGATATTGAGCGCCTTCGTAAAGAGTACAAAGATGAAAAACAATAGCATTGATATGAAATTGAGTCTTCTATTGGCTAGTTTTCTTGTGATTTTAATACTCGCGTGCCAAGGCGGAAGCGCCATAAAGCACGAGCAATACGTAGCCGAAGGATTTACGTTGTTTCAAACGCATTGTGCCAATTGCCACCAACGCGATGGGAAAGGATTGGAAAACCTCTATCCTGCCCTCGCTACCAACTACCTCAAAGACAAAAATCAGGTAATTTGCTGGATTAAAAATGGGGTTCATCAACCCATGACCGTCAACGGAAAAAGCTATAACCGAGCTATGCCTGCAAACCCTGATTTAAAAGAGTTAGAAATTGCCGAAATTATGACCTATGTCTATGCTACTTGGGGAAAAGAAACGGAAATTACGACCGTAGAAACCGTCCAAGCGGCTTTAGAAAAATGTCCTCCAAAATAGGAAAAACGGCGGGGTTCCCGCCGTTTTTTTTGCTTTATACCAATTGCGTTTCTGCAAAATAGGCCATCGCTTTTTGCATGAATAGCGCAAAAATAGGATTGGGTTGACCATCTATTTGAGTGAAACGCTCATCGTTGACATACAAATCTCCTAATCCTTTATACGCCTCTGCTTGTGGGTCAGTCGAACCTGATGTTCCCCAAAACTTACGAATTACTTCATAGTGTCGGGCAATTTGACGCTGAACGGCTTCACTCATCGGGTCGTTGCCCGTCATGGAAGCCAGTCCACTGCTAATTTCTAGACTTTCCCTTTTTAGCGCCTCAAAATCCGTTTTGGTCAACGACCGCAACGATTTTTCGGCTACTTCTACGGCTTCAGTGCCATACGCACCGATAGCTTCCTTTCGATAGGCGTCGGCAGTTTCTTGCGACAATCCTTCGTACAATTCTTCGTGCTTCAACATAATACCTTCTTTTAGATTAAACATTGTTTTGTCAATCGTCAAAAGCAATGTCTCTATTCGGCTTTGTTTGGCTTCAAGGGCTTTTTTGTGGTTTCCCAACGCAGTAAGTAAATCGAAACCAGGCGCATCAAGAATCCGCCCAATTTCTTGCAATGGAAAATCCAGTTCTTTGTAAAAAAGGATTTGCTGCAAGCGCAACAACTCATTTTCGCCATACATCCGATACTTGGCCTCCGTACGGATGGCTGGTTTTAAAAGCCCAATTTCATCGTACAGGTGGAGCGTGCGCACGCTCACACCTGCCAATTTTGCCAATTTTTTAACCGAATAACGCATCATACTGCCTTCATTTTGACTGACTGTACAAATGTAGGCTATCACGTAAGGTAAGAGTCAAGTAAAATTTTCTAAATCTTTATTCCCCACTCAGGCCGCATCGAACGCCCCAAAAGTTCGTTGGCTTCTTTGTCGTTTTTAAACTGTTCTTTTTTAGGATTCCATTGTAAGGGGCGCTTTAGTTCGTAAGCGATGTTGCCCAAGTTACAAACCGAAGAAGTGCGGTGTCCAATTTCAACGTCACAAATCGGCTTACTACGTTTGCGCATGGCATCCAAGAAATCTTTGTAGTGGTTTTCGCTCTTATAAACGTGTTTTTCGGTTTCGCCAATTACTTTGTCTTTGAGCGATGCAGGGGTTGTTTCTAGTTTTCTACGCTGAACCTTTATTTCGCCTTCCGTTCCCACAAAATGAATAGCATTGCTCCAATCCCATTTCTCGTGGGTCATCGTAATGCCATTTGCGTAGCGATAGGTCAAAAACGGGTGATCTTTTCCATCAGGGGCAATGATTTCTACGGGGCCACTGTTGTCCATGTCCAGCGCCCATTGTACAATATCAAACATGTGAGCGCCCCAGTCGGTCACCATGCCTCCGCCAAATTCCTTGTAGTTTCGCCAGTTAGGGAAGACATCCTTAGAAATGGGAGGTGCCAATTCTGAATTAAACGCCACAGGGCTGTTTGGTCCTAGCCACTTGTCCCAATCCAAGTCTTCGGGGATGGTTTCAGCAGCTAAATCATACGCTTTCGGTGGTGGCCCTACGTTTACTTTGATACTTTTGATTTCACCAATGTAACCATTACGTACCAACTCGGCAGTTTGACGAAACTCAGGCCATGAGCGTTGCATACTTCCCGTCTGGAACACTCGGTTGTATTTACGGGCGGCATTCACCATCGCACGCCCTTCCCGTATGGTCAAGGCTAGCGGTTTTTCACAATAAATATCTTTCCCTGCTTCCGCCGCTTTTACCGACATGGCTGCATGCCAGTGGTCGGGCGTCGCAATCACCACGGCGTCGATGTCTTTACGGGCCAACAACTCCCGAAAATCTACATAAACAGGAATCTCTGAATAAGCACCCAACTGGGTATTTTTTTCATAGTGCGCCTTAATTCGATCAAGGGTTAGCTGGGCTTTTGCTTTATAGACTTCGCTCAAGGCCACAATCCGTGCTTCATTGGTATTCAAAAACGACGTCGTAAGCCCACGTCCTTGTTTACCAGTTCCAATAAAACCCAACGAAATGACATCACTCGGCGCAATGTATTTGGTGCCATCGGGGCGAGTTCCCCCCAAAACAAAACGTGGCACTATCGTAAAACCCGCCAAAACGGAAGCGGCCTTGCCCACAAACTCCCTCCTCGAAACGGTTGATTCTTTTTTCATTCGGTGTAAGCGTTTAGTATGATAGAAATTACTTCAATTATCCTAACCTAAGGGTATGCGTAAATGGGGTGAAACCTGTCAAATAAACCGTCGGGGCTTCCATTGGCGGCAGTGCCCCGCGAAGTACAACGCCTTTGTGTTCCCCTCGCCCTTTTCCAAAACGAATGACGTCGCCGTTCAACGTGTAAGTTCCTTGCTCTCCTTCCAACAAATACGTGTTTGCACGTTTGGCATACGGTACAACCCCCGACAATTCCCCACCAGCCCTGAAAATTAATTCCAACGACACAGGCACGCCCTCCGTTCCTGTCAGTTCTATCTGAACCTCAAGGCCACCCGCCACTTCTTTAATACGTACTGTCGATGTCAGCTTTTGTACCTCGCTTTGGGGCCTATCACTACGCGGCATCTTATCCCAATCTCCATCTGGAGCAATTTTTTCTGCCGCAATTGGCTGGTAATAAGGGCCATCTAACGTTTGTATCATCACCCAAGTATCTCCTTCTTGTTCAATTTTTTCGGTTTGAAACTGTCCTTTTCCAAAAAAAGAAGCCGCTACTCGCATCGCCTGAAGCACCGAATTCCCTTTATGGAAGGTCAACCAAGCGGCATTTTTTGCCAAAATGGTTGCATCCCAATTCTCCCGACGAATCCGCACTACGCCCGAATACGGAAAGGCTTTGGCATAACTGGTGGGAAGTGGCTTGCTGGTAGGAAGTTCGTTCAAAAGGCTTGGGTCTTCAAGAAAATAGTCCAAATATCCCGCCAACTGAGCTTTGGTACTGGTTTGTTCAATCTGACGACACATGGCTGCCATCAGCCCATCTTTATCGTGTAAAGCCATGTAACGGTAACAATAATAGTAACGCGACATATTGCCAATCGTCCCTTTGTCTTGCCGATTTGAGGCTTCAGTTACTACTTCACCGTTTGGGTGAACAAAGTAGGTCGTCATCACCAAATTGCGGCGAACAGGTTCCAGCAATTCGGGTTTATTTAGTCCTTTCGCCATGATAATCAACGACCGATTGACAATGGGCGAATAGGTATTGGTACTCTTTTCGTTGTACTGTCCATCGGGGTCAATGTCGATGTGTTCAGCCAACCATTGGTCAATCCGTTTTACATAACGAACATCTGGAAAAAGTTCGTTGAGTTTGGTCAATGCCGCCGAAACTACCCAGCGGTGATTGGGCGTATGGATACCTCCAACAATCAATGCCTCTCCCGCATTTTTCAAGAATGTTGTAACCAGCTCAAGGGACTTTTCTCGGCCTTTGAGCGACATTTTTTTCAAATAGCGGTACGTAGGCACCATATTTTCCAATACGAAAGCTGTATCGGGCGTCGAGTGAAAATTCGTAGAAAGTAAATCAATCGTGCCATCCGAATGCTGCATTTTCAACATACACTGAGCTGCGGCTTCTATTTCTTTTAAAAGCGCTGACGATTGATAATGCTTGGATTCTGGACAAGACATCAGCATAGATGCCGTTATGAGGAAACCGCAGGTGGTGTGCGGATTGGGAATATCGGTATCGTCTTTGTAGCCTCCCGCATACACATGGTTGGCGTCGGTGACTTTTAATGCACGGTAATTCGCAATTGACTCATCGTATATTTTAATCCATTCAACCAGCCAAGCGGGTTTATCGACCGTTTGTTTGGTAGTAAAACCAAAAGAAACCAAAGGCAAAGCTGCCAGAGCAGTTGCCCCATTTTGAATAAAAATTCGTCTTTTCATTTGAGAAACGGAGGGATGGAATTACATAGAAAAAGCGAGGAAAGTATGATTTTTCCTCGCTTCTCTTCAATATTCTTTCTCAAAGGGTTTAATTTGGCGTCATTCCTGCTGGAGCGTTGAAAAAGCCCGTCGGTCGGCGAATGCTGTATTGGGTAAAATCCTGATTTGCATCTAACCCAATTCCTTTTAATTGCTCGCCAGACAATTGGTTTTCGACCGTGACAGGCTTTTCGGTATAAATCTTTTTGGTATTCGGATTCCACGTAAGCTCGTCGGTTAGCAATCGCTCTTGCTTCACGGTATTGACCACTTTTACGTTTCCAATGACGCGATACATGCCCGTTCGGGAGTCGTACCTACCCGAGTCTGACACAAGGGTTGTAAGCACCTGACCATTTGGCCCGAAAAAGTCCACAAAAATTTGTTTAGGGAAAATTTTATCATCAAGTCCCGATTTGATTTGTTTGGCAGTTTTGACCCGTACTTTCAGCAAACCTTCTTCGCTGTAGAGTACTTCTATTTTTTCTGCTTCTTCGAGTGGACCTTTGTAGGGAATAAACTTGGTGGCTTTTTTTTCTTCTTGGCAAGCCATCCCAAAAGTGAGAAGTAATATAAAACAAATAGGAGATAAAAGTTTATCTCCCATTTGCATCTTTGCAGATGTTGTATTAACCCACCTTAACATCTTGGCGGTAAAATTACTCTTTTTTGTAAGACTTTCCAAAAGCAATTGTTTTTTTATCAGATTTTTTTTCATTTTTTTTAGCACAGATTTGTATGCAAGCATACGAATATACTGATAATAAAGCGTTTATGCCTGAAAAAAAAATTTTTATTTTAACCCTCATTTTTAATTTTTTTTCAAAACTCGAAACGATAGGCGAAAAAAATGCTCTTCGGAAAGAGCATTAAATATTGTTAATCAACTTTGAATTTTTGGAACCACGTATCTTTCAGTGAGAACCCAATCACAAAGCGGGCGTATCGTTCTCGGAAGGTTTGGGAAGAAATACTGCCTCGCTGCCCTCCCACAACGGAAAGGTTAATCAAGTTAACAAGGTTCCGCCCTACAGGTAGAGACACTCCCAATGAAACGCTCATGTCATCGATAGGTTTGGTGCCAATAACCAAAGGAGTTTGATTAAAGGTGAAACCTGCACGGTAAAACACCAAATCCATGTATTTTGTTGAATTGAATTTGGGCAAGTACTCTATTCCAAAATGATAACTTTGACCATTTCTCATGTTTTCATTGGTACCTGATGTACCTACAAAGTTGGCCCAGTTTTGGCGCTCATAATCAGCAGAGACCGTTAAGCGGTACAAATATTCGTAACTGATACCCACCCGCCAAGCAGAAGGCATGGTTACTTTTAAGTCTGTCTGAGCGATAGTATCGGGGTTTGTCACAGGCGAGTTACTACTACTTTGCACCTCAATCGTGGTATTACGAATGGCCGATGCAGTTGAGCCTAGCTTATACGTTGCGCCAAAGTTGAGGTAGTGGTCTTTTTTCAATTTTTGTTTCCAAGCCAAACCACCCTTAAAGTTCAAATCTTTCATATTTATACGGTCGTCGCGGCTAACAATATAGTCGCGGCTATCGCCGATACGCACTTGCGAAGTAACGCTCTTGTTATAGTTTCCAAACAAGTAAAAAGCGTCTATCCCCAAACTCAAGTTTTTTGTAATCTGCACTCCATTAGAGAAGTTGATTTGGTTCAGCCCGCCTTTTCCTGAATAAACGTACTGGGCTTCATAAATAGACGTACCAATACGCGCATACGAATTTTGTTGATAGTTGATAAAGCTATACGGCTTGAGGCTTATCCCCGCTGACCATTTTGGAGCCAAAGGAAATGACAAAGCCAAGTAGCTGATGTTTCCACCAAAATCGCGCTGGGCATCTTTAGCATCACGGAGTCCTTTGTATTGCCCTACCACCCCAACGTCAAACATGGTATAGCGGTTTGTTACCAAAAGAGCAGGATTGAGCGAATTGATATACAACGGGTTTGCAGTACTCACGCCAGCGTCCCCCATTCCATTGTTTGGAGCATAGCCTGGGCTCATTAACTCGCCTGCTCCGATGGCAGAATAAGGAGCATTACCTAACCCTTGCGCTAATACATTTGATTGAATAAATAAAACCCCTACGACCCAACTCCACTGGAAAAGCTTACGCATTTTGTAAATTGATATTATATTGTAAAATTCGATTTAAACCCGTTAAAACTACATTTGGTGCCGCAAAGATGCGATTTTTGAGGCTATTTTCAAACAAAGGTGCATCGCCTCCGCACAAAAGCACCTGACATTCACCTCGTTCGGAATGATAGCGTTCGATAAACCCTTGTATTTCGGCCAAAAGGCCATTAAATGCGCCGCTTTCCATGGCTGTGCGGGTGCTTTTTCCCACTAAACTTGGTACCTGAAAGTCGGTTGAGCTGATTTCTATCAAAGGCAACCTTTTAGTAAACGCGTTCATGGCTTGAAATCGCATACGAAAGCCAGGAGAAATTATTCCTCCTTCAAAAACTCCCGATGCACTTACCCAATCATAGGTGACACAAGTACCCATGTCAATGACCAAACAATGGTCGTTGGGAAAAAGTACTTTAGCCCCAACCGCCGCCGCCACGCGGTCAGCTCCAAGGGTGTTAGGGGTGTCGTAATTCTTTTCGATTGGCAACGGCAACGTGGGAGTCAACTGAAACGAAGTTACACCAAATTCACGCAGTAGGTCGGTGTATTTTGTGGTATCTTGGCTTGTTGATGAAAATATTGCATACGCTGGCGGATTGACACGAAGGTGTTCTTCCAATCTATCTATCGGAATTTTTGACACCGTATCCATCAACTTTTCTCCCTCAAACCACCCAATTTTGGCAAAGGTATTCCCGACATCAACGGCCGCATTGCGTTTCGTGGTATCCATATTGATGCGTTTTAAAACTCAACGCGATAATTAATCACTGGAATCATCCCCAACTGGAATTGCTGGACAATCTGACGCTGGTAAGTATCGTAGTAGCTGTACGCTTCGTTTTCAGTATTGGTCAAATTTTGAATATCAATCGACCACGTACGGGTGTAGTTAGGTTTGTTACGTTTCCAGAAAATACGAACATCGGGACGGAAATAATCTTTTACTTTAATCGTATAAAGTTCCGATGTTTTGTAAATGGTTCTTCCAGCCAATTTAGAAGCGTCTGCATCAATCGGTGAGTCACGGTAACCGCCTAGCCATAACACTCGAACGTTCACGCCAAAGGTGCGATTGGCACGTTTGTGGAACTCCTTCCCTGCCGCCAAGCTAAAGGTATGGTTACCATTAAAACGCGTATTTCGTTCGATGCCATCCTGACCTTTGTAGGTTGAATTGTACAAAGAAGCTGTAACCAACGCATAAAAATCTTTGCTCAAAAACTGCTGATAGGTCGCTTCCACCCCGTAATTGCGTCCTGTTCCTTTGTTTTCTAAGCCCACATTGGTGAATCCTTCAATGAGATTCAGCGCCGAAAATGAATTACTACCTGCGATTTGGCTGTTGGCTTGGGCAATAGGTACATTAAACAACGACTGATAATAGACTTCTACTTTCAATGATGACTGTTTGGGCAAAGCCGTCAATTGCTGTTCCCAGCCTAACACATAATGGTGCGCTTTGGTAAAGCCCAGTTTTTTATTGGGGAACAAATTCAATTGTGCATCCGAATTAAAAAGTGACAAATACGTCTGTGGCAATTGGAGTTGGCTATGCAAACCATACGACGCCGTGAAGGCCGTCCGCCCCGTAACGCTGTAACGTAAAGAAATGCGGGGTTCGAGCGACTGTGTTTGATTGTAGGTGTAATTCAAATAATGCAGCCCCGCTTGGAAAGTAAGTCGCGTTGCCAACGTCCCTGAGAGGGCAACATACGGCTGAAGAATCAATCCTTCAAGTTGACCTTTTGAAACGCCGTCGTTACTAATTTGTACTGAATCTTGTTGGTACGTAATAATCACCCCTTCTTTCCACTGAACTTTGGGCGTGATTTTGTGCGTCAGTGACGTTGAAAGCGAATAGCGGGTTTTCCGAAACGCATCTACTTGGGTCAGGGTACGGGCAAAATTTGCTTTGTTCAATTGGAACCCTTCGCGGCGCGTTTCCAAACCCGACACCGCCACGGTGGTTTTCCAAAGGGTATTTCGGGACAAGTTCAGGGAATGAGTAACGCCCATTGCTCCCATTCGGTTTTTAAATTCGATGTCGTACCCGTCTTTCTGGAATTTCCACAAGGTAGTATCACGTTCGGCTTGGAAAACATTGCTGCTAATTCCTGCCATTCCGAAGACGGTGAAGTGTCCCGCTTTTTTGGTGGGGAACGATAGATTGAAGGCTATATCTTGAAAACGAATGTCTTCTCCTCCAAATTTCACGCCCATCATGGCCAACAAACCCGTGAACGAATAGCGATAATTGACCAAATAGGAAGATTTGTTTTGGCGCGAAAGCGGCCCTTCGGCGGCAAAATCTACGCCAATTAAACCCACTTGGCCCGTAAATTCGTGTTTTTGGTCATTTCCTTTTCGCAAATGAACATCCATTACACCACCCAATACATTGCCATAGTCAGACGGAAAAGCTCCCGTCATAAAATCGGCACGCTCCATAAGTTGTGCACTCAAAATATTGGTTCCACCACCCGTTTGTGTGGGTCGGTCGCTGAATGTACCTGCGTTGCTGAGGTGGTTAGGATTGACAATTTCGACCCCTTCTAAGCGCCATTGCGTTCCCGTCGGTGAGTTTCCGCGAATGACTAATCCGTTGGCTTGGTCATTGGCTGCCGATACCCCTGGGAAAGACGTAGCCAAACGGGCTGGGTCAAAAAATGTACCTGCAAAGCGCAGGGTTTGTTCAATGGTAATCGTTTGAAGGCTGGTTTGGGATGACGGCCTAGCCGACCGCACCACCGTTTCTGAAAGTTGTTGGGTCGTTTCTTTCAACGAAACTGTAATCACCTTTTCTTTTCCCGCTTCTACCAAAATTTCGGGTAAAACCAGCGTTTCGTAACCCACTAGGCTTATTTGTAGTGAATAACGACCAATGGGTACTGAAATCAGTCGAAATTGCCCCAACGTATCTGACAATGTACCTTTTTCAGTCCCAATGAGCTTGATACTTACTCCACTCAATCGCTGGTTGTTATCGGTATCTACTACTTGACCTCGGATGGTTTGGGTGAGGGTATTTTGGGCAAACCCATTGATAATCAAACCAAAAGAAAAAACACAAAGTAAAATAATGGATTTTAAGGTGGACTTCATTGTCGATTTTTTCGCAAAAGTACGGCATCCCTCTTGATTAATGCCATTTTTTTGGTGGCTAACTTCAAAAAATGTGCAGTCGTTGTACTTTCGATGTAAAAAACGCGTTTGGATAGTTTTAACAAAACCGTAAACTTGTTCCGTGAGGAAATGGTTATCGTTTAAACTATTCTATCTATGAGCATTAAAACCACCGAAGCTAAGTTGTATTATGCCCTCTACGATTTTTTTGAATCAGCAGAATTTCATTTGTTGATGGATAAAAAACAGTTTCGGAAAAATACACCTTCGGGGTTTGTCAACGTCATTTTTTCGGTGTCGGAATACCAAAAAGATACCGATGCCTGGGTAGAAGTGCACATCGGATGCCGTAATGACCAGATTGAGCAGATTGCCCAGCAATTTTTGAATGTCAACCTCATGGATTTTCGAGCCGATGTCAATACCCTTATTATTTCTACGGGTAACTACAACAACGTCAAGTACTTTCGGTATAAAATCCAGAACGACGAAGACCTCAACGATGCCTGTGATTCCATCATGGAGTTTATGAACCTTTCAGGATTTAGCTTTTTAAACTCCGTCACTAAACTCAGCGACATCGACCAAATCTTGAACGGTCAGGCGCATAAACCTTCTAAATACCTTTACAATCAAGTCCATCGTTGTTACAAGGGGCTGATTGCGGCCAAACTCAACGACAATCCGCGATACACTGAGTTAGCAACTACCTACCGAAATTACCTCCTAAAGTTTGCCAGTGAAACCGAGCTTAGTAATTTTGAGCGATTGGTCACTTATTTGCAATATTATGGCAATAACTAAGTCGAAAAAGCTTCCAAACAAGGGCGAAAGACCCGTTTATCCCGAGCCCAAATTAATTTCTGACATCAACGAGGTAGCCAAGCGTTATGGATTTGAAAATACGTCTAAATTACGCTACTGGGAAACTCAGTTCCCCATGTTACGCCCCGAAAAACGCGGAGGTGATCGCATTTATAACCGTGGTGACATTGAGCTTTTGGACGAAATTGTGTATTTAGTAGAATACAAAGGGCA
This sequence comes from Runella sp. SP2, assembly GCF_003711225.1. Classification (NCBI taxonomy): domain Bacteria; kingdom Pseudomonadati; phylum Bacteroidota; class Cytophagia; order Cytophagales; family Spirosomataceae; genus Runella; species Runella sp. SP2. The sequence goes on along the minus strand of NZ_CP031030.1, from coordinate 1,349,942 downwards.
CCAATTGGCCGCCGCTCGTCAGTTGATAGAATCGGGTAGAAGTCAGCGTAATAAAATAAATCGGGCCATCGAACAGTTAGAAACAGTAAAGGCGTATTTAGAAAACTTGAAAGAGGTATTAACGTGAAACGTATGGCTAAAATAGGGATTACGCTCGCAGCGATTGTAAGCTTAATGGTTTATTATCAACGAAATAACCTGTTTAGTTCTCCCGAGCCTGTCATTACGTCCTCCGCTCCTCTCCTGCCCGAGTTACCGCGTTCGCAAGCCGCTATCGTTTATTTTGAGCACGAACCCGACCCAAAAAACTACGAAGACCAGCAGCTTCAACTGCGAGTTGTTAGACGCAATGACCAACGGCTCTACCTCGTCGATGATGCCAAACCCGAGAAAGGTAGAATCACCTATTATTCCCTCAATGGCAGCGTCAATGCCACCGACGCCCGACGCCTCAGTGACTTGCCGATTCAGCCATCTCGTTGGATTCATTTGGTAAAATATACCGCCGAAATCAACAATATCAATTCGGAAGCATGGCTTACGTCAGAAACGAATACGGTGGCGGGGCAAACCAAGTATTCGTCCGTATCGGAGGTGATATTTTGGGTAAAAGACTCGTTGCAGCAAGCTTCGCCCGTCTTGGCTTACACCCAACCCCTGTGGCCAAACAATGGCCCCGTGGGAGATAGTAAGATTTTTAAACAAACTCCCGCTTTCTCCCTTCCTCCTCAAAAAAAATACGGTTCGGAATCTAAACAGCTCGATGAACCCGTGGTTAATTTGCGAAAAGTGGGCTGGAACGTCAGCGACGACCGTTTTAAACTTTTGTATGCTGGCGAAGTACTCGAACTGATGAACCACAGTCGAGCCCAAAACCGCCGAGGTATCACCAAATTTGATGCCCGTCAGCTCGACCAAGCCGCCGATTGGTTGGCCAAACGACTGCCTTCGTCCACCTTTGCCGTCGATTTTGAACCTGCCAACCCCGCCGCTGACGGTTGGCAATGGGACATGAGCGACCCCGCATTTCGGAAAACCATGTACGATTTGTCGGACAAGATTTATAAAAAACACGGAAAGCTCTTTTTTTCGTGGATTGGCGACCCGCTGACCTTCACGTTTCAGGGTAAAAATTTTAAACTTGATGGCTACGCCAATGATAATTGGAGTGCGGATAAGAAAAAAATTGATGATTATTTAGCACTTCACGAACATCCCAAAGACATTCAGCAAGTACAGCTGCCTTCGCCCGTGGTGCTTATGACGGGTTTTGGATATACCAGCAGCACTGTCAATACCAGTGATGTCACCGACCAACCCGCCCGCGTTTGGAAAGCACCCATCAACTGGTACTTACGCACGCTCGACATGCTAAATATCAAGTCGCTCACGGCTCCCCCAACGGTGAAATTCATCAATTTTTTCTGGCCGTACGAAGACAAACCTTCCGACGCACGCCGAAGCCACACCCGACGTTTTAAAGTGGGACACGGCTCAAAAGGCTACATTCGGCAACTAGACAATCGGGTGATGTACCCCATGAATTTGGTACGTGATGCGGTTTTTGTACACTTGTGCAATCCCCGCGTTTTTTATACCAACTACTGGATTTTTGGCCAATCCTACGACCCCTACCAAGCCCTTCGTTACGCCAAAATCAACGGTAATCTATCTTGTGTTTCACAAAATACAGGCGGCTATTTTGTGTATGATTACCAAGGCCCCGACCAGCCCGCTTGCCCCACGGTGGCCGAAGACTATATGGGAAAAGATGCCCTCGGCGTAGCGGCGATGGTGCAAGCGCACGAGCTATTTGCAAAGCATCAACTCATTTTGGATGGCAGTCAAGTACGTGAAACTTATGCTTTTGACTACCAACGTTCTACTCAAAAACCCCAAAAGGCCACTTGGCAAAACGATACGGGGGAATTTGCACGGGCATTTAAGTTTAATCAACCGTGGTTGCAGGTGTGGCGAAATCCCAAAACGGGCAAACGGTTGCTTTTATTCCAAGATACGTTTGCGGAAGCCTTTGAGCCTGTGCAGTTTACGGTGACTATCAACGGCAAAAAAATACAGCGCACCACCGAAGGCAATGCGCTGTACATCGAAGCCCTTTAAGTTATTGTTTTATCCAGCGTTGGGTTTGGGAAGCTGTTCCTTCCGCTATTTTCAAGAAATAAGTACCCGCTGGCACTTCTTTCACCGAAATGCGCTGCTGCATTTGGTTGGTCAATTTCTGGGGTAAAAAATGGCGAATTGCCCGTCCTGTCATATCCATAATTTCTATTCTTACCTCCCCGCGGTAGGCACTCTCCCACGCCACGTTTAGCCAATCTTGGGTAGGATTAGGCGACAATTGCAGGGTTGTCTCTTTTGGCGAAGGTTCTGCCGAGGTAATCGTTTGTATTTTCCACGAAACGGTATTTTGTGAAGTAACGGCCACTTTTTCGGAGGTCAGTACATGAAACTGCCCCGCCCGAAACGCGTATTGCGGCAAGGAAGAAGTCACCGTAATTTCATCGCCTGAGAAAAAGTCAAACCAGCGACCTACGGGCAGCGCAACGACTTGGTCGGTAAGTCCAAAGTTGGCAATGACCTGTACTTTCATCGTTGGCGAATTCAGAATCAACTGTTTAATCGTTTCGGTCGTTTGTAGGCTAAAATCTGTCGTTTTGGTCACGGCCTGCGTCGTTTTGAAGCGAATCAGTTCCGAAAAAACATTATAGAGTTGAAGGCGTTTATTATCCCGCAAATACTCCCACCGAATGGGTTTAGCCCCCGTCCGACCGTTTTGGTCAATTGACACGTCGTAGCCCAATTCCCCAAATTGCCATAGTAATTTTGGCCCTGGCGTTAAGAAAAACAACGCGGCGGCGGCCTTTACACGTTCAATGGCCGTGGCTACGCTTTTCACCTCAGCACTGCCGTTGGTGATGGCGTCGTACACAATTCGCTCTTCGTCGTGGCTTTCCATGTAACCAATGGCCGCTGGTTTTTGAAAACCTGCGTGGTTTTTCCACGATAATCGGTTAAAATTCCCTTTTCCAGTTTTGACGGCTTCGCGTACCGCACCGTTTTGGTTATCCCACACCATCATGCCATAATTGGTCAACTCAGCTTCTTCGTTGTCGTCGGCGAAATGCTCTAAAATGACGTAGGCCGTCGGGTCGGTTTTACGAATTTGGTCATAAATTCGCTTCCAAATGGCGATTCGGCTGGCATCGTAACGTCCCCAAAAAGCCACGTCATTTCCCGAATTCACCTGCGTAAATCCTTTGGATAAGTCAAAGCGATAGCCATCAAAACGGTATTCCTTCAACCAAAATTCATTGACTCGCTCCACGTATGATTTGGTCGCAGCGGATTCGTGGTTAAAATCAAAAAACACGCTAAACGGGTGCGTTGCTTGGAGATTAAACATGGGATTATCGGCCGACGGACGATTGCCATCCCAGTACATTTTTACGTACGGAAACTCATAATCGGCTTGGTTGAGTACCATGTCCAAAATCACCGCAATCCCGTTGGCGTGGCATTTGTCAATGAATGCCTTCAAATCATCAGGCGTGCCGTATGCCTTGTCAGGGGCTGCGTGAAAGATGGGATTGTACCCCCAAGAATCATTGCCCGCAAACTCCATAACAGGCATTAACTCAATGGCATTAACCCCGAGTTTCTTGAGGTAATTGAGCGAGTCTCCCACCGTTTTGTACCAGCGACTATCCACAAAATCCCGCACGAGTAGCTCATAAATCACCAAATCTTCGTTGGCGGGGCGTTTGAAATTAGTAGTTTTCCAAACGTAAGGAACTTGGGCCGTTTGGAGTACCGACGCGCTATTTCCCAAGGCTTTCGCGGGGAAAGCCATCAAATTAGGATAGTTCGTGGCTGGAATAAATTTATCGTTAAAGGCATCCAAAATCTTCTCGCTGTACGGGTCACTAATCGGCATTACGCCATCGACCAAGTATTGAAACGCGTATTCTTTTTGGGGAGTTAAATTTCTGATTTCTAACCAATACGTCTGCCCATCAGGGGTTCGATTCATCAAATAGTCAGTACGCGTTTCCCAATTATTAAAATCACCCGTAACGTAAATAAACTTCTTGTTGGGAGCAAATAGCACCAATGTTGCCGACGTAGCCGAAGTATAATTAATGCCATTTTTCAGTCCAGCAGGAAGAGCCGCTACCGCAGGCGTAGGGCTAACAGTAAACGAAAATTCATCAGTAACTTCTTGGTTGTTGGCACTTGCTACAATTTTTACCGTTCGCCGCTGATTTGGTGTATTTCCAACGGCAATCGTGGTCGAAATAGCCGTGTCTTTGGCGGAAGCTACTGTTGTTCCGTCGAGCGTAAGCGTCAATTGAGACGAAGTAGAAGCACTTGCCCTCACCCGTAGCGAAGAATTAGCATCGACAAAGAGCGTTTTTTCAGTAGGGGTAGTGAAACGTACAAACAACTGATTTGAAGTATAAAAGTTGAACAAAAAGTCTTCGGTTTGGCCTGAGCCGTTGGCGTTTTTTACCAATACGCCCATCCACCGAAGCGTTTTTCCCGCAGGCACGCTCAGGTATTTTGAAGGCGTAATTTTAATCGTCCAAACGTTATCACTTACCCGCGTCAACAATCCAGGCGCGTAAGGTTGTGAAAAACTGGATTGGCCTGCGGGGCCAAATTCGGACGTGCGGTTCGATACATCCGAGCCACCCCAGGCCCAAATATACAAGCCCGAGGCTTGATTCATCAAGGCGGCTTTGCGGGTGTCTTTCGCTTGCGTTAAATCAAACGTCAAGGTTACTTCACCATCAGCGGTAGGGAATTCTGGTTTGACCGCCAATGCCTGTCCCCAACTCCATTGACTCACCAATAGCCCCAGGAAAATAGAAATGAGTTTTTTCATACAAATGGTTTATTTTACCTCCAAAACAAGTGCCGACGAAGCATTGATAGTCAAGCCATTGGCTAACGAATTCATTTCTCCCGTCACTACATTTTTTACCGACGATGCTCCCTTCAAAATTTCCGAGTATTTGCTCAAATCTAGTTTCAACGGTTCTTTATTTTTGTTCATCACCACCATTACTTTTTGGGCATCGTTGTACCTAAAATACACATACAGGCCATCGCGGGCGGTAAAGTGTTTCAATTTGCCCGTTTGAACGGCCGCATTGGTTTTACGCCATTGAAGCAATTTGGTTATAAATTGTTTTGCTTCCAACTGTTGGGGTGTTAACCCTTTTTCGGTGAAGGCACTTACAGTATGGTCAGCCCATCCCCCTGGCATTTCGCCCCGAATCTCGTCGTGCGAATCACTTTTCGGATTGGTCATCAGTACTTCTGTTCCGTAATAAATTTGTGGTGTACCCCTCGTCGTCAGCAAAAATGCAATTCCCATTTTCCACAGGTCGAAATTTTCGTGGATTTGGGTGTAAAAACGGCTCATGTCGTGGTTATCTGGCATAATAACCAAATTATTGGGCGCTGCGTATAAAAAGTCCTGCGACAGCGTTTGGTATATTTTCACCAAACCACGGTTGTAAATTCGGTCATCTTCATTCAAGGCTTCAGTCAAGGCATTTTGCAGCGGGAAATCAAACATACTTGACATTTCCGACACGTATCCATTGGCATTTTTATTCCCTTTTTGCCAAAATGCTACAATCGAAGGATTAACCGACCACTCTTCCCCGACCATGCTAAAACGGGGATACTCGCTCATGATGCGTTGCGACCAGCGACTCATAAAGTCTTTATCAGAATAAGGATACGTATCAACCCGAATTCCGTGCAAATCAGCGTACTCAATCCACCAGACTGTATTTTGAATCAAATAATTGGCCATCAACGGATTACGCTGATTCAAATCGGGCATACTTGACACAAACCAACCGCTGGCGTGTAGTTCTTTGTCGTACTCGCTCGCGTGGGGGTCTTGAATACTCTCGCGGGCGTGGTGGGTTATTTTAGGGTTTCCTTGAAAATTCACCCAGTCGTCGGTGGGTAAATCCTTCATCCACCAATGCTCTGAACCACAGTGATTAGGCACCAAATCAATCACTAATTTTATACCCCTTTTTTGGGCTTCTTTCGACAACTTTCGGTACTCTTCATTGCTCCCAAAACGTGCATCTATTTTGTACAAATCGGTCATGGCATAGCCGTGGTACGAACCCATATTTTGGTTATTTTCTTGCAATGGACAAATCCAAAGTGCCGAAAAACCCAGCTTTTGAATGTAATCCAAATGCTCGATAATCCCCTGAATATCACCTCCATGCCGTTTATCTTTTCCAGTTCTGTCAACTTTATCGGTCATCCCTTCCACGTTGTCATTAGCGGGATTCGCATTCACAAAACGGTCTGGAGTTACCAAATACATGGCGTCGGCTGAGGTAAACCCTTGGCGATTAGCCGAATTAGGTTCTCGATTCTTTAATTCATACGAATAAGTCGCCACCGTTTTCCCATCCTTTTTAAAGGTAATTGGAAAGCTTCCTGTTTTGGTAGTGGCAGCAATAGTCAAATCTAAAAAAAGGTAATTGGGGCTTTTTACACGCGTTACTTTCGTCAGTTTTACCCCTGCGTAAGTCACTTGAGGCTCAGTGGCACCGATGCCGTTATGGTGTACAAGCAACTGTAAACGAGGCTCTTTCATACCTACCCACCAAAAGGCAGGTTCGATGCGCTGGGCCTGAACCCTAAAGGCAAAGGTTAGCAAGATGAAGACTAAAAAAGGAAGTTTTTTCATGAGAAATACTTTTAATAGTTGTTAGAATTTTGGGTACGAAAAGCCGTTCATCACTTTTGAAGTAAAAATGTAAATGGAACGGCTAATCGCTCTTTCCAAGCTTTTTCGGAGTGGTCTGCTCCTTCAAATTTTAGCGTTTTCCAATGCTCTGCTTTGTATTTTTTTGCTTTTAATAAAGCATCCACTCGCCGCTGCGTAGGTTCATAGAGTGCGTCCAACGTAGCCGTACCAAAGTCAAAATAGATTTTACGGCCTTTTTGAGGAGGCGGGAGATTAGTTTCCAAATACTTTACAAAGGCATCAGGAATAGGGTTATTTTCTAGCGAAAAAATTCCAGGCCAATGCGTAGATAAGCAAGCCACACGCCCAAAAACGTCAGGATATTCGCAAAAGGCATACATCGAAATCAATCCTCCCATGCTCGAACCCGCAATCAGGGTATTTTCAGGATTTGGGAAGGTCGAAAACGTACTATCAATGAAGGGTTTAAGTTCTTCGACAATAAATCGTAGGTAGTTATCCGAATTAGGAACAAACGCATCTGTGGTTCGGCCTATTTTTTGAAGTTGTTCGGTCACAAATTGCTTTTGGGTATGGGTAAGCAACTCATAAGGCCGTTGTGGAAAATAATCGGGGTGGCGGCCTTTTCCCGAGTTCCAGATTCCAACCACAAGGCAATTTTTGAATTCAGGATGAGTTTGTGAAAGCTTTTCGAGGGTTTCGTCCACACCCCACTCTTGCCGATTCCAAGTTGACAACGAATCAAACAACATCTGTCCGTCGTGCATATACAACACAGCGTATTTCTGGGTAGGCGTGTAATCGGAGGGTGTCCACACATCAACCGTTCGCTCAGCCACAAAACGAGAGCGGAAGTTTTCAAAGCGTGTTATTTTACCGCCTGAAAGTTGGAGAGATTGGTTTTGGGCTTTCCCAATTAAGACTGCACCAACCAAACTGAGCAATGCTAAGTATCTGTACATACGAATTTGTAGTAGAAAAAAGCACCGACAAAAATTCATCGGTGCTTTACTTTTCAACCTATTAGTTTTCAGTTTGTTACTTATGCAATTGTTATTTTTTGGTCAACTTATACGTCGGCTTGGCAGCGTTAGTAAAATCAAGAATGATATCGTACGTTCCTGCTTTTACGACAATGTTGGCTCCACCAGGCTCCATCACACCATCGGCTTTATCATCACCGTAGTTGACTCCCCAATCATCGTTTTGGCGGAACTTCATCTCACCGTCCACCAATTTAATTCCGCTCAATGTCCAAATTCCTTCGGTACCAAAATCAGGCGTAAATTTGGCGTCAGGGCCATTCCAGCCATTAGGCGTGGCACTTCCTACCACTCCCCATGCTTTGTATGGTACAATCGTGTATTTCATTGACTTAAAATCAACGGTAATCAAATACAAACCTGCTTTTACCACGATATTGTCCCCACCTGCTTCGAGCGTACCGTCGGCGCCTTTGTCACCGTAGTTGACTGCCCAATCTTCATTCTGACGAATCTTGATTTCACCATCTTTCAACGTCGCAATCGCACGCCACTGATCGGTGGCTGGGTCGTAGAAGAATGGCACGTCTGGGGCGCTCCAGCCACTTGGTGTGGCACTACCGACTAACCCCCACGCGTATTTATCAATGGTATATTTTAGAGCACTTGCATCAAACGTAATCTTATAATTCCCTTGTTTGACTACAATGTTGGCACCACCTGCTTCTAGTGTACCGTCAGCACCATTATCACCCATATTGACATCCCATTTGTTGTCTTGGCGGAATTTGATTTCACCATCAATCAACGCTACGTATGCTACATACACATTGGCTTTATCCGATTTGTAGAACGGCATATCTGGGCCATTCCAGCCGTTTACAGTCGCACTTCCCACGATTCCCCAGTTGGTAGAAAGGTCAAGTTTGTCCAAATAAGGCGTTGCTTTTACTGACATCACCGTTGATGCTAACGTAGTGCTTCCACCCAAAAACGACTGAACTTTGATGTCGATGTCGCCAGCGGTAGCTGCTTTCAAGCCGAGTTTCAACAAAATCGGGTTCAACTCTGATGCTTTGAACGTCTTTTTCAATTCCGTTCCCGTCACAATCGACGCTGCATTGGAGAAATCACCTCCTTTTTTATCAATCAAAACGGTGTAGTTGGCAGGTGCCTCAAAACCATAATCAGGTTTTGCCCACGATACCGTCAAGGCATCTTTGTCCGCATTTTCTTTGGTCAGTACGACTGTTTGTGACGAAAGGGTCACCACAGGCACTGCTCCCGAATTGAGGACGGCCTTTATTTCGTCTTTTTCGCATGAGGCCAGCATCGTCGTCGCAACGACCGCGAATAAGCATTTATGAAACCACTTTTTCATTTGTCTTTCTAAGTTTTTATTGACTACTGTCTATGAATATCCCGCGTTTTTTGGTTGCTCACAACCAGAAAAACTTCATCACTTCCTCTGGTTGTGAGCAACCTGAAGCACAGTGTGACTTCCTCTGGTTGTGAGCAACCAGAGGCACAGTGGACTAATACCCTGTGTTTTGAACCAAGTTTGGATTCGCCGTTAGGTCAGTGGATGGAATTGGGAAAATTTTCAAGTAATCTTGAACCCCCGCCCCGTCTTTTACGCCACCTTTCCACGCCCACAAATACGACGCACCCGTAAATTTACCATAGCGAATCAAGTCAGTACGGCGGCTTCCTTCCCACGATAACTCACGGGCACGTTCGGCCAATACAAAATCAGGCGTCAACTCAGAAGAAGTGATGTTTCCAGCGGCACTGCCATAGGCACGCGCTCGGATTTTGTTGACATAATCCAACGCCAAGGCTTTATCGCCAGCACCACGGGCAGCAGCTTCGGCATAAATCAAGTACGCATCCGCCAAACGGAACATTGGAAAATCGGTATCAGGGTGCGTTAGGTTGCTTCCTACTTTACCCGACGAGGTTACATTTTTGAACTTAGGCATGGCATACCCGTCCGTAAATGTGCTCAATTCGTTGATTTCCAACTTTTGGCCATCTGTATAAAACATCGCGCGTTTGTCCGTTTTTCCCGTTGGGTCAGCAAAAAGCCTCACAAACGATGGCGTCACACGAACACCACCCCAACCGCCGTCGATACCATAGGCAGAAGCTGGCATCGAACCACCCACGGGCGCATGGCATAGGAACGTCATTCCACCCCAAGTTTGGCTACGTGTTCCGTCGGCGGCGAGTGCCCAAATCACCTCCGTTGAGGTGTTATTGTCGGCTTTAAACAAATCTTCGTATTTGGTTTGCAAAGAATACCCCGCGTCAATCACTTTTTTAGCGTAGGTAGCCGCGTCTGCGTAGCGGTTTCCTTGGCCTTGGGCTTCGGCGTTGAGGTACAATTTTGCCAACAACATCCACGCTGCTGCTTTGTCGGCGCGGGCGTATTCGTTTTTACGAGCGTCAACTAGCTCGCCATCAATTGCTTTCAACTCCGATTCAATGTATTCAAACAAGCTTTTGGCATTCGTTTGTTTTGGCGGAGCAGAGCCTACAGCGTCATTTTCTGTTACAAAAGGGACATTTCCTCCGAACAAATCCAACGCGTGCCAGTAGCTCAAAGCCCGCAAGAAACGCGCTTCCGCACGAAGGGCTTTTGTTTCAGTCAAAATAGTACCCGAAACACCTCTTTCGGTAAGTTTAGCATCGCTGGTTTCGCGAATAAATTCATTGCAAGAAGCAATTTGATAAAATACACGGTTGTAAAAACCACGAATGAATGCGTTATTCGACGACCACTTCATGTAGTTGATTTCGGGCAAACCTGCGTCACTCCACGCAATCACGGCCTCATCGGTTGGGAGTACTTGCAAATACCAATAATTACGCAAATAGCTCGAAAACCCTTCGTCCATTCCTTTGATGTCCTTCGTACGGTCGTCGCCCGCAGGGCCTTGCTGCCCCGTCAGCATCATACCAGCGTACAGTTTGGCGGCTACTTGTTTGTAGGCCGCAGGGTCGTTATAGACCGTTGCTGAAGTAACTTCATTGAACGGCTTACGATCTAGGTCTTTGATACAAGAGGACATTGTCAACGCGAGTGCAATTCCTCCAATGATTGTATTTTTAGAAATGAAATGTTTCATTTTTTTTCAAGTTTCGATTAGAATCCGATGTTTAAGCCAAGGGTAAACGTACGTGGAATGGGATAAATGTTATTATCGATTCCTCCGCTCACTTCAGGGTTGAGGCCTGTGTATTTTGTAATTACAAATACATTCTGAACCGTTGCTGAAAGGCGTGCGGTTGATTTTCCGCCAAATATTTTTCCTAAATCATAGCCTGCAAATGCGTTGTCCATTCGTAAAAATGAACCATTTTGCATGTAGTAATCGGAGAAATACTGAGGCGTCGCAAACAAGGTAGTAAGGACGTTTGGCACAACGTTACCCAATGAGTTATTAGCACCTTGGAAGGCTTGCAATACGCCATTGGTTGAAAGAATGTTGTTATAAACGTAGTTGCCAAAGTTGCCACGTAAGACAAAGCCTGCACTCAATTTTTTGTACGTCGCTTGGGCATTGAAACCAATAAATACGCGTGGAGCGGGCGATTTGTAGTGGTTGTAGTCATCCACGGTGATTTTACCATCGCCATTTTTGTCCACATATACGCCTTCTACGGGTTTGCCCGAAGCGTCATACACTTGCTGAGCTACGAAAAACGAAGAAGCAGGATAGCCAACCGAATGGATTTGAATGGTGTTTCCTACCCCGCCTGATATTCCACCCACCAATACCCCTTTATAATTGGGATCGTTAGCTGATGTCAACTTGGTGATTTTATTTTCATTGTAAGTCGCATTGAAACCTAAATCAAGCGTAAAATCTTCGCGACTGATGGTGTTGTGGTTCAACAACAACTCCAAACCTTTGTTTTCGATAGAACCAACGTTTGACAGAATTTCATTGGTAAGGTTGGTTCCTGCTGCCACTGGAACGACGTTCAACAAGTCCGACGTATTTTTCATGTAGTAGTCGATGCTACCCGACAAACGTGCTTTTTTGAACGCAAAGTCCAACCCAACGTTTTGCGTAATCGTTTGCTCCCATTTGATGTTCGCATTGTAGCCTTCGGCGCGGAGAGTGTTGTAGTAGGTTGTTCCCAAAAGCTGCTGGGCAGTAGCCGTACTTGGCGTATAACGTGCCAAATAAGCGAAGTTTTGTCCCACATCTTGCTGACCTGTTACCCCATATCCGACGCGCAATTTCAAGTCTGAAATCACACTAGAGCTTTTCAAGAAATCCATTTCGCTGATTTTCCAAGCAAAAGCCGCCGACGGAAACGTTCCCCAACGGTTTTCTTTGGCAAAGCGAGATGAACCATCACGACGAAGCGTAAATGTCAATAAATAACGGTCTTGCACGTTCAAATTGGCCCGACCAAAAAACGACACCAAGGTATTTTGAGTCTTGTAGGGACTGTCGTTGAGGGTTTTGGTTTCGGCTTCGTCCTTGGTGATGGTCGTGGTCGAATTCATAAAGTCTTGGTAAGAATACCCCGCCATCAAGTCAAGACGCGTATCTTTTGTCAAATCCTTGACGTAGTTGAGGTAAAAATCCAATAATTTGTTAGTACGGTCTTGGGTATAAACTGTTTTTTCGCCTCCATTACTAAAATTAGACGCTGCCAAGGCAGGAATAACCTTTTTACCATCGCTTCTTGATACGTCATAACCTACGTTCAGGTTAGCGTGTAGTTCAGGCAGGAAGTGAAATTTATAATCAAACTGTGCATTCCCGATGCTGCGGTTTACTGTTGCACGGTCATCGGTCAAGTTCAACAAGCCAAGTGGGTTGCGCGTTGCGATGGTGTTAGGTTTGCCATCGGCATTAACCCACTCATAATAGCCGCCGTACGCTTCCGTCCCCGAATACACAGGTTGAGTTGGATCAAATGAGGCCGCTGCCCCGATAGCACCTTGGTTGGCAAACTTATTTTTAATCGAAGCAGCTTTGACATTGATGTCAATTTTGAGGTGATTATCCAACAACATTGGCGTCAATCCCACCGAGGCAGAGGTGCGGACCATGTTAGAGGTTTTCAAAATACCGTTTTGATTGGTATAACCTACCGATACACGGTAAGGCGTATTTTTGAGCGCACCTGTGATACTCAGGTTATTATCCGTACTTACCGCTGCACGATAAATTTCATTTTGCCAATTGGTATTTGCCGTACCTAACAACGATTTTTGCGTTGCTGTACCGTATTGATTGACCAAAGCACGGAAATCATCCCCCGACAGAACGTCAACCAAACCAGTTTTAAGACCAACAGACGCTTGCGTGCTCAAGTTTACGCGCATCACATCGCCTTTTTTCCCTTTTTTGGTCGTAATCATAATGACCCCGTTAGAGGCTCGTGAACCATAGATAGCGGTTGCAGAAGCATCTTTAAGGATATTAAATGACTCTATATCGTTGGGGTTAATCAAGCTCAAAGGGTTTGCTGCGCCATTGATGGTGGTATTGTCCAAAGGCACACCGTCGATGACGATGAGTGGGTCATTGCTGGCATTCAACGAAGCCCCCCCGCGAATTCGAATCGTGCTTCCTGCGCCTGGCGCTCCGCCGTTGGGCGTAATCTGCACCCCCGCTACTTTACCCGCTACGAGTTGGTCGGGCGTGGCAATGTTACCTTTGTTAAAGTCGGCGGTAGTAATAGAAGCGATAGAGCCCGTCAGGTCTTTTTTACGTTGCGTACCGTACCCAATTACGACCACTTCCGCCAGTTGTTTGTTGTCATTTTGCAACGTCACCGAAAGCTGCGTGCGGTTGTTGATGGCCACCTCCTGCGAAGTCATGCCAACAAAACTAAACACCAACGTTGCGCTGCTTGGCGCCGCAATTTTGAAGTTACCATCCGCGTCGGTTTGAGTACCACGCGTGGTTCCTTTCACCAACACGCTCACGCCTGGAAGCACCGAGCCGTTGGATTCTTGAACTTTTCCTGACACAGTAATGTCCTGCGCCATGGTTGTTATGGACACGAAGGCCCACAGCAACATCATCAGATTTAGACGAATGTTTGTTCGGCTAAAAACTTGGTACATCGAAATCATCATAGGGGTTTGATGTAAGTTAAAATTGGATAATTGGAAAGATTGAAATGGAGTAAACACGGCGTTTCATCAATTTCTTCTTGCAAAAGTACCATACTTAACCCCGCTTGTCGTCCCACTTTGCAATAATGACAAAAAGAGTCACTATTTTTTATAAACAACTATTTATCAGAATATTACAAAAAAAAGGACGTACCACTTTTAGAAGGTGGCACGTCCTAACCAATAAAATGGCACACATTTTTGAAGCTAAATCTTCTTATTAATCCTCAATCCTCGCCTCGAAAAAATATTCTCGCGGAGTTTGTTGCGTCATTTTTTTGAAAGCGCGGTTGAAAGCTGTTTTTGAATTAAACCCTACTTCAAAGGCAATGGCCAAAAGGGTAAAATGCTTGTTGCGCGGGTCTTCAAAACGCTGTTTAAATTCTTCGATTCGGTATTCGTTTATAAAGTCAAAGAAATTTTTGTTGTAGCCTTCATTGATAATTTTTGACAATAAATGAGGCGCAAGTTTTAATTTCTGAGCCAATTCATTGAGCGTCAATCCAGGGTTGGTATAAGGCTTATGTTGCTGCATGTAGGTTTCCAATTTGCTTTTGTAGCCACCTAAATTTTCGAGCGTGTCCACCTCTTTTTCTAGCACGGGAGCCAATGTATCGTGCAATGCAATGGTGACCGTTGGCTCTTCGGTAGGTTTCAGGAAAGGCTGAGGTTTGGCCTGAATTTTAAAAATTTCGGGTTGGTGAATGGCAAAATAACCCAGGAAATAGGGAATCGTCGAAAAAGCCAACCAAATGGTGTCAATGCTTTTTTGGACAATTGTAACCGTTTCAATTTTGAAAAAATACCCGATTCCGAACAGCATACCCGAAAAAAGCCAAAGTACCAAACATACCAATTGTAATCCCAAAACCGTCGAAAGGTATTGAAGATTGTATTCGGATGATGACTGGTTGACAGCCAACGCCCGATACGAACGAATCGCTTTATAACATACCAACCAATAGTACCAATTAGTTAGCAAGGCCAAAGTTCCTGTTCCCCAAAATAGCCCAACAATGTCGATTTCACGATTGACAATCTTGATTTGAAGCCTTTTATCTTCCATAAAAAAGAAAGGCAAATACACCAACAATTGAACAGCAGGCAATAAAAAGTGCCCCCACCAATGGCGCGGGAATTTGGGGATTTTGAAAAGCAGTTTTTGGATATAGAAATAGAAAAGAGGGGCATACAAAAAGAGTACAAAATCGGGGATAAGTAGCATCTTCGTGTATTCCTGCGCTACTTCACGATACGCGCTCACGACTTTGATAGCCACCACAATAGCCATAAATGCCAACGAAACCACCAACCAACGATTCGCGTGTCGGTTGTAGTCTTGCATCGACGTAATGGCAATGATTAACAAAATGCTTTGAAAGGCTGAAAACAACAGCAGCAAATCATAGATAGAAATGGAGCGAAACGTCCCTGAAAGGTCTTCCCAACTTTCTATCTTTACCTCAATATTCTCATTATTAACAATTTGACCTCGGTATAAAATTCGGTTAATTCGCGTTTTTCCGTTTTCCTGTCCTTCAACGCTATTCCAGTCTCCACGAGTAAACTTATACTCCAACCTTGGTAAATCCGATGCAACTGTGACGCGGTATGTGCCATCTACTTGTTTTCTTAGCCTAAAATCTTCGTCTCCCGCATGCCAGTTATTAAAGTTACCTGTGATGTAAATTGTGGCATCTTTGGGCGTATTTTCGGGGATTTCGTTAATCACAAAACGATACATTGCCCTTGCCTCCCAGCCATCAATACTGATTTGCAGGAATTTTGGGTTTTTCTCATCAAAACGATAATAGACCCTGTCAGGACGGCTTTTTCCTGTGCTATCCCCTTCTACTAACCCCCAGCTTCCTTGCGTTACCTTAAACTTAAAATTGGTCAGTGTATCGGGCAAATCCAAAGAGAATTTGCCTGTTTTATCCCGTTTAAACTCAAATGCGGCATCCCCAGGTTGCCAATTATTAAAATCGCTGGCTAAAAAAAGTCGTTGATTGGCCGTTTTGAAAGGGGCATGACGAACAATCTCGACCCTAATTTGCGCAATTGCAAACAAAGGAAAAAGTACTCCCATCAAACAGCACCACCAATTCTTCATCACGATTTAGTATTAGGTCAAATTAAACAGCCACGGGGGCTTTGATACCTGGCCATGGATTATAATTTTCGAGGGTAAAATCTTCAAAAGTAAAGTCAAATACACTCTTTACGTTGGGATTGAGCTTCATGGTTGGCAGCTCTCTAGGCTCCCGACTAAGTTGTAACTCAACTTGTTCCAAATGGTTAAGATAAATGTGTGTATCTCCACCCGTCCAAATAAAATCACCGTACTCAAAGCCACATTCTTGGGCAATCATCATCGTTAACAACGCATAACTAGCGATGTTGAAAGGCACGCCCAAAAACACATCGGCACTGCGTTGATACAACTGACAAGACAGTTTATTATCCGCTACATAAAATTGAAACAAGGCATGGCAAGGACTGAGGGCCATTTTGGGCAAATCAGCAGGGTTCCAAGCCGAAACGATAATTCGACGAGAATCGGGGCTATTTTTCAATTGTTTCAACACATCCATAAACTGGTCAATCACCTGTCCGTTAGGGGCTTCCCAGCTACGCCATTGTTTTCCATAAACGGGGCCTAAGTTACCGTCGGCGTCGGCCCATTCATCCCAAATGCTTACGCCGTGGTCTTTGAGGTACTTAGTATTGGTATCTCCTTTCAAGAACCATAATAGTTCATAAATGATTGATTTGGTATGGACTTTTTTGGTTGTGACCAGCGGAAAACCTTTTTGTAAATCAAAACGCATTTGGTAGCCAAACACGCTGATAGTTCCTGTGCCTGTTCGGTCGGTTTTGCGGGTTCCGTTGGCTAAAATATGGCGAAGTAAGTCGTGGTATTGTTGCATTGTTGGTTTAATTAATCGTCAAACATAAATCTAAAATTATAATCTGACAAAAATGGTTCTTCATCTTTTCTAAAACGCTCGAAGGCATGACGACGACTTATGCACATACTAATGTGATTCAAATCAAATATCCGAATGGTAGCTTCTGCACTGGCTTTTTCCTCCTCTAAGGCTTGAGGATTGGGTAGTAGAATGTGACTGTTATAGTCGTAAATGAAGAACCGATAAAATTCATAGTCAATTGCATCAGGTCTTAAAAGAGCCATTTCAAATTGACTTCCTTTAGAGTCTTGACAGTGTTTACAAGCAATGTATAAGTTTTCCCATTTGCACACTTCTTGATAATACGCTGGATGTGTTTTGGGATGAAAATGGTCAATGGTATCATCCCCTCTTTTTAACGGAAAACCGTCACAATAAGAACAATGTTTCTCAGTCATTGCCATCAAATCAGGCAACAGAAGTTGATTTAGCTTTTTACCTTCGATTTGTGGCCATTGAAATGCAAAAGAGTTATTTTTTACCCGATTTTGAGCGTATCGTTCCCCGAATTCTTCCCACCGAGGTTTCCCATATACGGTTTTTGACAATACTTCTGGCACTTCTTTACGTTCAAATCTTCTCATACTTCAGTCAAAGAAAAATCTTGATTGGTAAGACGTTTTAGCTGTCGTAGTTCCATGCCTAGAATACTGTCCAACTCAGTACTTTGTCCTGAAAGTTCTTTCACTAGTTGATGCAGCCGAATGGCATCTTCTTGGCGCTGTTCAGCCAAAAACGACGCTTTTAACGCCTGAAAATCTTGCAGTTTTCGTTCAATCTCCACCCCAAAACGCTCTTTGACTCCAAATATTTCTTCCAAAATATAATCATAGCTTTTGGCATCTTCTGATAAAATGGGTGGCCCTGCCAAGACGCTGTAACCGTCTTTTTTCTCAAAACGATGCACCCAAGCGCCATCCACTGACCCTACTACAAAAGGAGAATGGGTAGAAATAAATATCTGGGCATTTTTGAACAATTTTTGGACAACAGGTAGAATTTTGCGCTGCCAAGCAGGATGCAGGTGGACTTCAATTTCGTCGAGGAGCAAGATAAAGTTTCGTTCCAAAACGGGAGTATCGTTGACCCATTTTAGTCTATCCATCCGCATCAACAAATCTCCCATCCAACTCATCATTGATTTTAACCCATCAGGAAGCTGGTCGAAATTAAGTTGTATGTTATCTAACACTACAAAAACACTCAATGGGTTCTCGTCTAATATAAATCTTATTTCACTACCAATTATTTCTGAAATAGCATTTTCAATGATAGAAATACTGTTTCGATAAGTATCAGCCCGATTTTTGTCTTTTTTACTGGACGCAATCAACTCTCTAGTTATAGTATTTGCCACCCATTGAAGAAATTGCTGAGTATTAATTGAATTATTGAAATCAACAGAATTATTAAATGGATTTTCTTGAAGCTCTGCAATAGATTGAGAAACACCTCGGTTAATTTCTATTTTTCGGTAACCTGAATAGGTGAGATAAAGCATTTCAAATTTAACTCCTTCAAAATATCTTCTTATTAAATGAAGGTATTCTGAAAAAAAACTATCAGGATAAGAGTTTTCTACCCAACCATTTATATTTTCTGAATGCTTTTTACCTTTATACGAATAATTTATTTCAACATCTGACTTTGAGTTCCAATGCTTTTTTAAAAAATAAGCATTTTCTAATCTACTGATTAGACACTCCAAAATTGTGCTTTTCCCAGTTCCATTCGGGCCTGTTAAAATATGAATTTCTGCTTTTTCAGAATTTTCTTTGTGTGGGAAAGTGATATTGAGAGCATTAAAAGGGCCAACTTGTGAGATTTGTAAACTCTCAATCCGAAAGTTTTCCATGGTTTTTGCGATTAAATACGTCTCAAAATAACAAAAAATGCCCCGCTATTGCTAACGGGGCGACAGGTTTGAGAGTTGCATTTTTAACCTTCAACCCGCCGTAGCTTCCAACTGGTCAAAATGCTATCGGCTTTTTGTAAGGCATTTGCTTCAAAATAAGTGTTAGAAGGTGCCTTCATAAGTGGCTGGTATTTTTTTGATACTTCATTTATCACCCGATTTCTAATTTCAAGAGTCACCTCATTATTTAGCGATATTTCTTCCAGATTTTCGGTAATTTCGGCATTCATCTCCATCAAAATATCCGCGTTGTAATCTACTTCCAACGAACTACCCCATTTTTTTTCGTCAAAATCATAACTTAAGGTCAACGTTTGAAACACTCCCTTGCTTTTAAAATAGTAGGTGTCACGCTCCAACGAACGCTTGCCATTGGTGAGCACTACTGTTTTACTGATATGCTGAGGTAGTATGGTAGAATTATAAATTACCTTTTCTGGGTTTTCATATTTAAACCAATGTAGATTGACGATATTATGGACTTTTACAGTGTCTGTTGAAAAATACCATTTACGGCCAATAGGAGGAATCCCCAAGCCTTCTCGTTCGTCGTTATATCCAGTCCCGAAATTTTCTCTCGACTTCCAGTTTTTAAACTTTGATACTAGCAAGCTTAAACCTATCGCTAAGCACAGTGTTAAAACCAGAGGCATCCATTTACTTTGCACGTCTTGCAGAAAATAAGGTTTTAAATTTCAACGAAATTTCCTTTCACCACCATACCATTGTAAAAGTTAGTCGTTTTTTGAGGAATATCAATGGTGATTTGCCATTCTCTGGGTGACACTTTCACACCACTCACTTTTCCATCCTTTAACCCATACGACTGAGGCCCCGCAAAACTGTTTGTTAAACCTGTATTTGCTTTCGCATTTTCAAGCTGTTGTGGTGTAGTATATTCAAATTTGGGTTGGTTAGGGTCAATTTCAAAGGCAATAAAGGGAGAACCATTATCGCAGCAAATTCTGTCGGCACCTGGCTCTAATGTAAATAGAACTACCGCTTGATTACCCCCTTTTTCTACCCAATACGACCTATAGCCGTTAGCATAATCTACTGCTTTTATATAATAGTTCAGCATGACTTGGTAGCGCGCCCCAAACGGCTCATTCGGATTCAACGGAATAGCTCCTTGATCATCAGAGTCTTTACAACTCACAAAAGCAAGAAAAAGAAGGATGTATAAAAAGTTCTTCATATATTTTTCTCATTAAACAATAAACTCGTTTGCAATAGGCAGACTCTATTACAAACGAGTTTATTATATTTTTAGTACAGAATATGCTCCTATTATTCTCGCTACTCCCCCATCAACTCCTTCAAAATCTTCTGAGCAGCAATGGAGATAATGGTCCCTGGGCCAAAAACGCCTTTTACCCCTGCTTTGTACAAGAAATCGTAGTCTTGAGGAGGAATCACACCACCCGCAATCACCATAATATCTTCGCGGCCTAGCTTTTTGAGTTCTTCAATCAGTTGCGGAACGAGGGTTTTGTGCCCCGCTGCCAAGCTCGACGCTCCTACTACGTGCACATCGTTCTCTACCGCTTGACGAGCCGTTTCTTCGGGGGTTTGGAACAGCGGCCCCATGTCCACGTCAAAACCCAAATCGGCAAAGCTCGTCGCAATCACCTTGGCACCACGGTCGTGGCCATCTTGTCCCATTTTAGCCACCATCAAACGGGGGCGACGCCCTTCAAGTTCGGCAAAACGGTCGGCCATTTCGCGGGCCAAGCGGAAGTTTTCATCGTCCGAAACCTCCGCACTATATACTCCTGAAATTGAACGTATCACGGCTTTGTATCTTCCAAAAACTTTTTCCATTGCATCCGAAATTTCTCCCAAGGTTGCGCGCAAACGCGCCGCTTTTACGGCCAAACTGAGCAAATTAGAGTCAAAATCTGTTCCTCCTTGCTGATGACACGCCTCCGTAATGGCTTCAAGTGCCGCTTTTACTTTTTCGGGGTTGCGGTCGGCTTTCAAACGATTCAACCGCGCAATTTGCGATTCCCGAACGGCCTGATTATCCACTTCCAAAATATCCAGTGCCTTCTCCGAGTCAGGTTTAAATTTATTAACACCCAGAATTATATCCTTTCCGCTGTCGATGCGGGCTTGCTTGCGGGCGGCCGCTTCTTCGATGCGCATTTTGGGTAAACCCGCCTCAATCGCCTTCGTCATTCCGCCCATTTGCTCCACTTCTTCAATCAACGCCCACGCTTTCTCAGCCAATTCTTTGGTCAAATATTCGACGTAGTAGCTTCCTCCCCACGGATCTACAACGCGGCAAATATCCGTTTCATTTTGTAGATACAATTGGGTATTTCGAGCAATCCGCGCCGAAAAATCGGTAGGAAGGGCAATGGCTTCGTCGAGCGAATTGGTGTGCAAACTTTGGGTATGACCCAAGGCCGCCGCCATCGCTTCAATCGCCGTTCGAGCCACGTTGTTGAAGGGGTCTTGCTCCGTCAGCGACCAGCCTGAGGTTTGGCAGTGGGTACGCAATGCCAACGATTTTTTATTTTTGGGAGAAAATTTATTTACAATTTTTGCCCACAACAACCGTCCTGCGCGCATTTTGGCAATTTCCATAAAATGGTTCATGCCAATCCCCCAAAAGAACGACAGACGCGGCGCAAAATCATCAATGTCCATTCCCGCTTCCAAGCCCGTCCGTATGTACTCCAACCCATCGGCCAGCGTGTAGGCAAGCTCAATGTGGGCAGGTGCGCCCGCTTCGTGCATGTGGTAACCACTGATACTGATGCTGTTGAATTTGGGCATAAAACGGCTTGCGTACGCAAAAATATCCCCAATGATGCGCATACTTGGCGCGGGAGGATAAATGTAGGTGTTGCGCACCATGAACTCTTTCAAAATATCGTTCTGAATCGTCCCCGCCAACTGGTCGGGAGAAACGCCTTGTTCTTCGGCGGCCAAAATATAAAAGGCCATAATCGGAACCACAGCCCCATTCATGGTCATCGAAACTGACATTTGGTCAAGGGGAATTTGGTCGAAAAGAATTTTCATATCCTCAACACTGTCGATGGCTACCCCTGCTTTGCCTACATCGCCCACCACCCTCGGGTGGTCGGAATCGTACCCACGGTGGGTTGCTAAGTCGAACGCTACCGAAAGTCCTTTTTGCCCTGCGGCTAGGTTTCTACGGTAAAACGCATTGGACTCCTCCGCCGTCGAAAATCCTGCATATTGGCGCACCGTCCAAGGTTGCATCACGTACATGGTGCTGTACGGACCGCGCAAAAAGGGAGGAATTCCCGCCGCAAATCCCAAATGTTCGGCATCGGCGACATCTGCTTTGGTAAATGTCGTTTTTACTTTAATTCCTTCAGCAGTGACGAAGGGTTTTAGTCCCTCTTGCAATTTGTCGTGTTGACGCAAGGAAGTAGCTAGTTCTTTTTCTATGTTGAGGAAGTTGGGTTTCATAAGTATGTGTTCAATTATTTACAATCTTCAATGCATTTACCAGTCTTATCAATTACAAACTCTTTCATACCTTTTATAACTCTTGAACGACCATCTTCGCCAAAATAAAACGCCCCATCAAATAAAAAAGGGATTATAGTTTGATTTTTCTTATCAATAAAACCCCATTTATTATTTTTTTTAACCGACGCTAAACCTTGAGAAAAATTATTTACATTATTATATATAAAAGGAATAACAATTTTATTATTTCTATCAATAAAACCCCATTTACCATTTTTCTTTACTGTTATCAAGTCACTAATTCCATTAATTTTTTCGTATTGTGGTTGAACAATTATTTCACCTAAATAGCTTATAACCCCCCATTTTCCACTCTCCATAACTGCTATACCTGGTCCATCGTAGAAAGATATTTCGTCATATATTTGAGGCGTAATTTCCTCTCCTTTTTTATTAACCAATCCCCAATAGTTATTTTTCTTGGCTTTAGCAATATTAAAATAAGATTCATAAACAAAGTCTTCATATTTAGGAGCTGAAATGATATTACCTAAAGAATCTATTAGACCCCAAATGGAACTAGGAAACTGTAATGCTATCGTAGATATCTCAAGCCCTCCCATTCGTTCGATATTTATACAATCTAAATTTGGAAGGAATTTATTTTTAGAAACTTGATATATTTGCCAACTCCCTTCTTTCATCAATGCAATTAAACTATCGCTTAAAAGTTTACATTCATCATATTCATGAGGGACTATAGTTTCTTCTTTATCCCCTTGGTACTTTATGATACCATATTTATTGTCGAGCCTTATCGGTAATACATATACTGTAGTATCTCTTTTGTAGGTTGAACCTTCTAAAAGGCCAGCAAAAAGCCCTCCAGAAAGACCTAAAATAGAATATTCTTTTGTATTCAATTCCATTTTTACATCATCAATAGTAGTTAATACTTTTTCTTCGATGACTTTACTTTTGGTGTTCGTAATTATCCATTTCACTAGTAATCCACTCACCGTTGAATCATTAAAAAGCATTTTTGTCATACTTATTTTTTCAGCAGTAGAAAAAGTAAATACAGAGGCATTAGATGATAAATAGAAAGTAGATTTTAATGTATCAATGGTCTGATCAAACCTTTTACATTCAAAGGAATTTATGTTTTTATTCTCTAAATCTAATTTTGCTCCAAGTAACAGAGATGTTTTTACTTTTGTATCATTCAATTGAGAAACAACCGAAACTATGGGTAGGATTACACCTCGCTTTAAAGAATCTGTAGTTTCAAACATTAAGACAATCTTCCTGTTATAATCGATTAATAAATAATTGGAATCTATATCAAGAGATGTTATCATCTGTATATGCGGTAATCTAGAATTAAAAAAAAACTCTTCATTTGAACTAGTTATAACACCATTAGTATCAGATATTGTAGTTTTATATACAAAACGTTTGTCAAAAGTATAGAGCGAGTCTATTTCATTTGAGCCAATTAACATTTTTCGAAATACGTCTAATGATAAAGAATCACCTGCTACTTCTTTTTGAGTATTTTGCCCATACATTGTATAAGAAAAAATTGAGAATATAACGAATAAAAAAACTTGTTTCATTGGTATTGTAAATCTTAGAGTAATTAAAATGAAAGCTATTAAGGTTTTATTGAAACAATTCATCAGGCCCCAAAAACGTTGCTAAGGGCTTCCATTCGTCCACATTATCGGCGATGAGCTTTAAAATGGCCACAAAAGGCAAAAACAACACCATCCCCGATACCCCCCAAATGACCCCGCCCAAAAACAACGCCACCACCGACGCCAACGTGTTTACCTTTAATTGAACACCTACCACCCATGGAAAAATGACATTGGCCTCTAAATACTGAACGACGCTAAATACCGCCACCACGCCCAACGGATACCAAATTGAATCGTGCATCATCCAAGCAACCGAAATGGGCAGCAATGCCCCAATCGCAATCCCAACATAAGGAATGATGGTCAAAATGGACGCAATAAAACCAAACAAAATCGCTTGGTTCAACCCCACAATGGCCAAGCCCACACTGTTGAGAATACCAACAATCAAATATACCAAGAGCAAGCCTTTGATGTAGTTATAATAGGTATCTACCGTTTGCATCGCTACCACCCTTACTCGGTTGCGGTTTGCATCGCCAAAAAGTTGATATAAGCCCCGCATCAGCAGTTCTCGGTAGCTTAAAAATAGCGCCGTGAAAAGGGGAATTATCACCAAATTAAACAGTAAACTTGCCGTCGCATTGACCGTCCCCAACAAAACTGCCCCCAATCGACTGCCCAAATTATTAGCCGTTTGTCGTAGCCAATTGATTTGCATGTCAAGGGAAATATGCCATTTCGTCGTGAGCCACTGTTGAAAATCAACTAATATCTTGTCACTTTTTAGCGTCAATCGCGGTAATTCTTGCCGTAATTCGACCACTTGCCATACCATAATTCCAACCAATCCCGCACCAATCACTAACACAATGGCCAGGCAAGTCGCAATGGCAGCACTTCGGGGCCAACGGCGTTGTTCAAGCCACCGACAAAGTGGGTATAACACCATCGCAATCAACAATCCAAATGTCATCGGAATCGTAATCACTTTGGTAAAATACATAATCGCTGCCACCATGAGCAGGATTTGCAAATAACGGCTTACTCTATCGGGTGTGGTCATCTTAGCTTTTATACTTCAAACGATTGGGCAATTCGACGGTTGACAAGTAATTTAAACGCAGATTGAATGGGCTTTACTTCAATAGCGGGAGGCGTCACAAAGGCATCATCGTCAAACCTAAATTTATTGACGCCCACCATCACACGTTTTCCCTCTTCCAAGGCTTTGAGGGTTTGCTGAAAGTTCTCCTCAATCGCTTCTTGAATGATATTTTGAGCAATTGCCTCCATAAATCCACCTTTTTCTTCAATGGCCAAGAACAATTTCCAAGCCTCGTCGGCCAGTTGAAGGGTCAGATTTTCGAGGTAATAACTTCCCGCCGCAGGGTCAATCGTCTTGTCTAAATAACTTTCCCCTTTCAACAGAATGGAAATATTCCGAGCAATTCGCTCCGAAAACTCGTCCGACTCCTGAAATACTGCATCGTACGCGTGAACAGTCAACGCGTCGCAACCACCCATCACCGCACTCATGGCCTCGGTTGTTGCGCGTAACATATTGGTGTTGGGCGTGGTGGCTGCATCATAAAACGTCGATGTCTGCGCATGGATGTAGCAGTTCGCTTTGTCATACCGACGCAAGGAGGTACCTTCTTCCTTCAAAAACTGCCCACAAATTCGCTCCCACAAATACCGCAGTGCACGGAGTTTAGCAATTTCCAGAAAATAATTTGTACCAATGGATAAAGAGAAATATACTTTTGGCAAAATCTTCTCCACCGCAAGACCTTCATCGGTAAGTTTATCTAGGAAGGTCACTGCTGATGAAAGCGTGAAGGCCAGCTCTTGGGCAATATTTGCCCCTGCATTATGAAACGCATGACTACTAACGCACACCGTCCTAAACTGCGGCGACGTTTGAGTTTGTCGAATACAGTTGGTCAACTCTTCAAAATACGTTTCAGAAAGCTCCCCCGTTTGTGTCCAACGCGCCAAGCCGTCGTCGGCCAAACCGCCTTTCATTTGGTAGGGTATAAATCGGAGTAATTCCGAAACGGTAGCCACTTCTCTCCCTCCCGTTTGAAAAAAAACGGGTGTTTCGCTCAACTTTATCCCGTCGAGCAATTTTGTCAGTTCTATTTTTTTATTTTTTGTCAAATCCAACGTCAACGCATCCACTCCTTTTTGAAGTAGTGCTTTGAGCTGCGAGTTGGTTGCTTTTTCTTCCCCTACTTCCACTTGTGGCTGATTGAGCCAACCTGCATTTTTAGCCTGAGAAGCCTGAATTTCCACAAAACGCTCATCTGCAAGGTCTTCTGCTCCATAGTAAGGCTCGACCACGATCCCTTCCGCCGTATTCCACAACAGGGTTGCCTCAAAATCCTTTCCCTTTAGGTCTTTAATGGTTTGCTGTTTCCAAATTTCTTTGGAAGCGGGGGAAAATTCGGAGAAAAGAGGTAAGTTCATGAAGTCTTGTACTTTTTAAAGAAAAAATAATTTTATAACGATGGGGTAAAAATAGATGGAATAACTTTCCGTTTCAAGCCTTGTGCTGGATTTGCTGCTATATAGATATAGATGCGCAAAAAACCCATGATTTTTTGCAAAAAAACTTCATTTCTGACAAAAATCAGCACCTCCTGCTTGTTGTTTATGCGTAAGTTTTCCCTAATTTTGCAGCCCTTTGTCCAAAAAATAGAGTTGAGTGAACTATCAATTACGCCGCGAAGTCGATGAGGTATGGGAGAAATGCCTGCAAGTCATCAAGGCAAATATCTCCGAGCAAAGTTTTAAAACCTGGTTTGAGCCGATTGTCCCCTTTCGGCTTGATGGGAAAACTTTGACCATACAAGTACCTAGTCAGTTTTTTTATGAGTGGCTCGAAGAAAACTATATTCACGTTCTTCGACGCGCACTCGACTTCGCTATTGGCCGTGAAGGACAACTCGAATACTCTATCATTGTTGACACAGGCACCGACCGCCAGCCACCGATTAAGGTGCACGTTCCGACGACCAACTCACCCGTAGCCGCCGAGGCCCGTCAGAAAGCAGCGTCAGAACCCCGAAAGCCTGCTCCACCGCCCGTGAGAGGGATTGATACGACGGAGTTGGATTTGTTTCTCAATGCCAATTACAGTTTTGACAACTACATTGAGGGAGATTGTAACCGTTTGGCCCGCTCGGCAGGGATGGCCGTGGCGCAGCGCCCTGGCGTTACTTCGTTCAACCCACTTCTGATTTATGGCGGCGTGGGTTTAGGAAAAACGCACTTGGTACAAGCCATCGGCAACCACATCAAAGGTCATTTTGGCGACAAATCGGTGTTGTACGTTTCTTCGGAAAAATTTACGAACCAATTTATCAACGCCATCAAAAACAACACCCTGCAAGATTTCACCGACTTCTACATGCGGGTGGATACGTTGATTTTGGACGATGTGCAGTTTTTATCGGGCAAAGAAAAAACGCAAGATACTTTCTTCCATATTTTTAATCACTTGCACCAATCGGGTCGTCAAATTATCATGACCTCCGACCGCCGTCCAAGTGAATTGCAGGGTCTTCAAGACCGTTTGCTTTCGCGCTTTAAGTGGGGACTCACGGCCGACCTCCAACAGCCCGACCTTGAAACGCGGATTGCCATCATTCAGCGCAAACTCCAAGCCGAGGGGATTTACATCGAAGCAAGTGTGATTGAATACGTGGCGCACAGTGTCAACACCAACGTTCGCGAACTTGAAGGGGTGATTATCTCCCTTATGGCCCAAGCATCGCTTGTTCGCCGCGACATTGACCTTGAATTGGCCAAAAACGTGTTAAAAAACATTGTTTCTACCGAAGAAAAGGAAGTCAATATCGACACGATTCAAGACATTGTATCGGACTTTTACGACGTGACCATCGCCGATTTGAAAAGCAAGAGCCGTAAAAAAGAGTTGGTATTCCCGCGGCAGGTGGCCATGTATTTTGCCAAAGAACTCACCGATTTGTCGTTGAAATCCATTGGGTATCACTTTGGCGGCCGCGACCACAGCACGGTCATTCACGCCGTACAAACCATCAGCGATTTGATGGAACAAGATGAAGCAGTAAAAGAAGCGCTCCAAAAAATTCGGAGTAATTTTGGGTAACATCCACCTCCTCCCGCATACCGCTTTCTCCCTTAGCCGTTGGGATGCTTTTATTGCGGCTTCCCCTCAGCGGATGGTGTATGCCTATTCGTGGTATTTGGAGGTGGTTTCGCCGCAGTGGCAGGCATTGGTACTGGAAGAAGAAGGAATTTGGAAGGCCATCATGCCGCTGCCTGTACAGAAAAAATGGGGGTTAAACGTAGTCCAACAGCCGTTTTACTGTCAATTTTTAGGGATTTTCACTACATCTTCGGTCGAGCTTACCTCGGTACAAACTGCTTTTTTGGAAGCCCTTTCTACGCATTTTCGGTACGTTTCTAGCTATTCGGGGCGGTTTTTAGGAGAACAATTGCCTCCGCAGTTTGAACGTCAACGCTGCTGCACGCACCTTTTTCCGCTAGATACGCCCTACCCTACCCTCCGTCAACGCTACTCTCCCGACCGTCGGATGAACCTGCGTCGGGCGCAAAACTTTGGCTGGGAACTACAAGAAAGCCGAGAGATTGCCCCACTCATTCAATTATTTCAAGAAAATCATGCCGCCAACATTCAGGGTGGCGTGGCCGAAACGGCTTACAAATTACTACGCAAGGTGGAAGAAGCATTGCGACAACAAAACGCCGCTCGGATTGTCTATGCGCTCAAAGATGGAAAAATAGAAGCTGGAGCGCTGTTTGCCGTCCACGACCAGCGCATTATTTATTTGTTCAACGCCGCCTCTCCCGTCGGGCGTAAAGGCAATGCGCGTACATTGTTGATTGACCAACTTATTCAAACCTACGCCAGCTCGGGCTATATTTTCGACTTTGAAAGTCCTGAAAAAGCATCCATTGCCTCGTTTTATGCTTCCTTCGGTGCCCAGCCCGAACAATATTCAGTGCTGCATTACAATAATCTGCCTTTTCCGCTGAAACAAATACAGGCGTATCGAAGAAGGAAAGCCTCACCGCTAGTTTAATACCTTCCCGAAGGTTTTGAAACCTTCCCGAAAGTTGCTGTACGTCTTAAAGTTAAGTATTTATAGCGGCAAGAAGTTAAGTACTTTTGTTTTTTGATATACGCTCATACAAGCAACAACCGATGGGACAAGCGACCAATACAGCGATACGGCAGTCATTACTGGAGTTAAAAGCCTCAGGTAAAACACTAAAATATATTAGTGAACACTTAGGTGTTCCCTATGCTACCCTGCGAAACTTATGGCATAAACACCAAAAAACTCCCCAATCAAATTTACGAACAGCATATGAGAACTGTGGCAAAAAGCCGCCCAGTAGATCCGATGTGATTTATCGAGGAGCTCTTTGGCTAAAACGTTTACATCCAAATTGGGGAAGCCCCTTGATTCATATGCACCTGGTCAATCGCTATGGTTGCTCTCAGGTGGTTCATGTACGCACGATTCAACGTTGGTTTTTGTCAGCTCATATGAGCAAACCACGTTCCCAAAAATTAGAACCCAAAATTGGGCAATCAACACAGGTTCATAACATCTGGCAGGTAGATGCCAAAGAACGATTAAGCTTAGAAAATGGTCAATCAGCTTGTTATTTGACCATTGTGGATGAAAAAAGTGGAGCTTGTCTGGAAGCACCCGTTTTCCCCCTATGCCCGAATCAATCAAGTGCCCATTGACCAAATACGGCAAAAACTTATTGAGGTTTTCAACAAATGGGGAAAAGCAGGTTGTTTTAGAGTAGATAATGGCGAGCCATTCGGAAGTCCTGCTGGGGCACCTACTCCGCCTTTAGCGCTGTGGCTTATCGCTCACGATATTGATTTGACTTGGAATAAACCTTATTGTCCACAGATGAATAATCGCGTTGAGAAAATGCAAGATACCACTCAACGCTGGGCAGAAGTGCAAGCTTGCCGTTGTTTACAAGAATTACAAGCCAAGCTAGATGCCCAAATTCATATTCAACGACAGCTGTATCCAGTAACTCGGCTGGAGGGAAAAACCAGGGCGATGGCTTTCCCTGAGTTAATTACTAAACAACGCGTATTTTCAAGTAAAGACTTTGATTCAAAGAGAGTTCATGAATTTATTGCAAAAAAAATCTACACTCGAAAAGTATCATCAGTAGGACAAATTACGCATTTCGGACAAACGATTAGGGTAGGAAAAGAATTTGCTCACCAATTTGTCCAACTTAAATTCAAGCCAGATACCTTGAAGTGGCAAATCTCGAACTCCACTCAAATTATCAAAAATATTGCCGATAACTGTCTTACTGATGATAGAATCAAAAATATGACCGTATTTTCAAAACAAAAAAACCAATCAAACTAAATGTCTGTTTGAGCGTACCTAACTTTAAAGCGTACAACAAAGTTCAAAACTTTCGGGAAGGTAGCTATCAATCCACCGTCATTGCATTTCGGTGAAAACGCGTAATGATATTAGGATTGGGATAGAGTGAAACAACGCTTTTGTCTTTTCCTTCGTAAGGAATAATGGACAATACGTACCGAATACTTTCTAAACGCGCTTTTTGTTTGTTGTTGGCCTTCACAATAATCCACGGACTAAACGAAGTGTGCGTTTTGCTAAACATCTGTTCTTTGAACTTCGTGTAGGTCGTCCATTTTTCTTGCGCTTGCATATCTACGGGACTTAATTTCCACTGTTTCAACGGATTGGCTTTTCGCGATTTGAACCGATTCAACTGTTCTTCCTTAGAAATCGAAAACCAAAACTTGATAATGATAAGTCCGTCTTCGTACAACATGTGCTCAAACTCAGGCACTTGCTGCATAAAAATATCGTATTGCCCTTCCGTACAAAAGTTATTGACTGGCTCAACCACCGCGCGGTTGTACCAGCTTCGGTCAAAAAAAACAATTTCGCCACGGTTGGGAAGTTGCTTGGCGTAGCGTTGAAAATACCATTGACCTTTTTCTTCTTCGGTCGGTTTAGGTAGGGCCACCACCCGCATCGCACGGGGATTGAGGTGTTCCGTAAATCGCCGAATGGTTCCTCCTTTTCCAGCCGCATCGCGCCCTTCAAACAAAATCGCAATCCGTTTTCCCTTGGCCTGTACCCAACGTTGAAGTTTTACTAATTCGATTTGTAATTTCTCCAATTCCTCTTCGTAGCGAATGGTTTCCAGCACTTTACGGGGGTCAGAGTTGTTGCGTTTAAATAAATCAGAAAGGTCTTTTTTGGTGCGAAGGTTGCGCAGTTCGGACAATTGAATGGACGCATCCACTTCATTTACATCAACAATGGAACTAGCAACTACCGATTCAGACGCGGGGCTTGGGGCAGCAATGGGTGTCGAGGAAGAAATACGTTTTGTCATAGTGCGACGATGGTTAAAATGTTTGTTCTCAAAACAATCACTTTCCCACTAGCCTTTTATGACTTTTTGTTAACCCAAACCATGATAAAAATCAGTTTCACTTTTCTGGGGGTAGTAACAACAAAAAAAGCCCTTCCAAGAAATGACGCTTAGAAGGGCTTGGGGAGAACTTCCCGAAAGTTTAAAACTTTCGGGAAGTTGGGGAATGTTGAATTATGAAAGCGGTGGAATACGCAACACCTGACCAGGGTAAATTTTATCAGGGTGAGTCAACATTGGCTTGTTTGCTTCAAAGATAATTTCGTACTTCATTGGATCTCCGTAGTACTTAGCCGAGATTTTAGAAAGCCAATCACCTTCTACAACTGTGTGATACTGAGCTTCTGGAGCGGGTTCTACCACTACCATATTGTTATCAACAGCCTCAACACCTTCTACGTTTCCTACTGCCAACGCGATTTTTTCGGCGTCTTCTTGTTTCGCAACTTCACCTTCAATAATAACGGTGTGACCCGCTACTTTTACAATGAGTTTATTGTAAGGCAAGCCCAACGTTTTTACGTGCTGAAGCAACGCGCCTGCTTTGAGTTCCGCAACTTTTTCAGGTGCTGCAGCTGGTTCGTCTTTGCCGAAGATTTTTTCTCCAACACCCTTAAAAAATGACATGAGTCCCATGGTTGAAAAAGATTTTGTTTGGTTTATACTATATTTGATTCACAAGGCTCAAATCTAAGTGTTTTTTAAGTCCTTGCAAATCGTTAGACCGTTATTTTAGTTTTAAGTCACACAAAAGGTATGAAAATTGCATTTTTCAGTTCAAAAATCTACGATAAAATCTATTTTAACCGCTATAATACATACCATGAGTTAAAATACTTTGAAAATCCCCTCAACGCCGAAAGCGTTGATTTGGCCAACGGCTACGACGGGGTATGCGTTTTTGTCAATGACCAACTCAACGCTGAAGTCATTGCACAACTCGCCGCGCGAAACATCAAAATCATCGCCCTACGCTGTGCGGGTTTCAACAACGTGGACCTTCGAGCGGCTCAAAAACATGGCATTACCGTCGTTCGTGTACCCGCTTACTCGCCCCACGCCGTGGCCGAACACGCCGTAGCACTCATCATGACACTTAACCGCAAAACGCATAAAGCTTACAACCGCGTCCGTGAAGGGAATTTTTCGTTGGAACGCCTCACGGGTTTTGATTTGTACGGGAAAACCGTCGGGGTGATTGGAACGGGAAAAATTGGGGAGGCTTTTGCATTCATTATGAAAGGGTTTGGGTGCAAAGTATTGGCTTATGACATTCATCCCAATCCTGTACTTATCAATGCAGGAATTCAGTTTGTGGAATTAGACGAGCTATTTGCCCAGTCGGACGTAATTTCACTCCACTGCCCGCTTACTCCCCAAACCAATCGCCTCATTAACAGCGAGTCGCTCGAAAAAATGAAACCTAACGCCATGCTCATTAATACGAGTCGCGGCGGGCTTATCGACACTAAAGCGGTTATTAATGCCCTAAAAAACGAAAAATTAGGATATTTGGGCATTGATGTCTATGAACAAGAAGCCGATTTGTTTTTCAATGATTTTTCGGAAAGCATCATCCAAGACGATATGCTCATGCGACTGATGAGTTTTCCAAATGTGCTAATTACGGCGCACCAAGGTTTTTTTACGGAAGAAGCCCTTACCCAAATCGCCCAAGTGACTTTGCAGAATCTTGCCGATTTTGAGAATAAACAGCTTTCCGAAAACACACTTTAATTCCCAACACCCCAACCCATGTTTTCATCAACTCGCCTTTCCTTTCTTATCATCATTTGCCTTTACGGTATTTTTTCAGCATCAGCACAGCCTTCGACTGTTCGCAACCCCAAAACCGACAAAAAGCTTACGGCGCTTCTTCAAGAACTCATCAAGGGACACGAAGGCGACGTGGGAGTGTATGTTCGGAATTTGAAAACCAACAAAATCGTCGAAATCAATGCCGATACGCTGTTTCCCACAGCCAGCATGATCAAAGTACCGATTCAGTGCGGGTTGTTTGATAAAATCAGTAAAGGTGAATTAAAATACAATGCCATTCTTACCTACAAAGATTCGTTACACTACGATGATGGGATTGTAGGCTCACTCAAAGACGGCGCAAAAATTCCATTGAGCGAAGTTGTAATGCTCATGGAAACCGTCAGCGACAACACAGGCAGCCTTTGGTGTCAAGCCTTAGCAGGGGGCGGAAAAAGTATCAACGAATGGTTGGACAAAAACGGATTTACGGCCACCCGAGTCAATTCGCGCACCCCTGGCCGCGAAGCCAACCGCACGCGTTACGGCTGGGGACAAACCAGCCCTCGCGAAATGGCCGAACTCATTGCAATGATTCGTGCAGGAAAAGCCATCAGCCCCGACGCCTCCGACCGAATGTACCGTAATTTAACCCGTCAGTATTGGGACGGTGAAGGGCTTTCGCAACTTCCCCCTGAAATAAAAACCGCATGTAAAAATGGCGCGGTTAATCGCTCTCGTTCGGAAGCTGTCTTGGTTCATGCACCTCACGGAGAGTATGTGTATTGTGTCATTACCAAAAACAACAAAGACGAAAGCTGGACTTCCAATAACGCTGGATATGTTTTACTTAGAAAGGTAGCAAAAGCGCTTTGGAATTATTACGAACCAAAACACCCTTGGCAGGCTCCTGCCAATTTTGAAAAATGGTACCAAGAAGCCGTCGAATAAACTAGACAAGTAGCCGTGTCAAAAAAAATAAAAACATTTTCGACCTACGAATTTGTCGATAAGTACTTTGAACCTGAGGCTCCGCTGCAAGAAATGATGCGCCCCGACTTTGGGCGCTTCTTTATTGTAGATGTGCAAGAATTGATAAAACTGTCTAAATTACCCGTTCCCGCTTCTCGCTCCACTACGCACTCGCTTATTTACTTAACGTCAGGGGAAGCTACCATGAAAATCGGCTTCCATGATGTTTGCATCCAAGCCAACGAATGCCTCGTCGTACCCGCTGGACAGGTGTTTTCATTTGATAAATACGAACAAAATCAGGGCTACATTGTGGTGTTTAGCAGTGATTTTCTTATTGGTAAAATTGGCAGTAAAGAACTGATTGACCAATTTGAATTTCTTACGCTTTGGGGCAACCCCATCATTCGCCCAGAGCCGTCAAGCGCCCTTTTTTTAGAAATGCTTTTTCATCGGGTACAGCTCGAATACCAACAATACGGCTTGGGAAGTTCGTTGATTCAGCCCTATTTTATTGCGGCACTGTGCGAGTTAAACACGGCCTATCAGCCACTTGCACAAGGAAAAAGCACGACGTCTTTGCACCTAACCAATCGCTTCAAAGCACTTTTGCATGTGCATATTCGTAATAAACATCTTGTGAGCGAATACGCCGAATTGCTTCACGTCAGCCCCAATCACCTCAACAAAGTTATCCGTGACGTCACCAATCAATCCCCCTCCAAGTGGATTGACCAAACACTGGTACTTGAAGCCAAAGTACTCCTATTTCAGAGCAAACTAAGTATCAGCGAAATTGCTACCGAACTTGGTTTACTAGACGCTTCTTATTTTAGTAGGTTATTTAAAAAATACGTAGGTGTCAGTCCGCTTGAATTTCGCAAAAAGATTGATTTGTCCTAATATCAGCTTTTCTCGTCCTACTTTTGTATTCGGTTAGCAGCGACCTTTGCAAATAAAAAAATCTATGTATTCGTTTCTTCTATTTTTACATTCCACGGTTCGTTGGTTGGTCGTCGCTACCTTAGTTATCTCGCTGATTAGGGCTTATTTAGGGATTCGTCAACCCCGTCCATTCACAAGAGCCGATAACGCTTTTCGGCATTGGACAGCTACTATGGCCCATATTCAGTTGATGCTCGGCTTATGGATTTACAGCGAAAGCCCGATGGCCATGTATTTTTTGAAAAATGTCCGAATGGGTTTCCAACAATTAGATTTAACATTCTTCGGATTGATTCATCCATTGCTAATGTTTATCGCGGTTGTTCTTGTCACCATCGGTTCAGCGTTAGCAAAACGAAAAGCAACCGACCACGATAAATTCAAAACCATGTTTTTCTGGTTTGCATTGACCCTCTTGGTTATTTTTATTGCCATACCTTGGCCATTTTCTCCGCTCTCTACTCGACCACTTTTTAGAACTTTCTAACATTTACATTATGAGCTCTTTTTTCACGACCTCCGTAGGTCGGTTACGGCTTATTGCCTTTTTGGAAGGTATTTCTCTACTATTGCTAGTTTTTGTAGCAGTTCCGCTCAAGTACATGGCGCATGATCCAAGTTGGGTAAAAGCCATTGGCCCTGTCCATGGTATCCTTTTTGTCCTTTTTGTTTTTAGTACCCTCAAAGTAAGCCTTGAACAACGTTGGCCTTTCCAAACGGTAACTTGGAAAGTATTACTGGCATGCTTCATTCCTTTTGGTACGTTTTATATTGATTCAGCCATTCTTAAAAAGCTTCCAAAGCAATAGCAAAAAAAGACCCCGAAAAAGCGCGTTTGCTTTCTCGGGGTACACCTATTTTCGTCAGTCGCAGTTTGCGACTAATACAATTTTGCTACGGCATCTGCAATACGACGACAAGCTTCGGTTAAGTTTTCGTCCGAAGCGGCCGTTGAGATACGCATACAGTTTGGTGCTCCAAAACCAGAACCTGCAACTGTGGCTACGAACGCTTCGTTCAACAACCACATGCAGAAATCATCCGAGTCGTTGATGGCCGTTTTACCATCCGTTTTACCGAAATAATAGCTGATGTCAGGGAACGCATAAAACGCACCTTGTGGCATATTTACTTTGAACCCTGGAATTTCTTTCAACAAACCAACTACCAAATGACGGCGACGGTCGTAGGCTTCGCACATTTCTTTGGCGGCATCTTTAGGGCCTGTGATGGCAGCCAAAGCAGCGCGCTGTGAAATTGACCCCGTTCCAGAAGTTACTTGGCCTTGTAATTTTTCTACACCATCGGCAATCCATTTAGCAGCACCGATGTACCCAATGCGCCATCCTGTCATGGCATACCCTTTGGCAACTCCGTTAACCGTAACCACACGGTCGTGAATTTCGGCTACTGAACCAATGCTAAAGTGACCTTGTGGTGTAAAGTTGATGTATTCGTAGATTTCGTCCGCCAATACATACACATTTTCGTATTTTGCAATCACCGCTGCCAACGCACGAAGTTCTTCTTCGCTATATACCGAACCCGTTGGGTTGTTAGGAGAAGCAAACATTACGACTTTGGTACGGCTCGTGATGGCCGCTTCCAATTGCTCAGGTGTTACTTTAAAATCATTTTCAAAGCTACCGTCCACAATCACAGATTTCCCTTCAGCCAACTTCACCATTTCAGAATAGCTCACCCAATATGGAGACAAAATCACCACTTCGTCGCCTGGGTTTACCAATACCTGAATCACGTTAGCCAACGAATGTTTAGCTCCCGTCGAAACCACTACGTTTTCAGGGTTCCAATTTATATTGTTCTCATTCTTAAACTTATCAGCAATGGCTTTGCGCAAATCGGCATAACCTGCCACTGGCGAATAGCCGTGATAGCCTTCGTCGATGGCTTGCTTTGCAGCTTCGCAGATGTGCTTGGGGGTCTTGAAGTCGGGCTCACCAACGCTCAAGCTAATCACTTTATGACCTTGTGCGGCGAGTTCGCGCGCTTTTTTGGTCATTCCCAACGTAGAAGACTCTTCTAACGCGTTAATGCGGTCGGCCAAAACACTGGCCGTTTCTACAACAGCAGACATAGTAAGTTGTTTTAAAAAATTTGCGCGCAAAATTACGATTATATGCAAAAAAAACCTATTTTTATTTCAATTTTATCAACTACAACCCATGTCTATTGCGTATTTGCAAACGCCCCTCGGAGTAGCTCACATTGAAGGTGACGACGACGGCATCCAAAAAGTGACCATTACTAGCGATGCCTTCCCTACCCTCGAAGCCCCAACCTGTGAGATAGTACAACGCTGTGTAACCCAATTGAAAGAATATTTTGAGGGAAAACGTCAAGAGTTTGACTTAAAGCTAAATCCCCAAGGAACCGAATTTCAACGACGCGTTTGGCAGGAATTACTCCTTGTTCCTTATGGCCGAACCACTTCTTATTTAGCACTTTCTCGGCAACTAGGCGACGAAAAAGCTATCCGTGCCGTGGCGGCTGCCAATGGCAAAAACCCCATTTGGCTCATTGTTCCGTGCCACCGTATCATTGGCTCTGACGGTAGCCTGACGGGCTATGCGGGTGGTCTTTTGCGCAAAAAGTGGCTCATTGAATTTGAAAAGGGAGGATTGCAGGGAAGTTTGTTTTAGTTGGCACAAAATAAAAAAAGCGGTGGAAAATATCCACCGCTCGCAGGTCGTAAGCTAACCATCTACACCTAACCTATCCTGGCATTACGACTGTATCAATAACGTGAATCACGCCGTTGCTTTGATACACGTCCTTGATTGTTACTGTTGAGGTGCCTCCTTTTTCGTCAGTAAGAATCAAATTTTTCCCTTTCATTGTTACTTTTAGCGTTCCGCCCTGTACCGTTTTGAAGGTAGCCGTTCCACTTCCTGCTTTGATGGCCTCGGCGATGGCTTTGGAATCCATTTTACCCGCTACTACGTGGTACGTTAAAACAGTGGTAAGCGTTCCTTTGTTCTCAGGCTTCACTAAGGTCTCTACTGTTCCCGCAGGCAATTTGTCAAAAGCGGCATTCGTAGGAGCAAAAACCGTAAATGGACCTGCACTTTGCAAAGTTTCTACCAATCCAGCGGCTTTCACGGCTGCTACTAGCGTTGTGTGGTCTTTAGAATTAACCGCATTTTGCACGATATTTTTTGACGGGTACATTGGTGCTCCACCTACCTCTACTGTTTTTTCTTGGGCAAAAGATGCGTTGAAAATAAATGCCGACACGAACAACATTACTAGCTTTTTCATTGTGTTTGTAATTTGGTTTTTAATGGATTGTTGAAGTTTTGAATTACAAACAGACTTACGGCGATTGGTCAGTACTTAGATTTGAAGGAGGCTATTTTTCTTGGAATTTCTTTAAAATTATTATACAAAACATTGACTATTAGCACTTTATATAATACAAAAAAATAAGTAGAGAGTTTGATTAAAGTTTTACCCGCAGACTTTCGCAGATTTAACCCGCAGATTGTCGCTGAAAAAACTCATTAAGTCCTTTTTCAGCGACAATCTGCGTTTGAATTATTCAGCGGGTTTCTGCGGGTAAAAAATGAAGCTATAGAAAATAAAAAAGCCTTCC
Source organism: Runella sp. SP2 (assembly GCF_003711225.1). Taxonomy (NCBI): domain Bacteria; kingdom Pseudomonadati; phylum Bacteroidota; class Cytophagia; order Cytophagales; family Spirosomataceae; genus Runella; species Runella sp. SP2. Next base: position 1,311,277 of record NZ_CP031030.1, on the reverse strand, counting down.
AAATTGGAAGGCTTTCTGTCGGGATGGCAAGATTCGAACTTGCGACCTCCTGGTCCCAAACCAGGCGCGATGACCGGACTACGCTACATCCCGATTCCTGCTATTTCAAGCAAGCGGAGGGAGAGGGATTCGAACCCTCGGTACCCTTGCGAGTACGGCAGTTTAGCAAACTGCTGGTTTCAGCCACTCACCCATCTCTCCGTTTAAAGGCTGAACGATAAATTAAAACCGCGTTGGCTTGTCGTTTATCGAGGCGCAAATATAGGGGTTCTGAAATGTTTAAAACAAATTTTTTCGCAAAAAAACTTATATTTTTTTACACCAAAAAGTGCATTTCTGCTAAAACAGCCTCAATATCAGGCACTGAACGATACAATTCATCGAAAGAATTTATGACAAAATAATGGTCTTGAAATCGGTCGATGTGGTAAGGAGATGCTAAAAGCGCTCTTACATCAAAACGAATTTTGGGAACATCCGCGCGGAGGCAATAGGTACTTTCGCCAATCGAGGACAAAATACCTCCCCCGTAAATTTTGAGTCGGTTTTCTTCTTCAATCAACCCAAACTCCACGGTGTACCAATACAAACTACCGATTTGTTCAATGGCTTCGGGGACATCGAGCCACCGCAAAGCCACTTTACTTAACTCCGACATAAAATCACAAAACGGCTGGTGTGCCAACAGTGGCACGTGTCCAAACGTGTCGTGAAACATATCGGGTTCTTCCAAATAGTCCAATTGCTCGGGCGTACGTAGCCAAGTCGAGGCGGGGAATTTTTGGTTGGCCAACAATTCAAAAAAATCACGTTTAGGAATCAAGCCCGTCACAGGCTCCACCTCCCAACCCGTCAGCGCCCGTAGGCGTGGATTGGTTTCGGTTTCGAAATTAGGGATATGGTCGGCGACAAAGCCCACTTTTTGAATTCCTTCTACGTACGTTTTGCTCGCCATGAGCGGCAATTGTTCCATTTGCCGCTCAAACAGCGTCCTCCAAACTTGGTGGTCGCTGGGTGTGTAATTATTAAAGTCCTGCTGCATTGTTTTACCTGTTAGGTGCTACAACGTTCCTCTTAATTCTTGCTCGCGTTCGATGGCTTCAAACAATGCTTTAAAATTTCCTTTACCAAACGACTTTGCTCCTTTGCGTTGAATAATTTCAAAAAACAAAGTCGGGCGTGGCATAATCGGTTTGGTAAAAATTTGAAGCAAATACCCTTCATCATCGCGATCTACCAAAATACCTAACTTACGTAAAGGCTCTAAGTCTTCATCAATATGACCAACGCGCGACAATAAATCATCGTAATACGTGGTAGGCACTCTCAAAAACTCAATGCCACGGTTTTGCAGTTCGGTCACGGTTTCTATGATATTATCGGTAGCAACGGCAATATGCTGCACCCCTGCTCCACCGTAGAAATCTAGGTATTCTTCTACCTGAGATTTTTTCTTTCCTTCGGCAGGTTCGTTAATGGGGAATTTGATTCGTCCGTTTCCGTTGCTCATTACTTTACTCATCAGGGCAGTGTAATCGGTCGAAATATCTTTGTCGTCGAACGATACCAACTGATTGAAACCCATTACATTGGCATAAAAATCCACCCAAGGTAACATCTCATTCCACCCCACATTTCCTACCATGTGGTCCACATATTTTAGACCAATTTCGGCAGGACGGTACACAGGATTCCATGATTTAAAACCTGGCAAAAAAACGCCTTTGTATTGACTTCTTTCTACAAAAATATGAACGGTATCCCCATACGTATGAATACCCGAACGTACCACTTTCCCAAACGCATCTTCTTCCACCACAGGCTCAAAATAAGGTTTTGCCCCACGTCGAACGGTTTCTTCAAATGAATACTGCGCATCGTCCACCCACAAAGCGACCACTTTAATACCATCACCGTGCTTGTCGAGGTGTTTCCCTATTTCGGTACCACCTTGAAGCGGCGACGTTAACACTAATCGGATTTTATCCTGTACCAACACGTACGACTCACGGTCGCGAAGGCCCGTTTCTAAACCTGCATACGCCAAGGGTTGAAAGCCAAAAGCAGTCTGAAAAAAATGAGCTGCTTGCTTGGAATTTCCGACATACAACTCCACGTAATCAGTGCCATTGAGGGGCAAAAAATCGGTGGTTGTTTTTACTTCTCCTTCAAATTCTACCGCTACACTGTTCATATCTTTCTGATTTTTAGACTATTGAGTACTATGTTTACGTTTGTTGATGAAGTGCAAAATATTTAATTGTTTTACTAATTATTATTTTACTTACAATTTTATAAACAATTATTTACAACGGCAAATTTCTTGTGATTTTTTAATAAACTTATCCATTAAATTTTGATGAAACCGAAACGACTACTTTTGTTCCATTTGGGCAAGTAGTATCTTCGCCCCAAAACAGCCGTCCCTCATTTTCTCCATGCGATATTTTGTTTCAGTTTTCAGCCTGATTGTCCTCTCAATTGTCACTTTCGCCCAATCCGCTCCTTTTAAACAAGACAGTGTCGTGTTTTTGGATGCAACTAGAAATCGGGCTATTCCCGTTGAACTCTACCTTCCCAACTCGTTGAAAAAGGCCAAAGTGGTAATACTAAGCCACGGATATGGCTTCAATAAAGGGGGAGATAATCGAGCTTATTCTTATTTAACAGAAGCGTTGGCAGCATCGGGTTACCTAGTAGCTAGCATCCAACACGAGCTTCCTACGGATGATTTATTGCCTCTGACGGGGGTACCTCAGGTAGTTCGGCGACCCAATTGGGAGCGTGGTGCCACTAACATTCATTTTGTGTTAGGCGAACTCAAAAAACGCTTCCCTCAGGCTGATTACCGACACGTGGCATTGATTGGACACTCTAATGGGGGCGATATGTCGGTGCTCTTTGCGCATCAATACCCCAAATTAATCAACAAAGTGATTTCGTTGGACAATCGACGAATGCCATTTCCACGCACTCGCAACCCCAAAATTTACACCTTGCGCTCAAGCGACCAGCCCGCTGATGAAGGGGTACTACCAACTCCTGCTGAGCAAAAAAAATATGGCATAACAGTAGTACAGCTTCCGAACACTATCCACAACAACATGGATGACAGTGCTAATGAAAGCCAACGACAAGAGATGGTAGCCTACATATTAGGCTTCTTGAAAGACTAAATGTCGTTTCAAAGAGGCTTCGTCTGGTGTGTTACTTCGGCTAAGTAACCAATGGCATTAAAACGAAGTATCACTTTGGGACCTTCCGATTTTTTGGTGATGTCATTACAATGAGGGCCTTTTTCAAAAAAATAGACGTAAAATTTTTGATCACGACCCGCCAACTGATGAATGTCGGGGCGACCCAAGAGTTGCCCTACTTCGTCAATGTGTTTTTTTAAAAGTTGGGCTTCAATTTTTTTAAAATCTCCCAGCTGATTTTTGCGAATTCCTTCACATCCTCCACGGTCGCTGCGCCATTTTTTTAGGTCTAACGTCCCAATTTTATCAGGAGGAGGGGTACAGTTTGTCATTGCAAGCAACAGAAATCCTACCCAAAAACTATTATTATTGATTTTCATTGGTCTTTTTTAATTAAAACTACGCTTTCTCATTTTGGTTTTCGTGGTTATGAGTACCCACGGTTTCGGTTGTGAGCAACCGAAAGCACATTCGGTGCAAGCGGTTACTCATAACCGCGGCCCGCTGCGAACTAAATCTTGGCACAAGTTTTCGGTTGTGAGCAACCGAAAGCACATTTGGTGCAAGCGGTTACTTATAACAGCGGGAGACTGCTCCGCACGGAGTTTTTATTGTTCTTGGTACAGCACTTGCACTAAGGTTTGCCCGACGGCCTTGAGCGTTGTTGGGTCGATGTTACGCATGTCATCCGTGTGGGTATGCCACGCGTCAAAGAACGTTTTGGTAGGGTTGTTCATTTGCAAATGAATGATGTCCACCATCGGGATTTTGGCCGTTTCGTTAACTGGCAAATGGTCGTCAGTAATGGCAGCCCCATCTTCTTGAATAAAGTACGAACTATACCCAAGTTGGCCCGCAATGTTCCAAATATTCCGCGTGATTTCTCCCGCGTATTGATTTGAAAAAGCTTCCTTAGGAAACGTTGCACCCTTTGCCCCTACCATGTCTAGCAATACTCCGTAATAGGCCGTATAGTTGGGAACGTGTTTGTTGGCCGCCCAATACTGCGAGCCTAGGCAAAATCCCGTGAATTTATCCTTGGCCACTGCGGCATTGCCACCGTCTTCTACGTCAAAAAACATAATATCAACCCCTACCGATGGTTTTTGGGCTGCTTGCTGAATCACCCTCGCTAGTTCAATGAGTACACCTACGCCGCTAGCGCCGTCGTTGGCACCGTCGATGGCGCCTTTTTTATTGGTCGGGTCTTCATCAGCTACGGGGCGGCTGTCCCAGTGCGACGCCAATAAAATCCGCTTAGTAGCTTGCGGGTTAATACTCCCAATGATATTGCGGGCATTGAGTTTTGAGCCGTCGTAATGCGTTGCCGTAAATTTTTGCTCGGTCACCGTACATCCCAGCCGTTTTAACTCTGCCACCAAGTAATCACCGCACTTCACGTGGGCCGAAGTATTGGGGACTCGTGGCCCAAATTTCACCTGATTGTCAATGTATTTATAGGCTGAATCGCCGCTAAACGCGGGAGCTTTTACAAGGCTGGTCGTCGAAGATGCAGTTGTTTGTTCTGAAGTCGATGAATCTGTACTGGTACCGCAATTCCAAAGCGTAATTGACGCCATCGCTGCTACTACCCACTTGGTTGATCTAAACATGGAGTTGATTTTCTATTTTTTTGAAAGTACAAAAGTAAGGCAAGTTTGGCATGTAAATGCTCACTCTTGCCTACAGTTTGAGGATTTTAATGATTTTTTTGAGAGAACCATTTTCTAGGATTTTGAGAAAATACGTTCCTTTTGGCAAAGCCAATGACGTCATGTCGATGTAGGCTATCTCCTCTACCACCGTAACGATTGACTTGTTCAACGGCAAACTACTTCCCGTGGCGGTCAATAGTTGATACTCGACCGATGCCAATTCCAAATCTTTGGGTAGTTTTACATTACACACTCGATCAAACGGGTTTGGATAGGCTTCCCAGTCTTGCAATGTTTGGTCTGATTTTACCGTAAATTGGATGGTGGCTGCGCTCACTTTGGCCGAATCATTAAAAGCAACCGCCTCTAAAACATACCGACCTGCGATTGGTACAAAACCCATTTCTTCATCAAAAAGGGTAAAAGGAAAGCGCGTTGCTGTATAATTTTTTGAATACGGCCCACGAAGCACAAAATTCACCTTGGTAGCAGGGGCTTCACTATTGGCATACACGGTAATGCTTTGGGGCAATGTAGTCTCTGTTAAAACATCGCCATTTTTCAAAATCCCCAAACTTTTTCGCAAACCTGCTTTTCCTGCCTGAATCAGCTCAAAACTCAACTGGGCTTGCTTCACTTCTATGTTGAAGGTGGTTGAAGTTGACGTTTCGTCATCGTCCACTGCCCGTAATGTCACCGAATATATCCCCGCTGCGTTCGCTATTCCCGAAATTTCATTGTTTTTAAAGGTTAGCCAAGACGGCAAATTTGGGGCTTCGATTCGATCGACGTACCCATTGGTATCATAAAAAAGTGAGTCTGAAACTTTGTATGAAAAACGCTGGGTTACGTACAATTGAGCGTTGGGAGGCGTGTATCTGAGCACGGGAGGCACATTTTGAGTTCCGTACAAATCCACCTTGATAACAAAGGCCGTCTCGACCGAATCGCCCCCGTTGTCGTATGCACGGATTCCTAATTTATAGGTTCCCAATTGGGTGGGCGTTCCTGTCAACGTGCTTGTTACAGCATCATACGTAAGCCATGATGGCAGTCCTACTGCTTTTACTTTTGTGATTTGCCCATCAGGATCGGTAAAAATAGAAGCCGGGACTTTGAAACGAAAGGCTCTGTTTTGGGCAATTGTTTTTTCGGGCAACAACTGTTTGACAATCGGCGACCGATTTAGAATTTTCACTTTGAAGGAAGTCTCTACAAACGCACTGTCGTCATCAATGCCGCGCAACGTAATCGTAAACGTGCCTTGTTCTTGTGGATAAGCCGAAAATTCTTTTGAATTGAACGACATCCAAGGCCGCAGTCCAATGGCTTGGGTGCGAACAATCATGCCGTCGGGGTCATCAAAAATATCTCCCTGAATCGGATACGAAATGGTTTGATTGAGCGAAGATTCAAAATCGGGAAGCGTTCGCTTGACGACAGGTTTTTGATTGACATTCACTATTTTAAGCAAAAAGCTAGTTTGAACCGTTGCACCTTCGTCATCGATTGCTCGCAAAGTAATTTTTGACTCTCCAAGTTGATCAGGCACTGTCCCCGTAAATGTACCATTTGAGAAAGCTAACCACTGCGGTTTTTCGAGGGCTTCGATGGTAACGATTTCACCATCAGGGTCTAAAAAAACGTCTTTGGGTAAGGTATAAGAATACGTCTTTTTGGGTTTTGTAGCGCGGTCAATGATTGGATTTGCCACGACTGGATAGACATTGGACGCCAAAATTCGCCAATAGTCGTCGCCCAAAATATCTTCTTCTAATTTTACGTCAATGGGCGAAGGCTGCGGATGGGTTCTCCACGCTTTTTCTACGATTGTTGAAGTTGAGTCAAGTACCTCGGTTACTTTGTAAGTTATGGTCGCGTTGCTTCTTAGCTCACTCCAAGGTCTATTTTTCCATCGTGCTGCCACTGGACCAAAAATGAACGGCAAACGAGCATCTTTGGTGCTTGCTACCATGGTCACGACATTACAGCCATTTTCAAAACATTCATCAAAATGTTTAATGAGCAAATCATCCGAATAAACGGGTGAAAAGAACGTTTCGTTCATTATCCATTTTCCTGGGCGATTAGACCGAACCACATCCGTAATGAAACGATGATTCCAGTAAAGGTCGTTGTGCACCTTAGTTCCATCGGCATTTTCGTCCAAATTTTTAAACGCAATTGTACCCCGAACAGCAGCTTGTACATCAATCACCGCGCCGTATTCATTGACAACTTTATACGACGGATTCACCTGTTTAATGGTACGAATACTTTGATCAATAAAGTTTTTAAGCTGGAGGTGAGAAAACAAGTACCAATCTTTCCCCGCGCGGGTTCGGTACGCAGGCAAAGGGCGATAAGCAGTAGTTGGCGGTCGAGCGTCGTTGAGGGACGTAAATTTGGTTCCCCAAATGTAATTGAGCTTATTGATGCGCTTATACTGCTGCGTAATCCAACCTTTAAATGCCTCCAAAGAGGGCGACGAATAGTCAAAACCTGTGGGATACGCCTGTTTATAATCACCGTTTAGTTCGGTCTCGTAATGATAGCCAAGCTCTTGGGTTGGCGTATTGACAAAAGTTACGTACAAGATATTGCCCTGCGACTGGTAGGAATTATAACGTTGACATACTTCTTTTAAAAAACTTTGGGCTTTGGTCACTGTTGGCGCGTGGGCAAAGCTAAAGCAGGTTCGGCCATACACGCCCCAAAGCGGTCGTCCTAAATCATCGTTCATGGTTTCATTCAGCGTCCAAAAACCCTGAAGCCGTTCTACTTTCCGTCCAAGCATAATGCGGATACCCGCTTTTATGCCCAGTCGAGCAATTTGTTCCATTTGGCGATCGGGCTGTCGCCAATCGGGTTGTGAGGTTGCGGTTTTATATACTTCATCCCAATAAATCGTCAACACGACCAAATTAGCGCCTGCTCCTACCGACTGCTCGATGATGTCGGCACCGTAATCTGGTTCAGCATTTAGATTCAACAGCTGCAAACCTACGTATCGCTGCTGCGCGCCCTGCTGCGCAACCGCCATCGTCGCCCAAATCACTCCTAACCAAATTCCTACTATTTTTATCATTTTGGACTAATAAGTGGGTTGTAAGCAACCCTCTACACCTGAAATACGGGTTGTAAGCAAACCGTTTCACTTGATTAATACTTGACGACTCGAAACACTTTCCACGTGGCATCTTCGAGTTGTAATTTTAAGAAATAAATGCCTGCGCCAAGGCGCAATTGCCTCAAATTGAACGAAATTTGTGTTCCTGAGCGGTACATCGTTTCTTCAGGTACTGTAATCTCTTGTCCTAAAAGCGTCACAAAACGAGGAGAGGACAGTTTGCCCGAGGGGTGTTTGAGATGAACAAAATCAGTGGCTGGATTTGGGAATACCGACCAATCTTCTACCGAAATTGGTTGTTTTGAAACTGGATCTGAGGGCAAAAAATCCAATTCATATTCTGTTGACGCAATCAATTGTTTACGAAAATAAGCCTTACCTCTCAAAAAATACTTTCCTGCCGTCACTGGAAGGCCAGCGTCTCCTTCATAAAGCGAAAAAGGAGAGCTTGTTGTAGATGTTTTTTGGTACTGCGCCCCCGTAATTTCCAAATCAAAAGCATCAAAAACGGCATCGCAATTGGCATACACATTGACCGCCGTTGGCAATTGGTGTTGCAACAATTGCTCTTTCGGTTGCAACCGTTTGATCAAAAATCGCTGTCCAGGTTTTCCCGCTTGGATTAAATCAAAGTAAACCGTAGGGTAATTGATGGTAATGGTAAAAGATGTTTCAACGACCGCATCTTCGTCGTCATACCCCCTTACCCGCAACGAATACACCCCAACAGTATCCGCCAAACCGCGAATCTCTCCTTTGCGGTACTGCGCCCATGCAGGTAAGCCAATGACTTCCATTCGACTGATAAAGCCATCCAAATCAACAAACGTACTGTCTGAAATTGAAAGAATAAAGGGTTGCTTATACAACCCTTCGGCATTAGAAATACGTTTTCGTAGCGTCGGTGCTTGATTAAAACGGCCTAAATTATCAACAATAATCGTAAAGGTTGTTTCAACGATCGCCCCGTCGTCGTCGGTAGCTCGCACGGTAAAAGTATAAATTCCTGTTTGGGTCGGCGTTCCAGAAAAAATACCATTAGAAAACCTAAGCCATGACGGTTGTCCTTGCAGTGCGACACTGCTGATGGCACCATCGACGTCCACAAATACCTCCGAGCTCAAGCGATAAGAAAAGGGAGAATTTACTTTGATGGTCTTGGTAGGTAGTGGGTTTTTAACATAAGGCGGGCGGTTAATCGCTCCTTGCAGCGAATCAGCCAAAATATCTTCGATCATCCGAATATTCACTGGGCTTCGATTCGACTCTGGCCCTGCGCGATTGGCCCATTCCCCATAAACTCCGCCGCTGAAATAGCCAAACTCCAATACCCGAGATAAGTTGTAAGTCATGTAAGCTTTGGGCAACACATCGACAAAAGGAGCAGACAGCCACTTAGTAGCTGTACTTTTTAGAATAGGTTTGGCTTGCTCCAATACTTCTTTTGTACCAAGTACCACACTAATCCAGCGTGCGCCGTGGGCATAGCTCTCATCAAATTGCTGGGTAATAAGTTCACTTGCTTTCTGCGCCCTAAAGTCGGGAAAAACTTCATTCAAAATCCACTGATTTGGCAGTACATTGCTCCGCAAAATATCCATCGAAAAACGGTGGTCATAGCGGACGTCATTATTGATTTTCACCCCATCTGTTCCTGCGTTCAAATCTCTGAACGCAACACTACCACAAACTGCGCTGAGCTGGTCAAAGACTGACCCAAAATCTGTAATAACGCGGTAGCCCGAGTGCACATTTTTGATAGCGCGGGTTGTTTGTTCAATAAACTGCTTAAAAATAGCGTGCCGAAACACGTACCAATCTTTTCCCGCCTGTCCCCAAAATACTTGGTCGCGATTGGCCAAAGCCGTTTGGGGTTCTACCTCTTGAAAGTCTTTGTAATCCGTTTGCCAAAAAACATTGAGACGGGCGATTTTGGTGTATTTTCGACTTAGCCAAATCCGAAACTCGCGCTTCATCGCAGGAGAATAATCAAACACAGTGGGCTGCGCGTATCCCTCGGGCGAATTTTCAAAGAAATATCCCGTTTCTTGCGTAGGAGTTAAACACACCGATACCCAAGAAATAATACCTTGCTCTTGCGCAGTTTTGTATCGCTCGCATACTTCTTTGATAAAACTATTGCCCTTATCAACCGCTGGCTGACTTGCAAAGCTAAAATACGTACTCGCATAACCAGACACCAACGCACGGCCTTGCTGGTCGCGCTGCCGTTCGTCATTGGACATAAAACCTGCAATTCTGCCCTCATTGCGACCCAAATAAATACGTAACGCAACTTTTACACCCAATTTCTGGGCCAAGGCAATTTGACTATCGTATTTTTTCCAATCGGGCTGAGAGGTAGCCGAGGGATACACGTAATCCCAATGTATCGTTAAGTGAACGGCATTACAGCCTGCCTTTACGGCCTCTTCCATCATGTCGAGTTCAGCATCTGCCGCCCGACTCAAATTGAGTTGAAGATAAGCCAAATACCGCTGCTGGTCGTTGGCATGGACACCCGAAACCATCAACATCATCCCCAACCACCACAAACACCATTGACGCTTCATAAGATGTGGATTATTAAAATGAAAAAAGGTTAGAAAGTAAAGAAAAGCAACGTTTTCCTAACTTTCTAACCTTCAAAAGTATTAAAAGTTTACTTAAATCGACTTTTTACCCGTCATACGGAAAGTATAAGTATAGGCTCTTCCCAAGCTATCTTTGTCATTTGAGACGTTCTCGAAAGTGATGGTATTGTTTCCGATTGTACCAATCTTCACGCCAGTGTCCAACATTTCATAGTCGGATGTACCCTCCACTTTTTTCAACTCAATGCTGTCAAACGCATCGCTATCTTTTTCAGTTTGGCCATTGGTATATTTTACGGTTTGAACAAAGGCAATTGTCACAATGTTCGACGCTTTTTTGGCAACGTCCAATACGGCAGTTAGTTCATAACCGTTCCCTTTGATTGGCAAAGAAATGGTCTCAGAAATCTCAGAAGCCGCAGAAGCGTATTTTATTGACTCGGTTATTTTGTCAACGTTGTATGTTCCAATCACCTGTTCGGCAGGTTCTGGTTCAGGTTCGGTTTTCGAGCAGCCTGCCAAAAGTGCTACTGCGAAAAAGAGAGATGCGTAAAGGTATTTTTTCATGGTGATTGAGATATTAAAGTGGCTTTTTTGTTTAGAAAGTTTATGTTACTTTTTTTATCCCTCATTTCTAGGGATAAATTAGCTTGTCATTCTAATAAACGAGAATTCTTGAGCAAAGTATTAAAACTTTGGAAAAATTACAAATTAGCCCCACTTTGTTTCGATTATCTTTCATTTATTGCCAATAGTCGTACTGGGCATAACGGGCAGCTTCGGTAGCGACTTCGGCTCCGATAAGCTTACTCACCACATAGTACGACATATCAATTCCTGCCGATACTCCTGCTGACAAAATAACAGCACCATTGTCAACGTAACGTACGTTTTCAATCACTTCAATGTTCGGGGAAATGGCCCTTAATGACCCAAGCGCCATAAAATGAGTGGTTGCTTTTAAGCCTTCTAACAACCCTGCATTTCCTAAAATCAACGCGCCTGTACAAACCGACAAAATCAGTTCAGCTTGGGCGGCTTGCTTTTTTACCCATTCTAACACCACTGGGTTATCCATTTCCCGCCGACTCCCAAAGGCAACTCCATCAGCCGTGTACCCACCACCACCAGGTAGCAAAACTATATCGGCTTTTGGCATATTTTCAAACGTAAAGTCAGGGGTAACTTTCAATCCGTTTCGTGCAACAATCGCTGACTTCTCCGCCACCGTAAAAACATCAAACGGTTTCTGCGGGAGCGTCCGTAAACCAGCTACACTAAAGACCTCATAAGGCCCTGCAAAATCAAGAACTTCGACTTCGTCGAACAGAAAAATGGCTACGCTACGTGTCATCAATTTTTTATTTTAAAGATTTTTAACAAAAAATAATTATTTTTTATATGTTTTTAATACAATAAAAACACAACTTAAATTAGTGTAACAACCTGATTATCTGAATATAAACACATAGTCTTCTTTTAAATATTTTATTTACAATATTTTTAATATTCTCTTCTTTTACGGCTGTTTTTTTTCTCCTAAATCCGCCAGATGAAAGCCAACCGTATGTACGGATGTATTTGATTTCCAAATGCAGTTAAACGTTACAATGCCTTATTTCTATGGAAAAATCAACTATTTCAGAAACAAAAGCCAAAGGGCCAACGGTTCCAAGCATTCCTTCTGCAGAGCGAAGATTATTTTTACGCCACTTGGGCATCTTTGCCGCATCTACTACTTCGTTTTTGATGGCTTGTTCAAAAAGCCTCGACCTTTCACCTACTGGTGGCTCGATGGTCCATTCTGGGGCAAGGGTAAATGCTGATGGCTCCATTGATTTGGGAGCAGGCGACATTGGAATCCTTAATTATGCGTATGCTTTGGAGCAATTAGAAACTGCTTTTTACACTGTTGCTCAAGAAAAAACGGCAGGATTAACCTTTGATGAGCTTCAAGTCTTGCAAGAAATCAGAGAGCATGAATTGGTACACCGCGAATTTTTCAGAGCAGTACTGGGAGCAAATGCCATTCCTGACCTAGATTTTGACTTTTCGACGGTCAACTTCAATGACCGTAACAACGTTTTTCAAATTGCTAACATCCTAGAAAGCACTGGAGTAGGAGCTTATAACGGTGCGGCGCGATACATCAAAAACGCGGATATTATAGGAATTGCGGGTAAAATTGTTTCGGTAGAAGCGCGTCACGCGTCAGTAACGGGGCACATGTACTTGCCTCTGCCTGGCTCTACGTATTCTTTCGGTTTTGGTACGACTGATTCAAATGGTTTGGACGTTGTGTATAAACCATCGGAAGTGCTACCAATAGCCCAAGGATTTATCAAGCAAAAATTGAGCGGAGCCAATTTACCAACCACTAACGCCTAAATCACAGTAAAACCATGAATATCTTCAATATTCTTTCTGACATTGAAAAAATAGACGGTGATGCCGCCGAGAAATTCAACTACTCGCGCCGCAAAATGTTAAAGACAACCTCAGCTGTAGCGGCAACGAGTGGCCTTTTTTTTGCGGGTGTACTAAATAAAGCCTATGGGCAAAGTAACACAATAACCGATGTTTTGAACTTTGCTCTCGTACTAGAATACCTTGAAGCGGAGTTCTACATGAAAGGGATGAACTCTAGTCTTAACTTTGGGGCAGACCGAGGGCTTATTAATGAAATTGCCAAACACGAAGCCCAACACGTTACCTTTCTTAAAAGTGCATTGGGAGCTAGTGCAGTAGCAAAACCTGAGTTTGATTTTACTGCCAAAGGTGCTTTCCCCAATCCTTACACCAATTATCCTGTATTTCTTACCCTAGCGCAAGCATTTGAAGACACGGGGGTTCGTGCTTACAAGGGGCAAGCGCCTAACTTGGCAAGCAACCGAGATATTTTAGAGGCTGCACTCCGTATTCACTCCGTAGAAGCTCGTCACGCTGGGGAAATTAGAATTATTCGTAGTATGTCGGCCTATGCCAGCGAAATGAACACGGGTGGAGTTCCTGCCGCTATCTATGCGCGTGAAAACAACACGACCCACGTCGCAGGGGTTGACATTGTGGCGCTTTCGCAACCAAAACTATTGTTCCAAAACAATGCTTCTCAAATGAGAGCCATGAAATTTGCGCAAGATTCGTTTGACGAGCCTTTGACAAAAGAAGAAGTATTGGCCATTGCAGGCCCATTCATTAAATAAGCGTTTAAATTAGAAACGCGTGGGTATTTTTATTCAGCCTTAGCCTCGACTTTTGCGCATTTTAATGCAATAGAGTTGAGACTAAGGCCATTTATTTACAAAGCAATCACTTTAGCTTTTTACCGAAAACCGACGCCCCAACGTAATCAAAACCACTCCCGCCAACACCACCGCCGAAGCTACTAACGATCGGCTACTTGGTACTTCATGAATAAACAAAGCCCCCAAAATGATGGCAACAACGGGATTGACGTAAGCATAGGTAGCGGTCAACGTTGGGGGTGCATGGTGCAGCAGCCACACATAAGCCGAATACCCCACAAACGACCCCATAACGATAAGGTAGGCCAAAGAAAAATAAGTTTGGGTCGTCATGTGCGACAAGGACTCACTCATTTTGGGCTCTAATGCCAAGCTCATTATCAGCGAAAAAACGCCTCCCCCCAGCATTTGAATGGCAGTAGTTTGCATACGTGGTGGCATGTCCAAATAAGGGGATTGCAACGACCCCCACGCCCAAGTGATTGACCCAATAAATACCATGAATGCTGGCCAAAGCGGGATTTCACGGGTATGTTCTTGCCCAAATGGGTTTAACAGAATGTACATTCCAACTAGCCCCACGCCCAACCCAAGTACGGTAATCCAAGAGGGTTTTTGACGCGCAAAGAAATAATAATCCAAACCCACCATCCAGCCTGGCAAAGTTGCAACCAACAAAGCCACTAACCCCGACGGCATGTAACCAATGGCATACGCCACGGCACAATTTCCGATACCGCTCAACAACACACCTACCCAAGCCGCCGACAACCATTGTTTAAGTGAAGGAATGCCGTATCCTCTGAGCAAGGTAAAGGCAAATAAAAGGACACCGCCCACCAAAAATCGAATGGTATTTGTCAATAATGGCGGTAACGTTTCGAGGGCATAGCGAACTCCTAAAAAGGTAGAGCCCCAAATTACGTACACCAACAGAAGATTAACCCAAAGTTTTAACGAAGATGAAGAATGTTGCATTGTAAAATAATTCTCTAGTTTACTCTTTTCGCCCAATAACCGCCAACATTCGGCCTGTTTGACCTTTTTCTAGTCGATAAGAAAAAAAGGTATCGTTGTGCGTAATGGTTGAAAAAGAAGAAATCTCTATTTGATTTTCTGGAATTCCAAAAGCGACTAATTGAGCCGCATTGGCACGTTTTAAATCGACGAAGTATTTGTTAAGCCCTTTATCAAAGCGTTTGAATTCGGCTTCAAATTGCTCGGCTACCTCCTCTCCTACTTCAAACGAACACTCGTCGATGCAGGTTCCCACGTAGGCAAAACAATCTTTGGCTTGCGTCCCGTAAGTTTCGGCCATGGTTGTCAAAGTTTTGCGAACAATCGCAGCGACAGTTCCGCGCCAACCTGCATGAATGGCTCCTACGGCCAACTGTTTTGAGTCAAAAATCAAAATCGGGGTACAATCGGCCACCGTTACTCCCACAAACACATTTGGCTGATTGGTCACCAGTGCGTCGTACCCTTCAGCACGGCCACCTTTTTCCACAATTTGCACTTCGGCACCGTGTACCTGAAACGACGACGCAAACTGAGTTTCTTCAATACCTAATTGTTGAAAAAAAATAGCCCGATTGGCTTGAACATTTTCAACAGTATCTTGGGTATTTATCCCCAAATTTAGCGACGAAAACGGTGGGCTACTTACTCCGCCAAGGCGGGTGCTTTCGGCAGCAATGAGGTGTTTAAAAGGAGAAAAAATAGACGGAATTTTAACAGAACTCATACGAGAAGAATTAAAAACGCCTCGACAAAATGCCGAGGCGAGACAAATTTGTTATACGCCCCAGCTTCCTGGGTCTTTACGCCACTGCGCCAACGTTTCTAATTGGCCTTCAGTTACATAATCCAATTTCAAGGCTTCTTGAATTAAACTATCGTAGTTGCTCAAACACATTAATTCTACTCCCTTTTGGCTAAAGTTTTCATCGGCTAATGCAAAACCGTAGGTAAAAATTGCTGCCATTCCCAAGACTTCCGCACCTGCTTCACGCAACACATCCACTACTTTCAATGAACTACCTCCCGTCGAAATCAAATCTTCTAAAACCACTACTTTTTGGCCTGGCAAAATACGCCCTTCGATTTGATTACCCATGCCGTGTTTTTTGGGTTCAGGACGGACATACGCATACGGCATGTGGAGGACGTCAGCCACTAATGCACCTTGGGCAATGCCTGCTGTTGCTACACCCGCAATAAGTTCGGCCGCGGGAAAAGCAACGCGAATGGCATTCGCAAGGGCATTTTTGATGTAAGTTCGCACTTCGGGATACGAAAGTGAAAGACGATTGTCGCAATAAATGGGTGAATTCCAGCCCGAACTCCATTTAAAAGGTTGGTCGGGGCGAAGACGAATGGCCTCGATATTGAGTAAGTGCGCCGCAATTTGACGCGATACATCCGAGTGGTTTTGCATGAAAATGCGTGCGAATGCACGAGTTTGAAGTTACCTGATACAATAATTTGCGGGTGCAAAATTACGCATAAAAAAAGAATGGCACGCCCCGCGCACCATTCTTTTCTGATTTTGTATATCACTGTCAGACGATAGTCAGACAGCATTACGTCAAATCACTGTCAGACGATAGTCAAACAGTGACAGCACTATGCCAAATCACCGTCTGACTATCGTCTGACAGTGGCAGCATTTCGTCAACCAACCGTCTGACTATCGTCTGACGGTTGGTTAATGGCTCACTAAAACTGGAATATCCGCGTGATTAACAACGTCTTCGGCAATACTTCCATTAATAAAGTGATCAAAGCCCTTGCGCCCGTGCGTGTACATCACTATAATATCCGCTTCAACTTCCTTGGCATAATCCAAAATTCCTTGCTCAACAGTATCATCATTAAAAATGGTAAACTCGTAATTTGTCAAGCCCAATTCAAGCGCAAGTTTTCCCATTTCATTTTTCAACTGCGGCCCGTCAAATTTTACCATTCCGTTGTCAACATACACAAAGTGGGGTTCTATTTGTGAAGTACCTAAGAAAGCCAATGACGTTTTAATAAATCCGATATTTTCAAAATCAATGGCTACTACAACGCGCTTAAAGGCAGCAACGGGTGCTTTTACCACCAACACTGGACAGCGAGAATAACGCACAACCTGCTCTGCATTAGAACCTTTTGTCCATTCTTTCCAGCCTGTTGCACCCATAGAACCCATCACAATAAGGTCAACGTTTTGCTGCGTCACAATCGACGCCAGCGAATCTGTATCCCGCATAATTTTAAATCGAAACTTTACATCGCCATACTTTGGCTTGTCCACCATGTCTTTGAGGCGCTCTTTCGAGTCTTGCGTTAAGTACTTATAAAAATCATCTTTCGATTCATAAAACTCGTTGTCTATCATGGTGTATTCGAGCGTTGGAAAAACAATTTTCTTCAACAGCGACACCGTTGCACCTTGTTTTTTTGCAATTTCTACGGCGACATCAAGGGCATATTCAGAGACATCGCTCAGGTCGGTGGGGACAAGTATCGTTTTCATTTTTAAGGAGAATTAGTTGGTGAACAAGTCAAATTTCTTCATTCAACCCACTAAAAAATATGATAAAACGCATTTATCTTGGCTGATAATTGTCACTTCTCTACAATTATTCGCACCTTCGCACGTTAAAAAAGTCAAGTTTCAAAAACACTTGTACTCACCAACTCCTTTGTATCAATTCAACACAATTCACTATGGCAAATATCCTCTGGGCAGACGATGAAATAGACTTACTTAAACCCCATATTTTATTCTTAACGGGCAAAGGTTACAACATTACTCCAGTCAATAGCGGTGCTGACGCCCTTGAAAAA
This sequence comes from Runella sp. SP2, assembly GCF_003711225.1. Lineage (NCBI taxonomy): Bacteria > Pseudomonadati > Bacteroidota > Cytophagia > Cytophagales > Spirosomataceae > Runella > Runella sp. SP2. Next base: position 1,293,622 of record NZ_CP031030.1, on the reverse strand, counting down.
GTAGAGCAAGAGCGTTTTGATGTCGTTTTTTTGGACGAAAATATGCCTGGGCTCACGGGGCTTGAAACCTTAGCTCAAATTAAGCAAAGTCGCCCAAACCTTCCCGTGGTTATGATTACCAAGAGTGAGGAAGAGCGTATCATGGAGGAAGCCATTGGTTCAAAAATTGCCGACTACCTCATCAAGCCGCTGAATCCAAATCAAATTTTATTGTCGGTCAAGAAAATTTTGGACAACAAGCGCTTGGTTAGCGAAAAAACAAACCACAATTACATGCAAGAGTTCCGCCAGTTGGCCATGCAATACCAAGACCGCATCGGCCACTCTGAGTGGGTAGAGCTCTACAAAAAACTCATATACTGGGAGTTAGAGCTTGAGCAAAGCAAAGATAAAAGTATGGAAGAGGTGTTTTACACCCAAAAAGAAGAAGCAAACAACAACTTTTGCAAGTTTATCATTGACAATTACGAAGACTGGCTCAACGACCCTCATTCCGACAAACCTATTCTATCGCACCAGTTAATGAAACGGAAAGTATTTCCGTTGATGAAACCCAGCGAACCGCTCTTTTTTATTCTCATCGACAACTTCCGTTTTGACCAATGGAAAGTAGTAGAACCTCTTCTGAATGAATACTTTACGATTGAAGAAGAAGGCTCTTATTATTCGATTCTTCCCACCACAACAGGCTTTGCTCGTAATTCCATTTTTGCGGGATTGATGCCGAGTGAAATTGAAAAACAATACCCAAATTGGTGGGTAAACGACGAAAACACCCCCGAGGGCGAAGAAGGGTTAAATAAGCATGAAGAAGATTTGTTGCGGAAGCAATTTGAACGTAATCGGATGCAAGTACGGTTTTCATACAACAAAATCATCAACCAAAACCAAGGTAAAAACCTCGTTGATAACCTGCCTAATCTTTGGAAGAACCACTTAAACGTCATCGTCTATAACTTCGTGGATATGCTTTCGCACGCCCGAACCGACATGATGATGATCAAAGAATTAGCTCCTGACGAAGCTGCCTATCGCTCCATTACTAAATCATGGTTTCAGCATTCGCCCATCATGGATTTGATTCAGAAAATTGCGGAGAAAAAAGGGCGCATTATCATTACTACCGACCATGGCATGACGCGTGTGAAAAAACCAGTAAAAATCGTCGGCTACCGCGAAACAAATACCAATTTACGCTATAAACAGGGTAAAAACCTTGGTTTTGACGATAATCACCTTTACGTATGCCGCCGTCCTGAACGATTGTTTTTACCGAAACTGAACGTATCAACTGCCTACGTTTTCACCCTTGGCGATTACTTTTTTGCCTATCCCAACAACTTCAATCAATACGTAAATATGTACCGTGATACGTTCCAACACGGAGGTGTATCTATCGAAGAAATGATTATACCGTTTGTGTTTTTGAAACCGAAATAATTTCAGTTAAATGAACAGAAGCGACTTACAAAAGCTAGCTAAACTTCGTTTAATAGAAGCCAAACTTTTACTTGAGCATAAACAATACAGTGGAGCGTATTATTTAGCTGGCTATTCTATTGAATGCGCCTTAAAAGCATGTATTGCCAAACAAGTTCGTAAATTCGATTTTCCAGATAAGCATTTAGCCCATGATAGTTACACACATGACCTTCAAAAACTGCTAAAATTAGCAGGCTTACAACCTATTCACCAGCGCTATTGTACTGAAAATCCAATATTTAAAGCGAACTGGGAAGTAGTAAAAGATTGGAATGAGAAAAGTAGGTATCAAAAATTCGGCATGCAAGCTGCGAATGATTTATATTTGTCTATTGTTGATAACGAAAACGGGATACTCCTATGGTTAGAACAACATTGGTAGAAAGCGATATAGAGCGCAGTAAGCGCATCATCAAGCGTTTAGATAACTCTGGGCTCAAGTTTCCAATCGTATTTTGGATGTATGATGATGATGCTGACAACTGGAAATTAGTTTTGTCAAGAGATGACATTAACAAATTAGGAAAGCGACATTACTATAAACAACTAATTGATATTATTTCTAATAGCCATTTGGATGACGGGTTGACAATTACCTTAATGGACTCTAATGAGAGCTTGATAAAATCATTAAAAACAGTTGTCACAATGCCTAATTCTTGGTTTGTTGGGAATACAATAAATGGTAAAGTATTTCCTGATTCGTATCTCCACCGAGTCAACTTATAGTAAGTAAAATCGCCTTTATTTAAACACATGACCAAACCCCGCCTCATTTTAGACCAAGACGACGTATTGGCCGATACCCATGGCAAACTTGCAGACATCGTTCTTCGTGAATTCGACACCCAATTAACTTCGGAAGAACTTCACCAAGACTCTTTTTACGAAACCCTGTCGCAAGCCGACCAAAAGCGACTTTACAAAATCCTCCACGAACCTGGCTTTTTTTCGGACATTCCGCTCATTCCGAATGCCCAAGAAGCCGTGTTGGAATTGAGTAAAAAGTACGAAATTTTTGTGGCAACAGCAGCGATGGAATTCCCCAACTCCTTTCGTGAAAAGTACGATTGGCTTCATCAACATTTTGGGTTTATTTCTTGGTCGAACATCGTTTTTTGTGGCGACAAAAGTATCCTCAACGGCGATTATCTCATCGACGATATGCCTAGAAACCTGAAGACATTCAAAGGAAAAGGATTACTTTTCAACGCACCTCATAACCTCAAGGAAACGGAATTTGAGCGCGTCATGAACTGGGAAGAAATTTTAAAACGTCTCTTGTAGATTTATTACTTTGACGACTTTTTTCTAACAAAAAAGCGGGTTAGTTTCAACTAGCCCGCTTTTTTGTTAGAAATATCTTTAGCTTCTTACGCCTCTCTTTCGTGCGCAGGCGCTGGTACTTCCACGCCTACTTTTGACTCACGAAGTTTGATGATTTTAGTCCAGCTCAGGAGTTTAATAACTGGATAAGTTGGGTCAAATTCAAACCATTTTGTACCAAAGTTGGCACGGTTTGGCAATTTGTGGTGGTTGTTTTGGAATAATTCACCCATCATCAACACATCAAAAATTAATGAATTTTTAGACTCGTCGCGGTTGTCAAAATTTTGATAACCGTATTTGTGGCCGCTCCAGTTGACGATAGCGCCGTGAACTGGCCCCATCAAAAAGTGAATAGGCAACAACAAGAAAAACGCCCAGTGCATATCCAAATAGATAAAAGCAAAAATATAGAACACCGAGTACGATATACCCCAGCCCACGCGTGAAATCCATGAATCACCCAATTTTTCGAGTTTTTCCCAATAAGGATAGTCACGGTCAAAACGGGCTTCAACTTTCATTTTACGCTGCACAACGGCATTGTAAATATCTTTGGTTTTCCACATCATCGTAAATACGTTTTCGGTGTGATGCGGCGAATGTGGGTCTTTTTCGGTGTCGCTGAATGCGTGGTGCATACGGTGTAAAATGGCGTAAGCACGTGGACTCAAATACGAAGAACCCTGTGAAATATAGGTCAAGGCGTAGAAAAACTTCTCCCAAAACTTGTTCATAGTGAACATCTTATGGGCGGAGTAACGGTGCAAAAAGAATGTTTGACAAAACAATGAAAGATACCAATGTCCAAAAAAGGCAACCAAAACTGCGTACATGAAGCAAATGGGTTATTTAAATTTATTATAAACTTGTACAAAACTAAGAAAAGCTTTCTTGACAAACAACCTTTTGAAGCGAATTTCCGATTACTGATTCACAGTAAGTGCATATTGAACCAAATTGGCTCCCATTCTCAAGGCTTGTTGGCGTAATTCTTCTGGGTCATTATAGACACTTTGGTCTTCCCAACCATTGCCAAGGTCACATTCATAACTATAAAAACACACCAAACGCCCTTGCCAAAACAATCCAAACCCTTGCGGAGCTTTTGAATCGTGCTCGTGAACTTTGGGGAGTCCGTTGGGAAAATTGAATTTTTGGTGATAAACGGGGTGATTAAAAGGCACCTCAACAAACTCCAGTTCGGGGAACACCTTTTTCATTTCACGGCGAATAAATTTATCCAATCCGTAGTTGTCATCAAGATGGAGAAAACCTCCCGCAATGAGGTATTTACGCAGATTTCGGGCTTCCGAATCAGAAAACAATACGTTGCCGTGGCCTGTCAAATGAACAAAAGGATACGAAAACAAGTCGGGGCTTCCTGGCTCCACAATGTCTTCCTCTGGAAAAATATTCATGCGTAAGTTCTGATTGCAGAACTTAATGAGATTGGGTACCGATGTTTTGTTGGCATACCAATCGCCCCCACCACCGTACTTGAGTTTTGCGATTTTGTACGAATGCTGAGCAGAAACAGTTGTGTAGAAAAAAACAGAAAAAAACAGAAATAGAAACAGCTTTTGAAGGAGGCGCATAATGGGGGTGTCTTGATGAATGAACCATTGCACGAACTTAACGTAAACGATTCAATCACGCAAGTTTGTACACCAATTACAACGAATCCTTATCAAATTTAGTACCAGTTTTAGAAGAAGGACTGTCTTGGCTATCTCTGGTATTTTTTTGAACGGCAATCGCCCCAAATAATGCCAACAGAAACGCAAAAGCATAAAATCCTTTTTCGCTTGGAAGCATGGTCGCATTCCACAACCCAATAGCCAAAAGAGAAATAGATAAAATAGTTGAAAACCAACTGATTCCGTAATATACATCCGTCACGGGAATACCTTCCAAGCGGTCGCGCACGCTTTTTTGTACTGACACAACAGCGAATAGCCCGTACATTAAAACTGTAAAATAATATCCCTTTTCATTAAGTGGGAGTTCGGCCCTCCAAAGTCCAATAATGTAGCCTGCCATGCCTGCGCCCAATGCGACCCAAGAAGCGCCAATAAATGCCGAAGATGGTTTTTGATTCATGATTTGTATGGTTTATTAATTCCCCCAAAATTTTGTCAGTGCATTATCCTTTTTTAAAGCCCTACGTTTGCGCCGCGAAATGGGCAATTCTTCGCCGTTGAGCAAGAGCACATTGTCGGGAGTCATCGCGACGATATGTTTGGCATTGACGAGGTACGACTTATGAATACGTACAAAATCAACGTTTCCCAAAACTTCGTTGAAATGCTTCAAGGTTTTTGACTCCAAATAAGACTTCCCACTTTTTAAGAAAAGTCGGGTATAGTTCACCTCCGACTGCATATAGACGATTTGGAATTTATCGATAGGTCTAGGAATACCGCCCACATGCACAAATATATGCGATAAACGGCTTTCTTTTAACGGAGGGAGCGAAAAGTACGATGCCTGTGACATAATAGATGTAGCATTTTTAAGGGTTAAAATCAACATTCCAAAATTCAGGAAAGTAGCCATCATTAAAAAAAATGTCACAGTGAATCGGGATATTAAGTAAGTAAACCGTAGCAAACGCGACCTAAACCGTACGGCCTTAGGGTATATTTACGAGGTGAAAAGTCTGACACGCCACCAACGCTGCCGTTTCCGTCCGCAAGCGAGTATTGCCCAACACAGCCATTTGACACCCAAGTTGTTGCGTCAATTCGATTTCTTTGGTCGTGAAATCTCCTTCAGGGCCAATCAGCACAAGGTAGTTTTGTTTTGGGAGAGCACTTTTCAACAAATGCGGCGGAAGCACATCGTCGGGTAAATGGGCAATAAATTTTTGCGCGGTTGCTTCCGATGCTTTAGGTAACCATTTTTCAAAATCGCCCACTTCTTCCAATTGAGGCAAATAGGCTTGCAACGACTGCTTCATAGCTGAAACGGCTATTTTTTGCAAGCGGTCTAGTTTAATCGTACGTCGTTCTGAGTGTTTGGTATAAAAAAATGAGATTTTATCAATTCCCATTTCGGTCGCTTTTTCGACAAACCATTCAATGCGGTCGATGTTTTTGGTGGGGGCCAAAGCGATTTCGATGGAATACGGACGCGGCTCGTAAGTGGTTTGTTTTAGTATCTGTAAATCACAGCGCTTGGGTGTACTCTGACGCACTTGGGCGTCGTACCAGCTTCCTTGACCGTCAGTTACTTGAACGGTTTCTCCTTCGCGAAGGCGTAACACTTTGGCGGCGTGGAATGCCTCATCGTCGGTGAGGGCAGAAATTGAAGAGAAATCAGGTTGGAAAAATAAGTGCATATTTGGAGTTAAACTTTGCTACATTACTTCTAAACTTTGCCCGCAGATGTTCGCAGATTTAAAGTCGCAGATGACCGCAGATGAATAATTTTATGAAGTTTTTTGTCCGCGAAAATCTGCGCTGGTATTCGTCTGCGGGATTCTGCGGGCGAAATAAATGAAATATTGGAATCAAACGCCAGCTTCAAATTTAATTTTAGGATTTTTCAAACATTTCATGGCTTGCGTCAATCCATTTAGGGTCAGTGGAAACATCCGATTTTCGGACCATTCACGAATAATACTGATACTATGGGTATATTTCCAGTAGTCTGCTACCGCGATTGGATTTAACCATACGAAATGAGGGTATTGTTCTTTAAAACGATTCAACCACGTAATACCCGCTTCTTCGTTGTAATGTTCCACACTTCCTTTGGGATGAGTAATTTCGTAGGAAGCCATGGAAGCGTCTCCTACAAATATCACTTTGTAGTCTTTGTTATACTTATGCAAAACCTCCAGCGTCGGTACTCGGCTCGACCGCCGACTGTTATCCCGCCAAAGGGTTTCGTAAATACAATTGTGGAAATAAAAATATTCGATGTGCTTAAACTGGTATTTGGCCGCCGAAAACAACTGCGAACACAAATCAATGTGGTCATCCATGGAACCACCCACGTCGAGCAACAACAGTACCTTTACGTTATTTTTTCGCGATGGGTGCAAATGAATATCCAAAATCCCACCATTTCGGCTTGTACCTTCGATGGTGGCGTTCATGTCAAGTTCTTCGTCGGCTCCCTCCCGCGTCAGGATGCGTAACCGCCGAAGGGCCATTTTCATGTTTCGGGTATTGAGTTCTACGTCTTCATCGTAGTTTTTGTATTCGCGCTGTTCCCATACTTTCAACGCCGTTCGGTTTCCTGCCGAAGGGCCTTTCACTCGAAAACCCTCAGGATTGTAACCATTATTGCCAAAAGGCGATATTCCCCCAGAACCAATCCACGTATTCCCTCCAGCATGGCGTTCGTTTTGCTCACGGAGCAATTGTTGAAAACGCTCAAAGAGTTTCTCCAAACCGCCCATTTTTTCAATCAATTCTTTTTCTTCCTCCGTCAATTCTCGTTTGAGTGCGTCTTCAAACCAATCGGGCGGCACGTTTACTGCCAACAATTTGGCTTCGACGGTTTCAGCATTTTTGAAATACTCCGCAAAGAGTCGGTCAAACAAATCGTAGTGCATTTCATTCTTAATCAATACCGTCCTACTGAAGTAATAAAACTCATCTAAGCTCATTTGAATGACCTGCTGCTTGAGTCCTTCCAATAAGTTCAGATACTCCCCCACTGATACTGGAAGTGCGTGTTTTTTGAGCAATAAAAAAAAGTCTAAAAACATCTTTGTGAGCGAAGGAATAAAGAGTTAATGGATAATCACAAGCACTTAATAAGGCCGAAAACCTTTGGAACGTAAGGCTGCGTACAAGTCGTTGTCTTGTTCATTTTTGAGCAATGCCCCCAAAAACGGCGGCACCTCGGGCATTGACTCAAGGTCTTTGAGGTCATCGGCGGATACTTTTGCCCAAAGCAACAGTTTAATCCAATCAATCAATTCGCTGGTAGAGGGCTTCTTTTTGAGCGCTTTCACATCCCGAACGGCGAAAAACAGTTTTAAAGAACGCTCCAACAATTCCTTGTCAAGGTCAGGATAGTGCACATTGACAATTTGGAGCATGGTTTCTCGATCGGGAAAACGAATGAAATGGAAAAAACAACGCCGCAAAAACGCGTCAGGTAGTTCTTTTTCGTTGTTGGAAGTAATAATGACAATCGGGCGATGTTTAGCCGCAACGGTACGATTCAATTCATAGCAAAAAAACTCCATGCGGTCGAGTTCTTGCAGCAAGTCGTTGGGAAACTCAATGTCCGCTTTGTCGATTTCATCAATCAACAGCACGACCTGCTCTTCCGCCTCAAAGGCTTCCCACAATTTCCCTTTTTTGATATAATTTTCCACGTCATACACCCGCTGATCGCCAAGCTGTGAGTCACGCAACCGCGAAACAGCATCATATTCATAAAGACCCTGATGCGCCTGCGTCGTTGATTTAATGTGCCACGTAATGAGTCGTTTTCCCAACGCTTTGGCCACTTCATAGGCAAGCATGGTTTTTCCCGTGCCAGGTTCTCCTTTGAGGAGCAGCGGTTTTTGCAAACTCACCGAGGCATTCACGGCCACAGCCAACTCACGCGTTGCGACGTATTTTTCGGTTCCTTCAAATTGAGGCGTCATGTGTGTAGGGGTTCCTATTTTTCTTTTACCAACGCAAATTACGTTTTTTTTGAAGTTATGACTTCACTACGGCTTATTCCTGACTCACTTCATTACTTTTTAGTACCACCAACGCTCCTTCTACTTTTGGGTCAACAATTTTAAACCCAACTGTGTTATGAAACGACTATTCGTAGGTATTACTTTTCTTTTTTTCCATTTTACTGTCAGTGCCCAATTCGGAAAACTTCTTAAAGACGTCGAAAAAGGAATAAAAGACGTCAAAAAAACCACCAATGAAGCTTCAAGCATTGGAAAAAACGTCCCAAAAAGCGTAACCAATACGCCTACAACCAACAAAAACGACCTTCCTACTGGCCGTGACTTTTATGTTTCACTCAATGGTAACGGTCGAGAAGCTACTAAAAATCAACCTGCAAAAGAATTAGCGGTAGTCGTTCCACAAGTCCAAGCAGGCGACCGCGTTCATATTGCAGCAGGTACTTACTTAGGGGCAACCGAACGTGGCAGCGACATTTTTGACGTACCAGTAAGCATCATTGGGGGATATAGCCCCGATTTCAGCCGCCGCGATCCGTGGGGCAGTTATCGCACCGTTTTGACAGGTACCAACGAATACATGAAGGAATCAACGGAGCGAATTGGGATTTTGACCGACAAAAAATTCAAGGACTGGAACGGCACGGTCATCGTCGATGGACTCATCATTGACAACGGCCCGCGCAATCGTTATTTACACAAAAAAGGACTTTATATTTTACGCAAAGCCAATGAAGCCTCCAACGAAAACCCTTCTCCCGATACCCCAGGCATCAAAATCAGGGTCGGTGCTTCAACCAAGGTAATCGTCAAAAACTGTATCGTCACCAACACCGCCCCGTCGCAAGGAGCCATCGACATTCAAGTTGGAAAAAATGGAGAAGCCTTGATTGAAAACAACGCCATTATCAACAATACTGGCGAGGGAATCATGTGTAAAAGCTTACACCAAGGGGCTGATGGCCTTCCCCAATATACCATTCGCAACAATACCATTTTGTTTTGCTGGAAAAAAGACGAAATCGCTACCTATGGCGGAAACTGCATTATGATGGACGTCAATACCATCGTAACGGCCGAAGATAATGTGCTTGGATTTGCTGATTTTGGAGGAGTCAACAACGTCAAACAGTGTAAAAACCTGACCCTCAAAGGAAATCTATTTGTTGGCCATAAAAAATACGATTACAAAGAGTACAACACCATGATGAAACTCGATGACCTCGACGATTATGGGCAGTTTCTGAAAAATACCAGCGGAAATTTTTCGGCACTCATCAAAGTACCCACCAATCCCCAATGGGCTGAACTCTATTTGGCGCGCAAAGACATTAATCGCGGCGAAATTGAAGCAAACGTAAAAGTCTCTAACGGAAAAATGAACCAAGTGCGAGGGATATTGGGCTTACCTCTGCAAGGAAGTAGCCAAGGCGCTGCGGCAGAAATTTGGCTTCACCAACTTCCCCTCGAAGATGCCATCAAGGCGGGACTTCAGGCGTACAATGGAAAAGGTTGCCAAAAATCTTTATAAACCAAGAACGTTATGACTACGCAAATTTCGGCGGGATTAGGGCTTGTTTCGGTCTTTAGGGGCAATAAAAACGCCCTTTTACTGATTGCCTTTTCGTTTTACTATCGGTGGGTAGAGCAAATTTTACTCAACACCTCCGTCTTAACCCGTCAGTACATCCACAAAGACCTCATTTTACCTGATAGACTAGCGTTCTTCGCCTTTAGTGTACTTTGTTTGGAAAGCTGGTCAAGCAAATATCTTATTGGTATTGAACACTTTAGATTTATTCAACAATCCCATAAACAAGCTACTTGGCCAGCTCCTACCCAAAACTATTATACTGCCTTTGTGGGACTTTGCAGCCTCCTTTTTCGTCCATTTTTTCGGATGACCCTCATCGTTATTCCTGTACTTACTCCTTTCACTGACTACTTAAAAGACCTGACGTCGGTTCATTGGCTCAGCAAAGCACCCTTATGGATAGCAGGCACATGGTTACTTTGGTCGGAGCTAAAAGTGCTTTATTTTCTTAGTAAACCTGCGTCTCAGCCGCCTCGTTTTCTAAAAGAAGCACTTGCAAGATGGGTACTTATGACCTTACTCGCATTGTGTATGGTGGCGTTTAAGCTCGGTTTTCGGTCTTTTTTCTGGCTGCCAAACCCGATTACTCTTCAATCGCTGCTGAGCATTTTGTTCCCGTTTGGCTTATTTTTTACGATGTTTTTCTTACCACTTCGCATCGTCGAGTTTTGGGTCGACTGGGTCGATTGCCGTACCCTTTCCCGCAAAATCCTCTATGTCGCCTCCGTGATTTGGCTCATGTTTACGATGGTCACTCATTAAAATAATCTACCTTCTACAATGAAATACTTATTCACTTTTGTATTCTTGACTTTCTTTATTAGCTCCTTTGCACAATCGCTACCCTCCAATCAGCAAGTTATCGCTGATGTAAAAAAATACCACGGGAAACTCAGCACGGCACAGCTCAACGGCGATTGGCAATTGGTCAAAGAGGCTGGTTATACGTTTGCCAATACTGCAAAGCACCCCGTCGCGGCGGTCACGCTAAAAGATGCCAGTGGTACGCAAACCAAAATCCAAGGCTTAGCCATTTATGTGCGTGTCAGTGCCCGCGATGCTTGGCGGTTTAGCCGCTATTTTGTCTATGAAAATTCGCGCGAGGTAGTAGGGGCGAAAATGCCCACCAACGAAGAAATGGTAAGCATTGTCGAGAAAGCGTTGGCCGAAAAGGCGAATTTGGTCTTCAACAATTGTAGCTGGATTTGCTGGGTATATGCCATACGCGTACCCGAAAAAGTAAATTATCAACAACAATCGGCCACCGAAATGTCGTTTGAAGTTGAAATAGAGTACGAAGAACGCCTCAGTGGAATGACCGAGCGTAGCAAACAAATCGTGGAGTTTTTTTGTCGGAAAATCAATAATCAGTGGCAAATGAACTACAGTATGCGTCGGCAAATCACTCCTGTTTCCAAACAGACCGTTTCTCAAGATATTTTAGAAAATACACCTGGGATTTGTGACAAACCTTTCGCCGAGTTATATGGCTCTCAAGGCCCTTCGTTTGCTAGTTCGAAGTCAAACAGCAAAGTAGGTGGACGTCTCAAAAGTTTACTAAAAGTCAACTAAATATGCGCACTTGCAATTGTACCGAATTGGCGATTCAAAATAAAACTTTTCGTGGTCAGCCTTTCACCATCTTGAAAGAAGTAGAAAATCATAGTTTAAATCATCTTGTCATTGAGTGCAATACATGTAAGCAAATTTGGAGGGTGGACGAAGATTTTTCGTACCACCATCCACTTCTGTGTTGGTCTCGACACGCTACTTCTTCTACTGATAAGAACTAACTTGAGAGGGGCATTTCAAAAGCGTCTAAACTTGTTTATTTTTGGGCAAAACTTAAAACAATGTTCTTAGCCTCTTTACTATCAGCTTCCCTGCTTTTCCAATCCTACAAGTACCCTGTTTTACCCTCTTCGGGCAACAAACTCGAAGCCTTTGTTCCGAAAGGTTGGCACGTTCACGAAAAGGCCGAAGGCGACCTCAACAAAGATAACCTTCCTGACTTTGCGGCGGTCATTGAGGCCGACAAACCCGTTAAAAGCCTCAAAGAAACCGACAACGACCAGCAACCTCGTATTCTTTTGGTAGCGTTCAAACAAACCAACGGGAGTTATAAACTCGCTATTCAATCCAACGAATCAATCATGCTTTCCAACGAAGGCGGTGTTTTTGGCGACCCGTGGGAAGGGCTTTCGGTGGAAAGAGGTACACTTTTGGTACGTTTTTACGGAGGAAGCTCCAGTCGCTGGGGATATGCTTACCGTTGGAGATTCCAAGATAATGATTGGTTTTTAATTGGGGCTACCTATACCGCAAGCTCTACGCACGACGGTTCGTACGAAAAATACGACTTCAACCTCATCACAGGTGCCACCGAGATTTCCAAAGGGGCTGGGGAAGATGCCAAAGGAAATACGCCAAAAGACAAAGTTTCTAAGCTCAACATTGGCAAAAAGCCACTCTTGAAACTCAAAACGTTTAAACCCGTTCAGTACGTGATTTACAAAGACGTTTACCTCTAATATGCCTAAATTTACCCCTGTCTGACCGCTGGTCTGACAGGGTATCACGCGACAGACCAACGGTCAGACGCGCGATACATGACTCAAAACCTATCCTTTAAATCCAATGAAAAACCTACTTTCTATACTTTTTGCATCGTTTTTTTCTTTTAGCGTCGTAGCCCAAGAATACATGATTGCTCATCCCAAAGTAAGCGCTTTCAAAAATCCTGCATCGACAGGTGCAACGGCTGGAACGTACCGCATCGGAACCAAAGTCAAGCTCCTTGAAAAATCGGCCAATGGAAAATTTTTGAAAGTTAGCCAAGAAAAAGGAGCGACGGGCTGGGTGGCTTCCGCGCAAGTAGTAGTGCTTGACAAACCTACGCCAAAGGAAGTCTCTTTGGGCATCGCTCGTAGTTATAACAACAAACCAAAAGAAGGTGGTGCGGCCAACGTGGAAGTGGAAAACTGGCTAAATTCCCTCAAAACGGATAAAATGCTCACTCCTACCGAATTGGCCGAAGTAGAATTCTTTCGTTTGGTCACCATTCAGCGCATTGCACGCAGCATTCCGTTTGGCACCAATGAATTAAAATCCTGGACTGATAGCCACAAAAAAGAAGTTTATTACAGCGATTTTGGGAACGCAGGCCATTTTTTACAGCAAGACCTTTTGTGGAAACTAGAAACGACCGTCCCTGCCACCGACCCACTCAAAGAACGCATTGCCTACGAAGCAAGCCAACTCGAAACGGGTGGTGAATGTGAGGGTTATTGGGTGTGTGTGTTGGACCGTGCCCTATCCAAATCAGGTGAATACCTAAAACGACATCCCAAAGGAAAAAATGCCAACACGTTGGTTCAGTCCGTTCTTGAAGAATTTAAGTACCTAGACCCAGCAGAGGTAAAATCGTACGATGCTGCCGATCAAAAATTAGCCAAAAAATCGGCAAATGACTGGAAAAATATTCTAAGCAAAACGGCAGAAAGTGCTGAAAAAAAACAGCTTATTGCCCTCCTCAATAAATTTTAACCCTATTTGTTTATCACAATGCGTAAGCTCCTGTTGCTATTCTTCACTTTTAGCTATTTTGTGGTTGCCTCCTATGGGCAAACCAAAACGGCTTCCCAAACAGTACAAGACTTTTACAAATGGTACACCACCAAAGGCGCTATACTCGAATGGCGTCAGGTCGTGAAAAGACCTGAGTTAAGTCCTGCTTTCAGAAAACGATTAACCATCTTTTACCAAAAAATGGAAAAAGACAACGAAGGTGGCTACGACCCGATTGTTCAGGCACAAGATTTTGATGATCAATTTAAAATCAAAGCCCTTTCTTCCTCTACCACAAAAGCAACTTTTGAGTTATGGATGTTTGGAGGAAAAGCCGCAACCGTCACACTCAACAACGTGGCAAATCAATGGCTGATTGATGATATTAAGGGAGTTTAGCATGTCGTGTTCTTTGGGAAAAATAGCCACAAAGCTAACGAGGGTACTACTTTTACTTATCGTATATACCCCCTCTCTTTATGCCCAAACTACCCCCGAAACGATTCGCGCTTTGGCTGACCGTGTTATTTACCTCGACGAATCGAACGTAGATTCGTTTTTGGTTTACTCAAAACTTATCAATGAACAATCTCAAAAAATCAATTATCAAAGAGGTATTTGTGACAGTTATCGACTGATGGGCATTTATTATGAATGCCGAGCCGAATATGCAAAAGCCATCGAATGGCACCTCAAAAACTTATCATTAAGCGAAAAAATAAATGACACTGAGTCGCAATTGTCAGCCTTGTCTGATTTGTCAGGTCAATACCATTTCTTGAGGCAATATGATAAAGCAAAGCATTATGTAAAAGAAGCCATTAAACTCAGTGAAGTTTCCCCAACCAAACCGCGTCGCATTTCTGTTTTTTATCTCAATTTAGGAATTTATTACCGAGAAACTCAACAGCCTGACAGTGCGCTGATTAACTACAAAAAATCATTAGAAATCAAGAGAAAAATCAAGGATTCAACAGGAGTCGCCAATGTAAATATTAACATCAGTACGCTACTTATCGACCAAGCTAGATACAGTGAAGCTCAGCCCTACGTCAACTTTAATATAACGTACCACATTCAAAAAAAAGACCTAGTCAATATCTGGTTTGACTACTTCAATCAAGCCCAAATTTACATGGGTCAAAAAAAATATCCACTCGCAAAAACCTTCCTTGATAAAGCGCTCGTATCGGCCAAAAACATAAAATCTAAACAAAAAGAATCGGAGACCTATCAGTTATTTGTTCGTTTTTACCAATCACAAGGCGATTTTTATCACGCGTTTGTGATGAGCCAAGCTTTTCAAAAAATTCACGCTGAAATAATCAACCTTGAGACCAACAAAAGTGTGGTCGAGCTGCAAGAAAAGTACGAATCGACCAAGCGAGAACAGCAAAACAAGCTCTTAGCCGCCGAACTCGAAACTCAGAAATGGTACAAACAAACCGTGGCTATCGTTGCGGTGGCAGTTACGCTGTTGGCCTTGCTGGTTGGACTAGCATGGTTACAAAACCGCCGAAAAAACAAACTTCTCAGCCATAAAAATGACGAGTTGGAGCAGCAAAAAAAACAGCTAGAAAATACCCTCCAGCGCCTTCATCAGATGCGCGAACAGTTGGTTCTTTCGGAAAAAATGGCCTCAATTGGGCAGCTTACGGCGGGTATTGCCCACGAGATAAACAACCCAATCAGTTTTGTCGCTAACAGCGTCCAGGCATTAAAAATGGACTTGGAGGACATTGCTCAATTGTTGACCCCAGAACAGCTCAAAGCACCAAAATTCATTGAACTCACTGGCGAAATCCAGGCGCTCATGGCTAGCATAGAACGCGGCGTAGATCGAACGCGTGATATTGTACAGGGGTTACGGATTTTTGCCAGAAACGAGGAAGGAGATTTTACAAAAGTGAACCTGCACCAGTGCATTGATTCTGCCCTAACACTGCTGACGTTTGAAATCAGGGATCGCTGTCAAATTATCAAACGGTATGGAGCCATCCCGATGATTGAAGGACTTTCAGGAAAACTTAACCAAGTGTTTCTGAACATCTTAACCAACGCAGTACAAGCCGTTATGAGCGTACACCCTGAGGCACACCCACCAACGGGGCACATTGAAATCGTAACTATTAAAGCACTTAATATCGTGGAAGTTCACATCATAGACAATGGCTGTGGGATGGATGACATCACCAAAAAACGCATGTTTGAGCCTTTTTATAGCACCAAGCCTGTAGGGGAAGGCACTGGACTAGGCATGGCTATTTGCTATGGAATTATCCAACAGCACCGTGGGACAATAAAAGTGAGCAGTGAGAAAGGGCAAGGCACTACCATTGTATTGACTTTTCCTGTCTGACATTTCCCGTTTTACTGCTTCTTTTGCCCAATTCACAACATTGAGTTTTAAAGCTCGTCTTTTTTTAGCATACTTTGAACAACAAATACCCCACCAACAAACACAATGGCTTACTCTATTTTGTACGTGGACGATGAACCCGATAACATCCTGGCTTTCAAGGCGGTATTTCGGCGTCAATATACCATTTTTTCAACCCAAAGTGCAGAACAAGCCCTAGAAGTACTTCGCTCAGAACCGATTGACCTCATCATTTCAGACCAACGAATGCCACATACAACTGGAGTGGCTTTTTTTGAACAAATCATCGACGAATTTCCTGATCCAATCCGAATGATTTTGACCGGATATAGTGATGTTCAGGCCATTATAGACGCCATCAACAAGGGAAAAATCTACCATTACATCACCAAACCTTGGAAAATGGAAGAGTTGAAGTTGGTCATGGATAAAGCCTTTGAAGTGTATTCGCTCAAACGCCAAAATCAGCAACTTGAAGAAGAACGCAACTCACTACTAATCAAAACAATACAACAAGAAAAAAATCAATTATTAGCCCAATTTGAAACCTTAAAAAATCAACTCAGTCCCCATTTTTTGTTCAATAGCATGAACGCCTTGGCATCGCTCATTGCCAGCAACCCACAGCGCGCCATCGACTTTACGGGACATTTTTCTAAAGTGTATCGTTCGATGCTCGAAATTGGGGGCGAAAACCTTATTCCACTTCGTGAAGAATTGGATTTTGTGCGGTCGTTTGTGTTTCTTCAACAAATGCGATTTGACGAAAATCTACAAGTACAAATTGAGCTTTCCGAGGCACATTTGAACGATTGTTTACCTCCGTTTACTTTGCAGTTGTTGGTAGAAAACGCCATCAAACATAACATCATTTCGGACGACAAACCGCTCACCATTACTATCAGGATGGAAGGCGAATGGCTAACCGTCCGAAATACCCTTCAACGGCGTGGCTCAACTGAACCCTCTACGGGTATTGGACTTAAAAATCTGGCTGCCCGTTATGCCTATCTAGTGCCACATATCCCCACTTTTTCCGAAGTGGAGGGTCAGTTTGTCGCGCGGGTTCCCCTAATTTTAGAAGGCTAAATATCACTTAACTATTATGAAAGTAATCATTGTTGAAGACGAAAAACCCGCACGCGATAACCTCGAAAAGCTACTCCTTGAGTTGGAACCTGGCATTGAAATTCAGGCCAAATTAGACTCCGTTAGCAATACCGTAGCGTGGTTGACGGCGCACCAAACCGAGCTTCTCTTCTTAGACATTCACTTAGCCGACGACTTGAGTTTCAAAATTTTTGAACAAATCCACGTCAATACCCCCGTTATTTTCACGACGGCCTATGACCAGTATGCCCTTCGGGCGTTCCGTGTCAATAGTGTAGATTATTTGCTCAAACCTATTGATAAAAATGATTTACAACGCAGTTTAGAAAAATTCAAGAGCAACCAAAAAACCAACCAAACCTTTGATATTCAGCAACTTTTAAAAACTCTTCAGCAACCAGCCAAAAACTACCAATTGCGGTTTATGGTGTCACGTGGGGAGAAGGTAATGAGCGTACCTGTTGACCAAATCGCTTACTTTGAAGGCGAAGACCGCTACGTGTATCTTACCAAAAAAGACGGCACCAAATACATCGTTGACTACAAATTAAGCGATTTGGAAACGCTGCTCGACCCCACGCAATTTTATCGGCTCAACCGCAGTTTTATCACGCATTTTTCGAGCATCAAAAACATTTTCAATGTCTCCAAAAGCCGGGTCAAAATAGAACTCGAACCCTCGGCCAAGCGCGAAATTATGGTGAGCAGCGAGAATACACAAGAATTTAAGGCTTGGCTCAATCAATAGAGTAAACGGTTCTTCTCACTCCTCATAAGTAATCATGACCTTAATTGGTTTTGATAAAATTTGACCACTATTGGTGGGGTGGTTTCGAACCTGAATGTTAGTTGTATCTGAAAAAAAATCGAACTGGTACCCATTCGTATTGGTATAAGAATGAGGAACATACTGCCCATTTGTCTCAAATTGAACCAACACTGTAATTGACAGTATTTTTGTACTCGTAAGCCCGTGACTGATAGGAATTATATCTCCCTGTGCTGCCCCCGTAGTACCTGTCAATTTCTTCACCTTGATGGCAGGAGCATCATTGCCTAATTTTGAAAAGCCATTTACATCCAATGCATTATTGGTGGCTATCTTACCAAACACCGAAATTTCACCCGAAATCCTCAAGGCTAAGCTATTGAAAGTAGTCCAGTTGGCGTCCGGGACATTACCAAGATACCCCGGCATTATTCCAAATTGCCGCGTGCCGTTTCTCACCGCAAATTTTTCACCCGTTGCGAAGGTGCCTGTCCCAATACCCACATTGCCCGTTGTGTCAATGGTGAGTCGAGGAATGGCTTTTATGGTCAGATGCAGTTTTCCCGTAGTATTGCTACCGCCCGTTCCAAAATCAACATCTTCGGCAGCTCCCGAAAAAGAACCCAAATAGCCCCGATAGGTTCCATTTTCATGGAGAGATATATACGTTTGTGAGCCCGCTCCGTTAAATTTAGCAATAAAATTTGAAGGGCTGTTTACATCCAGTGTGGTGGCAGGTGAGTTTGTACCAATCCCTACATTGCCATTGTGGTTAATCCTCATTCTTTCCGCAGGGATAATCGAATTCAAAGGGGTCGTATAAAATTGAATATTGGAGCCGTTTGCCGTGGGGGTGAAGTCTTGGGCGGCGCCAAAAGTAATTGCCGCGCTGGCGTTAGTGGAATATCCACTGCCATTATAGCCTCGTCCATAGATACTCATCATCCAAGCACCATTCGGTAAAGCAGTCGGTGCTGCCGATGTCCCATCCGACCGTTGCCCTGTAATGTTGGGTACTGCTACCCCGGCAGCAGTCAAGGTAAGCTGCTTATCCGTGGTGGGGGTTAGCGTAACACTCTGTCCTATAGCCGTAAAAGCGGTTAGAAATAAAATAAGGAGGGGAATAGCTGTTTTTTTCATGAGGATTAATGATGATTTTCAGGACATGAAATAAAACCCAACTCAGAATAAATCCTTGGCAAAATCAGGTTTGCCAAGGATTTATTTTTGCAAAAGATTTTGCAAAGGGTATATTTATCTACCTTTACCCTACTACTCACTGGTTTATGTTGCTTAAAGACAAAATTTACTTGCACGAGCTTCGCGAACAATTCTTACAACAGGTGATCAATGAATGGCCTTCCAAATGGCAAAAGGAGTTTGAGGAGTTTAGCAGTTTTGAGGCCCTAAAAAGTAAAAATGCTTTTTTGGAAGCCCTCCTGGCTGATATTGAGGAATTCTTACACCAACACCCCAACGGAGAAAGCCAAAACGAACTCTTCAGCAAAGATTTTTTACGTCGCTTTATTTTTGAATATGGTACCAAAGAGGTACGTATTCAGACCCGTTTTCGCAACGTCATAGCAGTCTATTTAGGTTATGCTGACTGGACTGACTTTCAACAAAAAAACAACGAAATCGACCGCCAAAATATCCACATCAACTACGTCAATATCGAAGAATCTTTTTTACCAGCCCTTCGTAAAACGCAGATAATTCCGCTCTCTGATGAGGCTAATACGACGTTTCAAATTATACAACCAAAGTTCACTCTCCCGAGATTCGTACCCATTCTCTTGGGAATAATGACCGTGTTTGCTCTCATTTATTTGGGTTTTAATTGGTGGCAAAACCGCCCCTTTTCTTCCGAAGAGGTCAAAGAAGTACAGTTCAAAGTCATCAAGACGGTGGGAAAATACCCTCAATCGGTTCGTATTATGTACGATGTTCGACCATTAAAAAGAGTTCGCGATGTGGAATTGATATTGGGCGTGGGGAGGATTGTGGCAGCCAATAACTTCGTCAGTTACATAACGAGCAGTGCCAAGACCTGTGACACGGTTTCTCAAACGTATTTTTACCCTGGGGTTTATCGTTTAAATTTATTGGTCAATAAGCACCTCATCAAAACCGACTACCACACCGTATATTCCTATCCTAACCAATGGGCAGTGTGGGGATTTGGGGTAGCGTACGAAAAAAATTGGACGACCAATATCAGCACCGTCAAAACAGGTATCAAGGATGGGGTGCTTCACCTGGATCCGCGCGATTTGCCCAACGAAATAAAAGGAGAAGACGATTATCGCCACTCCGTGTATGCACTCACGCAAGATTTTGGCGTTCGTCCTGACAGTGTGACCTTGGAAGCCCGCCTGAAAAACCCTGAAAATGAGGGAGGGGAAAGCTGCTTTAATACTGGTATTTTGTTAACTGATAAAAATCTTAATATTGCCGAGGCTGAATTTACGATGAAGGGATGCTCTGATTATGCCAAATTGGTCGTTGGTAAAACTGTCTTCAGAAAAGGAAATCTCCAACAGGGAAAAAATGTGGATTTAGATAATTTTGGCATAAATCATAACGAATGGAATACTTTTAAGCTCCAATTGAAGTGCAAGCAAGTCGAAGTATTTGTCAACGGAACTTCGGTATTTCGGGGCGAGTATGATGGGCGAGAAAACTTTACCAACCTAACCGATATTCGTTTTACGTTCAAAGGGACAGGGTCAGTAGATTGGGTCAAAGTATCCAACTCCTACACGGGAAAAGTGGTCTATCAAACCGATTTTGATTAAACGGATTTTATCCACAAAACCCGTTTAATCCATTCAATCCGTGTTCCAAGCGCATCCTAACAACAACCCGAATTGGGCGTGCAGCATGACGAAGCTTGTTCCAAATCCAACAGCTTTATTTTGGGTTTCTCCACCGATTTCTTCATCACCGTGGCCGAACTTGGGCATAGACCGCTAAACTGCTGCGATTGTGCTATTTCAGCGGGAACAGCGTCGCGTTCCACTTTTTCAAAACCTTGTTTTGAAAAATACCCTTCGGCCGTTGTTGTGATTAGATACAGTTCTTTTACCCACTGCAAACGCATTTGTTTGGTTAAATCATTGACCAAGCGCTTCGCAATTTTAAAGTTCCGAAAGGACTCCTTCACCGCTACCGAACGCAAAAGTCCGTAGTCGCCCGTTACCTCCACTCCTGCCGTACCGACCAACTGACCATCAACAAACGCAAGCAAAAAATTGGAAAGTGCTGGATTCAAATCTGTCGTTGGCAAACCTGCCGATTGTAACAATTCTGCAACTACTTCTTTGTCAGCAGGCTTTGCAGCACGAATTTGAATTTCTGCGGCAGCTGGTGATGGTTTGTCGGCATAAACTGTAATGCTGTAAATTCCCAAATTCCCTTTACGGTATGCCTCAATTTCTTCGCTCGAAATGTATTCGGCCAAAATCGAATCTGGAAGCACAATTTCACGATCTTTCTGAAGTGTGATGTTGACAAACCCCGTTTTTTCAATCAATCCCAAATAATCTGACTTCTGAATTGCCCCCGACACGCAACCCGCGTACATTTCGGCGGCATGTTGCAGCCCCGCAGGCAGTTCTCCTTCCAACACAATGTCAGAAATGCTAAAATGCCCACCAGGCTTCAAGGTGCGGTAAATTTCCTTGAACACATTGGCTTTGTTTGGCACTAAGTTCAATACGCAATTACTCACAATCACGTCGGCGATGTTATCGCTTACAGGCATCGCTTCAATATCACCTTGGCGAAACTCCACATTATTAAATCCCAATTTTTCGGCGTTTGCTCTTGCTTTTACAATCATGGCTTCGGTGAAATCAACGCCAATTACCTTGCCCGTAGCACCCGTAGCAGCACGCGCCACAAAGGCATCGTTTCCAGCGCCACTACCTAAATCAATGACCGTATCGCCTTCTTGAATCTGGGCAAATTGCGTAGGAAGCCCACACCCAAGTCCCAAGTCGGCATCGGCCACGTATCCGTTTAATTTTGTATAATCTTCGGCCATAATTCCCAAAAATTCTCCGTCGGTTTCGCAGCTAGGGCCGCAACCACAGCAGGAAGCCGCGTTAAAATCCTTCGATTGGGTAGCCACCTCGGTGTATTTTTCACGCACCAAGTTTTTGAGCAATTCATCTGTTGTCATTGTGATTATTGATTTTAATTGTAATATTACGATAAATATAAGCAAAAAATTTTAGCAGCAATTATTTTTAAGATACGACGAAAACAACAACCCGAAAGATTGCATTGCTTCGTTCCAAACCTCTTCATCGATGCAGTAACAAACGCGCGGAGGCGCAATGTCCCCTTTGATGATTCCGATGCGTTTCAATTCCTTCAAATGTTGCGAAACTGTGGCTTGTGAAAGCGGTAATTCATCCACAAGGTCGCCACAAACGCAAGCTTTTTTCTCGGCTAAAAGGCGCAAAATAGCCACCCTAGCAGGATGCGCAAACGCCTTCGCCAAATCGGCAATTCGATTTTCTTCTACGGTAAAAACTTCCGATTTTGTTGTTCCCATTTTCATTAAAAACGCTAATTCATCGCAATATTACGATATAAATTTTATTTCCAAAAATTTGGCAAAAAAAACTTTCTTTACTTACTTGGGGAAGCGTTCAACCCTATAAAAAAGTACCTAACTGATGAAGAAGTGGATTTTTGTTCTAGGATTATGCCTTTTATCGACCTTTTCTTTTGCCCAAAAACAAGCAGTCGATTCGACCCAAAATACTTCGTTAACGACTGATATTTTGTCATTTGCAAAAAAACACCTTAGTTACCGTTACCGCTCAGGAGGGAGTTCTCCCAAGGGCTTCGACTGTTCAGGTTTTGTACGATACTGTTTTTCTAAATTTGGGATGCTCCTTCCCCATTCTAGCGCCGCCCAAATCTCCCACGGAGTGGAAATTGCCCTTGGTGAAGCACGTCCAGGTGATTTAATTTTCTTCAAAGGAAGCAACTCAAAAAGCACCCGTATTGGCCACGTCGGAATGATTGTTGCCGTTAGTGATGGCTACGTCAAATTCATTCATTCAGCTTGGAAAGGCGGCATCCGCTACGACGTCCTTCATGCCAGCTATTATAAAAAGAGATTTGTGGGTGTGAGGAGAGTGATTAAATAGTGTCGACTGTGCAAAGGGTTTCTCAAAACCCGATCGTTGTGTAGAGGGTTTCTCAAAACCCGCCTCTTCTTTGTTGCGCATTTTGAGAAACCCAATTTTGACACACAACTACAGTTTCACCAATCTTTCTACCGCTTTTTCGAGCGTTTCTTCTTTTTTTGCAAAACAAAAACGTACAACTCCGTTATCGATAGCTTCTTGATAGAAAGCCGAAACAGGAATGCAAGCCACGCCGTGTTCTTTGGTTAACCAAATAGAAAAATCTTTGTCGGACAAATCGGAAAGGTGGTTGAAATGATACAATTGGAAATAGCTACCATAACTCGGGAGCGGTTTAAAACGCGTTTGTTTCATCAATTCGGCAAAATAATCGCGCTTCTTTTGATAAAAACCAGAAATTGAACGGTAAGCCTCCTTGTTTTTCAGATATTCGGCCAAAGCCACTTGGGCAGGTGTATAGCAGCTAAAACAGTTGAATTGATGCACTTTACGAAACTCGGCCGTAAACGCAGGTGGCGCAATACAGTACCCCATTTTCCAGCCAGTGCAATGATAAACCTTCCCAAACGAAAAATTAACAAACGCTCGTTGGCGCAAATCTTCGTACCTCAAAATACTTTGATGAGGCTCATCGTCGTAAATCAAATGTTCATACACCTCGTCGGACATGATGAGCAAATCAAACTCCTCCACTAGCTGCCGCAGTTGTTCGATGTCCGAAGCCCGCAAAATACTACCCGTAGGATTGTGCGGCGTATTGAGCGCAATCATGCGGGTGCGGGGCGTAATTTTAGCCCGAACCAATTCCCAATTGATACGATAGGTCGGAAACTCCAGCGGAATCCGAACCGCTACCCCACCGTTGATTTCAATGTTAGGAATGTAACTATCGTAGGCGGGTTCAAACACAATTACCTCGTCGCCAGGCTGTAACACGGTGGTAAAAGCCGTATAAATCCCGTACGTTCCGCCTGGGGTAATGGTAATTTCGGAATCAGGATTAATTTCAACACCGTACAAATCATGCACTTTGGCAGCGATACTCTCCCGCAATGGCATCCAACCCGCCATGGGCGAATATTGATTATAACCATTTTGCAGTGCTTCGCACGTAAGATTAACCAGCTCCTCGGGCATGTCAAAATCAGGAAAACCCTGCGAAAGGTTAATGGCTTTGTGTTCTGCTGCCAAAGCAGACATTACCGTAAATATCGTTGTACCGACGTTGGGAAGTTTTGAGGTTATTTTTTTACCACTCATGGAGGGTTTGGTTTTTTCGTGTAAAATTAGCTTATTGAAACCGAATAGCCCTTCAATTTTGAACTTTCTTAACTAAACAACTTATTTACTCACTCATTTATCAAAATGGATTCACTATTTACTGCAGAGGCCATCGTTAGTTTGTTAACCCTTACATTCCTAGAAATTGTTTTGGGGATTGACAACATCATTTTCATCTCAATTGCTGCCAACAAACTTGCCCGCAAAGACCAGCCCAAAGCGCGTAACATTGGTTTGTTGTTGGCCATGATTTTCCGCGTAACCCTGTTGTTTGGAATTTCTTTCATCATTTCGCTGTCCAAACCCTTTACACACATCGACGCGGGCTGGTTCCATGCGGCCTTTTCTGGTCAAAGTGTCATTTTAGTGGTCGGAGGATTGTTTTTGTTGTACAAAAGTACCTCAGAGATTCACCATAAATTAGAAGGTGCGGAAGAAGAAGTTCAAAAACCAAAAGGAAGTGCCGCAAGCAAGTTGACAAATGTGGTGATGCAAATTGCACTTATCAACGTCGTTTTTTCGATTGACTCCATTTTGACGGCCATTGGACTTACTCAAAACGTCACGGTAATGATTATTTCGGTAGTACTTTCGGTCATCATTATGATGGCATTCTCAGGCCCTGTTGGCGATTTTGTCAACCGTCACCCTTCAGTACAGATGCTCGGTTTAGCCTTCTTGATTGCCATTGGATTTATGCTCATTGCCGAAGGTGCGCACCTTGCTAATGTATCTTTCTTTGGTACTCACGTAGGCTCTGTTCCAAAAGGTTATTTATACTTCGCCATTGCGTTTTCGCTGCTGGTGGAGGTACTCAATATTCAAATGCGGAAGGGAAGTAAACCAGTTCAGCTTCACGATTATAAAGCACAAGCTGAACGTGAAGGGATTGTTTCAGACAACGAAAGCGAATAATTTCTATAAACTCCAACGAAAAAGGCGGCCGAATGGCCGCCTTTTTCGTTGGTAATAACTACATCAACGCAATCAGCGCGTCCACGGCCTGCTTGATGTTATCACGAACTTCGACAATGTTCGCCTCCATCATGTAACACGGTGCTGTCACAATTTTGAGTTTTTCGTCCACCACAATTTCTCGCACCGACGCCATTTCTGCCACCTGCCCAATCGACTCCATGCCTGCCGAAATAGCGGCAATTTCGTACGGAGAGGCTTCGTTGGGCGTTCCTACCGTCAAATGCGCGTGGTATGCTGTTCCTTCCAAAGCCTTGGCGATGGTCGTGGGGCTCATACACAAGCCCGCAATCGGTTTTCCTTGGGCCACTAGCTCCACAATCAGGTTTTTCACCGATTCCAAAATTGGCCCATCAGGCCCTTCAAACGCCCATTTTGTAATGTTTTTGGCCGTTCCAAAACCACCTGGCATTACCAATCCATCCAACTCCGACGCCTGAATATCGACAATGTCTTTGATATTGCCCCGCGCAATTCGTGCCGATTCTACCAACACATTGCGGATTTCGGGCATTTCTTCGCCCGTGGTATGGTTGAGCACGTGGTGCTGATTTACGTTGGGCGCAAAACAGACCGCCTCAGCTCCTGCTTCAGCAATTGCCAACAACGTAAAAACCGATTCGTGGATTTCTGAGCCATCAAATACCCCACTTCCGTGAAGCAAAACGCCAATTTTTTTCATATTTTCTTTTTATGTTTTAATAGTACACTTTACGCCCCAAAAGTCAAAATCAACTTGGGTCTAATCTTCATTCGGTTTTGAGTAACCGACTACACTGAATCCATAACGACAACGCCTTACTTTTTTAAAGCATAATGGTTGAATAATTTTGCAAATTTCTATAATTTATCGTAGGATTACCCGCCAATTCCCATTCTACTAACCTACATGACTAACGTACCTAACACATCTCCCGAAGATGCTCACTTGTGGAATGCTTTTCGCGAAGGGGATGAAAATGCGTTTGGTCAAATTGCCCAAAAGTATTACCGAAGCTTATTTAGCTACGGAACCAAGTTTTCCAAAGACCGCGAATTCATCAAGGATTGTCTGCAAGACCTTTTTATGGAACTCTGGTACAAGCGCGAAACGCTCGGTGACACCGATTTTGTTAAATTTTATCTTCTTAAATCGCTGCGACGAAAAATTCACCGCGAAAGTTTGAAACAACAATGGCTCACCGACGAAGACGAACTAGACTTCGATGCAGAAGATTTGGGGGAAATTTCGGTGGAACAACAAATCATTGAGGTTGAAACCAACCAAGAATTGCTTCAACAGCTCAATCGACAGTTGGCCGAACTGCCCAAGCGCCAACAAGAAATCATTTACTTGAAGTTTTACGAAAACCTCGACAACGAATCCATCGCTCAGGTAATGTCAATTTCGAGGCAAGCCGTGGCCAATTTATTGTACCGTACCTTGAAAGAATTGAAAGAAAAAATGTAGCGCTATTGGCTCAAAATCAACATTTGAAAAAAAATGTGATTTTTTTTGATTATTCTAGGTTAAAGGCTGCCTATGTATAGATAGAAGTCTTTATTACAATGAATTTATACCACGACTATTGCCTCGAAGATTTTGTGTTGGATGCCCGCTTTCAACAGTGGGTGCGTTACCAACAGCCCGAAGACATTGCGTTTTGGGAAGGCTACCTCGCAAAAAATCCGCACCAAGTATCAGAAATTAAGCAGGCAAAAACGCTCTTGAGCAGTGTTTATCGCCGCTACCAGTCGCCCATAAGCGACGTCGAAATTCAGATTGAAATCCAAAAATTGGTCGAAAAAGCGCGGGCAGACAAAGCAACACCAGCGATTGAAGTAACCGACGATACCACCCCAATGGTACATTTTCGGCCTGTGTCGAAGTGGGTTTGGCGCGCTGCTGCTATTGTTATCTTGGGATTGGGCGTTCGTTATTTATTTACTCCATCTCCCCAAAGTACCTACCAGCAAATCACGGCGGGACAAGAATTGGTAGAAAAGATAAACGATACCAAGTCAACGCAAACCGTTTTGTTGAGCGACGGCAGCAAAGT
Source organism: Runella sp. SP2 (assembly GCF_003711225.1). Classification (NCBI taxonomy): domain Bacteria; kingdom Pseudomonadati; phylum Bacteroidota; class Cytophagia; order Cytophagales; family Spirosomataceae; genus Runella; species Runella sp. SP2. Next base: position 1,266,275 of record NZ_CP031030.1, on the reverse strand, counting down.
CATTCTTGAACCTAACGCCCGCCTCAGTTTCCCTGCCTCTTTCCAAAAAGATAATCGTAAAGTATATCTCTCTGGCGTAGCTTTTTTTGAAGTCACCAAAGATGCCAAACGTCCTTTTTTGGTTTATGCCAACGACTTAGTAACCAAAGTATTGGGGACAAGTTTTTTGGTAAATGCACAGGAAGGCGCTCAAAAAACCATCGTAGAAGTACGAGAAGGGCGGGTTTCTGTCTTCAAAAAACTTGACATTGAAACCCCAAAAAACCTCATCGGCCAAGAATCCAAAGGCGTTGTTTTGACGGCCAATCAAAAATTAGTGTTTGAACCCGCGAACAATCAATTGGTAAAAACCCTCAGTGAAACACCCCAGATAGTGTCCATTACCAATGAGTTACCCAGTTTTTCGTTTTGCAATACCCCCGTTACTGAAGTACTTAAAATGCTTGAAAAAGCGTACCAAGTTGACATTCTTTTTGACGAAGATTTGCTTTCCGACTGTCCCCTCACTGCCACATTGACTAACCAAAGCCTTTATGAGAAATTGACCATCATTTGTGAAGCCATTGAAGCCCATTACGAAGTCATCGACGGGCAGATAGTGGTACACAGCAAAGGATGTAAATAAAAAAGGAGGGTAATGGTACCAGCATCGCCCTCCTAGTTTCGAAATCCCCTTAATGGTTCTGACGCCTAAGCACATCTTTTTTCAAGGATGCAGGGGATTGTTTTACCAAATTTTCACCTTAATAAAACAGTTCAAAAGTATGAAAAAAAGCGTACACCTCCAAGTATTCCTCCGAGCTATGCGTATCTCGCTCACTCAGATTTTAATCGCCGTTTGGTTCATGAGCAATGCCTACGCTACCGACAGCAACGCTCAGTCGGTGCTGAACCAAAAAATCACCCTTCGTCTCCAAAAACAAGACGTCGAAACCGTATTTAACCTCATTGAAAAACAAGTAAGCGCCAAGTTTGTCTTTAGCTCAAAGATGATTCAGGCCAATCGCAAAATAAACATTAATGCCGACCAACAAACCCTACAAAAAGTGTTGGATGACGTAACCAAATCGTTGGAACTCAATTATAAAGTAACGGGCAACCTTATCATTATCAGTCGAACCGCCAAAAGCCCCTCCTCCTTTCCTCACTCCTTTCAAAACGAGGAAGCCTCAAAAGCCGAAGGGCATACCATTTCGGGGAAAATAACCGATGCCAAAGGAGAAGCATTGATTGGAACGACGGTGATTTTGAGCTACCAAAACAAAGGCCAAGTCGCTGATAAAAATGGGATGTTTACTTTTAGTGATATTCCCAATGGCAACTACACCCTCAACCTAAGTAGCATTGGTTTTATCACGCTCAAAAAAGACGTAGCGGTCACAGGCAACGACGTCCAAGTCAACATTGTACTTCAAGAAGACAACCTACAGCTCGAACAAGTAGTGGTTACCTCTAGCGGTTCGCCCAAAAAGAAAATCGAATCGAGTGTGGCCATTTCGACCATCAACGCCAAACAACTGAGCCAACGCCCTCCCCTCAACAGTACCGATATGTTGAAGGCCATTCCTGGGCTTTCGGTTGAAAGCAGCGGTGGAGACGGCCCTGGCAGTGTGCGAGTGCGGGGTTTACCAGGCGGTGGCTACGTTTTTATGGGGGTAATGGAAGACGGTCTTCCGGTACTTCCAACGGGTTTTAGTACCAGCCCTTCTGCCGACCAATATTACAAAGTGGATTTGACCATCAAAACCGTTGAAGCAGTTCGCGGTGGCCACGCAGCCGTTTTGCTTGCCAACACTCCAGGTGCTTTAATCAACGTCATTTCAAACACAGGTGGAGATAAGTTTACGGGAAAAGTAAAATACACCCGAGGTTTGTCGCAGAATGCCAATCGTTTTGATGCCAATTTTGGGGGCAAAATCGCGCCAAAGCTCAAATTTAACGTAGGTGGTTTTTACCGCGCCGACGATGGGATTCGCCCGCCTTCGTACCGCGCCAATGACGGTGGACAGTTGAAAATGAACCTTACCTACGAAATCAAGCCCAATAGCTACGTTCGTTTTTACGGAAAATACCTCAACGATAAAACAGCGTGGCTTGTGCCTTCATACTACAGCTACGACGGTTCAGGACAAGGCAAAGCTTTGCCAGATTTCGATTTGTTGACCCAAATCTTAGCCACCCGCGACACCAAAGTGTCATTGGTAGCACCTACTGGTAAGACTTACAACTACGATTTTTCGGACGGTGTTCATTTAAAGTCATTAGCAGGAGGCATTGAATTTAAACACATTACCAAAAACGAGTGGACAATCAAGAACAATTTACGCTACCAAAGCACTACTTCTAATTTTACTGGTTCGATTGTAACCGCTGCCACTGCCTACAAAGCGAACGTCAACTATTATACTTTAGACGGACAAAAACTTAATAACCCAACGGGTTTTTACACAGGTCAATCCTTCATTGGAACCAACAGTACGGATAAACAATTTTCTGACAACTTAGACTTTAACAAACAATTAGGCAAACATTCGCTTTCGTTTGGGGCGGGAATTCATACCTATGACATTGACCTTTTCTCACTAGGGGCAACGTTTAACACCGAAATAGCCAACCAACCTCGTACCTTATTGATTGGAGCTGCTACTGGCAATGGCTACAGCGGCATTAACATTGGTACCTACCGCAAAGGAACGACGGGCATTACTTCGGCTTGGGCTTCCGACGAAGTAAGTTTAGGAAACCTCACCCTTGACCTTGGTTTACGTGCCGACCGTTTCCACATCAAAGGGCAACGTTTACAAAACACGGCTCCGTTCACGAATTACACTCCCTTCGATGAAACCCGAACGTACGGCACCGCGTCGGTGGGTTTAAACTACAAAATCAATGACCATCACGCATTGTTTGGACGCGCCACAAGAACGTACAGTGCTTTGAACATCGGTGACTATTCTAACTTTACCTTTAACCCTGATGCTGTCAAAGACCGTGGTGTATTTATGTCAGAAGTAGGCTACAAAATCAACACACCCAAGTTTTCGTTGTTTAGCTCATTGGTATATGCAAAACTAACCAATATCGCTTCTAGTATGTTGATTCCGAATACCACCGCTGGGTTTATTTCTATTGGTACATTTGCCTCTAGCCGAAACCTAAGTGCCGAAATCGAAGCAACTTATACTCCTTCTAAAAACCTCAATTTCCGTCTGGTTACCACTTTCCAGAACAGCAAATACACCCAATACGAAGTGACGGCACCTTCCAATGCCCGTGCTGATTTAGCTGGAAAGCTTTACTCATGGTCGGGCAACTACGCAGAGCGGATTCCGAACGTCATTTGGGAGCTTTCGGGGACGTATAACTACAAAATTTTCGATTTGTTTGCCAGTTTCCGCCACATCGGTAAGCGTTGGAGCTCCCCAAGTAACGTCTATCACATGGGTGGGTACGATGAACTTTCGATGGGATTAGATTGCAAAATCACCAAAAAATTGGGCTTCCGCGTGTGGGGCGACAACCTTACCAACAGCCGCGGTTTGACCGAAGGAAATATACGTGGCGACCAGTTTTTATTGAACGGAAACTTTGAAAAAGGCTCGTTGCAGATTGGGCGCATTATCTTGCCACGCAGTTTCTGGACCTCCCTCACTTATTCTTTTTAATTTCCTTACATTCATTGACCTACCTAGTTTTCATCCATCTGTCTCGTCTGCCGAGGTTTCTTGGCAGACGGATTTTTTACAAAGCAGCCAACTCACTAGAAACAACCATTAGTAGCCTTTATAGAATTGAGTTTCGTATTTATAAAGATAAGGTTCAAAAACTTAACGTAACTTAGCCGCAATTTTTTTTAGTTTCTAACTACACCTATACAAATGAAGTACCTCAAACTAACCTTGGCGCTTTTGAGCATGAGTACGCTTTGGGCGCAAACCAAACCAACCAAACCCGCGTCGTTAGCACGTCCCAAATTAGTCGTCGGAATTGTCGTGGACCAAATGCGTTACGATTATTGGTTTCGTTATTATGACAAATACAGTGAAGGCGGATTCAAACGACTCATGCGCGAAGGATTCAACTGCCGTAATCACCATTATCACTACGCACTTACCGTAACAGCGGCAGGCCACGCTTCGGTCTATACGGGTTCTACGCCTGCCATTCACGGAATTGTAGGGAACGATTGGTTCGACAAACGCCTCGGCAAAGGTATGTATTGCGTGGCCGACTCTACCGTCCAGCCTGTAGGAACAACCAACGCTACCGCAGGCAAAATGTCGCCAAAAAATATGTTGGTAAGCACCATTACTGACCAGCTGCGTATTGGTACCAACTACCAAAATAAAACCATCGGAATTGCCATCAAAGACCGTGGCGCTATTTTACCCGCAGGTCACACGGCCAACGGTGCTTATTGGTTTGACAGCAAAACGGGAAGCTGGATTACCAGCACGTTTTATATGAACGACCTACCACAATGGGTAAAAGACTACAATGCGAAGAAACGTCCGTCAGCGTTGATGAAACAAAACTGGAACACCTTGCTTCCGATTGAAAAATACACTGAAAGTACGGCCGATGACCAACCATACGAGACCAAACTTCCTGGCGCAAAAAAATCGGTTTTCCCGTATGACTTAGCAGGAATTGCGGGGGATGCGTTTGGTGTGTTGGCAAGTACCCCACACGGCAACACCATTACCAAAGAAATGGCTTTGGAAGCCTTGAAGAACGAGCAACTTGGCAAAGGAAAATCAACCGACTTCTTGGCCGTAAGTTTCTCTACTCCCGATTACGTTGGACACGGTTTTGGCCCCAACTCGGTGGAAGAAGAAGATATTTACCTTCGTCTCGACCGCGACTTGGCAGAATTGCTCAATGCTTTCGACGCACAAGTGGGAAAAGGGAATTACTTACTTTTCCTATCAGCTGACCACGGGGTAATGGACGTAACAGACCTTTGGAAAACAAACCGTTTGCCTGCGGGACGTTTGAACATTGGACAAGTCAATACGGCCGTAAAAGCCGTTTTGAAAGAGAAATTTGGCGACGGTGATTTTATTCGTGCTTCCGAAAATTACCAGTTGTACCTCAATCACGATTTGTTGAAACAAAAAAACTTATCGGTTGATAAAATCGTAGAAGCCATCCGCCCAACCATGCTCGATTTTGACGGCATAGCCGAAGTACTCAATACCCACGATTTGAGCAACGCCAACATCAACGACTATTTGCTTACATTATACAAAAACGGAACACACGCCAAACGGAGCGGAGATATTCAGATTGTGACTGAGCCTGGATGGATGTCGAGCACCATCGCTGCCACCCACGGGGCTCCCTATAATTATGACACCCACATTCCGTTGCTTTTCTTCGGCTGGGGAATCAAACCAGGCGAAACCTTTAGCCGTACGGCAGTCGCTGATACTGCTCCAACCGTGGCCGCATTGCTCAAATTATTGGAGCCAAGCGGCAATATCGGACACATCATCGAAGACGTGATGAAGAAATAAAAAACACCTGATTATCAATTATCTTAGAAATGTGTGGGGTAAATGACGGAATTTAGTCGAAGGATATTACGTTAAAAATTTGACAGGAAAAGAAATTTTCTTATCTTTCGACTAAGACATTGACCCCATACATTCAGGATATGCAACCAGAATTCGAGGAGAGACAACCCGATTGGCGGGATTCGGTTCAACGATTTGAGGTAATGCTCAAGAACCAAGAACACGATTTTTTTGATTTGGACACCTACGAACACATCGTAGAACATTACATTGGAGAGGGGAACTGGGAGCGTGCCTTGCAAGCCTGTGAGTATGGACTAGAGCATTTTCCACATTCGTTAGAGCTTTTACTGGACAAAGCACATTTACTTGCTCAAAAACAACGTTACGAAGAATCACTCGCATTACTTGAACGTGCCTCTCTTTTTCATCCCCACGACCTAGATGTCCTTTTTATGCAAGGTGGCATCTATAACATGATGGGCGATTATGAACAGTCGGTGGAAGTATATGAAGAAATGCTTCGCTACATCGAAGACGGTGATAAAGACGACGTGCTGTTCCAAATTGGCCAAGCCTACCAAAATTCGGGCAAATACGACGAGGCAATAAAGTACTACAAATCATCGCTCGAAATTAACTTAGACAACGAAAGCGCGTTGTACGAACTGGCCTTTTGCCTCGAAATCATGGGACAATTGGAAGACAGTATCGACTACTACAACGAACTCATCGACCGCGACCCGTATTCCTACAATGCGTGGTATAACCTTGGTATCGTTTATAGCAAACTCGGGCGCTACGAAGAGTCGCTCCATGCGTACGATTATGCCACGGTCATCAAGGAAGATTTTTCGTCGGCCTATTTCAACATGGCCAATGCGTACATGAATTTAGACCGATTTGCAGAAGCAAATACCAATTATTTACGGACACTTCAATACGAATCTCCCACGGCCGATTTGCACTGCCACATTGGCGCTAGTTTTGAGAAAATCAAAGACTTTGGCAAAGCCCTTGAACATTACCGCGATGCCCTCAAACTTGACAAAGAATGGGATGAAGCTTGGTACGGCGTTGCGGTTTGTTTGGCCGTGGAGGACAAATGGGTAGAGGCGCTCAATTGCATTCGGAAAGCCATTAAAATCAATGAATTCATTGCCGACTATTGGTTGTTGGTGGGCGACCTTGAGTACAAAATTGGTAATGTATTCTCCAGCATGGAGGCCTTTGAAAAAGCCGCTGACCTTGAACCTGACTTTGAGGATGTTTGGCTCAAGTGGTCGTTGGCTTTATTTGATCAGAGCGAATTTAAGAAAGCTTTTGACGTAGTTCAAGAAGGGCTAGATACCATCCCCGACAGTGCCGCGCTGTATTATCGGGCGGTGGCCTATTTGCTTCATGGTGGCGAATACAAGGAAGCACTGCTTCACCTCGAAATCGCCCTCACCCTCGACTACAATGCACATGAGCAATTGTACGTCTTTTTCCCTGATTTAGAAAAGCAAAAAGCGCTGTTTAAATTAATTGAACAGCACCGAAAATAATTTTTTCAATTCTGATTTAGATTGAATCATCTTTCCCCGTACCCATGCGGAAGAAACATTCAAAAGCAGCAGTAAAGTAGATTAGACAATATTTTGACGCTCACTGTGTTGAGTGCCTACTAAATCAAACATTATTATGTTGCAGGATAAATACAAAACAATAACAATTTTAACCTTAATTTCACTTTTTGTATTGGTGATATTATTGAAACAACACTGGTTTTTGCCTTTATTCGCAATAATATCGATTTACACCTATTACAAACGACTTCAAGTAATACCCAAAGAAGATAGATTAAAAGCTGTCATACCTACAATTGCAGGAATTAGCTTGATTTTTATTTTTCTTGTCATTTTTTGGAATATGGCATAAAAACTTGACACATGCCTTTTTTGTCACTCCGACGATAGGAGGAGCCTATACCCGATTTGGATGTAGGCTCATTCCTATCGTCGGAGTGACAAAGAAATTTACTTCAACTCCAATACCCAGGTTGTCATTGCAGGTACTTTGAGGCTATTCAGCGAATTTATCTTCTCTTCGGTCAAAACATTCATTGCTCCCGTAAACCCTTTTGTACGTTCAGCAAAACGAGCTGTTTCTAGCGTAGTTTCGGCCGAATTGCTATTCATGATTACCATAATTGTTTTGGCAGTATCATGCCTAAAATACACGTAAATGCCATTTTGGGGAAGGTATTGGGTAAACTTGCCGTTGTACAATGAAGGGGTGTTTTTACGGTAATTAGCCAGTTTTTTTACCAAATCAAAGGCTTCATTTTCTTTGGCAGAACGCCCAGCTGCCGTAAACTTATTGACTTTATCGCCTTTCCAGCCTCCCACAAAATCTTGGCGAACTTCGGCATCGGTAGGGTTTTTGGTGTTTTTCATCAACACTTCTGTCCCATAATAAAGATGCGGAATGCCGCGCGTCGTCAACAGCCACGTGATGCCCATTTTATATTTGGCAAAATCCTCCCCTATCACCGACAAAAAGCGGTCGGTATCGTGGTTGTCCAAAAATGTTACCATCTTAGAGGGGTTTTTGTAGAAATAATCTTGCGCCAACGTACTGTAAAGGCGATTTACCCCTCCATCCCAACTCCAAGGCTGCGTGAGGGCGTCGCCGATGGCCGAGTAACTTGGAAAATCGCAACTACCAGGAAGGTTACATTGGAAAGGATAATTGACATTGTTCTGCACAAAATAATTCATAAAAGCAGGGTTAGTCACAAACGTTTCCCCAAAAATGAGCATGTCAGGATATTCATCCAACAAGGCTTTATTACAACGATTCATAAACTCCATGTCGTTGTATTTGTAGGTATCAATGCGCCATCCGTCCACCCCAAACTCTTCCGTTGACCACAAAGCGTGCTGAATCATGTAGGTTGCAAAATGTGGATTTCGGGCGTTGACGTCGGGCAAAAACGGCATAAACCAACCATCAATCAACAAGCGGCGGTCGGCCTCTGTTCCGTTGGGGTCGAGCATTACTTGTTCTTTGTGGCTAGTGGCGGTGTAAGTTGGCCACATATTGAACCAATCCTTCGTTGGCGGATCCAAAAACATCCAATGGTCTTCCGACACATGGTTATAAACTGCATCCTGAACCAGTTTCATTCCACGCTGATGCAGCGCCGCCGACAACTTTTTATAGCCCTCATTGCCCCCAAAACGACGGTCGATTTTGTAATGGTCGCTAAAGTGATACCCGTGATAGGCCGCTTGCATATTGCCATGAAGTTCCTTTTTTAAGCCTGTATTGTTTTCAATGACAGGGGTATTCCACAAGGTTGTTACCCCAAACTCTTGTAGATAATCCAAGTGATTGATAATTCCCTGAAAATCCCCACCGTGGCGTAAATAAGGCACATTTTTATCCGCCTGCGTATCGAGCATATCCGAAAACTTATCGTTCGACTCATCACCGTTGGCAAAGCGGTCGGGCATGAGTAAATAAATAAAATCGGCGGTGGTAATGTTGTTTGGTTTATGTTTGCGGGTCGCCAAAGGGAAGGCTTGCGTATTTTTAAATTTGCCATTGCTAAACACCAACTTAACAACCCCAGGTTTGGTCGTTTTGGCAATCACCAAGTCTATCAAAAGGTAATTGGGGTTTTCCAGCTTTTGCGTTTTTTTAATCTGAACACCTGGATAAGCCAAACTCACTTTGGCCGTGCTGATGTTTTTACCGTGGACTAACAGCTGCACATTCGGATTTTTCATTCCTATCCACCAATTTGTGGGATGCAAGTGTTGAATATCAGGATTTTGTGCATGGGCAGAAATCGCTACGCTACTTACCCATAAGGCAAGAAAAAAGGTTTTTAATACGTTTATCATAGGTTTAATCTTCAATGGTACTTGAGGCCGAAGATAAAGAAAACTTTTTAGATTATCTTTGACCCTTTTAGGTATCACCTTTAGTCCCGATTCTGCAATGCCTTTTTTTAAAAAAAATTGGTTTCTTCTGATTTTACTTCCGATTTTTTCGCTCAGTTACGTTCTTTACCAACACCTCATTAACCTCCCCGTTGGCGATGACCTTTACGTTATGAATCTGTTTAATCAGCTTCATGAAGCAACCAATCTACGGGATAAAATTACTGCCTTCTTCTATCAACATAACGAGCATCGAATCGTCATCACACGGCTTTTAGCGTGGGTACAATTCCAAATTTCGGGACACATCGACCTGCGATGGTGGTTGGTATTTGGCAACATAAGTTTGCTCGGGATGGTTTATATATTTTACATCAATTTAGTTGATTTTCCTCGTTGGTGGATTCTCCCTATCGCATTTGTCGTCATAGCTCCGATTTCAAACACCCTGTTACCCATGCAGAATTCCAATCTGTTTTCTGCATTTTTTGGTCTTTGCACGCTCCATTTTTCAGTTAAAAATACATCGATTCGTTCCTTCGTTGCAACATTGATTTTCAGTTGTCTTTCTATTTTTTCCAACAGTGGAGGCTTTGCACTCTTACCCATTTTAAGCTGCGTTTACTTTTTACAAAAGCGTTATTCTATTTTGGGACTTTGGCTCGGTTGGTCGCTGCTGCTAATGGGTAGCTATTACTGGCATTATGAACCCATTTACCGCCACCCTACTTCTCGCTTGTTCTTTTCGCAACTTCCCAAGGCATTTTCGTTCTTTTTCGCATTTTTGGGAAGTATAGGTTTCAATGCAAAGGTGGCGCAATTGGGAGGAATCGTGTTTTTGGGAGGCATAGGTTTGGCCTTTTATCGGAAATTTTACCGCCCCAGCCCCTTCTTTTTTCTATGTATGTTTTATAGTATATTAATGGCTGCAATGACCACTTTTAAGCGATATGAATATGGTATTACCACCGCCACCTCTGAACGGTATTCGATTTATTCTGTCATATTAACGGCCTCTCTTTTTATTTTTACTTTGTACGCAGCACAGTCTTTCCAACAAGTTAAACGCCTCCTATTTCCATTGATTTTCGCCTTATCCATTGGAATTCATCTTAAATTTATGACGTTTCACTTGAGAAACCCCGAAGGGAGAAAAGTTGATTTAACAACTAGAATGGAAAACTATCAACTCACACACTTAGGGTATAATTATTTTGAAATCCCCATTTTGGACAAATTACGGACATACGGGTATTATGACTTTTCAATACCAGCCCCCATTCATAACAAAGCCTTTTACGATAATTTTAATCGACCGCCTATTACCTCCATTCAACTTAGGGTGAAAAAACTTTACCAAACAGCAGATAAACTCCATTTTACAGGGACTATCCTAGGTACAGATAAGCACATTGCAGCCATTCATGGCTATTCAAGTCGCTTACTAGTACTCCAACAAAGTAATATCCCGCTTGATGATCAAATCAACGTATTGACGAATCCGCGCAACCATCAAAGCCTTATCCTCAATACCGAACTCGAAAATGATTTGGCAAACACAGTCTTACCTACAATCACCTTTACCATTTCAAAAAAGTACCTGACCGCTCCATCTTATACCTTCTATTTTTTGCTAATGAACGAAAACGCTCCCACTCTAGCTCCTATTAAAACCAACGTATCTTTTCGGCTGTAAATCAGGTGCTGGTTTAGAAAATGTTAACCTGCGACACTACAAAATCACTAACTTTGCAGCAAAAAAACAGTAACAGTTATGCCAGGAACAGAATTATACGGCGCAGAAGAGCGCAAAGAAATTAATGACGTTTTAGAGACAGGAGTTTTCTTTCGTTTTAACCACGAAGCGCAACGTAATAATATTTGGAAAGCCCGCGAAATGGAAGCGGAAGTGTGTAAAGTAGTAGGTGCCAAATACGCCCATGCCGTTTCAAGCGGCTCGACTGCCATTCAGACTGCCCTTGTTGCGGCAGGTATTGGCACAGGCGACGAAGTGATTGTACCACCTTTCACATATATCGCTTCGGTAGAAGCTGTTTTGATGATTGGTGCCTTACCCGTTTTTGCCGAAATCGACGAAACACTTTGCCTTTCCGCCGAAGGAATCCGCAAAGTTGTCACGCCTAAAACAAAAGCCATTTGTTTGGTACACATGTGTGGTCAAATGGCTGATATGGACGCTATCATGGAAGTTGTCAATGAGCATAACCTTATTTTGGTAGAAGATGCAGGACAAGCAATGGGTGCCAATTATAAAGGAACTTATACGGGGCTTTGGGGCAAAACAGGGGCATATTCGTACGACTTTTTCAAAATCGCTACCGCAGGCGAAGGCGGCGTTTTTGTAACCAACGACGAACAAGCCTACAAGTTTGCCGATAGCTATTCTGACCACGGTCACGACCACATTGGTAACAACCGTGGTATGGAACAACACCCAATTATCGGCTTCAACTACCGCATTTCAGAACTTCATGCGGCCGTTGGGTTAGCCCAAACGCGGCGTGTTCCATATCTAGTAGAAAAGAACAACGAGCACAAAAAGTGGTTGATGAACCGCCTTGCCAACGTGCCTGGGGTTTCTTTTGCCCGAATTCCCGATGCTGAAGGCGATTCGGCTACGTTCTTGAATTTATTGTTGCCAGACACCGAAAGTGCCCAAGCCGTGGTGGCCGAATTGAACGCTGCGGGTGTGGGTGGTTTCAACTATTGGTTTACCAACATGTACCACTTTATCAACCAGTGGGATCATCTCAAAGAAATGCGTACGGCGGGTAAGTTAGCGGTTCAAGTACTGGGTGCTCCGCAAGATTATGCTAACCTTGATTTACCAAAGTCGCAAGAAGTTATTGGACGTTTGATTTCGTTTGGGGTACGCGTTACGTGGACGCAAACTGAGCTTGAAACCCTTGCCAATAACCTCGAAAAGGCGATTCGTAAAGCAATGGCAGCTTATACGTGCTAATGCTCATTTTCAAAAGTTTTAATAAATCAATGGTAATTTGTATTAACGGATAACAGTGCTTTAGCACCTTAGATTCATGCATAAAAATTTCAAAGGAATCGAAAAAACCGTTTTTGGACGGGGAAGTTTTAGCCAATTGGGTGAAATCATCGCCCCACACCGTAGCGAAAACAACGGCTACATGGTGTTTATTATTGACAACTATTTTAAAGGGAAAGAACTAGAAAGCCGCCTACCCGTTCAGCCTGAGGATACCGTTTATTTCATTGACGTTGACCCACACGAGCCTACCACCGAACAAATTGACACCTTGCGCGATGAGATTTTGGCCAGCAAAGGTTTGCCTTCGGGCATCATAGGAATTGGCGGCGGAGCCATTATGGACATTGCAAAATGCGTATCGCTGATGGTAACCAACGAAGGCTCTTCAACCTTGTACCAAGGGTTAAACCTCATCAAAAAACCAGGCATTTACCACGTAGGCGTTCCTACTATTTCGGGAACTGGCGCGGAGGTTTCGATGACGGCCGTGTTGACAGGCCCTGAGAAAAAATTGGGTTTAAAATGCGAATGGACGGTTTTTAACCAAGTGGTACTTGACCCCGAGTTGATTGCGACTGTTCCGCGCGACTGGTGGTTTTATGTGGGGATGGATACCTACATTCACTGTATCGAGTCAGAAAATGGGCAGTTCAACAACGCTTACTCGCATGCTTACGCCGAGCAATCAATGAAGCTTTGTCGCGATATTTATTTGGGAGAAAACGCTGGACAAACCCCCGAAAATGATGATAAACTGATGGTGGCGTCGTTGATGGGAGGCTTGAGTTTGACCTATTCTGAAGTGGGTATTTGTCACGCTATTAGCTATGGTCTTTCAAAGATTTTAGGAATGCGACATTGTTATTCCAACTGCATTGCTTTCAATCATTTGGAAGATTATTATCCAGAAGGGGTCGCCGAATTTAAACAAATGGTGGCGCAACACAACATCACACTTCCGCAAGGATTGTCGAAAGACTGGACGGATGAGCAAATCACGGCCATGGCCCATGTCTCGTACAAACTTGATCACATGTGGAATCACGCTGTCGGGTACGATTGGAGAGAGAAAGTGACAATTGCCGACATCGAAGCAATTTTTAGACGATTGTAATTTGTTTATCCTTTCCAAGGTTTGGAACCTTGGAAAGGTTTTTCAACTATCGCAAAAATATGTTTGAAGTTACATTTACGCCTCAAATTAAAAGATTGTAATTAGCTGGTTGGTACCTTGAAAAGGTTTTTTCTACCACCGTAAAGTATCTTCACAAACACATTTGAGTCTCAAATGGAAAAAAATCCTTTATCTAATCTTCCCAAGATTCCAAACCTTGGAAAGATTTTTTCATCCGTCTCAAAATATGTTTGCAGATACATTTGAGTCCGAAAAATGCTATCATATTTTCAATCACGCAGTACATGGCAATTTGCTCTTTATACAAGAAACAAATTATCACTATTTCTTACAACAACTTACAAAGCACACCCAATTCGTCTGCGACTTGTATGCTTATTGTTTAATGCCAAATCACTTTCATCTTTTGGCTAGAATTAAAAATCAAGAAGCATTGATAGAATATTATCATACCAGAAAGCAAGCCAAAGATCCGCAATACAATCCTGATAATTTTGATAAAACGACGTTCGATACGCACAAGTTTGTGATGCAACAGTTTCAAAATTTTTGTAACGGGTATGCGCAAGCATTCAATCGTTTTTTTAATCGGAAAGGGGTTTTATTTATGGATAATTTGAAAAGAAAAGTGGTTAAGAATGAAGTATATTTTACAAAATTAATTCATTACATACATTACAACCCTGTGCATCATGGGTTTTGTAAAGACTTAAACGATTGGCGTTTCACTTCTTATCATTCTTTTTTAGACAATCGAACCACTCCTTTGGCGCGTGAATATGTTCTCAATTGGTTTGGCTCTCCACAAGAATATTCTCGTTTTCATCAGTCAAAACCTGATTCAAGGTTGGCTAATCTAATGGAAGTATAGACTTATGAAAAAATCAGGTAAAATAAAGGCACCTCCCGCTAAATTTCAGACCAAAAGTGCGGCGGCCATTGCCAAACGAACCGAAGAAATCAACGCAAATTCGTTGAAAGGCTTAGTAATTCGTTCGACAGGCTCTTGGTACGACGTTCGTGATGAAGAAGCACAAATTTGGCGCTGCCGACTGCGGGGAAAATTTAAGTTTCAGGACTTAAAAGTAACCAATCCCGTGGCCGTAGGTGACCGTGTGTTTTGGGAAATTGAGGACGAATCGTTGCAAACAGGCATCATTAACGACATTGAACCACGTGCCAACTACATCGCACGGCAATCGGTTCAAAAGTCAGCACATTCACATTTATTAGCTGCCAACGTTGACCAAGCGATTATCGTAGCCACTTTGACCTTTCCACGTACATCGTTGGGATTCATCGACCGTTTGTTAGTCGTTGCCGAATCGTTTCGGATTCCGAGTGCGGTTATTTTCAACAAACAAGATTTGTTTGACGAAGAAACCAAAGAATACCAAGACTACTTGATTAAGCTCTATCGAGGCTTAGGTTATACCTGTTTTACCACATCGAGCGTCACAGGTGAAGGCGTGGAGTCATTTCGAGAACTTCTTTCGGGGAAGATTTCGGTTTTGTCGGGACACTCAGGCGTGGGTAAATCGACATTGGTTAATGCCATCGCTCCGCATCTCAACCTACGCACCAACGAAGTTTCGACCTTTGCCAACAAAGGCGTCCATACCACCACTTTTGCCGAAATGTTTGAGTTGGCCCCGTCCACCTTTATCATTGACTCGCCTGGTATCAAAGAGTTGGGACTGTCGGAGATTGAAGAAGAGGAAATCAGCCATTATTTCCCCGAAATGCGTGATTTATTGAACGAATGTCGTTTCAACAATTGCCTTCACATTGATGAGCCCAAATGCGCCGTCAAAGATGCTGTCGAAGCTGGCACCATTGCCATGAGTCGCTACGAAAGCTACTTGAGTATGGTCGGTGGGCAAGACAACCGCAAATAATTTTTTGACTGATCTAAAAGCAAAAGAGGCGCAAATTGCGCCTCTTTTTTCTTGGTGGGGGTTGATTGAATTATTAATACCCTGGATTTTGCTGGAATACAGAAACACCTTCTGCATTTTTTGCACTGCGGTCAATCTGTGTTTGAGGAATCGGGCGTAAATAGTGCTTTTCGGCCACTGCTTGAGCTTGTGGATTATGCTTTTTAACTCGGTCAACCAAAAGCCCCCAACGTTTCAAATCTAGCCAACGCATCTGCTCTCCTGCCAATTCACGAGCACGCTCATCTACAATGAAATCAAAGGTCAATTCCGCCTCTGTGATTTTCATGGCGTCTTTTTTACCTGGCCAGCCTGCTCTTTGTCTTACTACATTTATATCAGCAACTGCGTCCGCTTTTTTGTTTAACTGGAACAACGCCTCAGCACGCATCAAATAAATATCGGCTAATCTCCATACAAAATAATCTCTTGATCCGCGTGGCTCAGTTCTATCGGCACGTTTGGTATCAAAAAATTTCTGCAATGTTGGGAAGAGCGCCTCATCATATCTACTTGGCACCAACACTTGATATTTTCTTTTGGCTCTTTCTGCTACACTCATTTCAAAACCAGGAATGAAGATTGTCGTATCACCCGCAGCAAAAGTAACCCGCGCCTTTGAGTTGTCGAAAGAGGTATTAAAAGAGCCTGGGCTGTTACACAACCAAGTATCTTTAAAGGTTTTTTTGTAACGAGAATCATTTACTCTTTCCCCAAAAATCGTATTCAAGCAGAAATTGGTTGGTCTCAATCTTTTAAAAGGGCGACCGTTTAAAACATCCCTTACCATACCCGCTTGAGTATCATACTGCATACCAAAGAACAAGTGAAGGTTATTACCACCACCACCTTCTCCACCCACGTTAGTGACGTTCGTGGTTTGGTCTGCAGTATATTGTACGGCGAAAACCACTTCCGAATTTTGTTGGTTGTTTTCGTCATGTACAGCTGCAAAATCATCCAAAAGTTTAAAACCGTACTTTGTAATAAGGCCAGTACACAAATCAGCGGCTTTTTGGAAATCATCCGCAGCTTTATTTGGGCCGTAAGCTTTGGCTAAATATACCTTAGCTAAAAGTGCTTCGGCCGAGGCTTTGGTAGCTCTACCATAATCATTTGAGTGTGCCTTGTTCTCTAAATCGGCGATGGCTTCATTACAGTCTTTGATGATTTGGGCATACACTTCCGCTGAGCTATTGCGTTTGGACTCTTTGCTAGGCGCTAAAGTCTCCGTTAATCTCAAATCAAGCGGCCCAAACTGCTCATGTAAAATATAGTAATAGTGAGCTCTCAGAAACTTAGCCTCAGCAATTCTCAATTTTTTGGTCGCATCCGAAACACCTGTTACGGTCGGCGCTCTACCGATTATTGCATTGCAAGTATTTATACCTCTGTACATTTCATCCCACAAGATAGCCAAATAATCTACAGTTGGTTGGATTTGGGTATCGTAGAAATGAAAACCTTTATATCCACCATCGGCACCCGTAGCGTAGATATCAGTTCCATACTCCGTGAATGTCAAACCTAATTGCGTACCATAAAACGTCCTGAGTGACGAATAAGCCGCTTTTGTGGCATCTTCAAATCCTTTAGCGGTGTTTATGTAATCATTACCGATGTTTGAAACCAGCTCTTCTTTTAGTAAATCTTGGCAAGAAGTACTGACGAGTAGCATACTACCCAATGCGAATATTTTTAATTTATTTATGTTCATGATGATTAATGCTTTTTAGAATTTAACATTCAAACCAAACGTAGTTACTGTCGTAGAAGGAGTAACTCCACTGTTTACCTCCGTTGTACCCGTTGGCGAACCAGTAATAGCCGCCTCTGGATCTACCCCGTTGTACTTGGTTAAGTAAGAAGACCAAATTTTAGGTTGTTGTATTGATGCATACAAACGCACCGACTCTGCCCCAATTTTCTTAGCAATCGCACTGCTAAATGTATATCCAAAGTTGATGTTTCTTAGCTTAATGAAAGTTCCATCATAGTAAAAGAGCGTTGAATTATACACTGGAAACTCTTGATTACTTTTTGGACGTGGGAACTCATTGGTAGGATTATTTGGTGTCCAGTAGTCAACCTTAATCTGCTGATAACGACCCGCAAGTTGCAATTGGTTTCTGTGGAAACCAGACAAAATGGTGTTACCAAAACGACCAAACAAGAAGAAGCTCAAGTCAAATCCTTTGAATTCAAAGCGATTGGTAAGACCACCCGACCATTTTGGTACGTCATTTCCAATAAGTACCCTGTCATCTGCCGTAATTCTACCATCATTGTTTGTATCCTGTACTTTGATTTGTCCAACCTCAGAGCCATACGATTTAGCCAAATCAGCCTCGTTTGTTTGCCAAATACCTGCTTTCTTAAAGTCAAAATACGTATTTAATGGATAACCAATAAACCATCTGTTACCTAAATCATCTACTTTACCATTGTACAATTCAACGATTTCCTCTCTGTTACGAGTAAATTGGAAGTCTGTTGTCCACTTAAAGCCACTTTTTGAGTTAACGTTTATCGTAGTAACTCCAAATTCAATTCCTGAGTTTCTGGTATGTCCCACGTTGTTACTAAAGAAGTTAAACCCAACCGAACCAGGCAAGAAATCATTTAAGAGAAGGCTTTTGGTGTTTGTCTGATAAAACTCCAATGAGCCTTGTACACGACCACGGAAAACAGAGAAGTCTAAACCGACGTTAGCAGTTGAGGTGGACTCCCATCTCAAATTGGGGTTACTAATGGTACCTGGTCTAAATCCAAATGCACCTGTTGCTCCAAAAGCATAAGTGGTACGTTGAAGAGTCCCTTGCGTTTGGTAGGGTGCTACCCCTTGGTTCCCCACTTGTCCCCAACCTGCACGAAGTTTCAACAAATCCACCCATGAAATACCTTTCATGAATGTTTCGTTGCTGATATTCCACCCTACAGCAACCCCTGGGAAGTTACCATATTTTGTATTCTCACCAAAACGGCTTGAACCATCACGGCGTATTGTTGCTGTTAACAAGTACTTGTCATCAAATGAGTAGTTTACCCGCCCCATTAAAGAAGAAATCGTCCATTCTGTAAGGGAAGATTGAGGTGTAAACACGGTCGTTGCAGAGTTTAGGCTATAAAACGACTGTGCCTGAGCAGGTATTCCTTGAACTTCACTTCTGTATCTTTCAAAATTATCCTTTTGGATAGATTGTACAGCAGTTACGTTAAAGGTATGCTTTCCGACGGTTTTGTTGTAGTTCACGATGTTTTCCATGGTGAAGTTAAACCCAAAACGATTTTCGTTAAATGCTTGGGCATCCCCACGACGACGGGCATTTGTTTCTGAACCAATAAAACGCCCCCAACGTGATATCGTAAAGTCAGGTCCTAAGTTTAAACGGTATGTTAAGCCATCAATTACTTTTACTTCGGCATAGATAGAATTAAAAATTCTGTACCGTTTCGTGTTGTCAATATTAACACCATCTACAACCTCCGAAAGCGGATTAGATAACAAGGCATCGTTTGTTGGCTCGAATATCAAAGAGCCATCGGCATTGTAAGGAGCCCCAAGTGGGTTTGCATTTAAGGTGTTTCCGTAAGGGTTCAAGTTTTCACCATTTCTAATCGAATACATCATGTAACTCGATATACCCACCTTTAGCCTTTTATTTACCTGGTGGTCAATGTTTGCACGAAGTGAGTTACGGGTAAAATCTAAGAGTTTTGTAATACCCTTATCTTGGAAAAATCCGCCCGAGATATAAAATGATGTTCTGTCATTTCCACCTTGAATACCAATGGTATGGTTTTGCATCATTCCAGTTCGAAGAATCAAATCTTGATACTGGGTATTTCTACCAGCTGCAATACCAGCTGCAACGTTAGGATCACCTCCTAAAACGGCTACTTTGGCATCTGCCGCTGCGTCAGCAACGCCAGTTGGAACAGGATTTCCTGCGGCGTCTCGGTATAGGCCCGTAGCTCTATATGCTTCACGTACGTATTCAGCAAACTCCTCTCCAGAGAATAGTTCCAATTTACTATATGCCTTAGAAGCACCTGCGTAAGTATCAAGCGTAACCGTTGTTTTTCCTTTAGTTCCACCTCTTTTTGTGGTTACAAGAACAACTCCGTTTGCACCCCTTGCTCCATAAATAGCAGTGGCAGTGGCATCTTTCAACACTTCTATAGACTGGATGTCGTTAGGGTTCACATCCTCATAACCTGCCGAAAGTGGTATTCCGTCAACCACATACAAAGGATCGTTTCCTGCATTAAATGACCGACGACCACGAATGAGGATTCTTGGTGCGGCGCCTGGTTTAGAACCTGATTGTGAAACGTCAACACCAGCGGCACGGCCTTGTAAAGCTTGCCCCAAGTTGGTTAAAGGCATTTCTGTAATTTGCTTGGCCGTTACTTGCGAAATAGCCCCAGTCATTTGGCTTTTCTTTTGCGTACCATAACCCACAACGACTACCTCTGTCAGTGATTTTTGGTCAACCACAAACGTCACATTAATCGTTGTACGGTTTCCAACAGTTATTTCTTGCTTTTCAAAACCAACGGCCGAAAAAACCAACACGGCGCTGTTGTCTTTTACCGTC
Organism: Runella sp. SP2; assembly: GCF_003711225.1. Taxonomy (NCBI): domain Bacteria; kingdom Pseudomonadati; phylum Bacteroidota; class Cytophagia; order Cytophagales; family Spirosomataceae; genus Runella; species Runella sp. SP2. The sequence goes on along the minus strand of NZ_CP031030.1, from coordinate 1,246,126 downwards.
AGCTTAAAATTACCGTCAGCGTCAGTATTAGTCCCAGTTGTAGTACCTTTTACGACAATGCTTACACCAGGAATCGCGGTATTATCTTCAGAAGATACTACCTTACCTGTCACCGTCTTATCTGCATTCACTGTTGCAGTTACTCTCACGCCACTGCCATTTGTTGGCGGGGTTTTGGCCTCTGCCCCTGATGCACTAAGCACCACAGCCGCCGCCCACACACTACACAAGATAGAAATTTTCCTCATGATTCGTCAAGGTGATTTTAAATGAGATAGAATTATTTTGGGTTTTTGTATTTACTAATAGGTTTGAAACACATTCGAGTTTAAGATTACTCTTCAAAACAGACAATATTTTATCCAGATTATTCTACGCAAACGTTATCGGGAACGTTGCCAAAATGGTATTTTTCAAACTCAAAGTTAGTTTTATTCCATTTTTTCAGGCATATTACCTTTATTTTTACTTTGAACAATCGACTAAATTTTTGTACTATTTTAATATCAACAAGTTGTTTGAGTACACCAATCGGCTTTTTTTGCCGATGTAATTTTTTTCTAAGAAATTTTCCAGATAATTAAACCAAGGAGAGCAACCCCTACCACTAGGGCAATAAACCAGCGAATAAAATAAAGCGCAGAAGCCAATGGTTTGACTTCTTGATCGAGGGGGTCAATTTCGGGAATGGTGTTTACAGTCTCAATCACACGCTTCCAAAGCCCACGCACCTCTTGGGCAGACATACCCATGTAAGCATCCGACAATTGGCCTACCAATGCCCGTGCTTCTTCCACTTCATCTGATTTGTAAGGATGATTATTGAGCCAAACTTGCCAAAAATTACTCAATTCCATATCGTCAGGTTGCTGCACCCACTTTATAAAAAGTGGTTCTGCTGCAAAATCCTCAACGGTGTACTGAGCAAAATTTTTCATCGGGTACTTTGGCAATTCAACTAAGAATAAATACTGCCAAATAAGCGACCAAATCCAAGATTCTACTGACAAAAACCTAAATTTTAGAAACAGACTTTTAAGTATTTCTTAATCGTAGTTAATACGGCTTACGATACTGCGCCCGAGGGTGATTTCGTCGGCATACTCCAAATCCCCCCCAATAGGGATGCCACGTGCTATGGTTGAGGTTTTTACGCCAAAAGGCTTCAATTTTTTCTGCAAATAAAACGACGTAGTGTCGCCCTCCATGGTGGGGCTAAGGGCCAAAATAATTTCTTTGACCTCGGTATTACTTTGTAGGCGCGAAAGCAGACTTTCTATGTTCAAATCGCTCGGGCTTATCCCTTCTAAGGGTGAAATTATCCCGCCTAGTACATGATATAACCCATTAAATTGCCCCGTATTTTCAATGGCCAACACGTCACGACTGTCTTGTACGACGCACAAAATACTACGGTCGCGTTTGGTACTGAGGCATACCCCACAGAGCTCATCATCCGAAATATTGTGACACTGTTTGCAGTACTGTGTTTTTGTCCGCACTGCCACCAAAGCAGTCGCCAAGCTTTGAACATCTTTTTCTGGCCGTTTGAGCATGTGTAACACAATACGAAGCGCGCTTTTTTTTCCGATACCAGGCAATTTGGCTACTTCACTAACGGCTTCTTCGATCAGTTTGGAGGGAAAATTCATGTAGAGCTATAAACGAATATTTTACAAAAATACGAATTGTAAAAGCATTCTGCAAAGGCTTTTTGGGCGCTCAACGCTTGTCAATGACAATGGCAAAAGCTGACGACAATCAGTTTTTGTGTGTGAGAGATGTTACAAAAGGCCGTGGCGTAACCACTTACTTTTGTCCCAACAATTCACAACATAAAAACACATTTCCCAACATGAAAATCGAGCAAATTTACACGGGATGTATCGCCCACGCGGCCTATTATTTAGAAAGCAACGGCGAAGCTGCCATTTTTGACCCCCTCCGCGAAGTACAGCCGTACATCGACCGCGCGGCCAAAGACAAGGCAAAAATCAAATACGTTTTTGAAACCCACTTCCACGCCGATTTTGTCAGTGGTCACTTGGATTTGATGAACAAAACGGGAGCAACCATTGTATTTGGTCCCACTGCCAAACCTGCCTACGAAGCTACTGTTGCCGAAGATAATCAACTTTTTCAGGTTGGTGACTGCACCGTGAAGGTCATTCATACGCCTGGACATACCATGGAAAGCACAACTTATCTGCTTATCGACGAAAATGGCAAGGAGCACGGTCTAATTACGGGAGACACCTTATTTATAGGTGACGTTGGTCGGCCTGATTTGGCACAACACGTCATTGCGGCTTTGACAGAAGAAAAACTAGCTGGTTATCTTTTCGACTCGTTACGCAACAAAATCATGCCCCTCAGCGACGACCTCATCGTTTATCCCAACCACGGAGCAGGTAGTGCCTGTGGTAAAATGATGAGTAAAGAGACCATCGATACCCTCGGCAACCAGAAGAAGTTTAATTATGCCCTTCGCCCTGACATGTCAAAAGAAGAATTTATCACGTCATTGTTGACAGGATTGACAACGCCTCCAGGCTATTTTCCCCAAAACGTTTTGATGAACATCAAAGGGTATGAAAGCTTGGATACAATCATGGACCGCGGAAACCGTCCGCTTTCGGCCGAAGAATTTGAGACGGCAGCCAATGAAACCCAAGCATTAGTGCTCGATACCCGCAACGCAACCGACTTTGCCAAAGGATTTATTCCAAACAGTATCAACATTGGCATCGACGGTAGTTTTGCCCAATGGGTCGGTGAAATGATTCCTGGCGTAACACAAGAGATTTTGCTAGTGACCGACGAAGGCCGCGAGGAGGAGTCCATCATTCGTCTTTCTCGGGTAGGGTATGACAACACATTGGGATATCTCAAAGGTGGCTTTAACGCTTGGAAATCTGCCAACAAAGACATCGAAACCATCGATAGAATCACCGCTGAAGAGTTTGCAGAACAGTTCACAACGCAACAGCCGATTGTGATTGATGTGCGCAAAAAGAGTGAATTTGATTCGGAACACGTGGAGGGCGTTATCAATATTCCATTAAATACCATCAACCAACATTTAGCCGAATTTCCGAAAGACAAACCATTTGTTCTGCATTGTGCAGGCGGATACCGCAGTATGCTGGCAGCATCAATTTTAAAATCCAGAGGTTGGGATAATTTTGTGGACGTAGTAGGTGGATTTGCGGCCATAAAGTCAACAGCTAAAGTCCCCATTTCAGATTATATATGTCCAAGCACGTTGTTATAGTACATCAATTATTTACAAACGAAAAACCCCTGCCTCAGCAGGGGTTTTTCGTTTATAGATTCTATTTATTCAACTAGAACTTCACCACTTTGAGCGTTGCTTGCTTATCTGGGGTGGTTACGCGTAAGAAATAGATACCTTCTACCAACTTTTCAACCTCAAACTCTTCTTGATGAGATTGCGTTTCTGGCACAAATTTACGCTCTAACATTGAGCGACCCGCTACATCGACCAGTTCAGCCTTCACATTTTGCCCTTTGGCACCTTGAATACCCAAACGCATCACTTTCGTCACTGGGTTTGGCATTACTTGCGCGAAAGAAGTAGAATTTGATGACAAATCACCGTCTGCTAACTGCTGACCGCTCATCGCTGACCGAGCAGCACCTTGACCTGGTCCATCTTTTGAAACAATACGGAACCAAAACTCTTGGTAGGCTAACACATTACCCTGCGCTTGACGTGTAGCTGGATAAATACTTCCCCAACCCTTCATATCCCAGTAACGAACACTAAGCTTGTATAATCCTTTTGGCAAACCTTCGTCATAGATATTTTGACCCTGTTCATTCAGTTGATAGAAGCCATAAGCAGGGTGGTTGGGCGCATATAACTCTGTCCAGCCTTCGCGGTTTGCGTACATAAAATAAGGAGCATTGTTTTCGTGCGTATTGAACGAACGCACTACACCTGTTTCAGGCGTTGCTCTCATATCAAACGTCAACGAACCATTTGTCCCCAAAGCACAAGCATCGGCATGAATCGTCCAATAACGCGGAGCCGTTTTATTTAAGTTTTCCGTAAAATAAATCGTTGGATTACCTTGGGTACTGAAATCCAAGTCTGGACCACCATCCTTAGTAATAAATTGACTACTCCACAACGATTTATCATTAGCCGCTTTAACCGCCGATTGGCTTTGGCCAATGTTGATTAGCGTTATATCAAAAGACTTCCAAAGGATACTTTTAGGCTCACTAAATGGCGTTTGGCATCCATTACCAAAAATACACTGCGCGGAGTAGGATTGCGTAATTGCGTTGTTGAATGCCACCGTCAACACGGCATCTGTTGCGGACGTATTCCACAAAACACTCGCGCCAGCTGGGCAATTTGTAGTAAGCGTAACCGAAGTTCCTGTACATACTGATTCTGCACTTGCGGTCACGATGGGCGCTACGTTCACAGGTAGCACTGTGTAAGTAACGGTGTTGCTAGGCGTACTCAAACAACCCTCAGCATTTCGACAACGAGCATAGTACGACGTAGTGGTTGTCGGTGGCGTCGTTGGTAAATTTGGCAACGCTTGATTGGTTTCAGCATTGTACCACAATGTCGTGAAACTACCGCAAGTTGTGCTTCCTGTAAACGTCGCTGAGGTTGTGCAACTGTTAAGCGGAGTAATAGAAACCGTAGGCGTAATGCTTATGGTTGTCAACTTTAATGTCATAACCGCCGACTCAGTTTCAATACACGAAGGTGTTCCGTCAGATTTACGGCAACGAACGCGGTAATTATGGAAGTTTCCATCGACAATCTGAGAAGGAATTGTTGTTGAATAATCTCCTCCATCAACCGAATAAAGTAACACCTCACCTGCTCCACAAGTCGCATTAAATACCAACGCATTACCATCCTGATCACACAATGTTGCCGACTGCCCCGCTGGGATAGTTGTTCCGTCAGCTACCATTGACACATTTTGCGGTATTGATGCACGATAATTGATTTTAATCGAAATCGCGTTGGTAATAGTCGATGGACACGCATTACATGAAGCTTGGTACTGGTATTCTGTATTATCACTTGGCTGTGACGATGGCGCAGTTGCAGTCCAATCTGACCAAGCTCCAGCGCCTATTTTGGTACGCCAAAGTACAGGTCCTGACAAGCAATTAGTAGTGATGGTCGATGCCAGAGTGTTGTTAGAAGAGTTCCCGTCTGTATCGCACAACGTTGCATTGTTGCCTTCTACAAACTCTGTTCCAATCGCAACAATTTTAATTTGTGGTTTCACATTAATTGTTATTGTTCCAGTAGTACTTGTTGTAACACAAGGCCCTGTCGTAACGATGTTATAAGAAAATACACCACTTGCAGTTGGTATTCCACTGATTGTAAGAACATTCCCATTTACCGCATAAGTAACCCCCGTAGGTAAGCCAGTAACGGATGCTCCAGACGCAGCCCCTCCCAACGTGTACGTGATTGGGACAATTGCCGTTCCAATACATGAAGCCTGCGCGTCAGTTCCAACTGCCGATGACAATGCAATAGAATGGTTCAAGTTAACCGTAATTACCACCGAACCAGTTAGGGCTGACGTACAGCTACCATTTGTACCACTTACCAGTGTATAGGTAGTTGTACTCGAAAGTGCTCCAGTATTGAAACTACCCGTTCCAGCCCCGTTCAATGCTAACGTATAGCTTCCGCTACCATTGATACTATAAGTAACACTCGTGTTTGGCGTTCCTGTGACGGTTATAGTCGCATTGCCCCCTTCACAAATCGTAGTAGCAGAACCAATTGTGGCAGTACCTACGCATGGTACGCAACTACCAGGAACTGGCTGAAAACCTACAGTAACTCCGTCGTTGTCCGTACCTGTTGATAAGAACGGTGCATATTGAATATTGGCTGATGCTGTCCCCGCAATGTCAGGTGCGTTCGCAGGCTTTGTGGCACTTCCACCAAATGCAACAGGAATCAAATCTGCATACGTCGGCTCTGAGCTGTTGGCTGTCGAAATTACTGGCGAAGTTGTCCCGTACCAGTTACAGTTAAAACCCTTTAGATTACTTCCTGCTGCTGGCAAACTCCCCCCTGTTTGGCGGTCAACTACACCTCCGTACCAGTTTCCTGTGATTTTATTTTGGCTAAAAGTACTATTTAGAGCAGTTTGAACTGGGCTGTTTGAACCGCCACTTGCATCCAAAAATAGTATTCCAACCGTCCAGTTATCTGTCACCTCATTTTCGGTAAATAGCGTATTATCTGTTTGGTTGCGGAATATTACCCCTGTGCGATTGTTCGTAATGATGTTATTGTGAATGTTATTGCCATTACTATTGTTTACATCGAGGGCGTTACGGTTGCCTACAAGCTTTGAGTTCTTCAATTCGACCTTGCTTGTCTGTCCTTGTACAGCTACTCCCGCTGTATTCAAGCCCCCATTGTTCCAATCAGTCGTATTATTACCTGCGCGAGTAATGGTAAAACCATTAATGATAACACCATTCGCGGCAATCTGAAAGGTTGCTCCTCCTCCACCTATCGGGCCTTCAACGATAGAAACATCAATACCTGCTCCGTTAATCGTTAATTGTTTAGTAACACTAACGTCCTCTTTATAAGTCCCTGCTCCCACTGTAATCGTGTGACCGTTTTGAGTGTCTGCATCATCAATGGCCGCCTGAATACTACAGAAGCTTTCTCCTGTATTTGTGTTGGTTACCGAACCTCCTCCTGAACATCCTGTACAACTATTAGGCACTGGCTGAAATCCGATAGCGCCAGCGTTATTGTCAGTACCACTAGTCAAAAAGGGCTCAAAAGTAACACTTCCAGAAATGAGTGGCGAAACAGTCGCTCCCGTACCACCATACCAGTTACAGGTAGCACTAAGTAATCCTGTACCTGAGTTTTTAATCCCAAACGTATTTCCAGAAAGGTTATTATTGGTCACAAAAATCGCTTTCCCTGTAATATTCTCCCCAGTTGGAACACTGATACCATTGGTAGAACCCGATATAATGTTATTAGTTATATTTACAGGGCCTGTAAACGAAGTTCCACGTACCCTGATTCCACCCCGATTCGCATCTGTACCTGTATTTGCATTGGTAATTACATTATTTGATATTGTTACATTTCCAGAGGCATCTGCAATCTGAATACCTTGTTGGACTGTATTACTAATTGTATTACCATTAATCAAGCTATTGGTAAGAGCCAAGTTCATACCCGCATTCACTGTCCCATTAATGGTATTATCGGTTATTTGTGCTGTCGTTACCCCTCCGTTGCCTGCATTTAATTGCAAGGCATTGCTGCTCATACTCAAAAAACGGTTATCTTGAATGGTGGCATTTGCGGTGTTTGTGCCTGAACCCGTAAAAACAGCTAATTGACCAGAATTAGAATTTATTAAATTCTTACGGAATGTAATATCAAGCACAACAGTATTTCCCGTATTTCCATTATAGTTTAATGGACTTGTAACGCCTTGGAATTGGAAGCCCTCAATTACTATCGTTTTGCTGGCTGCGTTATCTACATTCAACCCACCTGTAATGATAGCTTCTGTTACTCGACTTCCAGTATTAGGAGAAATCAATTTATTTGGCCCACTGATGGTTAACGCTTTAGTGACGTCTAGGTTCTCATTATACGTCCCTGCGGCTACCGTAATAGTATGACCATCTTGGGTGTCAGCATCATTGATCGCTGGCTGAATACTACAAAAATATTCGTTCGTATTCGTGTTCGTTACCAAACCCGCTCCAATTCCTCCAACATTGCGACTATCAGTCGTGTTACCACTAAAATTGTTACCACTTATCGTGTTACCACACGTAATCGGTGAATTTCCACGCCCAAAAAATTGATCCGATAGGTTTGATTGATCCGCATCATTAGGGTAATTCGATGGGTTCTGTTGTTGCAATATTCCCACCTCATTGTTAGTCAATGTATTTCCCGTTACTACATGATTCGTCCCTTCTATCACAATCCCAAATCCTTCACTCGTACTGCTTTGCTGATAGCCCGTCACTGTATTACCCGTAACAGTAACACCATTAGGTACATCCACATTCGACGCCTGCTTACCCCGCCGAAAAACTGCTATCCCCGCTCGGTCACTCAAATTACTGTTTTGAATAGTCAATGTAACATTGTTCCCTGATACAGTCACTCCGCCTGCGGGATTCTTAATCTCTATCCCATAACGACCTCCTCCTGTAATCGTATTATTGTTAATCGTATTTGGACCCGTTTGATTTGATAAACCACTCACACCAATGCCGTTATCACCACCTGATATATCTATCGTGTTGTTATTAATCGTCACATTCGATGCCGTCCCGTCCTGTAACTCTATTCCACAACAATTGTTGTTCGTCAACTGGTTGTTAGAGATTGTAATGTTCTGCTTGAAGCCATTCCATATCACTATACCTCGGGCTCCTGGGCCACTATTGTTCACCACTGAGTTCGTAATTGACACATCCGAAATTGGACCATTTGCATAAAACCCTGAAGCATTGCTATTATCCAACAACGCTACATTCGTCACCGTTACGTTATTGTTGCCCCCAATGCCATAAATACCCCCATGAGAATTCCCACTCCCACCAGTAAACTTCTGTATCGTGAAGTTCTTAATAGTCACATTTGTAACACCATTGTTAAGAACGATTCCACTTTTCGTCCCCAAACCTGTCCCATCCAAAATCTGTAAACTCTTATCCGTACTTACTCCTTGTAACGTCAACGACTTGTCAACTACCAATGATTCGTTGTAAGTGGCCTCGCTACACTCAATAACGTCTCCTGATGATGCTGCCGTTATTGCTGCTTGTATCGTTGAGAAGTAGGTATTTTGCGTTAAATTATGAACAGGCAAAAAGAATTGAAGCGTCCCTTTGCACGAAACATCAGGTTTGTGATCTAATTTACCTTCAAGGGTATTCCTTTGTGCTAAATTCATCGACAAAGGCAATTGTAACCCTGAACCAATGTCAAATTTATTGTTGACAATATTCAAATTTTGACCCCAACACTCCATCGTTGTAGGCCACTGCCCAGTACTAGGGTAGGTCGGAAAAGTTGACCCATTGGTTGACCCAGACTGCCCATCAAGCGATACAAACGTAGCGAGTGATGAGGCAAAAGTATTCTCATTACCTACTGTTCCAAGCGTGAAAGTTCCATAAGAATCATTATCACTGTCATGGTTTAAAAACAAAAGCGCCGTTCCTTGCCCGTTGAAGGTGTTATTTGTAGCCGTCATGCCAACGGCAACTTGGGTGATTGCATTCGAGTTGCCGCTAATTGATTTGGTGTTGAAAACCAAAGAACGAGAATTCGCGTTGAGCCCTGTAAATGTATTTCCATTGAAGGTAACATTGTTCATGTTTTCTACCGACGCCGCCCAATTGTAATTGGTAAAAGTGTTAGAAGAAACAGTATGTGCGATTCCATTGTAATTATTTTTTATGCGCAGTACAGCTGCGCCAGGCGCTGAAGTATTTGCGAAAGTAGCATTGAACGCATTAGATGTAACGGTTACAGGGCCCGCAGCAGCATTTTGGTCTGAAAGTTCTACCCCTCCACCGTTTAAGTTATTGTTAGTAATGCTAATAGCTCCATTGCTGCCAAATCTAACCAACACATCGTGGTTAATCGTTTGAAGAGTATTACCTGAGAAAGTACCTCCACCTTCATCTACAGAAACGCCTGAACGAAAATATCGCGCTACAGTAAAAGCATCCGTTTCTCCACCAATGGTATTGCCTGTAAATGCAATTGTATTAACTCCTCCTGACGCTATTCTGTAATTGGTAGTACCACCATAATTAATACTAACTGCATTGCGGTCAGTATAAGACCCTACCGAAGCTGCTGCGGATGAACCTGTAGCTAAAATGTTATTGTCTTTGACCGTAATACCAGAAATATTGACTCCACTTGCAATAATGGCACTCGATAACTTCGTTAAATCTACCTTCATGTCAAAATTTTCAATCGTGACATTAGGTTTAGAAACATCAAATAATGATGGCTTCCCCGTTGCTGAGCCCGTAAAATTAATAACAGGCTTGGCCGCCCCTACTCCTTTGATAATAAGCGACTTATTCACAACCACTTGTTCGCTATACGTCCCTGCGGCTACCGTAATAGTATGACCATCTTGGGTGTCAGCATCATTGATCGCTGGCTGAATACTACAAAAATATTCGTTCGTATTCGTGTTCGTTACCAAACCCGCTCCAATTCCTCCAACATTGCGACTATCAGTCGTGTTACCACTAAAATTGTTACCACTTATCGTGTTACCACACGTAATCGGTGAATTTCCACGCCCAAAAAATTGATCCGATAGGTTTGATTGATCCGCATCATTAGGGTAATTCGATGGGTTCTGTTGTTGCAATATTCCCACCTCATTGTTAGTCAATGTATTTCCCGTTACTACATGATTCGTCCCTTCTATCACAATCCCAAATCCTTCACTCGTACTGCTTTGCTGATAGCCCGTCACTGTATTACCCGTAACAGTAACACCATTAGGTACATCCACATTCGACGCCTGCTTACCCCGCCGAAAAACTGCTATCCCCGCTCGGTCACTCAAATTACTGTTTTGAATAGTCAATGTAACATTGTTCCCTGATACAGTCACTCCGCCTGCGGGATTCTTAATCTCTATCCCATAACGGCCACCCCCTGTAATCGTATTATTGTTAATCGTATTTGGACCCGTTTGATTTGATAAACCACTCACACCAATACCGTTATCACCACCTGATATATCTATCGTGTTGTTATTAATCGTCACATTCGATGCCGTCCCGTCCTGCAACTCTATTCCACAACAATTGTTGTTCGTCAACTGGTTGTTAGAGATTGTAATGTTCTGCTTGAAGCCATTCCATATCACTATACCTCGGGCTCCTGGGCCACTATTGTTCACCACTGAGTTCGTAATTGACACATCCGAAATTGGACCATTTGCATAAAACCCTGAAGCATTGCTATTGTCCAACAACGCTACATTCGTCACCGTTATGTTATTATTACCCCCAATGCCATAAATACCCCCATGAGAGTTACCACTCCCACCCGTAAACTTCTGTATCGTGAAGTTCTTGATAGTCACATTTGTAACACCGTTGTTAAGAACGATTCCACTTTTCGTCCCCAAACCTGTCCCATCCAAAATCTGTAAACTCTTATCCGTACTTACTCCTTGTAACGTCAACGACTTGTCAACTACCAATGACTCATTGTAAGTGCCTGCACTAACATTAATTACATCTCCAGCACTCGCCGCATTAATTGCCGCTTGAATTGTTAATTTTGGAAAACCGATACTACCTGAGTTTCCATCATTTCCTGACGGAGAGACATATAAATCTGCCGCTAGAAGGGAGGTTGTAGTAAGTAGAAATAGAAGAAGAGACAAATAAAGCACGCTTTGTTGCCTAACCTTTACGTAGTATTTTTCCATAGAGGGTAAAATAGTAAATGGTGAAAAGATGATGATTAATTACCTAATAAAACATAAATCATAGACTGATTATGTTTTATTCGTCAAAATTCAACTTAAAAAGAAGGAGTAACAATACTCAATATCCAGTAATTGATTGAATGGTTTTTTAGCATTTTTAGCAAAAAAATCTTAATTTATGCCTAATAGTGTATAACTATTTAAAGAAATAGATGTACCTACATTTATATTTTTACATAAATAATACTCAACATCAAGTATTTCTAACTTTCAAATTCAAATAACTATATTACTAAATCAATTTTTTTTGTAATTTAGCCAACGTTATCACACGCAATAAATTCACTTTACTATCAATGGCCATCCCTACTACTTCAGCACACTCAGACGTTTTATCTCTTTGGAACTCAAAAAATATTCTCAACAAAAGCAACTCAAACAGACTTCACGTTGAATCCAATCCACTGTTAACATCTATATTTCAGATGGTTAGAACAGTACCTATCGTAGTAGATGTAAAAAAAATGACCCAGCAGTATGTGGGTGTCGATGTAGAAGAATGGTGGGGATGGAAAATAGAAGAGATTTTTGGTGAGGGGGTTCTTTCCTACACAAAGCTCATACACCCCTCAGATCTTGGTGTTCACAATCTGTGTAATAAACTTTTATTCTACATTTTAGAAAGATGCAGCACGGAAGACAAATATAACCTTAACATACTCCTGAACTTTAAACTACGCAAGTCAGATGGTAGTTACATCCACATTACTCAATCGGCCAAAATTCTTGAACTAGACCCTGACGGTAGCATTAGAAGCTTGCTCGTATTGCTTCAAGAAAACAATACATTGAGCGATTCTTATCAGAGGAGATATATTCGTTTTTGGGGGAAAGACTTTGACGGGCGGCTGTACGAATACTTGCCCGATGTGGAAGACCTTCAACAGATAGAATTGCCTTCTAAACGTGAAATCGAGATTATAAGCTATCTCGTTTCAGGAGAAGAAAGCAAAACTATCGCCGAACACTTAAGTATCAGTAAACACACGGTGGACACGCACCGTCGGCATCTTTTGCAGAAATTTTATTTAAAAAATACTGGAGAACTTATCAACTTGGTTCACATCACTCGTCTTTTAGACCCCTCTAACTGAGTCTCTTAATTTCTCTAGTGACAAGTTTTTTTGAAATTGTTGGTATTTTTTGGGTGAAACGCCAAAATGCTTTTGAAACATCTTGGTAAATTTTATAGGGTGTGCATACCCAATAATTTTAGAAACCGATGTAATGGTATATCCGCTTCGAATAAGGTTTGCAGCATGATCCATTTTTTTCATCATATAATACTGGTGGAGAGTGACACCATAGTACTGTTTAAACACTCGTTTAAACGTGCTTTCTCTCATACTAAGTTCTTCGCAAATATTATCTAAAGATGGAAGTTCCGATTCAAAGTTTGGCCCTATATACTTATTAACTACTTGTTCTAATTTGTCAACAACGATGTTAGGATATTCGGGCTGTTCTTTTTTTGGAGCTTCTACCCTCTCAATTTTCGTAAGCGTAACTTCCTCTTGTTTTTCACAAGGCTTAGAGGAATAACCAATCGAAAAAGGAATTCTTTTTTCAATTAAATCTCCTTCTATTCGTTTAAAATCTTCGATGTTTAAAACAATGGTTAACTGTTCTTGCGAGGTGGAGTTTTTCTTAGCGTTCATTGAAGCGTTTTTTATAAATCTTCGTAAAGCCTGAAATATGGCTGTAACCTATTTTTAATGCAATCTGTGATAGCGTATATGCTCCCGTTTGATACATTTTACGGGCGTAAACTAGCTTATTTTCAAGCAGGTACTGATAAGGGCTTTGTCCGTATATTTTCTTAAATAAAACCTTAAATTTGCTAACACTCATCCCTACCTCTTGGGCAAATTGCTCCAGTTTTGGAATCGGCAAATGAACGTTTTGGATAGCACTTTCTACTACTTGTTCTATTTTACGCTTTTCCTTTCTATAATAGGCATTTTCCTGACATACATTGATACTATTTTCTATTTCGTCGATAACTCGATATATTAAATCATAAATAAAAGCCCTAAAAAACAAGATATTATTTGTAGATAATGAAAGCTGCTCCCAAAGTATGTTAAATTTATTAGAAATAATATGTTTATCCTTACTCCATTCTTTACATAAGTAAGGAGCAACCAACGCCACTTCGTCAATTGGAAGTTTTAATTCATTTTTCAACCACTTTTGGTCTAAAAATAAGTAAATACATCTGGCATAGTTTTTATCACAAAATTTAAAGCAAATTGGGCTCATTATTGAATAATCCTGCAAATACATTGGAAAATCATGATTTGAGCTTATATAAAAGAAAAATTCACCAAAAACTCCATAATGAATATCCCTATCAATAACCCATTTTTTCTGGTTTATTAACTTGTAGTCATCTTCTTCTTTCAGTACTGTAAACTCTATATTCATACTTATTCCTTTTTTATTATACACTTATGCCGATTGCGCATACATTACCCTTTTATGTATGCCTTATTGTCGAGAGCAGTACGCGAATGTAACAAGTTAAAGGATATACTAAAAACAAACTTAGCAAAAAAAACTTTTAGGAATGAAAAAAAGACTTTTAAACCTTTTAAGTGTATTTTTTTTTACATAAATATGTTTATACATGAAATTTTAATTCGCATACTATCTTCAAATGGTACGATTTTTGCTCATATGGCTCAATTTTACCTCTCCAATAACATCTCTCCATATACCTCTGACTATCAACAGATTGGCTTTTTGTCACATTGAATCCCCAATTGGCAACAAGAACATTTCGTTGTTCACAAAACTCAAATCTATCCGCTTGCATACGGGCATTCAGTAAAAAATCTCATTTTTTGCCCCATATTTTCGCCCTAAACCCTCTTCAATTCCCCTCTCTCTTCTTAAACAAGTAGGATATGTCTTCGTGGAACATCCTTTACCAGTTTGTCAACAAAACAGGCACTACTATTGGTATATATTTTACTTGAACGCTTCTTTAACATTTCAACGTATGAATATGTCATTATTACCACGCCTCACAAGTGTTTTAATGATTTTCGTGTTACTACTTTTTTCGCAGATAGTGGTTGCACAAATCGCGAATGCACCGTGTAATACAGCTTCGGCATGGACAAACGCGACCTATAACAGTCTTACACCCACTGTAACTAATTCAGTCGCATCAGCAATTCCACTGTGTTTAGGCTCTATCTCCAATGAAGGCAACCTCACCAACACAAGCACTACTGACTTTGCAACAATAAGTATTACTGGCCTTGGTTGTGATGGCGAGATAAGCGTCAAAGACGGAAACGACACCTATCCAGCAGGTACGTTTGCTGGATATAAAGTAAGCGGCAGTGGGTTATTACAGGCGTCGGTAGGGGCTAGGGTAACCATCAAAACCCTGTTAGGTGGCTCACCGAGAGAATCATTTATTGCAACCAATACAGGCATTGGCATCAACACTTCACTGCTAGACCCTGATGGCAATATTACCTTAGGTTTTGTTACTACGTTGTCTTTTGACGAAATCCGAATTGAATATGAAGCCTTATTAGCCATCCTTTTTTCTTCCCAAGTCTATCACCCAGTCATCAAGCGCTTTTGTGCAGCGCCCGCCCTAGATTGTAACACCCAAACGCAACTAAATAATCCTACTCAGCCTGTTTATATCAATGCCACTCGCACAGGTATTAGTGGCGTAGCTTGCGTGGGTTGTAGCGTAACCAATGCCGATAATGCCATTAGTGCATCTACCTCCGACTTCGCGACCCTTTCTCTCACGGCAGCCCTCGGAAGTAACGCCTCTATTTCGGTTAAAAATACGCTTAACAGCTATGCCATAGGTACGTTTGCTGGATTTAATATTTCCAATTCAAACCTCATTAATGCCAACCTCCTTTCAGGCATAACCATTCGCACTTATTTGAATAACACCCTCCAAGAGTCTTCTAACAGTGCTACGCTAGTCTCTGTTAACTCTACTTTATTAAGTGGCTCAGGCAAACAGCTCGTGGGTTTTATTACCACCAAAGTATTTGATGAAATACAGCTCGAAGTCACCAACTTACTCGGAATCGTCAATACCACAGAGGTCTATAACGCGGTTGTTCAACGGTTTTGTGCAGGGCCTGCCCTCAATTGCAGCACCGTCACCAACTTAGTCACACCAAGTTACCCAGCAGTGGTCAATGTTTCAAACGCTGGTTTGGTGTGTGCAGGCTGTGCCGTTAATAATGTCAACAATGTAGTCGATGCCAATACCTCTAACTTTGCCAGTATCGTCTTGGCCGTGGGTGTTGGTAGTAGCAGCTCAATCTCTGTCAAAGATGTACTGACCGACTACCCCATCGGGACATTTGCGGGTGCCGACATTGAGAATTCCTCACTCATTGGGGTTAACTTGTTAAATGGAGCTACCATCAGCACCTACAAAGACGGGGTTTTTCAGGAATCAAGCGGAGGCAACCTCATTTCACTGCAGTTATTAAGTTCAAGCCGACAAATCATTGGTTTTGTCACCACAAAATCATTTGATGAAATAAAAATTACCGTTTCCAACTTCATAGGTGTGGACCTCGGCACAACCAACGTCTATAACATGGTACTCAAAGCTGCAACCACAGCTGGTGTTGTAGCGCCGAGTGTAAGTACCACCGCCGCCACGAATAGTTGCCCATTCACTACTGTCAATTTAGATTTGCTAGTAACAACCCCAACCCCCAGTGGCGCGGTACTCGTTTGGTTTACCAACAACACCCACACGGGGCTCGCTTACGCCACACCTACCACTGCGGGGGCTGGAATCTACTACGCTTATTTTTACGACAGTCTTACAGACTGCTACAGTCCTGCCAGTAATGCCGTTACGGTAACAATCACGAGCTGCGCCCCCGACACTGATGGCGATGGCTACAAAGATGACGTTGACCTTGACGATGACAATGATGGTATTTTAGATACCGTTGAAGACGCGGCCACTTGCTCTACTGTTCTTTACAATGGCGTGGCAAATGCTGACTGCGACGGCGATGGTATTCCCAATAGTCTTGATTTAGACTCTGATAACGACGGAATCAATGACGTTATCGAAGCGGGCGGAGTCGATGTTGATGGAAATGGCCAAGCAGATGGCGCCGTCAATTCTTCGGGGATTCCTGCCAGTGCCGCGCCTAGCGGAACTACCCCTCTAAATACCGATGGACAAGGCGGTAGTGACCCTTATGACTTGGATTCAGACAACGACGGATTGACCGATTTTACGGAGGGCGGCCTACGTCCAGAACTCGATGCGGATAATAATGGCGTGGTTGACGGCAATTTAGACCCTGATGGCGACGGGATTCTCACCCCAGTAGATGCCATTCCTAACACCTGGGGCGACGCCCTATTGCCCGACTTAAACCCAACCATAGAAATTGATGGATTAGAGTTTAATTCGCTTTTCACCAATCGGGATTTTATTGTCAATATCAACGAAATCAACAACAAACCCCACGTCCTAAACGCACCCACGACGTTCCGTATCACCAAATTATCGGCCTTTACAATTAGCTACGCTACTACCTCTGGCAATTCAAATGTCGGTGGTGGAAAGCCAAACAGCAATAGCGATTGGACCTTTAGTGAGACTGCCGATTTCATCATCATTACGGCCAACACGGGCATCACCATTCCCCAAAACAGTTTCAAAGCAGTCGGCTTTAACATCGCACGCAAAGCAGGTATCCCGACAAATACCATACAGCACATCACTGTCGCTATCTATCATGGTTCTGCTGGTGAGGAAAAAATCAATAATAACCTTGCCCAGACGACCTTGACCAATAATTAATTCTTACCCCTTTTTATTCATAATCACAATTCCTCAATCAAATGAAAACGTTTACTCAAACAATCTTTGCAAGGGCAGTGGCAGGGCTACTGGTCTGCTTTTCCACACTCACAACGTTCGCCCAAGACGTCAGCGTCAACATTTTGAACCAACCCGCTTACGTGCCACAACTCGCCACAACAGGCCGTGTCACCGTCGATGTCTGTAACAACGATGGGGGTGCCACCGCGGCTACCGCTGGCAAAGTGAGGGTAACCGTAGCTTTTCCATCGGCCATTGTAGGAACCATTGTGGGCGTAACGACCACGGGCTGGACCATTGAATCAAACACGGGCGGAACCATTGTATTGACAAACAGCGCCTCTATCTTGGCAGGAGCATGTAGCCAAATATCGCTCGGATATACTGCCACAACCCTAGGTGGCCCTTCGGCTGTCACGGGCACACTTTCATTCCCTATGGGGGCATTGGTAGGTGACCTTTCAACCAACAATACAAGTACTACCTCCATTTCGGTTTTGGTGGATACCGACGGTGACCTTGTACCTGATGTGGATGATTTGGACGACGACAACGATGGTATTTTGGATACGGTGGAAGATGCCGCCAGTTGTACAAGTGCATCGGGAATTGTAACCGCCAATGTCGATTGCGACGGTGACGGAATCCCCAACCGCCTCGACCTCGACTCAGACAATGATGGTATCAATGACGTAAACGAAGCCAATGGTACTGACGCTAATTTCGACGGATTTGCCGATGGTACGCCCGATCCAGTCACTGGAATTCCAGCCTCTGCTGGAGCAGGAATCACCCCTCCTAATACCGATGGCACAGGCGGCACAAACCCGTATGACCTTGATAGTGACAACGACGGCCTAACTGACTTTACCGAATCGGGTACAAACCCCGCCTTGGACGCCAACGGTGACGGCGTAGTAGATGGAAATGCAGATCCCGACTTAGACGGTATTTTAACCCCTGTCGATGCCGTACCAGCCACTAGACGCGACGACCTCTTCCCTGATTTGAACCCAACCATCGTCATTGGTTCGCTCGAATTTACGACGGCGGGAAGTCAGAAAGACTTTGTTGTCAATCTCTTTGAAATCAACAATCGCGTCCAAATTACAGGCACTCCAATCTCTTTCCGATTAGCCAAAATCTCTGGATTCGACATCACGTACTCAACAACCTCTGGCACCTCAAATACAACAGCACCTACTGCTAACAGTAACAGTGATTGGGATTTTGTAGAGAACGCCAACTTTATTACAGTAACCGCTAAAACGGGTATTACGATTGCCGCAAATGGCTCAAAAGTAATCGGCTTTACTGCTACTCGTAAGACAGGCATTCCAATAAATACCACACAAAACATTACGGCGACTATTATCAACGGTTCTGCAGGTGAAATCAAAGTTGACAACAACATTGCCATCACATCAATAACTGCTAATTAATCCTAATTTTTATGAAAGCTCTCCAAACGTTTATCTTCGTCCTGAGCCTATTTTGCATTGTGAAAGGAAACGCACAAGATGTGGGTATTAATATCTTAAACCAACCTGCCAGTGTGTCGCAAGGCTCAACTAACGGCCGAATTATCATCGACATTTGCAATTTCGATGGTGGGACAACAAGTACGCCCCTCAATAGAATTCAGCCGCTTATTACGTTACCTAGCGCACTCGTTGACACATTTGTCACCGCAATTTCTTTTGATGGCTGGTCAATCGTAAGCAAATCTGGTAGTACAATCCGTTTCCAAAACACAGTATCCATCACCCCAGGAGAGTGCAAACAAATTGTTTTAGGCTACAAAGGAGTAAACGTTGGAGGGCCGCTCACTGTCACGGGTACTATTCAGTTTTCGGGGCCTCAAACCAGTGGTAATAACCCCGCCAATGACAATAGTACCACTTCTATCGCCGTTACGAGCGCTCCTGTTGACACCGACGGGGATGGAATTCCTGACAGCACTGACCTTGACGATGACAACGATGGCATCTTAGATACGGTCGAAAATGCAGCAGTTTGCTCTACCGTACTATTCAATGGAGTCGCAAATACCGATTGCGACGGCGACGGAATTCCCAATTACCTTGACTTAGACTCCGACAACGACGGCATCAATGATGTCAACGAAGCCGCTGGTGTCGATGTCAACGGTGATGGCTTTGCCGATGGTACACCCGATGCCATCACGGGTATCCCAGCCAGCGCGGGCAATGGCCTCACGCCCCCAAATACCGACGGAACGGGCGGTACAGACCCCTATGATTTGGATTCGGACAACGATGGGCAGAGCGATTTGGCAGAAGGCGGACTCAATGCTTCAATTTTAGACCCCGACGGAGACGGTATTGTAAACTGTACTGCCAACTGCGACCCTGACAAAGATGGAATTTTGGCCCCTGTGGATGGTTTACCCGCCGCTTATGGCGATGCCATTACAAACCGCCCACCAGTTGCCAACAATGATACGTATTCGATACTTCAAGGAGTCATTTTGACCGACAATGTCCTCACCAACGACACTGACCCCGACAATAATACCTTGACTGTCGCTACCACGCCAACCGTAGCACCGACTCAGGGCACAGTCGTGCTCCAAACCAACGGGGCATTTACTTATACGCCTACTTCGGCAACGTTTACTGGCCAAGATTCTTTTTGTTACCTGGTTTGTGACAATGGAACCCCTAGTTTGTGTAAAACGGCTTGCGCAACAATCAACATCGGAGCAGGGATTGTCGATTTATCTATTTCAAAGGTCTTAGTAGGGAGCAAAATTCGGAGCCTCAATGACACGATTACGTATCGAATTGTCGTCAAAAACACTGGTAACATCACCGCTACCAACATCGTAGTCGAAGACAGTACAACCACTGGTTTACAAATCATCAGCGGCACGCCAACAAGTGGCAGCTTCTCTGGCACAAACTGGACAATTCCAAGTCTTGCTTCGGGCGACAGTACAACCTTAGTAATACAAGCCAAAGTCATTGCGGAAGGGGTAAATTTCAACTTTGCACTGATTAAAAGTGCCGACCAGCCAGATACAGTCGCCACCAACGACACCGCCAATGATTGTATTACGGTACCCATTGGGCTTTGTTCAGGTCAAAAGGTAGAAGTCTCTGTTCCTTCGACTTACACCAATGTCATCTGGTTTAAAAATGGAGCACAAATAGCCAGCGGAAACGTTGTTTTGTTCTCGGAAGAAGGCACCTATACTTTCACCGCAAGCAACGTCACTTGTCCAGTGAGCGGCTGCTGCCCACTCATCATCCAGTCTGGCACCAATTGCTGTCCTGTGCAGCTATGTATTCCTGTAACCGTAGTAAGGCGAAAAAAATAGTACTATTACTTTAACGTTTGAAGAGCACTTTGTGAACGAAACGGGCGTCAGAGTTTTCTGATGCCCGTTTTTATTGATGCTAGGGAGGACGAATGGTCAGGGTATGAGTACCCTGGCGCACTATAAAGTGCCAAGGGTTGCTCACAACCCGACCTATCCGTGTTAAGGGTTGCTCACAACCCGCACCAAGCTCACTTTAGAACAAATTAGAAGCAATCTTATAAATGTTATCCGATTTACCCATGGTATAAAAATGGAGCACAGGCACGCCAAAATCCATCAATTCGCGGCATTGCTGCGTACACCATTCGATGCCTACTTGTTTAGCTTGCGCATCATTCTCGCATTCTTCAACGGCTTTCACCAAATCTTGGGGCATGTGCAAGTAAAAAATCTTTGGCAAAATACCCAGCTGTTTTTTGGTAGAAAGGGGTTTTAGGCCAGGAATGATGGGTACATTTATGCCTACGGCTCGGCATTTTTGGACAAAGTCAAAATACTTACTGTTGTCAAAAAACATTTGAGTTACGATGTAATCTGCTCCTAAAGCAACTTTTTGCTTCAAATAGTCAAAATCAGTGTCAAAATCCACCGCTTCAAAGTGCTTTTCAGGATAGGCCGCCACCCCAATGCAAAAATCGGTGGGTGCCAAAGGTTCTACCTCTTCGTGCAAATAATGACCTTTATTCATATTGACCACCTGTTCCACCAATTCGCTAGCATAAGCATGACCGTTTGTTTTGGGCTTAAAAGTTTTATAAGGTTTGGCAGGGTCACCGCGAAGTACCAGTACATTGTCAATACCCAAATAGTGTAAATCCATCAAAAAATCCTCGGTTTCGTCTTTGGTAAAACCGCCACACAATACATGCGGAACAGCGTCCACGCCAAAACGGTGCATGATAGATGCACAAATGCCGATTGTACCTGGGCGTTTACGCGTCACGATTTGCTGAATACGTCCATCAGCCAATGGTTTTTCGATGTATTCTTCGCGGTGATAAGTTACGTCAATAAACGGGGGTTTAAAATCCATCAAAGGCTCAATATTCCCCAATAACTCATTGATATTGTTGCCCTTAACGGGTGGAATTACCTCAATAGAAAACAATGTTTTGCCGTTGGCTTGCTGAATGTAGTCCGTAATTTTAGTCATGTCTGCCTTTGTTAGAGCAACAAAGATAAGCAACCCCTTTATTTTTAACTTTCAAGATTTGCGTTTTCATTTCAAAATCCGTACTTTTGCGGGCAATTTCTGATAAACTCGCTTTTGTGAATGACGGCCAAATTAACCGTCCGCTGACAACAGCCTCAATTCAATTACAACAATGACTAATGAGTTAATCAAGCTAGTAGATTCTGAATTCTCTGGCCGTCGCGATGCTTTCCCTGCTTTCCAAGCAGGAGACACTGTAAACGTTCACCTTAAAATCATCGAAGGTGCAAAAGAGCGTATTCAGGTATTTGCAGGAACAGTTATCCAACGCCGCAACATCGGTGGAAGCGGAGAAACTTTTACTGTACGTAAAATATCAAATGGTGTAGGTGTTGAGCGTATCATCCCTATCTTGTCACCAAGCATCGAAAAAATCGAACTTGTACGTCGTGGTAAAGTACGTCGCGCTCGTTTGTTCTATCTTCGTGGTAAACAAGGTAAAGCGGCTCGCGTTAGAGAGAAGAAGAAATAAGCCTCTCCTCTTCCCGAGTCTCCATAAAAAGCTGTCTTTTAAGGCGGCTTTTTTTATTCATTTTCTTCAAACGTTTCTCCCATCTATGATTACTTCGCCACTTTCGATTCGTTTTGTTAAATACCAAGGAACGGGCAACGACTTCATCATGATTGACGACCGCTCCGAAACATTTCCTGTCAGTCAGCCACTGATTGAGTTTTTGTGCCACCGTCGCTTTGGCATCGGAGCTGATGGTCTCATTCTGCTTCGCAACGCCGAAGGCTACGATTTCCGAATGGTCTATTTCAATGCCGATGGTCGCGAAGGAAGTATGTGTGGAAACGGTGGGCGCTGTACGGTACGTTTTGCGCAAGATTTAGGGCTTTTTGAAGAAAACACCACGTTTATCGCCGTCGATGGTGAACATAAAGCCGTAGCCTGCGAGGAAGAAATTTTCCTCAATATGAGTAACGTGACAGGCAGTGAAAAAGATGGTGCTGACTTCTTCCTCAACACAGGTTCTCCACATTTTGTACGTTTTGTCAAAGACGTAGAAGCCACGGAAATAGTCGCCGACGGCAAAGCCATTCGTTACGGTGAGGTATATGGCCCGAAAGGCGGCACCAACGTTAACTTTACCGAAGTAATAGGCGAACAATCCATTTATGTTCGCACCTACGAGCGAGGTGTCGAAGACGAAACTTATTCCTGTGGAACAGGCGTAACGGCCTGTGCCTTAATGGCCTACCAACACCTAGGCATGAACGAACCCATCAGCGTGAAAACCAAAGGTGGCCCACTTCGGGTGTCTTTTGTGGCGCACGAAGACGGTTCTTTTGACAACATTTACTTGATTGGCCCTGCGGTAAAGGTATTTGAAGGGGTCTTTGAGGTTAATTAATTTTAAACCATATAAGAAATATAAGAGATTATAAGGCTGTAAGCGAGAAATCTTACATGGCCTTATATGTCTTTTATGGTTCAATAACTAATCCTCCACTTCAAGAATCCCACCCTGAAGATGATAAATGTTTTTTGTTTGGAAAACATCACTTCGGCAGTAATCTTTAGCGGCTACTTTTGAACGAGTACCGTTGGTACAGACTACGACAATTGTGTCAAAAGGAAGAAGTTCTGCATGATGTTCACGAATTTCGGCCAAAGGGATATTTATTCCTCCAATATTAAACTCCTCAAATTCCCAAGGCTCACGCACATCCACTAGAATAGTGTTGGCATCAGCAGCCAATTGTTCCACCTCCTGCAAAGAAATATCATTGTAGATCTTCATGCTGTGTACGGGGTTGCTCACAACCCTGTTTTATTTAGATAAACACAATATCCGTAATGTGTGCAGGGTTGCTCACAACCCTGTTTTATATTAGATAAACACAATATCCGTAATAATTTCGTAGCCAAACGCCCGATTCAGCGATTCAATTAATTTTTTCTTCGCCAGCACCAACTCTTGCGTCAATGGCGCTGACGTAAGTTGTAGAAACAGCACCTTTTCTTTGACATAAATCGCGCTTGTACGGGACGCAATCTCAGGCCCTACGAGTTTTTCCCAATGAACTTTGACCGATGTTTCGTCAAACTTGGCGTTCAAACGATACATCTCAAGCATCTTTCCGATGGCCTCTCCCACCGAAACAGTCCCTGGTTTTCTGGCTGCGTTTTCTTTTTTGAAGCGATAAATCATAATAGGGTAGCATATTAAAACACAAATTTAGGGGGATTGGAAGGTTTGGTGCAGTTTTTTGACTATTTTATTTTGGATTTCGGCACTTCCGCCGTAATATTGCCCCATCAAGTCAGTTGCTTCTCATTCGCACAGCGATTGATTTATAAAGAAGAGGGGAGAGAATAGGCTCCATGAACCTCTGGCAACCTGTTTCAACATACGCGGAATAAGGTGCTAATTCCTACCTGAGCAATCGGGGCATATAAATCGAAACAATCATGTTAAGATTCTTAGAAAAATGCGTGCGCTTCCAGCGTGCCCTACTGTGTTCCAATCCCCGTCGGTGTTCTTTTTTAGGATGCACGACAAATGCTATGTTGTTTTTTCAGTTCCCAACCAATAACCACTAATTCTTTACATCCATGTCAGATCTTCGTTTTGAAACCTTACAGCAACACGCTGGCCAAGTCATCGACCCAGTTACCAACGCCCGTGCTGTACCCATTTATCAGACTACGGCTTATGCCTTCAACAGCTCAGAGCACGGAGCTAATTTGTTTGCACTCAAAGAGTTTGGCAACATCTATACCCGTATTATGAACCCCACCAATGATGTGTTTGAAAAACGCATCGCAGCCCTAGAAGGAGGTGTCGCTGCATTGGCGGTAGCATCGGGACACGCGGCTCAATTTTTAGCAATCAACAACATTACATCCGTTGGCGATAATTTTGTCACGACCTCTTTCTTATACGGTGGGTCATACAATCAGTTTAAAAACTCATTCAAAAACATCGGGGTAGAAGCTCGCTTTGCCGACGGCGACAATGTAGCAAGTTTTGAAGCACTCATTGATGACAAGACCAAAGCCATTTATCTCGAAACGATTGGTAATCCAGGGTTTAACGTTCCTGATTTTGAAGCATTTTCACAACTAGCGGCTAAATACGACCTTCCCATCATCGTCGATAATACCTTCGGCGCGGGAGGCGCGATTTGCCAACCTATCAAATGGGGGGCCCACGTCGTGGTAGAATCCGCCACCAAATGGATTGGCGGACACGGCACCAGCATGGGTGGCGTCATTGTTGACGCAGGGACGTTCAACTGGGGAAATGGTAAATATCCGCAATTTACGTCGCCATCACCAAGTTACCACGGACTTGTCCTCAACGATGTGTTTGGGATTGGCGGGCCTTTCGGAAATATCCAATTCATCATCCGTACCCGCGTGGAAGGTCTGCGCGATTGGGGCCCAGCGCAAAGCCCATTTAACTCATTTTTGTTGTTACAAGGTTTAGAAACCCTCTCCCTTCGCGTAGAGCGTACGTGCGAAAATGCCTTAGCGCTTGCAAAATGGCTAGAAGCGCACCCTTCTGTTGCTTACGTCAACTACCCAGGCTTGGAAAGTAGCAAATACCACGAGTTGGCTAAAAAATACCTCACGCGTGGCTTCGGCGGTGTACTTTCATTCAAACTCAAAGCAGGAAAAGAGGCGGCTGATAATTTTGTTAACTCTCTCAAAATGATTAGCCATTTGGCCAACGTGGGTGACTCAAAAACCCTCATCATCCACCCCGCAAGCACTACGCACTCGCAGCTTTCTGCATCCGAACAGGCGACAGCAGGCGTAGAAGCAGGATTGTTGCGCATATCGGTAGGAATTGAGCACATTGAAGACATTAAGGCTGATATTCAACAAGCCTTTGACACAATCGGTCAGTAATCAATAATTAAGTAAAGCACTTATTTACCTTGGCAGTACATACGTTTAAATACCCATACACTTTTCCATTGGAACTCGGCGGCGAACTCGCTGGGTTCCAATTGGCCTATACCACCCACGGCACCCTCAACGCCGACGGCAGTAATGTTCTTTGGATTTGTCATGCACTCACAGGAAACGCCGATCCGACGGATTGGTGGGACGGACTGGTAGGAAATGACCTTCATTACGACCCCAAAGATTGGTTTATCGTCTGTGCCAACGTGCTGGGCTCGCATTATGGCTCTACCAATGCCTTGAGTATCAATCATCAAACGGGAACACCCTATTACCGTACCTTCCCTGATATTTCGATTCGGGACAACATCCACGCGTTTGAGTTACTGCGCGAAGAATTGGGAATATCACATATTCATACCCTCGTGGGTGGTTCGCTTGGTGGACAACAAGCTGTAGAATGGGCTATCATTCAACCAGAGCTTATCGGCGATTTGGTGCTTATTGCCACCAACGCCGTTCATTCTCCTTGGGGCATTGCCTTCAATGAATCGCAACGGATGGCCATCAAAGCTGACCCTACTTGGAAGGAAGCTCGCCCCGATGCGGGCGCCGAAGGCATAAAAGTGGCCCGCTCGATTGCGCTCCTCTCCTACCGCAACTACGACACCTACGATTTTACCCAAGCCCGCGATAGCAACGAACAAACGGAAAACTTCCGCGCGGCGACTTACCAGCAGTACCAAGGAGATAAACTAGCAAACCGCTTTAATGCGTTCTCTTACTGGACACTTTCGCGGATGATGGATTTGCACAACGTTGGCCGCAATCGCCCAAGTATCATTCATGCGCTTGCGCAAGTGAAAGCTCGTACGTTGGTGGTGGGGATTAGTTCGGACATTTTATTCCCGCCGTCGGAACAGAAGTTTTTAACAAAACACATCCCCGAAGCCGAGTATCAAGAAATTGACTCTTTGTACGGCCACGATGGTTTTTTAATTGAATACAAACAGCTCCGACAGATTCTTACGTCTTGGGAAAAGAAAAGGTCGGTTGTAGCGTCTTAGAAATTCATGTTCAAAAAAATACTCCTTGGTTTGCTCTGCATTTTGTTGATTCTCGGCCTTTATTACCGAGAGTTGGTCAGTTATGGGTACATGCAAGCCAAAGGTCAGCTTCAGATTTTGTTCAATACGCAGCCCGTGGCGGAAGTCCTGAAAAACCCGTCGTTTCCTGACTCGCTCAAGCAACGCCTCAGGCTCATTGGCGAAATCAAACAATTTGCCGTCGATTCCTTAGGACTAGATTCATCAGGAAGCTATACCGAGTTTTATGACCAACACGGCAAACCCATTTTGTGGGTATTAACCGCTTCTGAAAAATACCGCCTTGTACCCCGCGAATGGAATTTTCCAGTGATAGGAACGTTTGCTTACAAAGGTTTTTTTGACACTACCCGCGCCGACAAAGAGCGCCAATTGCTTATTTCAGAGGGTTTTGATACGCAACTCAACGAGGTGTCAGCTTGGAGTACATTGGGATTTTTCAAAGATCCTATTTTGTCTTCGATGCTGTACCGAGGCGAAGGAAGTTTGGCCAACCTAATCATTCACGAAATGACGCACGGTACGCTGTTTGTCAAAAACAACCTCGAACTCAACGAAAACCTCGCCAGTTTTGTGGGTGACTACGGAGCAATTCGCTTTTTGACCGCCAAATACGGTGCAAATTCTCCCGAATTAGAAAAATACGAGTTCAGAAAACGCTATAACGATGCGATTTCGCAGCACATCGTACGGGGGGCAAAACAGCTTGATAGCTTGTACAAAACCTTCCACCCTTCGCTTACTTCTGCTCAAAAAGACACCTTAAAAACAAGGCAAATCCGCCACATTGTTCAACAATCGGATACACTTTTGGGTGGGCTTGTTGGGAAAAAATACCCTTGGCGAGGCACGAAATTGCCCAACAATGCGTTTTTTATCGGATACCTGACGTATCACTCCCAACAAAACCAGTTTCAAGACGAGTTTAATCATAAATTCAAGGGTAATTTTCCAAAGTACCTTGCTTACTTGAAAGCAACCTACCCAACCTCGTTTTAGGGAGTTTTTGTTTTACTTACCATCCACTCAATATGCTCGGACGCTTCGCCTTGGTATTTGCTGTGTTTTTTTTCTCTTCTTTTCATACCAAAGACTCCTATCGCCGTATCCCACAAACCAACTTTGGCGTAGGTGAACACCTCGAATACCGCGTACATTATGGCATTTTCAACGCAGCCAATGCCGTCGTTGACGTTAGTCCGAATGTCTATCAGGTGAATGGTCGGCCGTGTTACAAAATCAATATTGTAGGCACTACTTTAGGGGCTTTCAGTTGGTTTGCTAAAGTGCGCGACGAATGGCAATCGTGGATGGATACGTCGGCCATTGTTTCTCAGAAATTTTACCGAAATATTCAAGAAAACAATTACCGAAAAGTGGAAACAACGGTGTTTAACCACGATACCGACGACGCCGTAGTGACCGACGAAAACGGCACCAAAAAATTTGAAGTGCCTAATCACATTCAGGATGCGATTAGTAGTTATTTTTTCCTCCGTACCCTCGATTTCTCAAAACTTAGCCCCAACGAAATGGTGGAAGTACCTACGTTTTTTGAAAACTCGGTCTATAAACTCAAAGTCAAATACCGTGGGAAGGACGTAGTAAAAACCAAATATGGCAAAATAAAAGCCCTAAGGCTCACACCTATCATGCCTAACAATGAGCTTTTTAAAGGCGAAAACTCCATTCGGATTTGGGTGTCGGACGACGCCAACAAAGTCCCCATCAAAGTCGAAGTGGACTTGTGGGTGGGGGCTTTGGTGATGGAAGTTAGCTCGTACCGAGGAGCTAGAAATGCCTACAATTGGTACTAATTTTTAGTGTCGAGGGTAAAATGCAACCTGTCGAATGAACCTGCGTTGGGTTGCTCACATACGTGCGTTGGGTTGCTCAAAACCCAACATATTATGCGTTCACCTACGCGCTTCTTTTTCGGTAATTAAATACCGCAAGCGCATTAAAGCCCACGGCAAAGGCTATCATGACCAAAAATTCGGGAATTAAATCAGAAAAAGCGCTGCCTTTGATATAAACCGCCCGAATGATTTTGATGAAATAAGCAGGCGGATTGATGCGGGTCAACCATTGTGCCCACTCGGGCATACTTTCTATGGGCGTATATAGCCCTCCCAACAAAATAAACACCATCATGCAGAAAAAAGCGAACAGCGTGGCTTGCTGCTGCGTATCGGCAAAGGTACTGATTAACAAGCCAATACCTAACACGCCAAACATATACACCGCCGAAAAAGCATAAATTGTAAAGAAAGAACCAACGGGCAAAAAGCGGAATATCACAAAGGTGACTATCATTCCTAACGTAATAGAAACCATACCCAACACCCAAAAAGGAATCAGTTTCCCCAAAATAAACTCGTGTTTTTTGATGGGGGTCACGTTGATTTGTTCGATTGTTCCTACTTCTTTTTCGGCTACGATATTCAACGCTGTTAAGAAGGCTCCCACCATTGTCACCAAGATGGCCAAAATACCTGGCACCATAAACAAATGGTAATCAAAATGAGGATTGTACCAGTTGGCCGACGTAATTTCAATTTGGGGCATTTCATTAAACTTCGGTAACAACATCCACTCTTCCCGAATTTCGCGGTTGAAATCGCCAATCATTTGTCCCGCATAAGCAGTTCCTAATCCTGCTCGTACCCCATTGACAGCGTCCGCCGCTAGGTGCAACTGCGCCTTGTTGAACTTAATCAAATCGCGCTCAAAATGCGCAGGAATTGTCAATATCAAATCGGTTTTCCCATCCCCTACGGTCTTGGTCGCTTGGGCGTAAGATTGCGTATATTCGACCAGTTGAAAGTAGCCCGACGCCGTCATTTTATTCACCAGCTTCGACGAATAGGTAGAATGATCTTGATCCACGACGCTGATAGAAATGTGTTTGATTTCGTAATCAGCCGCCAGTGGAATCACAATCAGCTGCATAATGGGCATGATCAGAATCATCCGTAAAATGGTAGGATTCCGAAATATTTGCCGAAATTCTTTTTGTAACAAAAAAATTAGATTTCGCATTTCTTCTTTTTTTAAGCCAAGCGAATTTTAAACTTACGTATCGCTACGGTCAAATAAACAACGGTCATAATCGCCAAAATCAGGGTCTGTTTCGCCACGTACGAAAACCCTAACCCCTTCACCATAATGGCCCGAACGATGCTGTAATACCACTTCGTCGGAACAATATTGCTCACAATTTGCAACGGCAACGGCATGTTCTCAATCGGAAACATAAACCCGCTAAAAACCAACGCGGGCATCAAAAAACCTACCAGCGATAAAAACATGGCAGTTTGCTGAGAGTCCACCACTGCCGACACCAATAAGCCCAAGGATAAAGTAGTGATGATAAACAACAAACTCTCAGCCAACAGCAACGGAAGGCTTCCACGAATGGGCATATCCAGCAGAAACACCGCCAACAGTAAGATGATAATCACGTCAACAAAGCACAAAAACAGGTAAGGTACTGCCTTACTCAAAACCACCAACAAGGGGCGCATGGGCGAAACCAGCAGGATTTCCATGGTTCCAGTTTCTTTTTCTTTGACAATCGACACCGAAGTCATCATAGCCCCTAACAGCATCAAAATCAGGGTCATTACGCCAGGCACGAAGTTGTACGAGCTTTTAAGCTGCGGGTTGTACAGCATCCGCGTTTCGGTTTCGATGGTGTACGGCAGTTTTTTCTGTTGAGTAAGCTCGTTTTGGTAATCGCGAAAAATGCTGGATGCGTAATTGATAACAATGTTGGACGTATTTGGATCAGACGCATCGCCAATCATTCGTACCTGCACCTGATTGGTGTGCAGTAAATCTTCCTGAAAATTTTGAGGAAAAATGATGACTAAACGCGCCTCTCCCCGCCGAAAAACCCGCTCAATTTGCGCCTCGGAAGTCAAGCGTTCTTTGACGCTAAAATACTGGCTTTGGTCAATACGGTCGATGAGTAAACGTGAGGCATCATCGTTGGAATAATCCAAAATGGCCACGTTTGAATTTTTAACTTCGCTCGAAAGCGCAAAGCCAAACAAAATCATCATCACGACTGGCAGTCCCAACAGAATTACTAAGCTGCGGGTATCGCGGAGTACGTGCCAAAATTCTTTTCGGATAAAAGCTACAAATGTTTTCATGTCGTTATTCTCCTCGTTTTGCGCCGCGCGCTAATTGTAAAAACACCTCATCCATACTCTCTGCCTGAAACTGCTTTTTAAGCCCCGAAGGCGTATCTAAGGCTGCGATTGTCCCGTCAACCATGATCGAAACACGGTCGCAATATTCCGCTTCGTCCATGTAGTGGGTCGTCACAAAAACGGTAATGCCGTCGTGCGCTGCTTCGTAAATCATGTCCCAAAACTGACGACGCGTGATGGGATCGACACCGCCCGTGGGTTCATCCAAAAACACCACCTTGGGTCGGTGTAAGATGGCCACCGAAAACGATATTTTTTGTTTCCATCCCAGTGGCAACGAGCCCACCAATTTGTCGGCCTCTTGGTTTAGTCCAAGTCGCTCAATCAGCACTTCGGTTTTTTCGCGAAGCTCTTTATGCGTCAGTCCGTAAATCCCTCCAAAAAACTGGATGTTTTCCCGCACCGTCAGGTTTTCGTACAACGAAAACTTTTGACTCATGTACCCAATGTGCTTTTTGATTTCTTCATTTTGCCGATACACGTCATAGCCTGCTACCGATGCCTTGCCCGAGGTTGGCTCCAGCAATCCGCACAATATTCGCATGGCAGTAGTTTTTCCTGCTCCATTGGCTCCCAAAAAACCAAAGATTTCACCTTCTTGCACGTCAAACGTAATGGCGTTTACGGCCACGAAGTCACCAAATTTTCGGGTAAGTCCTTCGGTATGAATGACTGATTTTGTCATAGGTTCTATTGGTTTTCGAGCATCAATTTGATAAATGTATCCTCAATTGTCGGCGCTATTTTCCGTACTTTGATGCCCGTATGCCCTTTTTCCTTTAAAAACTCCAACATGTATTTCTCCTGAAAATGAGGCGGTAAGGTTACGTGTTGCTCTTCTCCAAACGCAAAAGCGCTGACGATTTGGGTGTTCTGGCGCAGGTCGTTCATCAAATTGTACCGATTGTCAGTATCCACCGCAAAAAGGTTTTGGGTATGCCGCGCAAGGATTTGTTCGAGAGTGTCGAGTTCCAAAATTTTGCCCTTTTGAATCAAGGCAATTCGATCGCATCGACTGGCTTCGTCCATGTAGGGAGTTGAAACGACAATGGTAATTCCGCGTTCTTTGAGACGGTCGAGCATGTCCCAAAACTCCTTTCTCGACACGGGGTCAACGCCCGTGGTAGGTTCGTCCAAGAACATCACTTTGGGTTCGTGAATCAGCGCACAGCACAAGGCAAGTTTTTGTTTCATCCCCCCCGACAACTTCCCTGCCAAGCGGTTTTTAAAAGGCTCAATTTGGGCGTAAATGTCTTCAATCAAGTGGTAATTTTGCGCTACAGTAGTATTGAAAACCGTCGCAAAAAAATGGAGATTTTCTTCAATGCTCAGGTCTTGGTACAGCGAAAATTTCCCTGGCATATACCCCACGATTTGGCGTATTTTCCACAAATCGTTCACAACGTCCAACCCTGCCACCTCTGCCCGACCTGCATCGGATACCAACAGGGTCGCCAGGATACGAAAAAGCGAGGTTTTGCCTGCACCGTCGGGGCCAATAAGCCCAAACAACTCCCCCGATTTTACCTCAAAACTGACATCGTCGAGCGCGAGTACCTGCCCTTTTTCGTACGTTTTTTTGATATTTTCTACTCGAACGGTTGACATTGAATTTGGGAATTAGAGTTTCACTTCGCCGTACATTCCTATTTTGAGGAAACCGTCGTTTTTCACTTTGATTTTGGTGGCGTACACCAAATTCGCCCGTTCGTCTTTGGTTTGAATGGTCTTAGGCGTAAACTCTGCTTTGTTCGAAATCCAAGTCACCACGCCGCTTACTTCTTTGTAGCTGTCTTTACCATTATCGACAAACACTTTGACGGGCTGGTTCAACTTTATTTTACCAAGTTGGTCGCCCGTAATATACGCCCGCAACGTCAGCGAAGTCAAGTCCGCAATTTTATACAATGCCTTCCCTGTGGCAGTCATTTCGTTCGTAGTGGTGTATTTAACTAAGACCGTTCCGTCAATGGGATTGGTAATGGTACACCGCTGAAGTTGGTCGTCAAACTGCGCGATACGTTCTTCCAACGGCTTGCGCTCGCTCAACACCCCACGGTTTTGAATCGACACTTGCTGCTGTTGCGATTTAATTTGCTGCTGAACCACCGCCACTTGCCCTTCGGCCGTTTCGATTTGTTTTTTCAACACCGAAATTTGACCGTCCACATCGTCCAATTGTTTACTTGGTACAGCTTCGGCTTTTACCAAATTATCCAAACGTTTGTGTTCGCGCTCCAATAGCCTAAGTTGCTCGCGTTGAGCGGCTATTTGACGTTGTTGCGTCATCAATTGTTCTTTCAAAATTTGAATTTGGGGAGAAGCGTCGTTGGTTTTTTGGTTCAGTGCCTCCATGCTCGCTTGCACTTGTGCTTTTTGCAAACTCAGATTTTTGCAGTCAACACTCCCAACCGCCTGGCCTGCCTTGAGGGTAATGCCTTCTTCTACCTCCAAACTCAGAATTTTCCCCATCGACTCCGACGAAATCACGACTTCGTCGGCTTCAAAAACGCCACTTGCATCAAACGCTTGGTCGCCGCTGTTGCAAGCACCCAAACTCAAAAGTGACAGAAAAAGCAAAGCCCCTACGCCACGTTGCTGGGCTTTCTTTAGGGATGTTTTTTGTGATATTGTATTCATAATAGCTGATTGTCTTATTCTTGGTTGTTCAATGTTAAGTCGGCCATTAATTCCCTGCCGATAATCGTAAATTGTTTTGTGCTTGAAGGAGTTGAACTTCGTGCAAAATCAAGTTTTGACGCGCACTGTCTTCGTTGTCTAATTCTGTCAGATAATCGCTGGCCGTAATAATGCCATTTTCAAGCTGAGATTCCGCCGCTTTACGAATCGTCGAACGAATGTCAATCAATTTACGGTCGCTCTCCACCAGGGCTTGCAAACGACCCACTTCTTGACGCTGAGAAGCCATTCTGACTTGGGTAGCCAACACAAAATTTTCCTTTTGTTTCTCAATTCGTTGTTGATTGACTCGCAATTGTTGCACTTCAATCGCTTGGCTATTGGTATATAAATGTGACAAAGGAATTTGCAGTTGCACCCCTCCAATGAAGTACGTTTTAAATTCGGTCGAGAGGAAATTCAGCCCAGGTCGCCCGTATCCGCCCGTTGCAAATGCCGATAGTTTGGGCAAATTTTTCGCTTTTACCAGCTTCTCGCTTACCGACAGCGTTTGTTTTTGGGCATCAAACCACTTCAATTCTGGCCGATTCATATCCAATGAATTGGTCGCTACCGTTGGCAGTTGAAGCGACGTGTTTGCATCAATCGCAATACCAGTCAAAAGAGAAAGAGCCTCCAAAGACGCAGTTCGCCGTTTTTGGGTTTCTAACACCATTTGTTCTACTTCCAAAATACGCGCCTCCAAAGCAAGAATATTGGAACGAATCGCGATTCCATTTTGAACCGAAGCTTTTGTTTTGGCTAGTTTGGCACGAAGCTCTTTGTCCAAAATATCAAAGTTTTTCAATTGGCGTTCGGCAAACAACGCCCCGAAATACAGGCCACTCACTTGCTCCCGAAGTTGGTACAAATCCACCGTTACCTTTTGTTGGTCAGCCAATTGATTCGCAACAGCCACCGCCTTTTGTTTCTGAACAGTTCCCCCATCCCAAATCGTCTGTGTCACATCCAACGTCAGTTTATATTGGTCTTTGGGAGGTGGCGTGATTTCAAAATTAGGCAACTTTATCGGCACACTCGTCACGTCCGACTGCCAAGTAGCTTGTCCATTGAGGCGAGATTGAGGCATAAAGTTGCGGTTAAGCAACTTCAATTGAAGCTCAGTCGCCTCCTGAATCAAACGGGTTTGTCCCGATTGAGGGCTGTGGGTTTCGGCCTGTCGGTAGCATTCATCGAGGGTCAACGCACTTTGCGTATGCCCCAACGAAACAAATCCCAACCACATCCCAATAAATAGCACTTTTTGTTTCATAACCTTACAGTTTAACTATTTGGTTAAAGTATGTGTAAAAAAATAGGAATTCTAACTTTTTAGCCCTTCCAAGTTTTGGAAACCTGGAAGGGCTTTGTCTTCGGCGGTCAGGTTGTGAGCAACCCTCTGCACGTTTTAAAACTTGGGAGGGCTTTGTCTTCGAGGGATCGGGTTGTGAGCAACCCTCTGCACGTTTACGGAGTTAAAATTAGCTTTACGTACAGTTTTAACTCCTCGATTCGCTGTTTCATAAGTACATCAAAAGCCTCTTTGTCTGCCCCAAACGCATTCATTAAAATGGGACGAGCCAAAAATGGGAATACACACATTCCCATGATAGAAATCACAAACTGCATAGGATTGATACTTCGAACTTTGCCTTTTTGGAGTTCTACAAAGTAGTTTAATGCTATTTTCTGCATCAATCCGATGGGAAGTTTTTTGATAAAATCTGACTTTTCTGGGTTATTGACCGTATTCAAAACAAACAAAGGCAAGTAGGGATTTGCTCTCAATAAGTTAATATAACCTTCAATTATAAGCCCAATTTTGTCTGAAAAGTCAATTTCTAAATCAAAAATTCCGTCAGCTTTTGGGAAAAACGTACCTATTTTCAAATCAAAAACGTGTTCAAACAACTTATCCTTCGATCGAAAATAGTAATGTAGCAATGCTTTGTTAATTCCTGCCTCATCCGCTATATCTTGCATTCGGGAACCGTCGTAGCCATCCCTGAGAAAGATAGTCTCCGCCGCTTTCAAAATTTTTTCTTCCGTTGTTAAATCAAGTTCTGGCATGGTTGATTATTTAGTTTAACCATTTGGTTAAATTTGACACAAATTTGTAAGTTGAAGTTTAATTCTCCAACTTTTTTTTCATTTTTTTTCCAAGATACTCCGCTTTGCGTGCAATGGACGATTAGGCGTCACCCCCATTTTTAAGTTTACAATAGACTGATATTCAGCCTATTTTTCTTTTGTCTCATTTGCAAATTTGCCTTTTGCTTATTACTCCATTTTTCGTAGCGATTCCGCGATTTTTTGGTAATCGGGTTTTCTTCGGAAAAACACAAAACCGTTTTCTTCCTTCAAGAACTCTAAATTCGGGTTTACACGATAGGCGTCAGCACGGTCTATACGCGCAATCAGGAACGTTGGCTTGTCCACTGGGCCATTCAACAGCCACTCTTCATCACTCGCTTCGGGACGCACTCCCATCGGCTTTTTGAAGTAAAAAAATTGCGCATAGCTTCGGTTTCCAATCGGCCAAACGTAAACATCTTGGCCTTTTTTGGCTTCATAAAAGTCAATAACTGTGCGTTGAGTATAACCTTCGATTTTTGGAACGACGTTCGCCGTATAAAAAAACATCAATAGCGATGTGCTAAAAAACAAAATACGAATGGCCATTTGCTTTTGTTTTTTCCAACGTACCAAAGCAACACAGATTGCCCCAAAATAAAGCACGCCCCAAAGCCACTCATTTCCAGCCCATTCGACGGGCGCTTGCAAATTAGCAACCGCAAATTTGTCATCAATATAAGGGATAAAAGCCGTTGGGTTCATACCAATCAACGGCACTAAAGTCAGCACCAATGACAAAATAAACCCAATCAACAATACCATAACCGTCATCCATCTTGGCCACACAATTTCACCTTTGAGCCACTGATGCAGCCACAACGCCGCAAGGTACGAAAGCGGGAAATAGGCCATCGAACTGTAATGAACAATTTTGGTTTTGACAATAGAAAACACAATCATCACCACCCAAAACAAGCACAACATTGGCAATGAAAACGCAGGCATGGGCAACGTCATTTTGTCAGCTACCTGCGGTTTCCACCTCGCAATCAACGGTTTAAAAGCTACTGCTACGTATTTTAGACCAATCACCGAAATGGGGAAACAACCAATCAGGACGACCACAAAGTGATAATAAAATGGCTGTCCGTGGTCGGCTTCCGAAGTCGCACCGAGGCGATAGAGGTACTGCAAAAATGCGACAAAAGTCGCCCAACCGCTTTCCAAAATGATGGCCAACATCCACCCAATCGTAAAAACCCCCGCCGTAATGGCATAAATCAGCAGGTTTTTAACGGAATAATCCCCGATTGTTGCTTGGTTATTTTTCTTCTGAACTTGTTGAATTATCCACAACGCCGCCAAAACGAGTGTAGGGACACCCACCCCCACGGGTCCTTTCGTCCAAACGGCGAGTCCCGCAAAAATGCCCGCCAACAAGAAACTTTTTGCGGTATTTTTGGCGTCTGGAAACGAAAAATTAACCACGCTCAAAAACATAAAGTAATTGAACCAAGGGTCGATAATCCCCGATTTAAAATACAAATGCGGCGTAACCGAACCCAAATAAACCAACGCCCACAAAAACCCAAAGCGAGCATCGACCAAGCGTTTTCCCAAAAAATAGAAGGTTAATAAAGTAAAAACTCCTACGACAGCATTGGGAAAACGGGCGGCAAACTCATTGATGCCAAACATCTTCATCGACAAAGCCTGCAACCAAAAAAACAGCGGTGGCTTTTCCCAAAATGGCTGAAAATCAACTTGTACGCGTAAATAATTCCCCGAAACGAGCATCTCACGGGCCGACTCAGCAAAGTTGATTTCATCCCAATCAAACAAATGGGTTTGACCCAAATAGGGAACAAAAAAAGCTACCGCAAGAAATGCGATGACCCACGGATTTTCGAGTTTTATATTTTTCATTCGTAGTTTCTTTTAAAATCTAATTTTAGCACATTAAGCTATTTCGTTGAATTTTAAGGCCAACCCCCAAGCGGTGAGCGTACCCAAAAGCGACCCCACGTAAACATCGACCATAAAATGTTGAAGTAAATACATTCTTGAAAAACCTATGACACAGGCCATTACCAAACACCCTAGTTTCAACCAAGGTTTTTGCGTCCACAAAGCCAACAGCGCAAACAAGGCAAAGGCCGAGGTCGTATGCCCCGACGGAAAACTATTCCAGTGACTCAGTTCTACGCCTGGCACCGTGTGTAACGACTGCATCATCCCCTTAAAATATTCCACTGGACGCGGTTCTTTTGGGAATGCAAAATTTTTGATAAGCTGTGCCAATATCCCAGAAATAGCATAGGCTCCAATCACCAAAAATCCTTTCTTGCGGGCGCGAAACAATAACCCTACTCCTACCCCAACGCAAAAAATGCCATCACCAAGGTGCGTAATGTATTTAAAGAATGTATCGGCAAAGGTACCGTTGTAGCGATTGATTTCCAGCGAAATAATTCCTTGTCGGTAAAGAACCTGACAAATACCCAACCCTAACAATAATATACCGTAAGTCAGGGCAAAAGGCCAGTTTGTGCGAAGCAATCGAATAAAGTTCATGGCGCAAAGATAGAGGTACAGAAAATATTTTCCCCATCTTTGCGTTGTCTAAGGGTTCAGAAACTTGCCGTTTTTATGAAAAAAATATTCTTTACTGGTCTGTTGTGTTCTGTTTTAGTTCACCTTCAGGTTTCGGCGCAGAAAATGCTCCAAGAGGTAATTATTGACTACGTAAACTTGGTTCCTCCCAACGTTGTCAATAAAGTATTGGCCAAAAATACCCCCGTAAAAGTATCCCTTCTGAAAGGTACTACCACTTCTTTTTATCGTATCAGCGTTTTTCAACCCGAAAAAGTCAATACTTCCTCTCGTTTGTACGAAACCCTTCGATTGGTAAATCCTGATACCTTGACCAAAGCGGACTATTCATTTGACAAACATTCGTTGGCTTCTAATGCTAATTTTAAGGTAGCGGTTGGCGTTTTTACCGATGCCAAATCGGCCCAGCAATTTATCGACGGTAAAGAAACTTCTCCTTGTTTTAAGATTGATAGTACCCAGAATAGCGTTGGGAAGTTGGAAGGGTGCCGTGGCGACGAAGTTTACATCGCCGTCAAACCCCTTGGCA
The DNA here is from genome assembly GCF_003711225.1 of Runella sp. SP2. Lineage (NCBI taxonomy): Bacteria > Pseudomonadati > Bacteroidota > Cytophagia > Cytophagales > Spirosomataceae > Runella > Runella sp. SP2. The sequence goes on along the minus strand of NZ_CP031030.1, from coordinate 1,207,064 downwards.
AGCGTAAACTTGGCTCTATCAAAGTAGAAGTTGTTTCATTGGCCGATGTCATCGAAGACCCTGTCAACGACCGTTTTCCGTTTTCTCTCCAAAATGAGCTGAACGGTGAAGTTGCCTACGAAGTGAGCGGTGATCGCCTCAACTGGCAAGCTTTCTTTTTGCCTTCCAAAAAACGGGCTGAGTTTAAACTAGCTGATACACAAGTGTATATGCGCGTCAGCACCCTAGATAAAGTCACGGAAGAATACAAAATTGATTCAGGAAAAAAATACCGACTTTTTTGGAACAAAGATAAAAATCGGGTGGATGTGAGTGAAATACCCGTTTCCAAATAGATAAAAAAAGCCTCCCGAAAGTTTTAGAACGTTCGGGAGGCTGGACAAAAATTTTGCTATTAGTTAAACTCTCTGTGGTGCGTTTCTTCGTACAAGCGGTCTTCAGGAAGATTTTTGAAGTAGTCGTACGTAATTTTTAATCCCTCTGCGCGCGATACTTTTGGCTCCCATCCTAACACTTCTTTTGCCAATGTAATGTCTGGCTGACGCTGCTTTGGATCGTCTTGTGGAAGTGGTTTGTAGATTACTTTTTGGGTAGTTCCTGTCAATTTGATAATTTCTTCGGCAAATTCACCAATCGTAATTTCGGCGGGGTTTCCTACGTTTACTGGCATGGCGTGATCGCTCAACAACAAACGATAAATTCCTTCAACGAGGTCATCAACGTAGCAGAAAGAGCGCGTTTGCGAACCATCACCAAACACCGTAAGGTCTTCACCGCGAAGTGCTTGCCCGATGAACGCAGGCAATACCCGTCCGTCGTTCAATCGCATACGTGGGCCGTAGGTATTGAAGATACGAACGATGCGCGTTTCTACGCCGTGGTGACGGTGATACGCCATCGTGATTGCTTCCTGAAAACGTTTTGCTTCGTCGTAGCAGCCACGGTAACCCACAGGATTTACGTGCCCCCAATAGTCTTCGTTTTGTGGGTGAACCAATGGATCACCATACACTTCCGAAGTAGAAGCTACCAAGATGCGCGCACCTTTTGCACGTGCCAAGCCAAGGCAGTTGTGCGTACCCAACGAACCTACTTTGAGGGTTTGGATGGGGATTTTCAAATAATCAATGGGGCTAGCTGGCGAGGCAAAATTGAGGATGTAGTGCAATTCGCCGTCGATAACGATGTGCTTTGAAATATCGTGGTGAATAAATTCAAAGTTGGGGTTAGAACGCAAGTGCTCAATATTGCGAAGGTCGCCCGTCACAAGATTGTCCATTGCAATAACGTAATAGCCTTCTTTGATAAATCTATCGCACAAATGCGAACCCAAGAAGCCCGCCGCACCAGTGATTAAAACTCTTTTCATTTGGGGAAAATATAAGAATGTTTGATTCGGTTAATCAGTGAATTATTTTCGAGTTGCAAAAGTACGAAAACCCATTCGCTTTCTAAAACTTAGCTTTTTAAGTGCGACGCTCGAACAGAAGGCATAAAAAACGAGTGCCTTGGGTGACTCAATCACGGCACTCGTTTTTGTATTAATATCTAAAAAATATTAGGCTTTCACCACCTCACGACCAATGCTGTAGTAGGTAAATCCTAGTTCCTTCATTTGATCTAATTCGTAAACGTTACGGCCGTCGAAAATCAATTTGTTTTTCATCAACAACGCCATTTTTTCAAACTCTGGCGTGCGGAATTGCGGCCACTCGGTAAAAATCATCAACGCATCGGCATCGTCCAGGGCAGCGTATGGCGTGTGTGCATAGTTAATTTTGTTACCCAACACGTAGTTTTTCACATTTTCCATTCCTTCAGGATCGTAAGCAATCACCTTAGCCCCTTCTTGCAACAGAATATTAATGTTTTCCAACGCTGGCGCCTCACGAATATCGTCGGTATATGGCTTGAACGAAAGTCCCCAAACGGCAATCGTTTTCCCTTTCAAATCTCCGTCGAAGTGTTTTTTAACGACGGGGATAAGTTTCGTTTTTTGTTCTTGGTTTACTTCCATGACCGATTTCAACACTTTGAAATCGTACTTATATTCTTCCGACGTTTTGGCAAGTGCCTGCACGTCTTTGGGGAAGCAACTTCCACCATAACCAATTCCTGCAAACAAGAAACGTTTTCCAATGCGGCTGTCGGTTCCGATTCCTTTACGCACATTGTCAACGTCGGCTCCTGCCAATTCACACAAGTTGGCGATTTCGTTCATAAACGTAATCTTCATGGCCAAAAACGAGTTGGCCGCGTATTTGCTCATTTCGGCCGAGCGCTCGTCCATAAAAATCACGGGATTGCCTTGACGCACCAACGGAGCGTACAACTTCTCCATCACTTTCTTAGCCCGCTCCGACTTGGTCCCAATCACTACGCGGTCGGGCTTCATAAAGTCTTCTACAGCCACCCCTTCGCGCAAAAACTCAGGGTTTGATACTACGTCGTATTCCACTTTTGCGTTTTTCGCCACGGCGGCGCTTACTTTTTCGGCTGTGCCTACGGGAACAGTACTTTTATCGACGATAACCGCGTATTCGGTCATGATTTGACCCAAATCATCGGCTACTTTCAAAATATATTTCAAATCTGCCGAACCATCTTCACCTGGAGGCGTTGGCAAGGCCAAGAAAATCACCGACGCCCCTTTGATACCTTCGACCAAATCGGTGGTAAATTTCAAACGACCTTCGGCTACGTTTCGATGAAAAAGGACATCCAAGCCCGGTTCGTAAATGGGAATAATGCCATTGTTCAGCTTTTCAACTTTTTTTACGTCAATGTCGATACAACATACTTGTACACCAGTCTCTGCAAAACAAGTTCCTGTTACGAGTCCTACATAGCCAGTTCCTACTACAGCGATTTTCATAGATAAATGCTTTGGTTGTTAGTTTTCATGTGCGGCTCTTCAAAATTGTATTTTTTCGAGTCCAACAAAACAGCTTCAAAATTAGAATAAATTCTTCAATCCCTTCCAATCTTCCACAAATTTGTAGCGTAACAATTGATTTTGCGGTTCTTTTAATGATTTTTCAAAAAAATTATTACTCTAAAAATTGTCATAACAACAAATAAAAATTTGCAACACTCGCGTTTTGAAGTATTCATTTATGCTTCCGAAAACGTTTGCGTAATCTTTTATTTTTCTTCCCTCAACCGTTCACTCATTATTGCTTGGCATAATCATTGAATAATCTTAGATTGAGATTCTTTCATTCAACACTATTCCTTTAATCGCTTTTGAATATGAAGTCCGAAGTTGTAGAAAACCAAGAATTAATTGCCCAATCGGTTCGGGATTTTGCAGAACGCAACATGCGACCATACGTTAGGGAGTGGGACGAAACCCAGCATTTCCCCGTTGACCTCTTTCATTCACTTGGCGAACTAGGGCTCATGGGCATCCTGGTACCCGAAATTTATGGTGGAGCGGGATTGGGCTATCAAGAATATGTTACTGCGATTGTAGAATTAAGCAAAGTTGATCCTGCCATCGGGCTCTCGATGGCCGCTCACAACTCGCTCTGTACCAACCATATTTTGATGTTTGGGAATGAAGAACAAAAACAGCAATATCTACCCAAACTTGCTAGTGGTCAATGGATTGGCGCGTGGGGCTTGACCGAACCCAACACTGGTTCGGACGCAGGAAATATGAGAACGGTGGCCGTGAAAGACGGTGACTATTGGGTCTTAAATGGTTCTAAAAACTTTATTACCCACGGAAAAAGTGGCAACGTAGCCGTCGTCATTGCGCGAACAGGTGCCCCAGGCGACAAACGAGGAGCTACGGCTTTTATCATCGAACGGGGCACGAAGGGTTTTTCGGCAGGGCGTAAAGAAGACAAGTTAGGAATGCGGGCTTCAGAAACAACGGAATTGATTTTTGAAGACTGCCGCGTCCACGAAAGCAACGTACTGGGGGAAGTTGGAGAAGGTTTTGTCCAAGCCCTCAAAATTTTGGATGGTGGACGAATTTCCATTGCAGCCTTGAGTCTTGGCACGGCCATTGGTGCGTTTGAGGCGGCCTTGGCGTACTCCAAAGAGCGTCAGCAATTTGGCAAACCGATTTCGCAGTTTCAGGGGATTTCGTTCAAACTTGCGGATATGCACACCGAAATTGAAGCCGCCAAACTACTCGTGTATGACGCCGCTGCCCGCAAAGACCGCCACGAAAAAGTAACGCTCCAGAGCGCTACGGCCAAATACTACGCCTCAGAAGTATCGTGCAGGGTGTCTAACGAAGCGGTTCAGATTTTTGGTGGCTATGGCTTTACCAAAGATTATCCTGTGGAGAAATTTTACCGTGACTGCAAACTATGTACCATTGGAGAAGGCACGAGTGAAATTCAGAAACTGGTGATTTCGAGAGAGATATTGAGTTAGGTTCAAAAAAACCTCCCGAAAGTTTAAAACTTTCGGGAGGTTGCTATTAGCCTTAATCAGGCGTTCCGTCGTCAGCGATGTTAGGTTCGAGCTTATCCAAAAGTGCATCGTCTTCTTCGTTGACTTTTGCACGGATTTTAGCTTCGAGTTCATCGGCCAATTCAGGATTATCTTTCAATAATTGCTTCACTGCGTCGCGGCCTTGTGATAGGCGGTTGCCATCGTAGCTAAACCAAGAACCTGATTTTTTCACGATTTCTAGTTCGACGGCTAAGTCGATGATTTCTCCAACTTTAGAAACCCCTTCGCCGTACATAATGTCAAATTCAACCACTTTGAATGGAGGTGCCAATTTGTTTTTCACCACCTTCACTTTGGTACGGTTTCCTGTGATATTATCGGCACTTTCTTTGATTTGACCAATCCGACGAATATCCAAACGAATCGACGAATAGTACTTGAGGGCGTTACCACCCGTGGTTGTTTCTGGGCTACCAAACATTACGCCGATTTTATCGCGCAACTGGTTGATAAAAATACAGCAGCAGTTGGTACGGTTAATAACCCCCGTTAGTTTACGCAAGGCTTGCGACATCAAACGCGCCTGGAGGCCCATTTTGCTATCGCCCATCTCACCTTCAATTTCGGCTTTAGGAACAAGCGCCGCAACAGAGTCAATCACGATGATGTCAATCGCTCCTGACGAAATCAAATGTTCGGCGATTTCAAGCGCTTGTTCACCATTGTCGGGCTGTGAAATAAGTAAGTTTTGGGTGTCGATTCCCAATTTTTGCGCATACACGCGGTCAAAAGCGTGTTCTGCATCAATAAAAGCCGCCAAACCGCCCAATTTTTGAGCTTCGGCAATGGTCTGCATGGCAAGTGTAGTTTTACCTGACGATTCTGGCCCGTAAATTTCTACGACCCGTCCGCGTGGCAAACCACCAATTCCTAGGGCAAGGTCAAGTCCAACGGAACCCGTTGAAATTACCTCGACATCCATCACTTTTTTGTCACTGAGACGCATCACAGTGCCTTTTCCGTAGGCTTTGTCAAGCTTCTCCAGTGTTGTTTGCAGGGCTTTAAATTTCTGTTCTTTGTTGTCTGCCATGGTTGATGTTAAAATATGAAATAGTAGGTTTGTTTACATGTAAAAGTACGCATTTTGTTTAGGTTTTCCAAAGAAAACGGCGACTAAAACGGGTCGTTTTTAAGGTTAATTATGGGGCTTTTGCGCAACGTTTTTTAAGACAGGGAAAGTTCATTTTGGTGTTAAATTTTTATCGAATCTCCTAATTGCTATATTTGAAGCTTGAACCCATCTTTTTCTTATGAAACATACGCTAACAGCCTTTTTTATACTCTCATTCGGTGCTTTCCTCTTTACTTCTTGTGGCAACCCCATTGCGCCCAAAGCCCGATTCTCCACCGCTTATCAGACTGAAAACCGACAAAAAGTAACCATTGAAATGCCCGAGACGTACGAGCTTAGTTGCATTATCATGGCTCTTACGGGTTATCGAAATGTGTTGGAAGGAAAAGACCCTTACATTCAAGACGTTAAAAAACATTTTAGCCCTTACAAAGACCACCCGATGGTGCGGCACGCGGCGAAAAAATTCCGCAAATTAGGTTTGTTTCACCATACCCAATTGCGCAAAAGTGCCCTCACCCTTGAGTTTAATGACAACAATCGCCTCGTCAAAAGTAAGGTTTATTCGCTGAAACGTCCGCTTTCGATGATTTTGTTGGACTTGCAAGACCGTCCAGCACTTCTTCGGGATTTTATTGAAAAAACAAATTACCGAGCGTTTTACGCCCAGCATAAAAGTTACTACCAAGACCAGTTGGCGAAGGCCGAAAAATACATGCCTGTTCGTAAAATGTGGGCATGGGCCGAGAGCCAGTTCCCTTCTCGCTACGATAATTACAAAATCTATATTTCTCCGCTCGACGGCGGCCATCATTTTACCTTTCACTTAAAAGAAAACGGCTTTCGTCAAACGCTCATGTTTATAAGTCCAGGGATTGAGTTTTCTGGCAATCGTTCGGAAATTGAAAAAGAAGGTTCTTGGTCTCGCATTGTTTTTACTGAAATTGACCACAACTACGTCAACCCCGTCACTGACAAATACATAAAAGAAATTGAGGCGGCCATGCCCGATTGGAAAAAATGGAACAAAACCAAAGATGGCAACAAAGGCTATTATGAATCCACGTACTTGACTTTCAACGAATACATGACATGGGCGGCTTTTACGCTGTACGCCTATGACTCCTACCCAGCGGCCGATTTTGAAAAAATCAATCAGCGCGTCGAGGATTTTATGATTAATGGCCGTGGGTTTCATCGCTTCAAGGAATTCAATCGTTTTTTGTTGGAAACCTACAAAAAACGCACCGCCAACCAGACCGTTGCCGACCTTTATCCTGCGGTTATTGCTTGGCTCAAAGAACAACCCTAAATGGATTTTTTAAATAGCCACGCGCCAATCAGTGCCCAAAGCTCGTACCTTTGCCACACTAACCAATTTGTTGAGACATCAAACTCATGAAAACTCCTTTAGTTGAAAGCCTGCTGGGATGGACGTCATTAGGCTTCTTTGCGTTGTGGATTTTGGAATTTCGCCGTACCGAATTTGTAGATAGTTACTGGTTATTAATGCTTTGTTTAGCTGCTTTGTGGGGTTTCCAATACCTCCGCCGCAAACGCGGTGCTGAGCCTTTGTTGTCAAAATACACCCCTGAAAATCGCCAACAAAAACCCAAGCCCAAAGCAACTATCAAGCCTTCGATTAAGAAGAAGAAATAGAGGTTGGGAGTTTTGAATTAGGAATTGCGAATTAGGAAATGGGACGTAGATTCCTCCTTCCTCGTAATGACAAAGAACTGGAAACCTAAAACTCCAAACCCGAAACTAAAAACTAAACCAGCCAAAGGGTAAAAAAGAAGACGCCGTCTCCGAGCCAACGGTAGCGTTCGTTGGGGAGTACGGAGGGCGATTTTCTTTTTAGGTAGTCGTTGGCGAGGCTCATTACCGCCACCGTTACGGCTGCCCTCACGCAATAGCGGTACGTAGTTGTGATGAGTACAACCGTGGCCGCTGCACACACAATAATGCTAATCCACATCAAAACTTTACTGACAGTCTCGGTTCCCCACGCAATGGCCAAGGTATAGCCTTCATCCATGTCGAAAGATTCAAACCACGAGAATAAAAGCAGATTTTGGAAAGCAACCAATCCAAAAAGCCCCATAAAAACTTTACTTTCCCAAGGTGTTTCGGCGGATGCTGACAAAGCCGTCCACCAGACACCTGCGGTATAAATTAAAGCAACAATTGGCTCTTTAAACAACTGAAAACCATCGGTTAGCGTTGTTCGAAACACAACCACCAAATACCCCACTACCAACACTGCTAACGTCAGCCCAACGGTAAACATCCCTTTGGGTAACCAAAACAAGCAAACAAGCCCCACAACGCCCAATCCAGCTAGAATTTTGAGCAAAATCGGCTCATGTTTTGCGTGAAATCGGTGCCGTTGGGTATCAACCTTCCTCGATTTACGGTTGTCAAGCAAGCGATCTGTAACATAAATAGCAAACACTGCGATACCCACCAAAAGCGTCGAAGCCCACGAGACTTTCCCGTGTCCATCGGGCATACGCTGCGCAATGGTGTGCGTAAGCATTGCGCCCGCCACCACATCCAAACTTAGCCAATGAGCCCGTTTTAAATAATAGCCAATAATAAATGCTGTATTGTGCAGCCAGTTCATTCCTTACACTTTCGTCGAAGCAGCGCTCAGACTTTGTTTAATTTCTCGAATCCGTTCGTTAAAGTTCCAGTTGTGATAATCGACGTTTGGTAAACAGGTCGCTTCCAAATAATCCATAATCGAAGGTGGATGCACCGTGCGTTTTCCCGAACGTACATCGATGTACTTAGAGGTTACCCAAAGTACATTTTTGAGTTGCGTCCGCGAGTCGTCCGTCATGTAATATTCGGTCACAATGGTGTCTTCACTAAAATAAATTAAGCGCGACGTAATACGCACCCATTCACTCACTAGGGCAGGCCGCACGTAGGCAATTTGGTGCTGATACACCACCCAGCTTTGGCCTAACTCACGAAATAATCGTCCAAAATTAAACTCGTAGAGCTTAGCTACTTGGTCTTCACGGGCGTTAAAATAATAATCAAAGTACTTCGCGTTGTTGAGGTGCTGGAGCGGGTCACAGTCCTGAAAACGAATGACCATCCGCGATTCGGGCTCTTTTGGATAATCTTTATTGGGTAGGCGCTCAAAAAACATGTGCGTGACGAATAGTTAATTTTCAAAAAAAGGAAGGCAAAGTTACGACACGAATTGGCTCCTAAGCCTTTGTCCATAAAAAATGATAATCTTTTATAAAAAATTGACAAATGTCAAGTGGTTGACCAGCAATTTAACCTAACTTTGCCGTTATCAATTTCAGCCAATTCATTATTGTATTTATGAAACTATCCACTTCGATTCTCGGTTTTGCCGCCCTTTTTTCGCCCTTTTTCACACTTGCACAAAGCTCCGTTGAAGTTACGTACGCCGCCAACGACAAACGCGAATACACTTTTCAAGCCAAAAACACCAACGTTTGCGACTATACAGTCAAAGTCGAATTTACTGATTTACAGGGTGGAAGCTGTGGCTGTTCGTTGCCCTTTATTGAAACTATTTCACCTGGCCCCAGCACCTTATTCACCCTCAAGCCAAACCAAAACAACCAAGGGATTTCGTTCCGCTTCGGTTATTCTTACCTAAAAGGACGAGTGCTGAACAAAGCCCCTAAGCCGTTTTTATACCTTTTGCCTTTTTCTTCGGCGGGGCCGCACAAGGCTTTTTTGTCGAAAAATATTATGGAAATGATTGCCAATAAAAAAGTGTCTAATTTCTACGGCATTGCTTTTCAAATGCAAAAAGGAGACACCGTTTTTGCCGCCCGTCGCGGAGTGGTGAGCCAAGTAAAAGATGCTTTTGATACCCATTCCGACGGAATTTGGTTCTCCAGCCAAACCAATTCGGTAGAGGTCTTTCACGGCGACGGCAGTTTTGCCAGCTACAATCGACTCAAAAAAGGTAAAATGTTGGTCAAAGAAGGCCAAGAGGTAGAAGCGGGCGAGCCACTGGGCATTGTCACTGACGATACTTTCGAGGGAAGTGTCGTAGTTCAGTTTTCGGTGTACTACCTTAGCCGTACGAGGGCATTCAACCCAACTGAATATCCTTACGACTTCGTCGTTCCGTCGTTTTATTCGCCCACCAACGCTTCGGGGTTAGTAATGCAGAGCGGCGGCACTTATACTTCCGAATGGCCCGAAGCAATTGTAACGCAGGAAATGTCAAAGAAGGAACTCAAGCGCTGGAAGAGCAAACAAAAATAGCCAAGGGGATATTTCCCCTCTAATCTTTGGCATACCAAAAAGGCATCTCTACGTAATCAGTCCACACTTTTTTGGGCAGGCTGTCCACGTTCATCGTTTTAATGTAAAGCGTATTTCGGCCAATTTTACATTTTTCAGTACTCAAATACGTCCTTAGCCCTTTGGTATTACCCTGGTCTTCAAAAAACAACTCCACCGAATCGAAGGTGCTATCGTTGAGGGCTATTTTAAAGTACTGATTAAAACACTCAAGCCTACTTTTGTCCACCAACAGCCTTTGTTTGGACTTTCTGAGCGTATCAGGCAGCGTCGGGTCTTTACAAATCTTTGCTAAATCAGCGTCAAATGTCTTGCTATAATTGATATACAGCTTCAAAAACGCCCCTTCGACGACGTCCGACTGAATACTTGCGGCTTCTATCCTTTCGTTTTCGGGGCGCAGGTTATCGTAGTAATTGGATGTTAATTTGTATTCGCTCGTGCCTGTAGAGTAAAAATTGCGCGATTCTAGGTGCGTAATGCCGTAATGCGTCAGCATTTTATCTAAATAAATAGAAATGGTCAGGCCAAAAAATAAGAACCCAATACAGATAAGAGTGGAAAAGTATTTTTTCCGAGGGAGATTTGAAGCAAACGTAAAATTGATGTACTGAATAGGTTTATACATCCCCATGTACAACCACGTGCTTTTATCAACGAATTGCATTAGGAGTTTACCAATCACTGGATGTTCCCTGTATTTCTCATTGGTACTAAGTAGGACGAGAATAAGGCTAGTAACCAATATGAGACCACCACTAGCAAGAAAAATGGGTTTAGCCTTGCTGTAAAACTCAGGAAAAAACGTCTTGATACCCACCGTTCCCGTAAAAATCAGAAGGTATAACAGGGCGAGCATCAAACTAAATAGCACCAAAACAAAGGCAATGGAGAAAATTTGGCTGCTAAATCGGTCTAATCGAATGATAAAGCCATCCAAGGTTCCAAATTTCTTTTTATAGGTTTCTGCCAAACTTTTACTCGTATTCGGAATGTTTTCGTAGTCAATCCCCTGCGGAAACACCGCCCTAAGCCCTACAATAGCAATCCAAAAAGCTCGAAGTATAAAGTGAACCGCAAACGTTATAATCAGCAAATAGGCGGAGGATTTGGCAAAACTGTAGGCTAACAGCGGAAATACTTGCGTGACAACGCTGCTACTCAGCTGGTAATTTTCAAAATAGCTTTCAATAGCAGTATCGGTCAATTCGGGGAGAAACGAGGTCGAATAAATAGCCGCCCCTGACACGACCAACTCTAAGTTCCAACTTTGGTTAGATAATTCTTGAATCCAGTTACTTTTTTCGGGAGAAGGGGTTTCCATGCAATAGCCAATAAAGGTTTAGGTCACAACAAATGTAAAAATTAAATTGGCTTTTTACACACCAAAAGTCGTTTATCTCCATTGGCCAGGGTCGTGGCAAAAATGTACGTATGGCCGCCTTCTTTGAGTTTAAGCTTTTTACGTAATTCGTCGGTGGAAAGCGGAAAATTACGCACCGTCAGGTTGGCTTTTCCATCGGTAAGGTACGGTGCCAACGCCTTAGAATCCACTTTTACAACGGCCTCCACCCGAAAAATTCGCCCAGGAAAATGCTCAACCAATGTCGCTGACGTATAAAGATGGCTGTGAGGCGCTATTTTTTCCACGCCATACGCCTTGGCCACCGACTTAAACGCTCCTGCTTTCAGTATCGAGGCATTGGGCTCGTAAAGGTAGGTCTGCGGGTCGCTCAGCGTTACGGCTAAACTCTGCTCACTATTCCACTCAAAATCAAACGTTTGCACTATGTCGTCCGACTTAAAATTAATCGTCCGTACGATCGGGCTGGCTGTGGGTTGGGCGTCCGACGCTAGTTCAAAAAGCAGTTCTTTGCACTCATTTTCTACCGAAACGACGTGAATGACCGACAGTTGGGGCAAGTCCAATAAAGTTTGTTTGAGATCGAGCAGCGGCGAAGCTTTGATGAGCAATCGCTTGGCTTTTTGCAAAAGAAGCGGCAGGTACGTCACCACGTCGGGTTCGCAATCGCGCAGCCCCACCACGCGGCGGTTATCGGCCGAACGACGCGCAGGGTCGAGATAAATCCAATCAAAAACGGTATCGAGGGTTGGCAAAACTTCCAGCGAATTTCCTTGCAAGTACTGCACGTTTTGAAGTCCTAGTACGTCTAAATTATACCTTGCCCGTTCCACCAATTCGGGCTTTTGTTCTACATAAAGCACTGACGTACAGTTTTTAGCAAAAAAAGAAACATCAATCCCCATGCCGCCCGTTGCGTCCATCAGCGTACCCGACACCAACGCCGCTTTGTAACGACCCGTTGTTTCCGAAGAGCTTTGTTCTACCGAAACCGCAGGCGGAAAAATGAGTCGTTCTTCGGCATACCACGAGGGCAGTTTTTGTTTGGCTTTTTGGCGGGCTTCAATTTGGCGGATTTCAAATTCTCGATTTTTACCGTATTTGAGCAACAGTGTCGCCACCGACGCAGACAGGTGTTCCCGAATAAATTGGCGTTGTTCGTCTAGCAAAACCATTAAAAAACGTAGATTGGGGATGGTTGATGGCGCAAAAGTAAGGACAATGAGGTTTGGTTGTAATTACAATAAGTCTTACTAAATCCCAAAAATCAGTACAATTGATAAAAAAGCATTTTTATAGAACATTCTTCTCAAAGCTTTTACTCCTTAGATTTAAAGCAAACAAGTTTTCTAGTTATATTTGTTTCCAGCGTCATAAAAGATACTAGTCTCTCCTATGAAACAACTCTTCTCACACTACTCCCCAAAAACAGAACCGCGTAAATCCTTCCTCCCTGGACTCCGAGAACTTGGATTGGCAGGGCACTATTTTACTTGCTCTACTCTACAACCTTTTGTTACTCGTGTTGAGTTAAACGTCGATAAAATGTAAATAAAATTCAAATTTATAGCAGTAACTTTTATCGCATATGAACAGCAGTACTATTGAAGGAAATCATAACATCGTCATTCAGAATGTAACGGATAGTACGATTACACTTAACGTAAGCGGAGAAATTCAAGAGATTGCTCGAAAATTAGATGTGTTTTTAGATTTGTTAAAAAATCTCTCAGAGAAGAATTTTCAAACGGCTGATAAAATCTACAATATTGGCACGATTAATAACGCTAATTTTGACTTTATCCTCAAACAAACCAACTTTCAAGGCTTACCCAATGAGTTGAAAGAGCATCTTTTGACGGAGTCGGGCTGGGGATTGAGCTTAAAACAAGAATTGATTAGTCAAAAGATAGCTGTGCGCAACAACCGCACTTTTGAGCATTATGGTTGGCTGATAGAAGTTTTTTTGCAAAAAATGAGCACAGAAGTTGGCAAAGCCTCCACATTACGTGCTTTGTCGTTTATGACCGAAGCCTATCAAGCCTCTATTTACTACCTATGTATGATTCAATTAGCCCAGCTATTACAGCAAAAAGAGGCAGTTAACATAACAAACCCAATTTTTTCAGATTTCATCAAAACGCCGCCTGAAAATCAAGCCTTATTTGACTATCAACAATTATTACTCTTAGGGGCAGAAGCATTAGGAGCTAACAACTTTGTGACAGAAATAACGGATTTTGTGACCGAGTTGCAGGATACGGAAAACGATTTATACGGCGTGGCCTTATATTTGGATAAAATACGCAGACAATTGATTAACAACCAATTACAAGAAAATAACTCCCTCCAACAACTCTTAGAAGAGTATAGAACTGCCTTGATATTTTGGTTGCGAAAACTGGTTTTTATTGCCCGATACCGCTTGGTTTCTATGAAGGAAATCAATATTCAATATCGTTTGGGAGCTACTGCAAAAGAATTTATCCATTATTATGGCGAATTACACGGTGTCTATGAGGGGGCTGCTGTGGACGGAGAAGATTACACGACATTTTCTGTGAAAGATTTTTTCACCTACAATCACAGTGTTTTGTTATTCAAAGGAACGAATATCGATGCAAGTCTCAATACACTGTATAACAACAAAAACTATATTTCCTTATCACCTCTTATCATAGACCAAAGCGTTTTTTCGGCGAAAATGACACAAACGCCTGAAATATTCAATTTTTGCGGAATGAGCGGCAGAAGTTATCATTTTGCACAATACAAAAATGAGTTGCCTGTGGGCGAGCCAAAAACGATAGCTTCTAACAAAAGTTTCCTTGTCAAGAAAGAAAACCTGAATCAGCCTAAATGGAATGAACTCTTCGAACATTTAGAATTGCTACTTAAACCACTAATTTAGGGATGAATGCGCCATTCAAATTTTTAGATGCTTACAAAAAAGAAGATTTCAACGTTTTCTTTGGGAGAGATAAAGAAACGGAAAATCTTTACAACGCTTTGAGTGGCGTGAAGCACTTATTAATTTATGGTCCTTCGGGTGCAGGCAAAACCAGTTTGGTAGAATGTGGTTTACGCAATCAATTTTCTGATGCCGATTGGTATGCTTTGACCATACGAAAAGGAGACAATATCAACGATTCGTTTTTTGCGGCTATTAATACGGTACTGAAAGAAAAAATGCCTTTGTCTGAAACAAGTGCATTTTCTGAGGCGGTTGAGCAATTGTTTTATGAAAAGCACCAACCCGTCTATTTGCTTTTTGACCAATTTGAAGAACTGTTGATTAGTGGCAGCATAGACGAGAAAAAAGGGTTTTTCAGTCGTCTCTATCAATTGGTGCGCTTTAAAATACCTTGCCGAATTCTTTTTATCATGCGAGAAGAGTTTATCGGACATCTCCATGAATTTGAATCACTGTTTCCGACCATTTTTCAGCAGCGCTTTCGACTCGAAAAAATAAATGGTGCTCATGTCCAAGCGATTATAGAGTCCATTTTAGAGGCACCAGAATATCAACCCTTCTTTATAGTAGAAGACAGTCAAGCATTGGCGCAAAAAATGTTGGCCAAGCTACCCGATAAGCAAAAAGAAATAGAATTAGCCCATGTTCAAGTATTTCTAAGCGAATTATGGAATAGAGCGTTTAACAGTAAGCCACAGGCCGCTATACCTATACTACATGCGGGCTTGATCCAAGAAAATGACAGCCTTGAAGGGGTATTGGACAGTTTTTTGCAAAAAGAACTAGCCCATTTGGATAGCAGCTACGGCAAAAGAGTACCGTTAGAGGTCTTAGCGGCTATGATTTCTGAACGCCATACGAAGCTACAAGTTACGCCCGAAGATATTTACACTGACTTACAAACCAAGTCGGTTACTATATCTGAGTTCAATCTTCTACAACTACTACTCGAATTGGAACAACGGCGTATTGTGCGTACCCTCAAATCCAATGAGCGTCCCCATTACGAAATCAGCCACGACATTTTGGCTTCGCTTGTTGGCAAAAATCTGACCGAGGAAATGCGTTTGCGTGAGAAAGCCAACGATATTTATAAAGTATATCAAGAAAAAAGAGGGTATTTCTCCCAAGATGACTTGGATTATATACGTCCTTATCAAGCGTATCGAGCCTATCCTGCGGATTTAGAAGAGCGGATAAAGGACAGCGAAAACCATATTGCCAATGAAAAAGCCAAAGAATTAGCCCATGCACAAGCTACCGCCGAGCGGGAAATAGCACTGCGGCAAAATGCCGAAAAACAACAGCGAATTGCTAAACTACGGAGTTATATTGCGGGAACTGTGGCGGTTGTGGCAGTTGTGTTTTTGGTTTTGGCTTGGTGTCAATACAAAAAAGCCGAAGAACAAAAAAAGGAAGCTATCAAAGCTTTAAAAAAATCGTTACAATCTGATATACAACGCTTAGACAATGAAATCAAAAATGCAGAAAACAACCTCAGTATTTTTAAAGGCAATAGTGCAGGAAATGATTTGTTGAACTACGAAATGCAGAAACGGGATAGTTTGCAAAAACAACAACAAACCTTTCAAGAACAATTCAACAACCTTTAAAATAACAACCAATAGACAATGAAAAGTATATTTTTATATGGCTATTTTCTCTTGTTACCTTTTGTGTTACGAGCGCAAGCGGATTGTCCTTTTTATAAAACCTATATCGAAAGAGGCGAAGCAGAACTAAAAAAAGGTGATAAAGCCGATTTTAAAACAGTCATTGAGGCATTTTCTAATGCCATGATACACTGCCCTGCAAAGGCAGATGAAGCACGTAGCAAAATTGTAAAAGCTTTTGATGCAATCAATGCTTTAAAAATAAGGGCAGAAAAAGATAAAAATACGGCTATTCGAGCTAGAAAAGAGGCTGATAGTGCTAAAGTAGTAGCACAACGACGAGCTACCGAAACAGAAAATGCCAAAACAGAAACCGAAACCGCCCTAAATGAAGTCAACAGCGCACGACAAAAAGCCCAAGACGTTTTAGATAAAATCTATTTTTACAAAGGCAAATTTGGTTTAGCTTATGATGGAGATAAAAAAAAATACGGTTTTATTGATAAATATTTAAACATTAAGATTGATTTTAAATATGAGGAAGCTTTGCCTTTTAATCAAATGGGACTTGCAAAAGTCAAAAGATTCGGCAATTATTATTTGATTGATACAAATGGAACTGAATATAAATTAGCAACTGACATACTTAAGTTACAGTTAGAATCAGGAATAACTGCGTTAGACTTAAGTGATAGAAACGTTGAAGAAATCGACCCGCTAGTATTTCAACATTCGCAACTAAAAGTCTTATTGCTAAATGGTAATCAATTAAAGCAGATACCCGAAGGTATAAAGTTTTTGGTAAATTTGCTGTATTTGAACCTATCCCAAAACAAAATTGAACAATTGGAAAACTTAGATAGTTTATTAAATTTGGTTTATTTTAACTGTGAATTGAATAGGATAATAGCATTGGGAGGTTTAGATAATTTAAAGTCTTTACAAACTTTCGATATTTCAAGTAATCAAATCCAGAAATTAGAAGGTTTAGACAGTTTAAAGTCTTTACAAACTTTCAATATTTCATTAAATCAAATCCAGAAATTAGAAGGCTTAGACAATTTAAAGTCTTTACAAACTTTCAATATTTCATTAAATCAAATCCAAAAATTAGAAGGTTTAGACAGTTTAAAGTCTTTACAAACTTTCAATATTTCATTAAATCAAATCCAGAAATTAGAAGGCTTAGACAATTTAAAGTCTTTACAAACTTTCAATATTTCATTAAATCAAATCCAAAAATTAGAAGGCTTAGACAATTTAAAGTCTTTACAAGCTTTCGGTATTTTAGGTAATTATGTCTGTAAATTAGAAGGCTTAGATAGTTTAAAGTCTTTACAAAATTTCAATATTTCAAGTAATCAAATCCAGAAATTAGAAGGTTTAGAGCATTTAAAAAACATAAAAAATTTAAGCATTGGTAGAAACCCTCTCTCCGTAGCTGACATCAACCCAAGGTTAAAAACCATGACCAATATAGAAGAATTGAGTCTAAATAACTTGGGTTTAACAATTCTACCCGATGTCATCTTTTCGCTTAAAAATTTGAAAAAATTAGATTTAGGCAATCTTGGGGATAAAAATCAGAACAACTTTTCTAAACCAGAACAAGAAAAAATAAAAAAGCTATTGCCTAACTGTGAAATCACTTTTTGATAGCCCCA
Source organism: Runella sp. SP2 (assembly GCF_003711225.1). Classification (NCBI taxonomy): domain Bacteria; kingdom Pseudomonadati; phylum Bacteroidota; class Cytophagia; order Cytophagales; family Spirosomataceae; genus Runella; species Runella sp. SP2. Next base: position 1,189,597 of record NZ_CP031030.1, on the reverse strand, counting down.
AACTAGATTTGGTGGCCTTACTTTTTATTGATATTAATGATTATGGTTGATTTTTTTGCGCCCTGCATTACAATATTTTCATTTCCTTTGATGGATGAAAACCATTTGTATTTTTTTCGGTAAGCCTTGTCAGTCTCTTTTGGTACCAACTCTATGCTTTTGCCACTGCTATCGGTTAGTCTAAATGCACTATCAAACACGGGGTTTTGTGGTTTTCCGTTAGGGTAGGTACAAAGTATAAAGTTCTTGGTACCTGTGTTCTCAAAAACATTCAGTTGAGGTCTTTGATGCCTTTTTGTTAATGGATAAACAGTCTCTCTAAGGTACATAGCCAAATCAAAAACTGTAACATCTTTGTCATTTTCTTCAAAATAGGCTCCTGCTAGTCCATTAATTAATACATAAGTAAATACACTCAGCGGTTTGCTGGTAAAAGATTCTTTATTAGCATGAGAAGAAGAAATAACAACTCGGTTGGCATGAGACAAAAACGCTTTTTCGTCAAAAGGGATTCTACTTTTTCTGCTTTTTGAGATACCGCCTGCATGGCAGCAATCCAAGAGCAACAGTATTTTCTCGGCTTTTATTTTGTTAATGCGATCAATAAAATCAGCTCCCAGCAAGGCCGTGTTTTCTACATCGGCAGCAAGGGTATCATGGGCAATCAAAAAATGTTTATCAGTACCCTCTGGACTTGTTTGTTTGTACCCATGCCCCGAAAAATAAACCCAAACAAGATCGGCTTTGTCAGTTTTTGTCTTGGTCACCAAACTATCAATACCCTCCAAAATCTTCACTTTTGTAGCATTACTATCTGTCAAAGTAAGGATATTGTCATACGGAACAATATCTCTTTTAAACAGTTCGCAGGCTACTCGTTTGGCATCGGCGGCGGTCACCGCCATAGCGGGGGTATCATCTTGGCGTTGGCCTACACCTATGAGGAGTGCATGATTTTTCATCTTTCAATGGATTATCGTAGTAACTCACAAATTTTCAAAAGCTGCGCCTCATTATCTTTTACATATTTTTCGGCAATCTCGCACAATGTATCAATATTGTCGGATGAGGCATCGTCCATGGCAGTGTTTTCTTCGGGTATTTCGATGTTTATGCGCTGGTACCTGGGTGTTCCGTCAGTCCAATCAGGAAGCAAATGTTGCATGGCATAATGCGTACTTTCGGCCACACTCTGCATAAACACACTCGTCAAGAGCGGCTGTAGCCATTTGGCAGTCCGCCACTTTTGCGCATCTTGCCCCGAAAACCGTTGTCGGTGCGTGCCTGTTCCGATAGAGAGCATATAAAATGGCAGGTCGTCGTCGGTAGCTGTCACTACGGCATCAAATGCTAAGGTACTCCTTGTTTTCCATAATTCTTTGGCTTCGGCGTAGGCCAAAATCGCTGGATTATTGGCAAAAACGCCACCATCCACAAAGGCAAAATCCTCGGTGCCTTTGCCCGTGAGTAGGTTAGGCTTAAAATAAGTTGGTGCCGCCGAAGTGGAACGAGCTATATCACGAATCAAAAAATTCTCTTTGGTTTGTTCGGTGTCGTGGTTCTTAGCCAATCGAGTTGAAAAAATAAAGGGTTTTCCTTCGGTTATGTCATAGGTCGTTATCAGTGCATTGGTCTTAGTCTCACTAAGTGTAGCATTCTTAAAATACTTGTCGAGTAGTTTTTCTAAGTTTTCGCTATCGTAGGGGTTGGCTGTCATTTCCTCAGGAAGTCCTTGAAAAATAGCCCCCAACACCGACAAAACGTCCTTACCTCTTTTTGCAAAAATCTGATTTCCATTACTTTTGTAGAGGTCGAGCATTTCTTCGGCATAGTATGGGTAACTATCGTTTGGTTTTTGAGTAGTTAAACCAAGCGTAATAATACCGCCAGTAGAGGTACCCGCTATCAAATCGAAGGTTTCGCAGAGGTTACCACCTAATTGGCTCTCTATAAACTTTAAAATGGTGCAGGGGATAACGCCTCTTATCCCTCCACCGTCAATAGACAAGATTTTGAGTTTAGATTTCATCCTATTGGTTTTTTAGTCACTGAAGTCAAAGATAGCAACAAAATTGAAACTTTAAGTATGAATACCAGCCATATTCAAGGCGATCAAAACATTGTCATTCAATCGGTAACAGATAGTACTTTGACCATCAACATCAATGGTGAACTGATGGAGGTCAAAAAGGATTTGGCTGAAATAAAAAAATTGATGCAAAGCCTTCAAATTCAACATATTCAGTCGGCTGATAAAATTTATAATATTGAAAACATTAACGAGGCAAACTTTGGTGCAATTACCAATAAAATCCCCCGCCTGCTCACCAACCCACCCTTCAACACCTACCTATTCATCGGCAGAGAAAACGACTTAAAAACTATTGAAGCCCAATACCAAGACCATAACCGCCTGCTTGTTTTGGTGAATGGCGAAGGCGGTATTGGCAAAACCACGTTGGCGGCAAAGTATTGGTATGCCCACGCAGACCGCTACAAACACTTAGCTTGGCTCTATGCCGATGTGGGTATTGGGGCGGCTTTGGTGACGCTGAAAAACGCTTTGGGCGTAGATTTTGAGAAAAATGATGATTTTGATGCGCAAATTCGCCGTATTACGGAGGCAATCAATAATTTGGACACACCCTGCTTGTTGGTATTCGACAATGCCAATAACGCTACTGATTTGAAAAAATATTACACCACGCTCCACCAATTCCCCAACTGCCATATCCTGCTGGCTTCGCGGGTGAGTCAAGTTGCGAATATGAAAGTGCACAAAGTCTTGCCTTTGACTGAAACAGAAGCCGTGACGTTGTTCAAATATTACTATCCAGCACTGCCCGATACCGACCTGCCAATGCTGCACGACCTTTTGAAAGCAGTGGGCTACAATACGCTGGTGACGGAAGTGTTGGCTAAAAATATGGCAGTGTTCAATCGTTTTTCGGTACGATATACATTGGCGGATTTGTTGCACGATTTACAGGCAAAGGGTTTGCTGGCACTCAAAAACAAAACGGTAGCGGTAGTCTATGGCAGCAACATTCTGCGCGAAGCCGAGCCCAAAGACATCATCGCTGCCATGTACGATTTATCCTCGTTGAACGACGCGGAGTGTTACATACTGAGCAATTTTGCGGTGCTACCTGCCGAAAATATTGCCTACACCCTGCTCGCTGCCTTGCTCAATGCTAATGAAGAAGCTTTAGAAACTCCCCTCAGCAGTCTGGAGGAAAAAGGTTGGCTTGAATACCGAAAAACTGACAATACCTTTAAAATCAGCCCTGTTATTCAAGAAGTGACACGCAGTAAAAATGCCGAACGTTTGCTCAATGACTGCCGAACTTTAGTCAATACCTTAATAACAGGACTGGACAATGACAACCGCCACACCGACAACTACCAACAGGCTGCTGTATTTGCCCGATTAGGCGCTCTGGTGATTTATACCTTGCCTTTTGATGACGATGTAGCTACTTTATGCCAAAATATCGGCGATTATCACAAAGACACAGGCAATTTGTACATGATGTTGCAATCTTACCAAAAAATGGTTGATATTCAAACTGCGTTGTGTGCTGCTGACCCCCATAATGCCCATTTCAAAAACGGCTTGGCAATTTCGTATGCAAAATTCGGCGAGATGTACAGCAGCTTGGGCAATTTGGACAAGGCGTTGGGATTTTTTGAAGATGCTTCCAGTATGGCAAAAGAACTCTACTCCGCCTATCCCCAGCAAGTGTCTTTCAAAAATGGCTTGGCGATTTCGTACTCTAAACTCGGAGAGACGCATAGCAGCTTGGGTAATTTGGATATCGCGTTGCGGTACTTTGAGGATGAAATAAAAATATTTGAAGAACTCTACGCCTCTTATCCCCAGCATATTGCTTTCAAAAACGGCTTAGCGATTTCGTATGAAAAACTCGGCGAAACGCTCAGTAGCTTGGGCAATTTGGACAAGGCTTTGTCTTTTTTTGAAAAAGACATTGAATTATCAAAAGAACTCTATTCCGCCTATCCGCAGAATGTGTCTTTCAAAAACAGCTTAGCCATTTCGTATGCAAGACTCGGCGATACACACGGGGCTTTGGGCAATTTGCCGAAGGCTTTGACTTTTGATGAAAAAGCAAATCAGACAATAAAAAAACTGCACGAATCCTATCCGCAAAATGTGGATTTTAAAAACGGCTTGGCCGTTTCATACTCCAAACTTGGCTCGACACACACAGCTTTGGGCAATTTGCCTAAGGCATTGACTTTTTTTGAAGAAATGTCAAAGTTGTTTGAAGAACTGCACGAATTCTATCCGCAAAATGTGAATTTCAAAAACGGCTTGGCCATTTCGTATGCGAAATTGGCGGAAACTAACAAGGCCAAAAAAGATAATAAAGAAGCCAAAGCTTATTTTCAAGAAGCAGAAAAACTTTGGAGTGAGTTGGTCAGAGATGCCCCTCAGTATGGGCAGTTTCGGCAGTTTTTGGAGGTGGTGCAACAGGATATAAAATCATTGGATTGAGTAACTCAGGATTAAGTAGTAAAGCAAAACTCCTAGAGTAATCCAAAGTAGCCTCGGTAGAGGCGCAACATTTGTAGTAGTAGCAGGAGTTTTTTTTATTTTTTGCTTCGGACGAGGTTGTCCGTGCGGAAGCATAGCCTATTGCTTTGTTATGCTTCTCCGAAGCAAAAGGATTCAAACTTTATGAACGGATTTCTCTACTCTACAAAGGTTACGCTTCGCCGAAGCGATGTAAACTACTAATACACTGGAATTTATGTGCAACTGATAAACTTACTATATCAGACCTTTTTCAAGATATATACATGCAATATGCTGAGAATCAACGACTCTGTAAAAGCAAAATCTGGTGTCAAAGACCCTGAAAACGAGCAATTTGACCTCGCAAACTGGCAGGGGCGCATCATCGAAATAAACGCTTCTAACGCCGCTGAAGTTTTGGTCACCATCGCTTGGGACAGCCTGACCCTCCGCGCTATGCCCAAGCAGTTTGTGGAAGAAAGCATCCGCGACGGCTTGGATTTTGCAGAAATGACCCTACTTGCAGATGAAGTGGAGTTGGTCGAAGCGCGAGACAATCCGCAAGATAGCAACGAGGTTGTTCAGGCATTAGAATCTGAAAATAGCTGGGCAGACTTGGGAGAACAGGGAAAACGTATTCAAGCTATCGAGGATGCCTGTGAACATGACTTCGCCCTCATAGAACATTGGTTCGAATACTTAGAAAACAATGTCGAGCTACCCGTAAAAGCCCAGTACATCGGCAATTCAAACCGAAACCTTCGCTTCGGAGCAGAAATTTTAATCAACGGTTTTGCGGATGCTGACGACCATTACGGGCTGATTGGTTCGGCTATTTACCAAAAACGTTGGCTGCAAGTGCCCCTCTGCGACTTGAAAGTTCTCGAAAGTAGTAAAAAAACAGAGGCTTTGGAGGACTATATCGTTTGGTTTGCTAATCACTAATCGGCACAAATATGGGATACTTCGCTCAAACGCACTTGTTTTGTATAGTTTAAGCGAAATATAAGATTGTATATTTCGCTTAAACGTACTTATTAGATGGTGTTTGAGCGAAGTATAACTCAAAACGTGCCTGCAAACTCACCGATGGCCTTCTCCTCAAAATTCCCTAATTTTGCACTCCATTCTTACAACGGATAGATATTGAGATGAAAAAGAAAGTTGAGATTCTTGCTCCTGCCAAAAACCTGTACCAAGGAATGGCCGCTATCAATGCAGGGGCAGATGCTGTATATATTGGCGCACCGCAGTTTGGAGCCCGAACCAACGCCACCAACTCGGTCGAGGACATTGCTGACATGGTGCGCTACGCCCACCTTTTTAAGGCAAAGGTGTTTGTCGTTATCAATACCATTTTGTACGACGAAGAACTGGCCACTTGCCAAAAACTGATTCACGAATTGTACAAAATTGGCGTGGATGCACTCATCATCCAAGACATGGCCATCTTGGAAATGGATTTGCCACCTATCGTGATTCACGCCAGTACGCAGGCCAACAACCGCGACGCCAAGCACGTCAAATTTTTGGCCGATGCAGGCATGAAACGCGCCGTATTGGCCAGAGAACTCAACTTGGACCAAATCCGCGAAATCCACGAGGCTACCGACATCGAATTGGAGTTCTTTGTGTCGGGGGCGTTGTGCGTGTCGTTCAGCGGCAACTGCTACATGAGCGTGGCCAATGGCGAGCGAAGTGCCAACCGTGGTTCTTGCGCCCAAAACTGCCGCTTACCCTACCAACTCATTGACGGAAAGGGAGAAACGTTGATTTCCAACAGCCATTTGTTGTCCATCAAAGACTTGGATTTGAGTGACCAACTGCCCAATTTGATTGAAGCGGGTATCACTTCCTTCAAAATCGAAGGTCGTTTGAAAGACATCGTTTATGTAAAAAATAACACGTCGTTTTTGCGTCAAAAATTAGACGCATTTTTGGCCGAAAACGGCGACAAGTACGAAAAAGCCTCTTCGGGCCGCACGTTCTACAACTTTGAACCGCAAATGGACCGAAGTTTCAACCGAGGTTATACCGATTATTTTGTCAATAAAAGAAAGGAAAAGATTGGCTCGTGGGAAAGCCCGAAATCGCAAGGGCAGTACATTGGTAAACTGTTGGAAATCAAAGGAAAGGGCTACGTGATTGAGAATTTTGAAGAACTCAACAACGGCGACGGCCTCTACTTTATCAACGAAGAAGGCGTGGCCGACGGGGTTCAAATCAACGTCATTTTCAATAACCTCGTCATTCCAAACACCTTTAAACCACTTCCTGTGGGAACGGTCATTTATCGAAATTCGGATGCGGAATTCAATAAAATGGTGGAAAAAGAAAACAGTGCGGTGCGCAAAATTGGCGTTTCGTTGTATTTTTCTGAAACCGCCGAGGGCTTTCAGCTACTCGCCATCGACGAAGACGGACACCAACACAGCTCGACGCTCACCATCGCCAAAGAACTAGCGCGAACGGAAGAATCGGTGATTCCGAACATCAAAAAGAACTTAGCAAAAACGGGTAATACGCCTTTTGAAGTGGACACGATGGAAGTAGCGTTTAGCCAAAACTGGTTTTTACCTACGTCAAAAGTCAACGAAATCCGCCGCGAGGTGCTTGAAGAATTGGCCGAGATTCGGGTGCGAGATTACCACCGCGAAACGTTTCAAATCGAAAAAACGACCCACCCCTACCCCGTTCAAAAGCTTGACTTCATGTACAATGTGGCCAATCACATGGCGCGGGAGTTTTACCAACGTCATGGCGTGACGGAAATCGAAAAGGCGTTTGAATTACAATGGGATCCAGGCAAATCGCGGGTGATGACCACCAAGTACTGCGTCAAGTATGAGTTGGGCAAATGTGCGCGGTTCCAACGGGCGACCATGGGCGAAAAATTGACCGAGCCGCTCACCCTAAAACACGGCGAAGTGGAATACAAATTGCGGTTTAATTGCAAGCCCTGCGAAATGGAAATTTGGGAAAAAGATGCCGAGTTGGAATACGAGGACGAAGACCAACAATTGGGCTATATTGAAAAATGGTAAATCACAAGGAAGCCCTGAGTGTGAGATAAAACGGCACCTCAATGTATTCCTTGGAATTGTTGAGAATCAGCTCAGCGGTTTTTTGTCCCATCAACTCAAAATCGGCCGAAATGGTCGTAATTCCGTCGAGGATAATGCGCTTGAGGGGGGTCTCGTTGTAAGAAATGATGCCCACCTCTTGCCCTACTTTTAGCTTGGAGGCCAACGCCTTCTCAACCAGCACAATCAGGTCGTTCTCGGTAATACTGATATACACTTCTCCCGCCCGAATCGGCTCATTCACAATACCGCTTATTACCTCAAAATCAAAGGAATACTGATGGCAAAACAGCGACAAGCCTTCCAATATTTCTTTGGGATGGTGGGATTCTTGTGGGAAAATAATGTTGATTTTTTGGTACTTCGACAAGGCTTCTAACGCTTGTTCGAGGGCGTTGTAAATATCCTTTTCAAAGTTTTGGCACACCGAACCGTACTTCCCCTTTATTCCCGAAATCGGCTTATCTACAACAATCACCTTCTCGCGCGGAATGGTATCATTGATGACTTCGTGGGCTTTCTCTCCCCCCTCCGTAAAGTGCGGAATGATGACGTAATGCGTGTAGTCGTGGCTATTAGTTTGGAGGAGTTTTTTGAAATAATTGAAGTCGTTGTTATAAATGTAAAAATCAATCGTAACGCGCTCTCCCAACGACGACACCAAGGCATCGTAAATCAGTTTTTTGTGCGCGTTCAGTTTATTGACCAACAAAAAAATCTTTGGATGCGGATGAATCACCGTGCTTTTGACAAAATATCCTTTGCCAGGAACGGAGTCAAGCATCCCAATTTTTTTGAGGTACTTGTACCCTTTTTCGGCCGTATCGCGCGAAATATCCGATTCAAAACTCAGCTCGTTGATTGAAGGCAAAATCTCGTCCTTTTCCAATTCACCTTTGCTAATAGCTGTCAAAATGGAATTGGCTACTTGTAAATATTTAGGCGTTGCCGAGTGACAATCTACGGAAATGAGTTCGGTTAAAGGTCTTTTTTTCATTGCATTTTTACGTTGGTCAACCAACCTTCATAATCCCCTACAATGGTAAGATTATCAAAATTGGGTTCAAGGTACGTTTTATTGCTGTGCAACTGCGCAATTTCCTCTATCGACGCCCAAAGCCCACTCCCAAGGCCCGACAAATAGGCTGCTCCCAAGGCCGAAACGTCGGCAAGACCGATGGTAGCGACGGGTTTTGCCAACAAATCGGCCAAAAATTGAACCACAAAACCGTTGGAAGTCATTCCTCCGTCCACCATCAACTCTTTTAAATCAACTTCGGTATCCGATTCCATCGCCGAAATAATGTCCTTAATTTGGTACGGAATCGACTCCAACGCCGCCCGAACGATGTGGTTTTTGGAACTCCCAAACGTCAAGCCCGTAATCGACGCTTTGCGTTTCATGTTCCAATGGGGAGCGCCCAAACCGCTAAACGCTGGCACAAGATACACCCCGCCGTTGTTTTCTACCGCCCGTGCCATGGCCTCAGTTTCGCGACTGTCTTGTATCAATCCCAGTTCGTTTTTGAGCCATTCGATGGTTGCACCGCACGTTACAATAACGCCTTCTAAGGCATAATCTACTCGTCCTTCTACGCTCCAACAAACCGTCGTCATCATTCCTTGGGTCGAGTTTTTACGCTCGCTGCCCACGTTCATCAAAATCGAACAGCCTGTTCCCAAGGTAGCTTTGGCCGTCCCCGATGAAAAACAACCTTCCCCGAACGCCGCCGCGTGGCTGTCGCCTATCATGGCGGTAATGGCTACGGGAGTGTCGAAAAGTCCTTCAAAATCGGAGCTACCGAACGCAAATGCCGAGGGTTTAGCTTCGGGCAAACGGAGGTTAGCAAGTCCAAATGCTTCCAGCAGCTCGGCATCCCACGCAAGGGTATCTAAGTTAAAAAATAACGTGCGAGAAGCATTGGTATAATCCGTCAAAAACTGTCGCCCTTGGGTGAGTTTGAACAACAGCCACGTATCGACCGTTCCAAAATGCGCACGCCCTTCGATGATAGCGGTTTTGACGATTTCCACGTTTTTGTTGAGCCACATTACTTTTGTTCCCGAAAAATAAGGGTCAATAATCAACCCCGTTTTCGCGCGCACATCTTCTTCTAACCCTTTGTTTTTCAGTGATTCACAAACTTGCACGGAGCGTTTACATTGCCATATCACGGCATTATGCAGCGGCTGTCCGTTTTCATCCCAAAGCACAAACGTTTCGCGTTGGTTTGAAATGCCCACCGACTGAATCTCAGACGGTTCGCCCCCTTTTGATATAAACTCCGCCACGCACTTCCGCACTGAAGTGAGCACGTTTTGATAGATTTCTTCGGGGTCTTGCTCAGCAAAACCTTCGCCAAAATAATGCGTTTTTAATGGTTCTGACGCCCGTGCAACGGCGTTTCCTGCTGCGTCAAAAATCAACGTTTTGGTACTACTCGTGCCTTGGTCGATGGAGAGAATAAGCCCCCCACCCCCCAATGGGGGAGTTAATATACTATCTTTCATTTTTGGAATTTGCTTTATCAATAATGACGGCCAACAAAATCACGAAGCCTTTGACCACCTGCTGCCAAAAAGGTGAGACGTTGAGCAACACCAATCCGTTGTTCAACACACCGATAATGATAGCGCCCAGCACCGTTCCCCAAATGCTTCCTTTTCCGCCCGAAAGCGATGTGCCGCCAATGACCACCGCCGCAATTGAGTCCAGTTCGTAGCCCGTTCCTGCGTTGGGTTGAGCCGAATCGAGGCGCGAAGTTACCATGAGTCCGCCTACCGCCGCTAGCCCTCCCGCAATGGTATAAACAATGATTTTGACTTTATTAATGTTAATTCCCGACAAAAGCGAAGCATTTTCGTTGCCGCCGATGGCGTAGATGTAGCGTCCTAACTTGGTTTTGTCCGATAAAAAAACCGCCAACGCCACCACCCCCGCGCTGATCCAAACAGGAACGGGGACACCTAAAAACCAGCCCGTTCCCATGTAGGCAAACTGCTCGCCCAAGCCACTGATGGGAAAGCCTTTGGTCCAAAGCATGGTAAGACCGCGAGCGACGGTCAACATGGCCAACGTAGCCACAAAAGAGGGGACTTTGAAGCGGGTAATGACAAAACCGTTGAAAAACCCTAACAACGCGCCCGTCAGAACTCCCGCTAACGAAGCCCCCAAAAGTGTGAATCCAATGTAAAGATTTTGAGAATGCAGTTCGATGCCCATTTTAAACAAACCCGCTGTAATCGCCCCGCACAAGGCCAAAACCGAACCCACCGACAGGTCAATTCCTGCCATTAGCACCACGAGGGTCATGCCCACCGACAAGCAAATGTTGACGGAGATTTGGCGAAGGACGTTCCAAAAATTAGAAACTGTAAAAAATTTGTCGGACAACAACCCGATGATGAGGCACAACACAAAGAGTGCAATCAGGGGTTGTAGCTTGGATAAACGCTGTTTTTGAGTTTCAAGGGTCGTTTGCATATTTTTTCTTTTGTGACTCTCCACTTATTTCTTGGGTGTATGAATAAATGTAAGATTTAATGACATTCATTCTAAAACACATAGAACTCAATAGAATAAACACATAGAAAATAGAGAAAAAAACTTTGTTTTCTATGTGAAAAATCTAGGTGAGCTATGTGGTCACTCTGTACACTTTATTTCTTCGAAATGGCTGCTTTTAAAAGTTTGTCTTCGGTGGCGTTTTCGATGGACGTTTCCAGAGTCAATGTTCCTTCTGACAGCACTAAAACGCGGTCCGAAACCGCAAAAATTTCGGGGAGTTCAGAGGAAACCATCAAAATCCCCAATCCCGACGCCGCCAACTGAAGTATCAACTTATAAATCTCGCTTTTGGCGTGTACGTCAATGCCGCGCGTGGGCTCGTCGAGAAGCAAAATTTTGGGATGCGTGGCCAACCATTTTCCCAAAATCGCCTTCTGTTGGTTTCCGCCGCTGAGGTTTTTAATCAATTGCCCCGACGACGAGGTTTTTATTCCTAATTCTTGAATATACTTGGTCGCCAATTGCGTCTCGGCTTGGGTGTTCAGTACGCCATTTTTCTCGACATGGTATGCCAACGACGCCAAGCTGATGTTTTGCTGTACGTTCATGATGGGCACAATGCCGTCTCGTTTTCGGTCTTCGGGTACCAACGCCAATCCTGCTTTTACGGACTCAACGGGCGAGGTAATTTTTACTTCTTTGCCCTCAATTCGCACCGTACCCGTGGTCAAGGAAGGATATAGGCCAAAAAGTGCCTCAAAAAGCTCCGTTCTCCCCGCTCCCATCAAGCCAAAAATGCCCAAAATTTCGCCCCGTTTGAGCGTAAACGACAGGTTATCAAGCACCCGTTCAGGGCGTTTAGCTGCGCGCTTGAGCGAAAAATCTTGTACACCCAACAACTCATCTTGAGACACCGACAACGGAGGTTTTTGATGCACAAAAATCTCCCTCCCTACCATTTTTTGAATCAATTGATCGTGGTTCATCCCTGCCATTTCGCCCGACTCAATCGACTTACCATCGCGCAGCACAATGTAGCGGTCAGCAATCCGAAACAGCTCGTCGAGCTTGTGCGAAATGTAGGCAATGGTTTTATTTTCTTGCTTCAACTCATTGATGATGTCAAACAACGTCTCCACTTCTTGGTCGGTAATGGCCGAGGTGGGTTCGTCCATGATAATCACTTGAGGGTTGAGCAAGAGCGCTTTGGCAATTTCAACCAATTGCTGTTGCCCTACTTTCAACTCATTAATTTTTGTTTCAGGAGCAACGTCGAGTTTGAGTTTTTGGAGCAACTCCGTGGTCGTCTGGCGCATTTTTTTCTTGTCCAACGTCCCCCAAATCGTCTCAATTTCTTGTCCCAAAAAAATGTTTTCCGTGATGCTCAGGTACGGAATCAGGTTAAGTTCTTGGTGAATGATGGCGATTCCTGCTTCTTGGGCTTCTTTGGTACTTGAAAAGCGAACGGGACGTCCGTTCCACAGAAGTTGCCCTTCATAGGTTGGATAGACGCCCGAAAGGATTTTCATCAACGTGGACTTTCCCGCGCCATTTTCCCCCAAAATAGCATTGACTTTGCCCTCGTGGAGTTCGAGGCAAACGTTGTCGAGGGCCGTGACGCCCGAAAATCGCTTGGTAATGTTTTCGGCAACTAACATATAAAACCTATTGCGGTAATTTATTTTAACGACGCAGGGACAACTTCAATCTCAGCCAAATTCAGGTGTTCTTTATTGAGTGCAATCGCTCCCGCAAACTGTACGGTATCCCCTACTTTGGCTTTGGGACGAAACGGAAATACCACCGACGCCCGAATGAGTTTATTGAGTTCGGACGAGACGTTGTTGATGTCGGCCGTTTTGGTAAATTTTGTAATGTCAAACTCCCCAGAGGCATCCCGCAAAGCATTGCCGTAAATAAACTCCATGGCAAGCGTCAACTGCTGTTTTGGGGTCTGAATCGTCAGGTCGTTTTCGTTGATTTTGGTAATGGTTCCTTGACCTTTCACCAAAAAATAACGGATGTTACCAATCGCCGTCGCGTGCGAATAAGTATCAAACGCCTTGTTTTTATCGGTCGAAAGCAAGGTTGTGAGTTCGTCAATATCAGGAGCGGTAGCCAGTTTTGGCGTAAGCTGTTTTTCCAAAAAAGTTTTGGCAAAAGCGGCGGCATCAAACTTCCCCGAAGCCTCGGCTTTCACTTCGTCCAACTTCCTAAAATACACCGAATTGTATGCCAAAAGTAGCAACACTACGCTCCCAATTCCGTACTTGAGCCAGACAGAAGTTTTATTGTTCTTTTTTTCCAAAAGCGGCATAGTTTTCGATGTTCTTTTTGGTGACTAATTCCACAGCTACGGGTAGTTTTTGGGCAAATTCACGTTTGCCTTTCAAATATTCGTCGGCATAAATGGCAGCCGTTTGGGCCATTACTTTCGGAAACTGCATCCCCGTCGCCACGATTTTTCCGTCCTTAATGGCCGAAACCACGTCATCGGCCCCGTCAAAGCCAAATACTTTTACTTTGCTGGCTTTTCCCGCTGCCGCAAGGGCTTGGTAGGCTCCCATCGCCATGGCGTCGTTGCCACAAAAAACGGCGTCAATGTTGGGATTCGCCTGTAAAATCGACTCCATGACGTCCATGGCTTTATTTCGGTCAAAATCGGCACTTTGTTGCGCCACCATTTTGAGGCTTGGATAGTTGTCAACCACGCTGTGAAACCCTTGTGAACGCGCCCACGTATTGTTGTCGCCCACCAGTCCAAGCAGCTCGACGTACGTGCCTTTTTTATTGGTTTGTTGCACAAAAAGCTTGGCCAATTCTACACAGCCCGAATAGCTATCCGACAAAATTTGTGATGTAGCGGCATCGGTGGCGTTGATTTCACGATCCATACAAAACACAGGAACGCCCGCGGCTTTGGCTTTGCGCACATTTACGACCGAGCCTTCGGCATCCGTGGGGTTAAACAAAACGGCACTGTACCCCGACACCAACGCATTTTCAAAGTGGTCGGATTCTAACGCCGTGTTGTTTTGAGAATCAAAAATTTTGGTTTCGTAGCCCAATTCTTTGGCTTTGGCGGCGGCATTGTCGGCCAAAAACACAAACCAAGGATTGTTGAGGGTCGAAATGATAATCGCCATCTTTTTCGGGGCGTTTGAATCTTTTTTCTCCGAACAACCCACAAGTAGCAGAAACAGAAAAAAGCCCCCTAATCGAAGCATAAGCCATGCAGTACTTTTTTCGGACACAGAGTTTCTCGGAGTTTGGCACGGAGTAACACGGAGGCTTACTTGCTGGATGACGCTCGTTATTTTTTTCTGATGAAACATACACTCATTGTTTAAGGAAAAACAGTCACAATTACCCGTTGATAACGCGTCAGGGCAGGCGTGCCATTATCAGTGACAGCCAACACAATATGGATAGTTTCGGGTTGGGTCACTTTGGGAGCGACAAACGATGTCTCCGCTTTCTTGCGGTCGGTGAGCTGAATGCCATTTTTGTTTCCGTACGTGCCAGGTTCGGCATAATACATCCAATCATAACGCAAACTATTGCCGTCGGGGTCGGTGCTGCCTTGGGCGCTCAATTGTACTTTTTCGCCACTTTTTGCTTTGAGCAAGTTGGCATGGCCCAATTTCGCCACGGGCGGGTGATTTGCTTCTTTGTAAGGCTTTACGCACCAGTCCATTCGGGCCGCAAAATCGTACTGATACGCCTCGCGCCAGCGCCAAATCGTGGCTTGATTTCCTGTATGGTAAACGCTATCAGCGCCCAACACTTCGTCCACGGCATCGGCCCACATCGGGCGGGTTTCGGGTTCGTAAAACCATTTTTGGGTACGTGGGGTATAAAACTCATAACGCCCGCCCCAGTTGCCCCAATTGGGATGCTCGGGGTCGCTTAGGCCGTTTTCCATTAAGTATAAAAACGTAGGGGTATCGCCTTCCATCAAAAACTTCACGGCAGGGTATTCCTCGCCCAACGGCCCGTGGTTTTTGCGGATGTGTTGCTCCAACCAGGGATTATCAACAATGCTAAAGTTACCTCCTGAAAAACGTCCGTGAAATTTATCGCCGCTGATGCCCGTCCACGTAGAATAGTGGTACGCTCCGTTGGCGTGAAACCCTGGACTCGCGATGTAAAACAACTGCGGGAAGTTTTTGCGAATCCACGGCCCCGTGTCGTCTTGGTCGGAAATGGTATAAACCCGAAGTTTGGCCACAAACTTAGCCACTTCGTCGGGCGTGCGGGTCATTTTTACTTTCCAAAGGGCTTGCGCGAGGCAATTGGCACCGCCCCAAACGGGTATCCACAACGGGCGCGGATCGGCTTTATCGGCCTGACGAATAATCCATTCGGAGCCTTCCGAATCTTTCCCTTCGCCAATGGCTTCCATGCCAAATTTAGGCAGGCCTGATTTGATAATGCTCAACAAATAGCTGGTTTCGGGAAAACCTTTTTCGTGCAAAAGCAGGTTGCTACGCACTTTGTCGTAGGCATTGACAATCTTCCGAATGCTTTCGGGAGCGACACGTTCGCGCTGATGAACGGAGGTCGTGGCGACGATGCCCTCAATGTCCCATTGATTGGAATAAACCAAAAACCGCACCATCGACTCAGTGTCGTCGGGTTCGTTTTCGATGTCGGTCAGCACCAATACACGCCTTTTTTCGGGTGATTGAGCGTAGAGTTGCAGAGTAAGCGACAGGGTTAGAAATAACAAAAGGCGTTTCATGTCAAGGTGTTTAGGAGTGTTTTTACTCGTGAGGCAATCCCACTTTCCGAAATTCCGTAATGATTCAAAATTTCCACTTGTGAGCCCGTAACGGTGTATTCGTCGGGGATGCCGAGAATATCAAACGGTTTGTGGTAACGATTTTTCAGCAACCACGACGCGCACGCTTCACCCAAACCTCCATTCACGCTATGTTCTTCTACGGTCAGGATGGCTTTACATTCAAGAGCAAGTTCGGACAATAATTTTTCATCCAAAGGCTTGATGGTGTGCATACTTACTACCGTGGCTTCGATTCCATTTTCAGTCGCTAATTTTCGGGCGGCTTGCAGGGCGGGAAACACCGTTTCGCCATTGGCAATAATGGCCACGTCGCTCCCCCGTCGAATTACGCGTCCTTTGCCGATTTGGAAAGTTGTTTCGCCTGTCTCGTCCAACAAAGGCATGGGTTTCTTGCCAAAACGCAGGTAATACGGCTGCTCCGATGCGGCTACTTGCTGTACTGCCTGAGTGGTTTCAAAGCTATCGGCGGGGACAACAATCGTCATGTTATGAATGGCACGAAGCACTGCAAAATCGTGCAAACTATGGTGCGTCGAACCCAACGCTCCGTAACTCACTCCCGCGCTGATTCCGATGAGTTTCACGGGGTTATTGGAGTAGGCCACGTCGTTTTTGATTTGTTCCAGCGCTCGTGCGGTTAAAAAACAAGCAGGAGACACGGCAAATACTTTTTTTCCTGCCGAGGCCAATCCCGCTGCCATGCCTACTAAGTTTTGTTCGGCAATCCCTACTTCGACAATTTGCGCGGGGTATTTTTTACCAAACGGCACCAATTTCCCCGAACCGCGCGAATCGCTGGTAACGACCACGATGTTGCGGTCGGTCGCGGCCAATTCTTGGAGTGTTGCGGAAAACACGTCTTGATTGGCAGCCCCCGTACCCCCAATGGGGGCTTTTAGTATTTCATTACCCATTTTATTTAATCAATATTTTATGCTACCCGTTACAGAATTCCCCCATTGGGGGTTAGGGGGCTGTGCTTAGTTCCTGCATCGCTATTTTATATTGCTCTTCGGTTGGGACGCCGTGGTGCCATTTAAGGTCATTTTCCATAAAACTCACTCCTTTGCCTTTCACCGTATGGGCAATAATCACGCTCGGCTTTCCCTTTTCAAATGGCAAAGCGTCAAAAGCTTCTTTTAGGGCAACCACATCGTTGCCGTCCACATGGCGCACCGCCCAGCCAAAGCTCTCAAATTTTTTGTCCAAAGGTTCGGTATTACACACGTCTTTGGTCGGCCCCGTAATTTGCAAACCGTTCAAATCCACAATCGCACAGAGGTTATCCAATTTATAATGCGCTGCGGTAAGTGCCGCTTCCCAGTTGGAGCCTTCGGGTAGCTCGCCGTCGCCCATCAATGTAAAGACGCGATAATCGCGGTTATCCATTTTTGCCGCCAAAGCCACACCCGCACTCATCGGAAGGCCATGCCCCAACGCCCCCGTATTTTGCTCCACTCCATTTACTTTTCGCGTAGGATGTCCAATATAGTGCGACTGGTATTTACAAAGCGTTTCAAGGTCGGACTCTGGGAAAAAACCTTTATCGGCCAGCACCACAAACAACGCTTCCACACAGTGCCCTTTGCTCTGAATATAGCGGTCGCGGTCGGGCGAAG
The DNA here is from genome assembly GCF_003711225.1 of Runella sp. SP2. Lineage (NCBI taxonomy): Bacteria > Pseudomonadati > Bacteroidota > Cytophagia > Cytophagales > Spirosomataceae > Runella > Runella sp. SP2. Next base: position 1,172,040 of record NZ_CP031030.1, on the reverse strand, counting down.
TGAACGTTTCGGGCGAAACATTGAGCACTTCGTTGTACAACACATTGAGAATATCAATGCACGACAACGACCCTCCCGTATGCCCCGCCTTGGCTTTGTAAATGTATTTGAGGATGTTACGGCGGTATTCTCGTGATTTTTCTTTAAGATTTTCCATGCTATTTTATCCCTGAAAATCTGTATTTCTGAAAGAACCTGTGTCATCTGAACCCTTTTTGGTACGCAGATGACGCAGATATAAATAACGCAGATTTACGCTGATTTTAATTTCTTGTTTGTATTAGCAAATACTTTTCGCCTCACTTCGGGCTTTACCCCAAAATTCAAAAGCAAACCAACTTCTATATTAGTAGTTCTTAAATAATTAAGTACTTGATTTTCAAATTCTACAACAATAGCTTCCGCCGCCTTTAATTCAAGTATAACAGATTCATTTACAATCATATCTGGATAATATTCCCCTACCTCAAAGCCCTGGTAATATACTTTTATTTGCTTCTGAGGTTCTACATTAAGTCCCATCCTTTTTAATTCGATGTACAGCGAGTTTTGATAGACTTTTTCTAAAAAACCATGTCCCAACTCGTTATAAACCTTGTAAAAAGCCTTAATGATTTGTTCTGTCAACTCCTTATGTTTGCCGTCCTCAACCATAATCTGCGACAATCTGCGTTTCATAGAATCTGCGTTTATCTGCGTCCCCATTTTTGTACGCAGATAAATGCAAATTCAGGCACCCATTTTTTAATGCTGATATACCTCCCAACCCATGTAATTCTCCAGCGCTTCTTTTAGAATGTCCGCTGTTTTTGAGGCGTTCATCACGACGTGGTGCTCAAAGCCATTGCGACAAACGTATTTCATGAGTCCTTGCAAATCAGGAATTTGAGCTACGGCACGGTTTCCAAATGTCGTAAGTGGGTCGTTGGTTAAATCACCTTCACCGATGTACGCTTTGATGATGCCCTTCGGGTCGTCGGTGCTGATACGCCCGTAGGTCAGCGGCATGGCGGGCGTACGGCCATCCAAAGCACCGTAGGTATTTTCAACCCCTACCGAAGTACCCAAAATCGGCGCATTACTTATCTGAATATCAGGCAAAAACGACTTCGCCCAGTTGCCACAGTGGAAGAGCACGCACTTGTTTTCATCGTCGGCGTAGTTGTTGTTCCAATCCACCAACGCACTCGGTGAGCCCGACGCCAACTGCATGGCGTACATGCTCAACGTCCCCGTCACGTCCACCTCACACGCACTTGGAAGCATGTTTTCGCTCATGATACTCATGCTTGTGCAGACGTTGCAACCGTAGTTTTGTTGCAAACTCGTCCAGCACTGAATGGCGGTGGCGTCGAGGGCGTTTTCTTCCATGATTTCCTTCAATACTACGTCTAGTTTCGCAATTTGGAGCATTGCTTCATTCGGCGTTTTTCCTTTGGGCGCGTAGGCATTGATGGATTCTAAATGTTGTTTTACGACGGCACTATCGGCCGTCAATTTATTGGCCCGACCGAGAATCTCCGAAAGGTCGAAGGTCGTTACCGTAATGCCGTTTCGTTGAAGGATTTTTTCGGAATATCGTACCGTATTAAACGCCCCAGGTCGTGCGCCAATGGCACCGATACGCACATTTTTCAACCCTTTTACCACGCGACAAACGGCCACAAAATCCGTCAAATCTTTCTGAAACTCCGCCGAAGAAGGTGAGCTAACGTGCTGACTGGTAAGGGTGTATTTGATGCCGTATTGGTATAAGTTATTGCAAACCGAAATCTTCCCGCACCACGAATCGCGGCGATTGACGACGTTCATTTTGCTCAACTCATCGGGGTAGGCTTGAACCAACACAGGAACGTTCAGGTTGGCTAATTTCAGCGTATCTGCCACGCCTTTTTCATCACCGAAGTTGGGTAAAAGGACCAAAATTCCGCTGATTTCTTCGCGGTGAGCTTTGAACAAATCGGCACATTTTTGGGCTTCTTTAAACGTCTCTACTCCGCCCAGTTTGGTGTCGTTGCTGTCCAAAAGGATAGGGGTAAGTTTCAACTTCGCAAAAACATCGATGATTTCGGTTCTTGCCTTTTCTACCAAACTATCTGGAAAAAAATCCCTGTTTCCGATGATGATACCAATACTTGCCATTTTCTATCAATTCTTTTTAAATGAGGTTTGTCAGGGCTGAAGCCCTTCTTAATTATCTTGACCTTCTTTTCCACGCCCTGAAGGGCGTAGTTAGAGGAGAGTTTGTTTAGCATGGGGATAACCCGATATTTCCTTTATTAAGGGCTTCAGCCTTGACCGTTATTTCGCAATAATCACTTCAATGTCATTTTGCTTAAAAAGCTGTAAATGAGCATCTTCTATGCCATTATCAGTAATCAAATAATTAATCAGCGACAACGCTCCAAGGCTCGCAAACGCACTTTTTCCCACCTTGCTCGAATCGGCAACCAAGTAGGTAGTTTCGGCGGCGTCAATCATCGCTTTTTTTACCACTAAGTCGCTGATACTAGGGTAGGTAAGTCCCGCTTTGAGCGAAATTCCTGCCGTGGCTAAAAACAATTTTTGGACGTGAATCCCTTTGAAAAAATCGGCGGCTTTCTGACCCGTCAGCGACAACGTAGGTGGTTTAAATTCACCTCCTGTTAGAATCACTTCGATGTTTTGTTCCGCTCCCAGCATCAAACCAATGTTCATGGCATTGGTGATAACTGTCAGGCGGCGGTTTCCTTTGATTTTTTTTGCGATTTCTGTCGTTGTACTTCCCGAATCCAAAATAATCGTGTCACCGTTGTCGATATAGTCGAGGCAGGTGGCCGCAATGATTTCCTTTTTATCCATATTTTCTTGGTGGGCCAACGAAAACGAGCTTACTTGTTCGCGCACACTTTTCAAATATGCCCCTCCGTGTTCGCGCACCACAATCCCCTCTTTTTCAAGCTTTTCTAAATCTTGCCGAATCGTCACTTCGGTTACTTTGAACAAGTGTGCTAAATCCACCACTTTGGCAGAGCCGTCCTCGTACAACAGCTCTAATATTTTTTCTCTTCTTTGATTTGGAAGCATTTTGTTACTTTTTAAGGAATTTGAACAGATAGTTTCTCTCCAAAGAAAAGAAATAATAAGAAAACAAAAAAGTAATGTCACAGGCAAAAAAGCCATTACTAGGTACATTACTTGGAAAAAACTTCGCCACAAACATAAAACAAAAGAAACAAAAAGAAAATAATCGAAATATAATTTTTATTTTTTCTTTTGTTAAAAATAAAACTTTTCCAATATTTTATTGATTCTCATCTTAATACCCGAGGCATAAAATAAGTCAATAGCTTGTTTTATTTTTATTTTTTACAACAAAAAGTCAAATATTACTCGGTAGGGCATCGATTGTACTTTTAAAAGAAACCCTAAAAGCCAACTTTCGTTTTCTTTTGTTTTATCAGGATAGTTCATAACAGCTAAGGATACAGCCTATGCTACATTTGCCCTACCTATTTATCACTTTTCAGCTAAACAATTGGATTTATAACAGTAAAAAACCCTCATCATGAAACCATTTCTATCCTTAAATCTTTTAAGGTGTCTTTCGTTTGTTTTGTTTTTATTTTACTATGCTCCCATATTGGGGCAAACGAACGCCATCTTACTAAAAGGCAAAATTCTGGATGAAGCAGGAAAGTCTGTCCCTGGCGTATCAGTAGTTGTCAAATCTTCTACGACAGGCACAATTTCTGGTGCAGACGGCACTTATTCGCTCTCAGTCCCCGACGATGCCATTTTGGTCATTAGTGCCATCAGCTACGAGTCACAAGAAATCGCTGTCAATCGGCGAACGAACATTGATATCATACTCAAACCCTCCAGCAAGCTGCTAAATGAAGTGGTGGTAGTGGGTTATGGTACGCAAAGTAAAAAAGCCGTAACGGGAGCCGTTCAAACCCTCAATACCAAAGAGTTACAAGATATTCCTGTCGCTCAAATGACGCAGAAACTACAAGGAAAACTTGCAGGGGTACAGATCCTTCAAACCACGGGCCGCCTTGGTGAAGGAATGTCGGTCAGAATACGCGGTCAGGCTTCTATCACCGCTGGAAATCAGCCTTTGTATGTGGTGGACGGCTTTCCAATTACGGGCGACATCAACGTTCTCAATCCCGACGAAATTGAGAGCATTAGTGTCTTAAAAGATGCCGCCTCTACCTCTTTGTATGGCTCCCGTGCCAGCAATGGCGTGGTGATGATTACAACCAAACGCGCTAAATCTGGGCAAACTTCAGTCAATGTGAATGCATTCTATGGACTTCAAAAAATCCCAGAACGCGGCATTCCTGAACTGATGTCGGCCCGTGAATGGGCACAATTCCGCAAGGATATTTACCTCGAAAACAACCGCGCCGTTCCCGCTGAATTTCAGAACCCTGAGCAGTATGGAGAAGGAACTAACTGGTATCGGCTCATTACCCGAACGGCGCCTATTCAAAGTTATAGCGTTTCGTTAACAGCTGGTAAAGAAAAACTTAGCACTTCGGCTGTAATGAGTTTTTTCAACCAAGACGGCGTCTTGATCAACTCAAACTACAAGCGTTTCAATGCACGTATCAATACCGAATACACACTCAACGACAAGGTAAGAATGGGGTTAAACGTTGCGCCTGTTTTGGCCGTAACCACAGGACGCCCCACCGACGGCGGCCCTTTTACCTCGGGTAGCCTTTTTACCAGCGCCTTGGTTTCCTCGCCTTTGGCACCTGCCATAAACCCTGACGGGACTTTGCCCGTCACAGCCGTTTCGCCTGGTACTTTACCTAACCCCAACTGGTATCGTGTGGCTAAAGAAGCCGATGCTACCACCAAAAACAACCGTTTGTTATCTACGGCATTCTTAGAATACGAGGTACTCAAAGGTCTTACCCTAAAAACCACGTTGAATGCCGAAGTTGGACAGGTATTGTTTAGCAATTTTGTCCCTTCGACCTCAGCCGCCGTTAACCAGGCCGTCCCTCGTGCTTCGGGTGATTTAACCCTCAACAATAACCAATTCACCTCTTGGCTTTCTGAAAACACCGCCACTTACAAAAACTCCATAGGAGAACACGATTTTGAAGTATTGGGTGGATTTTCAGCCCAGCGTTTTCGTGGTGACATGAGCAATATCACTGCCACCAACTTTCCCAATGATGTGGTACGAACGTTGAGTGCCGCTACAACGTTTACCCCCACAAGCGACATTCAAGAATGGAGTTTATTGTCGTACTTAGCCCGTATCAATTACAATTATAAAGGCAAATATTTCCTCACAGCAGCCATTCGCCGCGATGGTTCGTCGCGCTTTGGATCTGATAACAAATGGGGGAATTTTCCCTCTGTTTCAGCGGGTTGGGTTGTCTCAGACGAGAATTTCATGTCGAATGTAAAGGCTATTTCGTTGCTCAAACTTCGAACGAGCTATGGTGAAACAGGCAACAATAATATAGGAAATTATACGTACTATGCCAACGTAAGCGCCTCAAATTCAGGAAGTACCAACAACTATGTTTTCAACAATGCCCTCGCCGCAGGCAATGCTGTAACCACCTTGGCTAATGCTACTTTGGGCTGGGAAAAAACGCGCCAGTTCGATATTGGATTTGATTTAGGCGTACTCAACAATCGCCTTACGTTTGGCTACGATTATTACACCAAAACGACCGATGGGTTGCTGTTCAACGTCCCTGTTCCTACCTACACGGGTTATGCCAACTTCATTGCTAATATTGGAAAAATCAAGTTCTGGGGTCACGAATTTACGGTAAGTTCACAAAATATGGTAGGCGCTTTTACGTGGAATACCGATTTCAACATTTCGTTTAACCGCAACATTGTTCAACAACTCGGCACTGCCAATGCTTCCTTGGGAGGAGGTACCAGTCGCAATATTACCAAAGTGGGTCAGCCAATCGGAATGTTGTGGGGCTACGTTTTCGACGGTATTTATATGACCAAAGCCGATTTCGACGCCTCCCCTAAGTTCCAAACCTCCAATGTTGGAACGGTTAAAATGAAGGATGTCAATGGCGACGGTGTCATTACAGTGGATGACCGCACCATCATCGGAAATCCTAACCCCGACTTTATATTTGGGATCACAAACTCTTTCTCTTACAAAAAGTTTGATTTATCTATCGTAGCGGCAGGTTCAGTTGGCAACGACATCATGAACACTGCTTTGGAATATACTGACAACTTAGACGGCGTATTTAATGTCAACAAAGCGGCCACTCGCCGTTGGAAATCAGAACAAAATCCAGGCGACGGCCTTTATCCTCGCACGTTGGCGGGTACGACGGGACTTTTCCGCAACGCTAACTCTAATTGGGTGACGGATGGTAGCTTTTTAACCATTAAAAACATCGCCTTGGGCTACAATGTCCCCCTCAAAGAGCGCAAACACATTCGTACCCTGCGTTTGTACGCAAGCATTCAGCAGGCGCTGGTATTCACTAAGTACCAAGGCTCTAACCCTGAAGTAAACACAGGCGGCGCTGACCCATTGCAACAGGGACTTGACCAAGGTGCTTACCCAGTACCACGGACGTTCACTTTTGGAGTAAATCTTGGCTTGTAACCATGGTCAGACCTGCTATCACCTCAAACACAACACAAAATATGAAAACGAATAAACTATGGATAGGCTGTCTTTTGTTGTTGACGATGAGTTCGTGCGACAAAAGTTTTATCGAAATTCCCCCCAAAAACTTTATTAGTTCATCCAATTTTTTCCAAACCCAAAACGACTTTATACAAGCAGTCAATGCTACGTATGCACCTCTCCGTAACGTCTATAATAGCGCCTACATCATGGGTGAGATGCGCTCCGACAATACGCATTATATTTTTAACAGCTCCAACCGTGGGAATTTAGTTCGGGAAGAAATTGCCGATTTTGTGGACAATCCCACGGCTGCCCCAACCAGCGAAAAATGGACATCTAACTACCGTGTCATTGCCTACGCCAACGAAGTATTGCTCCGAATAGACGCGGCAACCATCGACGAAGCAGTGAAGAAAAACCTAAAAGGCCAAGTACTGTTTCTCAGGGCATTAGCGTATTTCGACTTGGTACAATATTTTGGCGACGTACCATTGGTATTAAAACCCACATCGGGCAGTGCCGATGAAATCATTGGGGTACAATCAGCCTTGACACGTACACCTAAAACCGACGTGTATGCCCAAATCGTCAAAGATGCCAAAGAAGCTGCAACCTTATTGCCCAACAAACTCACCCAAGAGAAAGGGCGAGCCACGATCGGTGCCGCCAAGACCCTCCTGGGCAACGTCCACATTGTGCTCAAACAGTGGGCAGAAGCCGAAAGCGTCCTCAAAGAAGTGGTAAGCTCGGGACAATATTCGCTGCTTCCAGACTATGCTTCAGTATTTAGTCCTGCCAATAAAAACCACGCCGAATCAATTTTTGAAGTACAATATTTGCAAGGGAATTTGGGACTACAAAGCTCATTTGGCTACGTTTTTGCCCCAAACTTGACCAATTTAACGCCACTCGTTGGTTTCACGTTCAACAATCAAAGCATTGGAGGATGGAACATCCCCACCGACGATTTGGTGGCGGCTTACGAAACTGGCGACAAGCGTAAGGCAGCTTCCGTCGTAGAGGGCTATACCGAAAGTGGCAAATTTGTAGCACAGCCTTTTATCAAAAAATACTTCAATTTGCCTTTTCCTACCCCCAACGGTTCTTCCCCCAATAACAACGACAATTGGCCTGTGTATCGCTATGCCGAAGTATTGCTCATGTTAGCAGAATCATTGAACGAACAAGGAAAATCAAGTGAAGCATTGCCACACCTCAACGCCATCAGAATCCGAGCAGGTTTATCGGCCACGACAACTACCAACCAAGCCGAGCTTCGCGAGTTGATTCTAAAAGAAAGGCGAATCGAATTGGCTTTTGAAAACAAACGTTGGCTGGATTTGGTGCGTACGGGCAAGGCCATCGAAGTGATGACAGCCTACGGCACTAAGCTAAAAGCCAGTGGAAAGTACCCTAATTTATTGACCTCTTCTTACAACGTCACTCAAAACCGACTGCTTTTTCCCATTCCTTTTAGTGAAGTACAGGTCAATCCGAAATTGGTACAAAATCCAGGATATTAAGGTTTGAAGGGCATTAACGCAACCCTCATTTTTTAGATAGATGATGAATTGAATAGAACTAAACGAAAGCTTTGACTTTCGTTTAGTTTCGATTTCAGGACGGCTCAGGACGGAACTATGAAACCCCTATTTTACATTTGCTCCACCTCATGTAGTATTTTTTAAGTAAATATTTACATTTTTCAGCGACAAATCAACACATCATGAACCCTTTTCTACTTATAAAACGAACGAAACACTTCTCTTTGTTTTTTCTTTTACTTTTGTTTTGTTTCGCTCAAGTTTTTGGCCAAAACAAACCAATCACGGGAAAAATTACCGACGAAACAGGCAAGCCCGTTCCAGGGGTTTCGATTGTGGTAAAATCAACTACAACGGGAACTATCTCAAACGCCGAAGGCGCTTACAGCCTCGCTGCTCCCGAAAACGCTACGTTGGTTTTTAGCTCAGTGAGTTATGAAACGCAGGAAATCGCCATTAATAAGCGCTCAATCATCAACGTTTCGTTGTTGCCTTCCAGCAAAATCTTGAACGAAGTTGTTGTCGTGGGTTATGGTACACAAAGTAAACGTGCCGTGACGGGTGCCGTTGCGTCCATCAACAACAAGCAATTTCAAGACCGTTCGTTTAGCAACGTGGCGCAGTCGTTGGCGGGGCAAGTGGCGGGGGTCAATATTTCCCAAGCCCAAGGTGCTCCAGGCTCGTCGCCGTTTATTAAAATTCGCGGGGTAAGCTCCATTACTGCTGGGACAAACCCGCTGTTGGTGGTTGACGGTGTACCTTTGGAAAACTTCAACCTCAACATGATTAACCCGCAAGATATTGAGTCGGTAGAAGTACTAAAAGATGCTTCCTCGGCGGCAATTTACGGGTCGCGCGGATCGAGCGGGGTAGTGATTGTGACGACCAAACTCGGCAAAGCAGGCAAGCCAAGTGTCAGTGTAAACCTCGAATATGGCTCGCAAAAAGTAGCCCGTCAAATCGAAATGATGGATGCGCAGCAATTTATCCGTACGTACATCGACGCCAAAAACAACGCATGGATTGCGGCAGGTGGAAAAGCCACCGATGGCAACGCATTACGTCCAACTTTATTAAAAATCCCTGAAGACTTCTTGACCAATCCTCAACAATTTGGTGCGGGTACCAACTGGCAAGACGTGATGTTCAGAACGGCCCCAATGTACAACGGCCAAATCTCGGTATCGGGTGGGACAGAAAAAACGCAATACATGTTTTCGGGGGCGTATTTGGACCAAACGGCCATTTTGGACATGAACTATTACAAGCGTTTGGCCCTCCGCTCCAACGTAAAAACGATGGTCACTGACAAATTGACCATTGGCTTAAACTTGGGTGTAACGAGCATTTTTGACCGCACCGAAGGCACCAAAGGCAAAAGCGACGTCATTAGCTTAGGCTTGCAGAGCAACCCACATTTTCCCGTTTACAACGAAAATGGTAACCTCGGCTACCGCGACCCCAACTCTACTTGGTTCCGTTTTACGTCTTTTGGCGATATGAACCTTTGGCACCCTTACTCGCTCACCCGCGAGGTGGACAAAGGCACCAAATCGTTCAATACGTTGGGAACAGCCTATTTGGAATACAACATTTTGAAAAACCTCAAGTTTCGTACTAGCCTCAGCGGCAACCTTTTCAACACGCGTAACCATTTTTACTGGAACGACAAACAAAAATATGGTTACTCGGCCGTATTGGCTGCACAAGCCAATGCAGGCAACAGCTACATGTTCAACTGGTTGAGTGAGAATACATTGACCTACGACAAACAAATCGGCGACCATTCACTCACGGGTTTGATCGGTTATACGTCGCAAAAACAGCGCGACGAAACCATGTACGTAGCCGCCAATAACTTTCCGAACGACTTGGTACACACACTCAACGCAGGTACGGTGACGGCAGGAAACACCACCGCCAGCGAATGGTCGCTGCTGTCGTACATTGCGCGTTTGCAATACAATTTCAATAATCGTTATTTCTTGACAGGAACGATTCGCCGCGACGGAATGTCGCGCTTTGGTGACAACAACAAATGGGGTTATTTCCCATCGGTATCCGCAGGTTGGTTGATTTCGGACGAAGCCTTTATGAGCAATTTGAAAAACATCAACAACCTCAAACTCCGCGTGAGCTACGGCGTAACGGGTAACAATCAAATTCCAAACTACGGAGCCATTAGTCTCCTTTCGGCTTCTAACTATGTTTATGGAAGCACCATGAACAACGGTTTGCGCGTTGGTAGCATTGCCAATCCCAATTTGAAATGGGAAAAAACCAACATGTTTAACCTCGGTTTAGATTTGGGAATATTGAACAACCGTATTTCTGGTTCAGTAGAGTTTTACAACTCCCTTACCCGCGACATGCTTTTGTTTGTTCCCGTGCCTGATATTACAGGGTTCTCATCTCAGTTGACCAACATCGGCAAAATGCGTAACCGTGGGATTGAATTGAACATTTCAACCAAAAATACCGTAGGCGAATTTAAGTGGACGACAGATTTTAACTTCTCTCGCAACCGCAACAAAGTACTACAACTTGGCCCAGGCAACGCGCCTATCCAGTACGTTGACAACGTCGTGACGGTTCGGACTGAAGTAGGCCAACCCGTTTCTAACTTCTACGGATACATTTTCGACGGTGTGTTTAAAAACCAAGCCGAAGTGGATGCCTATCCGCACCACGCCAGCACCACCCCAGGCGACCCGAAAGTACGCGACGTAAACGGCGATGGCAAAATCACCGACGCCGACCGAACCATCATTGGCAACAACCAACCTGACTTCATTGCTGGAATGACCAACACCTTCACTTACAAGGGCTTTGACTTTTCGTTTATGCTTCAAGGCGCGTACGGTGGAGAAATCGCCAACAACAATATTCGCTATTTGGGTACATGGGACAACGGCCGTAACTTCTACGCCAGCATGTACAACTACTGGCGCTCAGAAAGCGACCCAGGCGACGGTATTCACTTCAAACCCAACGTGAGTTACCAAGGGTTACAAAAGCAGTTTTCATCATATTGGGTAAGCGATGCTTCGTTCTTGCGTATGAAAAACATCCGTATTTCGTACGCCATTCCGAGCAAAATATTGAGCAAGATGAACATGAAGTCGGCACGGGTGTATGTCAATGCCGAAAACGTGTTTATCCTTTCTAAATACAAAGACGGCTACGACCCCGAAAACACGACCTACGGAACCACCTCGTACAGCAGCAGCATGGAGACTTCGGGCTCATACACCAGCGGAAATGCTCCTGTTCCTGGTGCTTTCCAAGGGGTTGATTACGGTTCGTACCCACTTCCACGCGTGATTACAGTAGGTGTCAAGGTTGATTTTTAATTTATTTACCACATAGTTATCAATAGAATTTACACATAAAAACACATAGCCTTTTCTATGTTTTCTACTGTGAAAATCCCCTATGTACCTATATGGTAATCAAAAAACACAAAGCAATGAACAAGTTCAAACACATAATAGCAGTCTGCCTCACAGGAATGGTGATGAGCAGTTGTAGCGATTCTTTTCTTCAATTAGCGCCTGTTTCTAACCCTAATGCAGGTAATTTTTTCAAAACCAAAGCCGATTTTGACTTGGCGTCCAACGCCGCTTATGCGACGCTTTACACGGTTTATAATCCAGAAGGGCCTGTTTCGTACATGGGTGAATTGATGGGTGACAATGTGACAATCCTGAATATTTCGGGTAATATGGCCGACAAATGGCAGTTTCGCGATTACACCCTCGCGCCCGCCAATACGATGGTGTATCAGTTTTGGCAAGACTTTTATAAGTCGTTGTACAACGTAAATATTGTGCTCGACAAAATCGAAACGGCCGACGTGGACGCCGCGTACCGTGACAGAGTAAAGGGAGAAATGATGTTTTTACGTTCACTTTATTACTTTCAGATGGTACAGATTTGGGGAGAAATTCCGCTCGTGACTAAGCCCATTACCGCCGAAGAAAGCTACAGTGTGTTGCGTTCTCCCGTCACGGAAGTGTATGCTCAAATTGTCAAAGACTTGCAATTTGCGGCCAGTAAGCTGCCTTTGGCCTCGGCTGCTGGTGTTGGCAAGGTTTCCAAAGGAGCGGCACAAGCGTTGTTGGGTAAAGTATATTTGACCATGGGAGATAAAACCAACGCTGCTGCTGCCCTAAAAGAAGTGGTTGATAGTGGGCAGTACCAATTGCTCCCTAGCTACGCTACCCTTTGGGATGCCAAAACCAAAAACACGAAAGAATCTATTTTTGAAATTCAGTACTTGGGAGGTTCATCAACGGCTCCTTTTAGCGACTATTACCTCAGCTTCTTCCCCAATTCCAATGCCTTGGGCTTCTACGGCAGTGGCATGAATCAGGTGGTTGATGATATTTGGAACGAATACGAAACGGGTGACGCCCGCCGTATTGCTTCCATTGACACAGGCTTTACGGATGCCAAAGGCACCTTCACCCGCGTCAAATTCCCTAAAAAATGGCAAGACAAAACGGCCCCAATCGTTGGGCAACGGATTGCGGCCAACAACAACTTTATAGTACTTCGCTACGCCGATGTCTTGTTGTTGTTGACCGAAGCGACTGGTGACCCTCAATACCTCAACCTTGTTCGCAAAAGAGTAGGACTACCCGAATTTGGCACCACCAAATATCCTTCTACCAAGTATGCCACCATCGAAGCCGCTACCGAACACGAGCGACGTGTGGAACTTGCCTTTGAATTTCAACGCTGGTTTGACCTCAAACGGACCAATCGTGCTTTGACGGTACTTCCTACCAAAGGCAAAAGTATTACGCAGAATAAGCTGTTGATTCCTATACCCAACGTTGTCAGAGACCAAAATAATAAGATTACCCAGAATATGGGTTATTAAATCTATATGACACAAGTAGGACGGTAAGCCCAAAACCTTTGAAATTCAAGAAGATTTGACCAAGCTGTCCACCCATTTAACCACCTAAACAGCCTCCGTTTTGAATGGAACGCATATCTGCTACTTATTTTATTGAAACGCCTTTTGACGTTGAAAAAGCAGCCAACGTATTGGCTGGCGAACAGTCCAGCGGCACTTTTGTGGCTATCCCTGGTGAAACGGATGAGCTAAAAGAGCGCTTTGCTGCCAAGGTAGAATCAATCGAGCTCCTGGAAACGGTGTCGCAACCCGCTTTGCCTGGTGCCGAAGGCTACGACGCATACCACCGTGCTAAGCTCAACGTATCTTGGTCGGTCGAAAACTTTGGGTATAATTTGCCCGTGATGATTTCAACCTTACAAGGCAATCTATACGAACTGACTCAGTTCACGGGATTAAAACTCATGGACTTAGACGTACCCGACTCTTTTGCTGCGCACTTTGCAGGACCTCGTTTTGGAATAAAAGGCTGCCGTCAACTGACCCAAGTGTATGACCGTCCACTCATTGGTACCATCATCAAACCTAGCATAGGATTGGCCGCCGAGCAAACCGCGGCTTTGGTAAAAACCCTGACCGAGGCAGGCATTGATTTTGTCAAAGACGACGAACTCATGTCGTCTGCGGCTAATTCGACCTTTGAGGCGCGCGTGGACGCGGTCATGGACGTCATCAACCGTCACGCCGACGCTACGGGTAAAAAAGTGATGTACGCCTTCAACCTCAGCGGTGAGGTGGACGTTATGCTTCGGCGGTACGAATACCTCCTCAATGCAGGTGCTACCTGTGCAATGGTGAGTATCAATACCGTGGGGCTGGCAGGTGTCAAAAAAATCTGTGACCAAGGCGCGCTTCCCGTCCATGCCCACCGCAACGGCTGGGGGATGTTGACCCGACATCCGTTGTTGGGAATTGATTTTGTAGCATACCAAAAACTTTGGCGCATGGTGGGCGTTGACCAAATCCACGTCAATGGCATTCAAAATAAGTTTTGGGAAAGCGACGATTCCGTCGTGCGTTCCATCGAAGCCTGCCGCCGACCTCTGTTGGGAGGTTTTGAGGTACTCCCCGTCGTTTCTTCAGGACAATGGGGCGGGCAAGCACCCGAAACCTACCGCCTTACTCAAACGGTAGACTTGCTTTACATGGCAGGTGGCGGCATTATGGCCCATCCCAGCGGCCCGTCGGCGGGCGTAGTCGCCCTCAAACAAGCATGGGAAGCCGCCGTGAAAGGCTGGAGCGTAGAAGAAGCCGCGCAGTTTTATCCCGAATTTGGGAAATCGGTAGAGAAATTTGGGAAGTCTTTGAAGTTGCAACCCGTATCATAATTCTACTTTGTTAGATTTATGGGTAGCTCCTACGGAGCAAGATGCACCCAATAGCTACTTTTGCTACAAATAGGTAGTGCCTATGGCACAGCGAAAATCAATGACATTACAAAAAGAACTCCTACTGGCTTTTTACGGTGACGACTTTACGGGTTCGACCGATGCGCTCGAATCCTTGAGTCGGTCGGGAGCGCGTACGGTGTTGTTTATTGAACCGCCAACGCTTGAGCAAGTCAGTCAATACAAAGGATTACAGGCAATTGGTATCGCAGGAATTTCACGTTCACTTTCTCTCGCCAACATGGAGCGGGAGCTTTTGCCTACGTTTGAAGCCCTCAAATCGCTTTCTCCGCGCCATGTTCACTACAAAGTTTGCTCTACGTTCGACTCCTCTCCTAGCATTGGGAATATAGGCAAAGCCATTGAAATCGGCGCAGAAGTATTTCAATCGCCGTGGGTTCCTATTTTGGTTGCCGCTCCTTCGCTGGGGCGTTATTGTACCTTTGGCAATCTTTTTGCACGCATGGGCATTGGGAGTCAAGGAGTTATTCACCGCCTCGACCGCCACCCGTCGATGAGTGTTCATCCCATTACCCCCGCCCACGAAAGCGACTTGCGCTTACATTTAGCTCAACAAACGGAACGCACGACGGGGCTTTTTGATATTTTGCAAATTGAACAACCTGAGCCCTCGGTTTCCTTGCAAGAAGTGCTACAAAAGGGTGTTGATAATATTCTTTTTGATGCCCTGTACGACCATCACTTAGTACGTATTGGCCAACTTTTGGATGAAAATGTACCTCCGCAATCACCGCTTTTTTCGGTAGGTTCGTCGGGCATTGGAAGCGCATTGGGGGCATATTGGCAACAAACGGGGCAACTTCAAACCCGTACCGATTGGGAGTCAGTGGAAATTGATACGCCAATGTTAGTAGTTTCAGGCAGTTGCTCACCCGTCTCGGCGCAGCAAATTGCGTGGGCCGAACAGCGCGGTTTTGCGTCGCTGGCTATAAATACGGCGGCATTGATTGAATCAGATAATACCTTAGAAGTTTTAGAAATTACCATCCAAGAAGCTATCCAAAAAATTCGCCAAGGTCAATCGGTCATTGTCCATACCAGCAAAGACAACCAAGACCCCCGCATTGCCCAAACGAATGCGATTTTTGAACAAAAAGGGCTGACGCCCGCAGAAATTCGTTCACAAACGGGGCTGATTTTTGGGAATGCTTTAGGAATGGTAGCGCGAGAAGTGGTAGCTCAAACCAACGTGCAACGCGTAGTCGTGGCAGGTGGCGATACCTCCAGCTATGCCGCCCGTGCGATGGGCATTGAGGCCGTCGAAATGCTCGCTCCACTAACGCCAGGTGCGCCCATTTGTTTGGCCCATGCTCCTTCGTCGGCGCTGGATGGGAAACAAGTTATTTTCAAGGGGGGACAAGTGGGGACTGAAAATTATTACGAGGCCGTGGGAGGGGTTTCTCAAAACCCCGACGACATCCAACTTTAGGTTTTGAGAAACCTAAATGCGGTTAAGAGTAACCGCGGGCACAACGCTAACTAATACAAAATTATGACAAAAACATTAGGATTGGTTCACACCTCCGCAACCTTAGTACCTGTTTTTCAAGAACTTTGCAAACAATACATTCCGCACGTTAACGTCTTTAACATCGTTGACGACAGTCTCATTAAACAAGTGATTAGCCGTGGCGAACTACGGGCTGATACCGCACGGCGGGTAGTCAACTACGCAGGTTCAGCCGAAAGTGCAGGAGCAGATTACATCATGTTTACCTGCTCGTCCATTGGTGTTGCCGTAGAAGCCGCTGCCGACCTTACCCAAGTCCCCGTACTGCGCGTGGATCAACCCATGGCCGACCAAGCCGTAGCAACGGGGTCGCGCATTGGCGTCATAGCTACGTTACCAACTACCCTCGCCCCTACCTCAGATTTAGTGCAAAGACGGGCAGCTTTGACAGGAAAAGAAATAGAACTCAAGGCCGTCTTGTGCGACGGCGCGTTTGAGGCGTTGATGGGAGGAAATCCTGCCCTTCACGACGAAATGGTGGCCAAAGCATTGAAAGAACTAAGCACCCAAGTGGATGTCATTGTCCTCGCCCAAGCCTCAATGGCTCGGGTCGTCGATACCCTTTCAGAATCAGAGAAAATAGTCCCCATTTTGGCCAGTCCACCGATTGCGATGGCGTATTTGGCGACGGTATTATCGTAGTTTTATCAATAAAGCTTGTCCCAGAGGGACTACACATTTGTAGAAAACAAAAGGCCAATTCTTTCAAACCTACGTGCCGTAGGTACGTAACCAATTAGTTGAATGAGACAATTATCTAAAATAGCCCTTTGGTTGAGTAGCGCAGCTACTATTTTATTGGCATTGGGGCTACTCCAAGACTATGCGAATGTATGGCAACCTGCGGCTGTGGCATTGGCGGTTTCTTTGGCGATTGGCATGGGTGCAATTCCTTCGTTAAAAGGCTACCAATACACCACTTGGATCATCGCGGCCGTGGTAGCGGGCATGATTTACCCCTCGGCCTTCACCAAGTGGGGAGATTTTGATTTACGTAACAAATGGCTCATTTTGGTCATTATCCAGACCGTCATGTTTGGCATGGGTATCCACATGAGCGTTCGCGACTTTGCAGGTTTGGCCACCACGGGCAAGGGTGTGATTATCGGGCTTTTGTGCCATTTTTCGGTCATGCCTTTGATGGGACTTTTGCTTACCAAAATCTTTGACTTTGAGCCCGAAATCGCCGCTGGCATCATTCTGATTGGTTCATGTTCAAGCGGTTTGGCCTCCAATGTTATGGTATATTTGGCCAAAGCCAACTTGGTACTTTCGGTCATTGTAACTGCTATGGCGACCTTGGTTGCCCCTTTTTTGACGCCATTATTGATGAAATTGTTGGCAGGAACGCTCATTGAGGTTCATTTTGTGGACATGATGATGGAGATTATCAAAATCATCATTGTACCCATCGGCGCGGCCCTTTTACACGATTACCTCAAAAATGCGACGCCCGCTAGTTGGCAAAAAATCTGGTTTATTTTTGGTATTTGTATTTTATGGCTACTTGCTTTGCCACTGGGCCTATGGGCTTTTTTCAAAGAAATGATTACCTCTACGCCCCTGTTGCAATCCCTTGAGATTTTAGGCTTTTTTGCGGGAGCATTTGTCGTGGGTGTGTTGTACCATTTGCTTACCCTTCGATTTCCAAAACTCGACAGTCTAATGCCTTATTTTTCGATGTTTGGCATCATTTACTTTACAACCGTCACTACGGCTGCGGGTCGCGACAATTTGATGAAAGTAGGATTTTTGTTGTTTATCTGCTCAGTCATTCACAACGCCGCTGGTTATTTCTTTGGGTATTGGTTGAGTCGCTTGTTTGGCTTAGACGTTAATTCCAGCCGTACTGTTGCTTTTGAAGTAGGACTCCAAAACGGCGGCATGGCCTCGGGTCTGGCAGGGAGCATGGGGAAACTCGGTACTGTCGGGCTACCTGCTACGGTGTTTAGCCCTTGGATGAATATTTCGGGGTCTATTTTGGCAAATTATTGGCGTAAACGGCAACAAGATGATGAACACGCTTAGCATAGTAACCTCACCCCAACCCCTCTCCTTCCAGGAGAAGGGCTTTAAAAGTCCTCCTCCCCTAAAAGGGGAGGGGGATTTAGGGGGTGAGGTTGCCCCCATTTTCTATTTCCTACTTTTTTTCTTCTTCCTCCAAGACGCCACGGCACAAACGGTATCCCCTGAGCGGATGCAGCAAGTGTATGAAGAAATTAAGACGCCGCATAAGTACGGTCTGATCATCACCCCATCTACCAACGAGAAAAAGCTCGATTGTCCCACGGTTTTTCGTAAAGGCAAAGGTTGGTACATGACTTACCTCATTTACGACGGACGTGGCTACGAAACGTGGCTTGCCAAAAGTAACGACTTGCTCAATTGGACAACCTTGGGGCGTTTGCTGTCGTTTACCGATACCGATACTACGCATTGGGACAGCAATCAACGAGCTGGCTACGTAGCCCTTCAAAATACCAAATGGGGCGGCAACTACAAGCTTCAAAAATACGACGGTCGCTATTGGATGCCATACCTGGGCAGTAATACCCGTGGCTACGAAGAAGGCAAATTGTCGCTGGGAATGGCTTTTACCACAAATCCGCCCCATCAAGTCGCAGAGTGGCAGCGCCTTCCCAAGCCTACCCTCACCCCCGACGACCCCGATGTGCGCTGGTGGGAAAATAAAAAGCTCTATAAAAGCACGGTGATTTGGGACAAAAAGAAAACCACGGGTTATCCGTTTATACTGTACTACAATGCAAACGGCGATACTAGCAACAACAATCCCAAATACCGCTTGATTGAGCGCATTGGTATGGCAGTTTCTAATGACATGAAAACCTGGAAACGCTTTGGCCAAGACCCAGTCATCGACCACCAATCGGGAATTTCGGGGGATGCTGTGTTGCAAAAAATGGGGGATTTGTGGGTCATGTTTTATTTCGGGGCTTTTTGGAACGACCGAAAAGATGCCTACAACCGCTTTGCCTGTTCGTACGACCTCGTCAACTGGACCAAATGGCATGGAGCCGACCTCATTGCTCCCTCCGAACCCTACGATAGTATGTACGCCCATAAATCGTACGTTATCAAACACAAAGGAATCGTCTATCACTTTTATTGCGCGGTCAATAAACACGACCAACGCGGTATCGCCGTGGCCACTTCAAAAGACGTAGGCAAAAGCACCCTGAATTTTGTAGCTCCGCCTCCACCGAAGAAGAAGTGATTTATTGTCTGTTATCTGTTATTTGTGTATCCGTTATCTATTATTGGTCATCCGTAACTCGTTATTCGTAATTCCTCATTCGTAATTCGTAATTCAAAATGAAGCTCTCTTTCACCGCCATTTGTACTCTTGCAGCAACGGCTTTTGCCGTGGCGCAAAATAAAGGCATTACCAACACCACCCATAGCCCTTACGCCAAAGTTTATTCGCCCAACATCACCGACGTTCGCTGGACGGGCGGTTTTTGGGGCGACCGCTTTCGGGTAGCCAAAGAAACCATGGTGCCGCAGCTTTGGAAAACCTACACCGACCCCGATGTCAGCCATTCGTTTCGGAATTTTGAAATCGCAGCAGGGTTGGAAGCGGGCAATTTTAAAGGCCCATCGTTTCACGATGGCGATTTTTATAAGACGTTTGAGGCCGTGGCAAGTTTGTATGCTTCTACCAAAGACCCCGAACTGGACGCCCTTATGGAAAAAGCCATTGCTGTGATGGCCAAGGCCCAGCGCGAAGACGGCTATATTTATACCAAAGCCATTATCGAACAAAAGAAAACGGGCAACGCGAAGCTATTTGACGATAAACTGAGTTTTGAAGCCTACAATTTTGGCCATTTGATGACGGCGGCCTGCGTACACCACCGCGCGACAGGAAAAACCAACCTCCTCGATATTGCCAAAAAATCGGCCGATTTCTTGATTGGTTTTTACAAAGTCGCCACGCCCGAACAAGCCCGCAACGCCCTGTGCCCCGCGCACTACATGGGCTTGACGGAACTGTACCGCACCACCAACGAAAAGAAATACTTGGAGCTGGTGAAGTACCTTATCAACATCAAAGGCACCACTGAAGGCACCGACGACAACCAAGACCGCATTCCGTTTCGTCAGCAAACGGTGGCAATGGGGCACGCCGTGCGCGGTACGTACCTTTACGCGGGCGTCGCCGATGTGTATGCCGAAACGGGCGAAGATTCGTTGATGCGTTCGTTGAATTTGATTTGGGACAACCTCACCCAACGCAAAATGTACGTTACGGGGGCTTGCGGGGCGCTGTTTGACGGTGTTTCGCCCTACGGAACTTCCTACAAACCCAACGACGTCCAAAAAACGCACCAAGCCTTTGGCCGCGACTACCAACTGCCCAACGTCAGCGCCCACAACGAAACCTGCGCCAACATTGGCAACGTCTTGTTCAACTGGCGGATGTTTACCCTCACAGGTGACGCCCGCTACACCGACGTGGTGGAATTGGCGTTGTACAACAGCGTGTTGTCAGGCATTAGCCTTTCGGGCGATAAGTTCTTTTATACCAACCCTTTAGCGGCCTCCAACGATTTTCCGTACCAACTTCGCTGGATGGGGGGACGCATTCCTTACATCCGCATTTCCAACTGCTGCCCGCCTAACACAGTACGCACCATTACCGAGGTAAGCGACTACGCCTACAGCCTCAGCCACAACGCCGTTTGGTGTAACCTCTACGGCAGCAGTCAGCTACAAACAACCCTCCAAAACGGCCAAGCCATCGCCCTGCGCCAAGAGAGCAACTATCCGTGGGACGGCAACGTAAAAATCACGGTGGAGCAGTTCCCCGCCAGCAGTTTTGGGCTCAAATTGCGTTTGCCAAGCTGGTGTTCGGAGGCAAAATTGTTCATCAACGGCAAAGCCACTCCTTACACCAACGACCGCGGCTACGTGACCATTGAACGCGCTTGGAAAAAAGGAGACGTGGTGACGTGGAACATGGCCATGCCGACGGAACTGTTGGAATCAAACCCGTTGGTAGAAGAAAACCGCAACCAAGTGGCGGTGAAGCGTGGGCCGATGGTGTATTGTTTGGAATCGCCCGACATGCCCGCTGCTACCCGCGTTTTTGACGTGGCCCTTCCCAGCACCGCCGCTTTCAAGCCCGTAACGACGAAGTTGGATAACACGACATTGACAGCCTTAGAAACCAACGGCTTGCTCATCAACGACAAAAACTGGGACAAGCAACTTTACCGCCCCCTTTCCCAAGCCAAGAAAACCATCCCGCTCAAACTCATTCCCTACTACGCCTGGGCCAACCGAGGCCAATCGGAAATGACGATTTGGGTGCCTGTTGTGCGGTAGGATTGGTGGTTTAAAATAGTATGGCGTCTATTCCTGACATTTTAGGGATAGACGCCGTTTTTTTGTTATTTTTGTGGAGGGAGTGAGGTTTGCCCCCTTGTAATGCATCACGGCACAGAAAGTCTGAAAGTACCAACAGACGTAAGAAATAAGTTAGCAACTCTCAATAACAATTATGAAAATGAAGTTTAATCACAAAACCCCTGCCTGTACCAGCCTCAAAACATTAGCGGGTATTTTATAAAATGACAATATTACGAATGCTTTTAACTTTTATTTTCGTTTATGGGACTATTTGATATTTTCAAAAAAAAACCACAAGAAACTTCAACTCAACAAACTCAAAATGAGCTTGTTCTTAACCAACCAGAACTTCAATTTGTAAGCCTTTTCTACGAAAACAAACCAGAAATTGACAAACAACAGATTTTGGATGAGCTAAAATTAAGATTTAAAGAAGTAAATACTGCTGATGATAAATCACCACTCGCATTTTTCTTTCCAGAATACATGATAGCATTGAAAGATGCTTCTATTCCAGCACAAGGTGTGATTTTTGAACTTGATCAAAAATCAAATATTGACAAGTTTGAAAAAGCATTTCAACAATCCTGGCACTGGGAGCATTCTAAAACCGCCATGGAAAAATGCAATTTTGAAGTCAATTTGACTGACCTGATGTCAAGAACGTTACCACACCAAGCAAGACTTGAATACTTTCAAAAATTTATATGTGCAGTTGTTCGAGTGACCAGTCCATCAGTAATTTATTTCCGTAACAGCGACAAACTACTTGAGCCATCAGACTTTTTAGAAGTCTGCGATTCAGAACAAGGCGCATTACTTTATGGAGCAATGAATATCAGAATGTTCAATATTTCAAATGGTGGTCAGGGTGAAATTTTAATGGATACCATTGGACTTCATGCATTCGGAATTCCAGATTTTGAGTGCCGATTTATTGGCTATGACCCAGGTGAAGTAGCGGGAGTATTGCAAAATGTTGCCTATTATGTTTTTGATACAGGCGACAATATTAGAAGTAACTCAACAATTCAAGGCATTGGAAAAAATCCAATTTGGAAAACAAGATATGCCGACTCGAAAGTTGAACCCGCCAGATTAGTTGTTGAAATCATTCCGAACTGACTCCATCCACTCAAAAACTACCCACCAGATTTCAATCCAAACCGCTACTACCAGCCTCAGAAAGGTGCCATCTTCGTAGCAAAAAAGATAAAACCCTCCACCTCTACTCCTGCCCTTCCGAAATAGCGGTTTTGGTGCCTGTGGTGCGGTAGGTCTGTGGCTTAAAATAGCACGGCGTCTATTCCTGACATTTTAGGGATAGACGCCGTTTTTTTATTATTTTTGTGGAGATGGTGGCGTATTTATCCACTCGTTGGTTGACATTGGTTAGCTTCATTATTCAATTCTATGTTACTGAAAAAACTCACACTACTGACGATTATTTTTTTGATTAATATATCTTTACATGGGCAAAAATCTTTAAAAAAACATGTCCAAACCAAAGCTATCCAAATCAAAAGTATCGAAATAAATGATAATGATTTTACCGATTTAGAACCCCTAGGGAAAGCTATTGGAAATGCTAGAATAGTCGCATTAGGGGAACAAATGCACGGCGATGGAACGACCTTTGAGGCGAAAGGAAGAATTATTCGCTATTTGCATGAAAAAAAAGGATTTAATATTGTAGTTTTTGAGAACGATTTTTTTGGATTAACCTATGGATTTGAAAATATAAAATCTAAATCAAAAGATTCACTTAATTATTTTATTTTTCATAATCTATTAGGATTATGGTCGTGGTGTAAAAATGCAAGCTCTTTTTTTTATGACTATATTCCTCAAACACACACCACGCCAAATCCCTTAATTATTGCAGGAATGGATTGTCAAAATCAGAGCAATTACACTTTTACTAACTTAGAAACTAGGCTAACCAAAATACTTTTCAAACTCGTTGAGAGTAAACAAGATTCGCTAAATGCAAAAATCACCCTTGACAACTTATCAACGACATTTTTTAATGGACAAAAAGCTAATCCTAATGGATGTGAAAGCGGATTAAACGCCTTGAAAAATCTATTAAAAGAGAAGTCGCTCAAGGATTTAAGTTTGGAAGAATTAAACATCATCCGAAATGTAGAATCTTCCTTTCTAAATATCCTTCCATTTCTTCAAAAAAAAGAGAATAATTCAACAAAGCATATATACAGAGATAGACAAATGTTTAATAATTTAATGTGGCTTTTAGAACACAAATATCCAAATCAAAAAGTTATTGTTTGGGCTCACAACGCCCACATTATGAAATCTATTAATGAGTTAAATGATAATAGGAATAACCTAGTAATGACTGGACACTATTTAGGCGACAAAACTATGAATCCATATCCATATTATTCAATAGGCTTTACTTCCTATTATGCAACTTCTAAATGGGCTGCTACGATTCAATACCCTATACACGCACAAAAACCTAAAAAGAATAGTTTTGAAACATGGATAAATAAAAAATGGGAGTTTGCGTTTGTTGACTGGAGCGAGTTTAACAAGTTAAAGTTAAACCAAAAGACATTCTCAATGAAAGGTTCTTTTGAAAACTCGCAACACATGAATTTGAACTACCAATGGAACAAGATTTTTGATGGTATAGTCTTTATCAGAAACATAGAAGGATGCACAGCAATAAGTTTCAAAGAAATTACAAAAAATAATAATTAAAGAAAAATTTCTTCTGAGCAAGGTTAGCTATTCTTAGTGTGCCATCTTCGTAGCAAAAAAGGCACAGCCAATCCATTATCGTGCTTTTTCGATAAAAAAATTAGCTCATGTGAGTAGAGAACAACCCCGACTTTCCTTACTACCGCAAGCCTTGCCCCTACTCACATGAATGGTAAAATTCTCCTTTGTTTGTTAATTGTCGTTTTTATCGGTTGCAAAAACGACGCTGATATTTTCCCTGCCCAATTCAGCAAAACCCCAGATTACGCTTGGGTTTTTCCTGAGGATCAGGTGCGTACCATCACCATCCAACTAGGCAAGGAAAACTGGGATAAAATCCAGAAAGACATGGAATGGCGCACGGCGCGCAAATTTGGCAGCGCTAGCACCATTCCAGGCATGACTCCACCCGTGGGTGCGCCTTTAGACGCGGTGTATGGCGACCCCATTTTTGTCCAAGCCCAAGTTCAACAAAGCGACCTTACCTGGAAAAAGGTGGGTTTTCGCCTCAAAGGCAACGCATCACTCAATGGTTCGTGGCGTAGTGGCATTTATAAACTACCGTTTAAACTCAAATTCGACGAGTGGGAAGACCAAAACCCCGAAATCAAAAATCAACGTTTTTATGGCTTTCAAGAACTTTCGTTTGCGCCAAGCTATGGCGACGACTCTTTTCTGAGAGAAAAATTACTCACCCATCTCTTCCGAAACAATGGCGTCATGGCCTGCAAAGTCGCTTATTATAAGGTAGTGATTGATTTTGGGCAAGGCTTGCGCAACTGCGGGGTATATCAGGCGATTGAGACTGTGGAAGAACACATGGTAGAAACGCAAAGCGGCAAAAAAATGGGCAACGTATATAAGCCCGAGTCGAATATGCAGCAGTTTATTACTAGCCAATTTGAAAAACAAAACAATCAAACGTTGGCCGACTACTCGGATGTAAAACAACTGATTACAACCCTCAATAGCCCTTTACGCGTCAGCGACAATGCGCAATGGAAGAAGGAGTTAGAGACAATACTTGACGTCAAGGAGTTTTTGAGGTACTTGGCTGTCAACAACACAGTCGGCAATTGGGATTCGTACGGGGTTTTGACGCACAACTATTTCTTAGCCAATACCGACAGCGTCCTGCATTGGATTCCTTACGATCTCAACCTATCGTTTCAAATGCGAGGTGGTTCTAACAATTCGCGCTTTGCCCTCAGTATGGACATGAAAGAGGTGACGAGTCAGTGGCCTTTGATACGATATATCATCGACGACCCCGCCTATTTTGCGTATTACAAAGCAGCCGTGAAGGAATTTATCCAGAAAGATTTTAATCCCCAAGTGATGGGGGCTTATATCCAGAAACACAGAGCGATTTTGCAGCCTTATTTTGCAGGAACGGGCGTGGAAGCGCCTCCGTATAGCCATTTAAGAAACCCCCAAAACTTTGAAACCGCCATCACGGCACTCGAAAAATACATCAATGAAAGGTACCAAGTAGCGCTTGATTTCTAATTGACGAAAGACGCACTACGGCTCATTTCTCCAAATAGCCCCATTTTTGGTGGTGATTTTTGTCAAAATTCCTTGGTCAGAAAGCTCATTTAATACTTTTTCGCTTTCATTCCGTGGGGTATTGGAAAGCACCGAAAACTCTTTCGCTGTCAACGATTGATACTTTTTAAAGAGGGTTTCCCAAGTTTTATCGTACTCGTTTTTGGTCGCTGCCTCGTGCAGTCTCAACACGGCTGTTTCGTAGAAAATATAAGGCTTTGTACCATACACAGTTTCTTGGCTCCCCCCGTTGGTTGCAAAAAACATGGTTGGGAATCCCCTAACCCCGTACGCTTTGGCTACGCGCAAATCTTCCTCAAAAAGCGCGTTGGCTTTACCTTCAAAATCGGTTTTTAGCTGTGCCACGTCTAACCCTACTTTTTTCGCAGCGGCGGCGAGGTGTTCCCATTGGGTGATGTTTTTCTTCTGTAAAAAAACCATTTCCCGTATTTCTCTTAAAAACAAAATCGCCTTTTCGTTACTCTGCATTTGCGCTGCTTTGAAGGCAATCGACGGCGGATACGACGAATGCAAAGGGGCTTCTAACCAAACGTCACCGTCGATGGGCATATCGTAATGCACGCTCACTTCGTCCCAGTGATGCGCTACGTCTGAGGGCTTACTAATTCCGCCGCTGTTGTAGCTCCAATCGGGCAACAAGCCTCCCATGCGGTATTCGATTTCGATACTGTTTCCGTATTCCAATTTTAGTTTTCGTAGCTGTGGTTCTATTCCCCAACACGAAGAACAAATAGGGTCAGTAAAATAAACCACCTTCACTGGTTTTTGGGTCTGCGTAGTGGCAACTTTCAGGTTATCGGTTGCATCGGGAAGTCCACAAATTCCTTCTACTGGGTCGCACAAAAGCGGGTTGCTGTTTACTGTTTCGTTGGCCATTGTTTTGTTTTTTTGTTGTGCTTGGCAATTCAAAAAAACGCTTGCCAAGACAATTGCGGTACTAAATATTTTCATTTTGAGTTGATTGTCAAGAAATATGTACCCCAAAAGCACATTCATTAACTTGTTCATAAAACCACTGCAAAAGTAGCGCAACCATCGTTTTTAAGTAGTATGCGTTTCCTTTTAGAAACTACTTTCCCTTTAGAAACTATCTCCATTTGTGATACCTTTGTTCTACCATTTTGAACTGTGAAGCATGAAAAAGAAAGCAAGTCTAAACACCACGGCCATTTGCAAAACTCGCATTGGGGCTATTAAAGACACGATGGAAATACTATCGGGGAAATGGAAAATCCACATTTTGGGCACACTCATGCAAGGTGAGAAAATGCGTTTTATGGATTTATTGAGAGAAGTAGATGGTATTGCGGCAAAAATGCTTTCAAAAGAATTGCAAGACATGGAAATGAACCATCTGATACGCCGTACTGTGCTCGATACCAAGCCCATTACGGTCGAATACGAAGTGACCGAATACGGAAAAACCTTAGAGCGTATCATTGATGAAATAGCTCAATGGGGAATTGAGTACAGAAAATCCATCTACGAAATGTCAGAGTAACAAATCAGCACCGTTGTTATGCTTACTTCCCTTTCCCAAAACCCAATAGTGCATTCATTACAAAACGGTTTTGGGTTTCGTTTTCAAACGTAAACGACAATTCTTTGTTGGTTTTGTTTTCGTAGTCAATGTCGTTGTGTCCCATATTGAGGTACAACATTCGGTAGTTTTTATTGCGCCACGCCACTGGATAATAGCCACTGTGCCAAATCTCGTGCGGCTTAGGCCCCGTTCCCAACGGAAAACTAGCGGGGTCAATCGACAACAGAATTTCAATGTCTGGATTTTGCCGTAAGTCATGCTCCCAGCGGTACCATTCGTTGGGGGATGTGGTAAAAGTTGTGGGGAGATTTTTGGTTGAAAAGTGCTTTTTGGTTTCGACTTTAAGCATCGCCGATGTTGGCCGCCACGTATTGCTCTTGTATTGCCCCGCTCCCAAAAATGTGTCATGGTACCAATTCCAATCTTGCGGAAACTTAGACGGTGTTAGGGCAAAAGCGGCAAAATGAAAGCCAATCCACGCCCCTCCTTTTTTCATGTATTCTTCAAATGCCTGCCGTTGGCTTGGTTTATCGGGGCGCGTATCCAAAAACAAAACTACCTGATAATTAGACAAATAATCAGCGTTTAGGTTATCCCAGTTGGAAGTGGTATCGTATTGAAAATGGTACTTTTCCGCCATTTTTGGAAAGAAACGATTTGCTTCTTTGACAAAACTGACGTGCGCTTGGTCGTTTTTACCCGTAAAAAAAGCAACGACTTTAAACGACTGGGCACGGGCATATTCCGCAGCCGTACTGCACAGCATCAGGGCAATGAAGCATATTTTCATTTTGGAGAACAACTTGATTATTTGGCAAATTAAAAAACAAACATCAAATACATCCTTAAAATCCGTGTCAAATCTGAGCTATCCGTGTGCTAAAATCTTCGATGAAGTATTCCATTCTCCACCTATGGCTCATAGACGTATTCTCCATCGGCCATAAATTTGTTGTCCACATACAGTTTATAGGTTGCAGGAAAACCCGAAACGGCGTCGTAGGTGTATTCATACCGCCATACGTTGGCTTTGTTTCCGCTGGCATCTAAGCTAAAATTGGCCGTTACGTTGTTCGGACTTGGCCAACTTGGGTTCCAATAAGGAACATTCAGCTTCCGCAAAGGGCTTGGCTTGGTGTCATACTCCCAATACGAACCTCCCCAAAAAAGCAAATTTCCCCGTTGGTCGTATTCATAGACCGATACACCATTCGTTTGCCCATCGGGCGTAAACCTTTCACTTTTCAGGAGTCTCCCCGAATTATCGTAGCTATTCAATTGATACGAACTGACTTCTTTGGGGTTGTTCATCGAATACGTAATGACTTTGGAAGGATAAGGCTGGTTAGAGGCGTACTCGTATTTAGTAGCCCATTGCAGGGCAAGCGGCTTACCTGGCGCGGGAAACGTACTTAGATGAAGCGGATGCGACGACCAATATTCTTGTTTGACGACCCGACTCCCTTCATATTCATAACGCCATGATTCCCAGACGTTACGCCCATCCGAGTAGTACTTTTGGATTTCTGTAACATACCCTTGTTTGTTGTACAAAAACGCCATTTGCAGTTTTCCATTTTCGCGTATCTCGCTGATTTTGGGGCCAACATTATTCAAGGGCGATGGGTTGTTTCCACAACCCATCAACCAGCAAGTGATTGCTATAAAAAAATAGATTTTTTTCATGGGAAAGTTTCTTTCAACCATGACGCAAATCAAGCCCCTTGGGTTGGATTCAAGCCCCAATCTTAGGAAGCGGCCCTTGCTTCCATCTGAAACTTTTTGGGCGTCAGTCCAAAGTGCTTCTGAAACATCTTGTTAAACTTAATGCTCGATTTGTCACCGTAACCAATCATTTTGGCAATTTCTTTTGCTTTATGCCCTTTTCGGAGCAAATCGGCCGCATAGTCCATTTTTTTATCAATGTACAATTGGTAAAAAGACTTGCCATAAACGGTTTTAAAGATTTGTTGAAAGTTTAACAAACTGATACTGTACTCTTTGACAATGTCCTTGATGTTGGCGGAAGTGCTAAAGTCGGTATCAGAAATGTACTGTCGGTAAATGTTTTCTACCAGTTGCGCTTCTTTCAGGCGCTTTTCTTTTTTTCTAGGGGTTAAAGCAGGGTCGGCATCACTCATTAACGAGGCAATCTCCAAGGGAGACTCAGTAGCGCTAGTTCCTTTGTATTCTACTTTAAAAGGGATGTGTGCTTTGATAAGGAACTCCATACATTCAGCAACATTGGCCTTATCAATTTCGATGACAAGGGTTTCTCCAGTTAGGTTTGGCGGGATGGCATTCATAACGACATTTCAAAATTATACTTTATTATCAATCTTCAACTGATGGTTTTATAAAATTAGCCCAAAAGAAACAAATATCCAATAGCAAAATAGATACGAAACGAAAAAGTAAATAAAATGCCTTTTTAAGCATACAAACATCCTTTTTCTTTGTACAAAATCTGTTGTTTTTTTGCTTTCTCAAGGCCAAAAATTAAAGTTCTCAAATGTCAAAAAACTAGCTTTTTTCCTTCTAAACAGCTAATAAACAACGAACTGACGGGCGCAATTATGCACTATTTTTTGGCACTTCCAAACCGTTAAATAAATTCCCCCAAATTATTTATCAAGCGTTTTTTTTTCAGAGTTATGGCTATTTATCAAACAATATATACAATTCGGACATTAGCTTATGGTATAAAATTTTATCATACCAAAATATCCTTTTAGCAGTGAAATAGCCTTCCCTTCAACATCCGTCGTACTATAGATATTTATTTTTCTGATAAGCCAACTATGCGTTTCACTTCCACACTTGCATTGTTACTAACCTTTTGGGCAGCATTACCTTCGCTATCTCAAAAACTGCGCCCAACGGCCTACACCGACCAGCCATACCTCCAAGATTATAGCATCAAATACTATGTTCAAGACAGTTCGGTGCAGCTTCGTAAAATCCTTACCGACAAAGACGGGCGGGTGCGAATTTTGACTTCAGCAGGACTCATGCAGCCCCACGGGGGACAATTCCAGTACCCAGGCCAACTTCGCCCAGACCGCTCGTACGTTCCGATGGCCAGTCGAAAAATAGCAGATATGGCACTTCTTCAAGGTCAACTGGTTTTTCTGGACGACCGTGCGGTGCTTAGCAATGCGTGGGCAGGAAAAGTATATGCGCCACATTCGCTTGGCTCGGCCCAAAAGCTGGCGTCGTCGCCCAACTTTACGTTTTTGATTTCCGATGCTCAACGGCTTACATTGCTCCAAAACAATGCCCTTGTGGACACAAAACCAGCGCCTAAGCAGCCTATTTTGGAGATGGTGTTTGATGCTCCTCGAAACCGTTTTTTGATGCTTACTTCGCAGCAGATTATTTCCTATTCATTGGCTACAAAAGAGGTTAAAACCGAATTTCAGGGCAATAATCTGAGCTGTTTTGCCTTGGCCAAAGACTCCCTGTTTGTAGGTACTTCAAACGGCTATTTTGCCGTTTCGGCCGTTACTTTCAAGGCCACTGCGCTTCAAGAAAAACTACCTTGCCCACAGCTGACCGCCATGGCGTACATCAACGACAAACTATGGCTGGGCTCTACCACGGGGGCCTTTATGCGTCGGCCCGAAGGTGGCTTTAACTATTATTATGGCGAACGTTGGATTCCTAGCAATCGGGTGGTGAGCATTGCAGCAGGCCCTAACCAAACCGTTCAACTACTTACCGACAAAGGCGTGGGCGAAATTCATTTTGACAAAATGACCCTCCACGACAAAGCAATGGTCTATGAGAAACAAGTGCGCCAACGCCACATTCGTTATGGTTTCAACTGCGACGTTTCTACCTTAAAAAATGGCGATTTGTCCACCTTTGAAATGGGACAGCGCGATAGCGACAACCTCTGGACGTCGATGTACCTCGTTAGCCAATTGTTTCGATACAAAGTAACGGCAGAAAAAGTAGCCCTTGACAACTGCCTCGAATCGTTTGAAGCCATGCAACGGCTCTTTAGTATTACCAACATGAAAGGGTACTTTGCTCGAGGTTTTGAACGGCACGGACACCATAAATTTAAGGCCATTCCGTGGGATGGTGGCATGACCAACGGCTGGGTGCAGGCCAAAGACAGCGTGTGGGATTGGCGCGGTACTACTAGTAGCGACCAAACCGTGGGACAAATGTTTGCTTTGACGCTTTTGGCACAAAACCTAGACGGTGAAGTCAAACAAAAAGCCATTACTTTGATGGATGAACTAATGACCTACATCATCGAAAATGATTGGTATTTGATTGATTTTGACGGCAAACCCACCCTTTGGGGAAAGTGGAATCCTGCGTATGTCAATGGCTTTTCCAAAACAGTTGGTGACCGCAAATTGTATGCTTCCAACATCATCGGCTTTTTACAAACGGCTTATCATTTTACCAAAAAAGAGATTTACAAACAAAAGGCGTACGAGTTGATGCAAAAACACGGCTATTTGGAAAACCTGATGCGCCCGATGGCTGAGATTGGGCGCGTTGATGAAAACCAAGGAAAACTTGCCGCTGAGCTCTCAGAAGAGTGGAATCACTCCGACGACGAAATGTACTTTTTGGCGTATTGGTGTTTGTATCCGTACGCGTTTACCCCTGAGCTAAAAAAACAATACCTTCACGCCATCAAAGAGCATTGGAATTTTGAACGTCCAGAGAAAAATGGCTTGTGGAATTTGTGTTATGCCATGACAGGCGCGCAGCAATTTGACCAAAAAGAAACGATTTGGTATTTAAAAGAATTTCCGCTTGACATGGTCGAATGGCAAGTTATGAATAGTCACAGAAAAGACATCGAACCCATTCCTGCCAATTTTCGTGGACAAACCATCACGCACGTTCTCCCGCCCGACGAGCGTCCAGAATTGAAACACAACCGCAATCTTTTCAAGCTCGACCGCCTCACCAACGGCCAAAGTGAGTTAAGCGCGGGCGATTCCTTTTTATTACCTTATTGGATGGGGCGCTATTTGGGCGTCATCAGCGCTCCAACTCGTTAATTTTTGTCGTACCTAATAATGAGCCAATTTATATGCGTCTTCCAAAAACAGTTTTATTCTTAACAACCCTTGCCATGACTTCTTGCAACAGTAACCAGTATTTAAAAGAAACGCAATTAACCAACGACCTTTCGTACCACCACGATTTGGACAACAACGACAATTTTTCACCCGATGACCAGTGGTTGGTCTATGACACCCGCACCGACGACGGTGGAATTGCAGCTTCGGCCAAAATTGAAAAAGTTCATACCCAAACGGGAGAGAAAAAAGTACTATACGCCCTGCCCAACAACGCGGCATGGGGCCCTGGCGCGGGGGCGGTGAGTTATGCCCACACCGAAGCATCCGTGGTGTTTATTCATGGCCTGGTGAGTGTGACCGCCGCCAATCCTTATCAACAATGGCGACGGACGGGAATTATCATCAAAGACCAAGCGCCCAATGTTCCTATTTACATGGATGCCCGTGACGTGACGCCGCCCTTTACAGCTGGTGCACTGCGCGGAGGCACCCACCGACACGAATGGAGCGGCGACGGGAATTGGATAGGCTATACCTACAATGATGCCATCCTAAAAGCACTTGAGGACAAAACGCAACAAAAACACAACCTCCGCACCATTGGCGTGTCGAAACGCGGGCATTCAGTAACCGTTTCTAAAACAACCAACGGCGAAGATGTATCGAGCGAATGGTTTAGCGCGGTAGTCGTTCAGGTAACGCCTACCCCACAAGCGGGTTCGGACGAAATCAGCCACGCCGCTGGCGATAGTTGGGTGGGTCTAAATGGGTACCTAAAGCCCGACGGCCAGCGCCAAATAGCACGGGCTTTTGTGGGAAAGGTAAAAGATAAAAATGGCAAAGACGTTGATGAAGTTTTTGTTGTGGACATTCCTGATGACATTACGCGAGCAGGTGAATTGGGGCCACTCGAAGGTACTGATACCATGATGCCCATGCCGCCCAAAGGCACAAGCCAACGCCGCCTGACCCACACCGCCGACACTGCTTTTCCAGGATGCACGGGCGTTGTTCGTTCGTCGGGTGATGGTAGTTTATTAGCGTTTTTGGCTAAAGACGACAAAGGTGTGCAACAAATTTTCACCCTATCACCACTTGGCGGTACACCCACTCAACTCACCTTTCATCCATCCAATGTTGAAGGCTATTTTAGATGGCATCCCGATGGGCAGCACCTTTGCTACGTTTGGAACGGAAGCATTGTGTTGGTAAAACTTGGAAATGAATCCTTTGAAAGTCGCATGCGGATTCTGACACCCCCAACGACCCCTTCACCATCCAATTTGGTATGGTCGCACGATGGAAAAAAGATTGCCTTCAATCGTGCGTTAAAAAAACCGCAGGTAGAACAAGAAAACAAGCAAGTTTTCATCGTTCATCTCGACAAATTATAGGTTATTTTCAAAATTGGCGGGCAACTTTCTCTAATTTTGTACGTTTAGAAATAGAACCCAAACACGATATTCTCTTCGTATGAAACACATCAAACATTCTTTTTACCTCTGGTTGCTGGCACTGGTTGTCATTGTTAGTGGATGTTCCAAAAACAGCGACCCAACGCCTTCCAACCAGTATTTAGTAAGCAGCACCCTCGTTGGGGAATTTACCAAAGACCAGCTTGTACAGCGAATAGCGGCAGGCGACCCTGCTTTTGCCCAAATTGCTCCGTTTCTCCAATACGGCATCAAAGTGTATAAAATCGTTTATAAAACAAAAAACACCGATGGTACCGAAATTCAGGCTTCTGGGGCATTGATTTATCCTGCTGCCAAAACCACCTCCTCGGCCCTTATCAGTGTACAGCACGGAACCATTCGCTCCGACCAAGAAGCGCCGTCGTACTTTGCAGCCAATTCGGAGGCAAGTTTAGCAGGCTCGCTTTTTGCTTCGTTGGGATACATAATTGCCTACCCCGATTACATTGGATATGGTTCGTCTAACACCGTACCGCATCCTTACGAGCACCGTGCCAGTTTGGCATCGGCCTGTTTGGACATGATTCGGGCATCGAAAGAGTTTATTAACCAAGAAAAAATTCAGTGGGATGAACGCCTGTACATTGCGGGCTATTCGGCAGGTGGTTTTGCAACCATGTCGCTTCAAAAGAAAATCGAAGAAGAAGCCAGTACCGAATTTAACCTAAAAGCATCGAGCTGCGGGGCGGGTGCGTACGATAAAACAGCGTTCATGAAGTACGTTACCACCAATAAAACCACGGGAGTAGTCGGATACAATCAACTTTATTTGTGGACCTTACTCACCTACGACCGTATTTATGGCCTCAATCGCCCCGCGACTCAGTACTTCAAAGATCCTTGGGCAGCCCAGATTCAGTCGTCTAAAGAGAATGCCAATATCAACGTGAGCTTTAATACCATTTTTACCGATGCGTTTGTCAAAGGGCTCACCGACGGAACGGATACAGGCTTCACCAATGCAGTAAAAGACAACGACGTGTATGATTGGAAGCCCAAAACACCCATGCGTTTGTACCACGGTGACGCCGACGATTTGGTCTTTTACTTCAATTCACAAAACGCCTTCAACGCCATGAAAGCAAGAGGCGCAACCAATGTAGAACTGATTACCCTCAAAGGTAAAAACCACGCTACTGCGGTTCAAGATTTCCTACTTGGCTCCTACCAATTCTTTTCTTCAATACAGTAAGGATTTCATATAAACTGTCTAAAATGAAACATCCCGAAAGTTCAAAACTTTCGGGATGTTTGCTTAAATAGCTTCCAAAGAAGGCCAAATTTAGATTCGCGTAAGCGCTACTTTGTATTCCTCTAAAATCTTCTCCTTCATCGTGATTTTACGGCGCTGAATGTTGATTTTACCCATCACTTGGCGTTCAGCTTCAGGATCAGGCGGCATATTTTGCGCATTGGCAATGGTCACCTCCAAATCTGCTTTCTCACGCTTGATGAGCCATTCCATCTCACGAATTTTGATGTTAAGCTGGTCTTGTGGCGTACGAATTTCAAACGCAGGATATTTACGTGAGATAACTCGGGCCAAATAACTCAACTCAAAAATCTTATCGCAAGCCGAACGGAAACGCTCTGCAATATTTTTATCTCCCACTCGGGGTGGAAGGCGTATTTCTTTCCATTGATTCAATAGCGCTTTTGCACGCTCAGACGCCTGAATGATGTCACTCGAACGGGCGAGTTGCTCCGCTTCGCGACACATTTCACGTTGCTTGGTCACCATTGGGTGTTCTTGCGGCTGCGTCACAATGCCACGGATACGGTTGATTTTGTCCATAATCCGTTGGTTTGAGCGCTTAAATTGCTTGTACAATTTGGCCGAGCGCTTCACTGGAATTTCTCCCACTTCTTTCCATTCTGCCCTTACTTGGCGCAAAATGCGGCTTGCTTCGTCAAGATCATACATACGCATGAGCGAATCTGACTTGGCAATAAGCTCCGTATAGCGCTCAATACGGTCAGCAATTACTCGGTTTAGTTCCGAGAAGAAATCACGGCGTTGCTGGAAAAATGTATCCAACAGCAACTGGAATGTACCTTCAACTTCCTCTTGGTATTCTTTGTCAACAGGGCCAGTACGAATCCATTTCGACTTAATTTCTTGCAACATATCCGTTGCTGCTTGCCAATCGTCGTTTTCGACTTGTACAGCCCGCGTTTCATCCAACAAAGCGCGCTTGATTTCCAGGTTTTTTTCTTGGTTGACTTTAATCAAGTCTTCAAGCACCACTTCCAATTTGTCGAGCCGTTCTAAGAGCGGGACAAAATCACCGAGTCCGTCAAAACTGAGCAGTTTTTTGCGTAGCTGCACCAATTTTGTCAGGTAAGAGCCTTTGTTTTGGGCTTCTTCGACGTCACTTTCTAACTGTTCCACCTTACTCGAAGCAATATTGAAGCGATTTTTAAAATAATCAATGGCTTCTTGTTCGGTGCGTTTTACTTCGCCAATTTGGCGGTCTGGGTTCCCTAAATACCCTTTTAAGAATACCTTGCCGTCTGAGACATAGCCGTATTCGTCCATTAAGGTGGCATTTTCCATCACTGGTTTACTTTATTTATCTGCTTTTGAAGGTTTTGGTGGGCAATTTACGATATTTGCCACCACAAATTAAACGAAAAATGAGCAACGAAACTATTATTTTCTCGATGTCGGGGGTAAGTAAAGTAATTCCTCCCAACCGACAAATCATCAAAAACATTTATTTGTCGTTTTTCTATGGTGCTAAGATAGGCGTTTTAGGATTAAATGGCTCAGGAAAATCCACTCTTTTACGCATCATTGCAGGCATAGACAAGGCATATACTGGCGAAGTTGTTTTTTCACCAGGATATTCGGTGGGCTTACTTGAACAAGAACCCCAATTTGACCCCACCAAGACCGTTCTTGAGGTTGTCCAAGAAGGAACGCAGGAAGTGGTTGATTTAT
The DNA here is from genome assembly GCF_003711225.1 of Runella sp. SP2. Lineage (NCBI taxonomy): Bacteria > Pseudomonadati > Bacteroidota > Cytophagia > Cytophagales > Spirosomataceae > Runella > Runella sp. SP2. Next base: position 1,135,331 of record NZ_CP031030.1, on the reverse strand, counting down.
TGAAAGAGTTTGATCAAATAAATGAAGCTTTTGGCGACGCCGATGCCGATTTTGATAAATTGCTGGAACGACAAGGGGAAGTTCAGGAGCGCCTTGACGCCCTCGACGCCTGGGATTTGGACAGCAAACTCGAACGTGCCATGGACGCCCTCCGCTGCCCGCCGTCGGATGCGCTCATTGCAAATTTGTCGGGTGGAGAAAAACGCCGCGTGGCACTTTGCCGACTTTTATTGAAAAAACCTGACGTGCTTCTTTTGGACGAACCTACCAACCACTTAGATGCCGAGTCGGTACTGTGGTTAGAAGAACACCTTCGCCAATACGAAGGAACGGTCATTGCCGTAACGCACGACCGTTATTTCTTGGATAACGTGGCTGGCTGGATTTTGGAACTTGACCGTGGTGAGGGTATTCCTTGGAAGGGAAATTATTCTTCGTGGTTGGAGCAAAAACAAAACCGTTTGGCCAAAGAAGAAAAACAAGAATCAAAGCGTCAGAAAACCCTTCAACGTGAATTGGAGTGGGTACGCATGGCACCCAAGGCACGTCAAGCCAAGTCGAAGGCTCGTTTGGGGGCTTACGAAAAGCTCTTGGATGAGGACATGAAGCAAAAAGAAGAAAAATTGGAGCTTTTCATTCCGTCTGGGCCGCGTTTGGGTAATAAAGTGATTGAGATGGAAGGTGTCTCTAAAGCGTTTGGCGACAAGCTTTTGTTTGAAAACCTTACCTTTTCGCTCCCTCCTGCGGGTATTGTGGGTATCATTGGCCCCAACGGTGCGGGTAAATCGACTTTGTTCAAACTCATTACGGAACAAGCCAAACCCGACAGCGGCTCTATTACCATCGGAGAAACCGTGCAAATTGCGTACGCCGACCAAGAACACAACCAACTCGACCCCAACAAAACTGTGTATCAACAAGTTTCGGAAGGCAACGATTGGGTTTTGCTCGGTGGCAAACAAAGCAATGCCCGCGCCTACGTGAGCCGTTTTAACTTTACAGGAAGCGATCAGGAAAAGAAAATTGGCAACTTGTCGGGTGGAGAACGTAACCGTGTTCACTTGGCGATGATGCTCAAAGAAGGAGGCAACGTATTGCTGCTCGATGAACCTACCAACGATTTGGACGTCAACACCCTACGCGCCTTGGAGGAAGCCCTCGAAAACTTTGCGGGCTGCGCCGTGATTATCTCCCACGACCGTTGGTTCTTAGACCGTCTTTGTACACACATATTGGCTTTTGAGGGCGACTCTCAGGTGTATTGGTTTGAAGGAAACTTCTCCGATTACGAAGAGAACCGCCGCAAACGTTTAGGAACGGACGTAACACCAAAACGGATTAAGTACAAGAAGTTGATGGCGTAACCCTAACGACAAAAAACCCCAAGACAATTATGTTTCGGGGTTTTTTGTTTCTATAAGGAAGCTAGGATTTTTTCAACGTTTTACAAACCCGCACCACCGTTTCATCCAACGGCCTATAAGTAAATCCAAGCGCATTTTGGATTTTTTCTCCGTTGTAAACAAACTTTGTTCGGGCGGTTTTGGCAGTTTCTTTGGTGATGAGGGGCTTGCTTCCCGTCAACCATGAACGAAGTGCCTCTACCCGCCAAATAATTTCTGTCAAAAAGGGTGATACAAGCTTTGAAGGTGGCCGTTTTCCAAAGCCTTCGGCTATTTTAGTAAATAATTCGCGGTAAGTTGTGCTACCTGCACTTAGTACAAATCGCTCATTTTTAACTTCCGACACCAACAGCTTTACCGTCGCTTCTGCCACGTCTAGTACGTCAACATAATTGATTAGCCCTTCGGTATAAAACTTATTCTCATCGAAAGCATACTTAAACAATTGTGTGCTGCTCCGCGTCCAGTCGCCTTCGCCAAGCACCATGCTTGGGTTGACCACTACCGCCGAAAGTCCCTCCGCCACGCCACGCCAAACTTCCAACTCTGCCAGATATTTACTTTTTCCGTAATTCGAATTCAGGGGCGATTCTTCCCATTTTTGGTTTTCATCAATCACCGTCGGTTTCGACGCGTCAATCATGCGCGGGTCGGGTCGTCCAAGCGCCGCTACCGAACTCACAAAGGCCATTTTTTTGACACCTACTTCTAAGGCTAAATTAACGACATTGGCCGTTCCCTGCACGTTGATTTCGTACATTAGTTTTTGATCTTTGGGAATAAAGGAAACAATAGCCGCCGTATGAATCACGTAGGTAACGCCTTCAAATGCCTTTTCCAACGCCAAAACATCCAATACATCCCCCTCGGCCCATTCCACCTTCGCCTCCACGCCGTTCAACAACTGCATGTCGCTTCCGCTACGACGTAAGCCACGGACACGGTGCCCATTTACCAATAAATAGTTTACAATGGCACTACCTAAAAGGCCGTTTGCGCCAGTGACTAAAATGAGTGGTTCAGTTAATTTGTCCAAAAACGTAGAATTTTAAGTAAATTTCTTTTGTACAAAGGTAACGACAATGCTTCGATTGCTAAAAAAAACTATCAGGTGTTGGCTATGGACTCTTAACTATTAAGTAACTTTCCGCCCCATTTGAAAAAATCGAGTCACTATTGGTTGTAGCGCTGGAAGGTGAAGGACATGGTTGCGTACTCTCTCACTTTTCCTTCTGGGGCTCTAACTCATAAAAAAACATTGAAAATGAACTTATTTGCATCTCTGAAGGAGACATTGACTGAGGGTATCGTAAATCAGATTGCGGTACAGAACAACGAAAAACCAGAGAAAATCCAAAAAGCACTTGATGCTTTTGCCGCTTCGATTGTGGGAGGGCTTATCAAGCGAGCCTCCAACGAATCGGGGATGAAACTTATTTTTAATCAGGCAAAAAACACGCCATTTTCCCCCGAACAACTGCCCAGAATTTTAAAAACGCCCACAGAACTAGACGAGTTCAAGGCCGCTGGCGAAAAAATCCTCAACACGGTACTTCCTGGCTTCAAAAGCCCTGTTTGTAGCATGGTGACGAAATACTCTGGGACAAAAAATTCGCTTGCGTCGTCGTTGAGTGGCATTTCGATGTCAATCATCATCTCAGTGTTGAAAAAAATAGTCGCTGAAAAACAATTTGATGCCGAGTCGTTGGCGGCCTATTTGGGAGAACAACGCGAAAGTCTCCTTACTATCGTACCTGACCTCAACGACCGCATCATCGAAACCGTGGGAATTCAGTACCTCTTACAGAGTTTTGAAGTACCTCGTGCCGAACAATCGACGACCATCACCAAAAGTTCTGAGCCTATTCCAGCTAAGCAACCATTTTTGGTCGGCGTCGATGTAGAAGATTCGGGTTTGGGACGAATTAATTTCAAATGGGTGGGGCTTGGTCTATTGGTCGTTGCGGTTCTTGGGGCTGGTATTTACTTCTGGACTCAGCGCGACACCTCAACGGTTGACACAGAAGTAGATGCTGATACGCTTGCCGAAGCCCGTACGATTCAAGAACCAATTACTGCTAACAAAACGGCCGACACTACTGCTCCTGCTACTCCAACGACTCCCGCCGCAACCCCGACCGAGAGTCCAATGGCTACCTATTTGGCAGATGCTACCGCAGCCAAAGGGAAAGCATTTAAGTTTGATAACGTCGATTTTGAAGACAATACGGTTCAATTGAAAGCAGCAGCTTCTCAGCCTGTACAGGCATTGGCCGACTTGTTGAAAAAATACCCAACCGCTCAAATCAAACTCGTAGCCTACGCCAACGATGCCAAGCCGCCATTGACCAACAAGGTGCTATCGGTAAAACGGGTGTATGCGCTGAAAGATCAATTTATAAAATCAGGCATTAGCTTCGTACGAGTGGACGCCGAAGGACGAGGCACGGGTATTAATCCTAAAGATACCACAGGCCGCAAACAAGTACCTATGCGTGAAGTTTGGGTGAAGTTTGTGCAGAAGTAGTCGATAAGTCCATAGTCCATGGTCGATAGAGAGGATTGACCATTGACTGCGGACTGTGGACCAAAAAATAAAGCTGTCAGGTTTGAAACTCTGACAGCTTTATTTTTTGCCATTATGTCAGATAATAGAGCAGTGGAATACATTTTTTAGGTAATCAACGCAGAAAACCAAAAACTGTAAAAACCGTAAAACAGAATTATGGAAGCAAACGTACAGGCCGAAAAAGGGCAATTGTCGATTCATACCGACAATATTTTTCCAATTATCAAAAAATTCCTCTATTCAGACCACGAAATTTTCTTGCGTGAGTTGGTTTCAAACGCCGTCGATGCCACTCAAAAAATCAAGAAATTAGCCGATTTTGGTGAGTTTAATGGCGAACTTGGTGAATTAAAAGTATCAGTAAAACTCGACGAAGAGGCCAAAACAATTACCATCAGCGATCGTGGTATCGGGATGACAGCCGAAGAAATCAAAAAATATATCAACCAAATCGCCTTCTCGGGCGCGGCTGAGTTTGTTGAAAAATACAAAGAAAAAGAAGATACCCGTGGCAATATCATTGGTAACTTTGGATTAGGTTTCTACTCGGCGTTTATGGTAGCCAAAGAGGTGGAAATCATTACCAAATCGTTTAAAGATGGCTCCGAAGGCGCTCGTTGGGTATGCGACGGAAGCACCGAATTTAGCATTGAACCCGCCGAAAAAACCGACCGTGGTACAGACATTATCCTCCACATTGCCGAAGATTCGGAAGAGTTTTTGAGCAAATACCGCCTCACCGAAATTCTTGAAAAATACGGCAAGTTTTTGCCTATTGAGATTGAATTCGACGAAAAAATCATCAATAACCCCACTCCTATTTGGGTAAAAGCGCCTTCTGAGCTCAAGGACGAAGATTATTTGGCGTTCTACAAAGAACTTCACCCAATGGGCGAAGACCCGCTGTTCTGGATTCACCTTAATGTCGATTATCCGTTCAATTTGACGGGGGTTTTGTATTTCCCCAAACTAAAAAACGACTTCTCGGCACGCAAAGAGAAAATCCAATTGTACAGCCGTCAGGTATTTATTACGGACGAAGTCAAAGACGTAGTACCTGATTTCTTAACGCTTCTTCACGGGGTTATCGACTCTCCTGACATTCCGCTCAACGTGTCGCGTAGCTACCTTCAGGCCGACGGCAACGTCAAGAAAATCAGTGGATACATCACGCGCAAAGTAGCCGACAAGCTTTCTGAAATTTTCCGCAACGACCGCGAAGGATTTGAGAAAAAGTTTGATGACATTGGCCTATTTGTCAAGTACGGTATCATTTCCGACGAAAAATTTGGCGAGAAAGCCAAAGAATTCTGCTTGGTTAAAAACACCCAAGGCAAACACTTTACGTTTGAGGAATACACCGCCCAAGTCAAAGAAAATCAAACCGATAAGAATGACACGGTGGTATGGTTGTACGCCAGCGACTTACAAAAGCAAGACGCTTACATCCAATCGGCTACCAAACGCGGCTACGATGTACTCGTGTTTGATAGTGTGATTGACCCGCACTTTATCAATGGCATCGAGTACAAGCTGGAAAAAACAAACATCAAGCGGGTAGATGCCGATACGCTCGACAAGCTTATTGAAAAAGAAATCAAGTTGGAGAGCGTATTGTCGAAAGACGACGAGGAAAAAGCGAAGAATTTGTTTGAGCAAACCCTCGGTGGCGCTCCTAAACTAACCATCAGCGTGGAACCCATGCCTACCGACGAGTTGCCAGTGGTTATTACCATTCCAGAATTTATCCGTCGTATGAACGACATGGCGGCTACCTCTGGTCAGAAATCAATGTTTGGCGATATGCCTCAGATGTTGAACGTGGCCATCAATGCCAACCACCCCGTGACGCAGAAAATCCTGAATGCAGACGAGAACGAACAAAAGCAATTGGTTCGTCATGCGTATAACTTGGCGTTGCTTTCGCAAGGAATGCTGACAGGTAGCGAGTTGACGGCTTTTGTTCAACAGGCAGTGTCACGTTTATAATTGAAAGCTGTACGAAGCTTTGCAGTTAACCACATAGTTTAGATAGTTTTTGCACATAGTAAACATATAAAACCGCCAATGCTGCTGGATTTTATGTTTACTATGTGTTTATTCTTATGTATTCTATGTGTTTAAAATCGGCATACTTTTATAACTCCAACACTGCGGAGTACAAGTCGATTCCTTTGGCCCAGTAGTCGATTTGGCGGTTTAGAAGTTTAAATCCAAGTTTTTCGTAAAAACCAAACGAATGTTGCGACGTTTCAACCAAAATAGTTTTAGCAACTCCCGATTGGCGAATTTGATCAATTCGGTACAAAGCCAATTCTTTTCCAACCCCCGTACCTTGAAAATCGGGGTGCACAAATGCCCATGAAAGTCCTCCTTGCTGGTCAAACGAACGCACCCAATAGCCACCACCACCCACAATTCTCCTATCCACAACGGCTACGACATAGTCATCTCCAAAAATATCCAAATACTCCAGAAAGTCGCCCAATTCTTTGGGGTCAAAGTATTTAGGAGTATTCATCATAAAAATTTCTTCCAGTGAGGTGCGGTCACTGAGTTCGTAGGGGCGTAATGTAATTTCCATACTCGTATTATTTAATTCAAAAAGGTGGGCAAAAAAAATGCCAAAACTATTATTCAATCTCAATAACCACTCCTTTGGTAAGTGGATGAGCAACACACGTCAAAATATACCCTTGGTTTAACTCCGATTTGGTAAGGCCATCTTCTTCGTCCAGTTGCACTTTTCCCGACGTACATTTTCCCATGCAAGCTGTACACATCCCCGCCTGACACGAATAGGGCAAGTCAATATCGAGTTCGAGGGCAGCTTCCAAAATCGTTTGGTGCGGTTCTACATTAAAGGTATATTCTTCGCCTTCATACAAGACTTTGACTTCTTGCGTCTTTAGGCTTCCGTCGTCCTCAGCCTCATGGACTACATGGGTGGTGGCCGTGGCAAAGCTCTCCCGATGGATTTTTTCTTCGGCTACGCCCCACGTCAATAACGTCTCTTTGGTCATTTCCATCAATCCATCTGGCCCACACAAGAAATACTCAGCCGATGCGTTTTTCAACCCTCCTATTCCTTCGAATATCTCTAAAATAGTTGATTTATTCAAACGGCCTCGCACACCAACCCACGCGTCGGAAGGCTGAGTTAAGGCATAATAAAGCACAAAGCGATTGCCATATATACGGCTCAACTCGTCGAGTTGTTGTTTAAAAATAATACTTTCTTCTTTCCGATTGCCGTACAAGAGCACTACCCGACTCTCCGCCTCTACTTTTAACACCGATTTGGCAATAGAAATCAAAGGAGTAACACCGCTCCCAGCGCCAATCAACACAACAGTGCGGGCATTGCGCGCATCGGGCAATACTTGAAAATGCCCCATGGGTTCGAGCACTTCCAAAAAATCTCCTTCTTTGACGTTGTCCAAAAGCCAATTGGAAACCAAACCTCCTGGAACACGTTTGACGGTGACGGCGGGTGCAGTATCGGTATGGGGCGAGCTACTCATTGAGTACGAGCGACGCACTTTTTCGCCATTGATGGTCAACAATATTGTCAAAAATTGTCCCGCTTGGTATTTAATCATTTCGCTCAACGGATGCCAAAAAGCAATCGTAGCCGCATCGGGGGTTTCTTTGATAACTTCTTTAACTTTAAGATGAAAATGCTTCATAGTTCTACTTTATACATCGTAGGTTTAACCCTCAAAATTACGATTTGTTTTACCATAACCACAGGATTTACGGAGAAACCTACGGTCGTCACCCTAAGTTCGGAAACTTTTAGCCATTGATTTTGGTTGAAGAATCAAGTAATTTGCCTTCAAAAACTATCGAAAGTTAATAAAGACATGGTCACAGTAAGCGATAAAGCAAAAGATAAAATCCTTGAATTACGTCGTGAAGAAGGGCGTCCTGAAGACAGCCACATTCGTGTAGGAGTGGTTGGCGGAGGCTGTTCTGGGCTGATGTATAATTTGGAATTTGATTCAACCAAACAACCCACCGACATGGAGTTCCAAGACAAAGGAATTCGGATTGTGGTTGATAAAAAGAGCATCCTTTACTTAGCTGGGACAATCCTCGATTTTTCGGATGGTCTCAATGGCAAAGGGTTTCAGTTTGTCAATCCAAACGCCAGCCGTACTTGCGGATGCGGCGAGAGTTTTGCGGTTTAACCAACTCCAAGTCACCCACAAAAAAGGCGTCAGATACAAATTCTGACGCCTTTTTTATGTTATTAGCTATCTTTGCGCCCTCTTACCTTTTACGTCATGGCCTTTACTTTCTGGAATTTTTGGAGCAACAAACTTTTCAACTGGTTAGCAATCTTTACCAATAGCCCTCATTGGAAAACCAAGCTTGCTGTCTTTACGGTTTTGTACATCTTGTTTACCTCTTTCCCTGATTATCAGGCACTGGTAAAAATGGACACAGGAGGACAACGCCTTGCGGCTCGGTTTGAAGTGATTGATTGGATTGGCACCCATCCATTTCAGAACCTACCCGAGCATTTGTTTACGGGAAAAGTACTCAGCGAAGGCGACCAGTCTCACTTCAAAAAACGGGTTTTTCGCCCGCTCATTCCCGTTGCCCTTCACACAGTAGGGCTAAAGGCAAAGCACTATGTTGGTATCCAATTTGTCGTCGGGATTTTGTTCGTTGTGTTATTAATTCGATTCCTTTCTAAGCACCTAAGCTCCACCGCAAGTGTCGTGGCTACGTTTATGTTTGCCAATTTATTCGTCACCAAGTGGACTTTCTTTGATTTTTTCTACCACGACCCGCTTGCCTATCTCCTCCTCTTAGTCATCCTTAATTTCCGAAATCCATTGTTGATTATCCTTGGTATTGCCCTTGGTGGATTTGTCGATGAACGCGCCGTCATTGGCAGTAGTGCGGCGGTTTTGTGGTGGTTTTGGCAAGAAAGCAATGCCCAAAAAGTCGCCCTCAGCAACGTATTTTCTATCAAACGCTACCGCGCTACTTGGGCGTCGGTGGTTGGTATCCTGCTATTTATTGTTTTGAGACTTTACGTTATGTCGTCTTTGGGAATGCGAACCGATAAATCAATGCTGGGCTTCGACGCAAATCAGTACAATTCGTTTCCAATGGGCCTGACCGTAACCTACGAATGTGCTTGGTTTCTTCTTTTTGGTGTGGTTGTGGGTATGGTGGCAAAAAAAGATTGGCTGTACCTACTGATGTTTATGTTTAGCGCAGTGGGTGTGATAGCTGCGGGCAGCTTGGTCTTAGATTTTTCCAGAAGTTATGCCTACGGTTTTGTACTCTTGTTATTTGCGATTGTCTATCTTTCCAAAACCGAGACACTTCCTCATTTTCAAAACGGGCTTACCTTTTGCGCCATTGGTTGCTTTTTGTTTCCGACCTATTATCAAATAAGCTCTTCCTTGTTTTGGATGCCCCACATTTTCCCAAAAATAAAGGTCTTACTTGCTTTCTATCACCTCATTTAAGAGGGCTGTTTAACTAACTTCCAAAAAGGTTGGTTTCGATAAACTCATTCCGAAATTTGCCTTCGGGGTCGTGTTTTTCCATTATTTTTTTAAAATCAGCCAGTTTTTCAATGCGCGATTGAAGTACTGCAGGTTTTAGGGTAAAAATTTTACCCCAATGAGGACGAGGCGCAAAGGGTGCCAACGCCTCTTCGATTTCGGGCAAAAGCGCCATTACCGCCTCCACTTCTTGTTTCCACGTAAAATGGAAAGCTACGCACGTTTTTTTGTAGAATGGGCTCATTGGTAATTCATCCGCTGCAATCGCCCTTACTTCGGTAATAAACAAATGAGGGGCTACTTTTTCGTTTAATTTTTCAATCGCCATAAAACCTTCATACGCGTGCTCAAAAGCGACAAAATACTCCGACTGCAACTCTTTTCCGCTGCTGGGCGTAAAACCCATTTTGAAGTGAGGCATACGCTCGTACCAAGGGCCTTCTACCCCCATCTGATCTGTACAGTTAACGGGATCTAAGGCTTCAATGGGGTGCAGATTTTTGGTAGCTAATTTTGCCCCAAAATACTCAGGAGCGACTTCTTTCATGTCCTCGGCCTTACTTTTAACCCATACCTCGCTTACGTTTTTATTGCGCCAATCGGTAAACAAACTCACGCTATACCCACCCGACATGATGGCTTCAAAATTTTTCTCCAAGGCCGACATGGGCAAGTTTTGATACACCACTTGTTTCATTTTGAAAGTAGGCTGAACATCAAGCGTAATTTTGGTCGCAATACCCAATGCCCCTAAATTGACTACTGCTGCTCCAAATTCTTCTCCGCTACTTTCGCGCGTTAATGTTACCAATTCTCCTTTTCCGTTTACAAACTCAATAGCAGATACGGCCGTCGCCAAACTTCCGTTTTTGATACCCGAGCCGTGCGTAGAAGTAGCACACGCCCCCGCCACCGAAATATGCGGCAAAGAGGCTAAGTTATGAAGAGCAAAACCGTTATCATCCAAATACTTACACATTTCTCCGTACTTAATTCCAGCCTCTACTGTTACCGTATTTTTGTCTTTGTCCAAACCAATGATTTTGTTAAAAGCCTCGGTCGAGATTTGGTTTTCTTTGCTGTCGGCAATGGTATTAAAACAGTGTTTCGTACCCAGTGCTCGCACTTTTTTACACTTTTTAATCGCTTCTTGCAGCTCTTCCACGTTTTTTGGAATGTGTAGATTACCCGTACTATACGTCAAATTTCCCGCCCAATTGGTACGCGGATCTGCTTTTTTACACGACATCAAATTAGAAAGCATGCTACCTGTTAAAAGAATAGATGAGGTTTTGAGAAATGTTCGTTTGTCCATTCGAGTGATAGGTTTAGTCTTCCTTATTTCAGTTCTTCAATAAAAATATCTTTAAAATAAACCAGCGCCCTTCCTCCCCCGTGAATTTGAAGGCCAATGAGACCCGACTGCGGAATATTGGTATCAGGCTCGGTATAATCCACGGTCGTTACTCCGTTGATTTTAAGAACGATATGACGTTTATCCGCTCTAATTTCGTAATCGTTCCAGTCGTTAGGCTTGAGCAATTTGGCAACTTCCTCGGCGGGTTTTCCCGCCAACGTTTTATTCCGCCGCGATTCATCGTACAGGCTTCCCCAATATTTATCACCCAAATCAGCTTGGTATCCTTCCATTTCATACGACGGATTGGTGAGTCGTTTACTCCGAAACTGCACCCCCGAATTGATGAATCCTTCGGTGCCCACTAGTTTAAATTTGGCTTTTAGGACAAAGTCGGAATAACTCCGTTTTGTACATAAAAAATCGTTGTTTGGCACCTTTGTTTGCAAAGAACCACCCACCAACGCCCCCTGCTCAATTCGCCACGTTTTTAGGGTATCGCCTTCCCAGCCTTTAAAACTTTTTCCGTCAAAAATCCGCTCTGGTTTACGGTGTATATCTCCCGAAAAAGCGGCCAATGTCACAGTTGCCGCCGCCGACAAAATCAATAAGTAGTTCATTGGTTATGAATGGTTAAGCCTATATGTCGCGTATATACTTGAAATAAAGTCGCGTTTGTTTATTTCTACTTTTAGGCTAACCCACAGATCTCCATGCTCCAAACCAAAATTTCATTATTTCATAACATGCCTATGCCCCTCCTAGCACCTGCCTACTGCGCAGGTTTTGCCTTGTTTTTAGTTTAAAACTTGGTCGAAAAGTACCAAACCGTGAAACATTTAACATTTTTTACGTGGAACAGTTTGGGTTATTGGGAATAAAGACGGATATTTGAAGGCGGTAAACCTAATAACAATGGGAAAAATCATAGCAATAGCCAACCAAAAAGGTGGAGTTGGCAAAACCACCACAGCCATCAACTTGGCAGCGAGTTTGGCTGTATTAGATTTCAAGACGCTGATTGTAGATGCCGACCCACAGGCCAACTCTACGTCAGGTTTGGGCTTCAACCCCAAAGAGATTGAGTACAGTATCTATGAGTGTATGGTAGAGGGAGTCATACCACAACAAGCCATTGTGGAAACCAACTTTGAAAACCTATACTTGTTGCCTTCGCACATCGACCTCGTAGGGGCTGAAATTGAGATGATTAATCTCAAAAGTCGGGAAGAAAAAATGAAAGAGGCCCTATGGCCCATCAAAGAAGAGTACGACTTTATCATCATCGACTGTTCGCCTTCGTTGGGTTTGATTACCATCAACAGCCTTACGGCGGCTGATTCGGTGATTGTACCAGTACAATGCGAGTACTTTGCCCTTGAAGGTTTAGGCAAACTCCTGAATACCATCAAAATCATTCAGACGCGTTTGAATACAAGTTTGACGATTGAAGGCATTTTGTTGACCATGTATGATATGCGGGTACGTCTATCCAATCAGGTAGTAAATGAAGTTACTGCTCACTTTAAGCACATGGTTTTCAACACCATCATTCCACGCAATATCCGTTTGAGTGAGTCGCCAAGTTACGGTGTGCCTACCATTGCGCAGGATTCGGACAGTAAAGGCGCGATTAGTTACCTAAACCTTGCTCGTGAGGTTTTGAACAAAAACGGCTTGCTAGAGCAAGACGAACCCACCAGCCGTAGAGCGCTGTAATTGACACCAATTTGAATACACAGTAGATTTTCCAAAAATCTATCTAAAAACATACAATTCTAGCACATGGAAAATGTCGGAAAAGCTGCTCCCAAAAAAATGACAGGACTTGGTCGTGGTTTGGGTGCTTTACTCCAAGACAGCGACAACGTCAATCGTTCTTCAAGCCCGTTGCCTCACGAAGGTGTGAGCATGATGAACGAAGTTTCGGTCGAACACATTGAAACAAACCCCTATCAACCTCGTACCCGATTCGATGAAGAAGCGCTCAATGAATTGGCGGAATCAATTCGTATTCAGGGAATTATTCAACCGATTACGGTACGACAAATCGGGAAAGATCGCTATCAATTGATTTCGGGAGAACGGCGTTTACAAGCATCCAAACTTGCTGGACTTACCCACATCCCAACTTACGTTCGTACGGCCAATGACCAACAAATGTTGGAAATGGCATTGATTGAAAACATTCAGCGCGAAAACCTAAACGCCATCGAAATTGCCCTCAGTTATCAGCGCCTGATTTCGGATTGTGGACTTAAACAAGAAGAACTCGGAGAACGCGTAGGTAAAAATCGTACGACGGTCAACAACTACATTCGTTTGCTCAAACTTCCCCCGTTGATTCAAGCTGCCTTACGCGATGACCAAATCACGATGGGGCACGCACGGGCTATTATCAACATCGAAAACCCTGAGACACAACTCAAAATATTCCGTAAAACGATTGAAGAAGCTTGGTCTGTCCGAAAAGTAGAGGAAGCCGTTCAGGCACTTAAACTCGACCCCGACGATACCAACAAAGACCGCAAGCCGACGCTGTTGAAACAAGAACTGCGCTCCTTGCAATTTAAACTTTCATCGTTTTTTGGTTCAAAGGTTTCTATCAAAACCGATGACAAACAAAAAGGTGAAATTAAAATTCCATTTACCTCCCAAGAAGAGTTGGATCGTATTTTAAACGTTTTAAAGTTTGAGCCTTGAGAACACTAGGGATTTTTTTCAGTTTGTGGCTATGGTCGGGAGTAATGGTGGTGAAGGCGCAACAAACAGCAACAGACTCCCTGCAAAAGCGTCTATCAAAGGCAGTGTCCTCCTTGGCCGCTGATTCGACGGTACTGGATTCGCTCAAAAATAAAAAAGTGAGCAAAAGCAGCCTCGCAAAAAGTTCATTGAACGACGCTGCTTTAAAGAAACATAGTCCGCGCAAAGCCGCCTACTATTCATTGATGTTTCCTGGGCTAGGGCAAGCATACAATCGCCAATATTGGAAAATGCCTTTCGTATATGGAGGCTTAGGAGCCGTTGCTTATTTTATACGGTTTTACCACGTGCGTTACCAAGATTTTTTGTGGCCGTATTACTTTAGCTATGATCTAACCACGGGTAAGCAGCTGCGAACGGAAGCAGAGGTGTTTTTGCGAAGCCAAAACCAAACACGTACCCTCACCCTTGACCAAATTACGAAGGGGAAAGATTTTTACCGCCGCTATCGGGACCTCAATTTTTTGTTGGTAGTAGGTGTTTGGGCGCTGGCCGCCGTGGAAGCCAACGTGTCGGCTCACCTCAAAACGTTTGATATGTCGGAAGATTTGTCTTTTCGATTTGAGCCTGATACTTACAACAACTCTTTTACAGGCCAAGTATATGGGGTAAAAGTTGTCGTTCCTATCAAATAAATTACGAATTGCAAAACATAAATTATGAATATTCTTCTTTTAGGTTACGGTAAAATGGGCAAAGTGATTGAACAAATCGTCCTGAGCCGTGGCCACCAAGTAGTTGGAAAAATTGACATCTCTAACCGCCACGAACTAGCGACTTTTAGCCGCAATAACGTGGATGCCGTCATCGAATTTAGTGCCCCCGAAGCGGCCTATGAAAACCTCAAATGGTGCATGAGCAAAGGCTTGCCAACCGTATGTGGAACCACAGGCTGGCTGCACCACCGCCCCGAAATTGAACAACTGTGTCTCGAAAACAAAGCGGCATTTTTCTACGCATCAAATTACAGCATCGGGGTTAATTTGTTTTTCCGCCTCAATAAGCAATTGGCCAAACTCATCGCCCCCTATTCGCAGTATTCGGTGCATACCACCGAAATCCACCATATTCATAAGTTGGATGCGCCAAGTGGAACGGCCATCACATTGGCAGAAGGTTTAATTCAACAGCTTTCTAACAAAACGGAATGGGTAAATACCGAGGAGGGTACCGAAAATCAAATCCCCATTCTATCTTTGCGCGAAGGAGAAGTTCCTGGTACTCATATTATTCGCTACGATTCTGAAGTAGATAGCATCGAAATCAAACACACTGCCCACAATCGCCAAGGGTTTGCCCTCGGCGCGGTCGTTGCTGCTGAATGGCTGGCTCCCCGCGAAGGCGTGTTTGGCATGGATGAACTGCTAGGAGAATAGTTTTTTGTTTACAATAAGAATTGTTTTTATGTCTCAACCCAAACCTAAAAAATCGGCCCTTAGAGAATGGCTCGACTCGGTCGTTTTTGCTGTTGTAGCAGCTACCCTTATTCGTTGGTTACTCCTGGAAGCGTACACCATTCCGTCGTCATCCATGGAAAAAAGCCTACTCATTGGCGACTTTTTGTTTGTAAGTAAACTCCACTACGGAGCGCGAACGCCTGGTACGCCCCTGCAAGTACCGCTTACGCACCAAACCATTTGGGGAACCAATATTCCTTCGTTTTCTACCTTAATTCAACTCCCGATGTTTCGCCTTCCAAGCTTCACATCGGTAAAACGCAACGACGTAGTTGTTTTCAACTATCCTGGCGACCCAGAAGAACCGTTTGAGGACCCGCTCGTTGGGAATGGAGGTTATAAAAACTTCCCCGTTGACTTACGTACCAACTTCATCAAACGTTGTATTGCGGTAGCAGGCGACGTGGTGGAAGTTAAAAATGGCTTGGTTTATATCAATGGAAAGGAGGGAGAAACGCCTCCGCAAGCTCAGCTAATGTACCGTTTAGAATCAAGCGATTTGCTCGACGACCGTTTCTTTGAAAATGAAGACATTCAAGATTATGGTACGTTTCCTGGTGATACGGCCAAGCCAAATCATTTTGTGTATCAAATCCGTACTACCCCTCAAATTGTGGATGGATTGAAGAAGCACAGTTTTATTCGTTCGGTCACTCACGTTGGCAGATACACTGCGGATGCTCCTGAAATGGGACTTTTCCCAGCCGCGGCCAAGCAAAACCCTGATTTTTGGGGCCCTATGCAAGTACCTAAAGAAGGTCTGACTGTCCAACTTGACTCAGCCAACGTCACCAGATATGGCTACGTGATTAAGTACTTTGACCACAACGACCCCGAGAAAGTAGTGCTCGATAAAGGTAAAGTTTCCATAGACGGCAAAGCCATTACGAGTTATACCTTTAAGCAAGATTATTACTTCATGATGGGTGACAACCGCTACGAATCAGCAGACTCACGTTTTTGGGGCTTTGTACCTGCCGACCACGTTGTAGGTAAAGCGGTTTTTATTTGGATGTCGATAGACCCAAATCCAAAGTCTATCTTAACCAAAATCCGTTGGAATCGTCTGTTTAGATTGATTGACTAGGCCTTTTGGGCAATAATAATAGCACAAAAAAGCGGCGCTGAGCCGCTTTTTTGTGTGTTTGGATACTCACACTCGTGCGTTTGGATACTCATATCCAAACGCAGGGTTTCTCAAAACCCTGTTCTGTAATCGAGGTTTTGAGAAACCTCAACCGCGGTTATATGTAACCGAGGGCACTCTCGTGCGTTTGGATATGAGTATCCAAACGCAGGGTTTCTCAAAACCCTGTTCTGTAATCGAGGTTTTGAGAAACCTCAACCGCGGTTATATGTAACCGAGGGCACTCTCGTGCGTTTGGATACTCATATCCAAACGCAGGGTTTCTCAAAACCCAATTAATCCAAAACATTCACTAACCAAAACCTCTTGCTAAAATGACTTCAACCTGTTTCTGTGGCTCCACCCTTCCCTTCGACGAATGCTGTGGGAACATTATTTCAGGAAAACGCACTGCTGTAACCGCCTTAGAGCTGATGAAATCACGCTATTCGGCGTACTGCGTCGTAGCTGGTGATTATCTGATTGCAACTACACATTCTAGCAAACGTGCTCAGTTTGATAAAGCATCCATTGAACAATGGGCAAAAGAGTCGCAATGGAAAGGGTTGAAAATTATCTCAACTGCCAAAGGTTCGGCGCTCGATTCGCAAGGAGAAGTAGCTTTCCAAGCGCTGTATATCGACGAAAGTAAAAAGAGTCGAGTGCATTACGAACACTCGCTCTTTGTGAAAGAACACAATCAGTGGTTTTATCTTTCGGGCAAAACCATTGCCATCAATCGTAATGATGATTGCCCTTGTGGCAGCGGCAAAAAATACAAAAAGTGCTGTGGGGCTTGATGATTAATTATCACCCCACAATTTCCATCGTACTCTGCCCATTTCCATTTTTGAAGAGGCGAATCTGCGTCCCAATACGCTCTTTCAATGCTTCCACGTGCGAAATAATTCCAATTGTTTTTTCACTCTCTGATTGTAGGCGCTCCAACATACTCAACGCCATATCAAGCGAGTCGGGGTCGAGGGTTCCAAAGCCTTCGTCAATAAACAAACTTTCGATGCTTACGTTTTGCGAAGCCAAATCAGAAAGAGCCAAGGCGAGGGCTAAACTAAGGGTGAAAGTTTCTCCGCCCGACAACGTATTAACTGCCCGTTGGGAATTGCCTTGGTAGGTATCTATCACAAAAAGACTTTCGGTATCTTCTTTCGGTTTATCCAAAATATAGCGGTCTGAAAGGTGTCTCAGACGTTGATTTGCCAGTCCAATTAGGTTTGAAAGCGTTAAGTTTTGGGCAAAATTGCTAAACTTATTGCCTTCGCGGTCGCCAATGTAGCGATTGAGTAAATCCCATTTTTTTCGTTCCTTGCTTAATTGTTCGAGCTCCGTTTGTAGGGTTGAAAATTTGGCCTGCTGGGTCTGGTGATTTGATAATTTAGCCCCAATTTCCGACACCTCTCGAAAATACTGGTCTCGCAAGCTTCGACTGATTTTCAATTTAAAATCAACGTCTTCTAAGGGTAATTCAGCTTGGCGAAGTTGAGCCGTTTCAAATAGTTGTTCTTCCCAAGTCTTACGATTGATAACCAACTCTTTTTCGCGGTCTTCTAGCAATTTACGTTTGGTACGACATTTTTCAACTTCTTGGTTGGGAAGCAAAAGTTCGTTGGCTTTTGCAATACTTTCAATGCCTTTGGTGGCTAAATTAGCTGTCAATGCATCAGTCAATACCTTAACTTTCTCATTCTCTTCTGCAATGGCGTTTTCGGTTTCTATTTTTTGTTTTTGCGCTATTTGTAAGGTAGTTTCCGCGTTGGTCAACGTATTCCGTAATGCTTGGCTTTCGGCACGAATATCCTTTCCAGTATAACGTTGTTGTTTTTCCAATTCCTTCGCCGACTTTCGTACCCGAAGCTCAAAAAGCACTTCATATTGCCCCAACAACTTACCTATCACGGCATTAATATCACTGATTTTCTGCCACTTAGTAATTTGTTCTTGCAGGTCACTTAGTTGCTTTTGCTCTTGAACCAATTGCTCCATTGAAGTATCCGATGCCAATCCCAGCGCCGCCAACGTTTTTTCACCTTCTTCTTTGGCTTTTCGGTACTCATCGCGAATCTTGACCAAGTTTTCGGACACTTTTGTCATTGACCCCTGCGCTTGGTTTAGCTCTGCTCCTACTTTTTGCATAGAAGCCTCCACCGCCTTCTTTTCCTTTTCGAGCAAATCTAGCTCCATTTGCACCTTGGAAAGCGCATTCACGTAGGCATGGACGTACGGGTGGTGGGTCGAACCACACAACGGACATTCCTCTCCATTTTGCAGGGCATTGCGAAGGTCTTCGAGGTTGAATTTTTGCTGTTCTTTTTCCTTCTGTACTTGAAGAACTTTCAATTTGGCCTCCATTTCAGTCATTTTTTGCTGAAGTGCGGCCCATTGAGGCTGTCGTTCGTTTACTTTTGCCGTCGATTCCTCCAACGCTTTTTTAGCATCAAGTCCTTGGGCATACCATTCGTTTCGTCGCGTCAAAGTTGCCTTGAGTTCCATCAAGGCATTTTGACGGGTTGTTAACTGAGAAAGCTCTTTTTCTGCGTCAAAATCTACCCGAAAACGCGCAACCTCTTGCTGTATTTCTTGTTTTTTTTGCTGGAGAACGGCATACGCTTCGTCTAACTTTTCAACCGAAAGTGTTCTAAGCCAAGGATGATTGGTTGTCGAAACTTCTTGTTTTATTGCCGTAAAAACAGGTCGGATTTCAGCGTTAAGTTTTTCAATTTCCGTATCAAGTTGTAAGATTTCGCCTTCAAAAACGTTCAATTCTGCCAACAAACGCTCTTTCGGAACCGATTTTTGCACCAAATGAGTAATTTGTTGATGCGTCGTTTCGATGGTAGTTGTCTGCGCCTCTATCTGGGTTTGAAGCGATTTTCTACGCTCTTCTAGCCCTTTCAACTGTGTTTGCTGTGATTGCAAAGTTGCCAGTTCCCCCGCCCATTCGCTTATTTGTTCGTGTTGGAGCAGTCTAAAAGCATCTGGCTTAAAAGTTTCTTGTTCATTTTCAAGAACTTGTACTTCTTTGAATACTTTCTCTAATTTTTGTTGAAGGTCGTAACAACGCTCCAGTACCGACTTTTCTTTTTCCCAAAACTGCACGTCTTTCTCCGCCTGAACCTGATGCGTTTCGGTCGTGATTTTGGTTTGTTGTAGTTGTAATACTTCCTCTTCGGTAAGCATCGAAACCAGCTTCAACTCTTTTTCTTTGAGTTCAAGTTGCTCTTTAAAGTGTTTATCTTTTAGATACGAAGCCGCCCCGATTTGACGATAAATTCGTTGCCCCGTAATGTCTTCCAATAACTTAGAACGGTCGTGGGCTTTGGCGCGTAAAAACTCAGCAAAACTCCCTTGCGCCAACACGATTGATTTCACAAACTGCTGGTAGGTAAGTCCAATAAGTTCTTCATTTTTTTTCGGAAACTGCGACAACCCTTTAATATCCAACAAATTACCAGAGGGAAGTTCAGCGATTTCCATTTGGTAATTGTTCCATTTGTCGTTGCGATTTCGCGAAATACTCCAGCGCGAACGATATTGCCCCCCTTTCACCTCGTATTCTACTTCAGCATAAGCTTCGGCCCTAGACTCTTCGGTGGCTTTGAGGTTGACGATGGAGCCTAATTTTTCAATTTCTGTTTTTGAAATACTGCCAAAACGCGGAATTTCATTGTACAAGGCCAGCGTGATAACGTCCAACAACGTTGACTTTCCTGCCCCCGTTGGCCCTGAAATGATAAACAAACCAGAAATCGCTAACGGATTGGTCGTAAAATCAATACAAGGATGTTCGCCGTAAAACGAATTGATATTTTTGAATCTAAGTCGAAGAATTTTCATAAATGAAATCAGTTTTGCTCGGCCACTTCCCGCCACAATTCATCAAAAGCTTCGGCCAAAAGCTGCTGGGTTTCCTCGTCAAGGTTTTCGGTTAAAAGGCGTTTTTGGAAAACATCCCGTGGTGTTAAATCCTGAATCGAAGTACCTGTTACATAAAGTTCGTCAGCCCCTTGGGTGCGGTTTGTAAAAGACAAACGTGGCTTGATGATTTTGAAAGGTGCCGCCTCAAACTCTCGAATCAAATAACCGAAATACACCTCTTTTTGTGGGTCAGCAAAAGGCTCAGTCACGTGGATTTCCACGTAAGGTGGCAGAGGAGTCGTGACTTCGTACGCATTGAGTGCGGCTTCTACTTCTTCCAAATTGCCCGTAAAGCAACGTAATTCTCGAAAAAGAGGCACCGAAATCGGCTCAATGGCTTGAATTTTATTGTCCTTGAGAGTAAGTTCTAGCACGTATTTTCGGTCGTCTCTTTCGCTAAAACTCAACGGAATCGGCGAGCCCGAATACCGAATTACGTCCGAATTAGCAATGCGTTGCGGTTTGTGAATGTGCCCCAAGGCGATGTAATCAAACCCCTCTGGGAAATACTCCGCCGAGAAGGCCGCTTCTCCCCCAATCACGTGGATGTCGCGCTCACTTTCACTCACCGACGCACCGTTGACGTACAAATGCCCCATCGCAATCGCACACTGGGCAGGGTAACGCTCGGCACACAACTGCGCGAGCTGTTCGTAATGCCCTCGAATCCCTTGGCGCAACGCCAACAAACGGTCGTCATACCCCTCACCCACGACTGATTTTCGCAAATCAGCATCGCGTAAATAAGGAACCGCTGCAATCACCACTTCTCCCTTTGCAAGAACAAGATGCACGAGTTCTTCTTCAATCGGGTCTTGCGCATTTCCAATGACTTTTATGTCCAAAAAACGCAGCAATTCACGCGGAGCATTCAGGACGCCTGGGGAGTCGTGGTTCCCCCCCGTTACCACCACATGGCAGCCCGTGCCCACCAATTGTTTGAGAAAACCATAATACTGAGTCAGGGCTTGGTTAGAGGGGTTGGCAGTATCAAATACATCACCCGACACCAATAACACATCAATTTCACGTTCTTTTATCAACGCCACTAACCAGTTCAAAAACAAGTTTTGCTCTTCTTCGAGGCTGTATTTATGCAGTTGTTTACCTAAGTGCCAATCGGCGGTATGAAGTATTTTCATGGATTTTTTTCTGCCATTGTATTGACAAAGTTCTAAAAGAACCTTCCATTTTTTGACAAGTTTGCAAAAATGCCAAAAAGGAACGGTAAATTTGCAGTAAATTTTACGAAAGAGCGCATGGTTTCTTCTTTTGCTTTTTTTGACGAGATAAAAAACTATCTACGTCAGCAGCGTGTCACCAAAGCAGCACTGTTTGGCTCATTTGCTCGTGGTGAGCAACATGAATTTAGCGACATTGATTTAGCTATTGAAAAAGAGGGAATGACATTTTTTGAATTGTTGCAAATGGAGGAAGACTTAGAAAAACTCACGCAACGTAAAATTGATATTGTTGAATTTAGTGCCATTAAGCCCTCGATTCGCCCCTATATTATCAAAGATTTAATCCGATTAGTATGAGGGATGAACGTGTATATATGCAAGATATAATTGAAAGTATTGAGCTTATATTTAATTATATTGGGGAAAAAACTGAATTTGAATTTAGTCAAAACCTTCTCATTCAAGACGCTGTGTATCGCAGTTTTGAAATCATTGGGGAAGCAACGGCTAATCTTTCTGAAGAGTTTAGACAAAAATACCCTGAAGTTGAATGGAGGTTAATGAGGGCAATGCGTAATAAACTTGCCCATGAATATTTTGGAATCTCTTCCCAAACAATTTACAATACAGTTCAACAAAACTTACCTGTACTGTTAACGAAACTTCGACATATTTATCTCAGTTTATAATTTTTTGCAGAATGCTCACCAACACGATTGAACAAACCTATTACGTCATTGATTTCGACAGCACGTTTACGCAAGTCGAAGGTCTGGACGAATTGGCTAACATTGCCCTCGCGGGCAATCCCAACCGCGAAAAAGTAGTTCAACAAATCCGTGATTTGACCGATGCCGCCATGAACGGCGAACTGTCGTTTGCGGAAGGTTTGCGCCAGCGTATTTCGCTTCTTCAAGCAAATCGCAGCCACGTCGAAGCACTGGTTGATTTTTTGCGTACCAAAGTATCAGATTCGTTTGCTCGCAACCGAGCGTTCCTCCGCGACTATTCCGACTCTATCCTTATCGTTTCGAGTGGTTTTAAGGAGTTTATTGTCCCTATCGTTACTGAATTAGGGCTCAAAGAAGAAAATGTGTATGCCAATACGTTCCGTTTTGACGCCGATGACAACATCATTGGCGTGGACGACGAAAACGTGTTGTCGCAAGATAAAGGAAAAGTAAAATTGCTCGAATCGCTGGCACTGCCTGGCGATGTCTGCGTCATTGGCGATGGCTATACCGACTACGAACTCCGCGAAGCGGGCGTAGCAAGTCGTTTTTATGCCTTCACCGAAAACGTGGAGCGGACCAAAGTAACAAGCGTCGCTGACCACGTCGTACCGTCGTTGGATGAGTTTTTGTTTTTGAACAATTTACCTCGTTCACAATCATATCCAAAGAGCCGTATCAAGATTCTTTTGCTCGAAAACGTCCATCCTGTAGCTCGTAAAGCATTTGAGGAACAAGGATTTAACGTAGAGTTTTTAAAAGGTGCTTTGGACGAAGACGAGTTGATTGAAAAAATCAAGGACGTTACCATTTTGGGCATTCGTTCCAAAACAAACGTTACGCGTCGCGTTCTTGAAAATGCGCCGCGTTTGATTGCCATCGGTGCTTTTTGCATCGGCACCAACCAAATTGACCTCAAAGCTGCTACCGAAAAAGGAATCGCCGTTTTTAATGCCCCTTACAGCAACACGCGTTCGGTGGTGGAATTGGCCGTGGGCGAAATGATTATGCTCATTCGTAACGTGGTGACCAAAAGCAACGGGATGCACGAAGGTAAGTGGGACAAATCGGCCAACAATAGCTTTGAAGTTCGTGGTAAAAAACTGGGCCTCGTTGGCTATGGCCACATCGGAACGCAGCTTTCGGTCATCGGTGAAGCCCTCGGTATGGAGGTTTATTTCTACGATGTAGTGGATAAAATGCCCATCGGAAATGCCAAAAAACTCAAGTCGTTGGACGACCTTTTGCGTATTGCCGACGTGGTGAGTATGCACATCGACGGTCGGAAGGACAATAAAAACGTCATCGGCAAACGTGAGTTTGAGTTGATGAAAGATGGCGTAGTATTCTTGAACCTTGCCCGTGGCCACGTGGTGGACGTCGAAGCCTTGGTGGAAGCCCTCAAAAGCGGCAAAGTATGGGGCGCTGGGGTTGACGTGTTCCCGTATGAACCCAAGACTAACAACGAACCTTTTGAAAGCGAACTTCGTGGATTGCCCAACGTGATTCTAACTCCGCACATTGGGGGTAGCACCGAAGAAGCCCAAGAAGGCATTGGCCACTACGTGCCTGAGCGCTTACTCGAATACATCAACAACGGTAGCACAACGGGCAGTGTCAACTTCCCTGAAGTGCAACTTCCGCTCCTCAAAGGCTCGCACCGTTTGTTGCACATTCACAAAAATGTACCTGGTATTTTGGCCAAACTCAACAACATTTTTGCCAAATACAATGTTAACATTACAGGTCAATACCTCAAAACCAACGAGCAAATTGGCTACGTCATTATGGACGTAGAACGCAGTTATGAGGACGGGTTCATTGACGAAATCAAGAACGTTGAAGAAACGATTAAGTTTCGGATGTTATACTAAATAGACTTCTCCCAACTTCCCGAAAATTTAAACTTTCGGGAAGTTTTTCTTTTAAAAGTATGGTCGCCTTTGCCAACGCCAAAATCAATATCGGGCTTCAAATCACCGAAAAACGCCCCGACGGATTTCACAACATTGCTTCTTGTTTTTACCCCGTAGGTTGGTCAGATGTCGTTGAAATCATTCCCACCACTGAATTTAGTTTTAGTTCTTCAGGCATTGATATCCCAGGCGACCCTGCCAAAAATCTCTGTGTAAAAGCCTACGAATTGCTGAAGGCTGATTTTGATTTGCCGCCAGTGGCCATGCACTTACTCAAAATCGTCCCCATTGGTGCGGGTATGGGTGGTGGTTCTTCGGATGCTGCTTTTGTGCTGAAACTCCTGAACGATACTTTCAAACTATCGCTTTCTACGGCCGACCTCCAAAATTATGCCCGACGCTTGGGCAGCGACTGTGCTTTTTTTATCGAAAACCAACCTCAGTTCTGTTTTGAAAAAGGAGACCAATTTGAAGACATTTCGCTCTCACTCAAAGGTAAAGGCATTGTCCTGGTCTATCCAAACCTCCACATCTCCACCGCCGAAGCCTACGCGGGTGTGGTTCCCCAAAAAACGGAGGTAGATTTACGTGAAGCATTGCAACGCCCCATCGAAGAATGGCGTCATTGGGTAAAGAATGATTTTGAGAACGGTCTCTTTCAAAAATACCCCGTTTTACCTCAAATAAAAGCCCAGTTGTACGAACACGGCGCCTCGTACGCCAGCATGACGGGTTCGGGTTCAACCGTGTTTGGAATTTTTGAGAAAGTGACCGATTTACAGAACATTTTTAGTCCTTACACCGTTTGGAATGGAGAACTCACTTGATTTTTGACCTTCACTTGACCGCTAAACACCATGGCAAAAGCCTTCATCGAAAAAGAAAATCGTTTCACCAAACGCCGTGAACCTTTCAACTTTATGCTTTGGCTGGGGCTAGCGGGAAGTCTGTTTCTGTTCACGCTTCTGTTGGGGGTGTATGTCATGCGAAAATCAGTGGGAGTCCATTGGACGGATGTGCCACTTCCTTCACTTTTTTGGGTGAGTACGTGCCTGATTATTGCCAGCAGTGTTACCCTGCACGGTGCTAATCTTGCCTTACAAAAAGACCAGTTTCCCAAATTCCGTACTTTTATTGGAGCCACCCTTGGCTTGGGCATCTTGTTTGTCATTTTACAATTTTTGGGTTGGGTTCAGCTTATTCAGGCGGGCATTTCAACCGTCAATAATCCTTCTGTTGGCTTTATTTACCTTCTTTCTGGTCTTCATATTCTACACATTGTCATCGGGGTTGCGGTGTTGGCGTGGGCGGTGTATCAATCCATCAAAAACCACAGCTACGTGGACGCTTTTGTCTTTAGTGTCAACCCTCCCAATCAGCTTAAAATAAAACTCATCACCATTTATTGGCACTTTGTTGATGTGCTTTGGTTGTACGTATTCGGCTTTTTGTTGTACCACCACGGATGGTAAGAAGGTAGGCTTTTTGGTTTAGATTCTCTAACTTCGCGGCCTATCCTATTGCAAACATTCTCATAGCCATGTCTGTAGCCGACCGCATTAACGAACTGACCGAACGTCTCAATTTTTACAACCATCGGTATTACCAAGATAGCGTTTCTGAAATCAGCGATTACGAGTTTGACCAACTTCTGGAAGAGCTTGCTTCGCTCGAAAATCAATACCCCGACCTCAAACGCCCCGATTCTCCCACCCAACGCGTAGGAGGGACTATTACCAAAAATTTTGTAACCGTCGAGCACCGTTACCCTATGCTTTCGTTGGGAAATACCTACAACGAGCAAGACCTCCGTGACTTTGACGAACGGGTAAGAAAAGGGCTCAATGGCGCTGATTTTGAATACGTTTGCGAATTAAAATTTGACGGAATTTCGCTCAGTATGACATACGAGAATGGTGTATTAGTACGAGGTGTAACTCGGGGCGACGGCGTTCGAGGCGATGACATCACGGCCAACGTCCGAACCATCAAAACAATGCCGTTGAAAGTACAAGAGTCGAAATCCAACTTTGCCCTTCGCCCCTTGCCCCCTGCGTTTGAAGTCCGTGGGGAAGGTTTTATGCCTATTTCGTCCTTTGAAAAACTCAACAAAGAACTCGAAGAGGCCGACGAACAAACCTACGCCAACCCACGCAATGCGGCGTCGGGCGCGTTTAAACTTCAAGATTCTGCGGAGTCAGCACGACGTGGATTGGACTGTTACGTATATTATTTTTTGAGCGACGAAGAGGTGTTCGAAACCCATTCCGAGAGCCTCGAAGCCCTCAAAGCGTGGGGCTTCAACGTGTCGCCTTCGTGGGAAAAATGCGCTACCATCGACGACGTTCTGGCTTACATTCACCAGTGGGAACAAAAGCGTCATACGCTTCCTTTGGCGACGGACGGGATTGTTATCAAAGTAAATTCGCTCGCCCAACAACGTGAATTAGGCTTTACGGCCAAAAGTCCGCGCTGGGCGATTGCCTACAAATACAAAGCAGAAAACAAGCCAGGTGTTTTGCGTTCAGTTTCGTACCAAGTCGGGCGAACTGGGGCTTTGACGCCCGTGGCCAACTTAGACAACCTCAACGAAGACGGCAAGGGTCTTTGGTTATCGGGCACCCGCGTGAAACGTGCTTCCTTGCACAATGCCAACGAAATCGAACGCCTTGGCCTCATGCTCAACGATGTGGTTTTTGTGGAAAAAGGCGGTGAAATCATCCCAAAAATTACGGGCGTGGACACCGCAGCACGAGCCTCCCGCTCGCTCACGCCCATCCAATACCCGACGCACTGTCCCGAATGCGCTACACCGCTCATTCGCAAGGAAGGCGAAGCCAACCACTATTGCCCCAACGACCGCGGTTGCCCTCCCCAAATCCGTGGTAAAATCGAGCATTTTATTCACCGTAAAGCCATGAATTTGGACAGTTTGGGCGAAGGAAAAATTGAGTTATTGTTCGACAAAGGACTCCTTCAAACCCCCGCCGATTTGTACGACCTTACCTACGAAAAGCTGTTTGGTTTGGAAAAAGTCATCACCGACGAAGAAACGGGAAAAACCAAGCGAATTGGGTTCAAGGAAAAGACGGTTGAAAATATTTTGAAGGGGATTGAACAATCAAAACAAGTTTCGTTCAAGCAAGTTTTGTTTGCCATCGGAATTCGTTTTGTTGGTGCTACGGTGGCCGAAAAATTGGCTGCGTATTTCAAAAACATCGACGCGCTGATGAATGCTGATTTGGAAGCACTGCGTAACGTCCCCGAAATCGGTGAAAAAATTGCCCAAAGTTTGATAGAATACTTTGCCGACGACCAAAACCGTGCTTACATTGAGCGTCTCCGTGCCGCAGGTCTCAAGATGGAAACCGACGACCTTCCTGTCGTAATGGAATCAAACACCCTCGAAGGGAAAACGTTCTTATATTCAGGCACGTTTGCCAGCATGAGCCGCGAACAACTTGAAAATAAAATTGAGGCCAACGGCGGAAAACTTGTTAGCGGGGTTTCGGGAAAACTTAACTTCTTGATTGTGGGTGAAAAAGCGGGAGCTTCCAAACTCGACAAAGCCACGAAATTAGGCGTCAAAATGATTTCTGAAACGGAGTTTTTGGAAATGTTGGGCGAGTAACGGTGGGTTATTTCTATATTTGTACAAAAACAAAGCACATGTCCACTATTCAATTAGACACTAGCAGCGATAAGTACTTAATCACTCTTGACAAATCTATGTTTGATAAAGAGTGGTTACTACGTTTGATGGAAAAACTACGAACAGAGGAACTAGCTCATCAACTCGATTTTGACCAATCGGTTGAAGAAATAGGTGAAACTATCAAAAGTGATTGGTGGAGTAAAAACAAGGAGCGTTTTATTAATGAGTAAAATTGCAGTTGTAATCGACACTAACATTGTATTCAAAGCACTGCGTTTGAAACATTCAATTATAAGAGAAGTTCTTTCTCAAGAACAATACAGATTTTACGCTCCAAAGTTTTTAATTGTAGAAATTTTCAAACACAAAGAAAAAATTTTAAAGAATAATGCTCAATTAGAAGATGAATTCTACGAGTATTTGAATCTTCTTCTACAGAAAATCACCTTCATCAATGAAGATTTTATTTCGATTGGAAGTTTCGTAGAAGCTTATCGGCTATGCAAACTTATTGACGAAAAAGACACTCCCTTTGTAGCTCTAACTCTTCAATTAGATTGCTTATTTTGGACCTACGACCAGCCCATTAAAGATGGCTTAAAACGTCAAGGTTTTAATCAATTTTTCGAAATGTGATAGCACGCATGAATCAAAATCGCCTTATTCTGAGCAGTCCTTTGCTCGAAATTATGATCAGTCGGCTGTGTCAACAGCTGCTCGAAAACCACCAAGATTTTTCGGATTCTGTCTTGTTGGGGCTTCAACCCCGTGGTATTTATTTTGCCGAACGCGTTGCCCACGAACTTCGCCAAATAACTAGTTCTAATATTCCACTTGGATATTTGGACGCTACCTTTTACCGCGATGATTTTCGTCGTCGCGAACCCTTAAAAGCCAACGCCACCAAAATCAATTTCGTGATTGAAGGCAAAAAAGTGATTTTGATTGACGATGTGCTTGCCACGGGTCGGATGGTTCGCGCTGCGCTCGATGCCATGCAAGCCTTCGGTCGCCCCCGCAAAGTGGAGCTTTTGGTGCTCATCGACCGTCAGTACAACCGCGAAATCCCCGTTGAACCCGATTACACAGGCATGAAAGTCAACACCCTTGATTCTCAGCGTGTATTGGTTGAATGGAAAGAACAAGGCAACGACGCCGACCGCATTTGGTTGGTTGATTAGGGAGCATTTATTTGTTAACCGTTATTTGGTTAATTGTATTGATAAAATTCGTCAATCCCATGACTTTAGAACAAGCACAACAAGAAGTAGATACGTGGATTAAAACCTACGGGGTACGCTATTTTAGCGAATTGACCAATATGACTATTTTGACCGAAGAAGTGGGAGAATTAGCCCGCATTATGGCCCGTACCTACGGTGACCAATCGTTCAAAAAATCCGATTTAGAGAAGAATTTGGCGGATGAAATGGCCGATGTCCTGTGGGTACTCATGTGCTTGGCCAACCAAACTGGCGTCGATTTGACAGAGGCTTTTCAGAAAAATTTGGACAAAAAAACCAAACGCGACGCGACGCGCCACCACGAAAACGAGAAGCTCAAGTAGTTTATTGACTGCGTTTTGCCAACGCCAAATAAGCCCCAAGCCCGAGCATCATCACGCCCGTTACTTTGTTTTGAATGCGGGCAAAATTGGGCAATTGGTTCAAGTAAGCACCTGCTTTTCCAAACAATACCGCCACCAAACAATTAACAACAGTTCCCGAAAAGTTAAACCAAATTCCTAAACCCAATACTTGCCATTTGAAATCGGGCGAATGTGGGTCGGAAAATTGGGGTAAAAAGGCCAAGAAAAACAACGCCACTTTGGGATTCAACACGTTGGTATAAACCCCTTGCCAAAACATTTTTTTCAAGGAAATGGCTTCCATTTTACCCTCTGTTGATAAATTGCTCGTCGATCTGAGTGCCATGATTCCCAAATAACACAGATAAGCCACACCCAAGTACTTCACAATATTGAACGCCAAAGCCGATTCGGCAATCAGTACCGACAGCCCCAATACAGCGGCCAATGTGTGTACTACACACCCTCCCGCAATTCCCAAAGCCGAAACAATTCCTGCTTTTGTTCCTTGTGAGGTGCTTCGAGTAGCGACGTAAATCATGTCCGAACCTGGCGTTAGGTTCAGCATTAACGTCGCAAAGGCAAATACAATAAATTGTTGATAGTCAATCATATATCTACTATTTTCAACCTCCCAAAAGTTTATAACCTCCCGAAAGTTTAAAACTTTCGGGAGGTTTTTACCGCCGTCCAAATTCAACCAAACGATAACCAATGAGTTGGTCAGCACGAGCGGCGGGTGGGCGATGATAGACAAATATTTCGTAATCGTTGGACGTACTCGAATAACTTCCTTCAAAGGCCGTATCGTTGATTTTTCCATCGGCCCCAACAGCCAAATAATAGTAATTCACAATTCCTTGTTTAATCAAAATACTAGCTTCATAGACATTTTTGGTCGCATTGTAAGTCATCCGATTAGCATCTTCCAATTGCCATAAATTGTAAGCCCCTCCCACGTACACCTGCGCATTAGGATATTGCGGACTTTGAAGCGTAAAGACTGTATTGATATAATCGGCCTCATTGGTACTATTGGCGGCATCACGGTTCAAGACTATGTATTGACCGTTAAAATCTTGTGCTTGAAAAGTAGCTCCTCCACCTACCCGCGACTGGTCAACCCGAAGGTGTGCTATGGTCTGGTCAGGCAATTGTTGAATATCGTCCACACTCATACCTACCCCGCGCGATATACGGGTATCGAACCACCGAAACTCATTCCCTCCCAGCATGTTATTGGATAAATCGAAAGGGCGGTATTCGAGTTTTTGGTCAAAAATACGGACGTTGGTTGGGCGTAGATTCGTAATCATTTTGTTCCAACGGTAGTTTTGACGAATCACAATTTTGAGATCATCTTGCGGAGAAAGAATTTCATAACCACGGTAATCAACGTCAAAATCAATCTGCTGATGCGTGCGCTGTTCTGCTATCCCCGACGACATCCGAACCTGAGCAAACACGCTTACCTTCGATTGATAGACCATAAATCGACGCGTAAATATCACTTTGGCAGGCCGCGAATCTTCGTAAACCGCCACCACATAATTCCCCGCAAGTTTTAGCCTCGGTACTTCAAAAGTATAATGGTAATACGGGATTTTGGTGTTAAACGACGCCTGATAAGTATTAATCGGGTAGTCGTTGTATTCGTACGTAAATTCAATGTCGTTCAAACCCGACGACGTCCAATCGGCGTTGCAATGAAAAATACGGTACCTCAACGTCCGATAGCGCGCTTTTAGGTCGTCAAATTCTACAATCAATGGATTCGTACTTTCAACGTTGACAACGGGCGAATAGGTAGTTCGGGCAGGGTCTTGAATATCGTTGGGAGCAGGATAAATCGCTACCGTTTTAATCGTCGTCTCATACGTACGGTCTTCGTACTGAATCGGTGGTAATTTTTGAGCCAGGGCGCTACACATCCATCCCCAACACATCAATGCTATCAAATATCTGGCCATGAGAGAAAAAATAGTGTTTACTTATTGTGTGGTAAAACTAACGGAAAATAAGTTTGATGTATATTTACTGACTCTTACTTTTTCATTAATCTTGAATTTTATACTTTTATATTGATAATTAAAACTTCTCTGATGCAGATAAGTGAATTTTATGAACAAGACTGGCTTAAAACTACCACATCCATTTTTACATCACACTTGCATTTTAAATGCAGTTTTTTTTAAAATAGCCATAATTTTATATACTTTTTCATCTGTTTTCAGTTGCCAATACCCATATTCAGAGCCTGTAAGTGAAAATGAGTCCAGTCCATTACTACCTCCAATTACTCAACTCCCACAAAAAACAATACCCTTAGATAGTCAATATTCCGTTAGAAAAGACTCCTCGAGATATTATACTCTCAACTGTATAAGTACTCGTTTTAGCGACATTAATATTTATGATGATGCCCAATTAGAAAAAAAGGCTGGGATATACACTACAGCCCCAAACTTTCAATCAACGCCTATTAACTTGGCCTTTCAATTCATCGCCCCATCAAATGATACCTTAGCTAAAAGACCTTTTGTACTTATGATTCATGAAGGCGCATATCTATTTGGTGATCTTGGAGCGGAAATGGGGAAAGCAACTTTAATGGCTCAAAAAGGATATGCCGCAGCCGCTATCAATTATAGAATTGGTTTCGAAAATGCTTCTGAAACAAATCCTTGTGGAGGCACTTCCTCTGCACTCATCAAAGCACTATATCGTTCTGTTCAGGACACCTATGCTGCAATTGCATTTTTTGTGAACAATAGCAGTAGTTTTGGAATTGATACTCAGAATATTTTCCTTGCTGGTAGCAGCGCTGGATCTATGACCATTACAGCGTTAAACTATATGGATGAAAACAACTTCGAAATACTATACCCTGGAATTACTCAAGAGTTAGGCCCTTTAAAACCAGCCAATCTTGGAAACTTTAAAATCAAAGGGTTATTGAGTCACCTAGGATATGCAATTACAGATTTGAACTTAATCAATGCTAATAACCTCAAACCTACACTAGTATTTCAGGGGGCTAATGATACTATTCTTCCCTATACTTCAGGCCCTGTCCTCAACTGCGGCAATTACTTTACTACACATGGCTCATATCCAGTAATTAGTCGATTGAAACAGCTTAACGCTCCATTTGAATGGATTGTACAACCTAATTCAGGTCACAATACAACCTATACTAATGAATATATTACAGATAGATATGCCCTTTTTATCAAACGATTGTTCTGTAATGACTTACGACAAATCTCAATTATTCAGCAAAACCAAATCGAAAATATTAAACTCTAAAAAAATGGCACAGTTCTTGTGGTTACTTAATAAAAGTTAATTCACCATGAGACAAAGTAAAATATACATCTATTATTTTATATGTTTTCTGATTAGTTCAGTACATTCATTAACCTATTCACAAAACTGTAGCCCATGCCCTCAAGTATCCATTAGAATTATAAAGGGTGCTTCTGTAATTGTAAACCCTACACCCAATTTCAACTGTATAAGTACTCGTTTCAGCGACATTAATATTTATGATGATGCCCAATTAGAAAAAAAGGCTGGGATATACACTACAGCCCCAAACTTTCAATCAACGCCTATTAACTTGGCCTTTCAATTCATCGCCCCATCAAATGATACCTTAGCTAAAAGACCTTTTGTACTTATGATTCATGAAGGCGCATATCTATTTGGTGATCTTGGAGCGGAAATGGGGAAAGCAACTTTAATGGCTCAAAAAGGATATGCCGCAGCCGCTATCAATTATAGAATTGGTTTCGAAAATGCTTCTGAAACAAATCCTTGTGGAGGCACTTCCTCTGCACTCATCAAAGCACTATATCGTTCTGTTCAGGACACCTATGCTGCAATTGCATTTTTTGTGAACAATAGCAGTAGTTTTGGAATTGATACTCAGAATATTTTCCTTGCTGGTAGCAGCGCTGGATCTATGACCATTACAGCGTTAAACTATATGGATGAAAACAACTTCGAAATACTATACCCTGGAATTACTCAAGAGTTAGGCCCTTTAAAACCAGCCAATCTTGGAAACTTTAAAATCAAAGGGTTATTGAGTCACCTAGGATATGCAATTACAGATTTGAACTTAATCAATGCTAATAACCTCAAACCTACACTAGTATTTCAGGGGGCTAATGATACTATTCTTCCCTATACTTCAGGCCCTGTCCTCAACTGCGGCAATTACTTTACTACACATGGCTCATATCCAGTAATTAGTCGATTGAAACAGCTTAACGCTCCATTTGAATGGATTGTACAACCTAATTCAGGTCACAATACAACCTATACTAATGAATATATTACAGATAGATATGCCCTTTTTATCAAACGATTGTTCTGTAATGACTTACGACAAATCTCAATTATTCAGCAAAACCAAATCGAAAATATTAAACTCTAAAAAAACACAAAAAAAGATGTGATTTTTCAATAATATTTTAGATAATTTCCAGACACTTTCAAAAGCACAAGACTATTAAACTAAAAAAATATTTACGAGTTTTTGATAAACTTTATTCTCAACCAAATTGTGACAATGGTATGCTAAAATTATCGATAGGCATACTAATAAAAACAAATATGAAAACCCTGTTGCAAAAAAATCCAACCCTGTCAATTTTAGAATCATATTCATAAAACTTAATAGTGGAATATGTACTAAATAGAGTGAGTAAGAGATATTTCCAATAAAATTAAAATACTTATTTACACTTTCTCTACCCCAAATAAAAACTCCTGTTGAAAGAAATAATATCGACGCTATCCCCCAATTTATTGGACCATGCCCTCCCCAAAAACCTGAAAGAATTTGCCAAGTACCTAATGATGTAAATAAAAAACCTATCCAAAAATAACGTTTATTCCTCAATTCAGACTCATTTCTATTCTTAAATATTAGACCTATAATCATACCGAAAACAAATTCCCAAATAATTGGGTTTGTTATAAAATTAAAGTACGTGTTATCAAAATGGGTGATTTTACAATCAAATGTAAAAGGTTTATTTAATATGGCTACAGGTAACAGAAGAGTACAAGTAAAATATACTAGCATAAAGATGTATTGCCATTTTCCCCAAAAAAAAGACAAGCAAAATATTATATAAAAATACAGTTCAAAATTAAGACTCCAACCAACGGAAAGAATCGGATAGCCAAAATGAGGCGGATCGCTAGAAGCTACTGGAAGAAATAAAAGGCTTTTTATTAAAATTTTTGCAGTATTTAAATCAAATATAATATTTTCATTAATTATTAAGATAAATAGATACAAAAGCGTTAAAAAAAAATACAAAGGTATAATTTTAATAATACGCTTCACTATAAACCTGTATGCCTTTCTTGACTTTTCCATTTCAGGCAAATCGTTATTTGAGTAAACCATAACAAATCCACTGAGAACAAAAAAAATATCTACCCCAGCTGCACCATTTGAAAATAGTAAGTCAATCACTTGTTTAAAAGAATCATTGGCAATGAGGACATGTTTAAAATGGTAAACAACTACCATAATTGAAGCAACTCCTCGTATGAACTGAATAATTGGCAACTTTTTTGCGTGTGATTTATTTTCTTTTGATATATGAAATACACCAATTCGATTATTAATCTTCATGAATTATAAGTACTGATATATTGAGCCCAAATATACAACAACAACTAAGTTATTTTTACCCTATTGGTCATTAATTTATTTAGTGGTCATATATTTTTGGGCTTATCACGAGTCAGATTTGTGATTCAAAGTACAATCCCCTTCCACATTCTTGACTTTACCTTGCCCCGAACCACAATTTGGGCGCAAACGGCCTAGCGTCTCCGACGCTCAAAACGCCAAAAGTGGTTTTCTAGCCTTCCTTCAAACTTTTTTGACCAGCTTCTACGTTTAAACTACGTTATCAAAATTTTCAATGAAAGCAGCTATTTATTCATTCATCGTTCTTATTGCTTTTGGGCTCGGTTTTAGTGCCTGCGAAGAAAAACCCCAAGAAGTGCCCGTTGGCATTCGTCGCCTCGAAAAAGAAATTTTTGCGGCAAAATCCCCCGCCGATTTATCATTGCTACTCCAGAAAAATCCAATTTTGAGAGATTACTTTGGCCTACCATCGGGCGTAGCTGACTCAATGATTACCAATCAGTTGTACCAAAATATTTCAAATCGCGACTTACAACAGTTTAGCCAAGAACTTCAAACGCAGTTTGCGGACTTGACTTTTTTACAAACCCAGCTCCAACAAGCTTTTGGACAAATCAAGGCTTCTTATCCTGATTTTAAAGCCCCCGAAATCGTCACCACCATCACGGGTTTTATGGGTACTGACCTGTACGTTTCCGACAGCATTATTGTCATTGGGCTGGATTACTTTGGTGGGCCAAAAGCCAAATACCGTCCACAACTTTTTGATTATCAGCTTCGTCGCTACCAAAAAGAATACATCGCCCCAGGGATTTTGTTTTTCATTTCTCAGAAATACAACAAAGTTCCTAACGAGGACAAAACGCTCTTGGCCGACATGATTTGGTACGGTAAAGGGTTTGAGTTTGTCAAACACGTTTCTCCCGAAACACCCGACAGCCTCATCATTGGTTATTCGGGCGAACAACTTACCGATGTCTATGCTTCTCAACAAGACATTTGGGCTTACTTCTTAGACCGTCAGCTTTTGTACCAAACCCGCGACGCCGAAAAAGAACGCTTCATAAGTGAACGCCCCGCTACCCCCGAAATCAGTCAATACTGCCCAGGCGGCATTGCCCGTTGGGTAGGTTGGCGCATTGTGGGAGCATATTTGCACAAAAAATCAAACACCACGCTGGCCGAATTGATGGCAAACACCAACGTTCGGCAGATTTTTGAAGAAGCAAATTACAAAGGACAAAAGGACGAAGAATGAACCAAGTTGTGATTACCTTTGTCATCAGATTGTCTCTTATTTAACTCACTATTCATTCATACCAATGGCTAAAGGCAGAGGAACGGGCACCGAGTTGTCGCCCGAAGATAAAAAACGTAAACTCACCAAAGAGAGCCTCCAAAAAACACTAAAGATATTTCGATTCATTCTTCCCTATCGAAGCACCTTTATCGTCGGCATTTTATTCTTGTTTTTATCCCTAACCACCAACTTACTTTTCCCAAAACTAATTGGGGAAATAACGGCGGTGATTGAAGGAAAATCGTCGTACACCATCAATCAGGTGGTACTTGTACTTGTAGGGGTTTTAATTCTGCAATCTGTATTCTCATTTGGGCGCATCTTTTTCTTCTCGATTGTCAGCGAAAAAAGCATGGCCGATATTCGTCGGACGGTATATAGCAAAATCATATCGCTGCCTGTTTCTTTCTTTGAACAACGGCGCGTGGGCGAGCTAATGAGTCGCATTACGTCCGACGTTCAATCCTTGCAAGACGTTCTCTCGTTTACCCTTGCGGAACTGTTCCGTTCGCTCGCCACGGTGGTTGTGGGTATTGGCATCATTTGCTTCATTTCGTGGAAATTGACTATTTTCATGTTGGCTACTTTCCCCGTAGCGATTGTGATTGCGATTGTGTTTGGGCGTTTTATTCGCAAACTTTCTAAAAAAGCCCAAGACGAATTGGCCGCCGCCAACGTCATTGTGGAAGAAACGCTGCAATCAGTCAACGTAGTAAAGGCTTTTACCAACGAACGCCTTGAGGTTCAACGCTATGGCAAAGCCCTCGACAACGTAGTTGTGGCTGCGCTCAAAGCGGGACGCTTCCGTGGTGGGTTCGTTTCGTTTATTATTTTTGCGTTGTTTGGTGGTATCATCGGTGTAGTTTGGTACGGTGCTACGCTCGTTCAAAGCGGCGAAATGCCACTCTCAGAGCTTATGACCTTTATTTTATATACCATGTTTATTGGTGGATCGATTGGTGGCTTGGGAGATATGTACGCCCAAATCCAAAAAACCTTGGGTGCTTCGGAGCGTCTATTGGAGATTTTGGACGAACAATCGGAAGTAGAAATTGAGTCGTCCAAAGCGGTTGTCCCCGTAAGCGGTACGATTTCGTTCCAAAACGTTAAATTCACCTACCCCACTCGTCCCGACGTAACGGTATTGAAAGATATTTCGCTTGAGGTGGCCGCAGGTCGTAAAATTGCGCTGGTGGGCTACAGCGGGGCTGGGAAGTCAACGATTGTTCAATTATTGATGCGTTATTATCAGCCCGTTGGCGGAAAAGTATTGGTCGATGGACAAGACATTCAAGGACTTGACATCACGGCTTACCGCCAAAACATCGCCGTAGTTCCGCAAGAAGTGATGCTATTTGGCGGAACCATTCGTGAAAATATTGCCTACGGAAAACCCAATGCCACCGAGGAAGAAGTCCGCGAAGCTGCCCGCAAAGCCAACGCTTTAGACTTTATTTTGTCTTTCCCTGAAGGTTTAGAAACGGTTGTAGGCGAACGTGGAATAAAACTTTCGGGTGGACAACGGCAGCGCATTGCCATTGCACGCGCTATTTTGAAAGACCCTAAAATCTTGATTTTGGACGAAGCGACCAGTTCGCTCGATGCGGAGTCGGAAAAATTGGTGCAGGAAGCCCTCGACGGATTGATGCAAAACCGAACGACAATTATTATTGCGCACCGTTTGGCGACGGTTCGCAACGTGGACTGCATTTATGTCATCAAAGATGGTACTATTTTAGAATCAGGTACGCACGACGAACTTGCCCTCAACGAAGAGGGTCTCTACGCCAATCTCATCAAGTTGCAGTTCGATTCGGCTAACCTTGCAGTTTCTTAATAAAAGTAAGTCAGGTTGCTCACAACCTGACTTACTTTACAACCTGATAAATGTGGGTCAGGATACTCATATCCTGACCTTTATTTACAATCAACTTTTCTAACCAATAAACCTCTAAACCAATGACTAGTCTGATTATTCGACTCATTATCAGCACCGTTGTGGTGATTGTTTCGAGCCGCGTGCTACAAGGGTTTTACGTAGATACGCTCACTACGTCCGTAATTGTCGCGATTGTGATGGGACTCCTCAACACCTTTGTAAAGCCCGTTTTACAGCTTTTGTCTATCCCCATTACCATCCTGACTTTGGGGTTATTTTACTTTATCATCAACATCGCCCTTGTTTACCTTTGCGCTTATTTGGTTGATGGTTTCAGCGTATCAAGCATTACAGCAGCTTTTTTATTTAGCGTAGGTTTATCATTAATTCAATGGATTGCAGGTTGGTTTTTGGACTAACCATAAAAAAAACCGTCGGCGGGTATCCGCCGACGGGTGTCGCAAAATCGCAAGATGATGTGGTTATAGTCTGTTTTTTTGAGAAGTCATTGCAACTGTTGGCTTATTTCACTTTCACGAATTTCTTGAAAGATTTATCAGCCACGGTAAATTCAAACGCGTATTCACCTGCTGGCAAGTGGCTCAAGTTAAAACGGCTACCTGCTGACAAATAACTGTTATAAATTGGTGTTCCAGCCAAATCTGAGATGGCTACGCTCATGTCGGCTACGTTTTTGTTAGAAGTTGATACTTCAAAACGATTCACACCAATCGCTTCTACTTTTGGAAGAACTGCTTCTTTGTAGCTATTCTCATCGATTTCCACGTTACCATTTTTGATGAAAAGTGTTTGTGCCGACCAGAAATTGTTGTTAGAGCAACTCATAACGTACTCACCGTTTGGAAGTGCGTTAAGGTTCAATTGAGTTGACACGCCTTCGTTCACTTCAAAAATTCCTTCGTGAACAACTACGCCGTCTATATCTTTAATTACTACATCAAGTACGCCTACATTAGGTTGGTTGATTTTTACTTCAACCTTCTTGGTGTCACGCTTTACCAATTTTACATCTTTGGTAAGGAGGTGAGTTTCTGCCGAAGCAGTTCCTGCGGTTGCAAGCATCATAGCTGCGAATACTGTCGAAAGCATTGTGATCTTTTTCATAGTGTGTTATAGTTTTTGTACCATCTTGTGCCGCTCAGTCGCGGTGACTTCGCTTTGACAATGCAAAGGTGTAAGATTTTGATTTACAAAAAAATAGGTCAAAAACACCCTCTTGATAAATTCATATCTTGGGTTTCAACCTTTTCTTAGAATAGTACAAACACTCTTTCTTCTTGACTGAAAAATTCAAACCCTACTTAGTTCAGTACAAATAAATTTTTGCTAAAAATGAAAAGTTCTTTAAATAGTACAACGAAAATAGGAAAAGTACTACATTTAATAATCCTTTTTGCTATCAAAAATGTACAAATTCGCTTTTAGGGCTACTTTTTTAAGCTACCTGTGCTGCCCTTTTCTGCATAATTTGATGGTGATGAAGGAGGTGATAAGCGGTAAAATACAACATTTCTCGGGCGGTGATTAGCCCCAAAAGTGGGTGTGGTATCGGGTACTCGTCCAGCTCTTCTTCCGACCAATTGGCTTCCACCAATTGCAACAACATTTGGTGTATTTGTACAAACTCCGCTAACAGTTGTTCCTTTGATGGTGCCATAGTCAATGGAACAAACGCTCCCGTTGCTACTCCTCCTCCACCCAACGCCGCGTCGTAAATCCCTACCATCTGTTCGTACGCTCTCGACGAATGGGGTGCTTTTCCCCATTTTTCAATAAAATACGATTTAGGTGCGCCAAAAAGACGCGCCAATGGCTGCACCGATAAAATCAGGTGCTGAACATTCTCAGCCACCGACCATACATCAGCGGCGGGTTTGGCATAAAAAATTTCGGATGTTTGGTTTTCTGAAAACACAACAACCCCTTGGACTCGCTCTTGGAGCAGTCCTTTTACTTCTGCTTTGTTCATAAAATGTGTTGTTTAATTGTTTACAAATTGATTTTCCGAAGTGCTGGATTATTATAATGGTGATTTTTGGAA
Source organism: Runella sp. SP2 (assembly GCF_003711225.1). Taxonomy (NCBI): domain Bacteria; kingdom Pseudomonadati; phylum Bacteroidota; class Cytophagia; order Cytophagales; family Spirosomataceae; genus Runella; species Runella sp. SP2. The sequence continues at coordinate 1,095,197 of NZ_CP031030.1, read as the reverse complement.
GCCATCGCTTCGAGGTCTTGGGCTACTTTTTTCCAAATTGTGTCCTTGAATTTTCTCGAAAATAGGCCAAAGTGCCCTAGCCGCTTTACACGGTAGTCTTTGGGCCGAAGGGCTTCATTCATAATATCAGCATTCCGAAAATGGCGTAGTAAGGCAGGAACGGTATGCGCATTAGCAATAGGGTCGTCGGTCGTCCAGTACGATTTGATGGGTAGCCTTACTTCATCATAATAATGTTGTGGAATGGTTTTGTCTAGAAAATCAAAGAGGTAATTTTCCGAATTACACCACATACGCCATTCCATAATCAAGCCTTTGGGCAGGTCTTCCATGATTTTCATTCGCTTTGCTGGTAAGTACCCCAAAGGAGCAGTCAGCGGCGACAATATATTAAAGAAAAAATAGGCTTTCAGTCGGTACGGAAAGGTCTGACGCCACCACGTACCCGTCGAACTCGTTAGCAATACCACTCCTTTTAAAATACCATGATTAGGCATCAAGCCTAGCAATTGCCCTCCGATGCTATGGCCAATCATTAATTTGGGCCAATCGGGATAACGCTGATCCAAAAAAATCAAGACTTCGCTCATGTCTTTGGCCCAATCTTGCATCCTGATCGCCGCAAAAGCCTCTTTCTCTTTTGGCCGCGATTTTCCCATACCTCTATATTCCCAAAGACACACGATAAACCCTTGTTCGGCAAGGTAGCGGGCTAAGTTTCCGTAAAACTCTTTCCGCATTCCAGTGCCTATATTAAACTGCACCACTCCTTTGGGCTGGCCTGGATATTCATAAAGAACTGCCGATAAGTCAAAGCCATCGGCTGTCGGTATCGTGAGTGCTATTTCTTTCATTTTCAATAAAGCTGTATAGGTTGTAAGTAATAATTTTAAGCTTCAAATCGCTCAAGAGCGCGTTGATGCACATCGTGTAAAAACTGGTTATTTTGGGTCAATTTCACCATAATCCATGCTCCTTCGTATTCAACTATGGCCTGTTCAGCCAACTTTTGGGCAATCGTTGGTTCAAATTTGGAACTATATAAATGTGCCAATGCGCGTAGGTACTCTTCAAAAAACTCCCGCATTTTTGGCAAGAACTCCTGCGTAATTAGGGCGGTTTCTATCGCCATATTTCCCATCAAACAACCACCTTCTGTGCTTGCAGCAACATAAATTTGTTTCGCAATCATTTTTTCAAGGCGTTCTCGGGGCGGTAATGTTTCGTCGTAGGCAATAGAAAAAACCCTTGTGGCAAAATACTGATGGACTGTTTCAAGCACTTCCAACATCAAAGCATCTTTGCTGCTGAAATAATGATAAAAGCTCCCTTTTAACAGCCCACAAGCCACCGCAAGGTCTGACATACTTGTACGATGATACCCTTGTTTTTTGAACAAAAACAGGGCTTGTTTTACAACTTCTTCTTTGGTGACTTTCTGAACGGGCATTTGAGGTTGTTTATAGGTACCAACTCTGTCAGACGACAGTCAGACAGATACTTCTTAATACACGCTGTCAGACGATAGTCAGACAGATACATCTTGCAAACTTACTTACGGTCTGACTATCGTCTGACCTTATGGTGAGGGACTACGACTCTGTCAGACGATAGTCAGACAGATACACCACTTCTTGTAAACTACTTTCGGTCTGACTATTGTCTGACCGTGTGGTGAGGGACTACGACTCTGTCAGACGATAGTCAGACAGATACACCACTTCTTGCAAACTACTTTCGGTCTGTCTATCGTCTAACCTTATGGTGAGGGACTACGACTCTGTCAGACGACAGTCAGACAGATACACCACTTCTTGCAAACTACTTTCGGTCTGACTATCGTCTGACCGCGTGGTTTACAAAGGTGAAAAAACAAATCTATTTTACCAAACGTTCGTTTGGTAAAATTTCAGAACCCTTCTTTTACCTTCTTAAAAATCATGGCTAACGTTCTGTTTTTAGCTTAATGTTAAAACTTTCGGGTACATTTTGAGGTTATCAATACAGTTTGACGCCTATTTTTGTAGGATACAAATTAACAAGCATGTCACTTCATCAACTAAATCGAATCATTTGGATAGTTCTTTTGGCGGCTCATGGCGTTGTCGCTCAGAAATCGTACCTGCTACGCCCCGACCGCATTTTTGATGGGCAAGAAATTCGCGAAAATTGGCATTTACTGGTCGTAAACGATAAAATAGTAGCCGTAGGCGATGCCAAATCAATAACCGCCTTACCCCAATCTTCCAAAGCTGAAATTATTGAGTTGAAAGGATGTACGTTACTTCCTGGCTTTATCGAAGGACACTCCCACTTATTTTTACACCCTTACAACGAAACAACTTGGGACGACCAAGTGCTCAAAGAAGCACGTTCTCTTCGTACTTCACGAGCGGTTGTTCACGCAAAAAAAACATTAATGGCAGGGTTCACGACCGTGCGTGACTTAGGCACAGAAGGGGCTGAGTTTGACGATGTTGGGTTAAAACAAGCCATTCAACAAGGAATTATCCCAGGCCCACGTATGATTATTGCCACCAAAGCCCTGATTGCCACGGGAAGTTACGCACCCAAAGGTTTTAGTACCGATGTAACCGTACCCCAAGGCGCAGAAGAAGCCGACGGCCGCGACCCGCTCATACGCGCCGTACGAAATCAAATCGGAAAAGGAGCCGATGTCATCAAGATTTATGCCGATTATCGGTGGGGTTTGATGGGTGAAGCCCGCCCTACTTTTTTGATTGACGAAATCAAACTTATTGTAGAAACCGCACAGAGTAGCGGCCGCCCCGTCATTGCCCACGCGGGAAGTGTCGAAGGGATGCGTAGGGCGATTTTGGGTGGATGCGAAACCCTCGAACACGGCGATGCAGGTACGCCCGAAATCTTTGCGCTGATGAAAGAAAAGGGCGTTGCACTCTGCCCTACCTTGGCCGCAGGCGATGCCATTACGCAATACCGAGGTTGGAAAAAAGGCATTGAACCCGAACCTGAAAGAATCAAAAACAAACGAAAGACATTCCAACAAGCCCTAGATGCGGGAGTTACGATTTGTTTCGGGGGTGACGTAGGTGTTTTTACTCACGGAGACAATGCCCGTGAAATGGAAATGATGGTCGATTATGGCATGAAACCCCTCGACGTGCTGCGTTCGGCGACGTCGGTCAACGCCCGCGTTTTCCACCAAGAACAACTAGGTCAAATCAAAACAGGCTTTTTGGCTGATTTAGTGGCGGTTGAAGGACGCCCTGACGTTCGGATAAACGACGTTCGCAATGTCAAATTGGTCATCAAAAATGGAGAAATTCAACATTAGTAAAGGTCTTAGTACCCTACTTTTTTAACAACATTAGAACTCCGCAAACAACGTATATCAATACTAATTTTGCGAAAAACGTTTAAAAAAAGTAGGTTTTCACTAAGAAAATCCGAAATTTTTTCGGAAAATTGTAGCTTAGTCCAAATCCATCTAATATTCATAAATACCCACTGTATGTCAGATAAAGCACAATTAATAGTAGAAGGAAAAACCTATGAATTTCCTACCATCGAAGGGTCGGAAAAAGAAAAAGCCATCGACATCAACACTCTTCGTGATACCACAGGATATATAACGATTGACAGTGGTTATAAAAACACGGGTGCAACCAAAAGTGCCATTACATTTTTGGACGGAGAAGAAGGGATTTTGCGGTATCGTGGATACTCAATTGAAGAACTCGCGGAAAAAGCTACTTTTTTGGAAGTAGCCTACCTATTAATTTACGGAGAGCTTCCAACGCAAGCCGAATACGAGGCGTTTGAGCATAAAATTCGTGTCCATACGATGGTAAACGAAGATATGCGCAGAATTTTCGATGGCTTCCCCGTAAACGCTCACCCGATGGGCGTGTTGTCGTCGTTAGTAAGTGCCATGAGCGCTTTTTACCCAGATTCGTACGACGAAAAAGCCCCTGATAGCACAGAACTTCATATCATTCGTTTGTTGGCTAAATTGCCAACTATTGCTACTTGGTCGTTCAAAAAATCACAAGGCCACCCAGTAAATTATCCTAAGAATGAGTTGGACTACTGTTCTAACTTCCTTCACATGATGTTTGCGTTGCCTGTGGAAGAATACAAAGTAGATCCAGTTGTTTCAAAAGCTCTCAACAAATTGTTGATTCTCCACGCCGACCACGAACAAAACTGTTCTACTTCAACCGTTCGTTTGGTAGGGTCTTCAAAAGCCAACATTTACTCTTCTATCTCAGCAGGTATTTGCGCCTTATGGGGACCACTCCACGGCGGTGCTAACCAAGAAGTAATCGAAATGTTGGAAGACATCAAAGCCGACGGCGGTGATGTGGCGAAATACGTGGACATGGCGAAAAACGCGAAAACAAGCGGTTTCCGTTTGTTTGGTTTTGGCCACCGTGTTTACAAAAACTTTGACCCACGTGCGAAAATCATCAAAAAAGCAGCGGATGACGTATTGTCGAAATTGGGCGTAAACGATCCAGTATTGGAAATCGCCAAAGGTTTAGAAGAAGCCGCCCTTCACGACCCATACTTCGTGAGCCGTCGCTTGTATCCAAACGTTGACTTCTACTCAGGTATCATTTACCGTGCCTTGGGTATTCCAACCAACATGTTTACCGTGATGTTTGCGATTGGTCGTCTTCCAGGTTGGATTGCACAGTGGAAAGAAATGCGTACCAACAAGGAGCCCATTGGCCGCCCACGTCAGATTTACACTGGTGCTACTCCTCGCGATTTTGTTCCCATGAACGAGCGCTAGAATGTCTCCATTTTAATAAAAAAGCGTTGATGGTGGAGTCACTGTCAACGCTTTTTGTTTATGCTTAACAATGATATTTCTATTCGCGTTTAATTTTGCCTAGTTAATTGATTCTAAATAGGAAACAATGAATTTGAACTTCAACAAAGATTTGGCTCAAAATTATTCAAAGAAATCTCAAATTACCCGAGTTTTAAGTGAAAATTGGGTGTTGAAAAACTCCTATTGTCCTAAATGTGGTATTACGCCCTTACAAGAGTTTGAAAATAATCGACCTGTTGCAGACTTTTATTGCAAAAATTGCACAGAAGAATTTGAGCTAAAAAGTAAATATCAAAAAATTGGCAATTTGATTGTAGATGGTGCTTACTCAACAATGATTGAAAGAATTAATTCAGAGAACAATCCTAATTTTTTCTTCTTATCGTACACAAAACAATTGGCAGTAAGTAATTTCGTAATTATTCCTAAGCATTTTTTTTCTCCTCAAATAATAATTCCAAGAAAGCCCTTATCTACCAAGGCAAAAAGAGCAGGTTGGGTAGGTTGTAATATTGATATTTCCCAAATTTCTGAATTTGGAAAAGTATTTATAGTCAAAAACAGTCAAATTATTAACCCCGAAATTGTCAAAAAGGCATTCAACCAGACTTTATTTATTAGAACTAAAGACACGAATGCAAAAGGCTGGCTATTAGATATTTTGAAGTGTATTGATTCCGTAAAAAAAGAAAATTTTATTCTTGAAGACGTTTATCAATTTGAGGGCATTTTAAAGGAAAAGTATCCAAACAACCGATTTATAAAAGATAAAATAAGACAACAATTACAGATTTTAAGAGACAAAGGAATTATTGAATTTAATGGGCGTGGTCACTACAAAAAATTAAAAAATGAAAGTATTTAAAATTGAGATTAAAGAAACTCTTGCACAGATAGTTGAAATCGAGGCCAACACTGTTGAAGAAGCTATTGATAGAGTACATAAGAAGTACAAAAATGAGGAAATTGTCTTAGATTGGAGCAACCACGTTGCAACTCAAATAGATGAATATAGTGAATAATCAATTTTTGATAAGTTACAATTCAATATAAATAAAGACATTGTCGAATGGCAAAAGTAAAAACAGCCTATTTCTGTCAAAACTGTGGCCACCAAGCTACAAAATGGATGGGGCGTTGCCCATCTTGTGGTGAGTGGAATACTTTGGTAGAAGAAGTCATTGAGAAAGAAGACAAAAAAGGGCCATTGGCTCAGTGGAAATCGGTGAGCTTAGCCCCCAAACCGAAAGCCATCAACGAAATAAAATACGAAGAAGAGCCTCGCATCGTCACTTCCGATGCCGAGCTTAATCGCGTTTTGGGAGGTGGAATTGTGTTAGGTTCATTGGTATTGATTGGAGGTGAACCTGGTATTGGGAAATCAACGTTGATGCTCCAAATTGCCCTTACACTTACCCAAAAAGTGCTGTACGTTTCGGGAGAAGAAAGCGAATCGCAAATTAAAATGCGGGCGGAGCGTTTGAGTAGTAAAAACAACAATTGCTTTATCCTTACCGAAACCTCCACCGACAATATTTTCCGCCAAATCGAAGAATTTGACCCCGATGTACTCATCATTGACTCCATCCAAACCATGCAATCGTCGCTGATTGAGTCAGGCGCGGGTAGTGTGTCGCAGGTGCGTCAATGCGCGGCCGAATTAATGAAATATGCCAAAGAAAGCGGCGTTCCCGTGTTTATGATTGGGCATATTACCAAAGATGGAAATTTGGCAGGGCCCAAAACCCTCGAACACATGGTGGACACCGTGCTGCAATTTGAGGGCGACCGCCATACCACTTACCGCATTTTGCGCACGACCAAAAACCGTTTTGGTAGCACCTCCGAACTGGGAATCTACGAAATGCTGGGGTCGGGACTTCGTCAAGTAACCAATCCTTCCGAAATTTTAATCTCCCAACGAGAAGAGCACCTCAGCGGCATTACGATTGGGTCAATGCTAGAAGGAAATAGACCCTTAAAGATTGAAATTCAGTCGCTTGTGAGTGTCGCCAACTACGGAACACCTCAACGAAGCAGTACAGGTTTTGATAACAAACGCCTACAAATGTTGTTGGCGGTACTCGAAAAACGAGGCGGTTTTCGGTTAGGAACGCAAGATGTTTTCCTTAATGTAGCAGGCGGCCTTCGCGTCGAAGACCCCGCCATCGACTTGGCAGTCGTTACGTCTCTTGCTTCTTCCTACGAAGATTCTTATGTCCCCCCTTCCATCTGTTTTGCGGGGGAAGTCGGGCTGGGTGGCGAAGTACGGGCCGTGAATCGAATCGAAGGGCGAATTGCGGAAGCTGAAAAGCTCGGTTTTAAGAAAATTTACATATCCAAATACAATGTTAAAGGGTTGATTTTCAAAAACTACAACATCCAAATTATCCCCGTTGCAAAACTTGATGAGGTTTTTGGGGAAGTTTTACGATAAAGTGCCCTTTTACACCTTTACACCGATGTCACGCTATTTTTTAGGCTATTTTCTTTCAATAGGTTTACTTTTTGCAAGCTGTCAGTCAACGGATGATTCGAATTCGGAGCAGCAACAAGAAGAAACAAAAACGGTTGCCCTCAACGAAGCCTTTGTCAAAGAGCTGGGCTTTCCTGCTACTGTTTTGTACTTAGGGCTAGATAAACCTTCGGATACTACGGTCACGGCACCAGCTCAAACCAAAGCCCCCAAACAGATGGTTTATGTGCAAGGCGGGGTTGTACAGATTGGCTCCGACGATGGTCATCAGCACGAACGTCCCTCTTTTTGGGCCAAAGTAGCTCCCTTCTACATTGACGAACATCCCGTTACGGTAAAAGAATTTCGGGCATTTGTGGAAGCGACCAATTACAAAACCGAAGCCGAAAAATTTGGCAACGGCGGTATTATTGATGAGTCAACGCAGCAACAATGGATTCTGAAAGACGGTGCCAACTGGCATCATCCAATGGGAACAGACTTCCCTGCTGCACCTGATAATCATCCTGTTACGCAAGTGTCTTGGAACGATGCTAACGCTTACGCCAAATGGGCTGGCAAACGCCTACCTTGCGAAATAGAATGGGAACACGCCGCCCGCAACGCCAACAATAGCCGCACGTTTTACCCCTGGGGCAACGACATTCAGACGGGAGGCAAGTACAATGCCAACATTTGGCAGGGCAAATTCCCCGTCAAAAACTTCAACGAAGATGGTTTTTTATACACTTCGCCCGTGGGAAAATTTGGTAAAACGCCCCTCGGCCTCACTGACATGAGCGGGAACGTTTGGGAATGGCAGTCGAACTTAAAATTCAACTACGAAGCGTTATTTAGAATGCCCGTTCGCGAGGGGGATATTTCGGCCGAACGGGCTCAACGCGGTGGTTCATTTTTGTGTGAACCCACTTGGTGTCACGGGTATCGGGTATCAGGGCGCTCGTCGTCATCACCCGAAACCAGCCTTTTTCACGTCGGTTTTCGTTGCGTGAAAGATATAAAGTAAGTTTGCAATATCTATTTTTGATACAATTCCAATAGCTTTTTCGACTCATTGTCCCAATTGTATTTTTCTTTTATTGCATTACGGCCATTTTCCCCCATTTTTTTTAAATTTTGGGGATTTTCAATGCACCTAATCAGCTGTTCTGCCAACGCACCTGCATCATACGGATTGACACAGAATCCACATTGACTTCCATCAACAACGTGGGTTAACAAAGGTAAATCGGACGTAATGACAGGCAAAGACAACGCCATGTAATCAAACAATTTGGTAGGATAAGAATCGATATAATCGCCGACGGGCTTGAGCAGCGCGATGCCTGCCAATGCCTCACGGGCGTACACAAACGCCTGTTTTTGCGACTGATACCCGTAAAAAATCAAATTATCTTTGACTTCTTGGTAGCCTTCCAATTGAGTCACGTTAGGGATACGTACGGGGCCAAACAGCTGAACACGAACCGAAGGGTATTTCTTTTTGACAACAACAATTGCTTTTACAAGCGTATCAAACGCCCTTTCAACACTTATAACACCCGCATAAAAAAAGGTAGGTTGGTCAAGATTTGGAACGGGTGGCGGCACTAAAAGCCACTCAGAAGCAGCAAAATTGTGAACTACCGCATAGGGTTTCGTCAGGTTCTGGTATTCATTGAGGTAAGCGTCTTCGGTAAAAACAATCTTGAACTGTTTACGAGCTTTTTGGTCAAAAAATTGAAAAAGGCGCACCCAAAGCCAGCCTCGGTTATAGGTTTTGAGTGGAATTTTTTTGTATAAATTTTCTTGTACTTCGTAAATCACCTCTGCTCCAAACCACTGAAAAACAAAGGCTAACGGCAATAATTCAGCTACAAAAATGTGAACGAATTGCGGGCGGGTTCTCAGAAAATGAAGCAATATCACGGGGTGAGCTACCAAGACTCGCTGCCAAATTCGTTTGAAAAAAGGAAGTCGAACGTTAAAAAAATCATCCGAAACAGGCTGCTCGGGTAAAAGTACCTGCACTTCAAAGTGCTGACGTAAACTTGATGCAATTTTCCCCACAATCCGAGGATCGGTGGCGGGATGAACCGTACTTACTAAAAGAACACGCGGAGGAGAAGTGACGTCTTGCATCTTGCAAATATGCGCTAATCCGCCTATTTTTGAAAAAAGAACCTTTTTTTAACTAACCTATGATCAATGAAAGCACTCACCAAAACCATCTTGGGGGTGGTTGCTGTAGCATCAACTTTTCAATCGCTTGCCCAGCCTTCACCTAAATTTTCACCGCGTATGTCTTTACCCACCTCTGACAAAATTGTAGTTTACCAAATTTACACCCGCCTCTTTGGCAACCTAAAAACCACCAACAAATTTTACGGAAGTCGCGACGAAAACGGCGTTGGAAAATTCAACGACATTAACGACAAAGCCCTCACTTCGCTCAAAAAGTTCGGCATTTCACACGTTTGGTTCACGGGCGTTATTGAGCACGCTACCATGACCGATTATTCGGCCTTTGGAATCCCAAAAGACAATCCGTACGTGGTCAAAGGAATTGCGGGTTCGCCCTATGCCATCAAGGATTATTACGACGTCAATCCCGATTTGGCCGTTGACGTACCAAACCGAATGAAAGAGTTTGAAGCCCTCGTAGAGCGGTCACACAAAGCTGATTTGAAGGTAATTATCGACTGCGTCCCTAACCACGTCGCGCGGCAATACCATTCGGACGTCAAGCCCAAAGGCGTCAAAGATTTTGGGGAAGAGGATAACAAAAACGTCTCATTTGACCCTCAAAACAACTTTTATTACCTCCCAAATCAAGCGTTTCAAGTACCCGACAACGTTCCAATTCCACCAGGGGTAGAAGCGTTTCCGTATGCCGAAAATCCCGCCAAAGCGACTGGGAACGACGTTTTTGCGGCAAAACCAAGCATCAACGACTGGTTTGAAACCATTAAACTAAACTACGGGGTTGATTACCTCAACGGCCGCCAAAAACACTTTGACCCCATTCCGAGTACGTGGCTAAAAATGAGAGATATTTTGCTGTATTGGGCGCAAAAGGGCGTCGATGGTTTTCGGTGTGACATGGCCGAAATGGTGCCTTTTGAATTTTGGGGTTGGGTAATTCCCGAGGTAAAAAAGGTCTATCCAAATCAAATCTTCATTGCCGAAATCTACAATCCTGCCGAATACCATAATTATCTTTTCAACGGAAAATTTGACTACCTCTACGACAAAGTAGGTTTGTACGACTCACTCCGCCGACTGATGGAAGGTCACGGACATACGGGTGACATCACGCGGGTATGGCAAAACGAATCGGGTAATTTTAGCAATCGAATGCTTCGTTTCCTCGAAAACCACGACGAACACCGCATTGCTTCCACTTATTTTGCTAAAAATCCATTTTACGCCATTCCTGCCATGGTCGTTTCGGCTACACTCCACACGGGGCCGCTGATGCTCTATTTTGGTCAAGAAGTAGGCGTAAAACCAACGGTCGCTGAAGGTTTTTCGGGGGAAGACGGTCGCACAACAATGTTTGATTATTGGGGCGTACCCGAATACCAAGCGTGGATTAACGGTGGAAAATTTGACGGAGGGAAACTTTCTCCCGAACAAAAAACGCTGCGTAAATTTTACCAAGATTTACTGAAACTGACCAATACTTCGGACGCGATTCGGAACGGTGCCTTCTATGATTTGCAATACGCTAACGGTCAATATGCGGGTTATAACAACGCCAAAATGTTCACGTACCTTCGCCATACCGACAAACAAAAACTCCTGATTGTCTGCAACTTTGACTTACAAAATGGCGCAAAAACAACGATTCAAGTACCTGCTCACGCGTGGGAAACGATGGGGCTTTCGGCCACGGGAAATTATACGTTAAAAGAAATCTTTATGCACCCCGAAACCCTTACAGTAGAAGCTCAAAACGGCGTTTCGGTAGAATTGGAAGCCAACAGCGTACGGATTTTTGAAATCAAAAAAGTGAAATAAGGTATTACCCCAGCCCTTCTCCTTTCTGGAGAAGGGCTTTTTTAATGTGTTCACTTTTCCAATCTATCCACAAGAAGGAATACGTTAAGTAGATAAAGCACTGCTTCATTACTACGCTCCCAATTCTTGCTTCATTTTTAGATACACCCCATTGGTCCATCCGAATCCGTCTTGGTTGGGATATTCTCCCCCTTGGGCCGATAGCTCGTCCGTTTGAACGTTGTATTTTTCCATGAGTTTGCCCGTTTTTTGGTAGTACAACTCACAATTTTTTGTCCAATTTTGCGCAATCTTATCTGCGACATCGGTAAGGCCGTAGCGTTTTGCTCCCGCGTATGCCATCCATTGCAAAGGGGCCCAGCCATTGGGCGCATCCCACTGCTGAGGGGTGGTTTGTAAAGTGGTGAATAAACCTCCTGTTTTCAAGAATTTTTCTTCTAATTGACTCGCTACCAATTTCGCCTGTTCGGGAGTCGCTACCCCAAAAAACAACGGAAAAGCAGCAGCTAAGGTCAAATTTGGGGAAGGGACTTGTTCTACCCAATTGTAATCCACATAAAACGACTGCGAAGCATCCCAACAATACGTTTGGATGGCCGCATTTCGTTGCGATGCCAATCCCGCTAGTTCTTCTGCTTTGACAAGGTTATTTTGCAAACGATAAGCTCGTTCAAGCGATTGTTCCAAAAATAAAAGAAGGCAATTCAGGTCAACAGGAAGCAAGTCGGTGGTGTGAATGGTCGTCATGTGTTGGCCTTCTTTGAACCAACGGCTGCTAAAATCCCAGCCCGATTCGGCCGCAGCCCGAACGTGCCTATAGACGGTTTCGGGCAAAGAATGAGACGCTTCGTGTGCCAATTCGACATCCTCTTTGTAGGCTTCGGGTCGGGGCAGGGCAGTGTCGTCCCAATAACGATTCAGCACGGCACCGTTTGGTAAGATTACTCGCCGAAAACTTGCCTCAACTTCCTCATTTTCTTCCTTCATCCAAAAAGAATATTCCTTCTCCAGTTGCGGTAAATAACGCTTCCACACCTCCTCCCCTTTTTCTTCGGCCAATAGTGAAACCATCAACGCAAAAAACGGCGGCTGCGAACGCCCAAGGTAATACGTTCGGTTGCCGTTGGGGATAAAACCCACCTGATCAATCAAATACGCAAAATTATTGACCATCGCCTCAATCAAGTCGATTCTCTTGGAAACTTGTAACCCCAACATGGTAAAATACGAGTCCCAATAATATACCTCGCGAAAGCGCCCTCCAGGAACTACATACGAATAAGGCAACGGAATCAAGGTTCCACCCGTATCTTGCGGCTGTCGGGTCAAAACCGTCCACAGGTCTTCGATGTGCTGTTTGATAGGTTTAGAAGCGTCGTTATAATATCCCGTTGGCTGCTCAGTAGGAAGCAAAAAATGCTCCGTAACGAAACTGGCCAAATCGAACGAAGACATCTGTTTCTGAACTAGATACGCCTCCACAATCTGTTCGATGGGTTGTTTGGCTACGGCATCCATAAACGTTTTAGAATCCGAAAATAGCGCACTTTGTTGGACATCTTCGTACAAATCGCCCAATGATTCGGCCAACAAAAACCCTGATTTTTGTGCTTCTGAAATAGTCATCTTACAACGTTATTTTGGTATATTCTGAAACTTCCTTCTTAAACTTCCCGAAAGTTTTAAACTTTCGGGAAGTTTAATGTCCTGCTCCCGCTCCGCTAATGTCAACTGAGCTATTTGAGCCTTGGAGACGGCTAAAGAAAAACAGTGCTACAGTCAAAATGCTGATGGGTAAAAGAGAAAAATAGAAGGCAGTTTGTCCTCCATAATGTTCAAAAACATAACCCGTTATGAGCGAGCCCGTTGTCCCACCCAAAGCCGAAAAAATCACAATCAGCCCCGACATAATTCCGTGCTGTTTGACGGGTAACGAACTCAGAATTAGTGAATTAATGGCAGGGTAAATAGGGGCTAAAAACAACCCAATCATCGGAAAAATAAACGCCGCCACGGGCGCATTTCCCCAGCCTGTCACGGCTGACGTATCTACCCCTTCGGCCAGCGGTAAAGCAATAAGTACCAAGCCCGCCGAAATCACCAAGCAGCCCACAAGTACGACCATCCAATTGAGTCTTTTCAGCACGACTCCTGCCAAAAACCGACCCAATGCCGTAGCAATCGCCAACAAACTCGCCATTTGAATGCTCAAAGCTGCGGGGAGTTTCAGTACTTTATTATTAAAAGTCGGTAGCCAACTCATAATGCTTTGCTCAATCAAAACGTAAGTAAAAGCACAAATCACAAACACCAATACCAAAGGCAAAATGACCAAGCGGAGCATTTCGGCAAAATCCTCAAAAACAGGCTTATTGCTATCAACTTTTAACGATGATTCATCCAAGGAAGTCGTTAGCAAAAGCAAAAAGGCCACCAGCGCAATCCCTCCGAGCATATAATACACGTTGAGCCAAGCCGTAGGAGTGGATTCATCCATAAAACTGGTAAAAATAAAGTAGCCAGTTAATATCCCAATCATAAAGAAAGACTCAATAAAATTCATCAAGCTAATGTGCTCCTTTTTATCGGCCGTTACCAAACCAATCGTTCCGTAAACCGACACTTTAATGAGTGCAAAACCAGCTCCTGCGACCGCAAAAAGGAGTTTTGTCATTCCAAACGAATGAATTGTGGGCATCAAAAAGCAAATCAGGGCATTGCCCCCCAAGGCAATCAACATGGCGCGTTTGTATCCCAATCGGTTGATATAAGAAGCAACAATAAATGAGACAGCCGCAATGGTCAAATCTTTGAAAGCTTCGAGCACTGAAGCAGAAGTTTCGGATACACCATAGGTGCGTTGAACTTGCAAAATCACCGTTCCTACGCTATTGAGCAAAATGGCAAAAACGAAATAATTTAGAAAAATCGACAGCTTAACTTTCCAGTACGATTGCATTTAGAGAATTGGTTATGGTTAGACGTTTAAGGGTCGAGCGACAATAGAACGAAAATCGGTGGGAAAAAGGAAGGGGAGCGGTTAAAAGCGCTCCCCTTTCATCATAGGTGAGTGAGATAAAGCCAAGTCCAATTTTTTCACAACAAAATTCAACTTTTTTTTGGATAAAAAATAAACTTGTATTGTTCATTTTTTATCCTGTATTAAGAATCTTTTCCTTATTTTTACCAAAAATAGCTTAACACAGGGTATGAAAACCGAATACGAGATTGTCCAACCCGACGAGGGCAGCTCTTTCCGAATCATTCACAACGTTGTTTTGCCTGAGCTTTTTCGTTGGCAATACCACTATCATCCCGAATACGAAATCGTCAGTGTTTTTGGTGGTTCGGGACGGCGGCACGTGGGGACGCACGTTAGCCAATACGACGATGGCGATTTGGTGTTCATCGGCCCCAATTTACCCCATTCTGGTTTTGGACAGGAAGCGATTGGTACACACGAAGAAATCGTGGTTCAACTCAAAGAGAATTTCTGGGGTGAACAGTTTTTAGAAATGCCCGAAATGACACCCATTCGTCAGTTGTTTGCACGGTCGAAGCAAGGCGTATGTTTTCACGGAGAGACAAAAATCAAAATCCAAAAACGACTCAAAAAACTCCTTACTTTATCCCCTTTTGAGCGATTGATGGAGCTTATTCAAATCTTGCACTTGCTGGCGCATACGCAAGACTACTCGCTTCTGAACATGGAAGGACTGAAACTCGAAATTAATTCCAAAGACGAAGCACGGCTGAATCGTATTCTCAAATACGTAGAAGAAAATTTCCAAAAACCCGTTGATATTCAAGAAGTAGCCTCGGTAGCTCACTTGGCCGTTCCTTCGTTTTGTCATTATTTCAAAAAAATGATGAACCTGACTTTTACCGATTTTATGAATCAATACCGTGTCAATCAAGCTTGTCGTTTGCTGGCTACCGATAAAAGTATTACCGACGTAAGTTTTGAATGTGGTTTTGGCAACATTGCCTATTTCAACCGTGTCTTCAAAGCGCACAAAAATCAGAGTCCTTCGGTGTATCGAAAAGCACTACTTCAATAGCAAATTATTGTACATTTGCTTCGGAAACTTCATCAATCATCCAAAAATCAACCGTTTCGACGGCCTTAATTTACATGCAAGACATTCTTAACGCACTCCGCATTGCGGAGTCAAACCATGGTATCAGTACGGGATTAGCCACTTGGGCGGGCCAAGGCGAAGAAATCGCTTCGTACTCACCCGTTGATGGCAAACTTATTGGAAAAGTACAATCTGCAAATCGCCAAGACTACGACACCGTCGTAGGGCAAGCCCAAGAAGCATTTAAAACGTGGCGGCTTTTTCCCGCCCCCAAACGCGGTGAAATTGTGCGCCAAATGGGCGAACAGTTTCGAAAATACAAAACCGAATTAGGAACGCTCGTCAGCTACGAAATGGGCAAAAGCCTCCAAGAAGGACTCGGCGAAGTACAAGAAATCATCGACATCTGCGACTTTGCCGTGGGGCTTTCACGCCAACTCTACGGCCTGACGATGCACAGCGAGCGTCCCTCACACCGTATGTACGAACAATGGCACCCCATCGGCATTGTCGGCATTATTTCAGCTTTTAATTTTCCCGTGGCCGTTTGGTCATGGAACACCATGCTGGCTTGGGTCTGCGGCGATGTCTGCGTGTGGAAACCGTCTGAAAAAACGCCTTTGACGGCCATCGCTTGTCAGCATATTATTCAGGAGGTATTGAAATCCAATGACGTACCCGAAGGTGTTTCGGGACTAATTGTAGGTGGTCGCGAAGTGGGCGAATGGCTCTCGCACGACGAGCGCATTCCGCTCGTATCGGCCACAGGTAGCACGCGCATGGGGAAAGCCGTCGGGCAAGCGGTAGGCGGTCGTTTGGGACGCAGTTTGTTGGAACTAGGCGGCAACAACGCCATCATTGTTTCGCAACATGCCGACCTCCCCTTGGCCATTCCTGCCATTGTTTTTGGGGCAGTGGGCACGGCAGGGCAGCGTTGCACCACCACTCGCCGCTTGATTATCCATGAAAGTATTTACGAAGATGTCAAGAATCAGTTGGTCAAAGCCTACGGACAGCTTCGCATTGGAAATCCGTTGGACGCTCATAACCACGTTGGCCCTTTGATTGACGAAGCCGCGGTGCAAAGTTACCAATCGGCCGTAGCGCAAGTGGGGGCCTTAGGCGGGACGTTTGCCGTAGAACCTCGCGTTTTATCGGGCGACGATTTTGGTTCGGGTTGTTACGTAAAGCCTTGTATTGCGGAAGTCGAAAATCATTGGCCCGTCGTCCAACACGAAACCTTTGCCCCGATTCTTTATTTGATAAAATACAAAACCCTCGACGAGGCCATTGCCTTACAAAACGGTGTTCCTCAAGGACTTTCGTCGGCCATTTTCACCTTGCATTTGCGCGAAGCGGAGCAATTTTTGAGCCAATCAGGTTCGGATTGTGGCATTGCGAATGTCAACATCGGAACTTCGGGCGCTGAAATTGGGGGAGCTTTTGGAGGAGAAAAAGAAACGGGCGGTGGCCGCGAATCGGGTTCGGATGCGTGGAAAGCCTACATGCGTCGCCAAACCAATACCATCAATTACGGTACTACACTGCCGCTGGCACAAGGGATAAAGTTTGAGCTTTAGGTAAACAGCAAGGGTTTGAGAACCCTTGCACACTCACTACGCATACGCGGGATTTGAGAATCCCGCTCACACTCCCGTGCGTTAGGATTCGCGAATCCCAAGGTTTATGGGAATTTTCTACTTGAATATCATGTGTTTGGTGAATGCCAGAGCCGCCTCTTTTCCAATGATTGGCCCACACTGGTTATACTTCACAACCCCGTCTTTACCAATTACAACCGTGGTTGGCATACAACGGTAATTAAAAAAGGAAGGCCCTTGTATCCCCATAAAGTCCACATTACCAACTATTTGATAACTAATAGGATGTTTATCAAACCATTCCCTTTGTTTGATTGGATGATTTAAAGTGATAGAGATAAATTTGACTGACTGATTTTTCAGGGAGTCACTCAACCAGTTAAGGGTTTCTCGTTCCTGTTCACAGCCTTTACATCCAATATTCCAAAAATTGAGGACAAGCACATTTCCTTTCAAGTGCTCTAAGCTAACTAACTCACCACTCATGTCTTTAAACTCCAACTTAGGAGCAACCTTGCCTACGGGAAGCGGATCAGGCGTATTCATTTTTAGAAAATTAGGAACTGAAGTTTGTGCACATACACACAAAACGCAAGTAACTAGCCAAAGACAAATAGCGATTTTTTTCATAATTCAGAGTTTTTATGTAGTAACGATATGTATCATTTATTATTACATTTTTAATTACAAAATAGTACCCTCACAAGCATCCATGAATTAGCTGACTACAAAACACTTAAACCAATCTTTAGGCATATATTTTAAAACAGCAAGGGTTTGAGAACCCTTCCACACATACGACGCATACGCGGGATTTGAGAATCCCGCTCACTCTCGTGTGCGTTGGGATTCTCAAATCCCAACGAAAGGGTTGCTCACAACCCCGTTAAACTTAAAAATGTTTCTTAAACAGCAAGGGTTTGAGAACCCTTCCACACTCACTGCGCGTACGCGGGATTTGAGAATCCCGCTTCACTCTCGCGTGCGTTGGGATTCTCAAATCCCAACGAAAGGGTTGCTCACAACCCCGTTAAACTTAAAAAGCATTTCTTCAAAAAAAAACAAGGGTTTGAAAACCCTTCAACACATACGACGCGGGATTTGAGAATCCCGCTCACTCGCGTGCGTTGGGATTCTCAAATCCCAACGTATCATTCTTTCTCCAGCTCTTCATCCACTTTTTTCAAAAGGGCTTTGGTTGACTTTTTGGTTATGTTTAAAAACTGTATAGTCACTTTTTTGTAAGTGGCATTTGCCAGAAGTAGATTTCTAAGCTTTTTCACCTTCAACGCCTTTGCCTTTTCACTTGAAGAAACTTTATTGAGAGAATCGGCCACCACAGGAAAATAAATGGTCATCTCTGGAATAAGCTGAGTCATCGTATGAGTTTTATCCACTTCACACCACTCTAAACAATTCTGGATGGTGGAAGTATAGTGGTACAAAAAAAGCGTTTTTAAAGAATCGTTTTCAATTAAATTTGTGTGTGCCGACTGCTTAATCTCTTCATAAGCAATCAGATTTGGTTTAAACACCAAGTAACTTGCCGCATTATCAATATAAGTGACAATACTATCGGTAATTTCTGAGTCCTGTTTAAAATAAACTAGTTTATCGATACTCCGTACAACATTATTACCAAAACGCACCATATGTGTCAGTTGGGTAGTATCTTGAACAAGGTTGGCTCTCAAGACGGCTAGGTGCTTTCTCATCGTTTCTCTATCTTGTCTATTTTCTCTCCATTCGTCAAAGAAAAAGGACATTGATATACCAATAAAAATGACGAGTACTTCAGAAATGTATTTTTCAAGAACACTTTTGAGAAATTGTTTTATTTTTCTGCCTTCCATTTTACAAAAAATCAGTGTTTGATTAGTAGGTTTAAGCGTAGTTAGGAGTACAATTATTTCAGAAAGTAAGTAACGAAAAATTCTGTTGATTCCCCAGAAAAAGAGAAAGAATCACTGCCTTCGCGTGCGTTGGGATTCTCTAATCCCAACAAAAGGGTTGCTCACAAACCCGTTAAACTTAAAAGCATTTCTTAAACAGTAAGGGTTTGAGAACCCTTGCACACATACTACGCCTTCGCGGGATTTGAGAATCCCGCTCACACACGCGTGCGTTGGGATTCTCTAATCCCAACAAAAGGGTTGCTCACAAACACCAATCACATAGCACCAAACGAAGATAAACTTTGAATTTAATCAGTAAAACAGTAGCCTTGATTTCTCTGATGGGAGTATTTACCATTAAAATTAAACGGTAGATATTCCCATCTGTTTTTATGAACACCTTGCACATCAATGCTATTCTTGAAAAAATAAAATCGGCTAAAGTTGCCGTCTATGGCGACTATTGTTTGGATTCTTACTGGATCATGGACCCCCGTAATTCGGAAGTCTCCATCGAAACGGGATTACAAGCGCAAGCCGTTGAACGTCACTATTATACACCTGGTGGGGCAGGCAATGTGGTTGCCAATCTGGCCGCCCTTGAGCCTGCTTCTATCAAAGTCATTGGTGTTGTGGGCGATGATATTTTTGGTCGTGAATTAGCGATTCAACTACAAGCCCTCGGAGCCGACACTAGCTCGCTTTTTGTCCAAAAAGAAGATTTCCAAACCTATTCGTACCTCAAACGCTACGTCGAAGGGGTGGAAGAACCCCGCATCGACTTCGGGGTGTATAATCAGCGTTCACTCGAAACTGATGAATTGATTTTAGCCAGTATTCAGTCGGCCTTAGAAAGCTGTGATGCCCTGATTTTCAACCAACAAGTGGTTGGAAGTATCACCAACGACAGTTTTATCGAAAAAGCCAATGCCCTTTTTGACCAATACAGCCACAAAATCATTTTAGTTGATTCTCGCCACTTCAACGAGCGTTTTTCAAACGTTTACCGAAAACTAAACGACGTAGAAGCCGCCCACCTCAATGGCGTAGAAGTAGAGCCTCGTACAGTTCTCCCCCGTGCCGATGTCCTCAAATACGGAAAAGCTTTGCATGCTGCTTCTCAAAAACCCGTTTTTGTCACCTGCGGGGCACGCGGAATTACATCTTTTGACACCACAGGATTCAACGAAGTACCTGGCCTTCAACTCACCAGCCGCCTCGACACCGTAGGCGCGGGCGATACTGTCATCAGCGCCATTACCCTTTGCCTTTCGGTAGGGGTCAGTCCAGCCGAAGCTGCTGAGTTTGCCAATTTTGCGGCAGGGGTTACGGTACAAAAACTATTTACCACTGGTACTGCCAACGCGCAAGAAATTTTGGCCATCAGCCAAGACCCGCACTATGCCTACCAAGTTGACTTGGCTGAAAACCCTCGCCAAGCGGTCTTTCTCCCCGAAACCGAAATTGAGCTTTGCGACGAATCTATTTTAGACCGACTTGGACACATCAAATACGCCGTTTTTGACCACGACGGCACCATCAGTACCCTACGCCACGGCTGGGAGGAAATCATGGAACCCGTGATGATGAAGGCGATTTTGGGAAATCACTACGACTCAGTCGATCAAGCGACGTACAACAAAGTGCTACGACAAGTCAAAGAGTTTATCCACAAAACCACTGGGATTCAAACCATTTACCAGATGGAAGGGCTGGTCAACATGGTTCGGGAAGCGGGCTATGTACCCGAAGACCAGATTTTGGACAAGTTTGAGTATAAGCAAATCTACAACGATGCCCTCATGGAGTTGGTGGACAAACGCGTTGCCAAACTTCAAGCGGGCGAACTGGATTGGCAGGATTACACCCTCAAAGGCGCGGTTTCGTTTTTGCAAGAACTCAAAGCGCGCGGCGTGACCATGTACCTCGCCAGCGGTACCGACGTGGATGATGTTCGCAACGAAGCTACCGTGCTTGGCTATGCCGATTTGTTTGACGGTGGTATTTATGGTGCGCTCCGCGAATACACTAAGTTCTCCAAAAAGATGATTATTGAACGCATCATCCGCGAAAACAACCTCAACGGAAACGAATTAGTGGTGTTGGGCGATGGTCCCGACGAAATCCGTGAAGGACGCCGTTCAGGGGGGATTTCGGTGGGAATTGCCAGTAATGAAGTGCAACGTTTTGGCTATAACCTCGACAAACGCCCACGCCTCGTGAAAGCAGGTGCGCAACTCATTATTGCTGATTTCTCGCAGTATCAAAAGCTCGTCAGTTTGCTTTTTAAAGAAGAAGAGATTACCGAAACGGTGTAATTTGAAAATTTGAAAATTGGGTAATTTGAAAATGAAATTTCGTCACGCAGTCGCTCGGCTTTGCCGAGTGACGACTATTCACAGGCATCTTGCCTCTTTTTTATTATTAGCTACTTCCCTTCTTTGGTGGGGATGTGGTTCGTCTTCCAAAGACCCCGTCGATTACGTGGATCCGTTCAACGGAACCGATTTTTTTGGGCATACCTTCCCTGGCGCAACGCTCCCCTACGGCATGGTACAGCTCAGTCCCGACCACGACGTAAAAGGATGGACGTACGCCGCGGGTTATACCTACGCCGATAGCTCCATCATGGGCTTTAGCCATACCCATTTCAGCGGTGTAGGCATGACCACGGGAGGTGATATTTTGTTGATGCCGATTGTGGGAGACAAAGTACAAACCTCAGCGGGGACCAAAGAAAACCCCGACGCGGGCTATCGCTCCCGTTATGACAAAAAAGACGAAGTCGCCAAACCAGGTTATTATTCGGTTTTCCTCAAAGACCCCAAAGTAAAGGCCGAACTTACCGCTACCACCCGCGTAGGAGTGCATCGTTATACGTTCCCCAAAGCACGAAAAGCGACCATTTTGATGGACATTGGCCACGAAATCGGGGGAAATGCTACGAGTGGCGATTCGTTTGTAAAAATGGTCAACGATTCTACCCTCGAAGGTTACAAAGACGCTAACGGTACGATGGTGTATTTTGTGGCAAAATTTAGCCGCCCTTTTGAGTACTATGGTACGTGGGACAACGACTACATCACACCTGAATCAGCCGAAGGGTATTGGCCTTACAAAACCGAAGAAAAAGGGCTCAATATTGGCTATTTTGTGGGTTATTCTACCAAAAAAGGCGACCAAGTGACGGTCAAAGTAGCGATTTCGCACGTGAGTGTGGAGGGTGCTCGCAAAAACCTACAAGCCGAAGTTCCGCATTGGGATTTTGACAAAGTTAAAAATGATGCCCGCGAATCGTGGAACGAAGAACTGAAAAGAGTCGCTGTCAAAACCAATGACGAGGCTCAAAAGGAGATTTTTTACACCGCTCTCTACCGCAGTTTGTTGTCTCAATATACAGGTCAAGACGTCGATGGGCAATACATGGGCATGGATCATAAAATCCATAAAGCGCAGAATTACAGCTTTTTCACATCGTTTTCTTGTTGGGATACCTATCGTTCGCAGCATCCGTTGTTGGCCCTTGTTGCACCTCAGCATGTCAATGATTTTGTCAAATCTATTGGTGCCAAAACCCAAGAATTTGGCTGGCTTCCTGCCCAACATTTCCGCAATACCTACCGCCCAAGCATGGTAGGCGACCACCTGATTCCTGTCGTGGTGGACGCCTATTTTAAAGGTTATCGCGACTGGGACATAGAGGCACTCTATGCCGCCATGCGCCGCAAAGCCTTGGAGTCACCGCCCGCCAATATTCCTGCCAGCGCAGGCCGAGCTGGTTTGACCGACTATATCAGTCTTGGCTATGCGCCTTGCGACAGAACGACCGAATCGGTGCCCAACACCATGGAATTGGCCTACGATGACTGGTGCATTGCACGTTTGGCCGAGGCATTGGGCAAAAAAGACGATGCCGCCATGTTTTACCGACGCGCCCAAAATTACCGCAATGTCTATGACGCCTCCACCCAATTTATGCGTCCACGCCGTGCCAATGGCGCTTGGTTGGAAGCATTAGGCAACAACCAACAAGCCATTGACTCCGTAGGTGAGCATCATTATTACCGCTATTTCGACCCGCTTTTGGTAGGTCGCCGTCCCAACCGCCATTATACTGAGTCAAACGCATGGCAATATTTGTGGTCGGTGCAGCACGACGCCTCTGGACTGATAAAGCTACTGGGTGGAAATCAGGCTTTTGCTGAGCGTTTGGATACGTTTTTCAACATGGATGCGTCCATTACCCCGCCCAAATACGTCGGCGTCGTGGGTACGATTGGCCAATATGTTCACGGAAACCAGCCTTCGCACCACGTAGCTTACTTGTACAATTACGCGGCTCAACCTTGGAAAACTCAGTACTGGGTGCGCGAAGTGCTCAAGCGTTTCTACCGCACGGGGCCAGCAGGTTTGTGTGGAAACGAAGACATGGGTTCGCTTTCATCCTGGTATCTAATGAGCAGCATGGGGCTGTACTCGGTAACGCCTGGAAGTTCGCAATACGTCATCGCCAGTCCGTTGTTTGACGAAGTAAGTTTTGGGGTAAAAGAAGGGAAAACGTTCAAAATCATTACCCACAACAATTCTGATAAAAACCGCTACATCCAATCGGCAACCCTCAACGGCAAGCCTTTTGACCGTAGCTGGATTGACCACAGCGAAATAATGGCGGGTGGAGAATTGGTGTTTGAAATGGGTGACCAACCTAATAAAACATGGGCAACGGGTAAAACATCTGTGCCTTACTCTCAGAGTCTTTAGTTTCTTTTACCACATAGAAAACATAGAATTTTTCACTTAGAAAACATAGTTTACTAATGTCGTCTATGTGAAGCTTACCTATGATAACTATGTGGTAAAACCAAAAATCAATACAATGAAAATCTACAAATTAACCCTTCTTTTAGCCACATCTCTACTTGCTCTCACAGCCCAATCCCAAGAGACCTACGCCGAAAAACTCGGCTGGCCCAAAGGCGCTAAGGTAGTCATTTTTCACGTTGACGACCCAGGCATGTCGTATTCATCCAATCAGGGTACCATCAAATCGGTGGAGCAAGGCGTTGCCACTTCATGCAGCATCATGTTTCCGTGTGCATGGTCGGCGAGTTTTGTGAATTACATCAAAAAAAGCAACCCCAATTTGGACGCAGGGGTTCACCTTACCCTCACCTCTGAGTGGCGCGACTACCGCTGGACGCCGTTGGCGGGCTTTCAGAACGTGCCTAGTTTGGTCGATAACGAAGGCAATTTATGGCACGAAGTAGCCCAAGTGGTGAAAAATGGCACGGCCGACGACGTTGAAAAAGAAATTCGCGCGCAAGTGGAGCGTGCACTGCGCATGGGGCTCAAACCTACGCACCTCGACTCCCACATGGGGACACTTTTTGCACACCAACCTTTTTTGGAACGTTACATCAAAGTAGGAGCCGAGTACCAGATTCCTGTCATGTTTCCTGGAGGCAATAATAAACTGTTAAAAGAATGCCTCAATTTGCCTGTGGTCAAAAAACTCAAAGCCGAAGGAAAATGGCAAGAAGGGATGAAACTTCCCGACCCTGAATTGACCAAATCATCAACGGCGGTGGGACAAAAAATTTGGCAATTGGGCTTACCTGTTTTGGACGATTTGCACACCATCAGCGGCGACTGGAAACCATCAACTCCGAACCCATCTCCCGAAGAATGGGGCAAATATAAAGCTCAACAATTCATCGAAACCCTCAATGCCATGCAGCCAGGCTTGGCCATGTTTATCGTCCACAGCAGCGACATCACCGATGCTTTCAAGCACATCAGTGCTTCGGGAGGGTCGCGGTATGCCGATATGTTCTCGATGATGAGCCCCGAGTTGAAAGCTTACATCCAATCCAAGGGTATTATTCTCACCACTTGGCGTGAAGTAATGGAACGTCGTAAGAAAGTGAAGTAAGCCCTTATTTGTCACCCTGTAAGAGTCTAAAATCCGCACGAATTAGCCACCGTTTTAGATGCTTTCAGCATGACAAAAAAACAAGTTTTTTAACACAAAAAAGCACTAATGAAATCTCATTTTTATTTCCTCCTCTTTGCCTTTATTTGTTGTAAAACCACTTTTGCCCAATCTCCCATCGTCCAATCGACGCTGATTTTTCAACCCCAAGAAAAACACGTCCACGGAAGTAGCCTTGTCGCTTTGCCCAACGGTGATTTTCTTTCGGTATGGTTTTATGGCAGCGGTGAACGTACGGCCGACGATGTGAAAATCATGGGTTCTCGACTCAAAAAAGGACAAACGAAATGGAGCGAGCCGTTTGAAATGGCCGATACCCC
Organism: Runella sp. SP2; assembly: GCF_003711225.1. Lineage (NCBI taxonomy): Bacteria > Pseudomonadati > Bacteroidota > Cytophagia > Cytophagales > Spirosomataceae > Runella > Runella sp. SP2. The sequence goes on along the minus strand of NZ_CP031030.1, from coordinate 1,070,007 downwards.
ACTCCTCCCCGACTGCAATCCTGTGTTGTTTTTAAACCAAAAAGGCACTTTGTTTTTGGTATGGATTGCCGTACAAGCCAATCAATGGGAACAGTCGATTCTTCGGTTTAAAACATCAACGGATTATAACGGCAACGGTGCGCCCGTTTGGAATTGGCAAGACAATATTTTGCTTAAACCCGACGACCGTTTTGCCAAAGAAGTAGCCGACAAATTCAAAAAACTACCCGAATACACCGCAGGATGGGCGGGTTATGCCCCCAAATACGACAACATGGTCATCGAAGCCGCCAAAGATGCCACCAAAAGAAGCATCGGATGGATGACGCGCATCAAGCCGCTTCAGTTTGACAACGGTCGGATTGTTTTGCCTCTTTATTCCGACGGATATAATTTTTCGATGATGGCTATTTCGGACGATTTTGGTGCGACTTGGCGTCCTAGCCTTCCTTTGGTGGGTCGTGGGCCAATTCAGCCTGCGTTGGCCGTACGTAAAAACGGCAACCTCATCGCCTACCTCCGCGACAGTGGCGATGCGCCCACGCGCGTTCACGTGAGCGAATCGTCCGACCAAGGGGAATCGTGGACGGCTTCGGTCAAGAGTGACATTCCAAACACCGCGAGTGTCGAATTGTTGAATTTGCAAGATGGGCGGTTGGCCTTTCTTGGCAACGACATTGAAGACGGTCGCTACCGTGTCAGCCTGTATCTTTCTGACGACGAGGGCAAGACGTGGAAATGGAAAACCCGCTTAGAAGACCATCCCCGCGACAAAGGCGGTTATTCGTACCCTTGCCTCATCCAAACACCCGACGGGCTTTTGCACATCACTTATTCTGCCCACGCCGACAACAAAAATAAGTCCATCAAATACGTGGTGGTGAATCCTAAATTAGTAAAGAATCAATGATAAATTCATTTTGTTTTTTGGCATTTTGGTGTTTTTACCAAAATCCTTCTTTTACTTTATATGATTGGCACTTTCAAATGGTCTTTCATCCTACAAACACCCCATAATTCCTCAGTTTAGGGTTTGTCCACAATTAAAAAGAGCTTGTCCAATTTCGGACATTTAAAGGCCTAACAACATAGCCATTACTACTGGAAATCAACAACTTAAAAGGCTGGCATTATAATAGGGCACAATAAAAAAACTAATTTTATTTCTGCCATGCTTAAAAAGTTTCTTAAAATTTCCCTCACCCAAAAGCCAACAATTGTAATACTGATTATTTGTATTACACCACTTCTTTCTGCTTTAGCTCAAGTCAACCAAACTATCTCTGATGTAGTAAAAGATTCAATTGTCGCCCGTTTCAATCGAAATGATTTCAAAGGAATTTACATGCTAGCCGATACCTCTTTTACAAAAAAGATTTCCGAGAGCCGATTGGTTAATTACCTGAGAGGTAATCGCAACAGTGGAAATATCGTTGGTATAAAATCACAAACAGAACTCAGAGGTGGCATTTCGTATCATTTGGAGCTTGAAGCCAGAGATCTAAATCTTTTTCTGCAAGTGACACCTACTAAAAAATTCAGCAGTTTTGGAATCTCAAATGTAGCCCCCCAACTTCTTGCAGTATGTCCACCTGTAAAAAATGACAATCCACTTAGAAGCAAAATGGATATAGCCATTGACAGTCTTGTGCGAGAATACTTCCGTGATCCCAATGCCACTGGACTGTCTATAGGTCTTATAAAAGATGGAAAAAAAATCATATATAACTACGGAGAAACACAGAAGGGCAAGGGTCAATTACCTAATTCACACACGGTTTATGAAATAGGCTCCATAACAAAGACATTTATCACAACCATATTGGCTCAAGCAATAATTGATAAAAAAGTAACGCTTACTGATGATATTACACGCTTTTTACCTGACAGTTTTCCTAATTTAAGCTACCAAGGACAACCTATTACGCTACAACACTTAGCCAATCACACGTCCCGTTTGCCCACATTACCCCAGAACATTGGCGAACAAGCCAACTTTAATCCCCTCACTCCAGAACAAAATTATGACACAATCCTATTCTTTAAGGCATTGCATGAAATAAAATTAGATACACTTCCTGGCTACAAATTTGAATACTCCAATTGGGGAATAGCTTTATTAGGGTATATTATGGAAAAGGTCTATAATCAGCCTTTAGGTACTTTGCTCAATAAATACATTTTTGTTCCACTGAAAATGCAATCCAGCGGCTATAAACTTAGCCCATCAGATAAAGAAAAAATGGCATTGGTTTACAGTGAAAATGGAAAACAGGTCGCTTTTCAGGAAGGAGGATGTCTGGGGCCTGCGGGAGATATTCACTCATCTACGAATGACATGCTACATTATTTAGAAGCACAACTTTCAGAAAAACACCCTATTATTAAACTAACGCATGAACCCACAAAAAATGGAATTGGGTTGGGTTGGGGAATACGAACTAACGGTATATATCGAGAGTTACAGCACAATGGCAGTACTCAAGGCTCTACCGCTAACTTAACAGCATTCCCTGAATTGAATAGTGGATGTTTTATCGTAGTAAACAACAGAACCAACATAGGGCGATTAATTGTCGGTATTCAAAAAATAATCAAACAACCAGCAAACAACAAATAAAATTGTTTGCCTCACTTTGCCGATTTTGCGGGGTGTCGCCTGTACTATATTTTTTCACCAACATCCTCACCTTTACCTTATCTAACTGGTAATTACCATGTTACAAACAAGATGTTTATTTTGCGTTTGCAGTCACCATGTGGAAGAGGGCGAATAACTTGGGAGATAGATTATTTTATTCCCGAAGCAAACATTTTTACCTTTCCTGCTCGTCATTTACAAAACAGCCTTTACTCTAAAGTCAGTCCATTTTAATGAAAAGTATCGACGTGCTTCTTTTAGCCTGAATCATAACCATTGCAGTTATTATTGGTGATGGGAGTGCAGTCGATTATCATATCTGCTTTTGGCCTTACATTATTCCCATTTTACATATTTCCGCCAGTTGTGTTCTTCTTTGAATCCCAACACCTCACAAATTTTCCGATTAGAAAACAGCGCTTCGTGTTCTTCCAGTTCTCGTGTAATGGATACATTTGGGAAAAACCGCTCAGCCAGTTCTTTGCTCGGAATAACAGCGCCATTATGGTCATTTCCCGCATTAAACACTTGATAACCAAGGCCATCTTTTTTTAGACACAAATCCACAATTTGCCCCAAATCACGGGCATCTATGTAACAAAAAGCATTTCGGCGGCGTACTTCGGGGTGGTTGAAATAATGGGGGAATAGTTCTGCGTATTCGTGCGGCTCAATCACATTTCCGATACGAAGTGCGTAAATATCGAAGCCTGAGCGACGCTGAAAACTTCGCGCGGTTTTTTCATTTACTACTTTCGACAACCCGTAGCTATCCATTGGGTCAACGTCGTAATCCTCTTCCAATGGCAACGAATGAGGGTCAGTCATCCCATCCGAAAAACATATACCATACGTAGTCTCCGACGATGCAATGATAATCTTCTTAATACCCAATTTTACGGCCGCTTCAATCACATTATAAGTTCCTACGGTATTGACCCGAAACGTTTCATTATCAGGCTTTAGCAAAATGCGTGGAACTGCTGCAAAATGCACAACTGCATCAAATTTTGGCACACCTGTACCCAATTCCAGTTCATCAAAACCCGTGTAGGAAGTCATTGCATTAAACATTTGCCCCGAATCGGTAATATCGGCGGTTAGGTTAGCTACTCCTGGATGATGTAACGGCGTTAAATCTAGGTTCAACACTTTATGTCCTTGTTCGAGCAGGTACGGAATGACGTGTTTCCCAGCTTTTCCTGAACCTCCCGTAAATAATATTCGCATTGTTGTGATTGATTTGTGTAATATGAATAACAGTATTGATAACAACCCCTAGGCTTGTAAAGTTAGCTGCTTTATATTTAACCACTAAGACACTAAGAAACACTAAGATATTACTCTTCTTAGTGACACTTAGTGCCTTAGTGGTTATAAAAATCTACAATTTCTTCAAAATCTTCACCACTTTTTTCGTAATCACCTCATAACCAGCATCAGAGGGATGTAGGCCGTCGTAAGTCATGGCGATGGATTCGACGGGGTAAGGGTACTCATCTGTTTCGGGGTTGAACGGAATATTCACAAAATCGGGATACGAATAGTTTCTGTATTGTCCCGTTTGTGGGTCTTTGAGTCGCTTAAACTTCACCAATTTAGAATGTCCTAATTTTTTATCGTGGTACAAGTCCACGACGGGTAGCTTCTCCCGCTCCCCAATGGCCTTGATGGCGTCCGCAAATTGCTCCAAGTATTGCCCTTTTTTGTCTTTGTACGACCCGTAAGCATTATTCTTGAAGTTGGCGATATACACAAAGTCCACGCGTTGAAGCGGCGTTATCAGAATGATTTTTGCGTCGGGATTGAGGCTCCGAAATTTGTTGATAATAATCCGAAATGAACCATAGAGTGTGCCAAAACCCGTGTTGTTTTCGTAGTCGGCCATGGTGCCCACAGGTCGCCCACCCCACCAATCATTGGTACCCAAGAAGATAGAATAAACGTCAGCCTTGACCAAGTTAAGGCTTTCAATTTTTTCCGCAATACGCGCGGCCGTCCAGCCATTATGTCCTTGGTTAATATACTGAATGTGAGGCAATTTCTCCGTCACCATCGTCATGTAGCCTTTGGTGATTCGGTTGCCCGTTTCATTGTGGTGTTCGTTGAGGTAAGTGATTGAATCTCCCAACGCCACCCACGTCATTTTTTCGGGGGAGAAGCAGCAAAAGAGAAAAATCAATACGGGAGCAATGAACCATTTTTTCATGTGTAGTGCGTTTAGCTATAAAAGCACTTTGGGCTTTTATTTTAACGAAAATTACACATATTTGATTATTGGTTGTCTTTTACCCACATTGGTACTTTTTTACCAACATCCTCACTTTTTAGCTACCTAATTGGTATTTACCCTTTTACAAAATATTTGCTATAATGCGCTCACAGCCTCCCCTAGAAAGACTACGGACAACGGATGTGACGATTTATTTCGCAGTTAGTACTATTTTTCATCCTTTGGTTCTGTAGATGATTCCACACTTTGTTGACTCAGTAATTCCTTTTGTAATTTCAAATGTGCATCGAAATATTTTTTATTGCTTACTATTTCGGTTTTATTTTTGCTAACTCTGCCTTTAAAGCCTCAATTTGGTTATCTTTATCTCTATTAGAATAACCGAGATAAGCTGTCGATAAACCAAAAATAACAGCAACAGTAATCGATATATAAACAGCTCTAGTATTACGTACTTTGAATTTTCTTTCTTCAACATATGCAAGACCTCCAAGAGTAAGTTTAGCAATAAATTGCAACTCAGCATTTGGCATTGGCATAGACATTATGATTGAATCGCTAACATTTGTATATGTAGGTCGTCCGTCAGACCATTGTATATATTTTTGCTTTTCCAAGGTACTTAAAAAATCATAGGCTTTTGCTTCTTTTTCAAATCCTAATGTCTTCAGTTTTTTTGTAACATCTATAGACTCAGTATCAGCGCCTGAATCATATAGATACTTCAAAAATTCGATTGATTTACTCATAAATGGTCTGATTTATTTTTCACTAAAATACAAATTATACGCATTAAAAACAAAAGGGCCTCAGGGAGTCGAAATTTTAGGAGACAAAATCCATAAAGGCCTCCTTCAAGCTTCATCAGGGCGACAACTGCTCCGTAAAATAGGTTGCCTCGATAGGTTTTTGGGGAGATGGTTTGTTGGCCTTTTTCTGCTACAAAGGTTTCGCCTCTCCGAGGCTGTTTTTTAAAATGTGGTTAACATCCTTTTCTGTTTCATTGTACAAAAATACACACATTTAGCGTATCGCGAGTAGCTTAGATTTCAAAATTGAATCTCCTAAATAGCCCTTGGTGCTTAAATCTGCGTATTCTAAAAAAGTTACTATTACACCAATCACCTAAATAATGAGAGTATTCTTATCCATTTTTTTATTCTCGGTACTATGTACTTTGAACCTAGTCGCCCAAAAACCCAAACAGCCCGTCCACCGCGACACACCTTTTACGCAGGACTACGCCATCAAGTATTATTTCAAAGACAGCGTTGAGCCGCTTCGTGTTTTCACTGACCGCAATGGAACCATCAAAATCAGTACAAAAACGGGTTTGTTCCAACCTCATGCGGGGCAGTTGCTCTATCCTGGCACGTTAGAAAAAGATGTTTCTTACCGCCCCATTGCCGATAAAAAAATAGCCAACCTATCGCTCTACCAGCAGCAGTTTGTTTTGATTGACAACAAATCGGTTTTGAGCGATGCTTGGGCGGGTAAGTTGTTTCTCAAACATTCACTCCCCGACGCCCACCTCTTCGCAGGCGGCAGCGATTTTAATTTCTTCATTGCCAATAGTTCACAGTTAGAATACTTACCCAAACAAGGAACGGGTTGGAAAGAAACGGGGCTCGAAGGACGCGTTTTGGACATCAAATATTCCAACGGACAGTTTTATGTATTGACCGACAAAGCGGTGTATTCGGCGGCGGAAGGGGCCAAAGAAGTGAAAAAAGTCTATGCTGCCGATAACCTCACGGCCTTGGAGGTCACCGTTTCCAAACTCGTTGTAGGCACTAAAAATGGGTATTTGGAACTGGATAAAACGGGTAAAGTCACCACGCCACTCCAGCAAAAACTTCCCTCAACCGACATCACTTGCATCACTGCCATCGGGAATCAGCTTTGGTTTGGTTCAAGCGAGGGGGCTTTTTACCAAAAACCTGATGGGAAATACAGCTATTATGCTTCCGAACGTTGGCTTCCGTCCAACCAAGTGACGCATATCGCCCAAGGTGAAGATGGCTCGGTGTTGGTATTGACCGACAAAGGGCTTGGAAAAATTATGTTTACCAAAATGACGCTCCAAGAAAAAGCCACTTTCTACGAAAAACAAGTGCGCACTCGCCACATTCGGGATGGCTTTAATGGCACGCTTGGACGCATGAAAAACGGCAATTTGGCCACGGGTACATTGCAAGATTCTGACAACGACGGGCTTTGGACTTCCATGTATTTGGGTGGGCAAATCTTCCGCTACGCCGCTACCAAAGACCCACAAGCCCTCCAAAACTGCCGCGAATCGCTCGATGCAATGGAACGGTTGTACGACATCAATAAAATCCCAGGTTTTCCGTCGCGGTCGTATGAACGTACGGGTTACAAATACGATGACAAACCTTGGCGCCGTACCGACGACCCCGAATGGGATTGGAAGTCCACGACAAGCAGCGACGAAGTGATTGGACACATTTTTGCGTTTGGTGCCATGGCTGAGTTGATTGACGACAAAGACCTCAAATCACGCTCTATTGCGTTGATTGACACACTAATGAGCCACATCATCAAAAATGACATGTATTTAGTGGACTGGGATGGAAAACCGACCCTTTGGGGAAAATGGAACCCCGATTATGTCAATAATTTCCCCATCAACGTGGGCGACCGCAAGCTCAATTCGTCCAACATCGTAGCCATGCTCCAAACCGCCTATCATTTTACCAAAAAAGAAAAATACAAGGCCAAGGCATTTGAGTTGATGAAAAAACACGGGTACTACGAAAACCTGATGCGTCCCATGAAAATCATCGGACAAGCTCCTGGCAACGCCAGCGATTGGAGCAAGATGCTTTCGGGCGACTGGAACCACTCCGACGACGAAATGTACTACATGGGCTACTGGGGGCTGTATCGCTACGCGTTTAATGATACATTGAAGGCCAACTACAAGAAAGCCATCGTGGACCACTGGCAATTTGAGCGCCCCGAAAAAGATGGTCTTTGGAATATTCTGACGGCTATCACAGGCATTCAAGATTTTGATTTGGAAGAATCGGTCTGGTATTTACAGGAATATCCCCTCGATATGATTGACTGGACGGTAAAAAATAGCCACCGCAAAGACATTGAACTATTGCCTCCCAACTTTATCGAACAAACCACCAAAGAAGTACTTCCTCCCGACGAGCTGGGCATTATTCGCCACAACAACAGTCGGTTTATTTTAGACCGAAACGGGCGTGGTAGTTCAGAAATGAGTGCGGGAGATATTTGGCTGCTTCCTTACTGGGCTGGCAGGTATTTAGATGTTATTAGTGGCGCTACCACCAATACCGTCAAGAAATAACAATTTTTAAATCTTACTCCAACGCAGGCTACGCTATGAAGTGGCCTGCGTTTTTTTATATACCTAAATGGCATAAATATACGTATATTAAGCTACGTTCCGCTTTTCGTGTCCCACTATCTTCAACCCAATTTGCCCGCTCCAATTTTCATGTACGAAATAGTGGGTTTTATGTACAAATGCACCCGTTTCATAAAAAAATTGGAATCGGACTTTAAAATACTATTTTTGGAATATAATTTTGTTGTACTGATAGTGCCGCCGACCTTCGGCTAAGGTACTTAGTTATCTCACATCAACGGTTATTGAAACTCTTATGCGAAATGATTTTTGTACCTAAAAACCCATTACAATGACTAAAGCAGAATTGGTAACGCGTATCTATCGACAAACCGACCGTACCAAAACCGAAGTAGAAACAACGCTTGATGCGATGTTTGACGTCATCAAAGACTCACTGAGCCAACACCAAATCATTTATGTGCGCGGTTTTGGCAATTTTCAAAACAAACACCGTGCAAAACGGACGGCGCGCAATGTGAAACGCAATACCCTTGTTGAGGTAGAAGCACACGAATACCCTACTTTTAAACCTTCAAAAATTTTTATTGAAGAAGTTAAAAAAAGCCTCCTTGAGCCTAGCCTATAACAAATGAAGGGCGTTGGCAATCGCCAACACCCTTCTACTTTGTGCCGCAGCTATAGGATACGACTGATCAGGTTTCCCTCAATGTGTTTGCGCGTAATTTGGTTGCGGTATTGCTCCCCAATCGGTATTGAATCGCCAGAGGTTAAAACAATTTCATTTTTTGTAATAGCCTGAATCGCCGAACGATGTACCAAATAGGATCGATGCACCCGCATAAACACCTCGCCACGAAGTTGCTCCTCCATTTTTGAAATAGACACAATCGGGGAATATGATGCCTGCTTTGTCACAATTTGCAGGTAATTTTCCTGGGCTTTCATGTAGAGCACATCTTTGTAGGCGATTTGTATGTAATTAGAGTTTTCTCTAACAAAAAAGTAAGGCTCAACGTGGCTAGTTTCTTCCACATTGACAAAACGTTCTTTTACCTTCTCAATCGCCATCAAGAAACGGTCTAATTCAAGCGGTTTAAGCAAAAAATCCACTGGCGATACCTCATAACAATCCAAGGCATAGTCACGATGTGCTGTAACAAATATAACAAATGGGCGATGTCGGATGCTTTTTACAAAGCTTAAACCTGACATTTCGGGCATTTCGATGTCGCAAATCAGTAAATCGACTTCAACATCGCTCATTTTACCGTAACCTTCCATTGCAGATCCGCACACGCCCACAAGCTCCAAATTGGGGTGCATTTGTACAAATTTCCCAATGATTTTTTGCCAGTTTACATCATCATCAACAACCAGTGTTTTGATTTTCATGAACGAATTTTTCTTTAAAATTACGATTCTTTTGGTTTTGAAATCAATAGCATACCTAAAAATACAATTGCGCCATTCAGCATAAGCCGTTCAAAACCAATTTTGTACCCATCAAACCATGCTTCCGAATTTTGATTGAGCACGTAAGTAATTATCGGGCCCAAAACGCACACAATGGGCGTCAGGCGGTCTTTTACCGAACGTTTGGTATATAGCCCAAACGCAAATAAGCCCAGCAACGGCCCATAGGTATAGCCAGCAATGTCAAAAATAGCCGTAATTACTTCTTTGCTATTGAGTTGGTTGAAAAGTACAATCACCACATAAAACAACAACGAAAACCCAATGTGAACCCAGTGCTTGATGCGCGCACGTTCTTTTTCGGGTTTGTTAGTTACGTTCATAAAATCAATGCAAAAAGACGTTGTCAGGGCCGTAAGTGCCGAATCCGAGCTTGCATAGGTAGCAGCCGTAATCCCAATCAAAAACGTAATTGCTACGACCACCCCCGCGGTTCCTTCGTTGAGTCCAAAATGATTCAGGGCCAACATCGAGTAAATTTCATCCGTACGTTCTGGTAACGTAATGTTTTTGGCCTGGGCATAAAAATACAACAACACCCCAAGGCTCATAAACATCAAGTTGACGAAGGTCAATGTAATGGTAAACCAAAACATGTTTTTCTGGGCTTCGCCGATGTTTTTACAGGTCAAATTCTTCTGCATCAAATCTTGATCCATACCCGTCATGGTAATGGCGATAAACGCCCCCGACAAAAATTGTTTCCAGAAATATTTGTTATCTTTTGGATCGTCGAAGAAGAAAATACGCGAATATTCGCTATCGGCCACGGCTGAAACCATCCCTCCAAACGAAAAGTTTAACTCTTTAGAAATTAAATAAATGGTAAGCGCAACCGCCGTAACCAGAAAAGTCGTTTGGAGCGTATCGGTGATAATAATAGTTTTTACGCCACCCTTAAAAGTATAGACCCAAATAAGTGCAATCGTAATCAAAACCGACACTTCAAAGGGAATCCCAAGGCCGTTGTACATGGCCAATTGAAGAACTTGAGCCGCTACGTACAGCCGAACTGCCGAGCCGAGTGTGCGCGAAAGCAGGAAAAAAGCCGACCCTGTTTTGTAGGCCCAAAAACCAAAACGCTGTTCGAGGTAGGTATAAATAGAAACCAAGTTTAGGCGATAATAAAGCGGCATGAGCACACTACCTATAAACAAGTATCCCAAAATATAGCCCAATACAACCTGAAAGTAGGAAAATTGAATTTTTCCAACCGCACCAGGGACGGAGATAAAAGTAACGCCCGACAAAGACGTGCCTATCATGGCAAATGCTACTAAGTACCAGGGAGACTGCTTATTGGCCGTAAAAAAAGTATTGGTGTCTGCCCCTTTAGAGGTATAAATAGACACGGCAATCAGTACCGCAAAATACACAATGAGAATGGTGAGAGCTACATATGGACTCATAGAATGGAACAAATAAGGTTAGAATGTGTTTATACCTTTTGCAAACCTATACGATTTTTCGTAAATTTGTTATATCAGTTCATTAACTATACAAATCTTTGCACATGCAACTGTTTGAAATGCCCGAAGTCGATGTAGTCGAAGAAGTAGAGCAAAAAGTAGTGGAAACCGACCTGTACAGTCTAGTGGTTTTCAACGACGAGGTGAATACATTTGATTGGGTGATCGAAACCCTCATGGATGTTTGCGAACATACCCCCGAACAAGCAGAACAGTGTACCATCATCATTCATTACAAAGGCAAATGCCGCGTAAAAAATGGTTCTTGGGAAGAACTGGTGCCCAAACGCCAAGAGATTTGTCGCCGTGGTATTTCGGCAGAAATACTTTAGTACTTCTGCCTTTTCTTTACTTCTTATTCGCCGCTTTCTCCAAACAGTGCTTTCAATTCGGTGGCATCGGCGGGTTTCATTCGCCCTGCCAAAACCAACCGTAATTGCCGACGGCGCAATGCGCTCTGAAAAAAGCTTTTTTCTTCTTCTGTTTCAGCAATCACGGGCGCAACTTCGATGGGTCGCCCGCTTTGGTCAACCGCTACAAAAGTGTAAAAAGCCGAGTTGGTATGCACAGCCGCCTCTCCCGCTGAAAGGTTTTGGGCACTCACTTTAATGTGTACTTCCATCGACGACGTAAAAGCACGAGTTACTTGCGCCTCAAACGTTACAATGTTTCCTAATTTTATCGGCTCGGCAAAAGATACGTTATCGACCGATGCCGTCACAACTGTCCGATGTGCGTGTTTCTGGGCAGTGATTGCGGCACAAATGTCCATCCAATGCAGCAACCGCCCTCCCATGAGGTTGTTGAGGGTATTGGTATCGTTGGGCAATACCATTTCGGTCATGATGGTGTGTGACTCACTGGCTTTTTTGGGAAGAGGCATAATTGGAATGTCGAATTTAGAATGTTGATTGTCGAATATAATACAAGCAACAAAAGTAATTCTAAACTCTCAAACCACAACTTTCCGAACCATTTCAGTATATTGGCTGTTATTTCAGTAATCTAACATTCTAGGATTATGAGTCAATTCATGGTAGAATTTACCCTCCCTGACGAAATGACGGAGGAGTTCTTAGCGAAAATCCCGCGTCAACGTCAAAAAATCAACCATTTGATGGAGACGGGAAAAATTACGTCGTATGCCCTTTCGTCCGACCGTACCAAGCTTTGGTGCGTTATCAAAGCTGATACCGAATTTCACGTTTTGGAAATTATTTCGCAGTTTCCCTTGATTGATTTTATGGAGCCCACTATTTCGGAATTGATGTTTAATAACACCGCAACGGCCGTAAAACTCCCGATGTTTTCGCTCAATTAGTCGAAAGATATGTACCTTTGGGAAAAAATTCAGCCGTGAATCCTTCCGAAATCTACACCCAACGACAAGCCGTTTTTCAAGCACAAACCGAAGTAATCCAGCGCCGTTATAACCAACTTTCTACCGCTCGACTTGCTATTTTTATTTTAGCAGCCGCCGCTGTTTGGTGGTTTTCAAAAAGTAACTTTTCACTTGCCTTTGCCATCGGATTTTTAGGGTTGGTTTTATTTGCGATTGTGCTGCGCAAACACCAAAAAACCTCCCGACTTCTCAACCTTTATCGGATTTTGACTCAGCTCAACAAAGAAGAGACGGCAAGGTTGTCGCTTTCTTTTTTGAGAAAAGAAACGGGGGAAGAGTTTGCTCCACCCAACCATCCGTATGCTTACGATTTGGATGTTTTTGGCAAACACTCGCTTTTTAAACTCATCAATCGGGCGCATACCAAAGTGGGGATGAAAACCCTAGCGCATTGGTTACTTGCTCCCGCCGACCCCATCGAAATTACGGTTCGTCAGTTGGCCATTGCCGAGCTTGTTCCCCTACTCGACTGGCGGCAAGAGTTTGAAGCTACCGCCGCCCTCGAAAAACAAATTGCTCAGCCCACCGAGTTTTTATCACTTTGGCTCAAAGCTGGTGAAAACGAATCCATACTTCGCTGGAAGCGTTTTAGGTGGCTGCCCATTCTGACAATTTCGGGGATTGTTGCCGCTTCTTTGGGTCTTATTCCTTGGCTTGTTATCGTTGCAGTATTGCTTTTTCACGGGTTTATCTTGAGTAAGTTAAACCTTTCGGTGAAAGCATACGCGGAGCAATCGGAGCAAATTGTCGGTACCTTGAAAGCTTACGCGGCTTTGTTTGAAAAAATTGAAAATCAGTCGTTTGAGTCCGCTAAACTACGACAGCTCAAAAGTCAACTTACCACGGGCATCCCCGCGTCTAAAAGTATTGAACAGCTTGCCAAAATGACCGAAAACCTCAATTTTCGGTTGAATCCGTACTTTATGCTGGCCATTGGACTTCCTTCATTGTGGGATTTGCAGTGGATGACCCAACTCGAAGCGTGGAAAAAGCGTCACCAAGACGACCTTGGACGGTGGTTTCACATCTTGGGTCAGTTTGAAACCCTTAGTAGCTTGGCAGGATTTGCTTATTCTAATCCCGCCTATCCGTTTGCGGAACTTTCTACCGAATCGTTTTACATCAAAACCAAGCACGTCGGCCATCCGCTGATTGCGGCCGACAAACGCGTTTGTAATGATTTTGAATTACAGGGTTTGGGTCAAACTGCCATCATTACGGGCTCAAACATGTCGGGAAAAAGCACCTTTTTACGTACCATTGGCGTCAATACCATTTTGGCTTTGTCGGGCTCAGTAGTCTGTGCCGAACAGTTTTCAAGCGCTATTCTTCAGGTTTTTACCAGTATGCGAACACAGGACTCGCTAGAAGAAAATACCTCTTCGTTTTATGCGGAGTTGAAGCGTTTACAAACCTTACTCAAACTTTCGGAAAGCTCCTCCATTCCTGTTTTTTACTTTTTGGACGAAATATTAAAAGGTACCAACTCCGTTGACCGTCACAAAGGTGCTGAGGCGCTCATTCGCCAGCTTCATTTACAAAAAGCTTCTGGGTTTATTTCCACCCACGACATTGAGCTGGGCGACATGGCCAACGAGGGTCAGTTTGCCCATAATTACAGTTTTTATTCTACCTTCACCGAAGGTAAACTACACTTCGACTATCAGTTGAAAGAAGGGGTTTGCCGTGAATTTAACGCGACGGCATTGATGCGACAAATTGGGATTGAAATTCCCTGAGTGCCGCTGGGGACGTCGGGGTGTGAGCACCCCGACGCACATCTGTGAGTACCCGACGTACATGTGTGAGCAACCCGACGCACTATTTTCCTTTTGTCTCGTTCACTCCCGTCACGGCCGCTTTTAATTGCTCCAATTCCGCTCGAAACGACTTAAATTCATTCTTATAAATTGTGTTTTCGGATTCGAGTTGTTCAATACGTTTCAGCAATGCCTGCGTTGCCGAAATGTTTAGCGTACTCAGCGCTTCGTAGTCCACCGAACGAAAATCCGATACCTCTCGGCCATACACAAACACCGAAGTTACGGCCAAGAGCGATGTACCGTTATTTTTTATTTTAAACCCTTTTTCATTCACTGCCTCCACCTCGAAGACCTCCTGCTTTTCTCCAAAAATGAGTTTTACTTTTTCTCCAACCGTAAGCTGATGATTAGACAATTCGACAAAGTTGTTTTGGATGTTGGCTAACCGATAAATGTCAGGAATGACATCGGTAGTTTTACTAACCGCCTGTGGGTAAACTGTTTCTACCTGTTGAGCAATCACTTTTTTGTGATGGCCGTTCCCTTTTTCGATTTTGTCTTTGAACTGGTAATCCGTAATTTCGATTTTTGAAAGGGTTTCAAGGTCCTGAACATTGTTTGACTTGCCTTTGATGTCTTTGATACGCGCGTCGGAAAAGGCATTAAATTCAACAGCAGCCACACGGTCAGAGGCATAGATGGAGTAATTGGCAGTGTAATTGGTAACTGTTCCTGTCTGATTACTTCCGTTGAGATAAGCGTACGACAGTGTATTGCTGGCATTTCCATTCACAACCAATTTGGCCTGGGTTGGAGTGGTTGTTCCTATTCCCAATTTACCATTGACTGATAGTTCATTAGAAGAAAAATCACCGTAAACCAAAGGAGTAGATGTATTCGAATTATCAATGTAAAGCTTGTTATTACCCGTTTCGTTCTTTCCCGCTCCGTAACCGATAAAAATATTACCCGACCCCGTCGCATTTTGTCCTGCAAAGACCCCCACAGCAGTATTGTTCGAGCTTGTTGTTGTTTGGTTTAACGATTGAGAACCAATGGCTATATTGTAAATTCCTGACACATTATTTTCTAGCGCAAGACTACCTAGTGCTACATTTCCGATGCCAGTAGTGGTTTTATTCCCCGAAAAATAGCCCACATAGGTATTGAGGTTATTGGTCAAATCATCATTTTCGCCCGCAGCGTAACCCAAAAATGTAGAACCTCCCGTGCTATAAACCGCCATTTGAGCTCCTTTTATTGCAAAACGTTCTTTACCGTTCGTTGAAAAGTGGATAACATCTTCATTGGCAGCTTTTTCAACTTCAATTTTGGTATTGCCGTCAGCATCTTGCAAGATGGTGGTCAAATGGCTAGGATCTGCCCACGACGCATTTCCGCTGGCGTCCGATTTTAGGACATAATTGTTGGTTGCTCCCGTAGTCAGTTGCAACTGGCTAGCTTTCGCTTTCCCGTTTATATCCAATTTTGTCGAAGGGGTATTTGTTCCGATGCCCACATTGGTACCATTATCAAAAATTTGGGTATTGGCTAAGGTAGAACCGTTCCATTTGGGCAAGAAATTGCTAGTCAAACTTCCAATTTTAGGGTCGGATTCTGTAAAATTTGGCGACACCCAACTTGCATTTCCGCTCGCATCCGATTGGAGAATGTAGCCGTTTTGAGCACCATCACTCAATTGAATACTTTTTGCTTTTGCGTTTCCATTCACATCCAACTTTGCAGTAGGTGAAGATGTACCAACCCCAACATTCCCTGAATACGGGTTTAAAATCAAATCGCTATTTGTAATCAAAGAATTTCCAGCACGCCCCTGAATTTCGTTTCCACGCTCTCCAAGCAACAACCCTTTGTTATTTGCGGGAATGGCTTTGTCAATGTTGGCAATCACCACGGGCTTATTTCCTGCGGTATTGATGTAAGTTATTGCATTTAAATTGGTTGTATAGCTCTCGCCAACCGAAAAAGGAGCTTTAGGGTCTGAATTTAAAATACCTACATTTCCGTAAACGTCGCTATAAATTCCTCCTTTGACCAATTGGGTTCCATTCCAAGTAGGAACAAAATAAGTCAACTGATTTCCCACTTTCGGGTCGGCTTCGTTGAAGCTAATCGGCAAACTCGATGGGTCTATCCAAACCGCATTTCCGCTCGCGTCCGACTGCAAAATGTAACCATCCGTCGCGCCGTTGGTCAACTGAAAATCCGTTGATTTTATTTTGCCCTCTACGTCCAATTTACTGTTGGGAGTAGTTGTTCCAATACCGACATTTCCATCGTATGCATTCAAAATCAAATCGCCATTTGTGGCCAAACTATTACCTGAACGGCCTTGAATTTCGTTTCCCTGCTCTCCTATCATTATACCTTTATTATTGTCAGGAGTTGCGTTATCAACACTGGCAATGACTACTGGTTTGTTCTCGGAAGTGTTAAAATAAGTGATAGCGTCTAAGTTGGTGATGTAGCTTTTTCCCACCGACAAGGGTGCTCTAGGATCATCGTTTAAAATTCCTATTTTTCCTTGACGATTATCAAAAATCCCCCCTTTTACCAATTTTGTTCCATCCCAAGTTGGCACATAATCCATTGATTGGCTTCCTACTTTCGGGTCAGTTTCCGTAAAAGTTATTCCTAACGACGTTGGGTTTTTCCAAACCGCATTTCCGTTGGCGTCCGACTGCAAAATGTAACCGTTCGTCGCGCCATTGGTGAGTTGGAAGTTTGTCGTTTTGGTCGTACCTGCGACTTCCAATTTATTCGTCGGTGATGCTACTCCAATTCCAATATTGCCATTGTCAACCATCGTGCCGTCGGTCAACTTCGTGCCGTTCCATTTGGGTAAAGCATTGGCAGTCAACGCCCCTACTTTTGGGTCAGTTTCGGAAAAAGTAATCGGCAGGCTCGAAGGGTCTTTCCAAAGTGCATTTCCGTTGGCGTCCGACTGCAAAATGTAACCGTTCGTCGCGCCGTTAGTCAATTGGAAGTTCGTCGTTTTGGTCGTACCTGCTACTTCCAATTTATTCGTCGGCGACGTTACCCCAATTCCAATATTGCCATTGTCAACCATCGTTCCGTCGGTCAACTTCGTACCGTTCCATTTGGGTAAAGCATTCGTACTTAAAGCCCCTACTTTGGGGTCGGTTTCGTTAAAACTAATTGGTAAGCTCGAAGGGTCTTTCCAAAGTGCATTTCCGTTGGCGTCCGATTGCAAAATGTAACCGTTCGTCGCTCCGTTGGTCAATTGTAAATTCGTCGTTTTGGTCGTGCCTGCTACTTCCAATTTATTCGTCGGTGATGCTACTCCAATTCCAATATTGCCATTGTCAACCATCGTGCCGTCGGTCAACTTCGTGCCGTTCCATTTGGGTAACACATTGTTGGTCAACGTTCCCACTTTTGGGTCGGTTTCGTTAAAACTAATTGGCAGACTCGATGGGTCTTTCCAAAGTGCATTTCCGCTAGCATCTGATTGCAAAATGTAACCGTTGGTCGCGCCGTTGGTCAACTGTAAATTCGTCGTTTTCGTTGTACCAGCTACTTCCAACTTATTCGTCGGCGACGTTACCCCAATTCCAATATTGCCATTGTCCACCATCGTTCCGTCGGTGAGCTTATTACCGTTCCATTTTGGCAAAGTATTCCTGCTTAATGACCCTACCTTGGGGTCGCTCTCAGAAAAGCTAATTGGCAAACTAGCAGGGCTTTTCCAGCTTGCATTTCCGTTGGCATCCGACTGCAAAATATATCCGTTAATCGCACCATTGGTCAATTGGAAGTTCGTCGTTTTCGTCGTACCTGATGTTTCTATGGAAGCCGTTTTCAACGTTGAAGCAATTTCTACTTCTGTCGCTTTCAATTTTCCATTCACCTCTAGCTTCGAGCTAGGCGCTTCCGTTCCAATCCCCACGTTCACATTTTGATTCGGAAACATGGCCCCGTTGGCAACCGTCCAATAGTTAAAACCTGCCGCCGCTGGGTTTACCCAGGTTCCGTTCCCTCCCGCATCCGATTGCAGAATAAACCCTGATGTATTGGTGCCATTGTGCAACTGAAAACCATTCATTTTTATTTTTCCAGCCACTTCTAACTTTTCACGAGGCGAACTGGTTCCGATTCCAACTTTATCCTCCTGAATGTACAACATGTTATGAAACGCATTTTTTTCAATGATAAACGGGCGCGTTTGAAAAGTAGAGTCCACGATTTCAAATCGGTCTTGGGAGGTGCTTATGGCCCAATTTCGGCTGTAGTTGGCAAAATTGATTTGTGAATTTGTCGCCAAGTTTGTTCCCAATTGAAAACGTGGTTTGGACAATTGCAACAACAGCTGTTCGCGACCTACTTTCAACCCTCGATCGAGGCCATCGGGCGACAAAAAGTAATCGCCCACATTGATATTTTGGGTAGCAGTATGGTTACCCAAATTATCCGCCGACGGTTTGACCGTTATCAATTCTTTCCAATCTCCTCCCACGCCTGTGTGGTACCAAATCGACTTCGTATTGGTATCGAAAACCAATTGCCCCATCGTAACGGGCATTGTGATACGTTCGTTGGAGGTCATGCTTGGCAACCACACCCCATTAGGCGTAAAAGTAACCGACTGACTATAAACAGTTTTACTTCCAATAAGTAAAGACAAAACCAATGCAATCGCCAGCGCATAAACACGGCGTAAAATAACCTGTGAGTTCATAACAATGTGTAGTAAAGAGGTGGTGGAACAAAAATAAAGGCGTGGAATTTGTTATAAAGTAAGCGTAGGGCGACTATGCCAAGGGTTAAATAATCCATTCGGGTCGCGTTGGGCGCGTACTTCGTCGAGGCGTTTTAGATTATCCGACGCCACAAAAGGAGCCATACGCTGGTGAAGCCCTTCATCGGCCAACTGAATCCCCGTTGACAAGTGATTGGCTTTCTCCATCCATCCTTTGGCCCAACTGCCGTAGTTCGGGATGTCTTTTGCGTCTTTCCAAGTACCGTACAAGGCAATATAAATGTTATCTTCCAACGAATACGCCATGTCTTGGAGGCGCTTTGGCGGGTACCAGTTAAGCCAAAGCATGTGCGAAGGTGCAGGTGGCAAGGTTTCAACCATACCTTTCAAATAAGGCATAAGCTCATTGATGGAGGCTTTGGTCCACATATTGTCCACTCCCCAGTGGTGGTCGTCGGGGTAATGTGTCATCACAAAACGATACATCGACGACATATTCGCTTTCAAATAAGGCGTTTTGAAAAATGCTTTTTGCTTAATGGGACTATTTAACATAAATGCCTTGGCCTCTTCGAGTTCGTCTTTGGTATCCGCAAAAATGGGCGCAACGGCTTCAATGCCTGGCCCCAAAAATTTCAAGACTTTGCGGCTCGTGAGTAACTGAAATTCGACGGCATCAGGCACGCTTGGCCCTACTTCGTGCGCCCATCGAAATACCTCTTCAAGGTGCTGAATATCAAAAACGTGGGTTATAGAACCACAATAAGCAGGCTTCTTAAAAAGCCGTAAATGAAACGCCACCACCACGCCAAAAAATCCACCGCCCGAGCCCCGCGCCGCCCAATAAATATCCGAATTGTGGTGTTCGTTGGCATGAATGTAATCGCCATTGGCCGTCACCACATCAATTCCAATGACATTTTCACAGGCCATACCCAATTTTCGACCGTTCCATCCAAAGCCTCCTTGAAGCAGATAACCGCCTACGCATACGCCTTTGCAGTGCCCCGCAGGAAAAAACAAGTCTTGGTCAAACAAGGCAGTAAGCAACGTACTTCCTCCTACCCCTGGCCCAACTTTGGCCGTCATCGCCTCACGGTTTACCTCATACGTATCAAATTTTCGCATGTTAATCAACACGCTGTTGTTCCGAACGTGGTTGGCCGACCAGCTGTGTCCTCCCGAACAAATACTGATGTGTTTTCCTTCTTTCCGAGCATAATGAATGGTGTCAATAATGTCGTCGATGGTTTTAGGGGTTACCATCATATCGGGACGGCGGCCTGGCTCCCATTGATTAAAGAGAGTATCCATAATAGCCCTATCAAAGCCTCTGTCTCCTTGTTGGATAATATCTCCTGAAATAGCAATTGGTTTCATGTTAAAATGGTTTTAAAGGGTTGGATTCGTGAAATTCGTGGTATAAATCGGGTAAGATTTTGGCCAAATGATTCATTTCTTCGGAGCAATGCTGCAACAAGTCTTTCGCCTGACGCTCAGGCAGATGAGCAATTTTTGGCAAAACTGATGATACAAGCTGAACCAGCTTATTGTCGCCCCTCAACTGAATGTGTTTTCCGCCCATCCAGAACCGTGAGCGCATTTCGGCACCAACGGCAGTTTTACGGACTTGATGTACCAACCACCCAAAATCAACGGGCAAATGAGGATACCCTAAACGGGCGCAGATATAGACTACTTCATCTTTGTTGGCAATCTGTTCTTCCGAAAACCCCAACGACGTAGGTTCTACAAACTGAATAGCCGCTTTTTCGAGAGAAGTTCCGATGTACTCTTCAATGATGGACGTGCGGCCAATGTACGCTTCATCGTCCCGACCATCTTCCCAGCGAGCAGATTTGTGGGCAGCAGGGTGCCATAATTTATAGCGATTATCTTGGCAACCGTGCCAACCAAACCACCAGTCCCACATGGGGGGCGTTACGTGCAGCATGGGAGTCAGCACGGCTACGTGTAGTCCCCCATCAGGCAGCATAAAGTACCCATTTTCAACCGAATCGTAGCCTTTGTTTGCCAATTTGGTCACCTCCTCAAAAGCCAACGCCTCCGACGACGGCAAGGCATGTTCCAATGCCGCAGCTACATTGGCAGGAATTGAGGCAATCACATCGTTAAAAAACTTAGCAAAGGGGTGCTCGAAATCGTCCGTTCGGTACCCCATGTAGGTGGCGTGGGTTGTCATATCAAATTGTTTTATACATTTTAGTTCAACAAAATTGTTTATATAAATCGCAAAAAATAAGGCGAGACGCCTTTTTCAATTTAAAATCCTTCAAAACGCACTTAAATACCCTGATTACCAAGGGCATGCCACACAAAGCTTTTGATTTGTACCCTACGCTCCTCCAAAAAAGCAGCCATGGCTTCGTCACTCCGTTTTTCTTTGGCTTTGATGTAATTATGCGCCAAGTAAGCCATTGAACATAAGCCATATATATGGAGCATTAGGTGTTCGCCCGTTATATCCGACTGTACCGTTCCTTGCTGTTTTGCCTCCTCCAGCAACCGATCCAGCACCTTGGGAAGTTCATCTGATTGTCCCATCGCCATGAAATACGCAATTTCGGGCGATTCATTAAAAATATTAACCACAAAAGTCGGCAAACCAGGTTTTAACGCACAAACATCGCACAACAAATCAATCAAACCGTTGACCATTTCTTTCAGGTCGCGAGGCTGGGTCAAAACCCCTTGGGCGTGTGCGAGGACAACCCCTACTGACCGCTTGAGCACTTCCTGAAACAGTTCTTCTTTGGAATTGAAATAGTAGTGCATCATCGTCCGACTGATACCCGCTTCTTCCGCAATGAGCGAGGTTCGCGCCCCTTTGAATCCGTTGGCGTGAAACACTTTCTCGGCGGCAGCTAAAATACGCTCTTTGGTATCGTGGTCGATTTTTGGCATTTACCTTTTCTTTTTTTTCTCGACAAAATTGTTTATAAAAATATTTACTTCCAATTTTTTTTCCAAAAAATATTTTTTCACTCCGTGCAGCAGGTTGCTCACAACCTGCTTTCTCGTGCAGAGGGTTGCTCATAACCCGACCTCCCAGTGTCAAGGGTTGCTCACAACACGCCTTTCACATGCCAAAGGTTTCCCTAAAATTCAATTCGCCAGTTTAGAATTGGTACTAAGCCCACCAATCCCTTTTCAACATTGCTTTTAACATTACAAATGCGCCAGCACTTCTTTCAATGAAGTAAACTCCTTGAAATTAGCATGTTCGACGCGATGATCGATTTGTTCAAAAGCCCAAGTCGTATGAAACGGCACGTGAAATCCGTGCCCACCCATGGTCAATACTGGCAACACATCGGATTTGAGCGAATTACCAATCATGACAAATTCTTCGGGAGCAATATCAAGGTGTTTGATAAGTTTACGGTAATCGACTTCGCGCTTTTCACTCATGATTTCGATATGGTGGAAATAATGCTCCAAGCCCGATTTTTTCAATTTTCGTTCTTGGTCTAACAAGTCCCCTTTGGTGGCCACCACCAACCGATACCGCCCCGAAAGCGAATGTAAAACATGTTCGACGTCGTCCAGAAGTTCAATCGGTTTTTCGAGCATTTCTTTACCAAGTGCAATGATTCTCTCAATGACATCCAAACTGATGGTTTTCTCCGACACCGACAACGCCATCTCTATCATGCTCAAGATAAAGCTCTTAACTCCATACCCGTACAACGGCAGGTTATGAATTTGCATTCGATACAACTCTTGAGAAATCGTGTGGTGGGGTAAATAATCCTCCAATAAGGCACAGAGTTTCCTTTCTGTT
The DNA here is from genome assembly GCF_003711225.1 of Runella sp. SP2. Lineage (NCBI taxonomy): Bacteria > Pseudomonadati > Bacteroidota > Cytophagia > Cytophagales > Spirosomataceae > Runella > Runella sp. SP2. The sequence continues at coordinate 1,047,113 of NZ_CP031030.1, read as the reverse complement.
TCATAAAAAAAAGGCTCATTTACCCACAATGTATCATCCGCGTCGAACGCAACAACTTTTATGTTCATTTACGTATTTTTTGCAAAAATACACAACTTAGATATTCCACCAATACGTCAGTTTGAGCACCAACGCTCGGTTTTTAATCATCAAATTTTCGGGCAAATAATTGTCGGTATAGACGATAAACAAGTCGGACGCAGGTTGGTAGCGCCATTGCAAACGCGTGTTTAGGTTGACATTATCTGCTTGATTGTTGTATTGCACAAAAGTCGTCCAAAAAAGATTGTTGCGGAATGTCACATCCACCCGTGGCCCTACCAGCAACAGTTCAACAGGCTTTTGCAAATAGGGTACTTTGATAATGTTGTAATCCACCGAAAACTTGGTCGCTACGTAGGGCTGAAAACGATAGCCCAGCGTGGTTCTTAAATTGAGGCGCGTTCCGTCGGCATAAAAGCCACCATAGCGCGTGGCAAACGAATACGTAAATCGGTTTCGAGGGCTTGACGTAAACTCTGTTCCAAAAGAATTCCAATAATGCTTAGTCCCTGTGGCCAATCTTTCACGGCCAGTATTAGTTGGGTCAAAAGGGGCCAGAAGTTGAACGTAATTTGTTGCTACCCAAGCTGTTCCAATGGCACGGCTTCTAAAATTAAAATTGTAAGCCATGTAGGTTTCATTATCCGTCAGATTGCCTGATTTATTCCAAAATAAAGTGGACTGAACCAAGGGGCCATGACTAATCAATAAAGGGGAGTTTACAAAAAATAAATACCCCACGTTAGGAGCCATCATTTGGTACCCACGGCGGGCAGCATTAGGGACGTAACCTACTTCCGCGTTGTAATTTTCGCCCACAAATTCATAACGCCATTGCCAAAAAAAATTGGCTTTGTTATAGTTCAAAATACTCGCAATAGCAACGTCATTACCCGAAACGTTTGGACTGAATGATTTCAAAACGGTGGCTTTCCCCGTCCAGATGTTATTGGCCGAGGCTAAGTTAAACTCGGCTCCTACGTTTCGATTAAACGCCGATGCGCCTTTGTGAACACTTTCATCAAGATTTAGCGACTGTTTATTCACCATCAGCAAGCCTACGTTCGAGCGAGCAAACACCTTTCGTTGCAAGGCCACCACCGCGAAGTTTTGGGCGGGCGTTGCACCATCCTCTTTGGTTTGCGTGTCTAATACGCCAATTCGCCAATTTTTATCCAATTTTCCGCTCAAACGTGCTCCAAACAACAACGGCACACCAAGTCCAATCCGACGGGAAAAGAAAGGCCGTAACGTAGCAAAACCGAAGTTGGCGAACAAATCCGCATTTTCAAGGAAAAACTGACGACGTTCGGGGAAAAATAACTCAAAACGATCGAGGTTGGTTTGCTGCACGTCCACTTCCACTTGAGAGAAATCAGGATTCACAGTTAAGTCTAAGTTGAGCGATGAATTGAGGGCAATTTTAGCATCACCACCGATGTTTGGCTTAAAGTCAGCTGGTGTTTTTGCTAATTGATTTTTAGAAATACTCGTCAAGGCGTAAGGAATCAATGAGATATTTTTTCCAGCAGGTGGCAAAGGCTTATCCCACACCAATACCCCAGCATATCCTAAATTGGCCGATTGAAACTGACGCGGAACGGGCGCCCACGCCGATTTTTCGTTGGTCGCCAAGTCCAAACGGCTGCCATTAATACCCCAACGTAAATTATCGGGGCGGTAGCGAATAGTTTTAAACGGAATAGCCGCTTCCCAGACGTAGCGATCTTCATAATTGCGCGTTACACAATGCCATTTATTGTCCCAGTTAAGGTTTATCATCGTTCCATCAGCCTCTTGCCCGTCCCAAATCGCCCCTGCGGCACTTGCCCCAAACGAATAGCCATTCGTGAGGTCTTCAAATGTATCTAGCACCACAAAAAAGTTATCGTTGAGGCCAAAATTAAAGTCCCGTTTTAACGATTCAACCACAAAAGAGCCTTTTATCGCCTTGTAACAAACCGCAATGATGTATAAATTATGTTGGTCGTAGCAGAGGCGCATTTCAGTTTTGTTGCGCGCCAGGCTTGTGTCCATGGGGGTCACCATGTGAAAATCTTTCGCCAGTTCAGTCTGTTGCCAAGCGGCGTCATTTTCTAAGCCGTCAATTTTAATAGCTCCATTGGCTTCAAAAATGTGGTATTGAAATTTTTCGTTTTTCTTTTGAGCAAACGTAAGAAGAGAAGTGCAACAAAGCAGTAAGCACAAAAACCGATACATGGTCTGAAGTTTGGATAGATAGGTTGAAATCAATGAAAAAGCGTGCGGCTCAATGGAGACCATCAAGCCGCACAAATAATAAACTAAAATGCCGAGTTTTTTTACTCGTCTTATTGATACGCTTCTGCCACTTGGCGTTGCGTTCCAAGTCCCTCGATGCCTAATTCGACTACATCGCCCGCTTTGAGGTATCTTGGCGGCTTAAAGCCCAGCCCTACCCCAAACGGCGTTCCTGTTGAGATAACATCGCCAGGAAGCAAAGTCATAAATTGACTTAGGTAACTTACCAACGTTGGGATCTTAAACACCATGTCATCGGTATTTGAATCTTGCAGCATCTCATCATTCACTTTCAACCAAAGGCGAAGAGTATGAGGATCAGCGATTTCATCTTTGGTTGCCATGAAAGGCCCAAGCGGGGCAAAAGTATCATTACTTTTCCCTTTTACCCATTGACCGCTGCGTTCCAACTGAAACTCACGCTCTGAGTAATCGTTGTGTAAGATATAACCCGCTACATAATCCATCGCATTGGCTTCATCCACGTAGCTAGCTTTTTTACCAATCACGAAAGCCAACTCTACTTCCCAGTCTGTTTTGACAGAATTACGGGGAATGATTACGTTATCGTTTGGTCCGCACAAAGCGGAAGTGGATTTAAAGAAAATAACGGGTTCTTTTGGCACATCCATCCCCGACTCTGCTGCGTGTTTGGCATAGTTCAAGCCGATGCAAACAATTTTTGAAGGGCGCGCGATGGCCGAACCGAGGCGAACATCCTCCGAAACCTCAGGGCAAGTATCTGCGTGAATGGTGAGCCAATCAGCCAAGCGAGAAAGGCCATCGGTGGCAAAAAATGCCTCGTTAAAATCTTCGCCAAACGCTGCTACGTTTACTTTACGGCCATCCGACAAAATAACTCCCGGTTGCTCTTGTTCAAATGCGCCAAAACGAAATAGTTTCATTATGGAAGTGGAAATAAATGAGTGATGATTGATTAACTTTCAATACTACGAATTTATAAGCATTTCGTACCAAGAATCTAACCAGAAATCAGAGTCGCAAAAAAAAGTTAAAAATATTTTCAACTTTAACTCACTCACTGTCTGTCATTTAAAAAATATTTTAAAAATATTTTCACATCAGCACTTGCGTCGTATTGTCAAACCACGTACTTTTGCACCACGATTTCAGAACAACGCAGACAACGAAACAAAAAAAGTTGAAAGCAGTAATGAAAAAGTAGGATTCCGTAGCTCAGTTGGTAGAGCAATACACTTTTAATGTATGGGTCCTGGGTTCGAGTCCCAGCGGGATCACAAAAGCAAAATCTTGTTGACAACCTGCCTCAAAAGGGCGGGTTTTTTGCTTGTATATCAGCTTCTTCCCCTCTCACTCTTCAAGGATTAGTTTGGATCAAGTTCAAAATTTGTGGAGTGCGTTGGATTTTTTTAAGTTTGTGCTTTTAATCAATCGTACTTGCTTTGGAGAGTTTCCTACCTATCGTTCAGTTTCTGTTACCTGAGTTCCTTCTTGAAAACTTTATTTTGCTTTCCGTTGACAAGCAAGAAGATTGCTTTCAGGTGCATCTGGAAGAAAAGAACGCTTCTACTGCTCACCCTGATCGGGCGAATCTGTTATCCAAAGGTTTCTTTCCCTCGATTACAGTTCAGGATTTTCCCATTCGCGGCCATAAGGTATTTCTACACATTAAGCGTCGCAGGTGGCTAAACACCAAGACCCAAAAGGTTGTCTACAGAGATTGGACAGAAGTAGAAAAAGGAACGCGGATGACGAGTGAGTTCGCGTTTTTTTTAAAGGGAATCACTCAATAATAACCCCAATAGCGTCTATTCAATTGGGAAATTTTATGGTGTTAAGGGCAAAGGTTTGCTACGCCATTACCATGATTATCAGAGTGGTTTTAAAAATTGGAACCAAAGAAGTCATGCCAAGAACTGGCTTTTATACCCTCAAAATTTGGGTAGCCACTTATCAATTGATGAGACAAGCCTATCGCATGGAGAGCTTTATACGATTTTGACCAATAAGGCCGCCAAGGGAGGAAAAGGCAGTATTGTAGCTGTTGTGGCAGGAACAAAAGCTGAAAAAGTCATTGAAGTTCTTCGTAAAATCCCTGAAAGTCAGCGCAAAAAAGTAAAAGAGATAACGTTGGATATGGCGGGTAATATGGAACTGATTGCCAAACGGTGCTTTCCTAAAGCGACCAGAGTCACTGACCGCTTTCATGTTCAAAAACTGGCCGCAGAGGCTCTTCAGGAAATGCGGGTCAAACACAGGTGGGATGCATTGGATGCCGAAAATGAAGCTATAGAGCACGCTAAATCAACTTCGACTGACTATCAACCGGAACTATTATCCAATGGTGACACAATTAAACAGCTATTAGCTCGCAGCCGGTATGTGCTCTACAAAAAGCAGAAAGATTGGACAGAGAATCAAAAACAAAGGGCAATATTACTCTTTGAGCGCTATGCTGACTTGAAAAAAGCTTATGAATTAACCATGTCTTTGAGTCATATTTTTGAGCATACCAATGATAAACTGTATGGATTGGCACGACTCGCCAAATGGCACGAGAAAGTACGTCAGTCTGGATTTAAAGCCTTTAATACGGTGGCGCGCTCCATCCAAAACCACTATGAGACGATTCTTAATTACTTTGATAATAGAAGTACTAATGCTTCTGCCGAATCCTTCAACGCTAAAATCAAAGCGTTCAGAAGTCAATTCAGAGGGGTAAGAAACATAGAATTCTTCCTGTATCGGCTAACTCAGTTATATGCTTAATCCAAGTTGCTCCACAAATTTTGAAATTGAGCCATTAGTTTCTCGGGCGCACACCTGGTGGCACACCTCCAGCCCGCGGGCGCACACCCTCCTCCAAACCGTTTAATAAGTTTTGGGATAAAAAATATGTCCCATAATTCTTTTTTAGGTTGGTTTGCCGCCCCAAACTTAAATTTTAATCCAATAATGAAAAAAAAGAATGGAAATCCTGTTCTACAGGCACCAAACGAAGGGGCAGAAAAAAAAGCAAACCTGCACCATCTACCATCGTATTACCATAAATGGTGAACGAGCAGACCTTTATTCTACCCATATCGACTGTAATTATCCCGATTGGGATACAGGTAGGCAACGCGTCATGTCGAGCGACGATCATTCGATGTATAAAAATGCGAAGCTATCAGAGATAGAAACCAGGCTTGTAGAGTTGTACACAATGCTCACTTTGCGTCGAAATCCCTTTACAGCGCACCAAATCAAGGAGCTCTATATGTCTAATACAAGTGAGCTCACGTTCATGGACACCTTCAGGAAATGGATAAAAACGATGCGCGATGCTGGAGCTCCTAAAAAACAAACCATTGATCGTTATGAAGACGTGGGCGACAACGTGCTCAAATTTCTAATTACTCGTAAGAAGCAAAATGAGCTATTAGAAAACTTCGACGTTGACTTGCTCAAGCAGTTCAAAAGTTACCTAATAAAGCAGCACTACGCCGATGCCACTATCAGAAAAAGTCAGTCAGTCATAAAGGATATGCTTACCTGGGCAAAATCTGAGAAGTTGCTTACGTCAAACCCGCTGGACGGGCATCGTATCAAACACGAGAAAACGAAGCCCCACGTTTTTCTTAGTGTGGCTCAATTTGAGCTACTACGCTCCCATCACTTTTCAAACGATAAGCTCCAACAAACTGCCGACATTTTTATTTTGTATTGCCGCACGGGGTTTCATGATCAAGACCTCAAAAATATGGCTGCCCAGGGTGAAACAGTCATATATAAGGTAGCAGGATACGACTTCATAAAATGGTCTAGGATTAAAACTGAGGAAATGGCCAAGGTACCCGCATCGGCCTGGCCTGAGATTAACCAAATTATTGCTAAGTACGGAGGTTGGCACAAGCTACCCTTCATATCAGGCCAAAAGATGAACGATTACTTGAAGTTGATGGCCATGGAGCTAAACGTCGAAATAAGTAAAATGCCCCTAAGCTATCGACAACAAATCAACCTTGAGCCAGTCAGTCTCAAGCTTTCAGTGAAAGCAGGCAGAAAAACCCTGGCTGATTGGTTACTCAACGAGTTAAACTGGAGCCGCTCAGCGGTAAAGGTAGTACTGGGCCTCAAGAGTGATCGTAGCTTAGATTCCTATGTACGAGAAGATGAGCGACGTGTCGCCCACGAATTGCGCAAGCTGCAACAAGCTTAATATTCATACCCTACTTTGAAAAATTATTTAAACTTATTCTAAATTATAAATATTTATATGCAAATACTTGTATCATATATGTATATGCCTATATATTTGCATTGTCAATTAGATGATTGACCCGCTTGGCAGAGCGGTTTGTAAACCTAAAACATAACAAAACAATGCAAGCTATTATCACTACTCCCGCTTATGACTTATCTAAAATTTTCACAAATGCGTGGGAACTTGTAAAAGAACAAGGAAAAAAATTTGCTGATGCTTTAAAAAGCGCTTGGGATGACGCTAAAGCTGCTGTAAAAAAACTCTCAATAGACTTATCAAAGCTTGGCGAGCTAACTGTAACTGAGCTTAAAGAAATTCAAGCTGCTGTTGAAGCTACCATTTCAATTAAAGAATCCGACAACAGTCCAGAAAAAAAATACGCACACAAAATTCAGACTATCAAAACAAGCAACAGCATTAAAACAATCTCACCTTACAATGAGGAATTTGTAAAGAAAGCACGTGGGCTACGTGGGACTTTTATCAATGGGGAATGGGTTTTTGATTTATCTGTCGAAGACCATGTAATAAAAGCGATGATAGCATGTTACAGCGTTTCAGGACTTCATCCATACGAAGTATGTACTCTTACTGTAAAAGAGTACAACGAAGAAGTTTGGCATTCAGGAGTTGAATTATTTGGTCGTCCTATCGCAAAAGCATGGGGAAGAGACTCTGGCGCCAAGGCCCAAGACGATATCTTTCTTCTTGATGGCCGCTTTACCAGCGGTGGCTCAGTTAAAAACTGGCGGACTTGTGTAAAAAATGCAACGTTTGAGATTCATAATTACCCAGTTGCTGGTTTAGAACGAGCTGACGTTCTTGAAGCTATTCAAGAAGGGTGGGTCGAAGTTAAATATTAAAAGAAGCGTCCCGTTCACTGGCAGGCGAACGGGACAAAAAATTAGTGTAAACCTTAATTCACAACTAACATGCAAAAGTATTGTATTCTCGACACAGAAACAACTGGCACTTCCGAATCATCAGAGCTATTGTCGATTGCTATTATTAATCAAAATGGCAAAACGCTTCTTGATACCTACGTAACCCCTACGAAGGAAAAGGAATGGCCTAATGCTACTAAAATCAATGGAATAACACCTAAGTTCATTTTCGAAGGTAATTTCCCCACCCTAGAAACTCTAAATCCAAGCATTGTCACAGTACTGAAACAATACAAAAATGTTGTTATGTATGGTGCAGATTATGACTCTCGGTTTATTGAATCAGCCCTGTCAATCGCTAAGCCAAAAGTGCATTGTTGTATGGCTCGTTTTTCTCAATACATGGGTATTTGGGATGAAACAAGGGGAATTTGGAAACGTCACAAATTAACTTATGCTGCTGAGTTGGTGGGGCACGACTGGACAGGAAGCCCACATGGGGCACTATCAGACGCCCAGGCTACTTTAAGTGTGTGGAATTATTTAGAAAGTACTGGAGCCGCTATCGTATTATGATCAAATGGTTTTTTAATCGTCATCGGCTCTCTACTTTCATTCGTGAAAGAATACCACTTATTGAGACCGGTCAAATTCTTACTAAACAAGGAAGCAGATTTACATACTCTGGTATTCACCGACTTAAAGATGCTTTGTTTCACTTGGAGGCTTTTGAAAAAGCCTCCAAAAAAATCTACGTTCACGAAATGAACGATGCATGGTTTCAAAACTTTTTATCTTTCCTATCCCAACGAAACATTAAGAGAAATACCGTCCACGGTACCATTAATCAGATTAAGACTAACCTTCGCAGAGCTTGCAGAACCTACAAAATACCCTACATGGTGGAAGAATTCACCTATAGTCCAGAGGTAACAACCCAAGTTTACAATACCATTGCTGAATTAAAAGCTTTGGCAGCGTTAAAACTAAAGGGCGTACAAAGAGATACTCGCGATGCTTATGTAATACAGTCCTTTACGGGTCTAAGAAGGAGCGATTTAGTCATGCTATTACAAGACATTAATCAGTACACAGTTGAGCAAGATGGGAAAAAGTACTTTAGGATTAGAACCCAGAAGACGGACAAGGTAGTCGTAATTCCAATTGCCAATACAGTTATGGAAATTTTAGAATCAAGAGATTGGAAAATTAAAACTTACAGCATTCAAAGCTACAATAAGAACATTAAAAAAATCGCCAAAAAAGCGGGGTTAGCCCAAAACATCGAGGTGTTCTTTACAAGAAATGCAAAGAAGATTAGAGAAATACACCCTAAATATGCACTCATGAGCAGTCACACTGCTCGTCGTTCATTTGCCACAAATGCTTTTTTAGCAGGAATACCTACGTTAAAAATAAGACAGATCACAGGGCATTCTACAGAGGCTATTTTCTTAGTCTATATTAGGGCTGATGGGATGGACTCAGCATCAACAATTGTCAACGACCCATTTTTTCTTACGTAGGTATATACTAAGTTTGTAGCTACAAATACCTACATGTATGGAAAAAGACATTCAAAGAAAGTACAAAACTCTAAAAGCCAAACACGAACTTACTGATGCAGACATTGCATCGTGGTTCGGTTATACTTCGCCCGTTGCATTCACTACTTCAAGCGCAAAAAAAAGGATTACAAAGGGGCTTGTTGCCTTCTATGAAAAAGTGACTAAGGAAGAACTATAATTCCTTAGTCTCTTTTATTTCCTATATTGAGTCAAAATTCAACGTAGGAACTTTATGGAACAAAATCTCACCCATTGCCCCAACTGTAACACAAAGCTCAACTCAGCACTTTTTAACCCAATCTATATTCTAGGGGAAAACCAAACTCGCTTAATAAATTTATTTCGTCAAGCTAATGCCAGTGCTTATTGTAGCAAATGCGGCAAAGACTTATACGAAAAAGTCCTGTATGAATACAAGGATGAAAAAATTAAACTCCAAAAGTCAATTGAAGAATTATTCGGCTGTATTCCTGTAATCACATTACAGTCACCCAGTAATTGGGAATACGAAGTAGTTGATATGGTTACTGGCCAATCAACCACTGGTACAGGGGTATTTTCTGAGTTTTCATCTTCTTTTAATGATTTGCTTGGAACGCAGTCAGGAAGTTACAACCGAAAGCTTCGTTTTGGGGAAAATTTGTGTAAAGCTCAACTTCGCAAACAAGCCTTAAGTTTAGGAGCGGATGCCGTAATTGGTACTGACATTGATTACTCAGAAGTTGGTGGAGAAAAAGGAATGCTTATGGTTTGTATGGCTGGTACTGCCGTACGCCTCAAAAATATAAGCATCCTTGGAAGTGAACAATCAAGAGAACTTGAACACCTTAAAAAGATGTATGACCGATTACGAGTCCTAAACTCATGTAAACTTGATTAATTTTGCGTGAGACCAAAAGCTAATTTATGATGAATACACCCAAACCAGCTTTTGGTCTCATACTCAAACCCTATTCCATCATGATAACAAATAGGACTGCTCTCAATTCCAGTTATTTCAACAGAAGGATAAGTATCTTCTTCAGTTGTGTCGAGACTCCTTTTGCCACTTAAAAAATGGCAGTTACCCATATCTTTTTGGTAGTTACTATCTTGTATTCTTTCCCAAAACCTACAAGTATTACACCGCTTTTCCTCCATTATGCACTGGTATCTTTTCGGATAAAGTTAAGCCGTTCTTGCGTCTTTTCAAAAGTCGAAAAGTTGAAATCAATTTTCTTATCGCTTTTGCTGTCAATTCTCGACAGGAGCTCTATCACTTGCAATAGAAGGCCATCGCTGAGCATTTGCCCGCCGCTTCCAGTAGCTATTCCCCTGGGAGCGGCGGCGGCATCGCCTGCCGATGAGTAGTAACGTGGCCGAACACTCTCTATCATCCCTACCATGTCGGCAACGACAGGATCCTGCAGCATTTTCCAAGGGACGATATACTCACGGCGGTTGCCTTCCCCTGCCACAAATGCGCTTTGGGTAAACAGCGTAGGTCTATCCACGTAGCCCTGAGCTGCACCGTTATTCACGGTGAGCGGGGCCGCTCCTCCTGCCTCGCGTCCTGCAAAAACGGGCACGGTCTGAGCTGCAATCGTAGCGATGCCCGCCGCTGCCGTCATTTTTGTAGCGGCGATTTGGGCGGTAGTGGTGGCTATTCCCGCCCAACCCACGGGGCTCACACCTCCAGTGGCGGCGATTTGGGCCGAATAACTTGCGATTGCCAACTTATAACTGGCCAATTCTAGCTGTGCTTTGGTGATAATTTCGGCAATGGCCATCCCTTTTTGCACGAGAAATAATGCCTTCCAGATACCCGATTGCTGTTTGGCCATGCCCATCAGCGCGGCTATACCTTCCTGCATCATCTGGCTTTTGGCCTGATTCAAATCAAACTCGGCTTTGTGTTGCTCCTTGGCGAGCTCAGCTATATCCTTCCGTACTTGCTCTTCAGCTTTCTTTTGCTCCTTTAGGATTTCAACTTTTTTGTCGGCAGCATCCTTTGTTATTTCAATTTGCTTTTGTGCAATCTGTCGATCAAGCTCTATTGTTTCTTCACCGTACAGCTCCGTAAACATTTTAATTGTGGTGAGCTCCTCAATCTCCTTTTCACGCTTCTGTTTCAGAAACTCTTCATCGGTAATTAGCCCTTTTGCTGCTTTTTGTTCCAGGCTTAAATAGAAGGTGTCGTACTCTACCCCAACATCTTTTAGGAGATTGGCTAGGTTCTTCTTCCGCTCTTCGGCCACCTTTTCGTCCAAATCGGCGTAGGCATCAATCTCCCCCTGTACTGTTTCGTACCAATCACCAAAACTTATTCCTTTTTCAACAGGTTTTTTGGACTTCTTGCTTTTCGAGCTTCCACTTTCATCAGCGCCCAAGGGTGATACCACAGAGCCTGCGGAGCTGCTACCCCCACCACTTTTTTTCGTAGGAGTTGGCCCGTTTCGCATGGCTCGTTTCTCTTCAGCTGTCATGTACTTATTCTCTTGGGATAGGCCATACAGTCGATTTCTAAGCTCAATTTCACGCTTGTTCGCGTCTGCAATTTGATCGTCAATCTTCCTGGCATCTTCCGAATTGATTTCCGTCGTTGTTGTAGATCCTATCCCAGCTCCTGGCATAAAATTCACACTCGTAATTTTGCCCGCTTTTCGTTTGGCAATCAGGTTTTGTCGCTCTACCCTGACTTGGTCAAGCTCTTTTTCGCTCGACTTAATAGCTTCCTTATTGTAGAATTTCAATAGCTCTTTTTGGACTACAATCGCCTTACGCGCCTTCTCTGTATTTACGTCGAGCACGTTTCCGTACTTGTCAAACTCCGTGGCTGCTTCAGGCACGATCTCAGCAATTTTTTTAATGTTTTCTCGTAGCTCAATCTGCATTTCATCAGTCAGCTTGGTTTCTCCCCCAAGCTGCTTGGCCATGTTCTTTAACTGCTCTTGTCGGTTTAGCAGTGGTACCAGTTCTTTTTCCAAACTTCCGACGGTCGATTTCTGCGCTTCAAACTTAGCAGTAGTCTCCTTGGCAATATCGCGAAGGCCCAACATCGATGTAAGCATTTTAACGCTGTTCTCGACAAAACTCTGAGCTGCATCGCTATACAAGAGCGAGTTCCACCACTCTGAAAGTTGCTTGAGTCCAAGCGCTAATGAGTGGTTACGCTTCTGAAACTCTGCCATAATACTATCGGTATTTTGGAGAGCCGTACCCGCCTTCCCGATTTTTTCGGTAAGCATATCCGAATTGGTAGCGAGCTTAGAAAGTACCTCACTGGCACCACTGCCCGTGAGCTTGCTGGCTTCGAGCACGCGCGCAAACTCGATCTGATTTGGCACTACCTTTTGCAAGCCTTCCAGGTATTTCATGAAGGCACCGAAAATATCCTTTTGGATAAGATTCTTATAATCGTTTAGTGGTATTCCTGCCACCTTCGCAAAGGTTTCAGTTTCGGTCAACATTCGTTGGAAAATATCCACTGTAGCGGTCGATCCACGCTCTGCAGTTACGTTCAGTTCTTCCAAGGTCGCCGATAGTCCTAACACCTGCGCTTCTGTTACCTTGAGCGGGATAAGCACCCCACCCATTCGGCTCGCAAAATCGGCCATACCCGCGCCCGTAGCCGCGCCATCAGCTTCCAACACGTTGAGCGCGTTGCCAATGTGCAGCATATCTTCCTTAATGTTGTCGCTCTTTATATTCTGAAAGATATTACGCAGCTTCAGTACTGCGCCCGCAGTGGCTTCCGCACTTCCAAACTGATCGCCCAAGGCAACGTTCACCTTGTCGGCTCCATCCACAAAACCCTCGATTTGCGTTTTCGCTACGCCAAATTGCCCGCCTACACCCGCCATTTCTCGAAGCTCTTTTGTTGGGGTTCGAGTATCCATTTTTTTGAGTGACCCGTTTAGCTTGTTTACCTCGCGGTCGGTCATGTCGGTTTTCTTGGCCACGTCTGCCAGCTCATCTTTCAGCTTTAAGCTATGAGCGGTGACTTGTGGCAAGTAGCTGAGCATTTGTTGGAAAACAAAGGTCATGGCATTGCCACCTACCACCCCAGTGGCCACGGTCGCAAATTCCTGCTTAAACTTTTGCCAGGCAGTTCTAATGTCCCCAATCTCCTTTTTCTGCTTCTGATATTCAGCGGTAATTTGCTGTTTCTGCTTTATGAGGTCATCACGTTTGGGGTCGTTGGCCTTCATTTTTCTAAGCTCCGTATTCACGTAACTTAGCGCTCCCCCTAATTCCTTTACACTGGTTTCCGCACCTTTTCCATCGACTACCAGTTGGATAATCGACTTTGTGGTTTCTGTACTTTTCTTTGCCATGGCTGTTATTGGCTATATCTTAATTTCTACTTCCACATTCATTTGTGCCGCCATTTCTTTTAAAACCTGTTGGGTATTGGCGGCCGACAATTCAGTAATTCGCTTGAGCTCGTGGGCATACTGAGGCCCAAACCACGGCTTGGCTCTACGTCGGGCGGTAAGCCGTCCCGCTGCGAGCGGAATACCCGACTGCGCTTCCATCAGGCTTGTGCCTTTCCCCACTCCCCAATCCACAAACCGACCATAAAAATTGAACGAGAGCGTTCCCATCACCCCATCCCCGCTTTTCTTCACGCTTTCTCTAAGGCTATCGTCCAAATCGCCTTCGTAGCCAATATTGTGTTCTACCAAGTTACGCTTGAGGCGTTCCTTGAAGATGGGCATGAACAACCGCATCGTTTCAGCATTCAAAGCCCTTAGTCGGATTTCTGGAAGCTCGTTGTTGGCGAGTCCTGGAATGGTTTGCATCCCTACCATTTTGCGTTCGACTGAAGACTTTCGCCACACGGCTCGCACCGATCGCCCATCGCCGATGATTCGTTTCATTACTCCCATTAGGATGGTACGATTGAATAGGTGGAACTTGGAATCAGTACTGGAGTGTAAGCTATTGTTACATTTTGCTGGTAGGCGTAGAGAGGTGTTAAAATGACGATTGCGTCAGTCATTACGATTTGCTCACTTCCAGTTATGCTTGCCGAATACGGGATTTGTTCTTTCGTAAGCACATTTTGCAATGCAAACAAAACCATTAAGTTTGCTACCGTTATGGCTCTTTGTTTGGTCTCATCCGACCAAGCTTTCACCACCACGTCGGCGATGGCCTGATACACGGCATTCTCGCTTAGGTCACGATGATTCACAAACTCGATCGACAGCCAAACCGCCCCGTTGCTCACCACCCCAATTTCTATTGGAAGAATACCGTAGCTGTAGGCTTTGGCCTTTACAAACCCGCCGTCGCTCGGCAGCTCCACCACGAGTTTTTTCAGGATGTGGCGCATCATTACGCGGTTATCCCCCGCGAAGCCGACTTTTTTATACATTTTCTGTTCCTGCAACGCAGTAATGGGAAGGAGCAGATTGGTTTCTACCTCGCGGGCCTGATCTCGGAAATACAAATACGGCCGCACATACACGGCATAGCAGCTGTTAGTAAGCGTCGGATTGTCCCCTACAGTTCCTATTTTCTCACCCTTCGCATTGTACAGCTCTGAAGTGAGCATGGGGTATAAGTTTCCCTCAAGGTCAGGCTGCATTCCACGGTATGCCAGGATTCGGAGTTTGAATTCATTTTTGGGTTTGCTGTCAGAATATCGGTCGCTTTTCTGAAAAAACTTCCCGCGCAAATTCCCTGGCTGTTTGGCTTGTGGCAATACCCAAATGGCTCCCGTCATTTCATTTTTTTGTCGGAGCATGGGCAGGGTACCCACTCCGATGCTGTAAGTCTGGTCGCCGTCTCCCACCTGAAACTCGGTGGTAATGGAAAGCTCCTTATACAGTACGTCTCCCCCATCTTCCTCGAATTTCACTTTCCAGCCCTTTCCGTTCGGCCTCGAAATCTTCACAGGATCCTGGGTTTGGTAGGTCCTCCAGTCGTTGTAGTCGCGGCTGCGCTCTATTTCAGCGAAGGTCTTAATACTGACCGCTCCCCGAACCGCGTCAAAATCAATCGAAAGCGAGTAGTTTTTTCGGACTGCCTTCAAAAACTCCGCAATCGTCATATCAGGCACGTGCTCAGATACTTTCACTGTAATGACTGGCAGTGACTGGGTAATCTCGCTAAAACTCGTGAGGGCTTGCGTATTGTAGATAACCCGACATTGCGTTTCGGCCTCGTAAAACCAGCTACTTTCTATCCCGAACCCAAGGTAATCCATGACCTTGGCAACTACGTAGCACATATACACATAGGGCACATTAAGTATGCCTGCATGAATTGCGCTTACGTTCACAAACACACTTCCAAGGTTACGTAAAAGTGGTTCGTAGGTATTAAACAAAAATCCCCTAGTACCGTCCTTACGCTTACCCCAAGGGTTGATGGTATCGTTCCTAACGTAATTAATAAACGTCATGGGGGCGATGCCTTCTATATCCTCATGGGTTAGGGTATAATCCGTTTCTACAAACTCAGGGTTATAGATCGGTGCAAAAACAATCGGATAATGCCCCACGGCAGCCCTGGCTATTTCCTCCATAATTTCGGCAGCCTGCGCGGGTGTTTTGCCCAGGTAAACGACCTCGTTGATTACTTCAGCGAGTTTCACGTTCTTGATTTTGGAGTTCACAGTGGCGGACTCGAACTTGATAAAACCAATCCCGCTTTCGCCTTCAATCTCGTAGGCCAAGTTGCATTTCATTACCAGGGCATTGCTCAGCTCCACATAGACCTCAATCTCACGATAAGGCTGCTCAGGCAGGTGGCGATATTCTAAGAAATCAATGTTTTTGGGGGAAAGTGGAAAGCGAAAATCGTACGTAAACGACCCCAACAGGCTATCGTCATCGCTAAATAGCCAGCTGTTCATTTCGTAATCAAAACGAGTATCAGGGTATAGTTCTAGCTGTGAGCCGTTTCGGGTTATGCGTATCATGTACGCAATTTTCAGGCTTATTTTCGGGCCTGCAATGAAAATAAGAAACCCACCTCTAAGCTAAAGGTGGGTTTGCTGCATTGTTATCTCTCAGTTCGCAAAAAGTAGTAGTAACATCGTTAGTAGGCTCATGCCACCAGCGCCCAGGTAAATACCCTTGTTACGGGCATTTTTTTTCACGTCGGGTATTCCTGCCTGTACTTGGTGCAGCTTGGCGGTGGTATCGGCTAGGCTTTTCTCGCAGTTGGTGAGCATATCGTAACAGATTACGGCAGCATCAGCGTCGCTGATCTGAGACGCGCGCGACGCTATCGTTGTACTGCGCTTCTGCAATTCGGCGTTTGAGGGCTTCAAGCTTACGCAGTTTTGTAGTATCGCTATAGCTACGAGAAGCCACAGCCACACTGTCACTTTGTTTTTTAATCGTTTCATTGATTTTCTGCAGGTTTACGGGTTCGGGTTTCGGTTCGTAGGTATTATAGGCGAGCATAACCATGCTGATGGAGAGCACAACCAAGGCCACGCCAAGGACGATTTTGTGGATTGGTCTCATGGCGCAATAGTGTCGGCTAAAGCTTGAACAAGGCGTGGATAATTGCGTCGGTACAGTTCCACGTCGTTTTGATTGCTACCAAACATCACTTCAATCAAGATGTTGATGGCCGACGATGGCACCGAAATGATGGCCAGGCTTTTATGCTGGCTTTCAGATTCACGTTTTACGCCTTGGACCCCTCTGAGCCGAATCCCCAAAGTGTTGGCGATGGTTCGAGCCACAGCCTGGGCAAAGAAGCGTTCTTCCTGAGTAGGCGTATCGTCGATATACACTTCAGTACCAGTGGCGGTCGGCGGCCCCATGTTAAAGTGGATTTCAATCACCTTGTCTTCCTTTTTCACGATCGATTTCAACCAGGCCACTACCTGAGCCAGTGGCGATGTGTTGACCTCGTTTACGACCTTCACGCCACGTGCGCGCAAAGCTGCTGTTACGTCGTCTCTAAGACGCACAGCTTCCACGGCTTCATCGAAGCCATCGATGCCAAATGCCCCCGTCCCGCGTCCCGCAATGACGGTATGGCCTGCTAAAAGATAAATCATTGGTTAGGATATTCGTTTTCGTCGTAGCTGTTGTTGTTGCGTTTTTTTCTCGATGGAAAGAATCGGTCGCGAATGGCAGACCATCCTTCTTTGTGCGCCCCTTTCAGAATGGCCCAACCTACGTTTAGGATCCACTGGCCAAATGCTCCAGTAAGGTAGTGTACTCCCATGCTCGAAGCGGGCTTGGTAATTGCATATAAATCAACCACAAAAGGCGCAATATAAATCCCGAACGTAAACCCACTTAGCGCTGTAAAACACGCCTCTTTGAAGGACATTTTTTCATCCTTCTTAGCTTTCATAACGTAGGTAATGGAGCCAGATAGAATGGCTAGTTTAAGGGGAACTGCATGCCAGTCAAACAACTGTTGCATGTTAATTTGGAGTAGCGTGGCTGTCAATGCCAGGCCAAATTCAAAGGTGTGTTCTAAGGGTTTGTTCACGGCTGTATTCATGTTAGGTAATTTCCATTAGGTGAATAGTTACATCTATTCTGTTGGCAGTAGCAGCTTTGACTTTTAGAATATCCCCCACGTTTAAAACTATTGGGCCGTCGAAACGAAAAGTCGTAGCGCTTGGAACAGTGGCACCTTTGTTTAAAAAGGTATCGCTGGCGTCGCCTGACTTTCGATAAGATAGTTCTATCGAATCGCTATTCGATGCGTCTATGTTGGCAAACGTCACAAGATTAAGGATTGCCGTGGTAGCACTAGGTACCGTATAGGCAGATACTGTTGTATTAACATCCAGTTTTTTTGCAATAGATTTATAGCTATTTGGCATTTTTTTTCTTGTTTTAGGCGACTGCGATTCCCCAATACGCACCCATATTTCTCTCTACATATTGCACTTCTGCGAGTGTTAATTTTCGCTTATAAACAATCACTTCCGCTACAAGCTGGTTGAGCGCTGCACCCCCACCCGACGCGACTTGATTCATAATTCCGAGCGCATACGAGTTATGATTGGTGACGAAGGCATCCGTTCGTTGCATTGCCCCGTTAACGCGTACAGTAGCACCCGCAGAGTCAGTAAAAACGGTAAATACCACATTTCCAGACACTCCACCACTTACTCCATTCGGATAACAATAGTTGTTTGTCCCTCCCGTAAATGCAATAGTATTGTTAGTTGCTGCCTGCGTAATAGAGCACCCGCCAGTACCGTAGTCGTTACTTCCCCCTGCGCTTTGACTAGAAAAAAAACGGGCATAATTATTATGCGCTCCAACACTCGCGACCATAATGCAAGTGAAATCAGTACCAGTTATTAGGTTGGCTATATTGCTTGTTGCTAGTCCAGTGTCGTTACCAGGAACACCCATCATGCAGACTCGCCCCCCCATCGTATAATTAGTACCAGAGAGCCTCACAATAGGCTGCTTTGTGTTGGTGCCTTGCACAAAATCGTACGAAGATCCTAATCCCGCTTGAGAGTATAGAATACGCGTATATCCTGTTACCGAACCGATGAAAGTGTTCATGGTTGACACATCGAAGTGTTCGCCATTGCTTCCAATGTCGAGTACCGAACTGTCGGTACTCCTTCTCATTTGTGCGATATTTCCCGTGTAAGCACCGCGTAATCGACGATAAGACGCAGCATTAACAAGGCTTGTATTAGAGATATTATCAAGCAGGTATTTTGCGCCTGCGTAATAATGCTTCTCTACAGAAAGAATACCAGGGCTATCTACTGTAAGGTAATTGCTTCCCTTTCCGCCCAAAAACCCATTATTATAATTACTACCACGTTTCATTATAGGAACCAGTTTTGTGCTTCGATACGCTGTATATCTGATTGACTTGCTCCAGTTGGTGTTTGCCAACTGGTTGAATAATCGCTATTCGATGTTTTTGTAAGTACCTGCCCTGTACTTCCACCCGCAGGCATTGAGCGCATAAAAAGTGCTTTCACGTCCGTGCCGATGGCAGTTATAAGGGCAGATATACGTTCTTGAAGTGTCATTATGCCTTAGCAGTTGTATATAATGAAACTAAGTTTGTATCGGGCTCCCCAAGCCCCAAGTTGGAACAAGCCTGAGTAATTTGTTGAGTCGTAAGAGTTTGTGCGGCATCAAATCGCACACGATTATTGATTGCTGTTGTCAATGCCGTTACCGAACTACCTTGGCCTTCAAGTAATGCTTGTAGTTCTGACAATGTATCGTAAGCTGCTCCCGCACCGTTTAGAATTTCATTTTTTGCGGCATTAGCTGCAGCCGTTGCGACTGATTCAATTTTGGTCGATGAATACGTTTTTGTCCCACTAGCAGTAGCATCGTCAATTTGTACTCCCACACTTGGGGTGTACCATTCTACCGCAAAATCACTGTTTGAGCTTTTTCGTAGTGCTTGCCCAGTAGTTCCACCAGTAGGCAGTGCACGAGTAAACAAAGCTTTTATGTCTGTTCCAATTGCAGTGATTAGCGCCGATAATCTTTCTTGTAATGTCATGTCTGTAAGTTATTGAATTGAAAAATCAGATTTTTGAAACCTCATATAAGAGGAGCAAATTCAAACTAAGAGTGTCATCATCGGCATTTGTATCTCCGTTATTATTGATAACTACAATAGTTTTCGAGGCGCTCAAATGGATTGAGGGCCTTTGCTCCAGCTCGCAGGAAATTAGGTTACCGGTCGAGCGTTTGAGCTTAAATTTTGGTCTAGGCAAATACGTTGCTGGAATCATTTTCGAGGCTTTATAATGATCTCGTACTCTTCTTCTTCAAAGGGTTCATTCGTATCTTGGTTGTACCAAAGTAGCACAAACTTATACGTACCTGATACTAGGGTATTGGTGGCACTACTCATGCTTAGAATAGTGCCATTGAGCTCGTTAAAAAGCTGATAAGTTTGCCCTTTAAAGAGCAATTTCCCTTGCAAAGATGTACCTACCGTAAGCCCCGCAACATCAAATGATAGCCGCACGTATGCACCTTCGACAAATGTTTCCAGTGCTTCCATGGTTATTGTATGATTCCGTTTTTAACTCTAAAAACATAAAGCTTTGATCCTGCTAGTTGACCAAGGTCGATAGTCTTTCCATTAGTTACTATCGACACATTCTCCTTTTCTGTCAACAACCGGTAAGGGTTCACATAGACCAGTAATGTTTCACCTGCGCCGATGGCCTCTAGCGCTACCCCTTGCGATGCAGCTGCTAGGTGCAGGATAGTGTCTTGTCCATAATTCCGAAAGCCACGCCGAAAAAGTCGGGGGTCGCCAGCCTGCGGCGCTATCGTTTGCCCATCTGCGATGTAGGTAGCATACGCTACGCCAGTACTGGCATTAACGATGTGCTTAATGCTGTTGTACCAATGTACCCCCACCATCATGGCGTCCATACCTGCGCGCGGAAATTGTGGGTAGCGCGGCTCGCCATCTGGAAGCAGCGTCGGCGCCGCACCTCCTTCGCTTACCCACGTGCGCGGGGGCGTCCATTCGTTTTCTCGGTCGTTTGCTACCGATTTCGAGAAGTTTACGGTAGAGTCCCAGTTGTAGCATCCTTCTGTCAGAAGGCAACCAAAAAATCCCACCCAAAGCTGAAATTCAAAGGGAGGAGTATGCCAGTCTGGCACTTTCCAATATCCGCCTTCGCGGGGGTGAATGTGCCCAGGATTTTTATGATGCTCGTTTACGGGGTTGCTTAGGCTTTGCGCCCACGGCGACGTGTACATTACCGTTTTTGCGTCAGCCTTTGCGGCATATTTCCGCTGAGTCTCAAAGATGGCGTTGAATAGCCAGTCTTTTGTTTCACCATCATTCGCCCACAACATCATGGTGAACATGTTCGTCCAGTCCGACATTCCAGAGGTGTAATAAGGGTCGTTTGAGTTATCGTTATCCCCTTTTTTGCGTGCGCCCGCTTCGCTTGCGAGTGCATTAACTATGTAGGGGTGCAAGGGGTTACGCGCACCATTTATGCGAAAAAACTCACAAAAATTGGCCAGCTTGGTGTCGTAATTGCAAAAGAAATTTGTGTCGGCAGCCCCACTAGCGCCCACTTCTTCGCACAATTTTTGGTAGAATTTTTTTCCTACCGTCCAGTAACTTCCATCGTACCAAGGTACTGGATTTGAACCCGCCTCGGTGAATTGATCACCAATACAGGCGTATTTGGAAATGTTCGCGGCCACGTTTGCGGCGGCGGCATTAATCTGTGCGTCGCTGTGTCCAGTTCCAGGGAAAACGTCAGATAATAATACAAAGCACTTTTTATCATCGTTTGTCCCACTATCCCATATTTTGGGCACATGGGAGAAACCGCGCTCAAATTTTTGCGCATCCAAAATATCGGCATCAACCGAATGAAGGGCGGCAATTTTCCCCACATTTCCCACGATCGGAGCTTCGTCTATGTGCGAGATGTAATCTGCACGAAACCAGCTCGGTAGGTTTAATTTTTCTACAATCATCTTTCTAATAGTTAAGGAATTACAAGACGCTGTTGGCTAGAAGCCAATACCCACCAATCGTTTGGGTATATTATTCTAGTATTATTTTGTGGGTTCTGTTCTTTTAGCTGCGGAGTACTATCTACCCAATTTCCGTTTATTAAGATTTGCTCCTTAGCTTCTTTTGTCCTCCAAAAATAATTTTCCCACTGTTGCCAGTTTGAATAGTGGTCTTTATGCAAGTAGATTTTTTCCACCGAAACAAATCCACTTTCAAAGGCCATTCCCTGAAACGGCAGTCTGTCACCAGTGGGCGACTTGAGCGGGCGCCCATTGATGTAGTAGAAAGCATTATAGTCGCCGCTGGTGGGCGATACAGTATCATACCACAACCCTGTACCAGAGTCTTGCACGATATTAATCATGTCGGTTCGCACTGTACTGAACGGCACATTACCAGGGCTTGGCGTAACAACATCGGGCTGGGTAGCACCCACGAAAGGCGTAATAATCTCGCTCCATTCAGAATACGTAGCACCTTTGCGTGCTCGCATACGAAACGTTAGTTCTCCTACGTCTAGCCACGGGCCTGTTTTAAGCTGTCGAATATTCGCCGACATGCCTACTGTTACGTCCGTCCAAGTTTCCCCGTCTCGGCTTGTCTGTAACTCAAACGCGTCCACGCCGCCCTCAAAATCCCAAAATACTAGCACGTTGTTGCCCGAAATCACAGCGCGTAAAACTGGAACGGCGGGTGTAAGTGTGCCGTTATGACTAATCTCAAACTCAAAAGGCTGACAGAAGCCTGTGCAATTTGGGCAACTGGCGATAAAGAAGGCTTTCCCGTCAGAAACTCCGATTAAATCAATATCAAAAGTTGAGCTTGAAGGGTCATGTTGCCCGCTAGATAGCGTGTCACAATCTCGAACAACGTCATAGACTATTCGCGTAACATTAAGCGCGTCAAACGTAACAGTATAAGTACTACCCGTTTGGTGCTCAATTTTGTGAATGTACCACTGCGGACCACAAGGCCCGCAGGGTGGTTTTACAGTGGTTGGCATTAGGCTTCTGGCTGCTCTATCAAGTCCTCAATTCTCACAATTTGCGTCACGTAATCGCTCTGACGAGAGTTGGGGCGGCCGTACTCGTCAATGTACGTTTCAGAAAATAATCCAGCCAAAACCTTGTCAGAAGGGATGATTTTAGCCGCAATTAAGGTCGCCTCGATAACAATATCCTTTTGTTTAAGCTCTTCATCCGCCGTCTGATACTCCGACATCTTCGTCTCAAGTTCGTCCTCTCTGTTTGCAAGGTCTGCAAGGTTCTGCTCCGTTTGCTCTTTTCTTTGAAGCTTTTGTATATCATTTCGCAATCCTGCTATGTCTTTCTCAAGCCCGAGAATTGTCTTTGTTTCAGCGCTTAAAGACAAACTGAACTTATCTCTAAGCTCCTTTATTTTCGACTTGAAGGCCCAGCTCGCGCCAGGCATATTGAACAGATTTCTGAGTGATGGCAGATACTCGTCTCTTACAAGATTTGCCTTTTTACTGATTTGGTTTTCAGCGGTTTCGGTCTTCATTTTTTTAGCCATTTTGTTATTATTGAAAAATATTTGTCTTTTAACTGCCTCCAGAAAAAGGAATATTGCAGGTAATTTGTGTGCCGTCTCTAAGCACAATTGTAATGCTAAGATTACCAGATCCGTAACTTCCAAATGTGCTAGAAACGCCCTTGGGATCTGTCTCGGTTATAGTTCGGTCAACATAAAACCCATCATCACGATTAAGGCGAACAAGGTGGCTACCATTTAGGAGCTGTTGCGTTGCAATATCGTACTGATAAGACACTGGCAACGTTACTGACGCGTAACCTTGACCCAAATTGCGAGTTTGTAATCCAAGAGTGAGGTTTCTACCCGCTATCGAAAACCAATGGGCGCTGTAGCCAAAAGGGTCGCTTTCGCTTTGCAGGTATCGGCTGTCGCTTTGGCTTCGAGTGTATATATCTCCCCAAGTTGGACGATTATCTAGGGCAGGTTGTAGGCCGCTTACGTCGCCAATTATATGCCCGTGCCCCCATGGAGTTTTTCCGTCCAAGGCCGCTTGCAATCCCGAAACGTCTGGTATAGTGTGCCCGTGACCCGCATACGCAAGCCCTGGCACTCCAATCAAATTATTCCAATGCACTTGCCCGCCGCCACCGCTGGTATTCAGCTGTGTACGTGTGTAGATTGCATCCCAAGTTGGACGATTATCTAGGGCAGGTTGTAGGCCGCTTACGTCGCCAATTATATGCCCGTGCCCCCATGGAGTTTTTCCGTCCAAGGCCGCTTGCAATCCCGAAACGTCTGGTATAGTGTGCCCGTGACCGATGGTAGCTTTTGCATCTAAGGCAGCTTGCAAACCAGTAGTATCGCCAATCACATGCCCGTGAATTCGGTCTGCGTATAATAATGTACTTAGTGTTAGTACATTACCGCCGTTGTCAGTCGCGAGCAATGCCACGGGCGTACCCGTCCATGCTGTCGCCGAATAATACGTGTTGAAGCGCAGTTTGCCATTTGCGTTCAGCTCCATCAGGTAGCTTGCTCCGCCGCCGCTCCTGAAGTATATAGGAGAGCTGGCGCCTGCATCTATGTTAAGCGTGCCCGTCGCGCGGATAGCACGACCCGACACCATCCAGAGAGCTACACCCGCCGCATCACCGTCCGCATATATAGCGCCGTTCACTCGTAGCTTGTAACTTCCAGGGTCATTCGTGCCTATGCCAACATTGCCATTGTCGTAGATACTCGAATTACCTACGACACCCCCGCTTGTGAATTTCGCAACATAATTCACCGTACCACTTCCCCCAACCTTACTGCTCCAGTCCGCAATATTGCTTTCTGTAATTGCCTTCACGTAACTAGGTACTGTGGGGTCTGTTTCTGTAAGCAGAAAGGCAGGCACCCCCGTCACTTTTGCGTAGGGTACAGCTGCAATTCCGACCGTCGTGCGGTTATTCGCAGAGCTGTCCGAGATAGAGAATTCGGGCGAAAAATTAAGGTTGCTACGCTGAGAAACGGGTAATGTATCCGCCTGTATCGTGGTGTAGGCTTGCAGCAAGAACGCAGGTACACCGCTTATCTGCGCCCAGGTATGTGTATGCCCTAGCTGAGAATACCGCGCATCCCCGCGCGCTGTAGTCCAGTACAGATTTGTAACGCCTTCGGCTATATTATCTGTATTAAGCGCCACAGCTCCCGTCTGTCCGTTCACCGAGGTTACAGGAAAAAGAATCGTCGAATACGTCATCGCGGTTACCCGTCCGTAGGCATCCACCGTAAGGGCGGGCGTGGTAATAGTCGAGCCGCCCGATAGCCCTGTGTGTACTGTAGCAAGGTCAACCGTCCACGTTCGGCTAGATGCAAGCGATTGCGTACCACCCGCTACCGCGACGCGTCCAGCTGTGCCACTTACCGTAAGATTCCTTACAATAGGAACATATAATCCCGCAAAATCGGGCGTATTGGTAATCTTGCTATAGTCGAGACTCGTGATAAAAGTGGGGTTGGCATAAGCCCCAGAAAGCTGCACATACCGCGCGTCTCCACGAGATGGAGTCCAATACAAGTTTGTCCCTTCAGGAACATCCGTCGTGCTTAGGGCAACAGCTCCCGTCTTCCCGTTCACCGACGTTACAGGAAAGGCAATAGCTACCGAAGACATCGAAGTTACCCGCCCGTAAGCATCCACCACAGGCGCGGCCACTTGGGTACTCGACCCCGCCGACAATCCCGTATGTACTGTTTCAAGCCCAACCGTCCACGTTCTGTTAGATACGAGCGATTGGCTACCTCCAGTAATTGCTATTTGGCCCGCTGCACCAAGAAACGACAACGTTCGCACGATAGGCACGTACATGCCGCCGTAATCTGGCACGTTGGTAATCTTGCTATAGTCAAGGCTGGTAATAAAAGTTGGGTTGGCATAAGCCCCAGAAAGACGCACATACAGCGCGTCTCCACGAGATGTAGTCCAATACAAGTTTGTCCCTTCAGGAACATCCGTCGTGCTTAGGGCAACAGCTCCCGTCTTCCCGTTCACCGACGTTACAGGAAAGGCAATAGCTACCGAAGACATCGAAGTTACCCGCCCGTAAGCATCCACCACAGGCGCGGCCACTTGGGTACTCGACCCTGCCGACAAGCCCGCATGTATTGCCGAAAGATCGACCGACCAAGAGCGATTAGCCGCAAGCGACTGTGTTCCGCCTGCCACCGTTACGCGGCCAGTTGTGCCAGAAACGGTTAAAGCGCGTTCAAGGGGGGCATACAAACCCACGTGAGGCCCATAATTATAGGCAGTATCCCACTGCGAAATTTTCGCGCTGTCAAGCGAAATTCTGTTTGTGCTAGGGTTGTAATTTAGGGGCGCATCTGCACCAATGGCACTACTACTACCCGACCACGACACGATTGCGCCGCTTGGGGTATCAACAACGTTAATCCCGTAGCCACCAATAACACGAAACCTTTGATCGGCTTGCGCCGCCGAATATACAGGCACAAGCTGACGCCCTATTCCAATCCCTCGCTTCGCGTAAGATGCAACATACACCTTACCATCCGCAACCAAGTTGCCTTCTGTTGCTTGCTCCCAGCTGCTCCATATTTTTGCAGCTGATCGCTCCCGAAAATACAAAGAAGGGCTATTGTCAGGGTACCAGTACTGAAATACAACACAGCCCGCCACGTCGTTACGAAGCGTTCCCGTATTTTGATTTGTTGGGGGCGCGGCTATCGAAGTAGTATCGAAAGTGACGTGTGTATTACCAGGTGAAAGGCTCGAATTAAAGTTAATCTGTCCGCTCCTTGTTCCTCGGTTTAGACTCGCGTACTGCTGTACGTATGCCGCAGGTGCTGCTTTGCGGCTTGTATCTAGCGCCCGCCCTTTGTCGTAGCCGCTTGGTACCGCTATCGCACCGTTATTCTCTGTTTCCGTTACAGAAACAAAATAATTCCAAGTTTCGACGACCGCATCTATTACAACGAGTTCAGCGGCACGGGTTACTAGGCAGCCGTCTGTCTCTGTCGTGTCGGCGATATAGGTAATTGTCTTTGTAATGCCATCTGCAACTAGTACCGCGAAATGCCCATTCGGAGACAATTTTGCGGGGGGATTTGTTACCCCCGCCCACGAGGCCGCCTTGAATCGGTGTGACCCAATTTTCAACGCAGCCGTGTCAAAAGGCGCAACAAGTATATCAACATCGTACGTATCAGCAATTTTCCCCCGATCGACATAGGCAAATTCGCCTACATCGGCCTTGAGCGAACGTTCTTGCAGACCGTCAGCGTCACCGTTGATTGATATGTATTTCTTATTAGGCACTACGCACGATGTGATTTTTGATGTCAAGCTCTAATTCAGTGGGACTGATGGCCACGCCAACAGGTTGCCACAAGTATCCAGAGCCCGAGTTGGGCCCAACTGGTGAAATTTGCCCAGGCGTTGTCCACGACAGGAAATACATCGTGCCTGGTACCAAGCCCGTGAAATATGGATTAGTGCCCATGAACTTGGGTACAATCGTTTGCCCTCCAGCTCCGTTTTGGGTCACGAAGGCCATGGCTCTACGCCCTACTTCCGTGGCAATCGCAGGCCGAATTTTCGGAACACCGCCATCATTATAAATATTGACGAGCATCCCCGCCGCAATTGATGATGCAACCAGAACTGTGTCACCGACTGGTACCACCGTTTCGGCAGGCAATACAGTTATTTTCATCGAAGCCACTCTTCCGAGCAACTTTCCATTTCCAACCCAAAAAATAATGTAGTGATCGCCCTTGTGGGTAGGTGACCAAATTACGGTTATGTCACTAGCACCTATGCTTACTTCAGCTCCAGCGGGAGCACTTACGAGGGTCACATCACCACCCTGAAAAACATTCTTATTAATAGTATATGTGAATGCCTCATATACCGTGGCCGTTGCGGGTGTGAGATTGATTGGAGCAGTTATTCCCTGCCCAATAATCCCCTCCAACCCTAATTCTGTTAGGTATTCGGGCGGATTCTCTCCACCCGTTTCCCCGCCTGAGCCTATAAGGTTGTTGACAATTTGCTCAACGATCGTGTCGAGCAATCGCCACGTTTTATTCCCAACCCATACGTAGGATGTAGGATTATCCTGGACAGGAGCAATTGCATCCTCTTTTTGCGCAAGCCGCTCAAATACCCCTCCTGAGCTTACGGCATTACCACTACCTTGGGTTGGGTACGCATCTACTGTTACATTGCCGCTAGGGTTCGTATTTTCACCCTCCGACCCAATCGTAACAGGGCCTTCAGCTTGAAACCCAGGTGGTGGGTACCGTATGCCTAATAAGTCCTGATTCATTGTACAAAGGCGTCGTTGGTGAATGAAAATTTGTACTCAAACTGGTAGAAGAGCATGGTTTCGTCGTCGTCTTGTTCAGAGAGTTTCGTACTGGTAACGGACACAGGGAATATGCTCCCATTGAAGTATCTGTATTTGAGTGGGCTTACAAAAAAATCCCTAATGTTCTTTTGCTCATCTCTCGACAACCACGAAGTCGTACACGAAAACAGCTGATCATAGCTTACATAGTAGTCCGATTGTTCGCTATCCCCCTGTACCTGAGGGTATGCCAATCGCTTCGAGGCGCTGCGAGTTTTAATCTCGACCGTTCGTTCCTCAATACCGTTGACTTTCAAGGTATCCCATGCGCCAAGCGAGTTGATATACGCAAAATATTTGCGCTTATCGCGTAGGTTAGTGTCAATTACGTAGGTGTACCGCAAGCTCTTTTCCGTTGCGCCAGCTTTGAGATACAGCGTGTATTGCTTCGCCTTTTTGCCAGTACTGTAGCTATTTACGTTCAGCTGCGTAAAGCCCGCAGGCAAGATGATTTTCTCACCATTATTGACCTGATTTAGTGGGGCTATCGTGTAGGTACCAGTGCTGTTGTCATCCCACAAAACATCCATCTTATACAGCACGTCCATAATGTACGCATCTAGGCATACGAAGGTGAGCCACTGAGGTTCATCTTTCATGATGTAGCGTAAGGCAGGCCCATTTCGCAAGGCTTTCATTTTACCAGATGCCCACATTCTTCCCCCTACGCTATCCTGCTGATTATACCCAGAGCCGCCCCACATGGCGCGTTGCTCTGCCAGTACTGATATAAGGCCGTTTTTGAGCGGGCGCCCATAGGCTTCCGATACCGTAACTTGGTATTTTCGGCTGGTCGCTCTCGAAATTTTGTGCGTCGAGCCCGTCCAAAAGGGTTGCTCAATCAGTGGTTGCAACTTAGAATTAAGCACATCCGCGAGGTCGATTTCCGCCTTACCATTTTCGTCGGTAGGCAGATATACCTCGTAGATCTTATCCTGGCCAATTCCAGAAACGCGCTCTAAAAACAACTGCAAATTGATGCAGTGATTCTCTCTGTTGATTTCGTCGGCACCTTGGGTGGTATTCTGCACGCCCCACACGCCAGGCACAGCTAATGGAGTGATGTTATACGCCTTTCCTTTGGTCTTAGCTGTGAAAATCAGGGCTCCATTTTCTACTGTCACATTGAAGTCTTTTGAGATAGTGGCGTTGCCCTGAAAATAAGGAAGTACCAGGTTGGCATAGGCATTGCTGCCCCCAGCTCCCGACTTAAATTGTGTACCGTTTGGAAGGGGTAGCAAAGCGGCTGTTAGAGTAGTAACTACCCCATTCCAAAGGAGCTGTACAACTGTGCCCGAGACTATCGGGCCAGAGAAGTATAATCTATTAATTGCAATAGCGCCCACTGCTCCCTTGTAGTCGTCAGACTGGAAGGCATAGACCAAGGGGTCTTTTGTAAGCCCAAGTGTGGGAGGGGATACCGCTACTGTAATCATGCCCCGAAATTGAGGCTTACTCGCCGCCCAAAAAAGGAAAATAAGGCACTAGGCTACACAAAAAGCTCACGCCCAAAGTTGATATTTTCGGGAAATTCCCACAGAAAATCTACTTCCCAACCTATCACTTGCCCGCTGATGGGCGGCGTACCCGCACCTTTTCCGCGCGAAATGAAGGAAATTTTATTCTTATAGAGGCTTCCATCCTCGTGAGCTTCCGAAAAAGCGGCTGAGCTGCTTCGCTTCATTTGCGAAAGAATAGCTCGAAGCGACTGCCGACATTCTTTTTGCTTCAAAAGTTGACTTTTTGGATCGCCCTGCACAAAATTATCGACGATGGCCACGCTGCACTCAATCGTTCCTTTCAGGTTGTCATGGCCAAAATCGGTTTCATCGTCAGGGAAGAACACAATCATGTGTTTTCCCTTCACGACGCGGCTCAGGTGATTGACAAAATCGTTGATGGGCATGTCCTTCGATGCCAAAAAAAGCCGTGGCGTACTGTCCGAATGACAATACAGCTTTTCGGCAATCTTCGTAAAGTAATCGATGTAGAAGTCGATAATGCTATCAGCAATCATTTTGTTTTTCGCTTTAGCTGTTTCACTTTGACCAGTTTATTTTCCACCATTTGCAGGGCCACAATTACGTTGAGCTTGCGAAGCGAATCAAATTCTACCGACGAATCCCCAGCCATTCCGATGGCAACTTGCAGCCACCCACCGCCTTTTTTGGGCGCTTTTTTTGGCGCTGCGTCGTTTTCTTGTTCGATTTTTTTGGTGGGGAAAACGTGCTTGAACTTCTTAGAAAAGCCCAATCTGCAACCTTGGTAATTGAAAACAATCATCTCCTTGGTGAGCTCAGGCAAACTCTTCAAATCGTTCAATGTTTTTTGATTCAATTCTTCCGAATACGCCTGCTTTCGGAAGGGATCACGACGATACAAAACAGCAATCAAGCCATCCATATCGTTACGCTCGTATGCCGCTTCGGCAAACCAAAACTCCTCAAAGGTCAGCATCCCCAAGCTATCACCAGGGCCATAATAATTATGACCGAGAAACGCCGCTTTTATTTTTGGCACTTTCCAGCTGTGAGGCGCTTCCGAATTGGTAAAGCTTTGGGCAATTTTCAGCAGGGCGTACCCCTGCCCCATCACCTTTTCTTGTTCTTCTTCGTCCTTTACCCCTACTGTTCGCATTGCATTTTTGTCAAACAAAAACTGCAACACATTCGTAGGAATTTGAAAAATGGCCTGAGGCAAAGCAAACAACGCATGTGGTTTTTCTGCCAGCATCTTGCCCACTTCAAAGATTTTGGCATAGAGCCACGGTTCGGTTTCTTCCCAGCTCTTTGGGCCTTTATACTTAAAATTTTTCTTGGCGATGATGATTTCGATGTTCATAGAGAGATAATTGATTTGCCTTCGACGATAGGAGAACCTACTACTACCGTTTCGGTGGTAGGGTTCATTTCTTGCAAAATTGAGCTCATTTCAGCTAACATTGACTCAGCTCGGCGAGTTGCTGCCTGCTGAGCTGAGCTACGCTGAGCATCCGAAGGAGGTGTATAATACTTCGTGTTTTGAAATTGCGTACTAAAATTCACGCGCAATCCCCCTGCATTTAGCTCCACGTTCATTTCCAGCTCCAGTACTGAGGCAATGGTGCTGTAAGCCAAGAACCACTTAGTAGCCTCTAGCAGTTTTTTTTGTAGCTCACTGAGCTCAGTTCCCATTTTGAGCTCCTGATACAGCTCATCACCCAGCATGGAAGCTATCTTGAGGGTCTCAATGGCGGCCATGGTTGGACGCAATGCCTGAAAGGTGAGTTCTTCGCCAAAAATCTGGTAGTATTTCGAGAACTCAACCGCGTTTTTGATTAGGTATCGACGGTTTTCAACACGCTGCTCAGAGCTGCTGTATTCCGTAAATGCCATTAAGGTGGCAGGCTTTTCGAGCCAAGATAATAGCTGCTCAAGGGCCTTGTATGCACTACTCTCAAGCGACTGAGTAAGGCGAGCAATTTGGGCATCATAAGCCGCTGTTCGGTACTCTCCTTTTCCAACGGTCGTAATACCATCGTTGCCAAACTGCACTTCCCCAAAAGGAAGCCAAGCAACCGCTGCCATACGAGCTACATAGCGCCGAGCAAATACCAGCGTTTGGGCCTGTATTTCGTTAGGATTATTGACTACCTCATTAAGACGCTCAAGCATTTCTTCACCAATCCACTTGCGCCCAAGCTCATACTCGACATCCACCAAATAGGGTTCTATCTGGTTGAAATCGAAGTTAAGGTTGTACTTAATGTACTCTCGGATTTCCTCTGTGCTTTTCAGTAGCATTATGTTATTTTTTTTTCGGTACCAGCGCCCGTGTTTAAGGTCGTCAAAATAATATCGCGGTGAAGGATTTTGAATTTCGGGTAGCGTTTTGTCCAACCGTTATATCGCGCCGCAAACATAAATGGCTCTTTCAAAGCATCCCGATAAGGTTTCATTTCAGCCGCCGCAATCAGCCAGCTTTCGCGCATATCAGAGCCGCTCCCACGGCTGCTCCCACCTGTCTTGTTAGAAAGCCCCAGTTCGGTACCGTCGATTCCAGTACCGTATGAGATATTATAAGCTGCTTCGATACTATCCTCAATGTACTTGTTGTCGAGCTTGGCATCATCAATGGTTGTCAGCTCTATGTATTCCTGGTACTTCTGTGAGACTTCATCCCAAAACTTAGGCGTCGAAATCGATTTTCCCGTCTTCGCAGATTCGGCCAAGCTTCGATCCATTTCGGTCAACCACTCTTTGCGAATGTCACGGCGTTGCTCCGTGGTTGCTTTGTCCCATCGATCGCCATATCGTACCGCCCAGTACCGCTCGTCTATCTTCCAGTGGTACTTGATTGTCATCTGATTTTGCATCAGATACTTTTTGAACTGTGGAATGGCTAAGTGAACTTCCAGCCACCCGCTTTGGCGGATTGAGTCATGATAAGCGAGCTGATAGAAGGTTTTTCCAGGCGTCGGGTGCGATACAGGATAGATATACTTGTAATCCGTCTCACTCTGTATTTTCTCAATTTTCTGAAAATCGTAAGGGTCAATCGCCTTGATAATGGTGCTGTAAGGATCCTTAGATTGCACATTGGGCCAGTTGGCATTGATGTGCACGTAATCGCACCGTCCTGTTTCCTTATCCTGCTTTGACCAGCGACAATACGACGCCTCCTGATGCACAAAATACAGGATACGCCTACGATTTTCGGAAAGATGCACTTCGGAAAAAGCATTGAAAAACCACACCAAATCATTGACCAATTCCCTAGTATATTTTTCCGTCCATTCGGAGTTGAAAAACTCCCAAATATCATCGTCCATGATGGGCGTATATTGCTCTGCGCCATTGGTATCATAGCCTGTCACGTTTACTGGCATGATTCCGTTTCCGATGATTTTGGAACACAATTTGCTGAAGGCCCTGAGCACAACTGGGTCTTTGTAATAATCATTGATTACCATTTGTGGGAAGTTGTTGTCAACTCCCCACATCTCTACTTCATCGGTGTGGTACCCGCTGTATGGATCAATGACAGGCATCGTCGGCGAGCTCCCAGGGCGGGTGCTGACCGACGAGTTTTTCATGAAAACTGTACTTTGCGACTCGGCTAAAATAGCTATGTCGTAGTCAGCTCCAGGAACGTAGTGCAGATTGCTCATTATGAAGCAGGTTTATCGTTGATCCAAAGGATTAAGTCCCAGTGGATAGGAATCACTTGGTTTGGAAGTCCGTAAGGGGAAACATTTACAATTCGGTGTCTCTGCCGTATGCCCACCAAAACAGCATTGCGTAGCTCTTTTTTTTCGCCCTGCGTTTTGCGGTTTTTGTCGTACGACAGCCACGAAACGTCAAAAGGCTTGGGTTTCCCTGAAGCCATTTTTTGTTCCATAATCGCTAATACATCAGCCCACTTAACCATCTTTTTTTGGGGGCAAAATGGCAGAAAAAAATGCCCTTAAAAAAGGAAAGTAAGGCGAGAAAAGCGTAAATTTGAGCTATGGTAGAGCTATCCACGGACAAAGCGTTTGACTTGTTAGTCAACAATCAATATCGCTGGAAGAAGATGGGCGGTAACGAATCAACCCGCCTTACTTTCGTGAAACGGTTGCGCGAGGGGAAAGAAATTTTACTGGATACGAAATTTAAGTACCTCAAAATGGCTGGATTTCGTCTGAAGTCGCACCCAAGATGGCAAACGCCAAAATTCACTTAGCCACTTTATTTTGAGTTATTTTACTCATATAAGTGTATTATGTTACATAATATCATAAAGCCTCTTTACATTTGTTTAGAGGCTTTTTAATTTTATCAATATGCAAATTCACAAAACAAACCTACCAATTGAGGAATTCCCAAATAATCATTTCATAAAGTCCTATTATGACCTTTACATTTTTGCAAAGGAGAAAAAGCTATTTGATGCCGATGGTAATATTAATTTGATATTGGTCATAAATACCCAACCAAAGACATTAGTATTTAAACCAGGTTCGTTTGATTTCCGTGCAGAAAAATGGTTAGTCACTTACACCCCTCAATTTCTTTCTGAAAAACTTGCCCAAGAGAACTACAACCTCAAAGACAAACATCCTGAATTAAGTGGCAATGAAATTCATTTTTTGATACAAGTTTTGAAAGACAGTAGCGGATATAAGTACAATTTTGATTTTCAAATGCTCCCAGAACTTATTAACAAATTAAATAACCTATTGTATCAAAGATTGGAAGATAAAAGGCAAAGGGACGATTACCGACATAGTGAATAGGGCATAAAAAAAGTCTTAGAAAATCCTTTTAGAGGAGCTGCCTTGCGCGCTGCGCCTTTCTTTGCTACTTTCTTTGGGCGTCCAAAGAAAGTAGGCCACGCCAAAAAAGCCCCACCAATGCGAGGGCATCAGCAGGGCTTTAAGTAAATCAAAAATAGACCCTAACGAGAGATACTTACTTTACGTATCTCGTCCGATAGTTCAACCTTACGAGTCTTTAAAATGACCTTAAAGGCTTCTATGAGAGCAAGCACCAAACGCGGGTTTTTGGTTTCAAAACTTTTACGGTTACTATCATAAATCACAATTGACGCCCCGTGATATTCTTCTTCTTCCGCTCCAAACGAAAAAGCTGAAATTTGTTCTAAGGTGTTATCTATTTTAGTGTAACTCTTATACAGCTTTGTCAATTCTTCAATATCGTTAAGTGTGTCTTCAACTTGTGCCTCCTTTTTAAAGGCTTCGAGCCGGGCTTTTTCCGCCTCTGTTATTTCAATGGGTGGCGTGGGTTTCAAGTTCCCAAGGGGCGCGGGTTTGGTGCTCGGAGGCGTGGCCGTCGCTGTACTGGGGGTGTTGCCCTTGGGCAAATCGTCTTTCTTTGGGGTGTTCTGTTGTGTTGACATTGTGAAAAAATTTATTGGTTAAACATTGATTTGCAGCTTATAAAATGCCTTCGTCGGCAAAGGAACAAAAACCCGTTTCGGTTAAAATGATATGGTCAACTAAGACTATGTCTAGCAGTTTCAGGGCATTTTTTGCGCGGCTTGTCATTTCCCTATCTGGCGTACTTGGTTTTAAATTTCCAGAGGGGTGATTGTGGGCGAAAATCACCGAACACGCCAAAGAATCAACCGCAATTTTGGCAATGAGGCGAATGTCCACTACCGTTTGATTTATACCACCTTGGGAAATTTTCGCGTAACCAATCGTCATATTTGATTGATTCAAAAGCAGGATAAAAAACGATTCGTAAATACACATATCATCCCCGTAGAACCGTCTAATAAAATCCGCGCTCTCTTTGGGCGTTGAAATTTTTACCTGTGGGAACTCCGTTTGATTTTTACGAAGCTCATAACGCACTATGTTTGGTATTTGGTTAGTTATCATGGCTTTAAGCAGTCTTAGGGGTTGTTTGTTTTAGGAAGAAATCAAAGGCGCGTTGAGCATCGGCGGCGGCTTCCCACAACATACGCGGCTCAGCTTTTAGGGTCTTTAACCACCCCTGTAAATAAGCTGCTGCGTTTTGCTGTACGTCCACGTTATCAATGCCAAAATGATTGCAGAAAAAACACGCTCCTAGTTCTGCAATTAATTCCTCTTTGGAGTAATTAGGGTCTCCAAATTCTTGAAAGTCGCGAAGCGTGGCGCGGTTCAATCTCTTTGCATGGCCCGAAGAATGTACCAATTCGTGAAAAGCAGTAGCGTAGAAATTGGACGAACTGTCAAACTGTTGAATGAGGGGCATATTTACAAGGTCATTTACCTTGTCGTAGTAGGCGTTATTCGATAGTTTCACCTGAATTTTTGGCTTATCAGTCAGGGCGTTTACAAAGTGGTCAATTTCCAAAAAGCTGTCGTTTTCGTTCCATATCTGCGAAAACGGTTTTAACTCTATCCCTTCCACGTCCGACATATTAAAAACCATGTCGTATTTTATGTAGTACACTCTGCGGATGCTCGCAAGTGTTTGCGGGGGTAAATACTCTAAATCCGTTTCCTCGTACTGGTTCCCGTTTGAGTCGTACCAAAGGCTTTTGGAAAAATACAGGCGGTGGGCTTTACTTCCCTTTTTCACCTTCCCCCCGTTTTTGGTGATTTGGTTGAACGTGGCAAAAAAAGGCGTTGGGTACTGTTTTAGGAAGATAAGAAAGGCATTAATTCCTCGGTACTTGTGACCCGAAAAATAGTTTTGGGGTGGCTCAACAAACCCCCAGTTCATGCGCCAAGGCGCAACCCCTTGTTCAATTTGGGCAATAACCGTCCGGGTTATCTCCTCAAAGACAACTTCATTTTTCATTGATTTTACTGCTAAGTGTTTATGTTACAGGTATTAAATTACGAATTTTTGGCGAATTGACCAAGTTTTTAGCCTAAAAAAACACACTTTTTTTTAGGCTAAAACCCTATAAATCAACCTTTTGAAAAGTGCCTTCCACTTTTCAAAACCCCGTCAGAGACGGAAGCCCCGCCAACGCACTGAGAAAAAGTGCAATTGCATAGGCAGGGAATACCGCGATATGTGAAAAGCCCACCCCCGCAGCCGCGAAGGTGGGCTTCAAATCAGCACACACAACCAAACAAATCATTGTACCCGCACTCCCTTACTACATAAGACCTTATAAAAACAATAAACTTTGAGCATAGATACGTTTGATGTACCCCTACTACGTTGCAACGTCAAAGCCTATACGCTTGTTATTTAATAGGAACTTATTGCAGCCTACCAACAGTGTATCTACCGAGTCAGTGAAGTGGGTTGTTTCTCTTTGGTCAATCTTCAAATCACGTTCCTTTGTTTTGTCCTTCTCGAATCCTTTTGCCCCCTGCTTGATTTGGGCTAAACGCATAGCAGTTAATAGATACTCATTGTTGCCCCTGTTAAATATGGTTCTGAATATCTCGTCGTTGCCTCCCTTTAGTGACACGCCCCAATCCTCAAAGCGCTTCTTAGGGCTTGGTGTATGCCCTATGTAACAACGTTCTACTTTCCAACCATTTGTTTTGAAAATGTCGGTTACTTCGTCAGCATAAGATATATCACTACTTGCATTGGTAGCAATGGCGGTATGGTCATAGAAGTAGTACACAATCTTACACTTCGAGAACCGATAGTAGTCGATGAACTTGAATATAAGGTTCTTGAGGCGCTCAGGGTGCTTGACGTACATGGAGTTAATCACCTTGAGGTCAAAATGCAACGTTTGCCCTATGGATAGGGTGTTGATTACTGCCCCATAATCAAGGCCAATTGCAAGCGGAGCATGGGGGTTATAGTCAGCATCCTTCCTACAATCGTCGAACAAAAACCCTTCATCAGAGAGCACCTTGTCTAAATTGTCATCGACGTACTTGTAATCAGTCGCATCATAACAATGCAGCTTATCCCGTAAATCAGGATAAAACGAGTGTTCGGTAAGGAATGGGCGCTTATTGAGAATCGACGTAAAGAAAACGAAACTCGGTAAGGTACGCTTGAGGTCAAGGATTTGCTTGATACCAAACCCTTCCATGTTATCATGGCCTTTGGGTTCATGGTAGAAAAACGTACTGCGGCGAATGGCGTCCCAGTACGTTTGCAATCTTCCTATTTTTTCTAAAATGCCCTTGCGTCGTGATTCGTGGGCAATGAGCAGTTTTTGAAACAGTTCGTATATATCAAGCTGAATATCTAAAAGCAGCTGTACACGCTCCGGGTGAGCCGCCTTTTCTTCCTCCAGTACCCACATGGTATCTTGGTCAGTGGGCATGTCAGTTGTCCAGAGCCATGAGTGAAATTCAGGCAAATGAGCATAGGATAAGTGCGTATCACCACGGTTTGCCTGTCGGAGCTCCGTGTCGATGCTATTCTTATCAAGTAGCTTTTTCTCATCACCTTGTACCCAATGGAGCGTCATTGAGTTCGCCGAACCCTTGCGGTCTTGGCTAATGAGCTGCATGGCCGCGCCTGAGCGGGTGGTGATGGCGTGACTGTAATCGAGGGTCTCACCATAAGGCTCTGGAATGCCCAGGTGTTTCGGTGGCCGCTCCTTGACCCAAAAATCAACATTACGCTGCCATCCCAAATCTTTCCAGCCCTTAATTAAGCCAGGCATGATATTTTCAAACAGTTTCAAATACGATTGCCCAACAAACCCGCCACGTGCGCCAGGCATTCGAGTGCAGCAACGATACGAACGATACGCGTGGATTTTCTCGGTTTTCCCAGTACCTCGTGGCATCACGAGCGTCATTTCGTTGGCATCGACAAGCATGGCTTTAAACTGTGAGAGCGTCCTATGCTTTACAAAAAACTTCTGTTCTTCTGGCAATAACACCTCATTGGCAACCTGCCCAAGTACAGCGGCCGACGTGGGATTCCACTTAATAAGCTCTATTATATCATCATTCGACACCATACTCATCGTCCTCCAATTCTTTTTTCAATACCTCGAAATCCTCAATTTGCTCTTGTTGCTCAGCATCTATTTTCTTTAGCTCAAGGGCAATGTCGGCCAACAGGTTAGGGCGTTTTTGAGCGCCGATGAGCGTTGGGTCGAAGTTGAAAATATTAATAACAAGCGTCGAACCACCACCCGAATCGGTTGGCTTATCCACCCCAATAATCTTGATGAGATTGCTGTGTTCACGCGCCATCACGTCCCTGTCCTTTACTGTGTTGGCGGTGGCTGCCTTTTGAGCATTGTCCTTAATGCTGTGAATGAGCCTGATTTTCTCCAGCTCGACATTAAGGGGATTGAGATAGACAGTAAGCATTTTCGCTATTTGAACGCAATGTCGAATTTTGGTGGTTGACATTTGTTCCCCATAGCTTGAATCAGCTATTCTCTTGATAATCTTATGGTCTTCCCAATAGCGACATTTACGGTCGCTCAAAATTTCAAGCGCTGCACTCACCACCAAGGCAGTTAATTCTAGGTGAGAAGGTATAGGATAGTTCTCGTCCTGCGCAGCTCTGCGCAGGGCAAGAAACTCCTCAGACTGTTGTAATTTCGATAAGTTCATTACATTGATGTTTTGGCGTCCTGCTGTAGCTTGAGCGCGAGCGCCTGTGCAGGGCTTGACCCTTGCTTAGCAAGCCTGATGATTGCGCCCTGAAGCTCAGCTTCGGTCATGTACAAGCCCCTGTAGAAATGCTTATATACCTGAGAATCTTCGTCCTCCAATTCATCCCGAAAATCGTCTTCATCCACGCCGATGATGATGGCAATGGCCCGGGGCGTCATGTATCTGCCTGCAAGGTCTTGTACCTGCTCCAATATTTCTTGTGATAGTTTCATTATTCAAACGGTTTCTCACCCTTCAGCTCTGCCATAATCCACTCACGGTGCAGCTCACTGACTGCCCTGCCTGCCGACAATACCCCCGCCTCGATGCGTGGATTGTTGGTATAGTTTGAGGATCCTACGATATGTATTGCCCAGCTGTCGTTAATAAGCACAGTTACTTTTGCGTGGGAGTTGCCAATGCCCACACTCGTAAAATGCTGTTGTACGTAATCGTGCACACCCGGATAACGTACCTTAATACGATAATCAAACAGGCAATGCAGCTCGCGTATAACTCCTACTTGCAACGCTTCCACCAACATCCGCGCGGGCGTTTCGCTCATGCTCCACGTCGCCACGTACAAGCTTGCAGGGCCAATCAAACTGAGTAGGTGAAATACCAGCTCATGGGTGCTCCACTCACTCAAGCTCACGAAATCGTAGCTTTTGCCTTGCTCAAGCGAAGGGAAACACTCAGCAAGTGCATCCTTCACTTTGCACTTGACAAAGCTCTCCACAAACGTTTCGGCAGTGACTGGCGATGAGCGCTCAGTAAGATTGACAGCAATATCACTCGTTCGAAATAGCATCTTTCAGTCCTTTCAGTTTTTGTTCGATGGCAAACAACTCATTGAGCCACAATTGGCGCTTTGCGCTGCCTTTCACCGCTGTACGACTCAGGTAGGTTCGGAGCGTATTGCGTCGAGTGTACAGGTCGCTAATAGATTGTACGGCAAGGGCAGCTGTCTCGGGCAAATAACCGTTGGCTTCGTAGAAATCACGAAGGCCAAATATTTCGTCCAGGCGTGGGGTAATGCGCTGCATAATTTCCAGTACAATTTCTCCAAGCTCCTGAGGGGTGTCCAGTTTTCGCTCAATCAGCTGACGTGCTCTTTCCTTCAATGCGGTGCGCTCATCCATCAAGCTACCAGCTTCGCGTAATAGCAGCTGTAGCTCACTGGGTCGAGCTTCCGCCTTCTGCTGAGCTTCCAGCTGAAGCTGCTCAAGCAGCTCCTTTAGCTCAGTACTGAGCAATGCCCGCCGATGGCGCTCGGTACCGTCGTTGAAGAACTTCTTCAGATAATCGTTGGTACCATACTTTTGGTAGAGCTGCACCCCTTCGTAATAGATTTCAGTCTCGAACCATCTTTCGATTTCTTCGATTGCTTTCATGCTGTTGTAAAAAAAGCCGACCTGTCAGACACAATCGGCTTTTGATAGGTAGGGTTAGGATTACTTAATGTAGGGCACTTCGTCAGGGAATTTTGCGAGATACTCCTTTTGCTGTTTGGTCAGGTTGCTAAGGTCATACTCAACACCTTGAAAAATAAACAGCTGCTTAGGTACCTTTTTCTCTACCTCTTTAAGCTTTTCTTGTTCAGTAGCCATTATTACTCAGCTGGTTTTAGGGGGATTGCCCCAGTGTACAACAATTTAAAAGGCTGCTTCACCATCAGCTCACCATTGTACCCGCGCCCGTGCTCCGTCGTGATGGGGCCAGTTTTGTAGTCGAGCTTGATGGCCACGTAATGACCAGGATCGCCCAACTGATTAAGAGTTCCATCATTATCAGGAATCAGCGCCACAAACGCATCCGAGCGACACACGTTCGCCAAATAGTTAAGCTCTTTCGTGTTGCCTGGCACGAAGATTTTCACTGAGCCATCCCATCCCCCCGCGTCACGGCCACCCAAAGCGGCCAAATCGAGTTCCCCCACTTCTGGAGTGGTGTAGAATTTCGAAAATCCGCCGCCCGTTTTCGGAACAAAAGCCTGACTATGAACAAACTTGTTCTCCCCAGTGGCGTTAGCTACTGGTGCCGACCAAGTTTGGATTTCACCAACTGGCATAAAATAGCCAATTTGGGCAATCCCACCCATGTTAGAGCTCTCATCACCCCAATTTGGAATTAGGTTTTTATACTGTGCCATGGCTTAATTCGTTACTTCGACTAACACCCCCGAATCTTCTTTCACAAGTTCATCCGCCAACTTTTGGTCGTTAACGACATCAGCTGAAGTATAAACTTTTCCTTTAAAGTTGAAGCGAGGAATCGACACCATATAGGTCTTTTTCGCTACTTTCACCGTTGGCGCTTTGGGTGCAGCTCCTTTTTCACTCTTCAATTGAGTGATTTCAGCCTCTAAGCTGGCAATAATTTTGTCTTTGGCTTCAAGCTCCTGAGAGAGTTCGACAATCTTCTTGTCTTTTTCGTCAGTTGCCGTGGCCGCTGTGTTCTGTCCTTCCATGTGTATAGTAGTAGGGGCTTTGGCACGTAGCCGCCACCCCTTTTAGGTGGGTTTTCTTATTCTTGATCGTTTACAAGCAAATAGCGCAAATCGTCAAATTCAAACGCCAACGTGAACTTCATGATGGTCTTGAATCCGTGCAATGTGTCAACACGATTACCCCAAACGCCCATGCTGTCTAATGAGTTGGTACCCATCACCATGTTGTTGTCCAAAGTAACTATTACGCGTTGCGACGTTCCTAACCAGTTCACAGGTACAATCTGACCGCGGCGACCAGAGTCGATGATGTATTCTTTCGACGTGGCTAAGTCACCCTCGGTGTAGAAGGCGCCTGCATCTTTCTTAGCGCGTAGGTGCTTTTGGCGTTTTTCGTACACGTCGTTCGACATGTAGAATTTAACACCTTTTTGACGCCATAACTCAGGCACTGCCGCCCACATTACGCCATCAATTTTATCCAGGGCGTTGGCGTTGGTGATTGCACCGGTCACCACTGGTGTAATGGTACTTAGGCCAATTTCTTTCTTCAACACAGTTCCCCATCCATCGCAGATGTATTGGTTAGAGGCCCATTGCCATTTGGC
The DNA here is from genome assembly GCF_003711225.1 of Runella sp. SP2. Classification (NCBI taxonomy): domain Bacteria; kingdom Pseudomonadati; phylum Bacteroidota; class Cytophagia; order Cytophagales; family Spirosomataceae; genus Runella; species Runella sp. SP2. Next base: position 1,005,153 of record NZ_CP031030.1, on the reverse strand, counting down.
TGGGTGCGTGGTGGGAGATTGTGCCGCCGTTGTTGCAGCAGTACACTTGTAGTACTGTTCTAAAGGACCAAATACCACTACATCACCAACGGAATAGCTGGCACCTGCGTTGAAAGTAGTAGCCACAGATTTGTCCTTCATGTAAAAGGCGTTTACTTCGACTTCTTCGCCAACTTTCTGCATTTGGTTGCGCCAATATTCTTCCGCAAACAACGGCGGATGATCACGCGTCAAATCCTTTTGGCCTTCGTAGAGAAAAGTATCCGCAAACTCTTCCGAGTTGACTTTCAAGATTTTCATTGCCTTACGCGGCGAAATGCTACGTAAGATAAGGCTACCATCTTTCAAGTCAGTGTCTTCGATGTTGGGGTTGTTGGGTTGCAACCCATTGAGGGCGGTATAGCCCCACAGCATTTTATCGACCGTTAGGTTCGATACTGTGCGAATACCAGGTGTACTCGTTATCGAAATTGAGTTGTACAGCGTCTTCAGGATTTTAGGGGTATATTGCCCCTGATAATTCTGAATCGCCTGAACGTTAGTTAACATTTTAAAAAGGTGGGTTTAAGTTTTTTGGCTGTTAATTTTCAATCTGTTACTTGCCTTTAAGACTAGCCCAGATTTTGCGCATTTCAATGTCGGCTTCGCTCAAATGAGCCTCAGGATCTCCCCCCGAGTTTTCGATTTTTTCCTCTTTTTTGAAGGGTTTGGTTGGCTCATCACCAGGCTTTTCGTAGCCGCTCAATTTTTCCTGAAGCTGGCCAGTTTTGAGCTGCTCTGCAGTGAGCTGTGACTGCAACGCTTTGTATTCTGCGCTGTCCTTTACGTTGGTGGTGGCAGTTTGTTGCTGTCCAAACGATTGGAGCAGATCAACTAGGCCACCCAAGTTTGCTCCTTGCAGCTCGCTTACTGCTTCATTGAGCTGAGCTTCAGTAATATCAGCCGCCGCTACGTTGCACAAGGCTTGCAGCTTCGGCAGTTTCAAAAATCCGAACATAGTATTTTGGGGTTTGGTATAATTGGCAGAAAGATTGAGAACGCGGCTGAAAGCCGTATCCAAACGGCCAATGCCGTCGATTAGGCCATATTCAAGGGCCTGTTTTGCTTCAAATGCGCCCCCAAGGAGCACAATGTCATTGGTAAGTTTCTCGCCACGTGCGTCGATAACGCGTTGACGAAACTCAAGCGCGATGGTCTGCGCTTCTTCCTTCAGAAGTTTATAATTGCCTTTTTTGGCCTCTCTGGTGGATTTGTTTTTGTCGGGGCTGGCATCGGCGTAGATTTCTTCAACCGTGGCACCCATTGCCTTGTATGCTCCGTCCCAATTTTCAAAACGGATATAGGCACCAATGCCCCCCACTGAGTCGGTTTCGTTGGAACAAAGAATAAAGTCTGTCTCACAAATAGCCAGGTAATGCCCACTGTATGCAGTACCATAATCAAGGTAGGCGCCTACGGGTTTGTTGCGGCGTTTGATTGCATCAGCCACCATGTAGGAAGCTCGGCGTTCGCCTCCGTAGCAGGCCCCACAACGAATCAATACCCCCTTGCAAGTTGGGTCGGCATACGCCTGGTCGAGCGTGTCTGCGTAGTAAGCAGCTCCGTATCCGCGTGAATAACCGCTACGCCACATGACTGAATCTAGGTCAATCAACCAGATTGATTCACCTTCGAGAAGTGTTTGGGTTACTTCTTCGGTTTCATCATCATCCTCATAATCTGCCCAAAGCTTTTCGATTTTCTCGAAAGTCTTGGGTTCGGGTTCTTTGAGCTGCTGTATATACTCAGCAACGTTGGTTTCAAGTGTTTGAGGCACCAACCAACCACTGCCAAGCAGCTCAGGAATGATATTAGAAAAGGCTTTACTGGTTTGCATGGTGCAACATTACATTGCACCGCTCACCAAAAAAATGAAAATAAGTGTGCCACACCCTAAACGCAAATAGGCAGGTCAATGACCTGCCTATTGTGTTCATGCGTCCCATGAAACGTAAAAGTTTATGCTAATTCCTTACCTACTCCCAAAATAGGCGGTTTTTCTTCGACCGTCACAAACCCATCGTGCGTAGCTAAAGTACCGACCGTATCAGGGGCCAAAGGACAAACGTCCAATGGGCAATAGGTCACGCCCTTGTACTCAAATTCGAAAGTAGGAATCACACAATCGGACTTGGTTTCTTGGACTACTGTAGCATCGTAGGTATGTGCCGCTGCCAATGTGAACACCAAAGGTGTCAACACCAGCAAAATCACAGCGAATGCTTTCATTAATAATAATTTTGGTGATAAACAGTAAACTAATTGTGAGCACAAGAATAGGACTTCATGCCACCAAAAAAAATGAAAGTAAGGCAAAGCCCTAAAACGCATATATCCCACTTGCTGACGGTGTACGCCCTTCAAAGCTCACTGTAAAGCCACGCTGACCCGCCATGATGCGGTCGGTATCAAAATCAGTTTCCATTTTGAGGCCATGCCAGGGCGTGGCCACGAGCCTCCAGTCGCCAACGTGGTCTTTGGTTCGTACAATAAATCGGCGATCTTCTGCCCACTCGAACACGTCGCGAAATTCTTCATCATCACCCGGCACAACGCACCCTGCTGATGTTTCGTAATAAGGACCAGGAGCGGCCCGTTTTTTAGGCTCTCTAAAGAACAAAGTTTCTGGAATACCATACAAATCAAACCAACGCCACCCTTCAAAGAAAAGAATTTCTGAGGTGTACTTGCCACGGCTCTTGGTCGTCCATTGGCGCACCGCTTCCACGGGAGACCATTGGATCAGCATCACCCCTGCGGGGTTGGTATTGGGGAGTTTTCTTACGATGTCTCTCATTATAGGGCCATTTCAAAAGGGAAGGAACTAAACATCTGTACGGTACCTTGGGAACGGTGATTGTGAAACGTTCTTATTTCGCGTTCCATGTCTAGGCAATCAGTGTTATAATTATACTTTCGTCGAAACATCTCATAACCATCGTTTTGGCCTACTTCAAGCATGTATTGGTACAGCTCCTGTCGTACGAGCGTTTCCACATACTTCACCCATGGGCGAGTTTCGAGCAACGAGTAAATGGGTTGGGGCTTGGTTGGCGTAAAAAAATTGAAACGTCGATGGTGAAACTGTGAAATTGAGATGGGCAGTTCTTTCCACTTAGGGTTAATACTCGTGTCCTTCACACGTGGGCACTGCGCAGTCCAGAACAAATAGTTCGTTAGGACGTTGCTCCAATCGATCTGGAGCGGCTTATCTTTCATTCTTGCCATGAGCCAAGGAGCTGCTAAGTCGCTCACTTCGATGACAATGTCAATGCCAGGATTTTTCATTTAGACTGTTAAGATAGAGGTGGATTTAGGCACTTAAATTACGATAATTTAAGTACATTATTGCAACCATTTACTATCTATTTGGTCTATTTTAGTCAGGCTTTTATACGCCAACTGCCTTTGTTTCAGATTTCCATCCCGAAAAACCCGAAACAGTTCCCAATTGACAAATGCCGTGTTGGTCTCCACGTGTAGGTAATTATCCATCACCAGTGAGTTCAAATAGATGACCGTGAGCGTCACAGGTTTGCACTCAGGCTTTGGGAAGTATGTCCAGGTAATTTTCATCGAATATTATTACGCTGCAAAAATAGTCTCCTATGTTCAGGATACTTATAAGCATGAAAAGATAAAAGCTTAAATGCTTTTCTTACATGCTTCATGCTAAAACGGTATTTTTTAGCATAAAACTCAATCACAGCTTTCTTGCTGTATTTCTGTTTCTTTTTAGTCATGTGGTTCTAAGTTCAGATTTTTAAGACATCCATCAATCCCACCAAGAACGTTTTTAAGTTCATCAAAAATCACCTCATTTTGCCAGTTTTTCCATAAGATCCTAGCAATACTTACAGGCATATTTAACCCATAAGTCGAATTCTTTTTTTTACTGACTCGTTTATATTGCCTAGAAATTCTCAGATGATCCTTTACAAATTGCTTTTTATAATACTCTACCAAAACAAAATGTTGGTCGGGGGCATATTTCCCCAGAGCGTCAAGGTCATACCATACACGCTTAAAATAAGCACCAAGAAAATCGGCCTCCCTAAAATAGACCCTTAGCTCTATGTGAAGTGGAATTTCTCTAATCATATTCATAGTTATCCAAAATTTGTTCTTGGCAATTAGCACAGTAATTACCTATTCGTGAATTATGATACTCTAAATCATCACTAGCTAAAACACCACAACCAAAACAATGCCCTTCATTTCCACAGCAATCATGGCAGAGTAGCTTTCCTGTCGGTTCTCCAGTTTCAGGATCCAATACATCTACTAAGTAATCATGTGTTTTACATTCGTGACAAACACCTTCTATGATTTCATCGTATAATTTCTCACGGTCAAAAACCTGTTCCTGACAATGGTCGCAACCATTACAGTTCTTTGGGGTTTTATCAACGATTACATCATCAATAGAACCATTGCAGTAGCATTCTCCACTGCAACAAAAACAGGGATGTGCCATGGTTAAGATTCTTTTGGTGAGTCCAAATACATCACTAATAATGTGTTATCCGAAATTGAATCGATTTTATTCTCACTGTACCAGCGGGCAAAATCAATCATATCAGTTCTGCCAAAAAAATCTCTTTCCTCTGAACTATTCTGCATTGCCTCCATCTGTTTATATTGATCAGGATCAAATATTAATAGTTTTGTTGGATAACCTAAGACAAGTACCTTATCATACCATTCCTCTGAAACCCCTATTCCAAGAACTGCCCCTTGTTTTACTTTACGACCTTCAACCAAGGTATCTGACAGGGCTATGGCCATATTAGCGTCAGACATCTTGCTCAATATTTCAAACGCGCTTATCTTGCTCATAATCAAATAATTTTAAAACTGAAACCTTTATTTGCTGCTATCCACTCCTCCACCAATTTTCTTCGTTGCTCTTTTGAGCTATCAATATTTTCATTCCACTGCTTTTCATTAAAAGCATACCCAGTTTCGGCAAAATAGAATCCATGCCAAATCACTGATCCGCCTTTTAATGTGATTTCGAAATACAAAGTCTTAAGTAAAGCGTCTGTTTTTTGCATCACGGGCCCGATGGCCAAGATGCTTTTTAGGTCTAAAGTATGACCTGTAAAAATTGTTTTAACCATTAGTTATTTAGTTTTTTATTCCTTTCACTTTCCAGTTCGATAATAACATCATTCATCTCTTTGAGCATTGCTTCAACTCCTGCCCGCATAATGCGGGCATTGGTGCTGTATTCTTCACTAGCCTCATGGTCGCCAGCTCCCCAAATTTCATACTTGCTTTCCTCGGGAAGTGGGTCTTCAACTGATGAATCAAGGTCTAACAGTGGATTTCTTTTTAGCTCCAAATTAATTACCAATATTATCTCTCGTTTCTTATTGAGAAATTTATAGTCAAGCAACTCACTTTCATGCTTGTACTGGCGTATCACGGTCTCAAGCTCAAAGAGCTCTTCAAATTCTTGTTGTGTCATGTTTTTAATAAATTGCATCGAAGGTTTGCTATCATTTTTTATTAGGAATCAGGTTATTGGAACTTCACATAGACACCCGTAGCATCAGAAAAATGATAGTGCGAAAACGTAATTCCATGCACCATTTTTGAGGCTCCATTGTTAAGTACGACAAAAAGTTCTTGGTTAAAACCATTCACAGGGTTAGATTGGAAGTAATTCTTGGCTTCTTTATATTTTCCTTCTGAAGTTGTTTCCTTAAAAATAAAAACATCGGATCTTTGAAACTCAATATCAGGGTAGTTATCCCAAATGAAGCTATACACTTCATAAATAGCTTCAATCAACTGTGATTTATTTTGGAAAGTCAGTATATCATAACCCTCTTCATATTCTGCATTCCAATCACCCTTGACAAGTTTTTGATTTCTCAAAAGCTGTTTTTCAATATGGTCTTTCAGTTTTGTTAAGTAGAGTTCAAAACAAAGTTTTACTTCTCCCCTATCAATATCATTGATACCAGTAAGTTTTATGTTACAATAAAACTCCTAATATTGCTTTTTAATTTTGTTAAGCATTCGTTTTGCCTTTGCAACGGCTTCGTGCTGACGGCAGTTTTCGTGAAAAATAATTTTATTCATAATGACTTGTAAAGATTTATTTAACCATAAACAAGGAGTTTTATTGGTAAATTTTTAGGCAATGATTCGCCAAATTCAAAATACCAATCTCTTACTGATGTATGTGTGTTTGCAATAAAGAACCAAAATCTGTATCCATAAAAGGAATCACCATACAAGTTTTTAAAAATTTCCTTGTACCAAATACGATGATGAACTGACATTGTTTTCCAAAATTTTTTACTCATTTCACAAATTTTTAAAATAAAAAGTGGCCATTTGTTACCAATTGCGCTATCCGATTTTGGCTTGTCAAATCGGTATTATGGGTTACATCATGAATAGAGGCTTCAAGCACCAGCGGCCCCCATTCTTTAATTTGTTGCTTCCAATGGCTCTCCCAGTAGCTCGGCGGGTAGCCTTTCTTTCCACGAAGCTTGTACAGATATTGATTATCGTACATTTTTTTCGCTGCCTCCCATGGCTTCATGTTGGTGAATCTTACGGCTACAGCTCTGGTAGCGTGGTAGTGCTGCGCACTACGTTTTTGTTCTGATAATTGTCCCATAATTGTGAGTAGTTAATATGAATAAAATCCTTCCCCAAATTCCGACATCCATGATTCCACATAGACCACTTGCGTCGGATTTTGGTCTTTTTGTTGCTTCTTCTGCGCTCTGATGGAGAGGCGGTGTATCTTTTTCGGCTCAAAATTGCGTGCCTTTTGCTCTAAATACTGAGCGCTAAACTTCGCTTCAACCTCTTTTCCGTAGGTTCTCGCCCAATTTTGGTAATAGACAAAAAGCTGTAGTTCGTCCTTACCAATGTGTGAGGCACGGGGCTTACCCGATGCCCATCGTTCAAAATCAATTCGGGCGCTGTTTAGTAGAAATTCAACCCTATTTTCACGCTTTCTTAACGAATCCTTGGCAAACCATTCGGCTGTTCGCGCAAAGCCAAAATTGTTTTTCGGGTCAAAATAGCCTAACTTTTTCTTGCATCGGTAGGGCATATCTGGCGATCGATCGGGGTGTTTATCAAACCACCGTTTTGCAAGCTGCATTCTGTCCATCAGCTCATTGTAGTAATCTGCCCAGGCTACGTCGCTCTGTGCCACCGCAAACTTTCCAAACACACCTTCGTAAATTTCCAAAATCGCCTGCCGTTGGTCTTCTTCCGTAAACTGGCATCGTGGGTAGAGTTGCGTTTTAGCTACCTTCCAAAAGCCCGTGGTTAGGCTTCTGAGGTAGTTCGGCAAGCTTATCCACATCTTTTCCAGCTCGGCGTATTCGGCGGCCGCGCGCCCCCCCTGTCTTGTTTCCGTGGCTACAGGCTTATAAGAAGCGGTTTCTTGGCCATTTTGCCCATGACTGTGCGGATCCTTGTTGTTTCCGTGGTCATGTATCTGTGTTTGTCCACATTTGTCCGCACTTATTGTAGTTGTATATTGTTTCAGTGGGTTATAAATAGGCGGCATTTTTTGCCGTACTGGCGCGAAAGAAGGCATTTTTTGGGCTGCTACAGCAGGCGTGGTTTCCGCTTCGCCAAACAGAATTTTTGGAGAAATCCATATTTTGAAACTGTGCTGGCGGCCACAAAACGAATAATTTTCAATTAATCCGACCGAAATAAGCTTCCTGATGTGGTCATAGCAGCTTCTACCCGATCGACTCAAGCGCGCACCTAACTCCACGCGATTGGTCGCCACGTACACGTCGACGGGCCTAGCCATGCCATGCACTGCGGCATTGGCTTTTGCCCAAGCTTGCGAATAGAGTGCGATTAAGTGCATTCCTGTTGACTTGACAGAGCCTTTCAGAGTGCCCTTTTTCATTACGAATTCTTTCGTAACCACCTCACCATCAACCGTCAAAGACGTTCGCTTTGAGACGAATGTTTCACAATTCTCGTTGTACTCTTCAACCCTCGCGCACCATCGTCTGATGGCCTGGTCGTAGTTGATTTGTTGCGTTAGATTCATTTTTAGACAAAGTTTATCCATGCGACCTACAGGGGGGCATTACTCCCCCTGAGGCCACGAACTTGACTGGCGTCCTCGTTGGTCATGGTGGGGGTATTGAACCCCTTGTATCTCCTGAGATTGATACAATACCTGTACACCACGACTTTAGTTTGTAGCGGGGGCTGGACTCGAACCAGCGACCTCAGGGTTATGAGCCCTGCGAGCTACCACTGCTCTACCCCGCGTTGGGCTACTCTCTACTCTCGCTTTGTGCGTCTTGTTCGTTGAGAAATTGGCCCGGGGGCATCGCCCCCAGGCAATCCAGATTTACTCAACTTTATGAAAAACTCTATTCTTCTTGTTCCTCACTCACGTAGGGATACACCTCTAAAATCGGAGTGAGAATAACATCTGTAATTTCGTAGGGAATCAGCATTGTGGCTAGGCTTTTTTCAATGCGCTCAATGGCCTGTTTGGCGCTGTCGGCATTGACAAGCATGTAGCTGATAATTTTCTTTTCTTTCGGCGCTCCCCTGCTGTCGTCAATCGACACGTAGAACATCTTCACTTTGTACCACTTCTCTCCAGCTTCATCCTCAAAATGAAACACGTCAGAGAGCTTCATTTTGGCGATGCTTACAACTTGAAATTCTTGCAACACTTCACTTAGCACCTTAAATGCCCTAGCTTCGGCATCTGTAAAGCTAACAGAATCAACAAGACAAGTTTCATTGATTGTCTTCAAGGAACCGTTCTCTTGTTCCTGGGTATATTTGATTTTGACTAGGCTCCAGCTAGGCATTTTGCTTGGTGTTTACGGTGTCACGTTCTTCCCTAACCGATAGCGTCAGGTTAAAATAAGCATCTTCAGCAATCATCAGCCTCACTTCGAGGAGTGAGCGAAAAATCATACCTCCCATCAATATACGTCGCCACTCAGGGGCGCGGTCGTATCGTGTTATTTTTGCCTCCAGCTTCTGAATTTTACGGAGCGATCGGCTTAGTTTGTCCACTATGGACTGTGCCCAGGCGTTAGTGTTTTGCATCTTCTATCGATTTGATTTTTGATTGAATCGCCATTTTAGCCTGCCACACTGTAGAGTTTTCGCTAACCGACACGGGTGTTTGCTCAGGCTCAAACACATAAGCCGCCTCTACCGAACGAGTAGCCTGAACGAAACCCAACAGTCTAGGTTCTAACTTTGGAAACCCATCAGCTTGGAGCTTTTGCTCCAGCTCCACATACACCTGGCAGTTGGGGTGAATCTCTGACTTAAACCAATGTCTCATAGTTTACACGTTCTTTTATGACCTCTTAGAGCATGTGAGCTCTGAAAGGTTCGGTTACACGTACATCGAAACTCGCCTGTTTTTTCACTCTTCACCAGTTCAATTTCTGCCACTGGAGCACTGGAAGCCGCAAAGTAAGACTTCAAAAAATAGCCAAGCGTTGTACCTGCAGCATCTACGTGTCGAGCTACGTCATTCATGCAACAACGCCCAACATAGCCATTAGCTATGTTCTCATCTGACATGAGCCGAGCCATTGCCTCGTTTGCCTCTTTGAGGCGTAGGCTCTTATCGTTCGATAGCAATACGTTTGCCATTACAAAAATCCTTTTCGGGGGCTAATGGAACTCGTGCTCAATGAATCGAGCAAATCACTCATAGGCATTCTTCCAGACGTTTCTACTTTCTTAAACTTTTCTACGCGCTCGGTCACATTTCCTAGCCAATCAAACTCATCCCCTTCAGATGATTGCAACATTCTTTGTACTGTCCCTTCTGCATATCCAAGGGTTAAATAAAACTTTTCGATGTCTGCTTTTTTTAGGGCCATCTGTCTCAACTCTTCCAGGAGATAGCTGACAGCTACAAGTTTAGCTTGTTCTGATTTTTTGATGTTTGATGGTACTTCCTTTTGATCAGGAATGTTGTTTACATTTTCCATATTACTTTTTGCGTATGTTAAGAATGATCCAAAAACTCAAAATTATTTCGAGCAATACTAGCCCGCACTCTGCCAACTCAAGCCACTTTTTCATGTGGTAGCTCAAGTTGCTTAGTATTAGGCAAATAGTAATTGTAGTACTTTTCAATTTTGCTACATAACCAATCAAATTCTTTTGGCGTAGGTATCAACAACGAACCGACTTTAAGTTTCATAGCAAACTGTTGGTTATGCACATAACCGAACTCCTTCATAAAATCGCCTCTAATCTCACTACGAGCTTGTCTAGGGATTACCTTTTCGTGGTACTTGGCCCTTAATTCTTCTAGAGTCATTTTTACCGCTTAATAATTTTTTTCAGCCATTAGTATAAAAAATTGCTGAAAAGCTGTTGATTTGCTGTTGTATTGCGATACAATATTAATATTATTATCGCAATAATTCATATTTTAATAAGAATTAATTTTTATTAAAATAGAAATAATTTTTTAACTATTTGATATTCAAACAATTAGCTATTGTAAATTTTTAGATTTTTATAACAAAAACAAGTGCATTATATTAGTAAAATTGCCACTACACACCAGCTTTTTCATATAAACAGTAACGCAAAACTAGAAACAATGGAGAATAACATTGCAGAGCGTTTCAAGGTCTTAATTAAAGAACTTGGCAAATCAAATCATTCTTTTGCGCTTTCAATCGCAAAAAACTCTACTACAATTTCAAATATTGTGGATGGAAAGAGTAAGCCTGGATACGAACTACTTGAAACAATTTTTCAAGTTTACCCGCAGGTAAGTAGAGACTGGTTACTTATGGGAGAAGGTACAATTTTTAGGTCGTCTGAAAATGTAGTACGTTCTGGCGAGTACCTACAAGAATATTTACAAAAGCTCGAAAGCAATTTCGAGAGGCTAAACCGTCAAATTGAGGTAAAAGATCAGCAAATAGCACAAAAAGACAAACAGATAGATCGTTTAATGGATCTACTGGGAAAGCCTGAGTGTGTTACTGAAGAGACTGGCTTAGTAATTATCGAACATCCTTCAACAGGGAAGTACTTTCGCGTTGAAGCATTAGGCACGAGTGCCTAATTTTTTTGGGTTCGAGGGTGAAAAGTCGGTGGCACACTTGTTAAGTTACGTACTTAACACAGTCAACAAGAGGAAATTAACTGTTTTTGTTCGAGTCCCAGCGGGATCACTTGAAGACCTTCTATTTGACAACCTGCCCCTAAAAGGCAGGTTTTTTTGCTTCATTTTCAGACGTTTAGCCCCTCATTTTTCAAAAGTTGCGTTCGCGGGTTATCGCGCGGGCTATCGCCTTTTCCTCACGGGCTATCGGTTGGCGTTACCGTTTACTAAATGGGCAATTATTTGTATCCCTAAAAGTTATGTCGTTTAAGTCGTTTGGCGTTGGTTTGCCCCCCCAATTTTAAACTACTTAATAAATTATGAAAAAAAAGAATGGAAATCCTGTTCTTCAGGCATCAATCTAAAAAGGAGCGAAAAACGCACACCTGCACCATCTACCACCGTATTACAATCAATGGCGTTAGGGCTGAGTTGTATAGTACTTCAATCTCGGGCCGCTGGGATGACTTTGACAAAGAACGTCAACGGTTTAAATCAACTGACAAAGATTACGTGAGCAAAAATGCCCGAATTGGCCAAATCGAAAGCGACCTCATGGAGCTTTATGCCCTTTTGGTACTCCGAAAGAAACCTTTTACCCCTGCCCATCTGAAAGAAATGTATAAAGTGGGTATTCAGGAATACACTTTGCCTGACCTGTATAATAAGTGGATAAAGGAGCTTCGTGACGAAGGCCGCCCAAAGAAGCAAACAGTGGACCGATATGAGGACATTGGCGATACTGTTGTAAAATTTCTTATCGCCAAGAAAAAACTAACTGAAAATGCGGAAAGCTTTGACGTTGATATGCTCAAGCAATACCAAAAGTACCTTCTACGAGAGGATTTTGCCGAGGCTACCATCCGAAAACACCAATCGGTCGTTAAGCAAATGCTGAACTGGGCAAAAGTTGAAAAGTACATTACCCAAAACCCACTTGAGGGCTATAAAATTAAGCATGAGAAGGTCAAACCACACATTTACTTGGATGTTGAACAGTTTGAATTGTTGCGCAGGCACAAATTTTCGACTGAAAAACTTCAAAAAGTGGCAGACGTGTTCAGTATTTATTGTCGCACAGGATTCCACTATAAAGACCTCAAGCAAATGGCTGCTGTTGGCAAGAGTACAATTCGTACCGTTGCTGGGGTAGATTTTATCAACTGGAACCGAGTTAAGACCAACGAACTCGCAAAAGTTCCCTCCAGTGCATGGCCCGACGTAGCAGAAATCATCGCCAAGTATGGAGATTGGAATAAACTGCCAATCATTTCTAACCAGAAAATGAATGACTACTTGAAGTTGATGGCCACTGAATTGAATCTAGTGATTCAGGCAATGACCATTGATGAACGTCAGCGCCTTAATCTGCGACCCATTCATCCAGAACTAAGCGTAAAAGCAGGACGCAAGACCTTGGCCGATTGGCTTCTAAACGAACTCAGCTGGAGCCGAGAAGCGGTAAAAGTTGTGTTAGGTCTAAAAAGTGATAGGAGCTTAGACTCTTACGTAAGAGAGGATGAGCGTCGAGTGATCCATGAGATTCGCCGACAGAAAATAGCATAAACTTTAATACCTTTTTACCTTACTTTGAAAAATTACCTGTGACGGCCCTAGCAATTGAGCAGGAAGCTGAGTCACAGAATCGGCTAAAAAAACGATTTGTAAATCTACATTTTTTTGTACATCTATCTAGCCAAACACCTGATAATCACACGATAGAACTATAAAAAAAGAAGTGTAATTGTACATTTATTCAGAAAAACATCAGAAGTATTTTGATAGCAAAAGTTGTTTCCTGGCTTTCAGTACCGCAGCTCGCTGCGCCAACTTTTGCTATCAAAAAAACTTTATGACTACGCCATCAGCGCCAGAGCCGCGCTTCCAGTGATAGACTTTATTTGAAAAACGATAGCAAAATTATTCCAATGGCTCTTTGACGTGCTCATAAAAATTGACAATGGCTTCCACAAAACGGTCACGTGCAGTGCTACTTCGGAATGATGCTGTGCTTTTGAATTTTAGGAGTTTTGCAAAATAGTCATCGTTTACGTCGAGCTTTGCTTTAAGTATCCGGTACTTTTTTTCGGTGGATTGTTCGCTCATAAAGTTAGTATTTACTGCACAAATGTAGCATATACTATCCATAGTTTAGGGCATTGGCAGCAAAGGAGTAAATAGCAGAGCGGCTACTGAAAGGCCCCTGTAGCCCTGCCTGACTTGCAATCTCTTTGATGATACGGTTGTAATACTGTAGTGAGGATGGCCGAAATTGCCAACTGCGTCGGTCTAAGATAGCTACCACAGTAGGTGGTAATGGGATGAATTTTAGATTGTAAAAAAAGAAGTCTTTGTTATCCTTTTTGATATGATACCTGTGAGGATTGGTAAGGATTTGATTGAGAAGATGGAAGTCGAGACCTGTATAACATTGAATTACGTATTTATCTCGAACATGTTCTTGTGACCATGAGAGCTTCAGGCTCAAAAGGGCAATAATATCGGCATAGGTAGTGTAATGCTTGACAGCCGTGTGGGCGCTTAGTTGGAGAGTGACTGGACAAGGAAGCTGCACTTCGTCGCACAGTGACTTTAGGACTGTTTTGAATAACCGTAAATGTGTGGCGACGCTGCTGTTACGGTATTTTTCCATTAAAAAACTCTCAAAGGAGGCCATGAAGTCGTTGTTGATTTGCGATAAATCAAGCGGGTCGTTGGGGCAAAACTCTGCTAAGAGTGAATGAAGCCTTAAATGCCGACGGATGTAGGTTTCGGAATATGAGTTATCATCGAGCATGGCGGTAGTTTTTCCCCTTAAATAGGGCAAAAATAGATGTTGCTGGTTAACTTGCATCGTAATTGTAATTTAGGATTTATGGTTACGTTTTTGCCCCATTGGCCTGCCAGCTAATGGGGTTTTTATTTGCACTCTGCCAAGTGTAAATCAGCTTCAAAAATATTAACATATATTTATATTACATTAATATATGTTAATATTTTTGTTAAAAAAACTAGCGAATAAACTTGCTTGTCGGGAAGGAAAGTGCGTGTTTTGTCCTATCAAAAACGAACATAACGCACAGATAATCAGATGAATACGCAAGAAATTTTAAGCGCAAATTTTACAAAAACGGAGAAGATTAGACGCCTGCTTGAGCTAGGTCTTACACGCCGCCAAGTGGCTGATTTGACTGGCGGGAACTACGGATTTGTTCAAAACGTGTTTGCAAAATACTGGCCTGAAAACGTAAACGGGAGAGAGTTTCGGTTTATAGCTTTCAATCGTAAATTTGGAGTGGAGATTGAGGCTTACGGGGTTGAAATGCAGCGAGTTGAAAACGCACTACGAAGCGCGGGAATATACGCCGAAACTGAACGGTATAACCATAGCACCCGCCGACACTGGAAGCTGGTAACGGACGGAAGCCTGACGGGGGTTAATACTTTTGAATTGGTAAGCCCTATTTTAGAAGGAATGAGCGGGCTGAACGAACTTGAAAAAGTATGCGAGGTACTTGAAACTTTGAACGTAAAAATCAATAAAACCTGCGGTTTACATATTCATTTTGATGCTACCCAAATGGGACTTCAACAAACGAAAAACCTTTTGTTGAACTACGCAAAGCTTGAAGAAGCGATTGATAGTTTTATGCCACATAGCCGACGCGGAAACAATAACAGCTATACACGGACACTAAGAGGACATGAAACGAAAATTGAAAATGCGGATAGCATTTCAAAAATAGCGAGCGGATTTGGTAGCCGATATTTCAAAGTAAATATGCAGGCTTACGAACGCCATCGCACGATTGAGTTTCGGCAGCACTCGGGAACGGTTGAATTTAAGAAGATTTCGAACTGGGTGATTTTCTTACACAATTTGGTAGAGTACTCAAAAACTAAGCGAGTGGAAACCACTACCTTTGAAACCCTAAAGAAATTTAATCAGGCAGAAGTATATAACTATTTGGTAACTAGACAAAACCAACTGGCCGCATGATAAAATATAAAGACAGAAACGGGGAGGTGATAACAGGCACCTCCCTTCAGTTGCTTCTCGAAGCGCTACGCGATGGTAGCCGCTTTGGAGCTGAACAGACTTTGGAGGAATACCTAAAAGAAACCGCCGAACGGGTAAGAGAATACAATGGCCTTGAGTGGGAGGTACGAACCGACAGCTACGAAAATTTTGTGGCTGACTTGGAAAAGGCTGGGTATTGGCAGCGTATTTGATTTACATTTTTAAATAAAACTGTAGTGGTATGGAAAAGAAGAAACTTACAAAAAAGGAGCTGTCAAGGCTTATGAAAATGAATGTGGAACAGCTCAAGGAGTTTATTTTAGCAAACGATACATTGCTCATAAAGCACATTCCTGCTACTATGCACCAAGAATATCTTGAGCGAATTTATGAAGAAGCACTACGAACCCACGCTTTATCTTTACGGCAACCATTCGCTTCTAACACGCCTGAGTTGCAACCACAATAAAAAACCCCGTCGGTAAGACCAACGGGGTTTCGGGATTATCAAACAAATCTTTTAAATAACTACTAGGCAGGCTCCATGTAAGGCACGGCCTTGATGAGTTTTATATTATTTAGCTCAGGAATTTCCCTAACATTTTCGGCAGGAATAATGCCCCGCTTAATCCAGTTAGAGACCACGTTTGTACTCTCCAAATTGAAACGTTTGGCGTACTCTTTTATAGTTACCCAGTCTGAGAGTTCAATGGTTTCTCCTTCAGACATGAGGAGGGCAATCGCACTTTGGCGAGCCTCACGAGAGGCTGCCAAGGCGGCGGCTAGTTGGTTTTGTGCTTCGATATTCATAGAAGTGGGTGGGGGCTATAGCCCCCTTTTTAGTTTTTCGATTAGTTCTTTGTTTTTCAGAATTTCATCAAGAACTTGATTGATTTGCTCTTCGGTATAATTCTCTGAAAAGGAGTTTAAGACTTTGGCAAGTTGGGCGTTTTCGCGTTCGAGCCTCGCGATAGCCAATTCAATTTGTTTTTTTATGTCCATGTGTTATTGATTTGTTTGATGATGTAAAGGTACATTTTGTTACGTTATGTAACAAGTATTTTATCAAAAAAAAGTGTTTTTTTTACAAAAAAAATGCCCGCTTGGCGGCGGGCTTCAGTAGGGTAAGTCTCTTGGAATTGGCTCTCCAAAGATACTTACTTTTTATGACTCAGTCCACAAAATCTTGGCCTAAAGTGGCCACCTACATCTACCTTGAACCTGCTACGGCAAAGTACCTACGTGAGCATTTTAGCGAACCGCTGGAAATCGATTACAACTCTCTCTTGGGGAGTATTGTGAATCTTGGAGTCAAGAAAACTTCGTTTAAAAGTGAAAAAACTCCACGTAAAAAAAAGTATGAGCACCTAACTGAACCGTTCAAATGTTTGCTCGGGAGCTGGGTGGCTTTCAGGCAGGGCAGCGACGTGCCGATTGAGCAGTGCTTCCACATTAACCGGATGCTACTAAAAATGATGTATGCCGAGCTGATGGTGTACATTCTGTACCACCACTTCATCACTGGCGGCTCTGATATACAACAGTGTATTGATGAGTTTCGGGATAGATACGACATCTACGAGAAGGAGTTTCCTGACGAGCGAACCCGCAAGATGTATTATCGCATCCGACGAAAGTATGGCACAAACGTGGATACTTACATCAAATTTTTACCAGCGAAACTTCTCAAATAATGTTTGAAGACTTATTGCTTACGTACGACCCTTGCGAAAATGGTGAGGGTGGGCTACAGTATATTGAGGTGGTGCCAGCGGTGGCCATCCAAACGATGGCGATACCGAGCGGACTAGGCTTTGTGGGGCCTTTGACGCTGAAATCGGGCTGGAAGTGGATTCGGATTGAGTTTGATGACAATACTTCGTTTTATTCGGAAATCGACAACGATAGCACACAAGGGACAAGCTACGAAATACGGCTAGGTGGGTTTTATCCGAAAGATACCAAAACGGTATTGGAGCAACTGGAGCTGATGAAGCTGCAATATTGGGTGGCGAGGGCACGTGACATGGATGACCGATGGCGGCTGGT
The DNA here is from genome assembly GCF_003711225.1 of Runella sp. SP2. Taxonomy (NCBI): domain Bacteria; kingdom Pseudomonadati; phylum Bacteroidota; class Cytophagia; order Cytophagales; family Spirosomataceae; genus Runella; species Runella sp. SP2. Next base: position 987,922 of record NZ_CP031030.1, on the reverse strand, counting down.
GGGCAATATCAGCCAAAAACTGCGGCTTTCGAGTCGGAAATACGAGATTACGACACCACTCCAACGTCGTGGTTTTCAGATTGAATTTGCGGGGGTATTCTCACGCCCTGCGCTGTTTGACCACCGTTGGTAGAGCGATAAAGTCCTATTAGTTAGGAGAAAGTACGGATAATGTTGCATTATGAATGAACTGCAACAGACCGTATTGGCGCTCACGAGTGGGCAATGGTGGATAGACCAGCAATGGGCGCTGGCTAACTCTACTGAAATGGTGCGGCTTATGAATGCCGCCAACGAAAAAAGTGAGCGACCTCCAAAGATTATTGAGGCCGCAGCAGTACATTTTCAAAGCGGGACGACAACTGACCTAAAAAATGCCCCCAACGGCTCGGTAGCAGTGATTGCCATACGAGGACCGATAAGCAAGTACTCTAGCTGGTATTCTACAGGCTCAAAAGAGTATGTTGGGTTGCTCAACTCTATCTACGGCGATACGCGTTTTGTGGGCAGTGTGATCCTGATTGATAGCCCAGGAGGGATGGCATACGGTACCAGAGAGGTGTTTCAGGCGGTGAGCAACCCCGCCAAGCCTGTGATATCGCTGGTTGACAACTTGGCCGCAAGCGCGGGCTATTACTACATTGCTGGTAGTGATGCGATATACACTACACAGCCCAATGACATCGTCGGTAGCATTGGCACCTACGCGGTACTGGCTGACTTCAATAAGTATTTCGAGAAAATTGGCCTCCCTATCTACGAAGTATATGCCGCCCAAAGTACCGAGAAGAACCTTGATGTGCGAAACCTATTCGACAAAAAGGACGATACGCTTCTCAAGGCTGAGCTGACTCAGTCGAACCAAATCTTCATTAACGACATCAAGGCCGCCAGAGCTGGGAAACTAAATCCAAAAGCTGGTGACCCTTTCAAGGGTGCTATCTACATGACCGATGAAGCCAAAAAGGTGGGTCTGATAGATGGCACTTCTACTTTGGCCGACGTGCTGGCTGAAGTCTCCGACCGCTTTCAAACTTCCAAACGTAAATCAACATCTATGTCTCTGATTAGTGAATTGAAGTCACTGTTGTCAAAACATGGCTCACAAGAGGGTGCTTCGGAAGAGGCAACTCTAGCTTCTGTCACCAAAGAGCGTGACGACGCGCAGGCTCAAGTAACAACGCTTACCAAAGAGCGCGACGCGGCTCAAGCCCAAGTAACGACTTTGACCAAGGAGCGCGATGACGCGCAAGCTCAGGTGACAACGCTCACCAAAGAGCGTGACGATGCGCAAGCTGAAGTAACACGCCTTGGTCAACAACCAGGAGAAAAGCCGACGCCGAAAGCTTCAGAGCAAAAAGCTGAAGGGGATTCTGGCAAAAAAACACCGCAGCAAATCCTGGATGAGCTTCCTCATAACAAGGCGGCGGACGCTCTTTTTGGAGCTTAATATTTGTTTTACCTATTAACAGCTTACTAAATGAACATTACAGACATTGTAACTGAGTTTGGGGCTTACTATCTCAGCCAGGGGCAAAATTTGACGAGTATTCGTCAGAAATTGCGACGGAGTTTGGTAACCCCCAAAGCCTTTACGACTGTGTACACAGATGACACCATTTGGCGTGCCTCTGAAGCTTCACATTCACGTATTGTGCAGCCTTTTCAAAAGGCTTTTACTCCGACTGGCACAAGTGCTTTCAAGCCTGTTGAAATCAGACAGTTTCACATGAAGGCTGACTTGTCAGAGTCGCCAGATGACTTGGAGGCAACATGGCTTGGCTTCTTATCCTCTGAGAACGTAAAACGGAGCGAGTGGCCGTTTATCCGGTGGTGGGTGGAAGTACTGGTTTTACCCAAAATTCAAGAGGAAATTGAGCTGTATGAAATTGGCGCTGGTGTATATACTGCACCAACGACTAATACTCCAGGGGCTCAAGGCACATCGATGGATGGTATCCAGAAGATTGTGAAGGATCACATTACTGCGGGACGCACATCACCAACGGCTTTGGGGGCGATTCCAGCCGCAGACAAAGACTTCGTGGACTACATGCGAGCTTTCCACGCTGGTATTCGCAAAGAGTACCGTAACATCCCGATGACGGTGTACATGAGCGAAGACCTTGTGTTGAAGTACATGTATGGCTACAACGAGAAGTACGGAAAAGATACCGTAACGGCTGACAATGCTAACGGCGTAACCAAAATCAAGTTCACAAACTTGACTATTGAGGGGATTCCGTCGATGAACTTGAAAGCCAATGGTAGCGCCTGCAACAGAATCTTCTGTACGCCAAAAGAAAATGCGATTCTTCTGATGAAGAAAACCAATAACATGGGTCGATTCGATATTCAGGGGGTTGACCGCATTGTGAAGCTTCTCACCGACTGGTGGATGGGTGTCGGGTTTGTGATTCCTGACATTGTGTTTTGTAACGACCAAGAATAATCTTATCCAGAAGGGGCAGCTTGCGATGTAGGCGAGTTGCCCCTCAAACTCTTTCTACACATGGCAAACGAAAAACAAAACCCAGGTCCAGCTACTTCAGATGACCTTACGCCACGCGAAAAGGACTTGTTAGCAATTATTGAGGACATGGGCAAACAGCTGGAAGCAAAGAAAATGGATGGGTTGACCAGCGCCCAAACTCCGACTGTTACCCATAAGGGAGCAACTTATGAGGTGACTGCTCAAAAATTCAACTTTGAAGGTACTGACTATACCATCGAGGATTTGAAAGATGCCAAGCTCGTGGCAAAGCTCATTGACAAGAAAGTAGGCTTCCTTGTTAAGCGTGAGGCGTAAGCTACCTTTTTTTACACTATTTTAATTTTTTCTGAAATGTGCGATGTAATTGATGTCGAAGAAACAAACGACCCTTGTAACCCCAACGGCGGCGGTAACGAGGACGTGCTGTATTATGCGTTGCTTTCTGATTTTGTGAGCATTCCATTACCTCCTACCTCGCAAACAGTACTGCGTGACAAATTTAAAATCACGACAGTACCTGTTTTCAAGGCTGGAAAGTTTTGGCGTGAGATACAGGCAAAATCAAACAGTGTCAATTCCAACTATGAGCCGGCTGGCACCAGTGGGATGAAAGCGGCAAAGTTGGCATTTGCACTTAGCGCCAACAACCCAGATGGCCACGCGCTCTACAATATTGGTGATGGCAACACACCTTATGTGTTTTTGACCAAACCCAATTCATTGCCAGAGGGTCAGTACGAAATCATTGGCAGCTTTAAGCACAAAGCAACCATGACTGCCACCAAGGCTGGAGGTACTCCTGAAGGCGATGCTGCTATGTACAACTTTGAGGTCAAGGCGACTCAGAAGTTTTTGGTGCTGTACTCGGGGACTGTACAAACCGCTCCAAGCGCCTAGAGCTTGTGGCCTTAACAATTAACTTCAATGGCAAAAATCGAAAGGCCTTCAAATGAGGTCGAAATTCAGAACTCCGAACCAACGACCTCCAAGCAGCTCAAAGTAAAGGGGCTGAAACCGCTGAAAGATGGGCGAATCCCCATCTCTCATGGAGGGCTCAAGTTTGATTTGGCACAAGCAAGCCAAGATGACCTTCAATGGTTGTACGAAAATGGCTGTCCGTTCGTGACGGCTGAATAAAGGTGGGTTAGAAGTGTGCGAAAAAGTCGGTCAATGGCCGACTTTTTTTATGTAACATATTCCATAAAACGTTGTACAAAACAAATTATTTATGCGCGGCCTGTCCCATGAAAAACGGCAAAATTTGCTCAGCAAAATTCAGTCCTGGACAAATGTTCTGGACTATTCACAGGGTATTAAGCTCTATCGTGATTTGTACGGTGATACGGGATTGTATTATGTGTTTTTGGTTGGGAGCACTTCTTATAATCAAGAGAAGCTTCGAGAAGAAATCGAGGCTGCTGAACAAATTCTCTTAGAAGAACACCAAGTAGCCAACAGCAACGAACCCGAAGAAGTAAAGGACTGGAGACGCATGACCAAAGAGTTGCTCAACAAACGAACTCAACTCAAAGCACAACTTCACGTATTGCCAACGGTCGAAGAACGTCGTGGCCACGCTTTTGAAATCCTTGGTATTTCTGAAGAACTCGACGACCTGTTTGGGAAATTGGCTCTTTTTGAAGCCCAAGGGCTTGTCTATAGACCAATTGAAATTGAGACGGACAACCCAGTACGACGCTATCTGAATGTAAGAAGCTACATCACCAAACTTCAGAAAAAGCTGAAGGGGCAGATTTTGGCCGATGACATCGCGAAAACTAAGTCAAAATTGGATGAATATCTACTTGAGCTTCAATCGCTTGAAAAGACAGATGAAATTAAAGGCTATTTGGAAAGATGAAAAAAGATGCCGTCGCAAAAGTTAAAAAAGCACCTAAAAGCCTTGCCGAGCGCTTCGAGGACGACTTCGATGCTATATATAGGTACTACACAAACTCGAATTCAAACCTATCTGAAAAGCAATTTGAGCAACTGGAGCGGTGGCGATGGTGCAGGGAATGGTACCTCACCTACCAGCCATCTAGCAACAGGGAGCTAGTTAGCGTACTTATTACGCAATTTGGGATAAGCGAGAAACAAGCCTACATCGATGTACAAAACACGATGCGATTTTTTGCATCGATGGAGAAAGTAAATAAGGAGGCAGAGAAAGCAGCGATGGTGGAGCGACTCAAGCGCCGTCAGAAAAAAATGGACGACCTTGCTGAAATTGACCTCAAAGCAGCAGGTGAAGCCAACAAAGCAGACAAGCTACTCGCCGACGTGCTTGGGTTTATGGAGCCTGAGAACGTCATCCCTTCTCCCGTCATCGTACATATTTTTCCTGTTTTCGACCCTACGCTTCTTGGATTCGACCCAATTGAGAACCTCGAACACAAACTGAGGATATTCAAGGAGAAGAAAAGAAAAGAGGCAGAAATTGTCGATGTAGATTTTGATGAAATAATGGATAATCCTTATGCAATTCAGCCAAGTTCCACCACCTGACTTTTCCAAAAGAGTACACTATAATAGGCCACAACTCGCAGGAATGTTGATTGATGCCAACGAGGAAACGAATCTCTGGGGGCGAGCAACAGGAAAATCAGAAGGCAGGCTATCAGTGAGAACGCTCACGTGTGTACAACAAATGCCTCGTTCAGCTGGAGTAAATGTTGCGAAAACTTACCTGCAAATATTAGATAGAACCCTCCCTCCTATCTTAAAACACTGGCAGGACCTTGGTATGCACCGCGATGTTGACTTTTGGGTAAGGAAGTTCCCTGATAAAAAATGGGGATTAGAACTCCCCTATTTTACGCCAGAAACGCCAGAACACGCGGTTTTTGTTCGCTCTAACAAAAACCAAGTCGCCTTAATGCGGCTAGTAAGCCAGGATCGACCGGGCAGTTCCAATGGTTTAAGCATTGATTGGATAGTCGGTGATGAAGCAAGATTTCTTAACAAGCAGCGCTATGATGATGAGTTGGTACCTACCAACCGTGGTAATGAGCGATACTTCGCAGGAAGTTACCTGCATCACTCGGTATGTTTGTGTAGCGATATGCCCAACTCCCCAGAAGGCTATTGGCTTTTTGAGAAAGAGAAGGGGATGGATAAGGAAGCGGTCGCCCTGGTAAAAGGACTAAATGTTGAACTTTACCGACTCAATCCTAAAAACACCCCGCTTGAGCTACTTGCTCCAGCGCGGGCAAGAAAAATAGTTCGATACAGAAAGGAGCTTAATCAGCTACGTGCAAAGCTTAGTTACTATTCAGAAGCCAGTACGCTAGAGAACATTGATGTACTGCGTGAAAGCTTTTTTGAAAAACAAAAAAAGCAGCTTCCTGATTATGAATACGACCGGGCCATCCTTAATAATAAGCCACAAAATGTAAAGGAGGGGTTTTACTCGTTGCTCGGCCCCCAACACAAATACAACGCAATCGACTACAGCGTTGTGGATGGGTTATCAGAAAAGGACTATGGTACTGGTAAGCTCAACAACTGTAAAAAGGATGCCGACCTCAATAGAGCGATGCCACTACATGCTGCACCCGACTTTGGGGGTAGCATTAACTTCTTATCAGTGGGGCAGCCTGATGGTAATTGCTTTCGATTCCTAAAAAACGTATGGGTGAAAAACCCACAACGTGTCAAGGACTTAGCCAAAGCATTTAACGACTACTACAGATACTTCTATAAAAAGGAGTTGTTCTTCTACTTTGACCACACCCACATCAAGACTGAATCTGTTGCAGACAAGAATCCAAAGGACGAGTTTGTCAATGATCTTGAGACGCTGGGCTGGACTGTTCACGAACGCTACCTTGGACATACACCTTCATCCTACACACGCTTTAACCTCTGGTCTTTTGGTTTCGTTGGTGATGACCCAAGAGTGATGTATCCATTATTTAATGAAGATAACTTCAGCGAAGGGCTTACATCAATGCAAAACACCAGGATAAAACGTGGTGCCAAAGACCCTTATGCAAAAGATAAAGGCTTAGAAGGAGATAAGGAAGCAGACCAGCTCCTTGCTCCCCATGGTGGCGACTCCGCTGACATCCTTTACTTCGGTGTGCATAAAGAACTTCAATACCAAGGGTTCACAATTCCAGAGTCATTTACGCTGTAACCATCATATATCGCAGGCCCCTGCAAAAGGCAATTGCATTCCTGGACAGTGCGCGTCGGGGTGAGAATCGTGGCTACATTTTGACAGAAAAACGCCGATTGAACCAAACCCCTAAAAATCAGGCATTTTGTAGAAAAAAAAGTACAATCGTGTGCTAAAATGAGGGTTTTTAATGTCCGAATTGAGCTAAAAATGGATGAGTAAGTTTGGTTATGATTACAGTTCAAGAGGCATTTCGTCGCTTTTTTTTAGCAAAGGGAGATTTTGGGGATTATCGCTGTAACAATATAAAGTATGTGACTGCGGATAAAAAAAGAGGAACTGGAGGAGAAATTGTAACCCTCCAAAAAGCTCGTCTGCTGGGGCAGTACAAACCACCAAAATCCGACGAACCCAAGAAAATAAGAAGAAACCCTTGGCGTGATTTTTATGATGAGGATACTGGTAGATATTACAGAATCCACATCGATCTAATCTTGTCAATCAATGAAATCCAAATCGCATAATGGTAGTTGAAGTAGCAGAAAATGCCTATGTGCTAGGTAAAAGTAAAAGTGTTTTTACGATTGATACAGCACCCGCAGCTCAACCCACCATGACAGTGGTGGAAGAACAGGTATGGAAATACAGTGATATTGTATTTTGGGGGGAGGACAACAATTTCCCAGCTCGAGTGGTAGAACAAGCAATGAAGGTAGCGGTGGTTCCCCCAAGCTTGTTTTTCCACGCCAACATGCTGTCTGGCTCCACCATTCTTCCAGTAATTAAGCATTACGAAGCTGATAAGAATGGGGTAAAGGAGATAATTGAGGTGGTTTCTGACCCTGAAATTTGGGAATTCATCAACAGTGTCCATTTTAAGCGTTATCGGCGCGAGGCCGCAGTGGACTTGTTTTGGTTTCAGAATGTTTTCCCAGAGCTGATTTTAACCAAAAATCGAAAAAAAATCGCCTATATAAGCCCTAATGAGGCTATGCATTGCCGCTGGGGGAAACAAAACACGCGAGGGACTTGTGAGGCTGTTTTTGTATCGGCCAACTGGCCAAACACTAACATACAAAGCAAGTACACAACTGAAATTACTGCGATTGACCCTTATGCCTACGACATCGTAGAAGGGACACGTGACCGAGTCAATGACTACAAATTTATTTACCCTGCGAGCTATCCATCACCCGGTCGTAACTTTTACCAGCTGGCTTTTTGGGATGGAATTCGACAAAGTGGTTGGCTTGACATCCTTACCAAGATTCCCCAACTCAAGTCGCACCTACTTTCAACGCAGATGCGCGTTGCCTATCATATTCAAGTACCTGCTGTATTTTGGGAGAAGACGTATGGCAAAAAGTGGAAAGATGCTGACCCTTCTCAACGTCGCCAAATTAAAATGGACTACTTCGAGGAGTTGGACAAAATTTTGGCTGGAGATGCAAATGCGGGGAAGGCATTTGTGTCTGAATATGGTATGTCGCTGGATGGCAAGGCTAGTGAAAAATGGGAGATTGACCCCATAAAAGACCCTAATCACGACGGAAAATTTGTAAACGATAGCATCGAAGCAACTGCGAACCTTTTCTATGCACTCGGAATAGACCTAACCTTGGCAGGTTTTGCGAGCAAAGAAATGGGTAGCCGGTCTGGTGGCTCTGACAAACGCGAAGCATTGCTTATCTACCTTGAGAAGATGAAGCCACTGCGTGAAATTGAACTTGAGCCACTTCGATTCGTAGCCAAGTTCAATAGTTGGACGAAAAAGTACCCCATGCTGGATTTTATACACCAAACCACGCTGCTTACAACCCTTGACACTGGAGCGGCGTCAAAACAAGTGACTACCTAATGGACTTATTTCTCAGCACACAGCATTTGCAAGAGTACGTGGCGGTCGGCTCTGATTTGAGCCTTCAGACACTTACCCCATTTTTTCGTCAAGCGGAAAGCAAATTTATCCACTCAACCGTTGGAAGAAGTATGTGGAAACACATAATTACTAATGCTGAAGAGGAGGCATATGAAGACTTGATTGATTATGCCAGGGCAGCACTTGCCAACCTTGGTGTTTCGTTGTACGTTGTCACTGGCGGCGCTATGATTGATAACAGTGGTGTCTATTTCGCAAAGACGGATTCGATGTGGCGACCTTCAGACAAAGACAAAGCTGAGCTTCAGCGTTCTTACTACGAAGCGGGCATGAATAGCCTTGAAGATTTGATTCTCCTTTTATGTGATAGTAAGGAAAACGATCCTTATTTTGAGGCTTGGGCTACATCGCCACAAGTTGAGCGCTTCAATCAATTGCTTATCCAAACCGCCTCTGATTTTGAGCAACATGTTTCCCTTTTTAGAAGCGGCTCTACCTTTGCTTCGCTTTTTGATTTGTTAAAAACTGTTCAGAATGAGCGCATCTTACCCATTGCGAATGGCTACATGGACACATTGCTCACGGGGACTAACGAAAGCGATAGCGAGCCAGTAAAAGCAGCTTTTAAGAGCTTGAAAGCCGCTTCGAGCAAAGCACTAGCACTGCTTACAACCGCCAAAGCACTACGTGTTGGCACTTATGCACGAACTGAAATGGGGCTTACCTTCGTAGCTGCACAGGTTAAAAACGCAAATGATGTCGTCTATGAATATGAAACTGACGGTCAGGCAGCTTTGGAAGCATTAAGAGAGCTTTTAGAAAAGCTACAGCCAACTGGCTACACTCCTTTGCCAGCCGAAAAAGCTACCCCGGTGCGTTCATCAACCAGTGGAATCGTGATTGCATAATGGAAATTTCGTACACCTACAAAGGCAAAAGAGTTGTAAGAACTGGCCCCGACACATGGGAGCAAATGTCAGCCCAACAATACATCGCGACGATTCGCGCCATCAATATCATCGAGCAAGAACCCGAAAAAACATGGGCATTACCTGTCATTCTTTTGGGAATACCACTGCGCGAGTATTTTGGAATGTCGATGGCACAAAGGCACGTACTGATTGGGTACTTTCATCACCTAAGCGAATTCAACGATTTGCCAAAAGATTGGATGTTGCCTTCTATCCAAGTCGGTTGGCAAAAATGGCACGGCCCCAATAAACGCCTCACTGACTTAATTTTTGCAGAATTTATGTTTGCTGAAAGTATGCTTGAGCGTTATTACAGCAAGCATGACGAATGGGAGCTTGACCGATTTATTTCAATTTTATATCGACCTAAAAGCTGGTTTGGAAAGCGACATGATTTCAACAATAAGCTGGTTGATGAGCGGGCAAAGCAGCTTACAAAGCTGGATAAAGCCACCAAAACGGCTATTTTGCTTAATTATCAAGGCTGGAAAAAGCACCTTAAAAAGCTATACAAATACGCTTTTCAAGAAGCAAAGCAAGGTGAGAAAGCACAAAAATCAAACTGGCTTGAGCAAGCCACAAGGTTAGCAGAACACCGACAAAGTGAGCTTACTACCATCAAAAATACCTCGTTTTATGAGGTGATGAGTAACATCAATCTCCGAATGAAAGATTTTGAATGGGCTAAATCTCAGCTACCACAGAATAATAAGTAGTTTGATAGCAAAAGTTGTTTCCTGGCTTTCGGTACCGCAGCTCGCTGCGCTAACTTTTGCTATCAAAAAATCTTTTTGCTCACTCCATCAGCGTCAGCTCTGGCGCACCATCACTGAACTTCCACTTCTAAATGATAGCAAAGTATGAGTTTACCTTTTTTAGAGAAGACACTACAGAAGTACGCAAATGAGGATCGAGCGATAGCACGTGGTGATTCTAAGGTGAATTTTTGCGTTGTGCCTGACCCCCAAAATGCTGAAACAGCCCTTAACGCCCTTCGTAATTCACTTGGATGGCCTTGTCTTGTGCTTGAGTTTCCTGACAATGAAGTAAGTGACGAGTCGGCGGCTTATGATACCTTGAGAACAAGTATTGCCGTTTTGCATTTTGCCGATGCGAAAAACGCTGGGAAGAATGACGCTAAATATGTGATTTATGACGTATCCAAACCCGCCGTTGAACGAATTATCGGCAGGTTAAAAAAAGAGGCAAAGAAAAAAATCATCAAAGATGGATGCACCCCCCTTCAAGTAATGAGTAGGGTTTCGGGTGAATGGATTGGCCCGGTTCTCAACGGAGCTTGGGGGTATCGCTATACAATTGAAATTAGATTTTGGAGAGACCCTTTTCACTGCGAATAGTGGTGTCCGATGTTCGGCCAATATGGCTGGCTAATTTCGGTCATGGGTGTTTCATTAGTATCTCCTCCAGCTGCGGCCACGTGGAGCGAAAATCGCAACGTGGTACATTTTCAGGGTGATTTATTTTTCACCTTGCCAGGCGCATTTTCGGTAAACACTATCACATTTGATTTGGGACTTACTGCTGGTACCATCATCGAACTTCGGTGGGGCCAGAATCTACAAAGATTTACGGCCAAGGCTGCGGTAATTGGCGGAAATGACCTACCAACAGGCAGCAATTGGGCTAGTGTGATGGCAATTTTGCAAGCCAACTACTACTTAGCCAACGACTTCACCTTAGCACTTAACGGCAACACTATTACCTTGACTGCGAAAGTGAAGGGCATACAATACAATTTTACTTCGTACACATTTGCGAGTGGAACTGTCACCAATAGCACTTTTGGGATTGCTCCAACTAAAATCCAAAATCACGGTGTTGTACTGGAATGCCAAATCAAAAGCGGTACTACTTACGAGACCATTTACGCTGAGCGTATCCCATTTGTCGGTGGTGCTTTCGCCCAAATTGACATTTCCAAGCTACTTCATGCGGAACTAACGCCAGATATGCCAAGCTCATGGCGTAGTTTTTCTCCAATTAGACACCAAAAAAGCTGGAAGAAGTATCGCCTAAAATTTGCTGAAGCTGGCGCAGAAGCTGGAGCCCCAACGATTACGAGCGACTATATCGTAATGGGTGGCGGTACTGGCCACGAAACAGGTATTGATACCACGCCCTTTGAATGGGTAATTGGCACAAATAGTAATGAGGACAAAGCCCTTCGTTTCGGCAGCACCAATCGATGGTTACAGGTTGATGAGCCGCAGTTCCTTACTTGGGTGGCTATTCGTCAGCCTTACGCAAGTGTACAACTACGCGTGAGGGTTGAGTATGCCGACAATACGATTCAAGCCGTTTTTCCTGATTATACTGAGATTGGGGGAGTTGCTATGTATGAGCGTATTATGTGGGATGTGTCTTTTTTCGGCCTAAATATCCCTGCCATCAATACCACAAAAGGTGTGCTTAGCTACTACGTTTCTGTGTGGGGAAACGGCGCACAAGTAAGTAGAGAGTACAGATACATACTTGACTACGCGCCAAGGACTTCAAAACGATACTTTCTCTACTTAAACTCGCTTGGCGCGTGGGACTCTTTCTGTGCTTATGGTGAAGCAAGTGGCGAGGTTCGTTTTACGAGTGAGCGAATCGAGGTACCTCTGCCTACCCAATATGATTCTTCGCAGGGAACGCTAGCAGATAGCAACACTACTTCGCAACATGGCGCAACAGTGGCCACGGGCTATCAAACTGCTTACCAAATCTCAATGCTTGAGGATTTTCAGCTCAGCAGGTATAAATATCTGTATGAAAACCCTACGACGATTAGGCCAATCGTGCTGACAATGGACCCGCTTCCGACTGGCACTGACGGACAAAATTTGTATTCGCACACATTCCAATATCAGCACGCTTACAAAAACAACAAATTCGATGGAAAACAATGACCCAGATTATTCGTTTCCACCGGGCTTTGTACCAGGCGGGAATGTAATTATTAACCCTGACGGCGGAGGTAACTCTGGAGGTGGCAACCCTGGAGGCGGTGGAAGCACAGAGAATCCAAATTGGACGTTGGATGAAGTTCCCACCGAAGGTAGCAATAACCCTATCAAATCGAATGCTGTATATCAAGCGTTTCAAAATGTGCAGTCAAAGCTGCCTGAAGCTCCCGAAAACAGCCAAAATGAATACGTACTGACTGGCAACAAAACATGGCGGCACCTGCCAAGTTGGGTCAATCAACTTATTGAAGGGCTCAATATTGACAACGGAGGTGGGGAACAAAACCAAGAAAACAACTATGTGACCCTGACCCAACTTGGCGCGGGCATAGTTGAACCAACCCTAAATCAACAAACGGCTGCTTTGTATGTGCCTTTCGCTGTGACCATTCCAAGAAGCACATTCAAGCTGGAGAATAATCAGAATGCCACTGTTTCGCTGATAAATGCACCTGCGGGAGCGTCTGTTACCATCGACAATGACAACGTTCAAATTACTTGGACTCCACTCCTACGAGGGGAACACTACATTGGTTTTTGGCTAGGCAATAATGCCAAACTCGGGAAAGCAGTATCGCTCAAAATCAACGTCACAAAAAGCACGATTGTGCCTGTTGGTGACCAAGTTTTGGCATCGGCATCACTTACGGCTGGTATGCTAATTAACATTTGGGACGATGGGGGTACACCTAAAGTACGGCCTGCCATTGCTACTTCAGCTGATAGAATTGCACACGGCTTTATAACGCAAAACGCCGCACCTGGGCAAACTGTCGTGCCCAAATTTTGGGGTACGAATTCCCTGATGGAAGGGCTAGAAATTGGAAAACGTTACTTCCTGTCTTCGACTACACCCGGAGGCATTTCGGAATTTGGACCCGCCTCAGGTTCGGGGTTGGTGTGGCAACCAGTCGGGCGTGCTATTTCGGCGACAGAACTCCTAGTTGATATTGATGAACACGTAATTAGAAGCTAATGTCGGACTTGAAATACATAGCAATCAACCCCCAGTCAGACCAAACCTCGGAACGAGACCTTCGTTCAGACGTTGGGGATTTTGCGTACGTTGACCATGGGACGATTGCAGCTCCATTCGATGTTACAGAACTGAAGATAGGTTCTTATCGGCACGATGGAGAAGACTGGGCAAACGTAGAAAACGCACCTAATCTCCCATCGAAGGGATATTTATTTGTTAAAGTATCAGCTGGTACTACCAAGGAAATTCGCTTCGTCGCTGACGAAATGCGCGATGAAAACTGTATCAAATCTCGTTGTGGTGAGTTAATTGTTATCAATGGTGTTGCAGAAAGTTGGAACTATTACGTCAGCAATGATGAGACTTTTCAGTTTGGTGAAATTGCCCTACCAAGTGCCTTTAACAAAGGGCTTGCTAAAGACACCAAACTTCGTACGCTTGCCGCTGATTACGTACGTCAATACGCGAAATTGAACCGAGGGAAACGGGTCGGTGACATCAATTTTAACACTACGATTACCAACGGTGATATACATATAGAGTTTTCTGGAAGTAGTCTTTTCGCACCACCGACGAACGAAAACAAGGGGGTGTTGAAAAATGAAATAGCGGGTTGTGTAATTTTCCAGTATTTCTATCCCGACAATTCAGAAGCCCTATATACCCGCGAACGCAATGAGTCAAAGATTTGGACAAGCTGGTACACGGCAAGCGCTGGGAATATGCTTGCTGATGGCAAGGTAAAAGTACCAACCCATGTAAAACGTGGAATTGGAAGTGGGTATCAGTTTGTGGAGGTATATCAGGCGTGGAAAGCTGAAGAGAAATTTAATCTTATCGAAGGGTTTGGCATCCAAATTACGGATTCGCCCTCAGGAAAAATAGTTTCTTGGACTGGCAATGAAGTTCCTTTTGCGCCACAATACCCATTAGAATATGATGCAGTTTCTGGAAATTTAGGACTTAATAGTACTCTAATTTCTAACTGGAACTCAGCTTATGGATGGGGAAACCACGCGCTTGCTGGCTACTTAACTGGCTTTACCGAGACCGACCCCACCGTACCATCGTGGGTCAAAGCCATCACCAGTACTCAGATAAGCAACTGGAATGCTGCCTACAGCTGGGGAAACCACGCAGGTCTCTACGCACCACTTTCGCGGGCATTGCAGGTTTCTGGAACTGCTGGGCGAGTAGCCGTAAGCGGTGGCTCTCAGACGCTCGCCGCCGACCGTTCGTGGGTCGTTGACCTCATTGCCGTCAATGCCACAACACTCTCAGCAGGTTCTACTACGCAAGTACCCGTTATCAACGTGGACACCTATGGAAGGGTAACTAGTCTCTCCAATGCCTCCATTGCTTTCCCTGCCGAAACTGACCCAACTGTACCATCTTGGGTGAAGGCCATCACCAGTACTCAAGTAAGCAACTGGAATGCCGCTTACAGCTGGGGAAACCACGCGGGTCTCTACGCACCACTTGCACGTGCATTGCAGGTTTCTGGAACTGCTGGGCGAGTCGCCGTAAGCGGTGGCTCTCAGACGCTCGCCGCCGACCGTTCGTGGGTCGTTGACCTCATTGCCGTCAATGCCACAACACTCTCGGCAGGTTCTACTACGCAAGTACCCGTTATCAACGTGGACACCTATGGAAGGGTAACTAGTCTCTCCAATGCCGCCATTGCTTTCCCTGCCGAAACTGACCCAACTGTACCATCTTGGGTGAAGGCCATCACCAGTACTCAAGTAAGCAACTGGAATGCCGCCTACAGCTGGGGAAACCACGCACTCGCTGGGTATTTGACAAGCTATACGGAAACCGACCCAACTGTGCCATCTTGGGTGAAGGCCATCACCAGTACTCAGATAAGCAACTGGAATGCTGCCTACAGCTGGGGAAACCACGCGGGTCTCTACGCACCACTTGCACGTGCATTGCAGGTTTCTGGAACTGCTGGGCGAGTCGCCGTAAGCGGTGGCTCTCAGACGCTCGCCGCCGACCGTTCGTGGGTCGTTGACCTCATTGCCGTCAATGCCACAACACTCTCGGCAGGTTCTACTACGCAAGTACCAGTTATCAACGTGGACACCTATGGAAGGGTAATTAGTCTTTCTAATACAGAAATAGCCTTCCCTGCCGAAACTGACCCAACTGTACCGAGTTGGGTGAAGACCATTAGTAGCACTAACATTGCGAACTGGAATTCAGCTTACGGATGGGGAAACCACGCGCTCGCAGGGTATTTGACAAGCTATACCGAGACCGACCCCACCGTGCCGAGCCATGTCAAGGCAATAACTACTGAAAATATTAGTAGCTGGAACGCAAAATTATCAGGCACTGGAGATGTCAACTATCTTGGAAAATTCACAGCTCCTGGCATAATCGGCAATAGCAGAATATTTGATAACGGAACTGTCGTCAACATTGCAAGTGCAAACACAACTGGCCTTTTTAATGTTGGTGGCAACACGAACATTTTTGGCAACCTTGCGGTCGGGGGAAATGATGCTGCTGGGTATCGTCTTCGGTTAATAGATGGGGCGCTCTATGCAGACGGAGATTTAGCGGCGGTATCAATCTATATTCCCTCTGGGCGGGCAATAAGGGCAACAGGAACTCTTAACATCGACGCAGGTACAGCATCACCTATTTATTTCAGAAGCGGCGGCGGCGCTACCTATATAATGGAGCTAAACTCTAATGGTAAGGTACGCTTTAACACTTATTACTCAGCTTCATCGTGGTCAGGAACGCCAGTAGCACTATTGGGCACAGACAATGGAGGTAACGTACTAACAATAAGCACATCATTGTATGCGCCTGTATTACACTCACATCCCATTGGAGACATTATCAACCTTGCAAGCGAGCTTGGCAACCGCCCTACTTGGGGAGATGTATATACCAGATACCAACTCAACACCAGTGGAGCTGGCGGTGCGGTACATTGGAATAACGTTACCAACAAACCTGATTTTGCCTATGCAGGCCACGGACACCCCATTGGAGACATTATCAACCTTGCAAGTGAGCTTGGCAACCGCCCCACTTGGGGAGATGTATATACCAGATACCAACTTAACACCAGTGGAGCTGGCGGTGCAGTACACTGGGATAATGTAACCAACAGACCTGATTTTGCCTACACAGGCCACGGACACCCCATTGGAGACATTATCAACCTTGCAAGTGAGCTTGGTAACCGCCCCACTTGGGGAGATGTCTATACCAGATACCAACTCAACACCAGTGGAGCTGGCGGTGCGGTACATTGGGATAATGTCTCTAATAAGCCTCCATTTATTACCAGCGAAAGCGACCCAAAAGGCTATGCTGCACACTGGCTAAGTATTGCTGGCTCTACACTTACGGTTGGTATTCAACTAAGAGATGGTGGCCAATACTATGCTAATGTCAATCTGCCTAGTAGCGGCGGGGGCAACTACCTTGACAAGACAGCTGGAGTAGGGAATACAATATATTCCTACAATGTGTTTGAGTACCCAACTGTCTTCAATACCACTGCCCAATTTAACGGGGGGATATACATGAATTCTCAGCATTTCAGCTTATTCCCAACACAAACATTAGGGGCTACACCAACTATCTCCAGCGAAGTTCTTCCAATAAATATTGGCGGCGTCACTAAATATATCTTATTAAAATCTTAAAAATCAACAATATCATGTCAACAAAAAACACAGAAAACGCAATTGATTTCGCAGTAGTAGTAAACATTATTCAGCCTGCCTTGCGGCGGCTGTATAACATGCCAGGGGCAGGTCTCGACTTCAAGTTGCGCTTAAAAACACTTCGAGATGAAGTCGATGGCAAAGTCTTTCAAGTTTTCTCACCTGTACGCGAGGCGATGAAAAAGAAAGAAATCGCAGGAAACGAGAATCAGATGGCAGAAGCTGAACAGATACTTACCCAGCAGTATCAACTAGCTGAAAAGGCTAAAATCAGCATTGATTCACCAAAAATACCAAAATCACTCTTGCCAGACGAAAAAGGCGTTTTGAGCCAGCGTTGGAACGAAACTTCTACCGATGGGCAGAAACAATTGCATGGCGACTACGTAACTGAGGTCGTTAACATCTATGAATACTTAATCGACGCAGAAAAGTAATGCCATCTCAACTACCTCCGTGCGGGCCCTGCGGCCCGCAATGGACTATCAGCTTTGTGAAGCACAAAGAGGGTAGTATCTACACTGTTGGCTTTCACGGGGCTAATGTTACGCGCATTCTCTGGGATGTGGAGCAAGGCTGCAAAGACCTTGCGAGTGGGCAAGAAGACCCACAAACAAATACCTTCGAGATAAACGTAAATGGGGTGTCGGATGGGAAAGCATATTTGAAGGCTTCTTGCCCCACTTGTGAGGGATATTGTAATCCATTCCAGTTTGATGTTGTCCATAACTCATCGAATACAGGCAATGAAGAAGAGGTGACATCCATCGACAATGATGCAAACATAGAAGCTAATACTGACCACAATAATATTAATCTAAAAATTAAGATTAATAACGGTGTAGGAAGTTACGACGCAACAGTGAAGAATAGAGGGATTACTGTATATAATGAGCAAGTACAATATGGAAGCAGTTATCTGGAGATTACATTTCCCTCCTTCTTTGGCAATATCGACCTGAGAGGAAACACGCTTACAATTGTATTAACGCAGGGGAATAATACAATTAATGTAGAATACTTCGTACCCAAATTGGTATTTCGAGAATATACTCCAGACTACGAAAACAATGCCGATGACAGATTGCTGATGTTGCGATTACGAAAGAGTTTTCTTGGAGAATACCACATCGAAGACTATGGCGAAACAAGGGGTCTTAATCCTGAATATTTTATCGATGGTGGCAATGGTGGCGACTGCGACATATTACCTGACGTAGGCTATCCCGTTGAAAAAAGAATAGAGATACTAAAAGTATTAGTACCTACAGTATCTGCTCGGTGGCTTATAGGAGGCAATTATACTATTGCTGTTAATATTTTTTGGATCCAAATTCGTCCTTGGGGTAATATGCCTGCTAATGCACAGAAAGGATTGTGGTTTGATTCTGAAGCAATTGGAAAGCCACGTATGCTATCTGATGCTACTACGTTTGAATTACCACCCACAAAAAAATATAACAGGGCATTTTCTGGAAAACTGGAAGGCGTTAGCGATTCAGAATTACAACGAGTGTCGTGGGCTAATAGTAGTAGCGATATGCCACTATGGCTATACGCACCTCAAATAATTGATATTATAGATGGAATGGGTGTTACACAAAGCGAAGGTGGTGTGCATACGTGGGCGGCGGGGAGTGTTCGCCTTACTCAATTTTCCGAGGCGATGTTGGCTGCTTTAGGCAATAGAAATGTGATTATAACTGACTGGGAAGGTAACGAAACTGAAACACCAACGCACTCTTGGAAGTGGAGCAACGCAGCCAATGGAGCAGCCAATATAAAGTGGATTCAGGACTATTTAGCGGCTCGTGGCAAACAATACTACGATTGGTTCCAGAATACTGGATTTGACTTTGACAACAAGCGTTATAGCTTGGTATCAAATGATGGTACCTTCAGCTATATTTCACATAGACCAAATAATGGTCAACAGTACTTTCATACCGCTGCCGATTGGGAGACACTTTGGGCTAACTTGAGTAGTGTGACTTTGCCGAACGTGGACAGTGGGCGTGTAGGGTTGGGGTACAATAATGTAACTGCGTATGCAGAAGAAAGTTATAGCAAACCACCAAAGAGACGTTACCATTCAATGCCACACATATTGTTTGCGCAAATGGTGTGCAACTTTTATAGTCGAAAGCTTCCAAATGCAAAATTATTAAGTATCCAGTGGCCTTGTGAAGACCAACGTGACCGTAGAAGCATTACAACACATCGCTTTCGTCCAAGTCCTGAACTTGGGTATGTGCGTGGACGTGATATGAGATATGTATATTCTCAGAATCTCTACGAAGATTTCACGTTGTTTATGTTCTTGAGCGGAAATGTACACTTACAACATATATGGAATACCAATGACAATATATTTCCATACTCAGCCCTGTATTATGCTTCGCGTAATTTTCAGCCAAAATGCTCGCCTGAGGGCCCATTCGTGTACAACTATGAAGGTAGCGAAAATTATGCCTGCCCTGCAAACCCATCTACATATATTGGAATGGAGGCGCAGATTTTCGAGGCATTAATTAGTTCTGGTGAGATATATGCTCAAAAGTATAAACACATTTGCGATGGTGCTAATAATCAACTTGACCTAAACAATTCATTCCAGTATCGAAGGGGAAAAGTTGGGAGTTGGATTACCGTACCCGCAAGTGTAGGAGACGAGCACTTACAAGCGTGGAAGTACGACCAACCGTACCTCACAATCTGGCACAACACTACAAATAATGCACGCGTAATATACTTTCAAGATTTATTCTCGAAGCCCTATGAGGACGTTGAGTTTCGCTTGACAATAAACGGGTCTCAATACACTCATATTGCCAAGGGAAATAGAGCTTTTCATACAGCGTATAATTAATCAACAACGTATGATTCCAGCCGTCGTAAACAAAAAAGCAAAACGTGGTGACACCCTCAAATTCGAGTTTGGATTTGAGGGTGTAAACCTAAGTGACACCCAAGTTAGAATTCAGGTTCGCAAAAAAAACGGTGGCCCTGTCATACTTGACAGCGACACCGTGGGGACGCTTACAAACCTATACGCCAACAACGAAACAAGGCTCAAATGGGTGGTGCCTTATACTCAAACAGAGGCTCTTTTGGGTGTTTTTGACTTCGACGTACAGATAACATCTTCGTCCGAACGAAACACTTGGATTGAGGGTACTTTAGAGTTCCGAAACGACATAACCAAGTAACGTAAAATGGTCAATGTAAAGCAATACGAGCAAGAAGTGAAAGTCGTTAATCACGAGTCAAATATGTTCATCAAAACTCAGGAGGTCGTAACAAATATTAAGACCATCGAAAGTGTGAGCATCGAAAACGACGAGAGTAACAGCGAATTCCCGATTGACCTTGTATTGTTATACCAAACAGCTTTAATTCTATGACATTACAAGAAAGATTATCCGCGCTGGCACTCGTGCTTGCAGGAAATGACAAGTTATCTTTTGAGAGGATTGGCAATCTTGCTACCCTTAACACCACAACCAAAACTTCGCTTGTAGCAGCTATCAATGAGGTGCTTACAGCGATTGGTAGTGCAACCCAAATCAATGACACGATTATTAGCAGCACGAAGACTTACTCGTCGCAGAAAATCGAGGCATTGATTGATGCTGATGTAGCAGCAGCGGTCAACAGTATTTTAGGTGGGGCGAGCGCCGCTTACGATACCTTGCTTGAAATACAGAACCTATTGCAAGGACAAGACAATTCGCTTACCAACTTACTTACTGCTGTAGCTAACCGAGTGCGATTTGATACTGCACAGGCGCTTACCGCCGCCCAAAAAACGCAAGTGTGTGCCAACATTGGCGTGGGTGAACCTGACACCGACTTTGTCGCAATTTACAACGCTGCCCTTGCATAATCATGACACTTATCGAACGCATCAATTCGCTTGCAACCTCAATCGCCAATACCATTAAGGTTCGGTCAGTTCCTGCTGGTGGCGCTGCTGGAAATGTTCTAACAAAAACGGGGTCGGGGGATTATGCAATGAGTTGGCAAAATCCTGCTGTAACACAAACTGATATTGAAAAGGCAAGAATTAGAAGCTGGTTTTTATGAGACGAATTGATACCATAAATAATGGCTTTGTGGGAGGTAAAGGAGCTAATTACCTTTCGGTGGATAGTCCAGGTATCCTTTCTGTTTCTAAGCACTTCTATGCCGGAGCAAAATATGTTCTTGATAACATATCTAAGACGGGTCTCGTGGCTGCGTCATCCTATCGACGAATGATAGGCAGTTACGCTGGCCCCATTGCACAAATAAGAAGAAGTACAGATAGTGCCGTACTAGATATTGGAGCAAATGGGGAGAATTTTGACTCGGCCACAATGAGTTCTTGGATTGGTGCAGTAACAGGTTATACACGAATTTTGTACAGCCAGACTGGTTTAGGAAACGCCTACGATTTTGTTCAAGGCACGAACAATAAGCAACCAATTGTGCGATTGTCTGGCACGAATTATTTAATAGGTGGCAAAACCGCGATGATGGGTGTTCCTGGCAATGACACGGGTATGGCCACAAGCAATATTTCCAGTCTAATTACTGGCACTGATTTCACTTGTATTTTGGTCGCGAGCGTCGGCGCGCATAATAACTATGCACGTTTCTTTTCAAGCCAAAGTAGCGGCGGAAGCAATGATTACGGAACGGGTGGCTGTAGTGTTACTCAAGCTGCGACCAACAATACAATCGCGTTTACGGGGGGAACCAACAATTATTGCTACCCGAACGGAACAAGTGGAAATGTATCTGGGAGTACGGTTTTTACAGTTTATACCAACTCAAGTGGAGCAACGGTGAGAGTGAACGGA
The DNA here is from genome assembly GCF_003711225.1 of Runella sp. SP2. Lineage (NCBI taxonomy): Bacteria > Pseudomonadati > Bacteroidota > Cytophagia > Cytophagales > Spirosomataceae > Runella > Runella sp. SP2. The sequence goes on along the minus strand of NZ_CP031030.1, from coordinate 965,968 downwards.
GGCTTACAAAGGACAGATGCTTTTGTTACGAACCATAACTCCTACGCACTTGGGATAATGAATCAAGTGGCCGGTGGTGGTGGCGCACCACTCAATCAGCTATTCAGCGAGATTATTGTCTTTAAGCGCCAGCTTTCACTTTCCGAAATTCAAACCATAGAGCGCAATATGGGTGCTTACTATGGAATTAACGTCGCCTAAAAATGCCAGAATCATACAAATCAATCATTAAAAAGCTAGACGTTAACACTACATTTTCTGTGTACACTGTACCTAGCGCAACCACTGCGATTCTTCAGCTTGCCACTTTTGCAAACGTTGATGCTTCTAACAGTGACTCTGTTGAATTTTGTGTTAGAAAGTCTGGAGATGCTGCTGACGTTTTTTTTGTAAAGGGGCCTACTGTTCCATTTGCAACGACATTCAGGTTCGACGGGCCGATTGTACTAAATGCAGGAGACATTCTTAAAATCAAAGCTGCTACTGCAAACCGGATTGATGTCACCATTCATCTGCTTGAAATTTCGTAGTTACCCTACACTCGTTAGACACTCAAAACCATGACACTCCAAGTGAATAAAACCCTTGAACACAGCTTCGATTTGGGGATTGCACTGACAGCAACGTTCCTTCAAATCAACTTACAACAACTCGACGTCGCATCTGTCTATTTGAAGCTGGCAGTGTTTGCGGGGGCGGCCACGTATGTTTTTCGCGCCATGAAAGATGATAACCTGAGCAACAAGGATGCCGTCTTTGCCGCGCTCACTGGGTACACGTTCGGAGTCTATATGGCACCTGCCATTGTGGATTATTTCAGCATTGGAAAGGTGGGGCTGATTAGTGGGATACATTACCTAAGCGGGGCCTTTGGCCAATGGGCGCTAAACGTGGGGTGGGCAATTATGAAAGGGGCTTACAGAGATGGCTGGAATGCAATACGGGACAGATTTTTTTCAAGCAAACGTCGTATAAACAACGACGATAACCACTACGAACAATGATTTATCTACTGGCTGGACATACAGTACAGAACGGACGCGGCACTGGTGCGTTTGGCATCGATGGCTTTGATGAGGCCGTGGAAGCTGTGAAACTTCGCAACGACATCACGGCAGCACTTCGCGCACGTGGCGTAAAGGTTGCGAATGAAGTCAATACTTCTCCCCTTGCTCAGGTGGTGGCGTGGCTGCGAAGCCTCGTAAAAAAAGAGGACAAAGTTATCGACATACACTTCAATGCAGCGGGGCCAGCGGCGACCGGCGTGGAAGTTCTCATCGACGATACACCCACTGAAGTAGAGCGCCAGTTTGCGGAGAAGCTCGCGGCTACCATTTCCCGTACCCTTGGCATTCGTAGAAGGGGCGTGTTAGGCGTGAAGCGTGAATCGGAGAGCCAACATAGCAGCTTGGCCATCATTTCGGGGCCATCGGTCGCTATCAACGTTCTTATTGAAGTGTGCTTTCTGAGCAACAAAAACGATGTAGATTCTTACAGAAAGAACTATGCTGAACTAGTGAAAAACTTAGCAGATGCAATCGCATGAAAAATTCTCAAAAAATCTTGTTGGGCATCGTTGTTACTACCCTGTCTATGATTATGGTCAGCTTGGCCATTCAGTCGCTTCTTTTAACTCCCAAACTTCCAACTATCCCTATCCATGAGCAAATTAAAATCAAAGCTGACAGTGTGGCTGTTGGCTCTGCTGTGCAGCCTGATACTGCAAAATTGCGCAAGCTTCAGGAGCTTAAAATCAGGATCGCAACGGCGAGATACAACGATAGTGTACAACGCGCAAAAAATCAGCGACGCTGAAGCGGCGGTGGCATGCTACGACATGCTAACCAACTGCGAAAAACAACTTGCAGATAGTACCTTAGCCCTTCAAAAAACGCGTGAGGGCATCCCTGAAATTAAGAAAAATGCCACTAAAAAAGGAGCAATAGCGGGTTCGGTGGGTACGCTGAGTCTGTTAGGCTTGCTTACTCTGCTTTTGAAATGATTGAGATTAAAGACGAAAAGGGGCGATTCCTTGAGCTACCACCCGACACTACCCTTGAGCAAGAGCTTAATAGCTGGCTCTTAGCCGACGACAACCTCCCTGGGAGTTGGTCGTACTCTTTTCGTTTTAGGCTTACGCCCATCAACATGGCCTTTATGGGGCACAAACATCGGCTGGAAGCATCAAGCTTTACGGGCATCGACGTTACGGTCAGCATCGATGGGATTCCGTGGGGCCCTGCCGTGCTGAACTTCCGAATTACAGATTCTTATGCTGATGCGTTTTTGGTGTTTGATTCGGGCGAAATAGCCTCTCTGCTTTCTACAAAAAACCTAAGCGATGTGTTTTCAGGGCTTTCGTTTGTGCTGTGCCCAAGCCCTGAACTTCTACCTACAGCAATGCTGAAAACCACCAACCCCGAAACATCACCGTGGCCTTTTGTATTTTTTCCCGTTTATAATTCAGAATTTACGGATGCCAAAGCCGAAAAAACAGACGAATTAAATACGGACGGTTTTCGACACAACCCCATTGTGAACGAATATACTGGAGCTGGATTTATCGGGGATTTCTCGCACGTGATGGTAGCTGGCTACCAAAAAGTAAATACGTACGGGAATGGGGTCGTTCCGTATTTTTATCTTTGTTGGATTATCGAACGCGTGTGTGCGTTTTTGGGCTATGACCCAGTAGGGAGCTGGCTGCAAGATCCTGGAGTAAAACGCCTCGTGATGTACAACAATGTATCAATCAACGTCGCACCACTTGGCATTGCAACCTCAGTGCAGCCTCAGTACCACGTGTGGAAAATGACCTTGGGGGATTTTTTTAAGCTATTACGTACCGATTGCGGCATAGGGGTGTTTTTTTCTAAGCTCAACAAACAAGTCGTTTTTCGGTCTTTTGTAGAAATATCAACCCAAAATCCCACTTTAGACCTTAGCCAACAACGGTTGAAAGGCGTTACAATCGACCCAATTGTTCAGGGTGGCCACACTATTCAATTTCCTACTGTTGGTGACACAAAAGATGATTTTTCAACGCCAGCCCCGTACCTTATTGGTAGAGGGGATAAGACCATCAACCTTCAGGTAAGTACATTGCCTATGACCATACAGAAGCGACGCTACGCCGCTTTTTTGGGAGTTAATTTTCTCATTCCTGAAGCAAAAGAGCGTGGCCAATCGCTTGATTTTCGTTACAATGAAATCAAGCAGTTTTCACTAGACTTGCCTGATACATCACCTCGCTTATTGATGTACCTAGGTATGCAACCCGACCACCTTGGGAACTTATACCCAATGGGAAGTAGTATCAGTCGAAATTATTTACAGCAGAAAGTTGCGGGGTTGTCGGTTCACCCTGATGAACCAGACAGTATCTTTCACAGATGGACGCGGCCATTTTGGGAGTTTCGCTCGTTTGCCAAACCATTTACTCAGCGATACAGGCTCAAAATTGGACAGTCATTCTCTATGCGCCTTTTTGAACCTGTGCTTACTGAGTCTGACGACCACGTAAAGCTCCCCTGCTTGATTCAAAAAATAATAACGAGGTGGCCTTCGCAAGATGGGCTACTCACGGCACAGGCTACGCTGCATCCTATTGTTATGCCGCCTGATTATACGCCGCTGATTCCAGCAGGGGTATGGGTGCGAACTGAGCTTATTCCGTTTGCGCTGCCGTTTGAGGACTCAACAGCCCGGGCATATACTGTTATGCTGCGTTTTTTCTTTGATGCCGCAGGAACAATGCCCATGTTGCTCCAAAACGACCTTACGTTTCACTACCAATATCAAACTGGAGGCTACGACAGTGAAACCAAGAGTATTGTTGTCAACACCATTAGAAAGGCCGTGCGTATCACAGAACCTGCGGTAGAGCTGTGGGCGGAAGTATTCTGGGTAACGTGGGCAAACGACGATAGTAGCTTTTGGTATTTGCAACCTGACGAGTATAGAGCATACCGTAACAGCCTGCGCATCATACCAGGTGCGGGATATAGAATCGCCAATGGATAGACGTACACTTCACGAACGAATCAACCTCAGGGGGATGCTTGAGACATTCTCGCGGTTGGCCGTGGCCGACTGGCAGAAAGCACAAGACAGGGCCATCTACAGGCGACGTAGCCCTTTTAAACCCAAACCGTCTGGCTATTTGCGCAAGACCTGGACACGCGGGGTGGTGAGCAATGCCGAAATAGCAAGTCTCCAGTTTAATTTCCCGCTCTATGGCCGCTTTGTGGATATGGGGGTAGGGCGCGGATTTGGGTATGCCGACCAAAAATACGCAAGCTCGCGCTACGGGCGACGACTAGGCGACGGCGACTCAAGAAAACCCCAAAAATGGATTGGCAAAACCAAAACGTTTTCACAACGCAGGCTGGGCGAACTTCTCCTCAAACGCTACGGTGACGAACTCGTAAAAATGGTCTCCGAGATTCTCACCACCCGCACTACTATCAGCCTCTAAGAGTCCTATTAGCGAGCCATTTAGAGCTGTTTTTTCGAGCTAAAAACAGCTATGGCAAAAAATCGCGACCAAGCCGTTATCGACCTCGTAATACAGGGACGCTCGGCAGAATCGACTTTTAAGGCAATTCAAAAAGCGAGTTTCGACACGGAGAAGATGCTCCGAAATATGTCGAAGGCGGCGAATCCAGAGGAATACGCCAAACTTGTCAAAGAAGCCCAACTTCTGAAGCAGGCACTCGCTTCCATGAATGGGGAGATTCATGGCACGACGCAAAGCCTGAAGAATCAATCTTCGCAACTTCAAGCTACCCAAAGTGACTTTGGAAAATTTGCGAAAGGCGCCAACTCCATCATGTCTCAGGTGATGGGGGGAAATTTGGCCACGCAAGCTATCTCCAAAGTGCTTGACATCTTTGCACGTGCCCCCAAAAAAATTGCCGAGATAGCCGATGAAATGACGGGGGTCGGCAAAATGACTGGCCTTGCCAACGATGAAGTACAGCTGCTTTTTGACAGTTTTGAAGAACTCGATACGCGAAGCACACGCAAAGAACTGGCTGAGCTAGGGGAGATTGCTGGAAAGCTTGGAGAAAGCACCCTTGAGGGAGCTGAGGAGTTTGTGAAGGGAGCCGACGTCATCAAAGTAGCCTTGGCGAAAGATTTGGGTGGGTCAGCTGAAGAGGCCATAACGAAGATTGCCAAGATTATCGAAATCTTTAACCTCAAGAAGCAATTTGGGATTCAAGAAAGCTTTCTGAAGGTAGGCTCGGCTATCAATAGTCTGGGAGCGAGCAGCTCTGCTAACGAAGAATACATTGTCAACTTCACTACCCGCATGGCGGGCATTGCCCCTACGGCCAACATTGCAGTTGCTGACGTGCTTGGCTTGGCCGCTGCCATGGATCAGATGGGGCAGTCGCCTGAGCTGGCTGCTACCAACATCGGAAAAATGCTTATCGCCCTGGGCAAAGACGTGCCTTATTTCTCGAAGGTAGCGGGCATGAGCGTCAAAGAGTTTTCTACCCTCCTAAACCGCGACGCCAACGAAGCATTCCTACGAGTGATTGCGGGGGCTTCTAACTCAGGTAAAGGACTGGAGGGACTAGCCACAACCTTCAAAACGCTCGGTATTGATGGCAGTGAGGGCGCTCAGGTGATTGGAGCACTTGCTGGTAAAATTGACTTGGTACGTGAGTCTCAACGCCAAGCCAATACTGAATTTACGGCAGGCACATCGGTACTGGAGGAATACAACCGGGCCAACAATAACAGCGCTGCCGTGCTGGACAAAATCTCCAATAAGCTGGAGCAATTTTGGATGTCGGTCAAGGAAAACGGCGACCCATTTGTGTATTGGTTGGGAAGGGTATTTGGAGTAGTGGATGCTTTTCAAAGCAAAATCAATGAGCTTAGTGAAACAGGGGCCAAATCGCAAAAGGTGGCCAATCAGCTACAGCCACTCGTTGAGAAGTACGAAGCCTTGATAAAACAAGCCAAGGCTGGTAAAGATGTACAAAAAGAGCTCAATGAAGTCACTCAACAAATCTCAAAAATAGCTCCTTCGGCTGTGACAAGTTGGGACTCCTACGGCAATGCGGTTGCGATTGCTTCAGGAAAAGTGCGTGAATTTCTTGGGCTACAACGAAAGGTAGTAGAAGACTCCAAAACTCAAAGCGTACAGGCGTTAGAAACCGAAATCAAGCGTATTCAAAAAGTAAGGGAGCTGGCCGACAAACAGCTCAACTCGGGTAAAACCCGAAACATGTTTTCGTTGCAAAGCAGGGTTGGCGAATGGCTTGGGATTGATAAGGAATACCGCCAAGCAACCAACGAAGAAACCAAAGCTCGCCGTGAGCATTTGCTCAAGTTGATTGACCAAGAAAAAACGCTGAGAAATCAACTGAATCAGCTTAAAAACAAATCAATCACTGAAGACACAAAACCCACTTCAACTACTCCAACAACATCGGGAGGGGGTAAGACTGGCGCTGGCCCTGGTAAAACGGAAGTAGATGAGTTTCGGCAGCTGAAGGATGAACTCAAAAAGCTACGGGAGGATGCGCAGCTCGACTTGCTCGACAAAAACAAGCGCGAAGTACAGGTAGTGAAGTTTAAATACGAGCGCCTACGGGAGCTGGCCAAAGGCAACAAAGACTACCTGAGCCAACTTGCTACCCTCGAAACCAACGAGCTGAACCGACTTCAAGAAGAGCAAACCACCAAAGCCGCTGAAGAAGCCGATAAGAAGCGCCAAAAAGCCAACGAAGCTTATGCAAAGCAGCTTGAGGAAAAGCAAAAGCAAGCCGACGAGCTGGCTCAGAAGCAACGCGATGCCCTGACCGAAATCGACAACTTTGTGAACCAGAGTGCCGAGAATGAGCTTGCTTCGGAGCTTACATCTGCCGATAGGAGATTTCAAGCACTGCTTTCACAAGCGGAAGAAGCTCAACTGACCGCCCAACAAACTCTTCCACTCTGGGAAGCCTACTGGGCGCAACGCGAGGCCATCGAAGCCAAGTTCTACGCTAAATCTCAGAAGAAGGTTGATGAAAAGCGCGAAAAGGAAATAGAGCAAACCATGAAGCTCACCAATACGGTGGGCGATATTTTTGCGAGCTTCTTTGAAATTGCGGCTTCCAACGAAACCGAGTACGCTGAATTTCAGCGCATGGCTACGCTCATCCAAATCGCCACTAATACTGCTAGCGCCATTAGTGCAATGACTGCGAAAGGAGCGTATGCTAGTTTGACTCCTATCGATGCGGCCATCAAAATTGCGACGGGCGTGGCCACCGTACTTGCCAATATTGCAAAAGCAAAGGCGGTACTGGGGCAAGCTGAAAAGCTGGAGCAACCCAAAATCCAACGAATGCCTACGCGGGCGACGGGGGGATTTACGGACTTGCTCTCGCTGACGCTGGACAATGGCGGCAAGCCCGAAGGCTATGTGAGGCGACCAACGCTGTTTAACTTGGGCAACCGAAGCTACATAGCGGGAGAGCGAGGCCCCAACGGGCGGGGTGGTACCGAGTATGTGTTTAGCAACCCCATGCTTCAGAATCCAATCACTGCCAACTTTGTGGCCATGACGGAGGCTTTACGCCAAAGCGGGTATGATTTTACTAGGCGGGCCGATATGAAGTCATCCAACAATCAAACGGCCAACGGCGCAAACGACATGGCGGCCATGATGGCAGTACTCATCGAGGAGCAACGGGCTACGCGCAGTGCAATGCAGAAATTTGCCCAAAAGCCCTGGAACTACGCCAAGCTGGAGGAACAGCAAGAGTTTATCGACTACATCAAAAATGCACATAGCGCCTAGGTATTTCCCCTGTCCTACGTTTCTGGCCACGGACGGGGGTTTTTTGCGCCCAGATTCCAAAAAGGATTGAAACTTTTTGGACGCTTAACAAACATATCAAATTATCAACGTTATGAAAAAACTCTTAAAAACTCCCATCACCTATTACGGTGGAAAACAAATGATGCTCCCAGCCATCTTGCCAAAAATCCCTGCACACACGCTGTATGTTGAGCCGTTTTTTGGTGGCGGGGCCGTTTTTTTTGCCAAGGAGCCGAGCGAGGCCGAAGTAGTCAACGACATCAATCACCGCCTTACCACTTTTTACCGCGCCCTCAAATACGACTTTGAGGACTTACAGCACAAAATTGATGAGACGTTTCACTCACGTGCCCAGCACGCTGAAGCGTGGGAGCAATACGACGCAAGCAAAGAGGACATTCAAGATGCCTTAGCTCTGGCATGGAGCGTGTGGGTTCAGACCAACATGAGTTTTGGATCGATGATTGGGGCGGGTTTTGGCTACGACCGAGCAGGTAAGTGCGCCCTGAAGCTTTTCAATAAAAAGAATGGGTTTACGGACGCCTACAAAGACCGAATGAAGCGGGTGACGATTGAGTCGTATGATGTACTGAAGGTGATAAAGGCGTACGATACGCCCGATACTTTCTTTTATCTGGACCCTCCCTACGTGAGCGCCAACCAAGGCCACTACGCGGGGTATTCGGACGATGACTTCCGAAAGCTGCTGGATGCGTGTGCTTCGATGAAAGGTAAGTTTTTGCTTAGTAGCTACCCTGAGTCTATTCTTGCTGACTACATAGCCCAACATGGCTGGAATGCCGAACAACACGAAAAGACCCTTGCCGTGGATGGCCGACGCGAAAAGACCAAAAAGAAGATTGAGTGCTTAACGTGGAATTATGAGGTGAGCAAGTAACTACTAAAAGAAAAACACCCCCGTCGGTCGCCAAACTTAGAAGGTGTTTTTGGAGAAGTAAAGTTTGTACAAAGCTACCAATCATTTTGTATCGTCCAAAATTTCGAGAGGATGCTTTGTTGGCTTTGTTAAAGGAGTCGGTACGTACCTCCATTGCAATAATCCAAATCGGTTTATGGCAGGATTGGGCTGAATACCAAGAATACAGTAGCCTTCTTCTATCCCATACTTCCCACCTGTAAGTACATAAGTGACATTGTAGTAGAATTCAGATTCTTCAGATACGTATTTCTGTTTCTTCTCATCGTAGGGGCGCATGATAAGAATATCTCCCACTTGAAAGTCTCTATCGTTTCGCCTTACCTCGAATGTCTTGGCTCCTGATAGCAGTGGGTTTACATAATTTTTATGGACTTTTAGTTCGTGGATTTGCATCTTGTAAAGGTTGGGAGTTAAGTTGTGTGATAGAAATTTAGCAGTGTGGTTACTGCAATAGTCGTATAATTTGCCCCTCTATTCTGACCGCAGAATGCTTAACAAGTCTTGTGAGTTTTTGGAAAGCATGGCGGCGCTCTTCGACCGAGGCCGAGTTGAAGTGCCAGTAGGTCTTTAAATCCACAACGGCAATATTTTCTTCCTGAAGTAGAAAACCACCACTTGGTAACTTAAAATCATCTAACTCAGCAAGGTAACGTACCTCAAGCGATACGGCGCATTGGTTTCGTGGATAGAACGTCCAAGTAAGTTTCATACATTTATTTGATTAGCATAAAGTCGGCGATTTCGTCGGGGTCGGGGGTATTGAGAACCATTGCACCGCCGTATTCGAGACTGTAGGTATTGTCGGAGCCAAAATAGTGCACAAGGTAATTGCCCGTGGCCATCTGAAAGTTTACTTCCAAGATGTGGCTGTGAACGTCTCGGATGGCAGGTTTGGGGAAGGCGGTTCGAAGCCGCTCACGGATTATGTCGAAATGATGCATAGTGGTTAAAGGTCATCTTCGTCGCTAAGATATGACGTTTTGTGGCTAGATTTCATTGTCATGTCGTAGAACTTTTGCTCTTCGATACAGTCAGGGCAGCGGCCATCATCGATGACAACGTCTGTCTCTTCACCGCAGCTGCGGCATGTACCATCTTCAAGGTCTGCCCAGGAATAAGTAGTAGTGGTAATCATTGTGATGTTGGCTTATATTATTAATCAGACCATGAAGAGCTGCTACTATCAGAGGAGCTATCTGATGAGCTGGAATCAGACCATGAACTACTGTCGGATGAGCCTGAGTCAGAGGAGTAGCTGTCGCCAGCACCACCGCCACCAAAATCGCCACCACCAAATAATGGACTGTCAAAAGTGCTACTGCTGTACTTGAAGGCATCAAACATGTCATCGGCCTTAGGTGTTGGGTTGTCTAAACTACTATGCTGAAACTGACTGTAATCAGTTACTGAGGGGAAATGTGAACGGCTGCGCTGATATACATTAGAAATGTGAGTGGCCGCAGGGGTGCTGTCGGGGTACTCGGGGTAGTCTTTATAATGAGGCTTGGATATTGGCTTTTTTCTCCGCTTGAGGTATAAACGAATAAAAAATAAGATGACGCCGATGGCTACCAATAGAATCAGGCTCAGGATCAACGCGTGTTGTGTGTTCATAATGGAGGTTGGTTTATTATTTGATGGAAAGGGTCATGATTTGATTAAAAGCATTTTGGGCATCCTTGACTATTTTTCGATAGCCTTCAAGTTCTTCAGCTAACGATTTTGAATTGCGCTCAAAATGCGTTTTTTGGTTTTGGAGTTCTCGCTTGGCAGCGGCAAGGCCATTTTGCAGTTCTTCGTAGTCGATGATAATACGCTCAATGACCGACTGACCGGTCTTGAGTCCATGCGTTTTCATGACCTTGTTCATAATGGCCACGATTTCGGGCTTTTCGTCTAACCCACGTAAGGTTATTGTACGAAACTCTTTTTCGTTTGCTATCATTTTTACATTGTAGTTTAGCGATGGTGCGCCAGAGCTGGCGCTGATGGAGTGCGTAAGAAGTTTTTTTGATAGCAAATTTTGTCGGCCGACAGCTGTGGCCACTAAGCCAGGAACGCGAATTTGCTATCAATTAGGTTTTTTGATGTCTAGTTTAGGGAAATAAGGTTTTAGAAGTTGTTGGGTGCGAGTTCTTGCTTTACGGTTCAGCTTCTTTTAAGGTGCCGTAACGTTCAAGCAGTTTTAGGGCTTGTTGAGCATACGCGGCTCCAAATAACCAGCAATCGGTTGGATAGTGTCGTAACTTTCAAGCAGTTTTAGGGCTTGTTGAGAGCGAATTCTTGCTTTGCGTTCTTGGACTATTTCTTCGAGAATGCTGGTGACCGTGTCGAAGTCTAGGTTTGAAGAACCAAAGATGGAACCGATGTTGTTGGTGTCAGCCTGCTTTAAAGTGATTACGATAAAGCCACCATCAGCGCTCTTCATTAGGTTTGCTAAGTGTTTTATTTTCATAAAAATTGGGTTGGTTAGGCACCTCCTTCGTCGGTGTGACAAATGAGGTAGATGATATTTTTTTGATAGCAAACTTGTGCGCCTGGCTTTGCCTGAGCTGCTCGCTGCGGCGAAGGTTTGCTATCAAAAGTTAATGCTGCACCTGGTGATCCTGAAAATGATACCGACGATTATGCTATCATTTAATACCTGTCTTCATCCCATTTGTCTTTATGGTCGGTCACTTCGACTGATGGGGCTTGCTCTAGCTTGAGAGCATCTTTAAACGAAGCTCCATCGTAATGAAATGGATACTTTTCAAAGAATTCTTGAATTTTCTGTTTAGCTTTTTCGACATCACGTCCGAGATATTCGAGTGGGCGGTCAAGAATTAATTTCATTCGGTTAAACTCGGATAAGTCTCGTTTATAGTTGTGCACGGCCTCGACATCGTCCTTGATTTTATTGATGGCTTGAAGCATATCTGCCCCAGGAGCAACTTCAGCGATGATGCCGATTTTTTCGTTTTCGTAGTTTCCAAGGTTGAAAACTTTGCTGTACTCAATTGATTTGTAAGTTAATTCCATGACACTTAGATATTTAAGTTTGATAAACTAAAGTCTTCGCCTAAAGGCGAGGGATTTTCTCCCATTCCCCGAAAGGGACATTAATTATAAATGAAGCTTGTTGGCAACATTAGCTAGTATAATACTGCTGGTTTACCATTCCACAGATTTTTAGAATAAGCCCATATTCGTAGGTATCTGGCTTAATCAATTTGTTATCAAGGCTTATGCTGGTGTGGTCGTCAGGATGAAACCACACATCGAACGCCAGTGCTTCAGCTCGCGTGAGCTTTAGTTTCCATTCTCGGTCGCCGCCAAAAATATGGTAGTCGTCAACATGTTTTGCGAGCTTTCGTCGTACCTCCATTAGGTTTGCGGCAATCACGTAGTCGTGAGGCTGGCTTTGTAACTCCTTCATTGTTACAGTCCTAAGGGCGCTGTCGATGAGTCCAAAAATTGTTATCGTTGCCGACTTATTCAGTTCTAAGGAGAGCGTCATTCCAAAGTTTGTTCTTTTTGAGGGAGGCATGGTTTTAAGCTATTCATAATTAAATCTTAATAAAGAAAGTGGCCATTCGTTACCAATTGCGCTATCCGATTTTGGCTCGTCAAATCGGTATTGTGGGTTACATCGTGAATTGATGCTTCGAGTACAAGCGGGCCCCATTCCTTAATCTTTTGCATCCAGTGGCTTTCCCAATAAGAAGGTGGGTAGCCTTGCTTACCACGAAGTTTGTATAAGTACTGATTATCGTACATTTTCTTGGGTTTCTCCCAAGGTTTCATGTTGATGAATCTTACTACTACGGCTCTGGAAGCGTAGTAATGCTGCGAATGACGTTTTTCTTCTGATAATTGTGCCATAATTGTGAGTAGTTAATATGAGTAAAATCCTTCGCCAAACTCCGTCATCCATGATTCTACATAGACAATCTGTGTTGGATTTTGGTCTTTTTGTTGCTTTTTCTGGGCTCGAATAGAGAGGCGGTGTATCTTTTTCGGCTCAAAACTCCGTGCCTTTTGCTCTAAATATTGCTCGCTGAACTTGGCTTCTACCTCTTTGCCGTAGGTACGCGCCCAATTTTGGTAATAGACAAAAAGCTGTAGTTCATCCTTGCCAATGTGCGAGGCACGTGGTTTACCCGCTGCCCATCGTTCAAAATCTATTCGTGCGCTGTTGAGTAGGAATTCGACTCTATTTTCACGCTTTCTTAACGAATCTTTGGCGAACCATTCTGCTGTTCGCGCAAAGCCAAAGTTGTTCTTCGGGTCAAAATAGCCTAGCTTTTTCTTGCATTTATAGGGCATGTCAGGCGAGCGGTCGGGGTGTTTGTCGAACCACCGTTTTGCGAGCTGCATTCTGTCCATAAGTTCGTTGTAGTAATCCGCCCATGCTACGTCGCTCTGGCTCAGAGCGAACTTTCCAAACACACCTTCGTAGATTTCCAAAATGGCCTGCCGTTGGTCTTCTTCCGTGAATTGGCATCGTGGATACAACTGCGTTTTGGCTACTTTCCAAAAGCCCGTGGTTAGGTTTCGCAGGTAGTTCGGCAAGCTTATCCACATCTTTTCCAGCTCCGAATATTCGGCGGCCGCGCGCCCCCCCTGTCTTGTTTCCGTGGCTACAGGCTTGTAGGAGGCTGGTTCTTGGCCATTTTGCACAAGACTGTGCGGATCCTTGTTGTTTCCGTGGTCATGTTTCAGTGTTTGTCCACATTTGTCCGCACTTATTGTAGTTGTATATTGTATCTGTGGGTTATAAATAGGCGGCATTTTTTGCCGTACTGGCGCTAAAGAGGCCGTTTTGGGGGCTGCTACCTCAGGCATGGTTTCCGCTTCGCCAAACAAAATTTTTGGAGAAATCCATATTTTGAATGAGTGCTGTCGGCCACAGAAGGAGTATTTTTCAATCAGACCGACTGTAATCAGCTTTCGGATATGGTCGTAGCAGCTACGACCTGAACGGCTCAGGCGCTCTCCCAGCTCTACCCGATTGGTCGCTACGTACACGTCGTCAGGCCGTGCCATGCCATGCACTGCGGCATTAGCCTTCCCCCAAGCTTGCGAATAAAGCGCGATTAGGTGCATTCCTGTGGCCTTGACAGAGCCTTTGAGTGTGCCTTTTTTCATTACGAACTCCTTCGTAATTACTTCACCGTCAGGCGTGTGCGACGTTCGCTTGGAGACAAACGTTTCACAGTTTTCGTTGTAATCTTCAACTCTCGCACACCATCGTCTTATGGCTTCGTGGTAGTTGATTTGTTGTGTTAGCTTCATTTTTTAAGCAAAGTTGATCCATGCGACCTACAGGGGGGCATTACTCCCCCTGAGGCCACGAACTTGACTGGCGTCCTCGTTGTCTTAGCTGGGGTATCGAACCCCGAGCACTTTCGCAATGCCAATTCATTACGTAGTTACTCTACCTGTAAGCTAAGTTCCTCCCAGTTTATGAGTCAGGTTGACTACTAAGCGCATCTTGATGGGATTCAAGCTCTCCCTACACTCACCATTGCCGCAAAGACTGGGTACGGTTGGATTTTTCGTAGTGGTGACTGGACTCGAACCAGTGCTCTCAGGTAATGAGCCTGCGGGATGACCATCTTCCCTACACCACTTGCCCCTCACTCTCGCTTTGTGCGTCTTCAGTGTTGAGAAATTGGCTTGGGGGCAATGCCCCCAAGAAATCCGAATCTACTCAACGTTATGAAAAACTCTATTCTTCTTGTTCCTCACTCACGTAGGGATATACCTCTAAAATTGGAGTGAGAATAACATCTGTAATTTCGTAGGGAATCAGCATTGTGGCTAGGCTTTTTTCAATCCGCTCGATGGCCTGTTTGATACTGTCGGCGTTGACAAGCATGTAGCTGATAATTTTCTTTTCTTTGACCGCTCCCCTGCTGTCGTCAATCGACACGTAGAATGTCTTCACTTTGTACCACTTCTCCCCACTTTCATCCTCGAAGTGAAACACGTCTGAGAGCTTCATCTTGGTGATGCTTACCACCGTGAACTCTTTCAAAACCTCACTCAGCACCTTAAATGCCCTAGCTTCGGCATCCGTGAAGCTGACACAGTCAATCAGGTAAGTTTCGGTTATTACTTTAAATGACCCATTTTCTTGTTCCTGGGTATATTTAATTTTGACAAGGCTCCAATTTGGCATGGCTAGTCAAGGTTTCTTTTAGATTCGACTCTTAATAAAAACGGCATACTCACTGCGCAGAAAATAAGCCAAAGGATGAAATCAAACAGGCTTGTCATGACGGCAGCTCCTTTCCATGTTTTATGGCACATCGAGCGGGGCCATGCCCACTCAATGCACTTGAGGTTTGAAAACTTTTTTCACAAATTGGGCACTGGTGCTTGGTCGTTTGAACGGGAGTGGCTAGCGATGTTTCGGCACTTACCGTGCCTTGAGCTAACGACTCTCGTTGCTGAAAAGCACCAAGGAAATGCCCTAAGCTTATACCTGTATGCGATAACGCGTCCATTATACGTCTCATGTCCACACGGTTTTGATGCTCGTTTGGATTGCTGAGAATACCCTCCAAAAGCTCATTTGCTTTTTGAAGGTGTCTTGAGTGAGCTACACTTAAAGGTAAAGAGGTCATAGCGGCTGGTTTTGGAAACATTCTTCAACGGCCAAAAATGAATTGAGGAGCTGGGGAAAGCTCACCAAAAATATGTTATTGAGATAAGCATCCCACTGATTGGTGTTGGGGTTTAGTTCGACGTGGCCAATAGGAACTTCCAGCAACTTGGGGACGCCATCGAGCCGCGCTTCCTCCGACAAGCCCACAAAAGCATAGTTTGTGTCAGATTGTTTGAACCAAGCTGTCATGATTTCTTTAGTGTTTTGAGGTCACGGGTTACATCCCATACTATCCAGCAGGCGAAAATCAGCATCGCTGAAAAGCCGACAGTGATAATGCAGTCCAGTAGCGTTATCATGATTGTGTTTGATAGGGGGCGTGATGTTGGTAATAATATTCCACGTTCTGTGACAACCACTGGGTCTCGATAGGCGATGGAATGACGTCTCCTGCCATTATTAGGGTAAAACGGGTGTCACTTTTATAGCCAAATTCGATGTTAAACAACTTCTTTAGCTCTCCCTTAGACAGCTTGGTAATTACATTGCAATTGTACTTACCTCTAATTTCTTCGATACTCATAGGTTTGACCGTTTACTAATTTTTTATAGTATTTTTTGCCTCTACTGCCAAAATGTTGTTAATTTGTTACCAAAGTAATCTTGGTTTGAGATTCAAATATATGATAGTTATCGCAATAATTCCTAATATTTTGGCAATTATTTTGATTTATTTCAGAATTTATTTTTACAAATAACTGAATATCAATATTTTAAAAAATGAAAAACACCATCTTAATTACGAATAAAATCAAATTATTCACCTGCTGGTTAGTGGTTAATTTGGGGGGAATTGTTCATTCACTCGCTCAAGATAAGTACTATGGAATTATGCCTGTTTCAGAAGAAAAGGTGGTTTACGAAGAAGTAGTCTTAGTAGATAGTTCATCACAAGTAAATTTACGTAAGAAGGCAAAAATATGGTTTATAGACTCGTATAAATCCTCAAAGGACGTCATAAGTTTAGATGAAGATGACGAAATTATTGGTAAAGGATTTTTTAAAACAATTATGCAAGGAGGATTCATGAATTCATACCCTGTAGATGTTCAGCACACAATAAGTGTTCAGTTTAAAGATGGAAGGTATAGATACAAGATTTCTAATATACAACTCAATTATCAGGTAGTTATAACACAAAATACCCCTCCTAGAGACGTCAGCGTACCACTTGAGAAATGGGTAAACGGTAGCCAAAAAAATGTAGAAAAAAGGTTTTTGATAAAGCTTGATGAGCAAATAAAGCTCATCATTGACTCACTGAAAACTGGTATGAAAAAAACGGAGAAAAAGGACTGGTAAGGTCTCCTTGTAATTTCTTAACTATTTGACAATCAATTTAAACACATTTAAAATACTGTAAACATGGACTTTGAACAGATTGAAGATAACGTAATCAAGGCCATCAATAAACGCCTTATTTTAAAAATCAGAAAAAAAGGCTACGACTTTGATATAGAGATGGAGCCTTATTTGGAGGGACGCGATTTTTTGCAATATGGTTTTGTATGGGGCTATATCCCATTCAATGATGTGTATTATAAATTTTATTTTGATTTTATTGAAAAAGTAACTGTTACCAAAACACACTTTGAGCCCAAAACAGGCTTACAGTATTACTTTTCTGACGAGGAAGAGCATTATGCTGGCGATGAGTCTATTGTTCACTGGAGGAACTTTGGGAGACCTGCTCCCTCGAAAACCCAAGATTAGGGTTATGATTTGGGCGGGGCAATACCTCGTTGTTGTATTGCCAATCCCAGAAGAGTTCTACTTTAAGTACCCAAAGTTGCAGTAAAAATTGTCGATAGGAAAACTTGCGACGGTTAGCAACCCCTACTTGGGTAGTATAACGACATCGAAAGCCCCATTGGTGGGGAAAGAGGTGCAAGGTGATACCAGAATTATAATAAAAAAAGGCCCAAGCACTTTTGTTATTGAGGTTTAAGACCGCAGGCATAGTTAACTATTTGAATACCCTATTTTGAGAATAAATTAAAAGTAAAGTAAATCTACTAAAAATGGAAACAACAATCGCAGACCGATTTAAGATTCTTATAAAAGAACTTAAAATGACCAACAACTCTTTTGCAATTTCTATTGGAAAGAATTCAAGCACTATCAACTATATCGTAGATGGAAAAAGTAAGCCCAGCTTTGATGTTCTTGATGCCATTTTTTCAACCTATCCAGAAATTAATCCTGCATGGTTAATGCGCGGCCAAGGGTCAATCAGAATATCAACTGAAAAGTCATCTGGGCAAGTTGATATTATTGAAAAAGTTGAGCAGTTTTTCTCAAATAAATACGAGCAATTGATAGAACAGAAGAACAATGTCATCAATGAGCAGAGATTCATGCTGGAGCTTCTGAAGAGTCAATTGGGAAAGCTTGAGTGTGCTACCGGGACTGGCGTAGTTAAGCATCCTGCTATTGTAGGGGTGTTTTTGGAAACTTTAGGCCAACTAGCCTAATTTTTTCGCCTTTGCGGGCGATACGTCGGTGGCACACAGTTAAGTTAAGCGCTTAACGCAGTCAAATAGAGGGCTTTGTGTTCTTAGGTGTGAATCCCAGCGGGATCACAAAAGACAAGACTAACCAAGTCAAACCAAACAAAAAGCCGCTTGTACGTACGTATGAGCGGTTTTTTGTTTTGCTACATTTGCTCATATTTGTACTTTGTTTCAGTAAATGTTTCAGTAAATGAGCAAAATATCTTTTCATGTTGAGCTTGATAACCGTGTCAAAAAAGACGGCACCCAGAATATTCAACTACGAATCACGCAAGCTCGAAAAATGTATAGAGTTTCCATTGGACACTCTATCGAAAAACGACACTGGAACGAAGAGAAGAAAGAGGTAAGAAAGACCCATCCACAACACCTCTTAATTAATGCTGCAACCAAAGCCAAAATCCTTGAAGTTGAAAAGACCTACTTGAAGAGTCAGGTAGGTGGAAAAAAAGTGAGTGCTTCCACCCTAAAAAAACAGCTAAAGAAGGAGATTATTGGTGATAGTTTCCTAGAATACGCAAAACTACGGTCGAATAAAATAGACAACCCAAGCACTAAACGAACTGCGATTGCCATCATTAACAAACTTGAGGTCTTTTTGAAGGGAAATGATTTACTTTTTGAAGAAATAACCTATGACTGGATAAAGGAGTACGAACGCTATTTAAAGAGTCTTGGAAACGCTGTCAATACAATACACAATAACCTCAAAATCCTCAAAGCAACCTACAATGATGCAATAAAATCAGAGGTTTATGAGCCAGAGAAGCTATCACCTTGGTCAAAACATTCTGCCAAGAAATCTAAAACCATTCGGACAAGGCTTACCCTAAATCAAATTCATCAACTTGAAAAACTGGACTTACAAGAGGGGACGAACAAAGATCATGCTCGTAATTTCTTCCTTTTTTCATTTTTTATGCAAGGCATGAGAGTGACGGATGTACTGCAACTTTGTTGGTCTAATATTGTCAATGGGCGACTTGAATACACTGCATCCAAAACACAAAAATCAAGATCAAAGAAGATGTCAACTCAAGCCCTGGCCATTGTCGAAAAATATAGAAAGCCATTTTTGAGTAATAGCGAATATATTTTTCCATTCTTAAAAAAGTACCAGCAGAAAAAGCTCGATAAAGATGTTTGGCGTAAAAAAATCGAAGCAGCTACTTCTGTAATTAATAATGAGTTGAAAGAAATAGCGCCTTTGATCAATGCCGCCAAGCTAACAACGCATACCGCAAGGCATAGCTTTGCTGAGTATGCTAGAATAAAAACTGGCGGCAACGTAACTGTTATCTCAGCTGCACTTGACCACAGTTCGATAAGCATTACGCAGACTTATTTTAACGAAGGTACTCAAAGTGAGAATGACGATTTGGTTGACAACCTTTTTGGGTAAGTTATTTTTGTTACAAACACAAAATAGCCCCAAAAAACACTAGCACTTGTATTTCTTTGTTTAGCTTGTGTGATGGGGCGTTTTTTTTGTGTGTTACCTTCTGAGCAAGACAATCACCAAAAAGACCAGAACGACAATGGCCATGATTGCGTACCGCCATTTTTTTTGGTGCTTCAGCAGCTCATCGCTTTGCCTTTTGTTCTCTACCTTTAGGCTCACGATTTCCTCTTTCAGTTCTGCGCTCTGCTTGAGCAAGTTGGTGTTTTGGCGTTCGTAGATGTCCGCCTTTTGTACTTTGGCCGCCAACGCTTCCAGAGTAGTGCGCTCAATACTAATTTTTGCGCTTTGTTGGGCTTTGGACTGGCTTAGGGTTGGCAAGCTGCTCAACGTAATTAAGCAAATCGCCGTCAGCCATAGACTGAACTTTTTCGTCAATGAATTTCTTGTTGATTTCATCAATTTGGATGTTATAATTGTTAGTAATAGCTTCTTGTTGTGCCCTAAAAGCACGAAGTTCTTCAAGGATATGCCGATTTGACACGCAACTGGACACGCCTAAAAAGGCGATACTCGACACGACAATCACAGGGGTTTTGTTCTTAAAAAACTCAAGCACTCTCATTAGAGAATTATCGCGCCACCCTAGCCCCGTCATCGCAATGACAAAGCAAAGAATGGCCAAAAACACGCGCGATGCTTCCGAAAGGTCGTCAGACCATTTTAGGAGCATGACCCCCGCAATTGCGAAGGCCACGCCAATCAAAGAGGTAAGAGGGTTGCGTAAAACGCGGTCAGTGAATTTCATAAAATTGGCTATTAATGGAAACTTGATTGATTCAATACTACTATCTAAAAGTGCCCTTTAGCTCGCACGTCAGGCGGATATTACCATCGGCAGGAGTAGCTATTACGGAGATTACGCCGCCGCTTTCGGTCAAGCTAAAAGAGGGAGCGGCTGAGATTGCTCCTGTCTTCAAAGTAGTTTGAGGCGTGATTGAGTACGTGTATTGGGTGTCACTTCTACTTGCTACAATCACCGATTCATTGAAGGTCGCCCCGTCAGGGTAAGTAGGGTCAGCCCCATAACAGGTGCATTTGGCCGAAATACGCTCATTGACTGCGATTGGTAGCGTGAAAAGCGTCCCCGCCGTAGCGCCTTCGTAATAGCTTTCAGTTGTTTTAATTGACCCTGCTTCTGGATGCGAAACAGCCGTAAGTCCACCTGTTCGGCCAAAGGTCAGGCCAACGTATGCAATATCCACCACGTTATTGGCGCTGGCTTGGGTATAAAGTCTAAACTTGTACTCGTCCCCTGCTTGCAGAAAAACCTTGCCCGTTGATACCACAAAATCTGTGGCATCGTTGACCGACACGGGGTTATAATACACATCTACGTTGTTCACCACATTAGAGAATACTACGTTGGTGCCGCCCACGTTACGGCCTATTACCGTTACCGCATAATAACCCGTAAATGGGGCCTTAATTGCCTTCCATTCTGCGCTTTTGATTGTGGCTGTATTGTCGCTAAATCGTAAGTAATTCCTGAATAAGCCCCCTCCCATAATCGGTGCCACACTCGTCCAATCGGCGTTTACGTTCGATTTCCCCGATTTCAAATCGCCATTGATAATCAAATTGTAGGAAGACATTGGTACGCGCGACCCTGTTCTACCTCCGTAAGAACTACTTACATCATTTTGTGAGCCTGTATTCAGCGTGGCGTGACTACCAATATTCCCCGAATTGGGGTTGTTTCCAAAGCCGTAGGTATTCACTACCACATTGTTTGTATTGACTGGAATCGAAAAATCATCGTCCCAATAGCAAGAATAAAAATTGAATTGAGAATCGAGTACATCTTGCTCTATTTCCATACGACCAACCGTTTGGTAGCTTAGGTCACAATTATAGAAATTGCAATTTTGGGCGTTTTGATTGCCATACAAATGGATTGCGTAGGTGTCATACCAGATGTTGCAGTCGTAGAAACTATTGGCGTTGAACTCCGTCCTGTCGCCTGCCGTTCCCGTATGGATATAAATCCCATTCGCAATTTTGCAGCGGCGCCATACGCTCCAATAAGTTTCGTCAATAGTATCCAAGTTTTGGTTGCCAAATCTAAGGCGCTTCAAGTAACACTCTTCCATGTTGCCAAAGTACCAACCGTCGAAATCGCAAGTGCCATCTATTTCAAGACCCTTAACGGAGGTTCTCATGCAGTCGTCAAATAAAATAGTCGCGGTTGTTGCACTGTTGGTAGAAGTGATTTTTGCACCATAACCTTCAATCACTAGGGCGTTTTGCTCATTTCCCGAGCCTTTTACCGTAAGAGTACCCGCGCCGATAAAGTAGTTTTTGCCTCTCAAAAATGCTATTTTGCCTTTTTTGTAGGCATTAAACATATTTTGAAGCGCTACCCTGTCATTTGTGACGCCATTGCCGACCGCTCCAAACATCTCTGGCGTCACAAATGCTCCAGTGTCGAGCTTGGAGGCAAAGCGATTGCTCAAGTCTGCCTGATTGCTTAGTGTCCCCGAAATCCCTCCCCATGTAGGAGTTCCAGCACTGACATCCGCAGATGGTGCCCAGGTGCTACCGTTCCACTTGATGACCTGCCCTGTGGTTGCTCCCGATTGGGTAAGCTCACTTGGTGCATGGCCATGCGTTAAATTTGCCTTGCCACCCAAGGTATTTTGGATGGTTTTGGCATAGTTAAGCGTTTTGGTGAACGCTTGCCGCAATCGGGCTGCTGTTATGGTTTTAGAGGTATTGGACGGCAAAAGTGAGTCAACCGCTGCTTGCGCTTCGGACTGCGTACTTTGTGCATAGCTAGGAATGGCACAAGCGAGCACTATTCCTAGCATAAGGATTAATGGATTTTTCATGTTTATCTTACTATCAATGGTTGATTTAAGGTAGAAGTAGTTGTTTCGATAAAGGAGGCCGCTGTATTTGTATAGACATATTGACCATACATATTGATTCTTGCGGGCCAGTCGGTATTTAGGTTGGTCAGTTCAACAACCAAATTCCCTCCCACATTACTATCGTGAGCAAGTAAGTCCACCTGCATCAACTCATTATCAGTTCCTGGGCCTAAAAGTGTTACCGAATCATATACTTTTCCCGTACTTGAGTTTTTCAACCTTACTCGAAACGGCGAGTTTGCAGCTTGATAAAAGCTAAGATATATACGATACCGATACACGTTATCCCCCGAGCCAAATGAAAGTGCGCTCACTACTTGTGATACCGAAGCATTAGCTTTTAGCGCAAATTGTCGGTATCGAGTATCACTAGATTGTGGTGAACCTAAAGCATTGTCCTTATTGTAGAGTTCATAGAATGATGACTGAGTTGTGTGCGTCCACGGGCTTGTTGCAACAATATCCCCGCCTGTACTGGCAGAAAAACCAGATTGAAGCAAAAAGTTTTGAGGCTTGTGTACTGAAAGGCTTGGCGTAGGTTCGTTATAGCAATAAGCCTTTGAAAAAATAATAGACCCATTTGAGTTAAAATTCGTACGCTGACAGTTATCAAAAATGACTTTCCCTTTCGTGGTCTGAGTATGCGAAATGTCATACTTGGGAAATCGGCTAAAATTGCATCTATCAAATCTATATTCCGATTCGGAATACTGACCTAGTTCAATATTAACTTCAGAATTTGATTCTTGCGCCACTAACGGGCTAAAAATGCAATTTTTAAACTGAAGACTCTGAGAGGAGTTATTTGAGGTTGTCTTGATGAACTTTCGAGAAGAATTGCATTGCATACCATCGAAATGGACATCCTCAAAGACAAATTTCCCATTCACTAAATTTGAACCTTGTGTGAGATTTAGTAAAGTGGATACCTGCTCAATACGTCCCCCTCTCATTGAAATTATCCCTGAAACTCCCTCACTTTTCAGCAAAGTAGTACCTAAGCCAGTCATAAAGTTTGATAAAATAGCATTGCTACTATTGAAATTTACCAGGGTAAGACCAAATCCTAGTCCACCACCACCAATTTGAAATATTACACCACCATCGCCAGTAACTCCTCCATGACAGTTGACAAACAGATGATTGAATGCCTGACCTGTGTTAGGTGCCATGTAAAAGAAATTTGTAATGCCACTGCCTACACAATCCTCAAAATGTGTAAACTCCCCATTCGCATAGCCGCCAGCAAGGATTCCAAATGCTTTGTTTGCCTTGTAAGAATGAATACGTTCTAGCGAATGTGCACTCGTTGCCGTCGTTGACCATAAAACTCCATATTCTGCACCACCATTTGTTTCGCATGAAACCGTGAAGTTCTCTAATTTTAAGTATCTCCCCAGCCCTGCGGTTATGTTCAACACAGCGTTTTTGCCACTGCCACGCAACATAATCATTGTACCTGTGGTAAACTGAGGACTAGAAGTGTTCCAATCAAATGTAGGCCCTTCGCCAATGATTCTTATCTTTTCCGCGCTTGGCAAACTAGCAGGACTTACCGTCCCTAGAAACAATTCATCGGTAGTAATAATAACCCCTTGACCAAGATAAAGGTCGCCCCCTTTAGATACAGCGAAATCAATTGCTTTTTTAATCGTAACTTTATCGTCGGTTGTGCCATCGGCTTTTACACCAAACCACCGTGCATAAGTATAACCATAATATGCAATTTCCCAACGTCCTGTTGCTTGCCCTGTTACCTGTATAACAGAACCATCATTGGCAGTAGCCGTGCTCGTTGCATTCCAAATATAAAGCCATCCGCCGCCATCATTTGCCGTATAATACCCCATTGTTCTTACGCCTTCGCTAGCGTAAGCCCCAACCCGCGTTTTCAAAGCTGCGATATTTGTAACAGTAGAAATCACATTTCCACTTGCCCCACCACCTGTGGCATCGGTGGCATAAGTAAGAACCCCACCACTAATTTTAAGAACATTCCCTTCGGTAGCTCCTGAGAGTGAGATTTTATTTAAGGCCAATCCTCCAACTGAAATGAGTGGTTCTTTTCCCGCAAGCGCCGAATTTAAGTCGGATTGGGTACTTAGTGTGCCTGTGAGACTTCCCCAAGTTGGAGAGCTTCCTACTGCATCCGCAGAAGGCGTCCACGCCGTACCATTCCACTTTATTACCTGCCCTGTGGTTGCTCCCGATTGTGTCAGGTCGCCTACAAGGTGCGTGTGACTTGTGTTTGCTTTGCCATTTAGGGCGGTTTGTAAATCAGATTGTGTGCTTAGTGTCCCCGTAATTGCCCCCCAAGTAGGCGCACTCCCAACGGCATCCGCAGACGGTACCCACGCAGAGCCGTTCCATTTCAGGATTTGCCCTGAGGTGGCTCCACCAGAAGAAAGTTTTAGCGGCGATAGACCGCCATTCGCAATGTTGGGCTGTACATAATCAAGCACTTTCCGAAACGCAGTTTGTAGGCGTATCGGTGTAATTAAACGCGCTGTATTAACAGGCAGAAGGCTGTCAATTTTTTGTTCGGTTGTCTCTCGTGAGACTTGGGCTTGTGTAACTATTGCTGTTAGAAGCGATAACCACATTAAAACGTGTTTTCTCATGGCAAATTATATATTTTAACAATTAATTCAATTTTAAATATTATTCCTAAAAATCTAGGTTATACCTCTCAATTAAAGTCATAAATATTACTAATCTAGCGACCATAATGAGACAAATATCCCAAATACGTAACTTTACAAAGTTATATAATTTAATACTACTAAATATTTTTTATATATAACACTGACTTTAAGGTTCAAGTCATAAATAAGTTTAAAAACGAACAAAGTTTTCCTAAAGTAGCCAAAGAGTTAGACGTTAGTAAAGGTATTATTTATCATTGTGTCCTGCTCCCAGAAGACGTAACCATTTAAAATTGGAGGAATTTCATAATTTTCACAATCAAAATGGTAAAACAAGCAAATCTAGTAAATTACAAATCGTACAATCTTAAGTAGTGTATGTAAAGATAAGAGCGAAAAAGATGTATGTCTAGAACACGACATCTCACCAGGGGATTTTATAATTGGAAAAGTAGGTATGGGGTATGGGAACAGACGAGCTTAGGCTAATGTGAGAATTAGAAAATGCAAGGTTAGAGAAACTGTTAGCCGATAAAAGCCTTGAATATGACATACTCAAGGAGGGATGTGAACTCCTAAAAACAGGGCCGCCTCAGCGGTTGTAGCCTCTTTTACCCATCAACAAATAACAAATCGTAAGACAAATTATTGTAGAAAAAGCGGCCTCGTCACCCTCTCCATATACTTTTAACCCTGTACTGTCGATGAAAAGATGAAGGGCTTCGAAATACTATCCTTATCAGGAACTGGGGCTGAAAAAGCTACTACTTTGGCCTGTCGGCGACATAATTGAGTGTATCTTGGTACTTGCAGATTTATCTAAATATCACCTAATATTCTCTTTATCAACCCTTTAATCTACCGAAACGCAAGTCAAAAGACTGCTTTAACAGCCAAATCGGCCTGAATACACTCGTCGGAATAGCGAAGCCGGCCGCCAGCACCGCGTGGATCTTGATAATACCAATTCATCAACGTATCTTCACTAAGCTAAAGCGCAACAAATCCCTTGGTAATCAATGCTTTATTATACTCAGACCAGTTGCTTAGTCGGTTCGTTTCTTTGGCAGGTTGTGACTTCTTAACTTTTTTTAGTTTTTTAGGAATTTGGTTGTCGACATAAGTAAAAAAGTGTAATTTTGGCATAGTACTGGAGCCCATAGGGCGGTGACTTTGGAGGTTTGGCAATCTCAAAGTTCGCCATTCCAGTGCTTTTTTGAACAGGTTGTGATGCTTTAATACTGCCATACAACAAAGTCGTTGTGCGTTATACTAATCGAAACGAAAGTGCTAAAAATTGACATTAAAATATAGACAAAAGAAATGCTTTTTAACTCAATAGATTTTGCAATATTTTTCCCAATATTTTTTATACTCTATTGGTTTGTAACAAACAAAAACTTGAGACTGCAAAATTTTCTGATAGTTGCAGCAAGTTATTTTTTTTATGGTTGGTGGAATTGGAGATTTCTTTTTTTAATCTTATTCAGTTCACTTGTTGATTATTTTGTTGGTATAAGATTGTTAAAACAAGAAAATTTAACAAAAAGAAAAATACTACTTTGTACAAGTATCTTATTAAACCTAGGATCTCTTATTTTTTTTAAATACTACAACTTTTTTCTTCATAACATCAATAGTGTATTTTCACTTTTTGGGGCAAAAATTCAAGCTAACTCTTTAAATATCATCTTGCCCGTTGGTATTAGCTTTTATACGTTTCAAACTATGAGTTACAGCATTGATGTTTACAAACGAAAACTTGAACCAACAGAAGACTTTATTTCTTTTTCTGCATTTGTTAGTTTTTTTCCACAGTTAGTAGCAGGACCAATTGAAAGAGGAGCACATTTGCTTCCTCAATTTTATAAAAAACGTAAGTTTGAGTATACAAAAGCAATTGACGGAATGCGACAAATACTTTGGGGTTTGTTCAAGAAAATTGTAATTGCTGATAATTGTGCTGATTTTGCAAATCAAATTTTTAACAATTCAGCTGATATGAATGGTAGTACGCTTGTTGTAGGAGCCTTGTTTTTTACCTTTCAAATCTATGGAGACTTTTCTGGTTATTCGGATATTGCAATTGGAACATCCAGGCTTCTGGGATTTAACTTAATGCAAAACTTCAATTTCCCATATTTTTCAAGAGATATTGCGGAATTTTGGAGACGTTGGCATATTTCACTTTCAACTTGGTTTAGAGATTATCTTTATTTCCCGTTAGGTGGTAGTCGCAGTAGTACTTGGTTGAAAGTAAGAAACATATTTCTAATTTTCATTGTAAGTGGTTTTTGGCACGGTGCTAATTGGACATTTATTGTTTGGGGTGTATTAAATGCCATTTACTTTTTACCACTTTTATTAACTAACAACAATCGTAATAATTTAGAGACTGTGGCTCAAGGAAAATTAATTCCAAGTCTAAAAGAAATTACATTAATGTTACTAACCTTTGGATTAACTGTGTTTGCTTGGATATTCTTTAGAGCAGAAAATATCGGACACGCAATAAGCTACGTTTCTAAAATTTTTTCTCCGTCACTTTTTTCAATACCGAAATTTTCGGGAATGTCAAAAGGCCTGTCAACTTTAATTTTTATTTTTATTTTTATCTTTATAGAATGGAAAGGAAGAGATGGGGAATATGCAATTTCTAATTTAGGCTTAAAATGGAAAAGACCTATAAGGTATGCAATTATTATTGCATTTTTTTGGTTTGGAGGAAAAGAACAACAATTTATCTATTTTCAATTCTAGAAACTTATGAGAATATTTTTCAGGAAAATACTATTGTTCAATATTGGCCTAGCATTAATTTATACAATTCTTTTTTTAAGTTACAACGCCTATTTAAACAACTCTTTTAAAAAGAAAGGAATTTTTATCTGGGGGGACTCTCAAGCTTATCAGGGTATAGATTTAAAAGAACTATCAAATACAATAGGAAAAAAGTATTCACTTCAGCACATCATGGTGCAGGTGTGTATGACTTTTTATTATTCACTGAGCAAGTACCTAAAAGTTCTGAAGTTATTATCTCAGTATCAAAGCTTGTTCAAGTTAGAAAAAAGAAAACGACTACAACAGTTCTGGTTTATCTTTATGGGCATTAAAACAATTATATGAAAATAATTATTCACTAAAAGAAATTACATCTATTTTAAAATTAAATATTAAACCTAAAAATAACATTTCAGAATCAACAAGTTTATATAATTATTCAGATTCGACTCAAATAGGTTTATCATTATATCATTTCAAGAATCATTACAAAAAAATTCCTTCATTTTTTTATGATAAGCAAAACCTTTATCTGATTGGTATTCGAAATTTAATAAAAAAGAAATGCAAAATAACTTTCATAGAATTTCCATACCATAAAGAATTAGTAAACATTGAAAATAAGTCACCTATCAAAGGGAAAACGGATAATTTCAAACATCAAATAGGTAGTTTATTCAAAGACTATGCAATAGATACAATTAAATTAGAGGAAGATAAAAATATTTTTAAAGACTTAAGCCATTTAAATTGTTTAGGAGCAAAAGATTTATCTAGAAAACTAGGAAAAAAAATAATAAAACACAAACATACAATAATATATATATGTAATGGCGGAGGTAGTAGTGTGTATTAAGTTTTAGTTTGCATTGACACTAAGCTAACAGCTAATTGTTATATACGTAAATAATAAAAATTAGTGAATGTGAGCACAGATTTGAGTCTTCTTTTGAGACAATTCTTTTATACCAATGTTATGTTTGAATAGATACTTGTAAGGGCTTTAAAAGTCGATTCCTCCATATATGGTAAATTATAAAGATTTGTAACTGTTTAAGGTAGCCCATTGAAAAGTACCTCGTAGAGCACTTTCGATATTGAGAATGATATTATGGTGCATTTTTCGGATTGTAGAAATGAGGCCAGCGGTAAGGGCATAGGTAGGTAGTTGCCCCACCGATACTTCGGAAGCAAATACTGACTTTTGTTTTACCTTGGCGGCTCTCAAATCACGCACGGCCGAAGCGGTAGCAAAAAGAAAACTTACAGTAATAACAGTTTCTATTATAAATAATCAAATTGCATAAAGGGCGAACAGTTCAAAGCAGCCCCCGTCTGCCACGTTGATGAAACAGGTTTACGCATTGAAGGTGATTTAAAATGGCTTCATTTGGCAAGTAACCATCTATACTTCGCCAATAATCAACGAGGCCGCCCTTTAAGGAAATGTAGTTAAACAACTTAATAGCCCACCCTCTCCTTTTTTATGGGCGAATCGTAGTGAGTATCTGTTTTCTTGACTTTTTGTACTTCAATTCACCGCATTTTTATACAAAAATGTGTACCATTTTTTGAACCCCCTCAATCTTAGAGCTACCTTTGTAGAACATTATTAGATAAAAAAGGATTTACAAAGAATGAAGAAAATTATCAATTTATGCCCTACAGGAACCCAAACCACTAAAGAGAATTCATTAGCTCCAATTTATTTTAATGAAATAATTGATGATGTGCTATCCTGTTATGAAGTCGGAATTACATTAGTACATTTGCACGCACGAGATATTAAAGGTAACAATACATACAAGCGAGAAGTCTATCAGAAAATTATTGATGGTATCAAGGAAAATGCACCTGATTTGGTGGTTGGGGTCTCACTAAGTGGCCGTTTTTACAGTGATAAGGTTTTAAGAGCAGAAGTTTTAAGCCTCCAGCCCGATTTGGCATCACTTACGATGTCATCCTTGAATTTTCCGAAAAGCGCCTCTATCAATGATCCTGATACAATCCTTTGGTTGATTGATGAAATGAATAAATACGGAGTCAATCCTGAAATTGAGTGTTTTGATTCTGGGATGCTTAATTTTGTTAATTATTTATTAAGAAAAAATGTATTAGCAGCCCCCCTTTACATCAATGTGATTTTGGGTAATTTGTTTAATGCAGGAACTGACATTTCGACGGTAGCGTCAATTATAAACAATCTTCCAAAAGGAGCAAAAGTATGTTTTGGAGGAATTGGGCAAGCACAAATGAAAGCGAATGTCTTTGGATTGTTAGAAGCAGACGGCGTAAGAATTGGACTAGAAGATAATCTTTATTACGAAGGCAAAGAGAAAACGACAAACACCTTGTTACTCTCTCGTATAAGTAGAATTATGAAAAATTTTGGGTATTCGTGTATGAGCTCAAGTGAATTTAGATCATTAGGATATGGAAACAGAAAAACTACTAATTTTAGGGTTAAGTGAACCGACTTTAACCATGATATTTGATAATTTAGAATCATGCCGTTTATTCCCCGAGATAAGCATAGTCAATAACCTGTCTATTAACGACTTAAAGCCTTACACAAATCCAAAGTTTAAAATCAAAATACTTGAGAGCCTAGAAAATTTCTCTGATGAAAAAGTTACTTTTTTAGGAGTTAATAAGCCCAAATCTAAATTTACTGTTTGGCAAGAGTTTGAAAAATATGCACCAAATTATATTAATATCATAAATCAAGCCACTTCTATCTCATCAACAGTTCATCTAGGCGTTGGCGTTCACATAAATAGTTTAGTATCAATTGCGGCATTTACAAGAATAGGTAATTGGGTATCTATTAATCGAAATGCCTCAATCGGGCATCATACTGAAATCAACGATTTTGTAACCATTAATCCTGGAGCAAATATTGCTGGCTTTGTAAAAATCGGAGAAAAGACTTTGATAGGTATGGGAGTAAACGTTATTGACGGAGTTAGCATTGGTAAAAATACAATTATTGGTGCTGGCTCATTAGTTACTAAAGACGTTCCCGATGGTGTGATTGCATATGGTAATCCATGTAAAATAATAAGAGAGAATGAAGCATAATCCTTACAAAATTGTTCAAATGTTTGAAGAAGAGGTAGCAGAATATACAGGCGCTCCCTATGCAGTTTCAGTTGACTCTTGTACAAACGCTTTATTTTTATGTTGTAAATATTTAAGTATAAAAGAAGTTACAATTCCTAAAAGAACATATATTTCAGTCGCTCAATCAATTATTCATGCTGGAGGACGTGTTTTATTTGAGGACTTAGATTGGAATGGTATTTATCAATTAAAACCCTATCCTATTTTTGATTCTGCAAAAAGGCTTACAAGCCAAATGTACATTCCTAACTCATATATGTGTCTATCATTTCACATCAAAAAACATCTTAAAATTGGTAAAGGCGGAATGATTTTGAGTGATAATAAAGACGCTGTTGAATGGCTAAAAAAGGTTCGATATGAAGGCAGAAAAGAAGTGAGTTATGAAATGGATGATATTAACCTTCTAGGATGGAATATGTACATGACCCCTGTAGAAGCAGCGCAAGGTTTAATGCTTATGCAAAATTTACCTAAACATAATCCTGACCTTGTTGAGGTATATCCTGATTTGTCAAAATTTTCCTTTTTCAGATAATATGCTTCATATTATTACCCCCTTATATAGATTTGAATTGTTGGAAAAAATCTATCGAACTATACCGAAGAAAGATGATATTGTTTGGCATATTTCTAAGAGTGTTTATCGAGAAAAGCTAAACCACGACTTTATTTTCACTGACAAAAGGGTTAAATTATACGAAATAGACTGTTTAGATTCCGATATAATAACTAAACGAAACACAGTTTTCAAGTCAATCAAAGAAGGTTTTTTTTACTTATTAGATGATGATACTATTTTTTTGGAAGAAGTATATAGTCTTTATAAAGAACAGGAATCAAAAGGTTTTATTGGAATGATTATAGGTAATCAGTGGCACTACGCATACAGTGATAATAAAAGAAGGGCAATTTTTCCAACTTTAAACCCAGAAACCACTGATTTAGACACTGGAATGGTAATATGCTACCATTCTGTTTTAAAAGAAGTTCAGTGGGATTGGTCGAATTTGTATAAACGAGATTGCTATTTTTGGAGTCGATGTTTTGAATACTTTGGAAAAGAAAAAACACTTCTTGTAAATCGTACTATTTCAATTTATAACTACTATGGAGCACTAATTTATGTCAATAAAAAAGTTTTATTTTTTAATATAAACTTTAAAATCACAAATCCTAGGATTGCAAAAGTGTATTTGAATATAGTACAAATAAAAAGAAAATTAAAGACTTTATTATAAATTAAACTTAATGCCTATACCATTAGATATTATATTAGTTTGTATTCTGACAGTAATAATTCATTTTGTTGCTATTATAAGTTTATCAGCAAGAATTGTAGGCGTTAGAACAAAGAAAATATCTTCTTCTACTTCTATTTTTAATATTATTAGCTTAATTGCTCAATTCTCAAATACTATTCAAGCCCCCTTATTGACAAAGTATGTTGAGAAGGGCATTACTTTGGCGCAACATAATGATTTTATTTTTAGAGAAATTATATTCTGCGCAACTTTAGGGACGTGTATTGGAGCATTTGCAGTTCCTACGGTTCATCGTTTTATGAAAAAGGGAGTTGAAGCATTGTATGTTCACCGTTCGATTTTTGTGTTACTTACCAAGTCAATTAGAAAATCTACATTTATTGTTCTTAAAAAAAGTTTAACTTTACCTAAGATAGAAAATGTATATCGTTTAAAATACTACGATGATATTCCTAAGAAAATGATTTTACTCAATTGCCTCGTATATGGTTTTATTACAGTAAGCGTTTTATCTTGCTTGTATGCGGGTTATTTGAACCCGAACTTACGAACTACCTCCTTGTCAATGAATGGCTTTAGTTCTGGGTTAGCGACAATTGGAATGTTACTTTTTATTGAACCTTATAATGCAACACTAACTGATAAAGTCGTCGATGGTTCAGTATCAGAGTCTTATTTTAGGCGATATCTTACGTTTGTAATCATTGCCCGAGTATTTGGTACTTTTTTAGGCCAGTTTTTACTTATACCTTTAGCAAAGGTTATAGCTGTATTGGTACAATGGCTTTAATACAGTCCGTAAAAAGTTGAATACAAATTAGAGGCTTGTGCTGTATGACAGGTGCACGATTCTATATTGGAAGGTTGCTAAGAGTCAAACAAATACTTGGCAAGAAATCTTACAAGGACTGAGTGCAGCATTGATGAGCTTGGAGAGTAAGTGGACAGTGGACAACCCCCTCCCTAGCCTTTCGGGGCTAAAATTGTAATACTTCCTCGCTTTGATAAATTTTAAGATTACTTACTTTTTTTTCAGGTACAAGTTAAAAAGATATGCAATGTTTCAGTGTTGTTTTAGGCAAAAAATTAAACACTCAACACAATACATTCATTTTCAGTACTTATAAGTAACATTCTATGTGTCGGCGGGATCACAAAACAACAAAAAAGCCTCAAAACGCGCTGTTTTGAGGCTTTTTTGTTGAACTATTTCAGCGCCCGCCTTGGTACAGTACCTTCTTTTTTTCTTCCAAAGTATATACACCTTTCCATTGCGTTAGAAGATAATTTCCATTACCCCAAGTTCCTGCACCGTTATCTTTGAGTGGCGACAAAATAATGGAACTATCTGCCAGGGTTGGCAAAAACAATTCTACCTCTCCCTCATTTTCTTTGGCATCATCGGCAAAAATCACAAAAGCCGAAACCGTCTGATTTAAGGTCGTATCTTGAGGGTTGAGGCGAACACCCTGCTCAAATAATCGCACACAATTATTTTTTACCGACGACCAAGTATAGCCTGCCGAGCCTTTGCAACCATGTTTGTCGAGATCACCGCCAACAATCGGCACCTCCCCTACTTTGGTTGTATCATTTTTGCTACTTTGACCTTCCTGGGTTTGGCACGCACCTAAACCCATAAGTAGCGCCCAACAAATTATCTTCTTCATTTTATTTTTTGTTTTGTTAAGCAAATTATGCTCTCCTATGAGAAGTAGTAAAAAAAATAAATCTTCTTGAATTCAGGGTATAGAATCAAGAAAATATCATTTTTACCTAGTAATAGTAAAAATAACCATATTCTAACTACCCAGTAAATCAATGAAGAAAGTACTACTATCGTTGGTCGCCTGTTGGCTGATACTTGACGTAACTGCCCAGACAAAAATTACGCTCAATAGTGACTTAGCCAAAACCCAAATCAACAAGCACATTTACGGGCATTTTGCCGAACACCTTGGGCGTTGTATTTATGGCGGCATTTATGTAGGCGAAGGTAACACAAAAATCCCTAACACAGCAGGGGTTCGTAACGACGTCATTCAAGCCTTAAAAGACCTCAAAATCCCCAACCTTCGCTGGCCTGGTGGATGTTTTGCAGATACATACCAATGGAAAGATGGAATTGGCCCAAAAGAAAAACGGCCTAAAATGGTAAACGTTTGGTGGGGCGGCGTCACTGAAGACAATAGCTTTGGTACGCACGATTTCCTCGACCTCTGTGAGCGTATCGGGGCGGAGCCATATTTGGCTGGGAATGTAGGGAGCGGAACAGTCAAAGATTTGGTCGATTGGGTTTCCTACGTTAATCATCCAGGGGGTAGCCCAATGGCCGAACTTCGTAAACAAAACGGCCGTGAAAAACCTTGGAATGTTCAACTCTGGGGAGTCGGAAATGAAGCCTGGGGCTGCGGTGGAAACATGACAGCAGAATATTACGCGAATATTTACCGCCAATACGCCACGTTTATGGCCGACTGGAACAACACAGGGAAACTCTATCGAATCGCCTCAGGAGCAAGTGACGGCGATTACCAATGGACGGAAACATTGATGAAAAACATTCCTCATAACATGCTTTCGGGGGTTGCGTTGCACCATTATTCTGTCATTAGTTGGACTGACAAAGGCCCTTCTGTTAATTTCAACGAGCAGGAGTATTTTAAAATCATGGATGAGGCCTGGAAAATGGAAGAGTTTGTGACACGACATAGCACCATCATGGACAAATACGACCCCGAGAAAAAAGTGGCCTTGATTGTCGATGAATGGGGCGGCTGGTACAGCGTAGAACCTGGTACCAATCCTGGGTTTTTGTACCAACAAAATACCATGCGCGACGCGATGATTGCAGGTCTAACGCTCAACATCTTCAACAATCACGCTGATCGTGTTCGGGGAGCTAACCTCGCCCAAATCGTCAACGTGCTTCAATCGGTTATTTTAACCAATGAAGAGAAAATGTTGCTCACCCCAACGTACCACGTGATGAAAATGTATAACGTTCACCAAGATGCGCTGTTGGTACCTATCAGCATCGAATCGCCGTCTTATGAGTTTCAAGGGAAAAAACTGACGGCAGTTTCTGCTTCTGCTTCAAAAAATGCCGCTGGTGCCATGACAATCTCCCTAACCAATATTGATTACAGCAAGCCGCACGAAGTTACCATTAATTTACGAGGCGATGAGTTCTCAAAAGTGTCAGGTCAGATACTCGCTTCTGCTAAAATCAATGATTTCAATAGTTTTGAACAACCCAACAAAATCACAGTAAAAGAATTTGCAGGTGCAAAGCTCGATAAAGGAGTGTTAAAACTTACGATTCCTGCCTATAGCGTCATTACACTGACGCTCAAGAAATAATTTTTTGTAGTTAAATCAAATTAAAGTCCCCATCAGCATCGCTCATGGGGACTTTTGTGCTATATAACAGGGCATCTGATGATCCCCTGTTATGATATATTACTTACCCTTATCTATTAAATGTTGTCAACGACCTTATTTCCTTACTTTTGTTATCGTGAAAGGCACACATATTGCTTTGGTAGGACAGCAGTCGCCTTCAAAGAAAATGAATGAACAACACCCTGCCGTTGGACAAGCAACATTGGTCGCTGTGAAGCGATAAGTACCTGATTGGGTCACTTGAAGAACGGAGGTAGTGGCATTCGGGATAAGTTGGTTGTCTTTGTACCATTGAATGTTGGTATAGCCATTCGGGATTGAAAGTTCAAATATTTGTCCAGCACAAATTGGAGCGGGTACTGTCACGCAAGTTCGATCAAAGTCGTCTTCGGTTTCGACACCATTGTTGGGAGTAGAATCGACATCACCTTGGTCTGCTTTAGAAATTTCTGCGGTGAAATACTGCACTCCCGTCTGCGTTACTTGCACCCCGATAGATAGAGTGACTGTTTGACCTACTGCGATATTCCCAATGGTCCATGTACCCGTACCTGAATTATATGTACCCGTAGCTGTTGCAAATGTCTGGAAACTCATACCCGCTGGTAAAATATTCTTTACTTCTACCCCTGAAGCAGGATTTTGGCCTTCGTTTGTGACAGTTACGGTCAAAGTAATATTTCCATTCAAGCCTGGTTGTTGGTTGCTGGTCGCTACTGTAAGAGATAAGTCTATGTTACAGTCTTGTACAGTTACAATCACAGGAGTGCGAGGCACCGCAAGGCAGTTACCACTAACCCCCGTTAAGGCTACATAAAACGTATCTGTCACGGTGGCTATGCCAGTAGGTGTATAGCTTAAACCAGTGGCTAAAGCAGAACCGCCCGTAGCATTGGCAAACCATTCCGCACCTACACCTTGGGTATTATTTCCACTAATCGCTACGTTCAACGTTGAAAATGCTCTACCTCTACATGCTGTGGCATTGGGAGTTAGGATATTTACTTGGGGACAAACACAGTTAGGAATTATTACCGAAACCGTGTCACGGCAGGTCAAAGAGTCTGACTGAACTTGCAACACAAACCGATATTCACCCGAGGCTGTCATGCCGCTCACCAATCCTTCTGGTGTGGTTATGCTTACAGTCGTGTTGGGCTGAACACTCAATACTTTCCATTTTTGCCCCACGGCTGCATCAACCAAATTGGCTGTTGTGGGAGGGGTGGTGGCGCATATTAAGGTCTGATCAGGGCCTGCGTTAGGTTTCACACAGGGAGTAGTACAAGCAGCATCAGGCCCCAATTTATCTACAAACTGCTCTAAAGGAATGACGTTTCCGCTGATAGCCTGCCCAGAGCGTGAGTAAAAACTACAAGCCGTATTAAGTGATGCAAGTGTTTTTGCGACGGTTACAAATGGGTCTGTTTTGGCTAAAATTCCTACTGGTCCCTGACAAGAATTTCCCCTGAAGGTAAAAAGTGCAACGGGTGTACCATTGGCAAATGTGCCATAATTTACTTCAGTGGGGGTTTTGCCGATCACATAATAAAGGAAGTTCGGGTCTAAATTGGAAGAAGCAAACACAGGTTGATTTCCAAGCTTTAAAGGGCTTTTTTCCCAAGTCCCCCGAATATCAGTAATGTTTTGAATCACAAAATCTTTAGGAACTTTCAACGAGACTTGCGCTGTAGCGCCAAATTCATTTGCATCACTGTTATTAGAATTTGGGGTGGCATATCTAGGCACTACCCAGGCCGTATAAGTCTGACTAGGAGCATCATAGGTCAATTGGTAATTGACCTGATTTGTCGAGAGTTGTTGCGCTACTACGGGAACAAAGCAATGAACCCAAATAAGCCCAACCCAAGCGAGTGTAAATAATCCGTTTTTCATTGTAGTCTGTGTTTATTGCGTTGAATTTTTTAGACGTTCTAGGGGCATTACGCCCCTGAACGTATCTATGCTTATTTAGGTAACTGTTCCTGAATGATGAAGAAATTTTGTTTGAGGATGTTCCCATTATGGTTGTTGATGACGTTTTGGTAGATGTATTCAACGTCATTGGTTGTCCCTTGGAAAATCACTTCACCGTCCATGTTGATATCACCCGTGTAGTATCCTGCCAAAATGTAGAAAGGCAGCAATAACGGATTCCCCGTTGCGGCAATCACCTGCTGATAAATGACATTGACGTCGTTGTCTGTACCCTGATAGATTATTTGTCCATCATATAGGGAATTGCCAGCCCAAAGGGCTTTTCCCTGAACTACATCCACTTGTGATTGATGAATCGGAGAGTTAGCCAACACGTAGGTAGGAGTGGCTGCCGAACGAAAATCAATCGTCGAAACAACCTGCGTCAATGGCAGGGCAGTTTGTGACATAACCCCCAAGTGGTTTCGGTGACGAACGGATACAAAATAATCGGCTGGGGCAATTGTGTTAAAGGTAATTGGCGACGTTCCGTCCACTTCTACAATGTCTCCATCACGTTGCAGTAAAGCCGAACGACTATCAACCACCACGGTTGAATCATCAGCATCTCGCAACTCAACAAAAACCCAATCCACAATGGCATTAGCTCCTGTGACGCCCAGAACCGTGTTTGAAGTAATGGTATCGGCGGCTGTTACTGGGTTCCAAGCTACGTAAGGCGATTTTCTAGGAATTAGGTTTTTCGCCCGCAGGTCATCGCGCATTAGGCTGCCAGAAAACACCCCGAACAAAGAGCCCTGCAAATAGACTTTAGGCAAAAGCGTAAGCTTTCCAGGCGGAACAATGGTAATAGGCGTCGGATCAGAGTTGTTTTCTGGATCTTTGTCTGAATCAGGATCAGGATTATTCCCAAGTTGAGATTGGTCTTCAACGGTTTGACCCAAAGGACTCTGACCAGTAGCGTAGGCAATGTTGAGATAAGTCAATCCTACCAATACATTAGGAGTGACGCGCACGGTAAGAGTAATGCTTCCGCTGTCACTGATGGCCAAACCATTGCCAGGTAGCAACAGCTGCGTGTTACTTGCAGTACCAGTATAAGCGGGGT
Source organism: Runella sp. SP2 (assembly GCF_003711225.1). Taxonomy (NCBI): domain Bacteria; kingdom Pseudomonadati; phylum Bacteroidota; class Cytophagia; order Cytophagales; family Spirosomataceae; genus Runella; species Runella sp. SP2. The sequence goes on along the minus strand of NZ_CP031030.1, from coordinate 927,435 downwards.
TGACAGTAAATTTGGTGCTGCTCACTCCTAGCACATTGGTTGAGGCAGGACTTGGGAAGGTTTTAGAAAGCGTGTCAAAAACCTGAACATTACTGAGCGGGACATTCCCAAAGTTTTTAACTTTGATATTGAAAGTCACGTCGAAAGTATAGTTGAGGTTATTAACAAACGAAACAACCTCTTTGGCAATACCGATTTTAGGCTTCTGGGTTAGCGGTACAACAGTTGGGTCATTGGTTGGGTCTGAATCAGGGTCGGCAGGGGTATCTACCAGCTCATCTCCACTGTCAGAAACATCTGTCACTTCTGGCCCACTTGGTGGTGTTCCAGTCACGATAGCAGTGTTTTTAACTTCGCCTGCGTTGAGGTCGGCCTGGGTAATCGTATAAGTGGCAGTAGCGGTGCCTGTTGCGTTTGGAGCAAGAGTACTTGGCGAAACGGGCAGGTTGTTCAGGCTTAATTTTGCATCATCAATGGAAAGATTTGTAAGGGTGACATTCCCTGTGTTGGTGACAGTAAAAGTATAAGTTATGACATCACCTACAGCACCTGTCCCTCCCAAAGCAGCCAATTTCACTAACCTTAATCTCGGTGCTGGGGTAACTACCAACACCGTCGGGTCATTGGTCGGGTCGGTATCAGTCGTGCCGTTCAACTTTGGTGATTCCGTCACGTCAGGATTGCCGATGGCCACCGCATTGTTGTCGGTTCCTGCATCTGATACGTCAGTGACAGGCGTGGCGGCATTGCCGTTGGGTAAATTCGGTGGTGTACCCGTAACCGTCGCCGTATTCTCAATTCCTCCCGCATTAACATCCGCCAACGTGATAGTATAAGTTGCAGTAGCTGTGCCTGTGCCACCTGGCAATAACGTCGCAGGGCTCACCGCTGCGTTAGTCAAACTCAGTTTGGCATCGGTCAATGCCACCCCTGTGAGCGTCACATTACCCGTGTTGGTAACAGTGAAAGTATAGTTAATGACATCACCTACGCCACGGCCTGTGGGTGCATTATCCGTAACAGAGGCAATGCTTTTGATTAATTTTATCGAAGGCGCTGGGGCAATCAACAACACCGTTGGGTCATTGGTCGGGTCGGTATCAGTCGTGCCGTTCAACTTTGGTGATTCCGTCACGTCAGGATTGCCGATGGCTACCCCATTATTGTTCGTTCCTGCATCTGATACGTCAGTGACAGGCGTGGCGGCATTGCCGTTGGGTAAATTCGGTGGTGTACCCGTAACCGTCGCCGTATTCTCAATTCCTCCCGCGTTGACATCCGCTAACGTGATGGTGTAAGTCGCAGTAGCTGTGCCTGTGCCACCTGGCAATAACGTCGCAGGACTCACCGCTGCGTTAGTCAAACTCAGTTTCGCATCGGTCAATGACACCCCTGTGAGCGTCACATTACCCGTGTTGGTAACGGTGAAAGTATAGTTAATGACATCACCTACGCCACGGCCTGTGGGAGCATTATCCGTAACAGAGGCAATGCTTTTGATTAATTTTATCGAAGGCGCTGGGGCAATCAACAACACAGTCGGGTCATTGGTCGGGTCGGTATCGGTCGTGCCGTTTAACTTTGGTGACTCCGTCACGTCAGGATTGCCGATGGCCACCGCATTGTTGTCGGTTCCTGCATCTGATACGTCAGTGACAGGCGTGGCCGCATTACCGTTGGGTAAATTCGGTGGTGTACCCGTAACCGTCGCCGTATTCTCAATTCCTCCCGCGTTGACATCCGCTAACGTGATGGTGTAAGTCGCAGTAGCTGTGCCTGTTCCACCTGGCAATAACGTGGCAGGACTCACCGCTGCGTTAGTCAAACTAAGCTTAGTATCTGTCAAAGCAACTCCCGAGAGCGTCACGTTACCCGTGTTGGTAACGGTGAAAGTATAGTTGATGACATCACCTACGCCACGACCTGTTGGTGCATTATCCGTAATAGAGGCAATGCTTTTGATTAATTTTATCGAAGGCGCTGGGGCAATCAACAACACCGTTGGGTCATTGGTCGGGTCGGTATCAGTCGTGCCGTTCAACTTTGGTGATTCCGTCACGTCGGGATTGCTGATGGCCACCCCATTGTTGTTCGTTCCTGCATCTGATACGTCAGTGACTGGCGTGGCCGCATTACCGTTGGGTAAATTCGGTGGTGTACCCGTAACCGTCGCCGTATTCTCAATTCCTCCCGCGTTAACATCCGCTTGCGTGATGGTGTAAGTCGCAGTAGCAGTCCCTGTTCCACCTGGCAATAACGTCGCAGGACTCACCGCTGCGTTAGTCAAACTCAGTTTCGCATCGGTCAATGACACCCCTGTGAGCGTCACATTACCCGTGTTGGTAACAGTGAAAGTATAGTTGATGACATCACCTACGCCGCGACCTGTTGGTGCATTATCCGTAATAGAGGCAATGCTTTTGATTAATTTTATCGAAGGCACTGGGGCAATCAACAACACAGTCGGGTCATTGGTCGGGTCGGTATCAGTCGTGCCGTTTAACTTTGGTGATTCGGTCACATCAGGATTGCTGATGGCTACCGCATTGTTGTCAGTTCCTGCATCTGATACGTCAGTGACAGGCGTGGCGGCATTGCCGTTGGGTAAATTCGGTGGTGTACCCGTAACCGTCGCCGTATTCTCAATTCCTCCCGCGTTGACATCCGCTTGCGTAATGGTGTAAGTCGCAGTCGCTGTGCCTGTTCCGCCTGGCAATAACGTCGCAGGGCTCACCGCTGCATTAGTCAAACTAAGTTTCGCATCGGTCAATGACACCCCTGTGAGCGTCACATTACCCATGTTGGTAACGGTGAAAGTATAGTTGATGACATCACCTACGCCACGACCTGTTGGTGCATTATCCGTAATAGAGGCAATGCTTTTGATTAATTTTATCGAAGGCGCTGGGGCAATCAACAACACAGTCGGGTCATTGGTCGGGTCGGTATCGGTCGTGCCGTTTAACTTGGGCGATTCCGTCACGTCAGGATTGCCGATGGCCACCGCATTGTTGTCGGTTCCTGCATCTGATATGTCAGTGACAGTTGCTAAAGGCCCACTTGAGGGTGTTCCTGTGACCGTCGCCGTATTCTCAATTCCTCCTGCGTTAACATCTGCTTGCGTGATGGTATAAGTGGCAGTGGCTGTTCCTGTTCCACCTGGAGCAAGTGTACTGGGGCTCACCGCTACGTTGCTCAAACTGAGTTTTGTATCGGTCAAAGTAACCGCCGAGAGTGACACGTTACCCGTGTTGGTGACGGTGAAAGTATAGTTGATGACATCACCTACGCCGCGACCTGTGGGAGCGTTATCAGTAATGGAGGCAATGCTTTTGATTAACTTAATTGAAGGCGCACTACAATCAGGGTCAGGGCCTAACTTATCCACAAACTGCTCTAAAGGTATCACGTTCCCGCTTGTAGCTTGTCCCGAACGTGAATAAAAACTACAGGCGGTATTGAGCGATAACACGCTTCTGGCCGCTGCCACAAAAGGGTCAGTTTTGGCTAAAATTCCGACTGCTCCATAACAAGCATTGCCTTGAAAAGTGAAAAGTGAAATGGGGGTACCACTAACAAAAGCTCCATAGTTAGTTTCCGTTGAGTTTTTTCCAATCATATAATAGCGATAATTCGGGTCTAAACTAGCTGGTATAAACTCTGGCTGGCTCCCTAATTTTGTTGGACTTTTTTCCCAAGTCCCCCTTATGTCAGTTATATTTTGAATGACAAAATCTTTGGGAACTTTCAAAGATACCTGCGCTGTCGCCCCAAGCTCGTTGGTTTCGGGGTTGTTTGAGTTGGGCGTATTATACTGTGGTACGACCCAAACCGTATAAACCTGAGTGGAGGGATTGTAAGTCAATTGGTAATTGACTTGGTTTGTTGAGAGGCCTTGCGCTATTGCAGGAATAATTCCTAAAATCCACGCAAACCCAAACCAAAAGAGATTGTGTAATTGTTTTTTCATGGGGTAAGACTATTAAGTAGTTACTTTTTTGGTTTTATGTGAGGGGAAATATCCCCCCACATAATTGGTTTTGTATTTACTTAGGCAACTGTTCCTGAATAATGAAGAAACTCTGTTTGAGCGAGTTACCACCGTGGTTATTTATGACGTTCTGGTAGATGTACTCTATATCATTGGCTGTTCCTTGGAAAATCACCTCTCCGTCCATGTTGATGTCACCAGTATGGTAACCTGCCAAAATGAAGAATGGTAACCCAATCACATTGGCTGCTGCCCCAATGACTTGCTGATAGACAACGTTGACGTCGTTGGCGGTACCTTGGTAAATCACTTGACCGTCATAAAGCGCATTACCAGCCCAAAGTGCTTTCCCTTGTACGACATTCACCTGCGACTGATGAATGGGGGAATTAGCTAAAACATAAGTTGGGGTTGCGGCTAATCTGAAATCAATAACTGTAGCAACATGTGTTAATGGCACTTCATTCTGGGTCATGACTCCCAAGTGATTACGGTGTTTGACAACCACAAAGTAGTTTGCTGGAATGGCACTGGTGAAAACAATAGCGGAAGTACCATCTACATCTACAATATCTCCATCTCGTTGTACAAGGGCCGAGCGGCTGTCGATAACCTTAGTAGAATCTGTTGCGCTTCGGAGTTCTACAAATACCCAATCTACAATGGCATTTTGTCCAGTAACTGTCAACACCGTGTTTGAGGTAATGGTATCGGCAGGCGTAATCGGATTCCAAGCTAGGTAAGGGGATTTTCTTGGAATCAAGTTTTTCGCCCGCAAATCATCGCGCATCAAATTACCCGAGAACACCCCAAACAACGAACCTTGTAAATACACTTTTGGCAACAGTGCCACCTTTGTGACTTGCAAAATCGTGATGTAAACCGTGGCAGTATCGCACAGATTCGGCGTTCCGTTATCGCAAACCTTATAAATGAATCGGTCGGGACCTACGTAGTTAGGATTCGGTGTGTAGGTATAGGTACCATTAGGGTTGAACACCACCGTACCATTCGCTGGATTGGTCAGTTTGGTAAACACCAGCGGGTCATTGTTAGGATCGCTGTCGTTCGTCGCTACGGTGCCACTTACTGGTACATTGACTTGAGTAACGTTGGCATCATCCACGGCTACTGGTGGGTCATTGCCAGGAATCAATGGCAACACATCTATCGTTACGGTGGCCGTGTCGCAAGCCCCTTTCACGTCACAAAGCACATACTTAAAGCGGTCTTTACCCACAAACAAGCCCGTTGGCGTGTAAGTAAAACTGCTGTCGGCTGGGTTATAAACCACCGTACCGTTGGTCGGGTTTGTGATTCTGGTCACCGAAGCAAACTTATCGCCTTGCGGGTCAAAGTCATTGCCCAATACCCGTACTTTCACAGGTACACCCACTTGCGTTTGAGTAGCATCGTCGTTAGCCACTACGCTGTTGATAGTGATGATTGGTAAGATGTCAATGGTCACCGTTGCCGTATCGCACAAACCTGCACTGTTGCAAACCACGTAGCAGAAGTTGTCTGTGCCTACGAAGTTGTTGGTTGGTGTGTAAGTATAATTACCGTTGGCCTGCATCACCACTGTACCGTGTTTCGGCGGGCAGATAGTTGGTATCGACGTGTTGACTGTCAATGGCAACCCTTGCGGATCGTCGTCGTTGGTTAACACATTACCCGATACTGGCGTATTGATTGGTGTATTGTTAATATCATCAGTCGCTATTGGTGGTGATACCAATACCGTAATATAAACCGTGGCAGTATCGCACAGATTCGGCGTTCCGTTGTCGCAAACCTTATAAATGAATCGGTCGGGACCAGCGTAATTAGTATTTGGTGTATAGGTATAAGTACCGTTAGGATTGAACACCACCGTACCATTCGCTGGATTAGTCAGTTTGGTAAACACCAGCGGGTCATTGTTAGGATCGCTGTCATTCGTCGCAACAGTGCCACTTACTGGTACGTTGACCCTTGTAACGTTGGCATCATCCACGGCTACTGGTGGGTCATTGCCAGGAATCAATGGCAACACATCTATCGTTACGGTGGCCGTGTCGCAAGCACCTTTCACGTCACAAAGTACATACTTAAAGCGGTCTTTACCCACAAACAAGCCCGTTGGCGTGTAAGTAAAACTGCTGTCGGCTGGGTTATAAACCACCGTTCCGTTGGTCGGGTTTGTGATTCTGGTCACCGAAGCAAACTTGTCGCCTTGTGGGTCAAAGTCATTGCCCAACACCCGTACTTTCACAGGTACGCCCACTTGCGTTTGAGAAGCATCGTCATTGGCGACCACACTGTTTTTGGTCACCAACGGAATAATGTCAATGGTCACCGTTGCTGTATCACACAAACCTGCGCTGTTGCAAACCACGTAGCAGAAGTTGTCTGTGCCTACGAAGTTGTTGGTTGGCGTGTAGGTATAGTTACCGTTGGCTTGCATCACCACTGTACCATGTTTCGGCGGGCAGATAGTTGGTATCGACGTGTTGACTGTCAATGGCAATCCTTGCGGATCGTCGTCATTGGTCAACACATTACCCGATACTGGGGTATTGATTGGCGTGTTGTTAATATCATCAGTCGCTATTGGTGGTGATACCAATACCGTAATATAAACCGTGGCAGTATCGCACAGATTCGGCGTTCCGTTGTCGCAAACCTTATAAATGAATCGGTCGGGGCCTGCGTAGTTGGTATTTGGTGTGTAGGTATAAGTACCGTTAGGGTTGAATACCACCGTACCATTCACTGGATTGGTCAGTTTGGTGAACACCAGCGGATCATTGTTAGGGTCGCTGTCGTTCGTCGCTACGGTGCCGCTCACTGGTACATTGACCCTTGTAACGTTGGCATCGTCAACCGCTACTGGTGGGTCATTGCCAGGAATCAATGGCAACACATCAATTGTCACCGTTGCCGTGTCACAAGCCCCTTTCACGTCACAGAGCACATACTTGAAGCGATCTTTACCCACAAACAAGCCCGTTGGCGTGTAAGTAAAACTGCTGTCGGCTGGGTTATAAACCACCGTTCCGTTGGTTGGGTTAGTGATTCTGGTCACCGAAGCAAACTTGTCGCCTTGCGGGTCAAGGTCATTGCCCAATACTCGCACTTTCACAGGTACACCCACTTGCGTTTGAGAGGCATCGTCATTGGCGACCACACTATTTTTGGTCACCAACGGAATAATGTCAATCGTCACCGTTGCTGTATCGCACAAACCAATGCTGCTGCACACTATGTAGCAGAAGTTGTCTGTGCCTACGAAGTTGTTGTTTGGCGTATAAGTATAATTGCCGTTGGCCTGCATCACCACTGTACCGTTTTTCGGCGGACAGATGGTCGGTATTGTTGTATTGACTGTCAATGGTAATCCTTGTGGATCATCGTCATTGGTTAACACATTACCCGATACTGGCGTATTGATTGGCGTATTGTTGAAATCGTCGGTGGCAACTGGAGGACGCGCGCTCACGGTGATGATTAAATTTGCATCATCACACAAACCCGTAGGATCACAAACTTTGTAAGGAATGGTAATAACTCCCACAAAGTTTAAGGCTGGGGTAAAGATAAACGAACCATTTCCCGTTGTGTCCCATACGAGGGTTCCTTGGCTTAATAACGGAGAATCCAATGGATCAAATAATAACTCGGCCAGTGTATTGTCAGGATCAGAATCATTGGTAGCGACTGTTCCATTGAAAGGCGTATTGAAAGGAGTCGTGTACGGGTCATCGACAGCTACTGGCGGCTGACAATTCGGTGCAATCAACGTACCAGAGGCAGTAGCTGTACATCCATTCGCATCGGTTACCGTCACCGTGTAAGTACCAGCTGGTAAACCCGTTAAATCTTTCGTGGTAATGCCACCAGGAGACCATGAGTAAGTGAAAGGCCCCACTCCACCTGTCACCACTGAAAATGCTTTACCATCAATTCCTTGGCAACTTTGATTTTCAACTGATACACTAACAGAGAGCGCAGGGGCACTACCTACAGTCGCAGATATGCTACGGCTACAACCCAAGGCATCAGTTACGGTGACAGTATAAGCACCTGATAGTAAATTTGATGGATCTTGGACGTTCGCGATAGCGGTTGGGCCAGTCCATACGTAGGTGAATGGCGCAACGCCATTTTGAATAACCAAATCAATTGCACCTTTGTTGACACTGCAAGAAGAGTTGTTTGTAACGTTGACAAACAGTTCTAGTTCCGTAGTCGGTTCAGTGATAACGACAGAAGCAGTAGCCGTACAACCATTGGCATCTGTCACGAATACATTGTATGTGCCTGCCTGTAATCCCGTTGCGGTCGCTGTCATCGCCCCATTAGACCAATTGTAGGTATAAGGAGCCGTTCCGCCACTACCCGTAACGGTCGCTTCACCGTCGCTTCCACCTTTACAGCTTACGCTTTTTGTTTGTGCAGCAGAAGCAGTTAAAAGCGTAGGTTGAGTAACGGCGCTTGCCGTTAATGTTTTCACACAACCAATCGCATCCGAAACAGTAACCGAATAAGTCCCTGCTGACAAGCCCGAAATGTCTTCGGTGGTAGCACCATTTGACCAGCTAAACGTAACGGGTGCCACGCCACCAGTAACGATGAGGTTGACCCGACCATTGTTGTTGCCAAAACAGCTGATTGGCGTAGTAATAGACGAAATAGAAAGACTGGAAGTATTGTTGACTGTAAAGATTTTAGAAACTTTACAACCTGTATTATCGGTCACTTCTAAGGTATAATTACCCGCTATTAAGTTGGTGCGATTTTGTGAAGTCGGCCCATCTATCCACTTATAAGTGTAAGGAGCTGAGCCACCCGTTACTGATACTGTGATAGCGCCCGTTGCACTACCAGAACAAAGGGCGTTGGTGATTGCCCCCGTTATGATGATTTGGGTGGGTTGTCCAACTGAAGTTTGGAACACTTCCTTACATCCGTTTGCGTCGGTAACGGTTACCGAATAATCTCCTGCTGGCAAATTAAATAGGTTTTGGCTGGTTGAACCATTGCTCCACAAATAGGTATAAGGAGGTGTACCGCCGCCGTTTGTCATCGAAATTTCACCAGTAGAAGCACCAAAACAGTCCGCATCAGTAGGCGTTATCGTGGCAGATATTGGGGCTGTTGGGCCAGCAATTGTAAATATGTTTGAAGTAACCGAACAGCCATTGGCATCCGTCACTACGACATTGTAATTTCCAGGATTAAGCCCACTAATATCTTGCGTAGTGGCACCAGTATTCCATCCATACGTATAAGGTGGTGTACCGCCAGAAGCGCTGATATCGATACTTCCATTGCCATCTCCAAAACACAACACGTCGGTTTGGGAAACAGGCACTACTGAAATCAAAGAGGAAGGTTGTGTAATCTGCATGTTCACCAGCGGGAAGGTACATCCCTTCGCATCCGTGATGGTTACGTTATAGGTACCAGCTGGACGATTAATAATATCTTTGGTCGTTGCGGTAAAGCCACCTGTTCCTGTCCAAGCGTATGTGTAAGGAGCAGTTCCGCCCGTCACATTCAATACAATTTGGCCATTTGTGCCATTGCGGCAACTTACGTTGGAAATAACCCGAGTGGCACTTAAAGCGGCACTTGGCTGTGTGATGACAATCGTCTGCGTGGCAGTACAGCTGTTGGCATCGGTAACTGTTACTTGGTAAGTACCTGCTCCTATTGCGGACAGGTCTTGGATATTCCCTGAAAAAGTAATTGAGTTACGAGTCCATGCGTAGCTGTACGGTGAAGTACCGCCCGATACGCTTAAATTTATACTTCCTGTTAAGCCACCGAAGCAATTAACATCCGTTTTAACATTGTCAAGCACAATCCCCGCTGGCTGTGTCAAGGTAGCAGTTGTCGTACTTTTACATCCCGTGGCATCTGTCACGGTCACGCTGTAAGTTCCAGCAACTAAGCCCGTTCTGTCTTCGGTAGTGGCTCCATCAGACCACAAATAGGTGTAAGGAGCTGTGCCGCCCGTCACAGTCACGTTTATAGAGCCTGTGCTTGCACCGTTGCAGGTTACATCTGTCTTTGTGTTTGTAACAGTCGGCCCATCTGTACTGATGACAGCAACGGTAGTCGTCTGAAAACAGCCTTTTGAATCCGTGACCGTCAGGGTATAACTACCACTGCTCAAATTAGTTAAGTCCTCGGTTGAGGCTCCGTTATTCCAATCGTAATCATAAGCAGGTGTTCCGCCAGTTACTGTAATGTTAATAGCACCGTTTGATTGGTTACAGGTAGCATTCGTGACCGACGCAGTGGTCAGCACGGGGTTATCTTCTACCGTCACATTCACAGTGGCCGTAGCCTGACAGCCCGCTGCGTCCGTAACGACAACTGTATAAGTACCGTTGTGGAGGGCTGCATTCGCGTTGAGTATGGTGGGGTTAGCACTGGATGAGGTAAAGTTGTTTGGTCCCGTCCAAGCATAAGAAACGCCTCCTGTAGCCAACAAACTGATTGTTCTATCTTTACAAATTGGCAAGACTACGGAAGCTTGTGCCATTGGCTGAATTACATCTACATCAATGCACGTCTGGGCACTTTCGTTACAATTATTTACCGCCACAACGCACACTTGATACCTGCCAGGCGTGACACCCGTCCAATTCACCGTGATTTGTGGCGTACCTTGCCCCGCTGTGATAATTGCCCCAGAGGGAACGGTCCAAGTATAGGATATATTGGCAGGATCGGGGGTAACTGAGAATACCTCAGCGATACTGCTCCGACAAATATCAATGGGGTCACAATTGCTAGGAGTATTCAAAACAATGTTGCCACTCGCAACCGTACAGCCTTTGGAATCGGTAACGGTCAGATTATACGTACCAGCGGCTAAACCCATTCGGCTACTGGTATTGTTGGTGCCAGGGATGTCCGCCCAGTCGTAGGTATAGGGAGCTGTTCCTCCAATGACTGTAGGTGTGATGCTTCCTTGGGCAAAACATTGGGGCTGTACGGTTGATTGGCTCACTGCCAAAGCTGCCGAAGGTTGCGTAATGGTAAAATTAACGGTTTCCTCACATCCACCATTATCCTTTACAGTGACGGTGTAAGCGCCCGCAATTAAGTTAGTAAATGTACCCGAGCTCACAAAAAAACCACTTCCTAGTTTGTAGGTGTATGGTGCAAGTCCGTTTGCACCTGCCACGGTGACCGCACCCGTAGAGGCACCAAAACAATTGATATTGGTTTGTGATGTTACGGAGGCAGTAATACTACCACAGAATAAAGTAAGCGCCGCTGAGCGTTTGAATCGAGCGCAATCATTGGAACTATGCGTAACCACCACAAAATAATTATTTCCGTACAGACCCGTACTGTTCGATATATTGAGTGTAGCCGTTGTTACGCCGCTGTACACCCCCGTATTGGTCAGGGCTGTACCACCAGCGTCAGGATCACCCAAATACCACTGGTACAATAGACCCGCGTTGGCGTTGCCTGCTGTACCGTAGCTTGGTGTACCGCCACTGTAGGAGGTGGCGTTATCACCGCGAGCAGAAATGCTGAAAGAAGCTGGTGCAGCCGCTGCCACCGATTGATTACTCGGGTTGGTCACAATCACAACCCGCGTAGCCACTTGACTGCCTCCAAGGGTTTGACCCCCACCCGCAGATGTTGGAACACCGTTTGTGCCAACTCCTCCAGTCAATCGGCCATTGGCATCTACACTTGCTGTTGTAAAAGCAGCCCCGCCTTCGATCGCATCGGCGCAGCCGTCTCCGTCAGAATCGTTATCCAATGAATTAATCAGACCATCCCCGTCTGTGTCACTGGCCCCCTCCACTGTATCCAATATACCGTCATTGTCATCGTCCAAATCGCACGCATCCGAAATATTATCCCCGTCGGAGTCGGGTAAATTGCCGATTGTTTGGGAGGAGAGCGTTGTCTGGTTCGTTATATTATTCGCGTCTCGTATCTGCACTGTATAAGTCCCAGCTACAAGGCTACTAAATACATTGCTATTCTGCCAAGTGCCTGAATTAACTCGGTACTGGTACGTGCCGCTTCCTCCAGTTGGGCTGGATACTGTTATTGTGCCATTGGCCACACCGATACAGGCATCCGTTTTACTGGCCGTACCACCTACTGGTGGCAACGAATAGTTGACAATAAGCTGCGGACGGTTATTCGCATCAGCAGCATCATCGCTGTACATGTAATACCATGATTCTTCTTTGTCACCTACAAGGGATTGGGGTACTATACCCAAACCATAATTCGGAGAGGTGTTACTGTACCACTCTTGCACTAAGGTAGTAATGGTGATATTATAAACTGTACCTGTAGCATCAGACGCACCAGCCGTTAGTGTGCCATAGTTAGTACCTGCAAAACTCCCTCCTGTCCAGCTACCACTTCCAGGGCTGTTCCAAGTGGAAGACCCTGATTGAGTTGTGTTACATACACTCCCTTCTACCCAATCAGTCGTAACTCTTCTGATGATTGAGGTGAAGGATGAACCCGACTCGTTATCCCATCCTGTACCGTTTGGAGCGTGTACCATTCGGAGGGAGGCTGAGGTGATGGTTGCGCCAGCAGGAATAGCCGATAAATCAAATTGGATAAGAGGATTTTGCTGGTAATTGGTCGCATTATCTGGGCCGATGCCCTGGCATGAGCCAAAGTTTCGGGAAGTTTGCCCTCTATAAACCATACTTGATTTGGTTGAGGTAATGGTCACCGTCTGGGCATGGATAACCCCTACAAACCCCAAAAACAGGCATAAAACAACCGTGATTCGTGACAAATAATAATAAATCTTCGCAGACCTTATCATTATTTGCTTAGTTGTATAAATTGTTTCCATAATATTGATTTTAATTCGATTGAGACAGAAAATTCCTTATTGCTAATTAGTAAATGGGCACCCCCTTTTTGATAAGTCCATTTACCGTATATTCAATTTTATTTTTCCTCCAATTCAAAACAGTCGGAGTATTCAATAATTCTAAGTTTGGTTTGTCATCAGTCATCACCTCTACTTCCCCTAATTCATACCCTGTTATTGGGATATAATCTGCCGCCGAAAAGTGGTCATTAGGTAGAATATCGTTATATCTTAAGTTTTGGCTAAGCGCCTCTTTGATATTCAATGAACCTGGAGTACCATAGATTAGTAAATCAGCAGATATTGATTTTTTTTCATTCTTAACCGCAAACATTTTGTATCCGATAGATTCAAAAGTTTTGATGACCGAACGTGGCGCGCGTGAAAGTTCTAAATCATCTGTATCCAGTTGGCCCTGAAAATTCACAATCACCAATGCGTCTTTATTCAATGCAGCTTTTAACTCCTTTAGCCCTTCTATGGTAAACATGTGGGAGGGCTGTACCTCTCCATTGACAATATCCAATATGACTACATCGTATTTTTTTGTGGTATTTCGAATGTAATGACGTGCGTCGTCGATGACCAGATTGGCAGAGGTAGGATCATATCCAAACCATTTTTCAGCGATAAACGGAATCCGTTCGTCCAACTCCACAATATCAAGTTCAAATCCGAGTCGAATCAAATTATGGGCAATACTTCCGCCCCCCATTCCCAATAGCAGGGCCTTGCTCTTGGCTGGCTTTATCCCCGCCAAAGCCGTCACTTTATGGGGATACCTCCACATCGAAAACGGCTCAATCCCTACACTGGTAAAAGTCTGGTCTATCCCATTGAGTAACAGCTGCCTTGTGTTCACTGGCCGACCGTCTTTGGCAAAACCTTTGTGATCTACCACCGTCCACTCACCCAAGATACCGCTGGACTGGTACTGTACTGTAATCGCTGGATCAGCAGTAGGTTGGCTATAGACAAACGGAACGAGAAAAACAAAAAGGCCAAAGGTGAGAACAGCTTGCATTTTTTGTTTTCGGCTGAACATACCGATTGCCGAAAAACCCATTAACACAAGACCAGTAAAAGTGGCAGTTGTTTGAATACCGAGTTCGGGGATGAGTACAAAACCCGCAAGAAACGTAGCGAGTATGCCCCCGACGGTAGAAATGGCATAGATAGTACCAGCCGTTTGCCCTGCATTTTCCTGCGATTGATTAATGAGCTGGATGATGATAGGAGACACCATCCCCATGCAAAAAATGGGAGGCAATAGGTAAATTGAAACCGAAATTAATGAGCCAATACGCACCCCAAGATCGGCCGTAGCCATCATGATAGTTGGTGCAATTCTTGGGGCAATGATTGCTAATATTGCTCCTAAAGCCAGTATTGCAAACAGTGGACTTTTGTCTTTGTATTTATTAGAAACCCTACCACCAACAAAATATCCACCAGAAAGAGCAATGAGTGTTATTCCCAATACAGAAGCCCAAACATACATCGATGTCCCATAGAACGGGGCAACTATCTTTGCACCCAGTAGCTCTATAATCATAACTGCAGCCCCTTCCACAAAGGAAATTATTAGTAATAGTTTTCTTTGACTTTGAGGTAGCACATCAACTTGAACAGAAGTACTAGATTTGATATTTAGTTTTCTTTCCATTTGAAACATTTTTTTAACATTTCCATTTTTTATTCTACACTACACCTAGTTTAGCCAATCAATTGATGTGCTTTTATACGCCACTTTTGGGGTGTTACTACCTCATTTGAGCCGTTTAAAAATCAATTATTGTTTATTGTCACTGGCTTGACAGGTGAAGGGTTTATGGCAGTAAGTGTCACTGAAGTACTGGCTGTACAGCCAACGGCATCCGTCACGGTTACGTTATAAGTTCCAGCAGTTAGGCCCGATTGATCCTGAGCTGTTGGGATAAGACCTGTTCCATTGGGGGTTGTCCAATTGTAGGTAAATGGCGCGGTGCCACCGTTTACTACCAAATCAATTACTCCATTTTCGCCCAAAGGTGCATTGGAGCCAGGCGGGCAAGTCGGGTTTGTCACATTGGTAGTCAATACCATTGTGGCGACGTTTGTTAAAGTGATGGTAGCAATAAAAGTACAGTTATTGGCATCGGTTACAGTGACCTGATAATTCCCTGAAGCCAAACCAGTAATGGTAGCCGTTCCGTCGCCCGTTGGCGTACCGTTCCAGTCGTAAGTATAAGGACCCGTGCCACCCGATACCGTCGCCGTCACGCTTCCGTTGGTAGCTCCGCAGGTTGGCTCTGTTTTCGACAAAGAAGCCGTTAGGGCGGCTGAAGGTTGCGTAACAGAAATATTGGTTACTGTACCGATACAGCTTCTTGAGTCAGTGATGGTTACACTGTATGTACCTGCGGGAATATTGGTGCGGTCTTTGGTAGAGGCCCCGTCGTTCCACTGGTAGGTATAAGGGCCAGTTCCACCAGCCACTGCAAGTGTAATACCTCCCGTAGATTGACCAAAACAAGGTACAGGTGTCACGGTTGGTGTTGCACTGATTACTGCGGGTTGGGTTACGCTGATGCTATTTGCGTTAGCGGTACACCCTTGCGCGTCGGTGACAGTCACGCTGTAGTTACCAGCCGTTAGACCGCTGCGGTTTTGGGTTGTGATGCCGCTGCCCCAATTGTAAGTGTAGCCTGGCGTACCACCCGAAACCGCCAAACTGATAGAACCCGTAGCACCCCCATTACAAGCCACTGGAGTGACTGTCGGTGTAATGACAATGGCAGGATACGTACCCACCGTAGCGGTAAAAGTATTGGCACATCCCGTAGAAGAGGTAATCGTAACGGTATAAGTACCAGCTGCAAGACCAGAGATGGTAGTGCCGTTACCCGACCCAGTGCCACCACCCGAGCGAGTCCACGAATAAGTATATGGTGCAGTGCCACCCGTAACATTCACATTGATAACTCCTGTATTGGTCGCACCAGGACACAACGGTGTTACCGACGAAGTAACCGATTGGGTACAGGGCTGAATGGTAATAGGCGTGGCAGTGGAAGTTTGTCGGCCGCAAGCATCGGATACTGTGACGGTAATCATACAGGAAGTAACACTACCCACATTGGGAGGGGTAAATGTAGTACTGGCAGCAGAGGCATTGGCAAAAGTACCTCCGCAGCTACTCGTCCATTGGTAAGTAAGCGGGGAAGATACTGGAGAGTTAGCCGTGACGCTGACGGCATAGCCAACCCCTATTGACATGGTCGTAGGCACATTTGCCACACTGATAAAAGGTACTTTATCGACAGAAGACAAAAGGCTGAAATTAAAAAAGGCACGAATGGCAGCGATGCTGGCCGTACCACCTGCTTTCTTGATGTCATGGCCCGCTTCGTACATCACGTATCCAGAAGTATTCAGGCCAAAACCACGTCCAAAGACAATCACAGCTGCTGGCCCAGGCGATAGACCCGGTACATTGGATTGCGAAGGGTCGAAAGCAATCACTTGGGTGGTAGCGCGCCAACCCCCACCCGCCTTGGGCAGATAGATTTGTTCGGCACCTCCAGGGTGGGCAGCGTCGGTTGAACCCATGTATTGCGCAGCAGGACTGCTCGGGTTAAGACGCGTGTAAGGGGGACTTCCATCGCTGTGTGAGCCAGAAAACACCAAGGCATTGCCAACACCACCTACGTTGGTAGCCAGGAAGTTGGTTTGCAAACTACCATTGTTCATGTTTTCCAATTCCGATACAGCTTTGCAACCCGCCCAAATCGCCCCAAACTGCGTACGGTTCCAGTTGTAGAGGTTGCTGTGGGTACTCCATTTAGGGTCGGCGTGAGGCATCACAAAAATATCGTCGCAACCTGCCAATGATTGGGGGTCTTTAAAATTGTAAGCTGAGGATGGAATGCCCGCTTGACTAAAGAAGCCTTCGGCAATTTTTCCATTCTGGTCGTCCAACGTCCAGCGGGGTGCTGATCTAAGCGTATAAGTTACGTTTACCGTCACAGGACTCGTCGTGTTTATCCCCGAAACGCCATAGCTGCTGATTTTACCATTTACTGATGCGTTTCGAAAAGCGGCTGGGATGATGAATGTCCCGCCTCGAAAATCTACCCCTTGGTGACTAAAGTCTATGCCATCAATGCCTTTGGTTTGGCTGATGATCCATTTGACAGGAATTTTGTCGTTTTTCAACAAATCGTATATCAACCCGTAGGGCCTCAGGGCATTGGATTGGGTTTGAGGAGTAATCCCCATGTTGATGATGTACGAGCCCGAAGGAAAGGTTTCGGTCTGTGCATAAGACCTCAATATTCCAGTCAGCATACACAACTGAAATAGAAGTGTTGTCAAGAGGTGTTTGGAGCAACGGAGGTGTAAAAAAACAACCATACAATTTCAGAATAATTATGTTCGAAAAAACTATGAACTACCTAGCTTTTTTGTAACAAGAACTAATCCGACGATTTAGCCAAATCGGCATATCGGTTATCGTTTTGGTTATTTTGGGTATATGAAGTAGTTAATCTAATTGAGAGAAAAAAATAGAGCCATAAATGCGCCTATTTTTTGGATATATAGCCTTATTTTTCAACTTATATAAATAGAAAAAGCAAGAACAAATAATCTTCTGATGACAAAAACAGGAAGATTTATATCACTTTAAAGGAGCATATCCTTACACAATTTTCATGCCATATTTAAAGAAATGGGCAAATAAATCAACTACAGTAGCAGCAAGACATCAATGGGCAACATTGCCCCATATTTCGGATACCGAAAGGCGTTTAACGTGCGAAGATTTGAGCAGTGTGGTATCGGTTTCTGTTTTACCTATATATAAGTACATCATGTTGGGTAGTGTTTCTTGGGTACCTGGATTCATACCAGACAGATGTATGGTATCCAAATACGCCCCCAAGGTATATTCTTTTGGTTTTGGGATTCGGTTCATGCCGTACATTCTAACAACCCTGACTGTAGCATCGGGGGTGAAATAATAAGCCAGTTGTTGTTTGATTTGCTGACGTTGAAGTGGGTCTTTATTATGAGCCAACGAATTAAGAAGCCCTCCCAGCACTTTAACAGCAACTGTGGACGAATCGGAAGTTGCTCCCCCCCCACTCCTAAAAGTGCTTCCTTCGCAAGATTTAATTTCCAAAGTTGGGGTTTGACTTATGGGTATATCGTTGAAGTACCGCGTTAAATAAGAAGAGGAATGGGCATGGAATTGCCGAAAAGAAACACAATTTAAACCACTGGAATCCAGCGGCATAAGCATTTTATCAAACGCACGAACGAGCGATTCAGTAAACAATGGCGCGCTGTGATTTTCATTGACCCATGAGGGCTCATAGGGCAACGAACTCCCCATTTTGACGATGCCGCACTGACCTAAAAACAATTTTTGAACTACCTGCTTACGATATGCCATCGAAGTTCCCAGGGTGTCGGGTACTCGGTTCGGCGAATGAATGCTTTGCGCACTATACTCTGATAAAATCAATCCCAAATGCAGTTGGTTGGCTTTTTGCTTGACCTCCAACCAACTAGCCACCTCATCTACTGATAACCCAATGGTTGGATTGTCTCGCAGTTTCCAGTGGGCAAAAAGGTTACTCTTATTGGGACAAGGAAGACCAAAGCCCGCATAATAAATAACAACGATGTCATTTTCACCAGTAGGAAGGTTAATAATGGTTTGATGAAGGTCATTGGCAGTAAATTTTTGTTTTGAAAGGTGGATTATTTCCATTTTATAATCCAATTCCCGTTCTACAATTTCTAGGATATGAATCATATCTGATTCATTACGTAATTGCAAAAAACCAAAACTCGTATCCTCATTATCAATCACGAATAGTACGTGTAATTTTTGAGCATAAACGGATACAGAAATAAAAAATCCAAAAAATACCAATAATAAGCTTTTCATATATTGACTATTAATGTCGTTTTTTATCAATAATCGCACCATTAATTTAGCCAATACGTCATATTATTTACCATTATTGTTTTTTCATAACAAACCGCTGGCAAGTTCAAAAGAAGTACCTTTACCGAGTTCACTTTCGACGGATAAGGATATTTTATTTTTCTGCACAAAATTATAAATCAATATCATGCCTAGCCCCAGCCCATGAATCCCTACTTCGGGCTTTACTTTCCCCGAAAACACTTGCTGTAGATAATGTAGTTGGTCAGGGGCAATGCCTCTTCCCGTGTCTGCAACCGTAATTGTCAAACCATTGGAGGTATTACCAACGGCAGCGGGACTAACTCGAACCGAAATCATCCCCCCTTCTGCTGTATTTTTAATGGCGTTGTCTAGTAAGTTACGCACCGTCATCAACAACCCTTTCGGCGCGATTTCCGTCACAAAACTTGCTGGTAACTCCGCCAACAAATCAATCTTTTGGGATTGCGCAATCGGTAGATAAGTTTGGTACAGTTCCTCAACCAAAGGCACCACGTCCACCTGTTGCCGAGCTTCCGTCACATCTGGCGTAAAATACTGGCTTTTGCCCCACTCAAACAGGTTGTTAAGCAGTAGTTGCGTCTTTTCGCGCATGTATTCAATTTGTTGGATTACCCTATCCAACTCTTGTTTTTTCCCTTCTTGAATTAGGTTTGGCAGCAACCCTCCCATGTCATTGAGACTGTTGATGGGCGTACGTAAATCATGTGCTATAATGGTATAGAATTTATCGCGACCTTGTTGCAGTTCCAACAGTTTCTTATTGGTTTTACGAAGTTTTATTGAAAAAATCAGCGTCGTGCCAATCAACCCCAAGGCGACCAACAAACCACCAAACAACAATTCTTTTTGAGATTCAGCCAGTTGGAGAACTCGTTCTTTTCTTTGAATTTCTACCTGACTTTGGAGGAGTTTGGCCTTACTTTCCGCTGCCTGATTTTCTAAAGACAAGTTTTTCATGGCGGCCTCCCGTTTTTGGGCTTCATTTTGCGCTTGGAGGAGCTGATTGCGGCTTTCCGCTACCTGCTTTTCCAAAGAAATTCGTTTGAGCTCGGCTTCTTTTTCCGTAAATGAATATTTCTCCTTGATTTCATACACAGCCAATCTACGGTCATTGTCACGAATCAGGTTATTGTACTTATCATATTCGTCATAAGCCTTTATACCCGCTTGCCAGCTGCCCATCTCAAAGTAAGCGTTTTTTAAGCGCCTATTCATCCACCGTAATAACCTTATATTCTTTGGGTTATCTATCTTCAGCAGCCTAATTGATTCCTCCAGATATACAATGACACTGTCGTACTTTTTTAATTTTATATAAGCCTCTGCCACATTTCTATAGTCCTGACTAGTGGCTTTACTGCCAGGATAGTTCAGCGTTTTTAAGGCATATTCCAAGTATTTGTCTATTTTTTTCAAAGAAAAGTAGCCTTGTTGCATAGCCGTATAAATCGCTTTTCTTAGAAATTCTAAATGTGGGTTTTTGTCCAATATTTGATTAGCACCTTTGAAGGCTTCCATTCGTTGTTTTTCGCTTATTTCATGGGAAAAAGAAGGGGGACTGTTCAGAATAATTCGATAGTAGGTAAACCTATCAATGGCGTGCTTGGATTTTTCGGAAAGAGCCATCAACTTAGCATAGTTCTCCCGATTCATTTTCAACAAATCCTCCTGACTCAATGGGCCGTAGTTTGTCTCATCTTGTATAAAACGTCTCAATGACCAGCTAAGACATTGAATGACGCCTGACGTATCTTTCTGTTGGGCAAACTGGCGCTGTGCTTTTGTAATGTACGCATAAGCAACATCTTCTTGCCATGATGAATGATAAATACCCATGATATAATTGGCCATGGCAAGCCCCAAGGTTGATTTATGCTTGGTGGCCAATTGCACTATTTTATTGTACTGTTGCGCAGTAATCGAATCTCTTCTCCACGACTTGCCCAACTCAATGGCAATCAATAAATGAAGGTATTGACTTGATTGTGAGTTTTGTGTCATGCTTTGTTCTACCTTTCTCAAACTATCCAAACGAGAAGCAGGCACAAGATAATCACGAAACGAGTTAAAGGCGATATTTTGGGTATATACAAGCCCCGTTGAAAACAAACAAAAGGATAGAAAAACAACGAATTTCATAATTTTCCGATTTGAATCGTCCAAAGACTTTATATATTATAAAAATGCAATGGTAAGGGATTTGATTTATGACATGGATTTGAAATTTCAAGTGCTTAAATAGTTAAGACTTACAAATTATCTCAAACGAAGACCCTACCCCTAATTCACTCATTATATGAACGTTAACATTGTTTTTTCGGGCAAAATTATAAATCAATATCATGCCTAACCCCAGCCCATGAATCCCTACTTCGGGCTTTACTTTCCCCGCAAACACTTGCTGTAGATAATGAAGTTGGTCAGGGGCAATGCCTCTTCCCGTGTCTGCAACCGTAATTGTCAAACCATTCGAGGTCTTACCAACGGCAGCGGGACTAACTCGAACCGAAATCGTACCCCCTTCGGCTGTATTTTTAATGGCGTTGTCTAATAAGTTACGCACCGTCATCAACAACCCTTTCGGCGCGATTTCCGTCACAAAACTTGCTGGTAACTCCGCCAACAAATCAATCTTTTGGGATTGCGCAATCGGTAGATAAGTTTGGTACAGTTCCTCAACCAAAGGCACCACGTCCACCTGTTGCCGAGCTTCCGTCACATCTGGCGTAAAATACTGACTTTTGCCCCACTCAAACAGGTTGTTAAGCAGTAGTTGCGTCTTTTCGCGCATGTATTCAATTTGTTGGATTACCCTATCCAACTCTTGTTTTTTCCCTTCTTGAATCAGGTTTGGCAGCAACCCTCCCATGTCATTGAGACTGTTGATGGGCGTACGTAAATCATGTGCTATAATGGTATAGAATTTATCGCGACCTTGTTGCAGCTCCAGCAGTTTCTTATTGGTTGCCCGAAGTTTTATTGAAAAAATTAGCGTCGTGCCAATCAACCCCAAGGCGACTAACAAACCACCAAACAACAATTCTTTTTGAGATTCAGCTAGTTGAAGAACTCGTTCTTTTCTTTGAATTTCTACCTGACTTTGGAGGAGTTTGGTCCTGCTTTCCGCTGCCTGATTTTCTAAAGACAAGTTTTTCATGGCGGCCTCCCGTTTTTGGGCTTCATTTTGCGCTTGGAGGAGCTGATTACGGCTCTCGGCTACCTGCTTTTCCAAAGAAATTCGTTTGAGCTCGGCTTCTTTTTCCGTAAATGAATATTTCTCCTTGATTTCATACACAGCCAATCTACGGTCATTGTCACGAATCAGGTTATTGTACTTATCGTATTCGTCATAAGCCTTTATACCCGCTTGCCAATTACTTATCCCAAAATATGCCTCCTTTAAACGTTTATTTATTCCCCGTAAAGCATTTATATCATTGGGCTTTTCTACCTTGACTCGCCTCAAAGCTTCTTCCAAATACACAATAGCACTATCATATTTATTCAACTTTATGTAAGTATTTGCTACATTTCTGTAGTCAGTAAAAGTGGCGTTAATATCGGGATGATTCAGTGTTTTCAAGCCATATTCCAAGAGTTTATCTGTCTTTTTTAAATATAAGAAACTTTGTTGAGCAGCACGATAAATTGCCTTTCTTAGGAAAGATAAGTTTGGATTTTTGTCCAATATTTCATTCGCAGCTTCGAGGGCTTCAATTCGTTGTTTTTCAGATATTTCTCGGGAAAAAGGAGGCTGGCTATTCAAAATAGTTCGATAGTAGGTAAACCTGTCAATGGCGTGCACGGATTTTTCGGAAAGAGCGACCAGCTGAGTAAAACTTTCCCGATTCATTTTTAGACGAAGCTCTTCATTAAATTGGCCATAGCTTGGATTATCTTGCGTAAACTGTCTCAATGACCAGCTTAGGCACTGAATGATGCCAGACGTATCTTTCTGCAGAGCAAACTGGCTTTTGGCTTTCATAATCTGATTATAAGCAACCTCTTCTTGCCACGATGAGTGATACATCCCCATGATATAATTTGCCATGGCAAGCCCTAAAGTTGATTTATGCTTTGTGGCTAAGTGTACAATTTTATTGTACTGCTGCGTAGTAATCGAATCGCCCCGAAATGACTTACTCAGCTCAATGGCAATCAATAAATGAAGGTATTCGATTGATTGTGAATTTTGTGACATAGTTCGTTCTACCTTTCTCAAACTATCCAAACGAGAAGCAGGCACAAGATAATCACGAAACGATTTAAAGGACATATTTTGGGTATATAAAAGCCCCGTTGAAAGCAAATAAAAGGATAAAGAAATAACGAATTTCATAATTTGCCGATTTGAATCGTCCAAAGAATTTATATTTTATAAAAATGCAATGGTAAGGGGTTTAATTTATGACATGGATTTGAAATTTCAAGTGCTTAAATGGTTAAGATTTACAAACCATTTTAAATGAGGTTCCTTTCCCAATTTCACTCATTATATAAATGTTGATGTTATTTTTTCGGGCAAAATTGTAAATCAAAATCATGCCTAATCCTAGCCCTTGAACACCTACTTCTGGTTTTATTTTCCACAAAAATATTTGTTGCAAGTAGCTTAGTTGTGTAGGTATAATTCCGTCTCCTGTGTCAGAAATCACAATCGAATAATGGCGAGATTTATAGTCACTTCTATATGCCTTAATCAGAATTTTTCCACCAGGTGATGTATGTTTTAAGGCATTATCCAGTAGGTTACTAATAGCTATTTCAAATCCTTTTTGGTCAGCTAAAATTAGCAAAGACGACGGTAATGATAATTCCAAAGATACTCCTTTTGATTCGGCAAAGGGGAGGTAATAATTATATATTGTTTGTAAAGAGATAAGCGCTTCAAAAACAAGGGGCTTTGTGGCTGATTGATTAACAAAATAGTCGCTTTTACCCCATTCAAATAGATTATTTAGTAGCAAACTCGATTGATACCTCATTTTTTCAATTTGCTTAATAACCCTATCTAACTCCTCAATTTTCCCTTCTTTAATAAGATATTGTAACAAAATACCCATGTCATTAAGGCTTTTCATAGGTAAGCGTAAATCGTGGGCAATGATGGTGTAAAACTTATCTCTTGCCTGCTGAAGAGACAATAACTGTTTGTTGGTTTTCTGAAGTTTTATTGAAAAAAAAAGCACGATTCCAACCATCGCAAGGGTCACAAGTAAGCCGCCAAACAAAAGCCTTTTTTGCGAATCGGCTATTTCCTTTTCTAACGTAAGTCTTTTGAGTGTCGCTTCCTTATCGGCAAATGAATATTTTTCTCGCAGGTGAAACAGTGCTACGCTACGGTCATTAGTACTGATTACATAAACCAAACTGTCATACTTTTCGTCTATCTGTATGCTTGCTTTTAAATTCCCAGCTTCATAATATGCCTTTTTTAAGAATATATATATGTTTTTTAGCCGTATAACCGACTTGGGTCTTTCTATCTTTATGCGCTTTGCGGCCTCTTCCAAAGCTGCTATCGCCATATCATATTTTTTCATTGATAGATAAGCAAGGCCCAAGTATTGATAATCCATAAAATCAATTTTTTTATTTGTTTCGGTCATCACCTTCAAGGCATATTCAAGTACTTTCTCGTGATTTTTCTTTCTTCGGTACCCTTCTTGAATATTTTTATAGACATTGGCTCGAATGTATTCAAAATGTGGATATTTATTTATGATTTTTATCGTTTTACTTAAAGCTTGTTCCATTTCAGCTTCAGTTGGTTGAGACTCTAAGTAAGGGTCACAAGCCATAACGAGTAAATAATACATGTAATTATCAATGGGATACTTTGAATGTTGACCTAATGCCATGACTCTATCAAAGTAAAATTTGGACAAATTTTGGTCTGCTCTTCTTGTATGAGCGCGTAGAAGTTTGGAACAGTGAATTATTCCTGTAGTATCATTGCTTGCGGTAAAAATTTTCTCAGCTTTTGTTAAATAACTGTATGAGAGCGAATCATCTTGGTCAATGGTGTACTCTCTTCCAAGTATGTAATATGCCATAGCTAAGCCAAGTTGTGATTTTTGTTTTGAAGCCTGTTGTATAATCAGGCTCATTTTTTTTAAATTTACCGTATCATAATCGTTTTGTTTTTTTAGTTGATTTGCAATTAATAAATGTAATAATTCACTTTTATAATTTGACTTTAATTGTGTCTTATAGTTATCAAAATTGTGCGATAAAATGAGGTAATCTCGAAAAGAGTTATAAGATTTATTTTGTGTATATCCAGCTTCAGAAATATACAGAAATAAGAAAAGAAGAAGTGAGTATTTCATAAATCACAAACATATTACATACAATAGAAGTGGCTTTCGTGAAATTTTGCCCAAACTTTACCAATAAAAAATAAATCCATATAAGTAAGAATGATGCGAAAATCCACACTTATACTACATACTATACCACAAAAACATACTATCTGATTTTTTATATCATCAAAATTAAAGGTTTACCCTGTAAAAAGAGGGGAAACGGGTTAGCCAAAACGTTTTTATACTTACCATTTATGTTTTTTTCAAAAAGCGCAGTTGTTTCATTTCACTCCAATTATATTTTTGCCGCGCTGACACGAAGGAGCAAGTTTTATATTACCTGATATAACACTTACGACAAATTATATGTTTAAGCATATAAAGTATGGCTATGAAAGACATTGTGATTGTGATACTAGAAGATGACCCTATTGACCAAATTAAATTAGAGATTATGCTTACTCAGCGCATTTCTTCCAATTATACATTTCGGTTAGGGGGCATTTTTACAAAATTGACAGATTTAACCAAATATCTTGATAATCATGAAGTTGACTTGATACTATCAGATATTATGATTGAAAACAAACCCATTGGTATAGAGCTTCTTAAAACTCTTAGAGAGGCCCTCATTCCCATCGTACTGATGACCTCTTCTCAAGACCAAAATCTATTTTTGGAGGCGCAAAAGAACCTCAGCGTTCAGTATTTAATTAAACCTTTTCATGCTATTACACTACAATCTGCCATCGAAAAAACCTTAGAAGCACAAACGAAAAGCAAAGAGTATGATTTTATAGACAGAAAGTACATGTACTTGAGTAGTAAAACAGGTCAACAAGAGCAAGTTAGGTTCACTGAAATTGTTTATATCGAAGCCGATGATAGCCATTGTTACATACATACACCCTCTAAAAGGTATGTACTGAAAAAATCATTAACCAAGCTCCTTGAAGAGTTTTTGGATGCACAATTTATTCGCATCCATCACAAGTTTGCAGTCAATAAGCTGCATGTTCAGCAATTAGAAGCCAATACAATTAAACTGACTGGATTGGTGACACTTCCCGTTGGAAGAAGCTTTAGAAAGGAGCTAAATCACCTTTTAAAAAGGCATATCTAATCCAAAAATTGTCAGTTACCACCTAAAAAAAACCACTTACCTTACTTTAAGCCACCATGTTTGCAATGGGATACTAACATATACCATTTTTGGTATTATTTACATACCATTGCAATATCTCATGGCGAACATAAAGTTAGATTTTTGGTTAATGTGCTTCAAAAGACAAGCTTCTGAGGAATCAAGTGGAGCTAGGGCTAAAGCCAACTTTAAAATTTTCGATTTTGGTTCGAGCAACACTTACTTTTTTACTATTCTACCTGAGCACAATAAAGATTTACGCACCCTTACTGATTCATTTCGGAATATCCTTGAGGGTGATTATTGTTTGATAAGTACTACTTATGAGCATGCACGACCATTTCTGGTGGGGGTTCGCATTGATTGGTTAATCAATCAAGTGGGGAGTCCTTACTCGGACTTGGAAGATATTATTCCAAGAGTTTTAATCAATTGGAGTAATCAATACAGCCTGTTCACGTTGAAATATTCTGCATTTCAAAAAGAATATCAGCGGGCTGTTAATCCTGATTTGTTGGCGAAAAGCTACTTTCTTCAGTTCCTACTCCTTCTTATTGATGACATACAAACACAAATTTTGAGTAAAACTGAGAAAAATTTCAGGGAAATCGACTCGCGAAGAATCAAGGAAGTCGAAGCTCAAATAACATCCGATTTTAAAAGATCTACTCCCTCCATCAGCGAAATGGCAAAAATGGCGGGAATGAGCGTCAGTAAATTCAAGATTTTATTCTCTGAATTATTTAACTCTAGCCCTCATCAGCACATTTTAGATAAAAAGATGATGTATGCCCATGGCTTACTTCAAACTGGAAAATATTCTATTACGCAAGTAGCTTATCAGGTTGGATATCACCATCCTTCAGGCTTTACGCGTGTATTCAAGCAAAAATTCAACTATTCCCCCAACACTACTTACACCGAAAAACAATGATAGCGAAACATCACTCTTCGACTGTTGACTTTGTAGTCTCTACCGAATGTGTTCAGGCGGTAGTAGCATTATTACTTTCTCATAAAATTTCCTTTATCCTCACCCCTTCAAACAACCTAGAAATCAGCCAACTAGATAAAGAATTAAGGATAAAGCATTTTCATGCCGAATCAGAACATGAAAATACTGAAGCAGCCCAAGAAAGTGTTGAACCTTTACGGATGAAAAATATTAACACATGGGATGCTGTAATAAAAAAAATTTATCGGAAATACTTATTGGAGGGCTTCGAGCAAGCTCCACCTACCGAACAACAAATAGCCATTGACTATAATATCCCTTTGAATTTGTTTAAAAACAATTTCAAAGCAATATATGGAAAGCCCTTTTACCAACTTTACATGGACAAGCGGATGGAACATGCCGCCAAACTCCTTAGGAATGGCTACAAAGCAGTAGAAGTTTCAAAATGTATTGGTTATAGCGACAGTTCCTGCATAAAGTTCAACAAAATGTTTCAAAAGCATTTTGGAATTACTCCTAAGAAATATCAACTACTACACATAGGACGACTAGATAGAAGAGTTGGATAATATACCTAAAAATCATTCTAGGCTAGGTTTGCGGGACAATAAAAAAGCAGCTACGTTTACCGTAACTGCTTTTTTATTGTCGGGATAGCGGGATTTGAACCCACGACCCCTTGCCCCCCAGACAAGTACGCTACCGGACTGCGCCATATCCCGAAACTTTACCACTAGCTTTCGCTAAAAGTGGCAGCAAAAGTATTTTATTTTTTGATAAGTGTCAACTCTTACTGAAATTATTCCCTTAAAAATTGACTTTCTTCCTCTAAAAAGCGCTGAAACCGCTCCCGAATTTGACGATAAGCTGCGATTAACACCCACGCCTCCTCCGTCACAGTGGTTCCGCCGCCCTTCTCCCCGCCCGTTTGGGTCAATACCAATGGCTTTTTGGCTTGCGCATTCAAAGAATTGACCATCTCCCACGCTTTTTTATACGACATACCCATTTGCTTGGCAGCTTGGTTGATAGAACCCGTCTCAGCAATGCGCTCCAACAACTCTACCCTACCTGGCCCTAAAAATCGCTGCTCGTCACTTTCTATCCAAAGACTTCCTGATACCCTAAATGGGATTTCTTTTAAAAGATGCTTCACGTTCTACTTTTTTTCTTGACCCAAATCTACTGATTGTCAACGATTAAAAAATTATTTCCAAAAAAATAATAATCTAACTGTTGACAGTGTCAAAAATCGGCGTACCTTTGCACCACGTTTCACAAACGCAGCGAACAATGAGACCAGTCGGCCCGTTCGTCTAGCGGTTAGGACACGACCCTTTCACGGTTGAAACAGGGGTTCGATTCCCCTACGGGTCACAATCGCAGCGCGAAACGTAACGCCTCAAAACGCAAGCTTTGGGGCGTTTTTGTTTTAAGTGCTTTCATGAAAAGAAAAAATATTTTTGGTGTAAATGTTTTTTGTGTGAAATATAATCGTACCTTTGCACCACGTTTCACAAACGCAGCGAACAATGAGACCAGTCGGCCCGTTCGTCTAGCGGTTAGGACACGACCCTTTCACGGTTGAAACAGGGGTTCGATTCCCCTACGGGTCACAATCGCAGCGCGAAACGTAACGCCTCAAAACGCAAGTCTTGGGGCGTTTTTGTTTTTAATCCTTCCCCAACATCCTTGCTATTTCGCCGACACTAATTCAACCATCGTGTAGGATTTAAGCCTCATGCGTTGGGCGTCTTGCAAAAACTCTTCTAACAATTGTACTGAAAAAGCGTAGGGCTCTTCCGAAGGCGTAAACAGTGGACGATGCCCCAACAACATGAGCACAGAATGGGTGTTTTTAGCCCGAATCAGGCCATCTTTCAGTTGTGCACGGGTCAGGTGGGTGTATTGATCAATCAGCAACGCGTGAACCTTTTGTGAGCCATCAAACTGATAATAAATATCGTCGATGGCAAAAATTGGCTGACGAATCGTGATAAAAGGCAGATGTCGCTCGGTCATCGAAACATCACGTAAGAGTTTAAAATAATCACGAAGTAGTCGTCGGTCGGTCCACCACGTTTGTTGCCCCCCCACGTGCGCAAACGTTACGGGCCGAAAACCTGCTTTGCGCATTACATTTAATTCGCCTTCTATCTCAAATTTGTAAAAATCGTCCAACGAACCTCCGCCTCGGAGCCAATCTAATACGCGAATGTGGGCCGCGCCGTGCGCTCCAATTTCGTGCCCGTCACTCTCTAATTCATGCAACAAACGAATGTCGTTGGGACTCAGGCTGTCAAACTGAGTTACGTAGAACGTCGCCTTAGCACCGTATTTTTTTAGCAACGGCCGAAGACGCGTCCATTCTTCTACGTAACGGTCATCGAATGTCAACGCAAATCCTGCGGCATGTGGCTGTTTTGGTGCCTGATTACAGCCCAGTAACAATGCAGACAACCCTGCCAGAAGCAAAAAAACAAGTTTTTTCATCCCCAAAATTTTCAACTTTTATTGTCCTCAAAACTCCATTGTTTTTTGTTACAACGGGTACTTGGTTTTCTATGAATGTCTTTGTATTATCGTCGCGGCAAATGTAGTGCCCTAAAACCAAACCACCTACTTACTCATGTTTGTTTTGACCCAACAACCCTCCGTAGCCAACCATTTTTTAGCCGAACTTCGTGACGTTGACGTGCAACAAGATCGCATGAAGTTCCGTCGAAACCTAGAACGGATGGGGGAATTATTGGCGTATGAAATCTCTAAATCGTTGCCCTACCGTCAAGCGCAAGTGACTACGCCCCTCGGTATCGCTCAAACTAGGCTGTTGCGACAAGCGCCCGTTTTGGCCACTATTTTGCGGGCAAGTTTGCCTTTTCACCAAGGGTTTCTCAACATTTTTGACCAAGCCGACAATGCTTTCATTGGGGCCTACCGTGGTCATCACATCGGCGAAGAAGATTTTAAGGTAGAAATGGACTACATTACCGCCCCTGATTTACAAGACCGTACGCTTATTCTGATGGACCCGATGCTGGCCACAGGTCGGTCGATTGAAAAAGTATATCATGCACTCCTTCGGTTTGGGATTCCCGCCCAAACGCACATTGCCGCCGTTATTGCCAGCCCCGAAGGGGTAAAATACCTCCAAAGCCGAATGCCCGAATGCCGCCTTTGGGTCGGTGCCATCGACGAAAAACTTGATCCTCATTATTACATTGTACCAGGTTTGGGAGACGCAGGCGATTTGTCGTTTGGAGCGAAAGTTTAAAAAAGAAAAAAAGCGAGGGGCGAATAAGCAAAAGGCAAATACGCAAAAATCAAGTTTGCTTCGAAAGATCATCCTAACAATTAGCATTTATTCCCAAAATCAGCTACGTAATGTCCAGCATCAAAAATGATACTCCAACCTCAGTACGTGAAGGCGAACAGCTTGACCTGTCCAAACTCAATGCCTATTTGGGGGCTCAAGCACCTGTCATCGGGACGGTTACGGAAGTAAGTCAGTTCCCTGGAGGCTATTCCAACTTGACCTATTTTCTAAAAACCGATACAGGGAAAGAATTCGTGCTGCGACGCCCGCCGTTTGGGGCTAAAAATATCAAAGGAGGACATGACATGGGACGGGAGTTTAGGGTGTTGTCGATGTTGCAGGCAGCTGGGTACACCAAAATTCCTAAGCCGATTGTTTTTTGTGATGATGAAAGTGTGCTCGATTGCCCATTTTACGTCATGGAGCGCGTTCAAGGGGTGATTCTTAGGGCACATTCTGCACCCAAACTAGGGTTGAGCGAAACAACCATGCGGCAACTTTCGGAGGCATTGGTGGACAATTTGGTGGTTTTGCACAGCTTGGATATTCAGCAAACAGGCTTGATTCAACTCGGAAAACCTGAAGGATACGTACAGCGCCAAGTAGAAGGCTGGTATCGTCGGTATCAAAACGCCCAAACCGACGATGTGCCTGCTTTTGAGCAAGTGTATCAGTGGTTGGTAGAAAACCTTCCCGTCGAGAATGCACCTAGCCTGATTCACAACGACTATAAATACGACAACGTTGTGCTGAATTCCCCCAATTTAAACGAAATTTTGGCGGTGTTAGACTGGGAAATGACCACCGTCGGCGACCCACTCATGGACGTAGGGACATCGCTTTCTTACTGGGCACAAGCCACCGATGGCCCCTTTGAGAAAAGTTTTAACCTAACGTGGCTACCTGGAAACCTAACGCGTCAAGAATTTGCCGACCGATACGCCGAAAAAAGTGGCCGCGATTTGTCGAATATTTTATATTACTACGTGTTTGGTTTGTTCAAAAATACGGTTGTCATTCAGCAGATTTATGGACGCTGGAAAAAAGGGTTTAGCAAAGACGAACGCTTTGGGGCCTTATTGATGGGCGTTCATGCCTTGACCAATTCGGCCTCAAAAGCCATTGAAAAAGGTAAAATCTAAACCGTTTTTTACGTCTAGCAACTATGCGCTGGTATCACAGCAAAAAAGTGGACTTTTTCAAATAGTTCTGATTGGGAGAAAAAACAAACAGGCAAGCCCCGTTTTTGAGCGTTTCGATGATGTCTTTATGAACGCCATACGGCACGGCTGGGCAGCCAAAACTACGCCCCAAACGGCCAATTTTACGAATAAAATCTTCACTTACGTAGTCGGCACCGTGCATTACCACCGCACGGTCGAGGGCGTTGGTATTAAAGCCATTTTCAAGCCCCTTGAGTTTCAGCGACAGGCCATGTTTGCCTTGGTACGTCCCCAAGGTTTGGTAAAATCCCAAACTTGATTGCAACGAAGAGACTTCGTTAGAAAATTTTTGGGCATACAAATCCCCCGAATTGCGCCCATGTGCCACGTAGGTACGGAAAAGAAGCTTCCGTTTGAGCAAATCAATGACGTACAAACGCTTATTCACCGAAGGTTGGCTCAAATCCACAATTGCAAGGATGGCTTTAGCAGGGTTTACTTTCTGAACTCCGCGAATGGCATAGTCAAAAACGCTGTGGCTAAGTCCTGCTTCGTCCAAGCTGAGTTCTTGGTAAATGGTTACCAACGAACTGTAGGTGTTTAAGCGAGGTTTGGCGGTGACTGTAAGGGAAGAAAGTACGAATAAAAAAACAAATAGGCGGGCATGTAATGACTTCATAAACTCCATTTTCGAGATTCACAGTTCTATTTCACAAAAAAGCTAACGCCTAAGTTAGAAAAAATGTTGCATTTTCTACGATTCTTTTCCCGATAAACTGATTATAATCAGGATAGTAGAACAAGCTCCTCCCTAACGTTTGCCTTTGTTTATTTGAATATTTTCCGAATAAAACTTCCTAAAAAGCTTCCTGTGAACGCAGGGAAAAACTGCAATAAAGCGGTAAATTGAGTCGCCTCAGCATCATGCGGGGTCATGATTTTGAACGTATTGAATACAAAGTAAAACACCGCAATCAAAACCGTTTGTTCAATGGCCAAAAGCCAGCCTTTCTTGGGCTGAAGCCAGCCTAGCCCCAACGCTGAAAGCATTCCCACCAGAAAAGGTGTGTGAATCGTCGGGCCAATAAAACAAAATACCGTGACAAGCAAACTCGTACCCACTGTAATAAGCGCGTCTCGAACCAGTGTTTTTGTCCAGAAAGGAGCCATAAAATTATTTTTTTGCAAAAATAGCCTAAATGCCACATTTTTTTCTGCTAGCCACAAATGTCTATAAAACAAAAGCCACGGAATTGACTCCGTGGCTTTCCCGTTTAAAAGCAGAACTCACTACCGTTTCGCCACATCTTTCGATGGCTCTACTGTCTTTATGCTTTTCATAGCATTTCGATTTTCAACTCCTACGGGTTTTGCGTGACCCTTGTAATAATTAGGTAATAGCATGGGGTTTTGTGGGGTATTACCAATCACTGGCGCGCTTAATGCAACAATAGCTTCCTGCTCAAAACCTACACTGCCTTGGCGCTTGTAATTGTGTACAGAAGCTACGTTGTTGTTTAGCTTCAATGGCGCAATTCGCTCATTTACGACTATTTGTGCATCGGTAGCTACCTTCTGCTGGGATACTGGACGCTTGTAATTATGTGACGAATTAAGTTGTGCAAAGGCGGTTGTTGCACTCAGCGTTACGACTGATGCTATAAGTGTGATGATTGATTTCATTGTTTTAATTAATTTGATTTTTGGAATATTGCCTCCTTTGAGGACACTACAAAGGTAGTACCTCGCTATTAGAGCAACCTTAAGACGATATTAAAACAACCTTAGATTTTTGAATTTCCTTATCGAATTATCTCCCGTGGTTTTTACATATCTTAGCGACTTTAAACCCTTTTCTTATGAACCAAACCGCAATCGCTATCTTACTTATTGGGACCGTCGGTGCTTGTACTCCGAAAGAAACTTCCACTCAAGCGCTCGTTGGGACGTGGAAACTTTTGTCTGGTACCACCATTAAAGGCAATGACACTACCCGAACCGATTATACCAAAGGACAAGAAATGATTAAAATCATTAGTCCAACCCACTTTGCTTTTTTGCGCCACGACCTTCAACACGGCAAAGACTCTACTGCCGACTACAGCGCTGGAGGTGGTCGTGTGACCATTGGTGAAAAAAATTACACCGAATACTTGGATTATTTCAACGTACGGGAGTGGGAAGGGGGAAAATTTGACTTTGAAT
This sequence comes from Runella sp. SP2, assembly GCF_003711225.1. Classification (NCBI taxonomy): domain Bacteria; kingdom Pseudomonadati; phylum Bacteroidota; class Cytophagia; order Cytophagales; family Spirosomataceae; genus Runella; species Runella sp. SP2. The sequence continues at coordinate 893,498 of NZ_CP031030.1, read as the reverse complement.
ACCACATTTCGGGAGATACGCTGACGATTACGGGCATCGAAAAAGTAGAAAAACTGGGTGTCAATCACCTCAATATCGAAACCTACATTCGTCAAAAATAAACAACACCGCTGAGCTTCGCCATGAGCTTTTTTAAAGACCTATTTTTTAAAACACGTTATTTCGCTTTGTACGGTTTCCTCATGGCTATTTTGGTATTTACTCTGAAATGGCTGCAATGGAAGTTTTTAATCATGGACAATTCCATTGAGATTTACGTGGGCCTCATCGCGGTCTTTTTCTTGTTACTTGGTGTGTGGGTAGCCAAACAACTTATCAAACCCAGCGTTGAAACCGTCGTTATCGAAAAAGAAGTGGTAGTCGCGGGGCAATCACTCATCAATGAAAATGAACTGCAAAAGCTTAATTTGAGCACACGCGAATACGAAGTTTTACAGCTATTGGCGCAAGGTTACAGCAACGCCGAAATCGCCGAACGGTTGTTTTTGTCGCTGAGTACCATCAAAACGCACGTTTCCAATTTATTTGTAAAAATGGACGTCAAAAGCCGAACCCAGGCCATAGAAAAAGCCAAACGACTGAATATCATCACCTAGCGCCCTCTCCTACTTTAGTCTGAATTGGGGCTAAAAACGTATTTTGGTACTTTAGTATGAGTCCAGAACCACGTACTCAACCTAGTTTTGCCGAAAATAAAACCCTCAAAAACAATGAAACGCAACATCTTCATTTTCGGACTTGTTCTTGGTACGATTCTTTGTGCCAACATGGTTTACATGGTCAACTTGTGTTATACCAACCCCGATTTCAGTGGCAACGAGCTCATGGGTTATGCGGCCATGGTGCTTATTTTTTCACTTATCTTTTTTGGCGTTCGTAACTACCGTAATAAAGAGCTAGGTGGACATATCTCGTTTGGGCAAGCTTTTAAAACGGGGGCTTTTATCGCCCTCATTGGCTCAACGATGTATGTCTTTGTTTGGCTTTTTTACTACTATTTGTTTGTGCCTGATTACCTCGACATCTATATCAAGCACGTGCTCAAAGAAGTTGCCCAAACTGACGCGGCGGCGTTGGCGGCTAAAACCAAAGAAATGGAGGAATTTAAAGAAATGTACAAAAGTCCGTTGTACGTCACCCTAATCACTTATACTGAAGTATTGCCCGTGGGGTTGATTGTGGCGCTGGTGAGTGCGCTTATTTTGAAGCGAAAAAACAAGGCAGAAGTGTATTTGTAGTACTTATCCTCCAATCAACCTCCCGAAAGTTTTTAACTTTCGGGAGGTTAGTTCAAAACTTTCGGGAGGTTGATAAAATAGACGTTTATTGGGCATTAAAAACCGCATCCATGCGTTCGCTGATGACTTGCAAACGCTTACGGTCACCGCCAGGAACTTCGGCAGAGCCCCAACCCGAGTAACCTACTTTTGCCAAGGCATTGTTAACAACAGGCCAGTTGCAGTCACCGTCCATCAACTCCACGTCAAAACCTTTCCAAAGGCCCTCGTCTTGTTGTTTTTTGCGGCTAAATTCTTTGATGTCGATTTTCATAATGCGCTTTCCGAGCGTTTCAATCCAATGCTCAGGCCAACCGTAGCGAAGAATATTGCCCACGTCAAAATACCAGCCCACCAGTGGGTGATTGATTTCATCGACAAAACGAGCTGCTTCTACGGGACTAATGAGGAAGTTGTTCCAAACGTTTTCGAGCGCAATTTTTATTCCCGTTTTTTCTGCTTCAGGAATTAACTTAATAATTTCCTTTTGAGCACGTTGGTACGCATCTTGGTAGCTTGTACCCGCATTGACCACCCCTGGCACCAACAATACCGTCGTTCCGCCGTAGAGTTTACAGTCGTTCAACGATTTAATCATTGATTTAGAACAGGTTTCTCTCACTTTAGGGTCTGCGTCCGAAAGTGGCGATTTCCAGTGAACCGAGTTGACTACCCCAGGAATCAGCAGCCCTGTTTTGTCACGGGCTTCTAAAATCTCTTTGGGATCAAGGTCGTTGGGGGAATCTAGTTCCACGCCGTCGAATCCAAGGTCTTTGAGCAACTTAAACTTGTCAAGCACCGAAATTTTTTCAGTTACCATGCCGTATTTAAGGCTCTTTTTTATCAACGGGCGCGCTACAGGCTTTGCCGCAAGGGCAGCACGGTCTATCCCCACCACCGCAGCCGTAGTTGCGATGGTGGAGTTTTTTAAAAATTCTCTTCTTTGCATGAGGTGACTAGAAGAAAGGCGTAAAACCTGGGCGAGCTACTTCTACCTTTGGTGCAGGCATATCCCAGCTTGTAATGTCTGGTGCCAATACTTCGTTCGACTTAATAGCTTCGTCCCACGTGATTTTCTTCCCTGTGTAAGCCGCCATACGTCCCATAATTGCAAGCATGGTACTGTTGGCCATCCACTCACCGTTGTTGATGGGTTTGCTGTTACGAATCGACGCAAACAGTTCGTTGTGTTCTGTTTGGTACATATCGTTTTGAGCACCAGAATATTCCCAAGGATTTGCACCTTCAATTTTATGCGTTGGGCGTGAGCAGTTAGCCATCGCACGGCCTTTCGTCCCAAAAGTTTCTACCAAATAGCTACGCTCGCAGTTTTCTTGCTGACGCGAGAAGTGGAAACCTTTTGCCCCATTTGGATAATCGTATGTAATGGCAAAGTGATCAAAAATGTGTCCATACAACGGGTCAACGCGCACTTGACGACCACCTGTACCTACGGCACTCACGGGCAAAACATCGCCCATCGCCCACGACATCATGTCGATGCTGTGTACAGCTTGCTCTACGATATGATCCCCCGCTAACCACGTGTAATACATCCAGTTACGCAATTGAAACTGCAAATCGTTCCAGCCTTCTTGACGTGGAAATGACCACGCACCACCCGTGTTGTAGGTGTTATAAATCGACATTACTTCGCCAATTGCACCTTCGTTGATTTTACCAAATACAGCCCGTTTTGGCTCGTGGAAACGCCAGCAGAAACCCGAAACCAAAGAGACATTTTTCTCTTTGGCTAATTTTGCCAATTCCAATACTTTACGAATACCAGGGGCATCAACCGCTACTGGTTTTTCGCAGAAAATATGTTTTCCCGCCTTGATAGCAGCTTCCAAGTGAAGCGGGCGGAAATGCGGTGGTGTCGCCAAAAGAACGACATCCACACCCGAGTCGATTACTTTTTGATACGCATCAAAACCTACAAATTTACGACCTTCGTCCACCTGAACTTTGTCGCCGTGTACTTTGCGAAGACCTTCAAGGCAGGTATTAAAACGCTCTGGGAAAATTTCGCCAAGGGCATAAAGAACAACGTTTGGATCGGCTTTCAAAGCTTGCATGGCAGCTCCCGAGCCACGTCCACCACAACCAATAAGACCTACTTTAAGTGTTTCCGAATTCATACCAGCAAACGCTTTGTTCGGAATAATGATGGATGGAAATGCAGTTCCTGCCAAAGCAGCACCTGCCAATTTTAGCACTTCACGGCGAGTGGTGTTCATGAGAATTGAAAGGATTTAGAAATGAATGAGCTAACTGACTGAACGCTCGATATTTTAACAAAAATACGATTTTATCGAAAACCTCACGTCCAAATTTTAACTCAAATTTGATACTATTTTTTTAAAATATATAGCACAAATAATAATTTTTTTTAAAAACAAGCCTAAACATCCTCCAAACGGTAAAAACGAGCGGCATTCTGACCCAAAACTTTGGCTTGGTCATTTTCTGAGAAACCTACCCGTTTCATGTATTCTTGGACAATACCAAGCACCTGTTCGTACTCCGCAGCCACCAAGCAAACGGGCCAATCGGAGCCAAACATCAACCTTTCCACACCAAAAGCTTCAAAAACCACGTCTAAGTAGGGAAAAAAGTCTTCGGTTTTCCAGTTTTTCCAATCAGTTTCCGTCACCATTCCTGATACTTTGCACTGTACGTGGGGAAACGCCGCCAACTGCCGCATGTAGTTCGACCAAGTATTGATTTTTTTGTCTTTGATGTAGGGTTTGGCAATATGATCCACCACAAACTGCACTTCAGGCACCTCGCGCACCAACTGCAACGCCGCTTTTAATTGGGTCGGATAAATGAGGATGTCATAGGTATAGTCAAATGCGCTCAACTGCCGTATTCCTTTGATGACTTCGGGACGCGCCAAAAAATCGTCGGGCTCGCCCTGTGCCACGTGCCGAAATCCTTTTAATAACTCGTATTGAGAATAATAATCAAGGCGGTCGTAGAGATCATTGGCCCGTAAATCGACCCACCCTACTACTCCTTTTACGAAAGAGGAATACTTTTCGGCCAAGGCCAACAAAAACAAGGTTTCGGCATCCGATTGGTCGGCCTGAACGGCTACGCAGCCCGAGACACCATTCGCCTCATACACTGGTTTCAGGTCTTCAGGAAGAAAATTCTGGCGAATACGCGTCATTTCATCGTTAATCCACGCGTCGCGTTCGGCATCGTATATCCAAAAATGTTGGTGCGAATCAATAATCATTATCAGTCAAGTTTTACAAATGTTACTTAAATTCAAGATGCATCTCCGATGCGAAAATGCAATTTTTCTTTTTATTTCAAAATTTCCATTGATGTCAGTTCAGGCCCGCCACCTCGGTTGCCCGAACCTGCCGCTACATATACCTTTTTCTTATAAATCGTCGCGCCTGTTCCGTGACGGCCTTTGTTGAGGTTGGGTAATTTTTCCCACTTCATCGTTTTGGTATTCAGTGCCTCAACTTCCGCGTGGGCTTCCACTTGAGCGGGGCTTTCTCCCCCCATAATCAACAATTTATACCCAAAAGGCACGGCCATGTTTCCCGCCCGCTGCGTTGGCAAGTTTAAGTCAGCGGGTAAAGTTGTCCACGTATTTGTTTTAAAATCAAAGACATCCACGGCGGGTTCAGTGAGGTTGAGCACCTGATTGATGCGCGCCGTCGAGCGGCGACCACCCGCCACGTAGAGTTTATCGTTAATGACGGCCACCGAAACGTGGTCACGCACGTGTGGCGCGTCGGGAAGTTTACGCCACGTATTGGTTTTGGGGTCAAATTCGTCGAGCCAGCCCACGTGCCCATCGTAATGTCCATCCTGAATGCCGCACACCAAATAGAGCTTGTTGTTGTAATTTACGGCCCCCGTCGCCCCTCGAAGCCTATCCGCAGGAATAGCAGTGCCTTCACGCCACTCGTTTTTGGCAGGATTAAAAATATAGATGGACGTCAACGGTTTTTCGTGCGGGTATTGTCCCATAAATGCGCCCATGACGTAGGCTTCGTTGTTGTATTCAATCGCCTGAAAATGGTTCATTTCCACGGGAGGAGCCGCGAGTTGTTTCCACGCATTGGTCTTGGGGTCAAATTCATCGACGGGGCGTGTGCCTCGTCCACCAATCAGGTATAATTTATCCCCGACTTTGGTAAACGCATTTTCGTGCCGTGCGGTGCAGCTATTGGCGGTCTGCGCCGTTTCCCAGCTAGTCGTGCTCTGAGACGATGCAAGGTGCGCAAAGCCCATCATTAAGCCCAAAAGGCTTATTTTAAGGTGAGTTGAGTTCATGTTTGGTAATATACGTTTCAGGTATAAATCTGGCATAGGGCATTTTTTACTCACTGAAACAGCAATTGATTTTGGGAAAAATGTAAATTGCCAAACCAACTAAAATCCCCCATTTCTTCATTAGAATCATGAAAACGTTTTCTCAACTATTGTTACTAGGGCTAGTTTTACAAGCCTGTTTTGCTGATCATCGAGTGGATGTTGGCTTGCCCAAAGAATACGAAGCCTGCTGCGGGCTTCAACCTGTTGATTTTAAGCACAGCAACGGGTCTATTTACATGCCCAATGTATTTACGCCAAATGGAGATGGCATCAACGATTTGTTTTATCCTTTCATTAGCGACGAAATCCTAGAGGTACAAGGTTTTACCATTTTGAGTGCCAGTGGCGATACGGTGATTTTTTCACGCCCCACGGTACTTTACGACCGTTTGAATGAATTTGCTTGGAACGGTCTGCGAAGAGATGGAACGCTTTACCGAGGCCGTTTCAAATACGGGATGCGGGTGATAAGTAAAGATTTTAAATTGCGTTTATTAGAAGGAGAAGCCTGTAGTGTACTTTGCGAGCCTGGCACGAAGGAATTGAAAGCCAAAAAGGGATGCTTTTATCCCAGCCAAGCGGGAGATAGTGGCAAAGCTGGGAAAGTGGACAGTACCCTTACGAACAAAGAAACCGATTGTCTAAAATAAAAAATAGTAGCGCCCTACAAAAGTTCGCTACTGTGGGTTAAAATACCTTTCTAGTTTCGACTTATTTGGATGGACTTGTGCGGGTTGTGAGCAACCCGCTACACGGCAGACTCTCTAAGTTTTCGCTTCGGCGATAACAAAAACTTGGAAGGGTTTGTGTGAGTTGTGAGCAACCCGCTGCACGGCAGACCGTGTACTGTTTACTCCACTTTTATAATTGTAGCCTGTCGTCCAATCATACACCATTGATTATTTGCGTATTTCCAAATATTAGTAAAACGACGGGTAACGGTCTTGCCTGCATGTTGTTGGATTCCTTGCGGTTTGGTGATTTCCTCCCCCATCACCATCGCAATGTTATCATTGAAAGTCATTTTTTCGATATTTCGCACAAACGAGCTGTATGCTAAATTTCCTGTGCGTAGTTGCATTTTGGAGCCTTCTACTGTTCCGACGCGATTTGCAGGCGTGTTTACCACCATTTCGTTCGACCAAATTTTGCCAAACAACGTTGCTGAATCTCCACGCATTGTAGCCTCACGTTCGAGGTTTTCAAGACGGCGTATTTCGACTTCGCGTGGGTCGGTTTGAGCAAATGAAGTGATGAATGATAAGAGAGAAGTGAAGAGAATGAGAAATGTTTCTTTCATGGTAATTTAAGTTTAATACAGAAAGCCATAGGCAAAGAGGTTATTTAGTTAAGCAATTTTTACAACTTATCAGGACTAATCGGCTGTGGAACAACGTTTTCAACGGGCTTACAGCTTTTTAAATAGGCAAAAATCGCTATCAAATCTTCTTTTTTCGCATGAACATAGTTTTGCCAAGGCATCGGTGGTAACAGAGGGCGAGCCGAACGAATGCCCTTGCTTTTACCTTCGGTCATGGCAATGATAAACTGCTCTTCCGACCAACTGCCAATACCCGTAGCATGGGGGGTAAGATTTGCCGAAAAGGTGGCTCCCCAAGGCCCAACAGCAATGGTGTTCATGGGGTGAAACAATACCCAATCTTGGGTTTTCACTACTTTACCCATCGGTATTTTGGCGGGATGTCCGCTCAATCCCAAATCAGGGTCAGGAATTGGCCCTTGGGCGGTCATTTTTTTGGGTGCGTGGCAATCTGCACATCCCATAATTCCGACCAAGTACTTGCCCTTTTCGATTTGGGCTTGGGTGTACAACTCCCCCGTCCCACCACCGAGACGAGCCGTCGATACAGCGAGAGGACTGATAGACATTAAAACTGCAGTACCGAAAACTGCAAGAGCGAGGATTGAAATTTGTTTTTTCATGATACAGTATTGGTTTAAAAAAAACTAAACGATTGTTTGAATAAACACCTCAAATTTCATGTGCTAATTACTTGACCCGATTTGTTTATCCACTGCCGCGCGGGCACTTCTACAAACCGATATGTGAGATACGATACTACCAGCGTAATGCCGATAAATACCAAACATATCAACCAGCCCGTGAGCATATCTGGTTTGGATGGCGGGCCAACAGCTTCAGAAGGAGCGGTCAGTGTCATGATAGCTTGAATGGTGTACATAAGTGGTTGATGCACCAAATAAATCGAAAACGACCAATCACCTAAACGTTGTAAAATATTGGTACCCAAAAAAGTATTCAAATTTGGGCTTCCATACGCAGCCGACAAAATCATCAGCGGAAAAAACGAAACCGTAAAGACATCTGGTACTGCAAAGTGCATACAGAGCACCAAACCTACAGTGAGCAATAGAAATGAGTAGCCGTTGACAAGCCAGCTTTTTCCCCAGTTTTCCTGATAACCAGCATACATCATCATACCCAACACAAAGCCAAACAAACATCGCAAAAAGCCAAATTGGTAGGATACATTGATACTCAACAACGCGGGGTCAACCCGTACAAATGGAATTGAAGCAGGCTCTGTAACCAACGGAACAATCCAGAACGTAATGGCCAAATAGCCCGCAAAACAGGCAAACACGACCATTATTCTGCCTAACGCCCCTAATTTTGAAAATGGTTTTACTAAAAATGGAAACAGCATATACATCCACCATTCAGTACTGATTGACCATGAGGCGTTGTTCCACGTAAACCACTCGTTTACATTCATGCTGTGGAGCAGTAATAAATGACTCGGAATGGTCGAAAAATCGTTGCTGACGGTATCCATCGGATTGGCGGGGGCATTGTTGACCAACATGATGATTTTGAGGCCAATACAATAGAGCAACGTAACAAAATGTAACGGATACACCCGCGCAAAACGCGCAATGGTAAAGCGTTTAAAATCATTACCCAACACCGAATCGGAAAACCATTTGCCATATACGTGCATCATGATAAATCCACTTAATACAAAGAAAAAGTCCACCATCAGGTACAAGCGGGTAAAGAGCAAAGAGTCTTTGAATTTAAGCAACATATCACCTCCCATGCCGAGCATCAAATCAACGTGAAAAATAACCGTAAGCAAAGCCGCAATTCCACGCAGTGGTGTGAGGTTAGATAGATAGGCAGTAGTTGTTCTCATGATTTTCAAAGTATATTATTCTTGGTTTAACTCCACCCGTAAGCTCAGTTTTTCATATTCAAACCTCGCTGGCGAATAGATGGGGCAAACGTAGGCGAAAATGTCTTTTTGTGCCAAAAAATGGGGTAAGTGCACATGCTTTGGGGTGAATAGCAAAGCCCTGTAAGTAAAAATACGTGTCGATTTAGGACGCCAGTACCACTTGTTTAGCGTATCCTCTGGAAACTGGCAAGGGTTCGGCTACTTGCCAAAGGTGCAGTTTATACCCCTGCGCGTTTCCCGACACTTTATATACTTTCTGAAGATTGACCAAATACGAGCGATGACAACGCCGAATGTAGGAAACCTGAATTTGAGATTCTACTTTACTAAGGCTGCTTCTCAAAAGTTCCTTTTTCAATTTCCCATTTGGCTCTTGGTAAACGACCGTGACGTAGTTATCATCGGCTTCGATGTAACATAAGTTTTGAGGAGTTAAAATCACTTTGTCCTTTCCATTTTCAGCCATTAAAGTCAGAAAAGAAGGCGAAATTCTTGTTTCCTCCTTTTCTTCATGGGGCTCTTCAGTGAGCGCGGTTTCCATCACTTTAGCTGGGCGGCTGTATTGACGATTAAGCCTGTAATATCGAAACCACACAAAGGCTACTGCTGGAAAAAAACTGATAATAGCTGTAAATAGAAGCATCATTCCGAACCCCTCCGCAGTGGCGGGAATTTTATCGGAGTTTTGAAGGACGACATTGGCAAAATTGCAGATTGCAATCAATAATATAAGCCCCATCACAAACAGAATTTCGCTCCCTACTGTCCAACCTTTTTCGTGATAAACTTTTGGAAAAATACGACCCAATATTTCAATCATGAAGATAACACAAAAAGGAGGCCCAGCCGCAAAACCCGAAATGAGGCTTAATTTGTAGAACGGATCGGTAATTGTGTATAAAGTAAAGGGCTCAAATATGTATAAAAACAAAAACGGGAATACGCATGACCCTGCCACCAAAGGCCAATTGTGCCAGCCAATAGTATAAGCCATGTAAGGCTGAGAAAGCCAATTTTGGATTCTTTGAAGCACTTAAAAGGGTAGAGTTTCGGGATTTTTACATTCAAAAGTATTATTTGAAAGCTAAACCCACAAACCCTCTGTACCTTAATTGATTAAACGGTAAAGTCTCCCACATTTTAATCGTACCAACTAAAAATAGTAGCGCCCTACAAAAGTTCGCTACTATTGTATTTCATGCTTACCTATCAGTTTTAGTGGGTTAATTAGCCCTTCCAAGTTTTGACTTCGGCGATAAAAAAAACTTGGAAGGTGTTATTTACAAAATCTGGTTAAATTCCAAGCGCTCACCGTCAGGGCCCGTGATATTGAAGTATTTACAGCCTTTGTGCCAAAAAGCAAGAAAAACGGGGGATTCTTCGATGATGTTAAAGCCTTCTTTTTTCAAAAGCTCAAATGTCGCATCAATGTCCTCGACATCAAACGCTACGTGGTCGATGTGACCGTCTCGGCGGGCACGAATCTCATCTAAGGCAACGTCGGGCATCTGATAAATCTCAATGATGATGTCTCCTTGTTTCATCATGGCCACTTTCCCCTCCCCTCCTTCGTGCTGAAAAGTAGAAGACATCACATTGGTAAAACCTAAACGGTTATAAAAAGCTTCTGAGCGTACCAAGTCTGCTACGGGTATTCCAAGGTGTTGAATACGGCTTAAATTGAGATTCATGAGTGCTAGTGAGTTAGAAGTAAAACGAACGGGCTGTTTGCTCACACCTTCAAACAGCCCATCGTTTATCGTTCATCATAGGTTTATTGTGCAACAAAGGTAAGGGCACTTTACAGCACAATTTTATTCTTGCCAGTTTGATTTTATTAAATTTATAACAAATAATTGAAATATATTTGGAACAATTTAGCACAATTTTTCTAAAATGAACATCAATAAAAACCTCTGCGAAAAACTGTATTTGGAAGTAAAAGCCAAGCTTCAGAACGAGTTTGTAAAGCGAGGTATGACCTATCGTGGCTCTGAAACTTCCATTTGGAAATTAATCAACCCAAGCACCGACAAAACCTATTTTCAAACAATTTTGGAGGAACATACGCAGTTATCGTTTTCTACCACTTTCAATACCATGTATCTGTGGCGAAAAAGAAACGAGGTACAAAGTCGCGAAGTAGTTAATTTTCAGGAAGATTACTTAGAATTGTTTACCAAATTCCTGGGGTATCCCAACCCACAATCATACATAAGCGAGTTTTCACTGACGTTGCACAACTATTTTGGCATCAAAAACGAGGGAAAAATTGTGGTCGTTCAACCCATTTTTGACGCTAATAAAGACGTACCACCGCCCGATATGCAAGGAAAATTTCCGCGTGCCAACGAGCAAACCGTCGATTCGCGAGACACGGAATGTTTGCTGGAGCTAATTCAATTGTTTCACAGCTACCATCAAATTCTTCCACAGCGCGTTTATGACCAAGAATTAATTACCCACAAAAGCGATAGTTACGGCTTTAACGAAACAGTTTTAAACCTAAATAAAACAAATTGTATCTTCTCAATTGGCTTCTATTCTAATTATTTTTTTCGCTGGGTATTGGCAAACTACGCCTATCATTACCTCGAATTTGACGATAAAAACATTCGATTTCGGGTGAAATATTTTCATCCCACTTTAGAACAGACCGTTTGGAGTGATTTTTACCAAGGAAGTGACAATTTTGATGTGGGTTTTATTTGCAAACTCCCCATACAGTTTGGAATGAGTACCGTTCCTTGTTATTTCTTCTGTGGACTCGAAAATAAAGCAACCCTTGCCATGACGATGTATCTGTGCCGAAGTTGGAAAAACCTCTCACAAAAACACGATACTGAGCGCGACTTACCAATTGGAGATACAGCATTTGTGATGGTGATGCGCGTCAATAGGAGTAATTTGAAGGAAATTTATTGCGAAAAAGTAGTGGTATTGGACTTTGAATAAAAGTTATTCGTAATAATATACCCGAAGATAGGCCATGTCTCGCAAGAAATCGAGTTTTTCTACCTCTACTCGAATGATTCGTAGGCCCGTTCGCTCTTGCAAATCTTCAATCAGCGCTTGACGGTGACACTTGGCCGTCAACGAGATTTTATCGTACATAATCTCTTTCGTCGATTGGCGACGGTACAAGAAATTGCTTTCCAGAATAAACGTTAACAACAACAATAGCGTCGTTATGATGGCCGTAATACCTGCTGAATTGGTCGAAATACCGTGAATTAGCCCTAAAGCAATTACCAAAAACAGGTACGTCATATTCCGAGTCGAAATACCCTCCGTTCGATACCTTAGCATCGAAAACACCGCAAACAACCCAAAAGCCGCCCCCATCGATACCTCCACCTTGTTCAGCAAATACGTAACCGAAAAGATAATAAGGTTGAAAATGAGAAAAGTAAAGACAAACTCAGTGTTGCGATAGATTGGAAAATAAATCAAACGTAGCAAAATGGCCATGCTCATCAAATCAAGGCCAAGTTGAAAAAACAGTTCGTATGGTAAATCGTTCGACATAATGAGTTAGGTATCCGTGGTGTTTCAATATTCGTTTAATCGATGGATTTTTGAGTACATGGGTTTAAAAAGATTTGCCTTTATGCCTGGTTCAACGCTCATCAAACCCAAGCAATATTTGCTCAATCCCCCTTCCCTAATGCCCAAATCCCTCATCAACAGGGTAAAAGGACTTTGAAAATACGTACGCTGCTTCGCTTCTGCCACCACAATATGCGGGTAAATTCCAGATTGGTCTTGCCAACGAAACCACATATTGAGGTCAAATGTCACGCGTTCAGGGCAAGTTTTATTCACCAGCGTAAATCGGTGATAATACACCCAAACCGTTGGTTCTAGGGTCATTGCTGAAAAATCGCCCGCTATATTATCCAAAAAATCTGTGCTGGTTGGGCACAAATCCAACGACAACTCTTCGATGGCTATCCGTTTTTTTATGGTTCGTCGCTTATTGTCCTTTAATTTCACTTCCAAAAACTGTGCGTCCGTGTCCACATATCGCCTAGCTCGCACTTTGTATCGATTGAGCTTGCCATGCAAATGCTGGTGGTAAAACAAGCGTTCGGGTGTGTCAAAATAAAGGGTATCGTAACGAAAAACCGTTTTGGAACTCATCCGCAAAACGTGGTAATAGGGTTGCAATTGTGTCAGTATATCGCCCAAATCATCTTTACGAAACATGTATTTAAAGTCGATACGGTTCATCAAACGCGTTGATTCCATATCGTTGAGCGAAATCTTAGAAAACGAATCAAGAAAACGTTCAATCATACATTTATCAGTGAATCAATCAGGTTGTGAGCAAACCTTCACACAATAGCCCAAAACACAATAAAACCAAAAAGGATACAATCAAAGACCGTACCCTTTTTGGTTTTTTCACTATATATTTTTTAAGAAAATTGCGTTTCCGCTAAGATTCAAGCGATTAGTTAATCACTTCTTCCTCTTTTTTCTTCACCGTAATCACGAGATTCTCGCTTCCGTCTTCGTGGTCGGCCAATAACGTATCTCCTTCGCGAAGATCGCCCTTGAGAATTTCTTCCGCCACGGGATCTTCAAGGTATTTTTGGATGGCACGATTGAGCGGACGCGCACCGTACTGTTGGTCATATCCTTTTTCTGACAAAAAGTCTTTTGCTTTTTCAGTCAACTCAACTTTATATCCCAAAGTAGTGATGCGATTGAAAAGTTTACCCAACGAGATGTCGATGATGCGGTGAATGTCTTCGCGCTGAAGCGTATTAAACACAATCACATCGTCCAAACGGTTCAAAAACTCTGGAGAAAATGCTTTTCTCAAGGCATTCTGAATCGTGGTTTTCATCATATCGTCTTGGTTTTCAGTTTTTGCTTTGGTAGCAAATCCGATACCTGAGCCGAAGTCTTTCAAATCACGTACCCCAATGTTTGATGTCATAATAATAATCGTATTGCGGAAATCCACACGACGACCCAAACCGTCTGTCAAAATACCATCGTCAAGTACTTGAAGCAAAAGGTTAAATACATCGGGGTGCGCTTTTTCGATTTCGTCCAACAACACTACACTGTAAGGCTTACGGCGAATTTTCTCCGTCAACTGTCCACCTTCTTCGTACCCAACGTAGCCTGGAGGCGCTCCGATGAGGCGAGACACGCTGAATTTCTCCATGTATTCGCTCATATCAATGCGCACCAACGAATCGTCTTTGTCAAAAAGATAGGTCGAAAGTACTTTGGCTAATTCTGTTTTTCCTACCCCTGTTGGACCAAGGAAAATAAACGAACCAATTGGCTTTTTCGGGTCTTTCAAACCTACACGAGTCCGCTGAATGGCCTTCGTCAATTTTTCAATTGGGTTATTTTGGCCAATGACTTTCGCTTTGAGTTCGTCGGCCATTCCCAACAACTTTTGGCCTTCGTTTTGAGCAACGCGGTTTACGGGAATACCCGTCATCATCGCTACTACTTCCGCTACGTTATCGTCTGTCACGGTATAACGACGCTTTTTGGTTTCCTCTTCCCAGGCAATTTTAGCGCGGTCGAGTTGGTCAAGAAGCTTCTTCTCGCGGTCGCGGAGTTGCGCAGCTTCTTCGTATTTCTGACTTTTCACGACGAGTTTTTTTTGTTTCTTCACCTCCTCGATTTGTTGTTCCAACACCACAATGTCTTCTGGCACGGTGATATTGCTGATGTGTACGCGTGCACCTACCTCGTCCAATACGTCGATGGCTTTATCGGGCAAGAAACGGTCGGTAATATAACGTTCCGACAATTTCACCGCTTGTGCTATGGCCTCGTCGGTATAGTTTACGTGGTGGTGGTCTTCGTACTTATCTTTGATATTATTGAGGATTTCAATCGTTTCCTCTACGCTTGGCGCGTCCACCATTACAATTTGAAAACGACGGGCCAAGGCTCCATCTTTCTCAATGTACTGACGGTATTCGTCGAGCGTGGTGGCACCAATACATTGGATGTCGCCCCGTGCTAACGCTGGTTTGAACATATTGGAGGCATCCAACGAACCTGATGCTCCCCCTGCCCCTACAATGGTATGTAGCTCGTCGATGAACAAAATCACTTCGGGTGATTTTTCCAATTCGTTCATCACAGCTTTCATACGCTCTTCAAATTGGCCACGGTATTTGGTACCTGCCACAAGCGAAGCAAGGTCAAGCGTCACAACGCGTTTGCCAAACAGCACACGCGATACTTTCTTTTGTACAATTCTAAGTGCCAAACCTTCGGCAATCGCCGTTTTACCAACACCAGGTTCTCCAATGAGGACTGGGTTATTTTTCTTACGGCGGCTAAGTACTTGGGCTACACGTTCGATTTCTTTTTCACGACCTACAATCGGGTCTAACTTACCCAATTCGGCCATCTTCGTAAGGTCACGGCCGAAATTGTCTAATACTGGTGTACGCGACTTTTCGGCACTTTTGGGGTCTTTTCCTTGCTGCGAACCGCCGCTGAACATGCTCCGTTCATCGTCGTCCTCAGTATCGGGACCCGCGTGGGGTTTGGTGCCTGATGATTGATACTCTAACATTTCCTTAACGATTTCGTAGTTAACATTAAACTTGGCTAAAATCTGCGAGGCCAAATTATCTGGGTCACGCAGAATGGACAGGAGTAGGTGCTCCGTGCCAATGAGTGGGCTTTTAAAAATTTTTGCTTCTAAGTAGGTTATTTTCAACACCTTCTCCGACTGGCGGGTCAAAGGAATGTTGGCCAAGTTTTTGATATTGTTGGTCGCGGTTCCTTTGGTAACTTGCTCAATTGTCACGCGCAATTCGTCCAACGAAACGCCCAGTTTTTTTAACAGGGCCAATGCCACGCCCTCACCCTCTCTGATCATCCCCAAAACGAGATGCTCTGTACCGATATAATCATGTCCCAAACGGAGGGCTTCCTCACGGCTGAATCCGATGACTTCTTTTACGCGATTTGAAAATTTTGCTTCCATTCGTTGGAGTTAAGCTGTTGTGAAACGTAAGGTAGGTTAGTTTTTTTAGAAAAAAAAACGTAATCGACGACGTAATTCATTAAATTCCCCTTTTTTTCTTTTGTTTCCTCCTTTTTTTAACAGAAAATAGGTGTTCAAATTATATACAAAAATAGTGTGTTTTTCATTCCACTTTTACCGACTGTTTCAGCAAACGCGTTGCATCTGCTCCTTGGCACATCAGCAAGTCAAGAATACTCAAATTAGGAACAAACTCAGTTCCGAAATTTTGTTGATAAACAACGGGTTTACTGAAAATGTTGTGCCCCGATAGATTTTTGGGGGAAATCTGTGACAGTGCGTCAAAATGCCCCTCGGGAAGGCTCGTTTCAAACACCTCCGTCAGCCGTATTGTCGGTTTTTGCCGCAGTAATTTCAGACAGATTGTCAGCAACTCCCAATTGAGGTCAAACAAAAATGTTGGCTTTTTGAGATACACCCGTTCAAAATCACTTCCAAAATACTCAAAATAGGGTGCTTTCCCATAAGCCGCCACAATGGCCCCCCAATGCCTCCGTACCCAACCTTGTGAATAATCAATTTTCACTTCACGAATCGGCATTTTGGGCGCTGAATGAATTACGGGAACAATGAGTGTATCAACGCCGTTAGCGGCCAAAATATGGCACCGATTTCGGTAAGTTTGCTTCACAAAATGCTCCTGAGCTTCAAGTGACACCTCACCGTATTTCAATAAACAGGCAAAATAATCGAGACTCGGTAAATATTGTAACTCTATTCGTACTGACAATGCTTTTTACTTAAATAAGTGTGATTTCGTAAGTAAAGCAATTTGAGTCATATTATCAAAAAAATCACAAAAAAATTTACAAAAAGCCCCTGAATGAGCATAGTAAGTAAGGAAAGTACAAATTTTCTGTATTTGATTACGCAGTAAAGCTTTTTACATTTGCAATCATTAAACAAGTTTCCACCTTATATTATTGGCCATGAGATTTTTGAGTTGGATAGGGTATTTGCCTCTGTCGGTGCTGTATCTATTGTCAGATTTTGTGTATTTTCTGCTTTATTACGTTGTCGGTTACCGCAAAAAACTTGTTTTCAAGCATCTTCAACACGCATTTCCTGAAAAATCACCAAAGGAAACCAAGCAAATTGCCCGAAAATTTTACCAACATTTAGCCGATATTTTCGTAGAAACGCTCAAACTTCCTCACCTTTCCGTTGCCGAAATTCAACAGCGGGTAGAAGTTCAAAACATTGAGCTATTACAAGGTTTTATTGCTAAAAATCAGCCTTTTTTATCGTTTGGAGCGCACACGGCCAACTGGGAATGGGTTCCCGCAAGTTTGACAACGCGCGGAATTCCTGTAGATGCCGTTTATAAAACGTTGACCAATGAAAAATCTGATAAATTTATGCAGTCTTTACGCGCCTCGTTTGGAGTTCACCTGATTCCGATGCCACGGTTGATGCGCGAAATTGTTACCAGAAAACACCTACCAAGGCTCATTGGGCTTGTAGCGGACCAATCGCCCCACTCTCCTGAACACGCGCATTGGTTTTCTTTTTTGCATCAAGATACCGCTTTTTTCCCTGGAACAGAAAAAATAGCACGAGCGACCGAAATGCCAATCGTTTTTGCGGATATTTATCGAAAACGGCGCGGCTATTATGCGGTTTCTTTTCAACTTATTGGCCTGCCGCCCTATCAGTCGCTTTCGGATGGGAGAATTACGGAAATGTATAAGAGTAAATTAGAAGAAAGTATTCGCCAACATCCGTCGGATTGGCTCTGGTCGCACAATCGCTGGAAACACAAACGAAAATAAAAAATCCCTTCCAAGTTTACGTATTCGTTGAAATCGAAACTTGGAAGGGATACCGTGAAAAGGGTTGCTCACAACCCGCGTAAAACAACCCTTCCAAGTTTTTATTCGCAGAAATCGAAACTTGGAAGGGATACCGTGAAAAGGGTTGCTCACAACCCGCGTAAAAAACCCCTTCCAAGTTTTTATTCGCAGAAATCGAAACTTGGAAGGGGTATGAATTAAAGCATTCCGAAATTATTCAAGTAATCCGTTACCGAATTGCGAATCACTTGATGCGCTTCTTCCCGACCATATACATTGGCAATTTCGCAGGTCATTGGTTCGCCTGGCAAGTTTTTGTAGGTCAGGAAGTAGTGTTGAAGGCGGTTAACTACGCTACGAGGAAGCTCGCTAATGTCACGGTATTTGCTGTAGAGCAAATCATCTTTCAACACCGCAATGATTTTATCGTCGGCTTCACCTTTATCAATCAAACGCAAGCCACCAATAGGAATCGCTTGACAAATAATATCTCCGTGAGGGATGTTGCTTTCGCTCAACACACAAATATCCAACGGGTCTCCGTCGCCTTCTTTGATGTCATTACGTCCCGACTGCTGGCGTGCATATTCAGCAATGGTATCGCCGCAGTAGGTTTTTGGAACAAAACCATAGAGGGCAGGAACAATGTTAGAATATTTTTGCGGGCGGTCAATTTTCAGATAACCCGTTGTTTTGTCGATTTCGTACTTAACCGTATCCGTAGGTACAATTTCAATAAAGGCCGTTAAAGTTTCTGGGGCATTTTCACCGATGGGAATACCATGCCAAGGGTGAGACTTATAAACGCTTTTCAAGTTTATTATTATTTTTGGTTAGTGACGATTCACTCATTATCAATGGCAAATGTAATCAACCCTTAGCAATGGTTTTGAGTTTTTAATAAAAATGTAGATTTTGCAACATAGAATCACCGAAAAACCACTTTTCATCAAACCTACGAACCAATCCAATGTCTGAAATCAAAGTACCAACCATGGCCGAAATGGCCGCTAGCGGAGAAACCCCCGAAGTACTTTTCTGGGTAGGCTGTGCGGGGTCATTTGATGACCGCTACAAAAAAGTGACGGTCGCATTTGTCAAAATTTTAAATGCCGTTGGGGTAAAATTTGCCGTCTTGGGTACCGAAGAAGGCTGCACAGGCGACCCCGCAAGGCGAGCTGGCAATGAATTTACGTTTCAGATGCAAGCCATGGCCAATATTCAAGTACTTGATATGTATGGCGTAAAAAAAATTGTGACGGCTTGTCCGCACTGTTTTAATACCCTCAAAAACGAATATCCTGCCATCGGTGGAAACTACGAAGTCATTCACCATTCGGAGTTTTTGCAGCAACTTATCAACGCGGGCAAAATAAAACTTGAAGGTGGAGGTACGTTCAAAGGTAAAAAAATCACGTTCCACGATTCTTGTTATTTGGGTCGCGCCAACGACATCTACGAAGCTCCACGCGCAGTTATTGAAGCCCTTGATGCCGATTTAGTGGAAATGAAACGTGCGAAAGTAAAAGGACTTTGTTGCGGAGCAGGCGGTGCCCAAATGTTTAAAGAACCCGAAAAAGGCAAAAAAGACATCAACATTGAGCGCATCGAAGAAGCCCTTGCCACGGGTGCCGAAACCATCGCGGTGGGTTGCCCCTTCTGCATGGTAATGATGACCGACGGCGTCAAAAACAAAGAAAAAGAAGAGTCGGTAAAGGTTTTCGATTTGGCGGAATTGGTGGCACAGTCGATGTAATGCTCGTCAAAGAGGAACTCAAAAAACCACAAAAAACGTTATTTTGATTGTCGAAGGGAGAGTGCAGATTGTCGAATGAAACCAATAATTCGACAATCTACATTTTACACTCTACAAGCAAAACTTACACATAAACGCCAATTGTCATGTACATACCATTTCACGATATTGCTTTTGAAGCCCGCGTCTGGATTTATCAGGCCAATCGAAACCTGACTGACGATGAAGTAGGGACACTTACCGAAACCCTCAAAGCCGCTTTGGAAGGCTGGGAAGCCCACGGCGAAGCCCTTACGGCTTCAGGAAAAATATTCCACCATCGGTTTGTGGTGATTGCGGTGGATGAAAGTGAAACATTGCCGAGTGGTTGCTCTATCGACAAGTCAACGCGCTGGCTGCAAGAAATTGGACCTCGTTTAAATGTCGATTTTTTTGATCGCTCTTTGGCTTACCTTGATGCACAAGGAAATATTCAAACCGTTCCTGTCTCCGACATCAAAAATGCCGTTTTAAACGAAGAAATCGAACCCAATACAACTGTGTTTGACAATACCGTAGCGACCAAAGCCCAATGGATGAGCCGCTGGAAAACCCGCGCCGACCATACGTGGCTCAAACGCTATTTTAAGGAGCAAACGGCGTAAGAATAGGTCTTACTTACACTCTTAAATCCCCTTCTTACAGAGGGGATTTTTTTGTTATCTACTTTTTGCAATTTCTATCTAAAAGCATCAAAATTTTTGCCAAAAAGAACAGCTTAATGGCGTGAAATAACCAATTATTAACAACTTTTTAAGGTTTTTTTGCTTATTTTGAAGGTTCATAAAATTTCAAAATTCGTATGATTACTCTCATTATTGCCGTATTTGTCATCGGCTACATTTTTATCACCATTGAGCATAGTATTCACATCAACAAAACGGCAACCGCCCTCCTCACTGGTGTGTTCTGTTGGGCTTTGTATGCGTTTGGCTCGGTGGATTCACATCAGGTTGGGGAAGAGTTATCACACCATTTGGCAAACATTGCGGAGATTGCGTTTTTCCTACTTGGCGCCATGACCATTGTCGAACTCATTGATGCCCATCAAGGCTTTGGAGTCATCACAGAACGCATTCATACCAAAGACACCCGCACACTCCTTTGGATTATCAGCATTCTTACTTTTTTTCTTTCGGCCGTACTCGACAACCTCACTACGGCTATTGTAATGGTATCATTGTTGCGAAAAATCATTCGTGATACCGATATGCGTCGCTTTTTTGCAGGAATTGTCATCATTGCTGCCAACGCAGGCGGAGCATGGTCACCGTTGGGCGACGTAACAACAACCATGCTTTGGATTGGCGGACAAGTATCAGCCGTCAATATCATGAAAATGTTGATTATCCCGAGCTTAGTTTCTTTGATTGTTCCACTAGTTTATCTTTCATTCCGTCTAAAAGGCTCATTGGAACCACCCAAACCAAGAAAAAAAGATACAGATGAAACCATTACTACTTTTGAACGAAATACCATGTTTTTTACAGGTATAGGTATGTTGCTTTTTGTACCTATTTTTAAAACAGTCACTCATTTGCCGCCTTATATGGGCGTTTTACTTGCGCTCGGAACGGTATGGGTTGTTTCCGAAGTTCTTCACTCCAAAAAAGACGAAGAAGACCGCAAACCTTTTACCGCAGCACACGCATTGAGCAAAATTGATACCAGTAGTATTTTGTTTTTTATGGGAATATTATTGGCCATCGGCGTGCTTGAAGTGACGCACACGCTTTCTGGTTTAGCTGCCTGGATGAACGATACCATCGGAAATTCGGATGCCATTGTATTTATTATTGGGATTGCCTCCGCCGTCATCGACAATGTACCATTAGTAGCTGCTTCTATGGGTATGTACGATTTGGCTACGTACCCTCAAGACCACCGCATTTGGGAGTTTTTGGCTTACTGTGCTGGTACAGGTGGTAGTATGCTAATTATTGGTTCAGCAGCTGGGGTAGCAGTAATGGGTATGGAAAATATCAGTTTCTTCTGGTATCTCAAACGCATCAGTCTTTTAGCACTTCTTGGCTACGTTGCGGGAGCACTGGTCTTTATTATGATGTAATTCATTGACTTTAAAATCAAAAACGGCCACAAGGAACAAGTCCAAGTGGCCGTTTTTGTATCCACTAGCCTCCAACTATTTTGTAGTATAGTTTGGTGCTTCCTTCGCAATGTGAATATCGTGCGGATGGCTTTCTTTCATCCCCGCCGCGCTGATACGAACAAATTTCGCTTTTTGCAGGGTTTGAATATCAGCCGCACCGCAGTAGCCCATTCCAGCTTTCAAACCACCTACCAATTGGTAAATGATTTCGGCTACTTTTCCTTTGTACGGAACGCGGCCTACGATTCCTTCGGGCACAAGTTTCTTGATGTCGTCTTCTGCATCTTGGAAATAACGGTCTTTCGAACCATCTTCCATCGCTTCAACCGAGCCCATACCACGGTATGATTTAAAGCGACGTCCTTCGTAAAGAATTTCTTCGCCTGGTGCTTCTTCCGTCCCTGCTAACAACGAACCAATCATTACGGTGTTTGCACCCGCAGCAATTGCTTTTACAATATCACCCGAATAGCGAATACCACCGTCGGCAATCACTGGAACTCCTGTGCCTTCAATGGCTTTGGCGGCTTCGTAAACCGCCGTCAACTGTGGCATCCCGATTCCCGCAATGATACGCGTCGTACAGATACTTCCAGGGCCAACGCCTACTTTTACCCCATCAGCACCCGCTGCGGCCAATGCCTGAGCAGCTTCGCCAGTCGCAATATTTCCAACCAATACATCCAAATTAGGGAATTGGCTTTTCACCCCTTTCAATGCTTCAATTACCCCTAATGAATGTCCGTGAGCAGTGTCGATACTTACCACGTCCACACCCGCTTTAAGGAGTGCTTCAACGCGACGAATCAAATCGGGCGTCACACCTACTGCCGCTCCAACCCGAAGGCGTCCAAGACTGTCTTTGCAGGCATTGGGGCGGTCTTTACGTTTAATAATGTCACGATACGTAACCAAACCTACCAATTTATGGTGTTTGTCAACGATAGGCAATTTTTCAATCTTAAACTCCTGCAAAATACTTTCGGCTTCTTCGAGCGTGATACCTTCGTTAGCAGTGATCAGGTTATCTTTGGTCATAACGCCAACCACGCCTTTGGTTAAATCTTTTTGGAAACGTAAATCGCGGTTGGTGATAATACCAATCAATTTACTGCTTTTATCAACCACAGGAATCCCTCCGATTTTGAACTCAGACATAATGCGATGTGCGTCACGCAGCGTAGCGTCTTCGTCTAACGTAATAGGGTCAACAATCATCCCACTTTCGGAGCGTTTTACTTTACGTACTTGCGCAGCTTGGGCTTCAACAGTCATGTTTTTATGGATAATCCCGATTCCTCCCTCTTGCGCCATGGCAATGGCCAATTGGTATTCAGTAACGGTATCCATAGCAGCAGATAACAGAGGAACATTCAATCGAATATTTCGAGTGAGTTGTGTTTGCGTGGTTGTGTCACGCGGGAGCACTTCGGAGTAAGCAGGGACGAGCAGAACGTCGTCGTACGTGAGGGCCTCGTAGAGGAATTTGGATGTGTCTGAGAGCATAGCAAATAAACGATTCCTTATTTGCCGCGTAAAATTAGTATAAATATCGGTGAATTGAAAATCTATACCAGAATTAACAGAAAATTAATTCGGCTGCCAAATGTTTATCACGCCTCAGCGAGCGATATTTATTTCAATTACAAGTACGTAATTCCGCCACAAAAGTCGTGGTAGCAGCCGTTGAAAAACCTGGATTTAGGGTAATCGATTGTGTTGTGTGGTACTTCGTAGTCCCTTCAAGAAGCAGGGCAGCGCTTTCAATTTTCTTGGTTGCGACGTACGTATCTGCTGCCAAATTTCCCGTGGCATGGGTCAAATTTTCTTGGCATACAGGCGGAGTAGGGACTTGCACTCCCTCACGATTTTTCACTACAATAGTGCCTAAATCATTAGGAAGGCACTTTATTTTATCTGTATCTATGGTAAGGCTAAACAAATATTCGACGTGGATAGTCGGCAAACAAGTCAATTGATTAGAAGAAAGATTCAACAATATTCCTACCCTAGGCAAATTGGTTAAAAAAGAGATTTGGTTATTACTACAGTCCAATTCTCTTATGGTATCGGGCAACCGAGACAATGATTTTAATTGATTATTAGCGCATTTCAGCGTAAACAATTGAGATAGTTTAGGTAACTGTTTCAGTTGGTTATTATTGCAGGTTAAAAATCTTAAATAGGGAATATAATCCATTTGAGGCAAGTGTGTAATTTGATTTCTACTACAGTCAATCAAATCTAGTGTAGCAGGAAGATTTTCAGGCAATGCCTTTAACTTGTTATTACCACATATTAAACGTATTAATGAAGTAGGCAAAGGTGGTATGGTTTCTAGTTCATTTGCTGAACACCAAAGTATTTGCAGCGATTCAGGAAGCTTTGGGAGTTGCGTAATTTTATTGCTGCTACAAAATAGCCATTCTAATGTAGTTGGCAATTCAGGTAGGCTAGTTAATTGATTTGCGTTGCAAATTAATTGTTCCAATCCAGCAAATCCCTCTAGCCCAGCCAAACTGCGAATATTTTTCTCTGAAACATTTAAAATTTTCAAATTTGCCGCAGCTGGCAAAAGTTTATTTGTGCTATCAATACAATCTGGGCAAGTAGTACGTATTGCTTGGGCGAAATTGGAGTCTGGGACTATTTGTGCTTCGCTTTTTGAAACAGGCATAAATAGTCCCAGAAAAAGGAGGAATACAAAATGTAATCTCATAACGTTCAATTTGTTACACCATTCCCCAAAGTTTAGACTTCTCTACTTACACGTACGTACCTCTACCAAGAATGTAGTCGCATTGGAAGCAACAAAGCCTGGATTTAAAGTGATGGATTGGGTAGCAAAATAATTTGTTTTACCCGACGAAAGCGTCGCTGTACTTTCTATTTTTTCTTTTGCTACATACGAGTTTGCCGCTACTGATCCAATTGGATGATTAATGTTGGTTGGGCAAACTGGCGGAGTTGGAATAGGAATACTCAAAGCATTAAACACAATAATACTGGCAGGTATATTTGGTAAACAAGTAATCTTATCCGCGTCTATGTATAAATACATTGAGCCATTTTTCAACTCTGGCAGACAGGTGAGCAGGTTGTTTTGAATATTCAAAAAGTACAAACTTTCGGGCAAAGCTGGCAAACTTAACAAACGATTATTTTTAATATAAACGACTGACAATGACGCAGGAAAAGGCGGCAAATTAGATATTTGATTATTTTCAGCCACCAAAGTATTGAGACTTGTCGGCAATGTCGGAAGCGTCGTAAGTGCGTTAAATCCACAATCAATCTCTTTTAATCCCGAAGGCAATGCTGGCAAAGCCGTAAGTTGATTTTTTGCACAGTTCAGAACCTGCGTCAAACTAGCAGGCAATTGGGGTAATGATGTCAATAGGTTATCAGCACAATAAAATGTAGTCATAACCGATGGCAACGTTGGAATAGCGGTCAGTTTGTTATTTGAGCAACTCAAATATTCAATTGTCGATGGTAAACTTGGCAGTGATGTAAGTTCGTTTCCAGTGCAACTCAAGTAACGCAAACTTGTAGGAAGCGTTGGAAGAGATGTTAATTTGTTACGAGTCGCATCCAAATAAATCATGGAAGATGGCAGGGCAGGCAAAACTGCAACCTCATTGTTATTAAAGGCTAATTGAGTCATTGCGCCAGGAATCGCTGGAAGTGCTGTTAATTTATTAAACTTACAACTCAGCGTAACAAGCCCCGAAGGTAAAGTCGGTAAGCTCGTCAGGTTATTCAAATCACAATAGAGTGAAACTAATGTAGAAGGAAGGGGCGGCAAGGTAGTTAAGCTATTCGTAATACAAATCAAGGTTTCTAACGAAGTAAAGCCCTGAATTCCTTCTAAGTTTTTGATGCCTTTGCTGGATACATCCAGCCCTTTCATGTCTGCTGCGGGTGGCAACAATTTATTATCGCTGCCAATACACGTTGGACAAGCACTACGTATTGCATTTGCGAAATTGGTATCTGGAACTGCTATTTGTGCGTATGCACTAGCGCTCACCATCCAAAACAGAAGAAAAAGTTTACCAAAAGTTGGTCGAATTAATTTTTCTGAAAATGTAAAAAGCTGTTTCATAATTGTAAATAGAGTATCTGTGCCCCTCAAAATGCGATTGTACTGGCTAAGTTAATAGAAACCACGAAGAAAGCCTTCGTTTTTTTTCATTTTTAATTACACTTTCGGATTTCGGCTTGGCAAAACACCTTATTCTTCATCTGAAAATCAGGACATAACGTTATAAAAAAGTCTCTTTTTCTCTTACAGGAGTTTCGGGTTTTAACATTTTTGCCAACCAAAGCAAAAATCCCCGTACTTTTGCGGCTCTAAAATACAGAATAAGCCGTCAAGATTGCAAGAAAATGACTAAGAATTTCATCGAAGAATTGCGTTGGCGTGGGATGCTCCACGACATGATGCCTGGCACAGAAGAACAACTCCAAAAAGAAATTACCTCTGCCTATATTGGTTTTGACCCCACAGCGTCCTCTTTGCACATCGGAAATTTGGCAACCATTATGCTCCTGAAACACTTCCAGTTGTGTGGACATAAGCCATTTGCCCTCGTGGGAGGTGCTACTGGAATGGTAGGCGATCCTTCAGGAAAAGCTGCCGAACGCGCTTTCCTGTCAGAAGAAACGCTTCGCTACAATGAGTCTTGTATCAGAAAACAACTTGAAAAATTTTTGGATTTTGACTGCGGGGATAACTCAGCCCAAATCGTAAACAACTACGACTGGTTCAAGAACATTGGTTTCCTTGAGTTTTTGCGTGAAGCAGGGAAATACATCACAGTCAATTATATGTCGGCGAAAGACTCCGTGAAAAAACGCCTCGAAACAGGCATTTCTTTCACCGAATTTAGCTACCAACTACTCCAAGGATTTGATTTCTATTGGCTCTTTAAGCACCACGATGTTCGTTTACAAATGGGTGGTTCGGATCAATGGGGAAATATCACAACGGGGACAGAATTGATTCGTCGAAAAGAAAATAACAACGATGAAACCGCCGAGTACCGTGCTTTTGCACTGACAACTCCTTTGGTGACTAAATCGGACGGAACAAAATTTGGAAAAAGTGAAAGTGGAAACGTTTGGCTGGATTCTTCCAAAACTTCTCCTTTTCAGTTTTATCAGTTTTGGCTTAACTGCGCCGATGCCGACTGCTCACGTCTGCTGCGCGTATTCACGCTTTATACAAAAGATGAAATTGAGGCTTTTGAAGCCGAACACGCCCAAGCTCCCCACCTACGCGTTATGCAGAAAGCTTTGGCAAAGGACGTGACCATTCGAGTTCACTCATTATCAGAATATGAGATGGCAGTAGCTGCCTCTGAAGTTCTTTTTGGAAAAGGAACCCTTGAAACGCTTCAAAACATGGATATGCTGACATTTGAAGCGGTATTTGATGGAGTGCCGCAAAGTGTCATCAGCGCAACCGCATTGGCTGAGTGTACCAACGTCACTGATCTATTATCGGTAGTGACCAACAACGAAATCTACGCATCGAAGGGTGAGGCACGACGGGCGATCCAAGGAAACGCCGTAAGCATCAACAAAACCAAAGTCGCTGACCCCAATGCGCAGCCTGCATTTGAGTTGCTACAAAATAAATTTTTGTTGGTTTCTAAAGGCAAAAAAAATCATTTAATCGTGGTCGAATAAGCGCCTTTTTATTACCATTTTTTACCCCCCTACAAAGCCAAACATCCAAAAAGATGCTTGGCTTTGTCACTTTTTGGCATTCTTTACGTCCAATAAACTACCAAATATTCAGTAAAATATATACCAAAACACAATATGCTCATTACTAGCAACTTACACCATTGCCCTCTTCTACCAAAAGACATAATTTTCTTCCCCAAAAAAGATAAATCAGAAAATATATTTTAAAAATTAACCAAAAAAAAGAAGTTAAATGTAGTTTTGGCACGACTGTTGATAGAGGCTATTTCTGTAAACAGACGATAATCCAAAAAACATCGCATGGAACAAGCTTTATAACCCCACTCTATCATGCAGAAGTTAAGCCTAAACCAAACATTACAACAAAAGCTCTCGCCGCAGCAGATACAATTTATCAAGCTGCTTCAAATTCCGACGGCAGAACTAGAGAGCCGAATTGAGGAGGAGTTGGAGATTAATCCAGCATTGGAAGAGGGGTTAGAACAGGAGATGAACGATAAAGATGACATCTATGATGATTCATCTGACAGTGAATATGATGACGAATATTCGACCCGTGATGACATTAGTCTTGACGACTATCTCAACCATGAAGAATATGGCGGGTATAAAATGTACAGTGACGGAAATTTCCCTGAAGAGGACAGAGAAATGCCAATTGCTACTATCAATACTTTACAAGATGCACTACAGCAACAGTTTGGTTATTTGAAACTCAACGAACGCCAGTCGGTCATCGGCTTACAATTGTTGGGAAGCATCGAAAACGATGGCTATATCCGCCGTTCTATGCAAGCTGTTGTCAATGATTTGGCCCTGTCGCAAGGATTTTATACCTCGGTGGAGGAAGTGGAGGTTGTGTTGAAAAAAATCCAAACATTTGACCCTCCAGGCATTGGTTCCCGCAATTTGCAAGAATGTTTGTTGCTCCAGCTTGATCGTAAAAACGCTTCGGATAACTATGTCAACTATGCCATCAAAATCATTGAGGATTATTTTGATGAATTTTCAAAAAAGCATTTTGAAAAAATTCAAAAACGCCTCGGCATCAATGACGACCAAATGAAATGCGTCATTTCGCTCATCACAAAACTGAACCCAAAACCTGGCTCTGTAGAAGGTGAGGATGGATTAGCACAATATCTTTTGCCCGATTTTTGGATTCATAACAACAACGGCAAACTTGAAGTACACCTCAACTCAAAAAATGCACCAGAACTACGCATAAGTCGGTCGTTTGCCGAAATGCTGGATACCTACGACAAAAGCGACAAATCCAATCGGCATATCAAAGAGACGGTCACTTTTGTGAAGCAAAAACTCGATGCCGCAAAGTGGTTTATTGATGCCATCAAACAGCGCCAAAATACGCTTCAACGCACCATGAATGCCATTTTACAGTACCAATATGAGTTCTTTTTAGATGGCGACGAAACCCGCTTAAAACCCATGATTTTGAAGGACATTGCGCTGCGTATCGAAATGGATGTTTCGACGGTTTCGCGCGTGGCCAACAGCAAAGCCGTTCAAACGGAATTTGGGGTATATCCGTTGAAGTATTTCTTCTCAGAAGGAATTTCGACCGAATACGGCGAAGACGCAAGTAGCCGCGAAGTGAAGTCTATTCTGAAAGATTTGATTGACCACGAACCAAAAGGCAATCCGCTTTCGGACGACAAGCTAGAGAAACTACTTAACGATAAAGGCTATAACATTGCCCGTCGGACGGTGGCCAAATACCGCGAACAGCTCAACATACCTGTTGCACGATTACGCAAACAATTATAGTGACATCGTCTGTTATTCGTTACCTTTGTGATAATCAAAATAAAGGTCGGCAATAAACAGATACATTCGCTTTGAATACGCCACTTGCTAAGTCTCTTTCAGTTCTGCTTCATCCACTTCTGATGCCCACGTTATTGTTGGGCATGTTGTTTTTTACCACACCAGCCGTTGTTGGCGTCGATATGTTTCCCCCGCCCGTTCGCCTAACTCTTTTGGGGTTTGTGGGTATGACTACTTTTGTGATTCCTGCCTTGGGAATTTACTATTTATACCGAGCAGGTTATATTCAAAGTCTCCACTTAGATAACCTTGCCGACCGACGCCTTCCGTATTTTATTACAGTGTTGCTTTACGGCTTTGCGACGTATTTTTTTCGGTACCAACTCGCCCAATTGTCAGAGTTAGCCCCCCAAATTAGCATCGTTCTTGCCAGTGTAACAGTTTCCATCGCTCTGGTAGCCATTATAAGTTTAAACTGGAAAATTAGCGCGCACGGCACTGGCTTTGGTGGGTTGTTGGGTGCTACTTTTGGTATAGTTATCAAATTTGGAGAACACATTCTCCTCTATCCTCTTTTAGGGTTAATTGTACTGGGAGGACTTTTAATGAGTGCACGCCTTCACCTCAATGCCCACACACCTGCTCAAATTAGCGCGGGCGTTTTGCTAGGTTTGGTGGTAAGTTTAGCAACTGTTTGGTGGTTTGTCTGAGATTATTACATTTACGTATTTTCTGCTTCATCCTAAACCTAAAAACCATGTTTGAGTATTTAACCTACGAAGTAAACGATGGCGTTGCCCGCATTACGCTCAATCGCCCTCAAGTATATAATGCTTTAAGTGCAGGTTTGTTAAAAGAAATAACGCGTGCCATTGAAACTACAGCCACTGACGAAACAGTACGTGTGGTGGTCATAACAGGCGCTGGCGATAAAGCATTTTGTTCGGGTGCTGACCTGAAAGAAGGAATGGGAGGCGCCAATAGCCTGGGTGATTCGTTACGACAAAACTACAATCCGCTTATTTTAGCCATACGGTCATTGCCCAAACCCGTCATTTGTCGGCTCAATGGCATAGCGGCGGGGGCTGGTTGTTCGCTTGCTCTGGCCTGCGACCTTGTCATAGCCACCGAAGAAGCTTATTTAAGTCAAATTTTTGTCAACATCGGCCTCATGCCTGACGCTGGCTCTACCTTCTTTTTACCTCGATTGGTCGGAATGCAAAAGGCTTTTGAAATAGCCAGTACTGGTCGAAAAGTATCTGCCATAGAAGCCGCTCAGATTGGGCTGATTCACAAAGCTGTACCTGCTAGCGAGCTAGATGTAGAACTTGCCGACATTGTTTCCTATTACCAAAACGCTCCCACAAAAGCCATTGGAGCAATGAAACAAGTGATGAACCAGGCCATGTATTCTACCCTCGACCAAATGCTTGAGCTTGAAGCGACCCACCAAGACCAACTTGGCCGTACGCACGACGCAGCGGAAGGAATCATGGCTTTTTTGCAAAAACGCAAGGCTGCCTATCGTGGAAAATAACTTCCTCAACATAGAACCATTATGCTTATCCGAATCGTACGAATGACGTTTCAGCCTGAAAAAGTGGCTGATTTTTTAGATGTTTTTGAGCAATCGAAAGAAAAAATCAGAGCCCGTCAAGGCTGCCATCGGCTAGAACTTTTACGCGACTTAAATCACCCCAATGTTTACCTTACATACAGCTATTGGGACGACGAAGCTGCCCTAAATGCGTACCGAGATTCTGAATTATTCAAAACAACTTGGGCCAAAACCAAGGTCCTTTTTGCGGACAAGCCCACGGCCTATTCCGTCGAACGATTACAGGAATTGGCATAAAAAAAGGAGCTGCTAGGCAGCTCCTTTTTTTATTGTTCTTCATTTTTAATCAATCTTCAAGACTTTCAATGTCTGACTTTTCGTAGCTCCTACTACTTTTAAGAAATACATACCAGCCCCCTGTGTTGTTACATCCAAGGTTTCTTTGTGTTGGTTTGTTTCAGCAACAATCGTTTTTGATTGTACTAAACGACCCGAAATATCCGTAAACTGAAGATCAAATGTTTGGCCTTTGCTTTCATTGATTTGTACACGTAGGACATTCTTCACTGGGTTAGGCATCACTTCGGCCAATGTACCATTATCTGATGTTATTACCCCTTCTCGCGCTGCTCCTTTGCCAGGACCTTCTTCCGAAACCACTCTGAACCAGTATTCTTGGTAAGCCAATACTTTTCCTACAGCTAGGCGTCTTGAAGGATAAATACTCCCCTCCCCTTTTGCATCCCAATAGCGCACACTTAGCTTGTACAAACCTTTTGGAAGCCCTTCATCATATTTGTTGCCTCCGCTTCCATTATCTTCATAAAAACCATACGCAGGGTGATTTTGAGCATATAATTCTGTCCAACCTCCGCGATTGGCATACATAAAATAAGGCGCATTGTTTTCGTGGGTATTGAAAGAACGCAGCAACCCAGTTTCTGGTGTTACCGACATATCAAATGTCAACGACCCACTTGTCCCCAATGCACATACTTCCGCATTAATTGTCCAAAAACGGGGAGCCATTTTATTAACCCGCTCAGTAAAGTAAACCGTAGGGTTCGTTTGCAAACTTTTGTCTAGCGATGGTCCCGCATCAGGTGTAAGAAACTGGCCCGCCCATGCTAATTTGTTATCTTCCTTGGTTGCTGACTGACTTTGTCCAACGTTAATAATAGTAATATCAAATGCTTTCCAAAGCACTTCTTTAGGCGCACTTGCAGTCGTTTCACAACCATTAGGAAAAATACATTTTACCCAATATGACTGACTAACCACGTTATTAAAGGCCACTTTAAAGCTACTTTCCTGAACACCCGTATTCCAAAATGCTACCGAAGGGGCAGGGCAGTTAGAAGAAACCGTCACTTCCGTTCCAGCACATACTATATCTGAACTCACAGTTACTACTGGAGCGCTGGTTGTAGAGAAATAAGTAAAAGTGACCGTATTACTTGCCATACTTAGGCAACCTGTTGCTGATAGACAACGCGCAAAGTAGGAAGTAGTAGCCGTTGGGGTCTGTGCAGGTAATGAGCTAATGGCCTGCTGGGTAGTAGCATCATACCATATTGTTTGAAGCGCTCCGCAAGAAGTAACTCCCGTCATTGCTGTTGATGTTCCACAACCATTCATTGGGCTAATACTCACCGTAGGAGCCGCCAAAGCTGGCGTCAGACGTAAACTCATCACCGCTGATTCTGACTCAATACAAGAAATTGTCCCGTCCGATTTACGACAACGAACGCGGTAATTATGTACTGCGCCATCTGCCATTTGCGTAGGTACAACCGACGAATAATCACCTCCATCAACAGAATATAAAACAATTTCTCCCGCCCCACAAGTTGCGTTAAAAGTGAGGGTATTTCCTTCAATATCGCAAACATTTTTTGATTCACCCGCTGCAATGGTTGTTCCGTCCGCCACCATCGACACATTTTGAGGAACAGCAGCACGATACTGTACTGCGACATTGATTATTCCTGAAAAAGTTGATGAACAAGCTACGTCGCATGAGGCTTGATAACGATAAGCAACGGCATCCGACGGCTGAGTAGTTGGTGGCGTTTCACTCCAATTACCCCATACTCCATTTCCTACTTGAGTACGCCACATCAGTGTGCCCGTTACGCAAGAGGTAGCCACCGAGAATAACAAATTATTGACTGGATTTGCGTCAGCATCACAAAGAACAGTTGTTGACCCTTCGATAAATGTTTGGGTATTCAACAGTAGGCTAATGGTAGGCTTGCCATTAATGGTCACTATGGCATCTCCTGTCTGATTTTGTCCGCAGTTTGCGTCACTCACGCTGACTAAAGTATAGGTATAAACGCCTGCCGTGGTAGTTGGCACAGTCACCGTAGCCGTATTTCCTCCACTCGTAGTTACTTCTTGGGTCAAACCACCATTAATTGTGTATTTAAACGTATAATTCCCTGAACCATTGGCACCTGTAAAAGTAATAACAGGTGCTGTTGCATCTTTACAGAGGGTTGTTGTTCCCGAAATCGTCGCCGTTGGGATTGGGTACGCCACTAAAACGGCCGAGCCAGTCATCGTCGAAGAACAGTTCGTCGTTGCGTTTACTGCCTCTACGGTGTAAGTGCCCGCTTGAAGGATGTTTCCAAATGAAAGCGGATTCCCTGTCCCTGCCACCGTAGAAATTAAATTTGCACCTTCCATGAGTTTGTAATTTACCCCTGTTTCAGAACCACTTAAAGTCACTTCTAAACCTAGTCCGTTGGGGCAAAAACTACCACTACCTGCTACCGTAAATAAACTTGGATTGGCTGGGGCCGTCAATGTGGCCGAAAAAGTTATATTTTCTGGAACACAACTACCACTCAAAGTAAGGGCATAGGTTCCTGCTCCCAACCCTGTCAAGGACAGCTTGCCCGTAGCATCGCTGGATGCTGTTACATTGACCGTTGGGCCGCTAGTTGAAGTTACCGTATAACTTGTAGAGGCGTGCAAGCCCGTAATATCGATGATTCCATTGGTAGGCACACAGGTTGTGAGATTGGTCGCAGCTGTAGCAAAAACAGGATTTCCTGACCCAATTGTGAAAGTTCCACCGTTTAAGTTTTGAACAATTCCAGCATTGGAACTAATGCCACTATTTCCACTCGCATTTTCAATTATTTGCCCTGAATTAGAGAACGTTCCTGCGTTGGCAATCACACTATTAGATACTAATTTTAACAAAGCACCGCAACCATTGTTGTCAAAAGTAGCTCCAGAAGCATTGTTAACGCCCGTTCCTGCTACACTAGCCAACGCCTCAATGACAACTTTAGCATTATTCGTAAAGGTTCCTGCAAGGTTGTTTAAGGCATTCCCTGTTGCACGATCGATACTGATTTCACCACCTGTGTTATTGTTAAATGTAGCAGTATTGGCCAACCCTGTAGCACCGACATTATCAGCACTACCAATCGTAATTTTAGCTGCGTTTGTAAACGTCCCCAATAAGTTTGAAAGGCCAACAAGGGTCGTTTTATCCACTTTTATTTCGCCCGCCGTATTATTAAAAGTAGATGAATTTACAATACCTGTTGGTGAACCGCTGTTTGTTCCACCGATTGTAATGCTTCCTTCATTGGTAAAAGTACCACCAGGAAGGTTAGAAATACTTGTAAGGGACGCGCGGTCAATCAAAATAGAAGCGTTGGGTTTATTATTAAACGTAGCGGTGTTTGACAAAGCCGTTATACCACTACCGTTATTTGCACCTAGTTTTATGGTGCCTTCGTTTGTGAAGGTATTTGTTGTATTACTGATGCTATTGGTCGTGGCCCGGTCTATTTCTAAGACTCCCTTATTATTAAATGTAGCAGTGTTAAGGATGGACACCAATCCGCCAAGACTAATTGAACCTATCTTAATAGTACCTTCATTAGTCAGCGTAGAGCCATTGCTAATACTATTTGTCAGCGCTCGGTCGATGGTAATCGTTCCCATTGATTTGTTATTGAAAGTATTACTTCCACCAATCAAAATCCCCGTAGCACCAATATTTCCAGTGCTTCCTATTGCTATTTTCCCTTCATTATTGACTGTACTCCCACTCTCGGTTGTAAATCCACTCACCGTCGAGTTATCAATTTTTAATTCTCCAGTTGTTGGCTTATTGTTAAAAGTTCCAACATTTCTAAAGCCTAGTCCAACTCCCAAACCAGGTGATATTGTTATTACACCCGAGTTATCAATTGTCCCCAAATTATGAACCGAGGCTGAAATAAGCCCAATCACCCTATAATTACTCGTCGTAAGCGTTCCAGTAGATGCAATCGTTAAAGTCGCTCCACTTTGTACCTCGACAGTTCTCGCATTAGCAGTAGCACTAATTTTAGGTTGATTTGACGGAGCAGCAGGAATTACCACATTATTTGAAGAAGTAGGAACAGTATTCCCACTCCAGTTTGCAGCAGTATTCCAATCATCGCTATCCGACCCGTCCCATGTTCGTGTTTGCCCAAAAGCAATACTACAGAGAAGACAAAACAACAAGCACAAAACCATCTCCTTTTTGGGAGTCATTGTTAAAAGGGCGCCCCGGTAGGCGTCTCGGAAAGTAGAAAAATTGTCCATACTTTTTCTTGTTAAAAGTAATGAGAAGAGATTGAATAAATTGATTTATAGAATGTGTAAGTGGCACTACAAAAGCACAAAAGAGAGACATTGTGTACTTTAGATACCAAAGATACACAATGCCTCTCTTTTACTTATGCTAAAAAATGTAAACTTATTTAGCGGTATGGTATATGTTTACATACGAATGATAAACCCATCGGCATCCAAATGCGCGGGGAAACGCGTTCGAAAAGCAGTCAATAATTCTTTCTGTAATGAATAAATAATAATGCTTTCCTGCCCCGATGTCCGCTCCAAGACTTCCCCTTTAAAATCAACCACTGCGGAGTCGCCTGTGTGTGGAATACCATTCCCGTCATTCCCTACGCGGTTGACCCCAACAACATAACTCAAGTTTTCAATGGCTCTGGCTTGAAGTAGGGTATTCCAAACGTGGCTACGAACGGCGGGCCAGTTGGCAACGTACATCAGCAAGTCGTATTCCAATGAAACGTTACGTGACCAAACGGGAAAACGTAAATCATAACAAATCAGCGGGCAAATTCTCCAGCCCTTCCATTCTTTGATAATACGCTTGCTACCAGCCTCGTACGACTCATGCTCCTGCGCCATTCGGAACAAATGTCGTTTGTCATAATAGTCGTATGTACCATTTGGTTCCACCCAAAGCAGGCGATTTAAAAAGTTCGTTCCTTCCTTAGCAGCAAAACTTCCCGTCACTACTGCGCCAGTTTGCGCTGCCATTTGCTGCATCCATTTCGTGGTAGTCAGGTTCATGAGCTCGGCTACCGACGCAGGATTCATCGTAAAACCCGTTGTAAACATTTCGGGTAAAACGATGACATCCACTTGTTCGGTGATGTTGGCTATTTTTTCTTCCAATGAAGCTAAGTTAGCTGTTGCGTTTTCCCAATATAAATCGGTTTGAATCAGCGCTACTTTTAAATCCATCTTATTGTATTTTTTAGACCTTCCAATTTTTAAAACCTTGGAAGGTCTTTTTTGGGTTATTTCAATTCACTCGCTTTGATTTCGCGCTGCCACTGTTGGCTTCCTTTAGCATCGTAAATTGTTACTTTTAGTACACGGTCCTTTTCTGGCCCTGAGATTTCAAACATACCAAAATTGCGCTTGTTTTCTACATTCGTTCCTGCCACATACGTTTCGGTTGTTTTTTCTGCATCAGCTGGTTTTCCCGCCCCCGACGTCAGCGGCGATACTGTAAAATCGTACAATGGATATGTACCAAAGCGATTCAGACGATGCAACACCGTGTGATGGCGGTCACCCGTTAGAAATAGTACCCCAGGAATGTTCGCCTCAGCTATTTTTTGAAGCAACAACGCCCGCTCTTCGCCATACGTTGCATAATTTTCAAACAAAGCGGCCGTGTTGAGGATTTGCCCACCTGTAACAATAAACTTGAACGTCGCCTTACTTCCAACCAAGGCATCCATCAACCAACGAAGCTGTTCTTCCCCAAAATACGTTCGGTCATCTTTTCGGTTATTGGGAGAACGAAACCAGCGGTCATCCAACATAAAAAACTGGGCATCCCCCCACTCAAAAGTACTCGTACAAGCCCCTTCAAATACGTAATTAGGATTACCCCAAAACAAACGAAACGCCTCTGAAGTCATATTTTTTAAAGCAAAACTACGGTCTGAGTCGTTTGGCCCAAAATCGTGGTCATCCCAAATGGCGTAGTTGTGGGTAGAGGCTAACAAAGGCTGCAACTGAGGCAACGAACGCGTGTGGGTATTGCGATACAACACGCCCGTACGGGTGTTCCAATCGGGTTCGCGTAGGTAAGTATTGTCGCCACCCCATACCATAAAGTCAGGTTTTTGTTGGTATATAGCAGTATAAATGTCATAATCACCCCCGTAAGCAGAAGGGCGGTCGTAGGGTGCGTCATTAACAAAGGCACAGCTTCCAAAGGCAAATTTAAAAGCTGGTGGGTCGGTACGCCATTGCCACAACGTTTGACTTTGAAACGAAAGTGGATAGCTAAAACTCATTTTTTTACCATCAACCCACAGTTCGTAATCGTATTTTTTACTGGGCTGCACTTGGTCGGCGATTAGTTTTGCCACAAACGCTTTGTCTTTTTGGGTCAATACCTCCTCTGTACTCATTTTTTGAGTGGAATTTCCTTGTTCCCAGTACATAAATTTTACTTTGGCCGCTTGTTTGGTCTGAACCCAAAGCAAAACTTCACGCATTTCGGAATAACCCACCATGGGTCCCGATTGAACTTGCGCAAAGGAGCGGAGCGCAATAAAAAGACAGATTAGAAGTGATGAAGATTTTTTTATCATGATTAGGTAGATTTTTGGTGCAAGTTAATACAAACACCTCTTGGTCGCCGCTTGCGGAGTTTAACATTTTATGAAAGATTTGTTTTTTGCCAAAGCAACTGGCATCCACTATCTTTGCGGCTCGAAATTTCAGTCCATGCAGATTATCAACCACCAATACCAGATTCAAAACGTAGCTGTTCTTGACATTGCACAGCAATTTGGCACACCGCTATATGTGTACGACGCCAACAAAATCGTTGAAAAAATCGACGAGCTTAAAAGCGCTTTCCCGAACGTCAAGCTTAAAATTAAGTTTGCGTGTAAAGCGCTCACCAACGTTTCGATTCTGAAACTTATGCGCCAAAACGGGGTTGAAATCGACGTCGTTTCTCCCCAAGAGCTTCAACTCGCCCTCCATGCAGGTTTTGAAGGGACACAAGTCACGTTTACACCCAGTGGTGTTTCGTTTGACGAAATCGAGGCAGCCGTCGAAACAGGCGCTATTATCAACCTCGACAACTTAAATGTGCTCGAAAAATTTGGCCAACGCTACGGCAATCGTGTGCCTTGCATGATTCGTATCAAACCCAACGTTGCCGCAGGAGGAAACGCCAAAATAATGACCGCCCACGAAGGCTCTAAGTTTGGGATTGATATTCGTCAACGCGATGAAATTTTAGCAATCGTCGAAAAATACAATATCAACGTCATTGGTCTTCATCAACACACAGGCTCGGACATCAAAGAAGCCGAAGCCTTTGTGAAAGCTGCCGATGTGATTTTTGACTTTGCTCATTCTTTCCCAAATCTTCAAATCATAGATTTAGGCGGTGGTTTTAAAGTAGCCTACAAAGAAGGCGATTACACGACTAATATGCCCGAATTAGGCGCAAAACTGAGCGAAGCCTTCTTAAAACTGAGCGAAACACTGGGTAGAGAGCTCCAACTTTGGTTTGAACCTGGAAAGTTTTTGGTAAGTGAAGCTGGGGTGCTTTTGGTACATGCCAACATGGTAAAACAAGCCCCTGGACGTACTTTCGTAGGGGTAAATTCGGGATTAAATCACCTTATTCGTCCAATGATGTACGATGCTTATCACCACATTGTCAACGTATCAAACCCTGAAACGGAAAGCAAAGGCACGTACGACGTCGTAGGATACATTTGTGAAACAGATACCTTTGCCAAAGACCGAGAACTAAACGAAGTCCGCGAAGGGGATATTCTGGCACTGCTCAATGCAGGTGCGTATGGGTTTACCATGAGTAGCCAGTACAATAGCCGTTTTCGCCCTGCGGAAGTACTCGTCTATAACGGCCAAGCTCATGTAATTCGTGAACGCGAAACGATGGACGACATTCTAAGAAACCAAGTGTTGCTTGCGTTTTAAAAGATTGCCCAATAATGCTAATCTAAATTCTAATCAATAAAATAAAGTTACCCAATGGGACGCGCGTTTGAATACCGTAAAGCTAGTAAGCTAAAGCGTTGGGGGATGATGTCTAAGACGTTTACCCGCATCGGAAAAGATATTGTAATGGCCGTAAAAGCAGGTGGATCTGACCCTCAAAACAACTCACGTTTGCGGGCAATCATCCAAAACGCCAAGGCGGCAAATATGCCTAAAGATAACGTAGAAAGAGCAATCAAACGGGCTACTTCTAAAGACCAAGAAGACTATAAAGAGGTAGTTTTGGAAGGAAAAGGCCCACACGGAATTGCGATTTTGATTGAAGCCACCACCGACAACAACAACCGAACTGTAGCCAACGTACGTAGTTATTTCAACAAACTTGGCGGCTCTTTGGGGATTTCGGGAATGCTTGATTTCTTGTTTGACCGTAAATGTGTGTTCAAAATCGCCAATACTGGCATTGACTTGGAAGAATTAGAATTTGAATTGATTGATTTTGGCGCCGAAGAACTTTTCATCGACGAAGAAACCAATGAAATCAACATCTATGGCGAATTTACTGCCTTTGGTGCCCTTCAAAAATACTTGGAAGAAAAAGGCTACGAACTGAAAGGGGCAGAATTTACGCGCATTCCGACGGAGATGAAAGAGCTCACCGAAGAACAAGCAGCTGAAGTTGAAAAGCTTATTATGAAAATTGAGGAAGACGACGACGTTCAGAACGTCTATACCAATATGAAGTAAAATGCTGTCGAGTTCGGAATGAGTGAATAACAATCTATCCATTCGCTCATTCCGAACTCCAACCATTATTTACAATTCAACTCGTACGAAAACACCGTTTCTCGGAGTGTATTATCGCTTGATTTAAACTTCATTACGACTTGCGTCGGCACCCGTTTGGTATTGTACTGATACGAAACTTCCACACTCTGTCCCCCCGTCACGTACGTCAGCGGGTTTCTTCGGCTATGTGGACGCCCATTTAGAAGATTCACCACCTGCATCCCTTCCGCAAACGCATAAATATTTACTTTGTCGTCGTAAGAACCGTACTCGGCCACCAAGCTATCTGTTTGGCTCAATGGCTTACGAATAAACCACTTTTTGACGTTTGCCGCCGTATCGTATTCCCACTTTGACGTAAGACCTGTTCTTGATTTTATTTCCGAAATTCGGTTGTTTGTTCCGTAGGTAATTTTCAACGAATCTTCCAGCTTAGGCCCTGAGTTATAGACCCTAAACGGTCGAATCGTTTTCAATTTTGAATCGCGGTCGTAGTCCAATTCATAAATAAAGCTATTGTCTTTGACAGCCAAATTTGTCTCACGAATACGAATGAGTCGGGTTTTAGAAGTGTATTCAAAAGTATATCTTTTGATAATTCTGTTGTTTGGTTCGATACCCGCATATTCAACCATTCGCTCTAAGCGACGGGTTGAGTCAAATTCGTACGTACGCAGTAAAATTCCATTCACTTTTTCGTTGAGTAAAATACACGAAGACAAGGCCGTAGAGTCAATGGGTTCTACATCTTCTCCCCCTCTTGGACGGCACGCGTCAATCAGTGCGACGCCTCCTAGCAAAATCACTAGAACCGCCCAGTAATATCTTGATTTATCTAACATATCTATAGGTTGGTTATGACCAAGTCAAAACTATCTTAAATCTCCATCAAAAAAAATGCCAAGTCTTACCTTTATTACGTATTGGGGCTTTTTAGGTAAAATACCCTCAAAAACCAATCAAGCAGGATGTTTCTAATGAAGTTCACCTCGCTCCACAAAAAAAATGCCTAAAATAATATTTCCTAGATTTATTTTAGCAAAATGGTCTGCCCCTTTGAACAAACGAAAAGAGGGATGACCAACGGCCATCCCTCCCACACTACACAAATGATATTTTATTCTCCTTGGCGACGAATCCGACTTGCTCCCGACGCCGACGACTGAAGGTTGGGAATCGAACCTAAGTTTGCTTTACTAACGCCCGAAGCTTCCACGTTGGCATTTTGAATCTGCATTTGTTCAGTATCAAGCATACAAGCACCCGATAAATCAGCTTCAAGGGTATTGGCCCTGCCGTGGAGTTCTACCTTGGATGCCCCCGAAACATCTAGCTTCAGTTCTTTTACATTGACATTAATCAAGGTTTTTGACGCTCCCGAAATCTCTACTTTCAAATCATTACTATTGGTAAATCCTGTTATTTTGGTCAACGTTGCCCCAGACAAATCGACCGATTCAAGTTTAGGCATCGTGATGGTAATACCCACCCGCTTATTATTTCCAAACAGTTTGGCTTTTTTACGATTTTCGATTTTCAAAACCCCGTCATTTACTTTGGCTTCAACCTCATCCAAATCTTCCTCACGGCCATCGGCGGTTACTTTAAACTCGGTTCCTTGTTCTATCTTAACCACAAATGCCCCACCTACTCTCACTTTGTCAAAACCACTGAGGTCAAATTGTTTTACCATTTCCCCCCTAGCCTCAAACGATTTATCAAACGCATCGTTCAAACCTGATTCGATTCCTCCACTGATTTCATCAATGTGGCTATCATTGTCGCCGTAACTTCCATCGTGTTCTTCCTTTAAAATGGGGCGATCAAGACAAACCAAGCCAGAGTCTGATTTAATAGTCCACTTCAACGTTTTGAATATTTCATTATTTACCTCCAAATCGTATTCGTATTGGCTGCGCTGACGAACTCCCCAAAAGTGATTATAGAAATCGCGGGTCATCTTAAACGCCTTATTGTAAGGCAAATAGAATTGCATTCTCACATTCTGTCCTCTAAAGCGCGGGGCTTTGTCTGACAACATAAAGTCTTCATCGAATACAATCGAAGAGTCGCTTTGTTTTACGTTGTAAAGGATATTGGAGGCATTAAACTCCGCATCTTGACGCGAACGTCCTTGCGAACGAAATTCAAGCTCTAACTTCGCATCTGTTCCATCGTAGCCATCCAAATCTAGGTGGGTATTGTTGTAATTATCGCTGTCGCCGTTGTCATTCAACTCCAGCAAAATAGGGTTTGCAGGCAGTTTGTAGGTTTGTACTTTTTCTACGCTACCATTCCGACGGAAGTTTGAACCGTACCGTACACCATAGACGGTGCTTCCGATGATTCCAACCAAAAACAGGCCAAGCAATGTTTGCCAAATAGAGGCTGTAAATTTGTTTTCTTTCGTCAACAACGATACCCCCAGCCACGCAATAATTGCAAAAGGTGCGCCAATCGCCATGAACAAGAACACGTAGGCAACGGGTGTCACTTCACCAAAAAAGAAGTTGAGCGGCATAAAATCGCTATCAATCGACCCAAAATCCCACGTTCCTAAGCCCAGTACTGCAAACAACGCAGTGATGAGACCAATCAGCGCAGTTGCCCCTACCATTACTAAAATTAAACCTGCAAAAATGCGCATTACCACTACCAAAAATCGCATCAAAGGCGTCAATCCACTAAAAATGGCCGCAATGGCACGGAAAGGCAAAAGCAACAGTTTTGTCAAAATGCTTTCTTCTTTTTGTTGTTCAGGCTGAAGGGCTTTTTTGACGTTTGTTTCAATGTTTTCGAGGGTAATAGGCTGACCCGTCATTTCCATTTTTTCGGTCAAAGTATTGGCCCTCGGGGTAATGAGCCACAAAACGATGTACAACAATAACCCCGAGCCAAACAATAAAATACTCAACACCCACGCAAACCGAACCACACCTAAGTCCACCCCGAAGTAGGCAGCTACCCCAGAGGCTACCCCTCCTACTACTTTTTTATCGGGATCGCGGTAAAATTTCTTCAAATTTACGTCTTCCTCCAGCGTTGTTGATCCTGGGAAAGCCACCCAACACGCGATATAAAGAACAAAAATAAATCCGCTGATAGGGCCAAATATCTCTTCTGCTCCGTCTCCAATCATGCCACCTCCAGCGGGAAGCCCTAAGAAGAAGAACAAAAAGATTAAACGAATCAAAAGTGGATCGGTGTTGAAATAATGGGCAATACCTGCACAAACTCCACCAATCAATTTACGTTTGGTATCTCTTACAAGTTTTCTAGGAGCAAACGGAGTTGCTGGTGTTTCAACAGTTACTTTTTCACGCTTAGGCTCGTTCGAGGCGTCCATCGTTTCTTTTGGCTCTGCCAAATCTTCCTCCTCTTCGATGGCCTCAAAATCGGCAACTGTACCCATGCTTTTGATAAGCTGCTCCACGTCGTCGAGGGCAATTACCTGCTGTTCGGCTGATTTTTGTTTGGTTAAAAACTTTTCGGCGATGCGGCCTTCGATGTCAGAAATGATTTCTTTACTGTCTTCATACGACGAAAAATACTTCTGAATGGAGTTTAGGTAATTTTTTAATTTATCGTATCCGTCCTCTTCAATATAAAAAATCAGACCGGCGATGTTGATGCTGATAGTCTTTTTCATGGCAAATCTAGTTAGTAGATGACTCTTTGTTTTCGTTCTCCAAATGCTGCGTTTTCTGCACAATCGTATTGACCGAGTCTGAAAGCTCGCTCCACGTTTGCTGCATTTCGTCCAAAAACTTTTTCCCCATTTCGGTCAGTACGTAGTATTTACGTGGCGGCCCCGACTGCGACTCTACCCATTTGTAGTCGAGCAAACCCGAATTTTTGAGGCGAGTCAATAACGGGTAAAGCGTTCCCTCAACGACCATAATTTTGGCGGAGGTGAGTTCATCAAGCATATCTGAGGCATACACCTCACCGCGAGAAATGATGTGCATAATGCAAAATTCTAGAATCCCTTTTCGCATTTGCACTTGAGCGTTCTCAATATTCATGCTACTGTCATGTTTTGGAATTTTTTGATTAAACGTCATGGCTGAATTTTTTAGAATGATAAGTTAAGAGTGATAAGTGATGAGTAGTTTGCCTCAGCTTATCACTCATCGTTTATCACTTATCACTCAGCACTTCCTTTTTTGTTTTCAATTGGCTGTTAATTGGTAATCCATGGTACAAAGCTAATATAAGGTACTTTGTGATGCAAGGTACTTGGCTAAAATATTTTCAAAACTCACTGAAACGGTAAAATTCAAGGATAAACGGCAAAATAATGTACTATCTTTGTTTCTCATCATCACAAAAACCATTTCCATGTATTCCTTCAACATCAAAGAGGTCGTTTCAGTCACGCTGATTCTGTTCTCTGTCATTGACATTTTGGGGGCAATTCCCATTATCATCGACCTCCGAAAAAAGGCAGGCAGCATCAATGCCCGCCGAGCTACCTTGGTTTCGGGCGGCTTGATGATTGCTTTTCTGTACGTTGGGAAAGAAATTTTGAAGCTTTTTGGGGTCGATGTTGCCTCCTTTGCC
Source organism: Runella sp. SP2 (assembly GCF_003711225.1). NCBI lineage: Bacteria > Pseudomonadati > Bacteroidota > Cytophagia > Cytophagales > Spirosomataceae > Runella > Runella sp. SP2. Next base: position 849,181 of record NZ_CP031030.1, on the reverse strand, counting down.
GTTGCAGGTGCCCTGATTTTATTCTTGATTGGTCTTGAAATGATTCTTGGGCGAAACATCTTCAAACACGACGCCGTTCATACCAATGCCACCTCTATCGTTCCTATTGCTTTTCCCATGATTGCAGGGGCAGGTACCATGACCACCATTCTTTCCCTCAAAGCCGCTTACCAAGAGATAAATATCATTGTTGGCATCCTCATTAACCTTGTTTTTATTTACCTCGTACTTCGTTCATCGGCATGGATTGAGCGCCAACTAGGTGTAGCGGGCACTGACGTATTGCGCAAGATATTTGGGTTAATTCTCATCGCCATTTCCATCAAATTATTTAGAAGTACACTATAGTGCTGACATGCTTGAGGTTTCTCACAAGTGCTTGAGGTTTCTAAAAACCTCAAAAAGGGTTGCTCACAACCCTGTGAATCACGCAACATCCTCTGGTTTTGAGAAACCAGAGGCACACAGGGAGGCTCACAAAAGTGCTTGAGGTTTCTCAAAACCTCAAAAAAGGGTTGCTCACAACCCAGTGAATCACGCAACATCCTCTGGTTTTGAGAAACCAGAGGCACACAGGGAGGCTCACAAAAGTGCTTGAGGTTTCTCAAAACCTCAAAAAAGGGTTGCTCACAACCCAGTGAAACGCGCAACATCCTCTGGTTTTGAGAAACCAGAGGCACACAGGGAGGCACACAATAGTGCTTCACGAGTGCTTGAGGTTTCTCAAAACCTCAAAAAGGGTTGCTCACAACCCCGTGAAGCGCGCAACATCCTCTGGTTTTGAGAAACCAGAGGCACTCAAATGCTCATAACCCCGTTAATGATACAGTTTCTTAACAAAATAAATGATATGTGGATAGAACAAAACAACAAGCTAGTTCGTGAATACGAATTTGAAGACTTCAAAGAAGCCTTTGCTTTTATGACCAAGGTAGCCGAAGTAGCCGAAGCCATGAACCATCACCCATGGTGGTCCAATGTTTGGAACAAAGTAACAATTGAGCTCACTACCCACGACGCAGGTAATGTAGTTACTGAAAAAGATGAAGCACTCGCCGAAGCCATTGAAGCTATTTTTGACGAGATGTAGCACAAAAAAAGCCCTCTCCGCAAAGCAGAGAGGGCTTCTGTCACTCTAAGCAGATAAAAAAATACCTTAATTGAGTAACTTTAATTTCAAGTCATTCAGTTGTTTACGAATCGAGGCATCTACCTGGCGATCGCCCACACGAAGGATATACCCTCCGATTAACTTATCATCCACTTTCTCCTCCAGCTCTACTGTTTTACCAGTAGCTTCTGCCACAATGGTAATGAACTGCTTACGCAACGCATCCGTCAATGCAGTAGAAGAAGTGATGTAGGCTTTCACAATGCCTTTACGCTCATCGTACAATTTGATGAATGCGTCGGCAATGCTGTGCATGATACCTTCACGGTTTTTGTGAGTGATGATATTGAAGATACCAAAAGAAACAGGATCTACTTTATCTTGAAACACTCCTTTAAGTATAGCGAGTTTTTTATCATGGCGAACGACGGGGCTTTTCAAAGCCAACATCAGCCCACGATTATCGTCGGAAACTGTCTTAAAAAGAACCATGTCTTTGTAAACAGTTTCCACTACATTTTTTTCTTCTGCTAAGTCAATCAGCGACTTAGCGTATCGTAAAGCTACGGTAGATTCAGACATTTGTTTCGGCGCTTAGTTAAGTCTAGCTTCTTTTGCCAAATCAGCCACAAGTTGTTCTTGTGCCGACTTATCGCTCAATTCTTTGCGAAGTACCTTTTCCGCAATTTCAAGCGAAATGGTTACTACTTCTTTTTTCATTTGGGCAACAAGGGCAGCACGTTCGTTGCTGATGGTTTCGCGGGCATCTTCGATGATACGCTTACCTTCTGCTGTTGCTTTGTCTTTCGATTCTGCAATGATACGATCCGCCGATTCTTTTGCTGCTTTCAAGATGCTATCGCGTTCTGCGCGGGCTTCTGCCAACAACTGTTGGTTATCAGCTTGCAATTTTGCCATATCGGCACGCGTCTTTTCAGCCAAGTCCAAAGCGCTTTGGATTTGGTGTTCGCGCTCGCTCAAACTTGACAAAATTGGCTTCCAAGCAAGTTTAGCCAACAAGAACAACAAAATTCCGAAGAATACTAATTGCCAAAATATGAGGCCGAGTTGGGGGGTTACTAATTCCATGATATTGAAATAGCTTATGAGTTTCTATTTACTAATCATTCTCCAGAAGCTTGCCTACTGCTTGCAACTGGAGAATGGTCTATCTTTAAGTAGTTACTAACGGATGCTGGTACCTAATGTACACAACGGTCGATAACCACTTTTTGGTAGGACGATGAATTACTTCAACAAAACTACCAACAAGGCGATAACGGCACCGAAGAGGGCAACGGCTTCAACGAAGGCCGCAACGATCAACATAGCACCTTGAATCTTTCCAGAAGCTTCTGGCTGACGAGCGATACCTTCCATAGCTGAGCTACCGATACGACCGATACCCAAACCTGCACCGATAGCAGCAAGACCAGCACCGATAGCGGCACCCATGTAACCAAGTGATGCGCTGCTCTGAGCGGCTTCTTGAAGCAAAATGTTAAGCAACATGATTGTAATTGATTATATATGAAAAAATAAAGTTTACAAAAATTAGTGGTGGTGCTCTTCTACCGCCGCACCGATGTACGAAGCAGTAAGTACCGTAAAAATGTACGCTTGCAAAGCCGCTACCAACAACTCAATAAGGTTGATAAAAGTAGAGAAGATGGCAACCGCTGGGCTTACCGCAAGACTTTCAAAAATGAAAATCATGCTCAAAAAGCTTAATAAGATAATGTGACCCGCCGTGATGTTGGCAAAAAGACGAACCATCAATGAGAATGGTTTCATAAACAAACCAACAATTTCTACGGGAGTAAGGATAATCAACATCCATTTTGGAACGCCTGGCATGGCAAAAATGTGCGTCCAATACGTGCTTTTACCATTGAAGTTGACAACGATGAACGTAATCACCGCAAGGGTCATTGTCACGGCAATGTTACCTGTTAAGTTGGCGCCACCTGGAAGTAAACCCAACAGGTTGTTAATCCAAATAAAGAAAAACAATGTCAACAAATAAGGTGTAAAACGACGGTAGTGTTTTTCACCAATGTTGCTTTTAGCTACTTCGTCACGGATAAAAATGATAATCGGCTCAAGAAGTGATTGCAAACCTTTTGGCGATTTTCCAGTGCGCTCCTTGTACGACTTGGCAACTGTCAAGAAAATAGTCAACAACAAAACAAAGCTGAGAATCAACGACGCTACGTTCTTTGTGATTGAGAAATCTTTCACGTGTGAGCCGTCTAAAGCTGTAATGTGTTCGTGCTCTAGTTTATATCCTTCGTAAGTTCCGTCTTCGCTGTGGTAGAAGTGGCTTGAAGAGAAAACTTTGAATCCTTTGTTTTCATCATAAATGATGATTGGAAGCGGAATTGAAATGTGCGTGTGACCGATGGTTGCAAAATGCCACTCGTGGCCATCTGCAACGTGGTGCATAATCATTTCACCTGCGTTAAATTTCTCTTTCTCACCGTGTTTGTGAGGTTCTTCGGCCATTACTTGCGGCGATACGATGGCCGCTAAAAATAAGAAAAGTACAAATAGACGGATTGAAATATGTTTCATTATTGCTCTACGGTTTCAAATCGCGGCGCAAGTTACGATACATTCCGACAACTTCAAAGCAAGTATAAAATAAATATAATGCAAAAAAGGTAATGATGAACGAAACTACCTCATTTACTTGTAAATAGACGAATACAGCGACGAATACGATACACAAAACCAGCTTTATCACTGCTGATGCCAAGTAAAACTGTACAAATTTATCGTTATCGTCCTGAAAACCAAAGGATAATATCCTGTGCTGAAGAACTGATAGCGTAAAAAAGAAGGCTAAAATAAACCATTTTTCTTTTGGCAAAATGGCACCAAAGCCAAAGTATTCGGCTGTAAAAAATACAATTCCAATAATTGCAGAAAATAATATTGTCCGAAGCATAATTTCTTATTCGCTTTTTACTTGCACAATCATAAGGTATAAAGATGCACCTACTGACCCCAACGAAAGCACCAGCGTGAAAAGTGGAAACTTGTAAGCCAACCATTCATCAAGCTTTAATCCTGCATATACACCAAGCCCTATTGTTCCCAACATTTGGAACGCAATGCCCGAATATTTGGCATAGTTAGAGGTAAATCGTTTTGTTTCCTTAGGGTCGTTAGGGGCGTCCATTCGTTTGTTTGTTAAAAGCGTTAGTTGAGAGAAACCTTGTCAAATTCATGAATTTTTTGAACATCCACCCTGACAATTCCGTCCACTTTGGCACCATCAAACATGGGTCTAAATTTAGCCCCCCACGTAATCTCTTCGTATCGGTACGAGTAGCGGGCATGAACTGGCTGCAAAAATGTTTCCTCCGTAGCGCGAATATACACCAGTATCTCCGTATCCGAATCTCTCAACCCTTCTTCGGTTACGCCATACAAAGGACTTTCTTCCGTTAAAGGATGAACGAGTGTCCAGTGCATGGGGAAAAAATTCACTTGGTTTCGCTCCAGTTTCAACGGATAATACTTGCGCGTTCGCTGTCCTGACGGTAGGGTTTCTAAACGCGATAACGACACCGACACGTTCACGTCCACCAATTCATTAGGACTCTCATTAATCATCCGAAACATCCACGCGTTGATGTCGAGATAAGGTGCAAAAATAGAATTTTGGCTAAACAATATTTTAGGAACAGGGCGAGAAAAACGGCTATAGACCAAACCCGTCGCAATGGCAAAACCCAACACTCCCACCAGAGACTCGACCGACGACAAAGCGCTTGCCATCAATCCCGCAGGCGATACGTGGCCATAGCCTACCGTTGTGAGCGTTTGGGCGCTGAAAAAAAATGCCCCCCAAAATTTATCCGACACGCCAGTGCCGTGAATCCCTTGCAAATTTTCGACCCCAATAAGCATATAAAGCAGCGAGAATAGGCAGTTAACCACAAAGTAGATGAGAAAAACAACCACAAAAAATCGCGGCCAAGACAACAGCGTCAGGCGGTGAAAAATATCAGCCCACGCCCAGAAAGATACATTGACTCGTTTGGCATTAAAACTACCATCGGGATTCACCAGTCTTCCCTGTAAACCAGTCAACTGCGTTCCAAAACCAAGTTCTACCCGCTGTTCTTCGCGCTCCAAAAGCGCACTTTTTTTAATTGAATTGATAAGTCTATTTGTTTTCATTGTTGATTCATTAAGTACCTTGTTTGAAAAGTAGTATGATATTTTTTATCCCGCAGATAAACGCAGATTAAAATTCAACGCGGATTGGCGCAGATAAGCTCATTAGCCGAATTAATCACCCAAAATCTGCGGTTATCTGCGGTTTTAGAATCAGCGTAAATCTGCGGGTAAATTATAAAGAAACTTAATAAACAACGTATTAAGTAACAGTTCAAAAGTTTTAGGATGTTTATTTTAATGTAATTTGCTGATTTCAACTTGTGCTTTAGCACTTAATTAAGGATGGTTTAGAGAGGATTGAATACATAAATCCGAAATCCTTCACTTTTGTTCCACGACAGTCGTTTACCTTTGCCGAAAAAACGAACTTGTGAAGAAAGTCTCCATTCTTATTGCAGCACGTAACGAAGCAACCAATATCCTCGAATGCTTGCAGTCGGTTGAAGCGCTGACCTACCCCAAAACGCACCTCCAAGTGCTCGTGGGCGATGATGCTTCTACCGACGAAACGGCAGATATTGTTCGCAACTTTATTCACAATAAGCCTCATTTTAAATTAGTTACAATCACCCATACCCTCCCAAATTTAAAAGGAAAAACCAACGTTTTGGCCCAACTCGCGCACCAAGCCACGGGCGACTACCTGTTTTTTACCGATGCCGACATCGAAGTACCTACCGACTGGATTCAAGAAATGCTGCGGCATTTTAAACCCAACGTGGGGGTAGTAACGGGCATCACCACCATGAAAACACCTACTTTTCTTCATGGGGGACTTGCCCTCTTTCAAGGCATGGAATGGCTTTTTTACCTTTCGCTCATGCGACTTTTTGGCCTGTTTGGCATCCCCGTTACGGCCATGGGCAACAACATGGCCACCACCCGCCAAGCCTACGACGCCGTGGGTGGCTACGAAGGCATCCCGTTTTCAATCACCGAAGATTACGCCCTTTTCAGGGCTATTTTGGAAAAGGGTTTTCGGTTTGAACAACTGTTCGACCGCCGCGTGTTGACGATTTCAAAACCTGTTCCGACCTTTCGAGAATTATTAATACAACGCAAGCGCTGGATGTACGGAGCCATGTCGCTGCCGTGGGGACAGCGGATTGGGGTCTATCTCAACGGCTTACTGATTCCAATTTTGCTCGTTTTAGCCCTCTTTTTTCCAAAAACGGCCCTCTTTTTAACCTTTGCCAGCTATGTTTTTACCACCGCTTGGCTTGTGGGTAGCCTCAGTTGGTTGCAGCTCAACACGCTGCTGTTAGGCGCGCCCTTTTTCTGGTTTTATCACCTCGGAATGAACTTTACCATGCTGATTAACTTTTATACAACCAAAAACACACAGTGGAAAGGAAGAAACTATTTTTAAATGTCGAATGCAGAATGTCGAGTGTTTGAAATTCATGTCGGGTTGTGAGCAACCCTCCCCACAAAATTAGACACTCTGCACTCTACCCTCGACACTAAAATAATTACCACTTATAAAATGATAGAAACCCACGCACATATTTACGACGAAGTATTCAACGACGACCGCGAAGCCATGCTCGAACGGGCGTTTCAAGCAGGTATTCAGCAGATTTGGATGCCCAACTGCGACCACACAACCATCGACGGCATGATGGCCTTGGCCGAACAATACCCCAACGTATGTTTACCCATGATGGGCCTGCACCCTACCTACGTCAAAGAGGATTTTCAGCAAGAATTATACATTGTAGAAGAATGGCTTAACAAAGCGCAGGACAGCCCATCGGCCCAGAAATTCGTCGCCATTGGCGAAATAGGCATGGATTTGTATTGGGACAAAACCTTTGTCGAACAGCAAAAAGAAGCCTTTTTGGTACAGTGCGACCTCGCCCTCAAACACAACCTCTGGATTGACATTCACAGCCGCAACGCCTTTTGGGAAGTGGTAGAATTGATAGAAAAAGTGGCAAATCCGCAGCTCAAAGGCATTTTTCACTGCTTTACGGGCACGTTGGAAGAAGCCCAAAAAGCCATCGAACTCGGCTTTAAACTGGGCGTTGGCGGCGTAGCGACTTTCAAAAATGGCGGCCTCGACAAAGTCCTCCCTTACATCGACTTAGAGCACATTGTCTTAGAAACCGACTGCCCGTACCTTGCACCCGTCCCCTACCGTGGCAAGCGCAACGAAGTCGCCTACATCCCGCTCATTGCGCAGCGCGTAGCGGATTTGATGCAGGTAAGTGTAGAGACCATCGCCCAAAAAACCACCGAAAATGCGTTAAAAATGTAAGCAAGTTTTCATTCGTCATTCATCAACTCGTCATTCGTTATCATGTTTTCTTACAAAACCGTCACCATCAATCCAGTACTGCCCAACCGCCCACGGGCTTCGGTCTTGGTTATTTATACGGGGGGAACCCTCGGAATGGTCTATGAAAAAGGGCAGCTTGTTCCGTTCGATTTTGAACAGATTTTGGACCGACTCCCCGAAATCAAACGCCTCGATTTTGAGATTACCTTTACCAGCTTGGAGCAAATCATGGACTCCTCCAACATGCGCCCCGACGTGTGGGTGGAGCTGGGGCAGTTGATTCGGCGCAACTACGATTTTTACGACAGTTTTGTGATTTTGCACGGCACCGACACCATGGCCTACACCGCCTCGGCGCTGAGTTTTATGCTCCAACACCTCCAAAAACCCGTGATTTTGACGGGGGCGCAACTGCCCATCGGGGTGGCCCGCACCGACGCCCGCGAAAACATCATTACGGCCTTGGAGATTGCGGCGGCGCAGCACGATGGCAAACCGATTGTACCCGAAGTGTGCATTTATTTTCAGAATGTGCTGCTCCGTGGCAACCGCGCCAAAAAGAAAGAAACCTCGCAATTCAACGCCTTTCGTTCCGACAACTACCCGCCGTTGGCCGAAGTGGGCGTGACGATTGAGTACCACCTCCCCTACATTACCACGCCCGCCCTTGGCAGTATTTTTGAACTACGCCCCACGCTCGACGAAAACGTGGCGATTCTCAAGCTGTTTCCTGGCATCACGCCCAACGTAGTACGCTCGATTTTGGAGATTAACCACCTAAAAGGCGTTGTTTTAGAGACTTTTGGCGCAGGAAACGCCCCTACGCTGCCGTGGTTTTTGCAAGAACTCAAAGACGCCACCGACCGAGGTGTGGTGATTATGAACGTATCGCAGTGCGACGGCGGGCGCGTGATGCAAGGCCGCTACCAAACCAGTACGTGGTTTGACAAGATTGGGGTAATTAGCGGTGCCGACATCACCACCGAAGCCGCCATCACCAAAATGATGTGGGTTTTTGGCCAAGAAACCGACCCCGACCGCATCAAAACCCTCCTCGCCCAACCGCTTGTGGGGGAAATGACGGTTTGGTAGGGGGGAGTTAACCCACCCCCTGCAACTCCACTCACCCTGTTTGAAAAATTTTTTAGGAATTAGACGATTAGTTTTTAGAGCTGCTATCCTTTAGTACTTATTTACAAACCAACATAAACATCCACCAAAGAGAGGTGCAAGAGTGGTTTAAATAATTATCGACGTTTTATGAAACCTTTTACCTACCAGTACCTCACCCTATTTTACCCTCGCATGACCGTTTGATAAGTTTTTGGTGAAACAAAACGAAAGGCATTGTTTTGTTTTATCAGTACGGGTATTTTTGAGCGGAAAAAGGTAGTGGACAATACAAAAAGTACGACATATAAAGTTAAATAAAATACTGAAATAGTACAAATAAACACAAAAAGTACTACAAAAGTTTCGCATATTTGAGAGTTAGCGGTAATATTTTAAAGACAATGCACTTCAAAAGAGAACATATTATAGGGTTATTAAAAAGAGTTTCTGAATTCGCTTCTGACAATTTAGAAATACTTAGTAAGGTGGGAATTGATGTCAATGATGAATTTGATAGCACTTATGTTGGTATGATTGTTAGGCAACATACAATTACTACCGACTTGAAACTACTTTTTAGCAACAAGAAGAGTAACACGCTGACATCAGAGCTTGTTTTGTTTAGATGTTTGGTTGACGACTTTATTCACCTGACATTTATTTTTAATCAAGCAGACAAAAATGAACAGATTTTAAATTTGAATGGGGATGCGATTAGTAAAAATTTGAACAAACTAAGTGAATTAGCCATTTTTAACGAAGAGAAACTAAATGGCAGTTATCCATACTATCCAACTCGACAGTTAATTGAAGAAATAAAGGAAAAAATAAAAAAGGCACCGAATAGACAGCAGTATATAATAAATCAAGAGGATTTAAAATTTAGGACTTTTAAATCTACAGGAAATCTCATACGAAGTTTAGATAATAGTGATTATACACATTCGCTTATTCGAGCATACTTTATTTGGAGAAAATTATCAGATTTCGTTCACTATTCAAACTTTTCATATGAAGAAGAGCAACAATTAGACCCAACTAAAGACAACACTTATACTGAATTTGCTGAAATTATATCTTACTCCTATAAGACAGTTTTGCATTCGTTGGTACATTTTTCTGACAAATATGGTATTGAGATAAAAGACAGACATAATTTAAAAACTTATTATAAGGATGCAGGACATTAATACTACCGCTAACAGGGTATTGCCAAAAGCGGGTCTGAAGTGCTTCGATTGGACATTTGTGCAAGGCTCAACATTCGTTCTTCGATTGAACTTTTGTGCTAAAAATCCCCGCCTTCGGCAATACCAAAACCGTTATGCACAATTTTAAACCAACAACACGCAGACAAGACAAATATGGCAAAAGTATATTTAGACGCATTACTTCCACGAGAAGACTTTGATATAGACGAAACTCAAAACTCAGCCAAGAAAAAAGAGTCTTTTTCTATTTCCGATTTACGAGAAGATGACTTTTTCTATTTAACGTTAAGAAAGCCAGATTTTCAAAGAGAAACGAATGAATGGACACCTGAAAAAGTTTCTGAATTGATAAAGAGTTTTATCAATGGAGAGTTAATTCCAGCAGTTATTTTATGGAGAAGTAAGGCAGGTTATAACTTTGTTATTGATGGTTCCCATAGAGTTAGTTCTTTAATTGCTTGGATAAATAATGATTATGGTGATGGACCAATTTCTAAATTGGCATTTGATGGACTTATTCCAGAAGAACAAATTGAAATCGCAAATAAGACAAGAAAGATAATTGAAAAAGAAATTGGCAGCTATTCTGATTTTCAGCTTGCATTGAAATATCCTGATAAAGTCAGACCAGATATAATCACTAGTGCTAAAAACTTAGGTGCAATTGCAGTTCAATTGCAATGGGTAGAAGGAGATGCAGATGTAGCAGAAGCATCATTTTTCAAAATCAATCAACAAGCCGCAAAAATTGACCCTACAGAATTAAAACTAATTCAATCACGAAAAAAGGCGAATGGTATTGCTTCAAGGGCAATTATTAAAGGTGGAAAAGGGCATCAATATTGGTCAAAATTTACAAATGAAAACCAAAAGGAAATTGTAAAGCTATCAGAAGAAGTAAATAAGGTTTTTTTTCTTCCAAAGCTTAAAAATCCAATCAAAACACTCGACTTACCAATTGGAGGGAAAGGGTATTCAAGCCAAAGTCCATTGCTGATATTTGAATACGTTGACTTGGTAAACAAAAAAAATCAAAACATTAATAAGATTGACGAAGACGGGACTTTCACTGTTGAAGCATTAAAAAGAAGTAGAAAAATTGCGTATATAATTAATGCTAATCACGTTTCGTCTTTAGGTTTACATCCAGCAGTATATTTTTACTCAAAAACTGGAAGGCACAAAACAGCTTCGTTTTTTGCAATTACAGATTTTATAATGGAATTAGATGAGAAAAATAAATTTAAAGACTTTATAAAAATCCGAGAAGCATTTGAAGATATTTTAATAGAATATGACTTTGCTATTCAACAGATACTAAGACACTACAGAGGTTCTATAAAAGCATTACCTCATATAAAATCATTCTACCTAAATTTAATGGAAGAACTTTTAAAGAATTCAAATGACAAAGAATTGGCTGTGAAAAATGTACTTCAAAAAGATGTTTTTAAGTTTATAAAAGTGAATGATACTGAAGATTTTGAAGTAACAAATAACAACTTTTCAGACGAAACTAAATCTTCAGTATTTATTACAGAAGCATTGGAAAAAGCATTAAGATGTAAAATTTGTAATGCACGAATACATACTAATTCAATTTCGTTTGACCATAAACAAAGAAAAGAAGATGGCGGACTTGGAGATGCAGACAATGCACAACTGACACATCCATATTGTAATTCTGCCATTAAAAATTAAAAAACTGTGCATAACAAGGTATTGCCAAAAGCGGGGCTAAAGTGCTTCTATGAAACTTTTGTGCAAAGTTCAACAGCAGTAATTCTATTGAACTTTTGTGCTAAAAATCCCCGCCTTCGGCAATACCCAAAACGTTGTGTATAAGGCAACCAGTGAACGTACAAAATTCGACCTACTTGTAGAACATCAAGAAATAAATTGTAAATTGGGCTTAATCAATTTGGACAAATGAATACGCTTGAAAGATACACTTCAGAGATAAAAAGACTTTGTGAAAATCATAAAGTAAAAAGTCTTTATGCGTTTGGGTCGGTTTTAACAGACCGATTTAACAGCGAAAGCGATATTGATTTAATTGTGGATTTTTCAACTATCGAGGTCGAAGACTATGCTGACAATTATTTTGACTTCAAATTTTCACTTCAAGACCTTTTAAATCGACCTATAGATTTGTTGGAAGAGAAAGCCATAAAAAACCCCTATTTCAAGAAGTCTGTAAACCAACAAAGACAACTCATTTATGGACAATGACATAAAAGCGTGGCTTTACGACATTTAGAATGCCATTATGGAAATGTTGAAATTATTGGCGAAGCAATGAATTGGATTCTGAAAAGAGATGAAACCATTACTATAACAAATTCACGAAAGTTGGTGGACGTTAGAAATAGAATTATTCATGGTGTTGAAAAATTACTGAACAAGTAAGAAGGCACTGTACCCAATAACTAAGCATTCGTGGTGGCTTTCAGCCACGCCGTGAAATCCCGAAACCGCCCAGTCTTGAACGAAACTCGGGCGGGCGGCCAGCCTAGCGGTTGTATGGAATTTCCTTTGAACGTACTTGAGCTGCGGCCAAGTATCGAAACACTACGCACAAAACACTATCCCTTTAAAATCAAGCACTTATCCAATGGCGCGATGGATGAGCGTATTTTCTTGTAGCATATCAGTATTCTTTTTTGTCATGCTCAATTTTACTATGAAAGTGAAGTGCTAAATTCAACATTTTAGAAGCAAAAAATTGTTTTGCGGTGTAAAAGCCTTATTTTCACCGCATATTTTGCGGCGGTAATTATGTACATACACGAAAGAGAAAATTGGACAAACTTTGTTTGGGATAACGACAAGTTATCGCCTGTCTTGGCCTCTGTAAGGCATTTACAAGGACGTTTATTGGGTCGTATGGAAAGTTTAGGATTCGATTTTATAGAACGTGCCACTTTAGAATCGCTTATTTTAGAGGTTGTAGATACATCAAGAATTGAAGGTGAATTTATAAATCCTGAACTTGTTCGCTCGTCAATTGCCCGAAAATTAGGTATTGAAAATGCTGATTTTGTACAGACACCCCGAAACATCGAAGGGATTGTTGATGTCATTTTGGATGCTACCCAAAATTTCGACAAACCGCTCACACAAATACGCCTTTTAGGTTGGCATCACTCACTTTTTCAAACAGGTTTTAGCGGTTACCAGCAAATTGATGTTGCCAAATATCGTTCAGGGGGTATGAAGGTAGTTTCGGGCATTTTTGGCAAAGAAAAAATACATTTTGAAGCACCATCAGCCGACAGAGTGCCACACGAAATGGAACAATTTTTAAATTGGTTGAATAGTGAAAAAAGGTTGGATTTGGTTCTAAAATCTATCATTGCTCACTTTTGGTTTGTCACCATTCACCCTTTTGATGACGGCAACGGACGGATAGCGAGGGCCATTTTAGATATGTGGTTAGCAAAAAGCGATAATAGTAAAATTCGTTTTTACAGCTTATCAAACCAAATTTTCAAAGAACATAAACACTATAACAACATTATTGAAAAAGCACAAAAAGGAACATCAGACATCACACTATATTTAGAATGGTTTCTCGGTTGTTTTGAAAGGGCGTTAATGGCAAGTGAGCAAAATTTGGAAATCATTTTGGACAAAGCACACTTTTGGGACAAACACAAGTCAACAAATATTAACGACAGACAACGACTTGTAATCAATTATCTGTATGACAATTACGGCAAAGAAGTGGGATTTTTACGAACATCCACTTACGCCAAACTTACCAAATGCTCCTCAGACACCGCTTTACGTGATTTGCAAGATTTGGTCGCAAAAGAAATGTTGAAAGCAGAAGACAGCGGAAAGAAAACAAATTACATTATTATAAGTCCAAAAAACATAAGAATACCGAAAATATCGGACGAAAAAACATCTGTATCTTCGTAGAAAGAAATAGCCATCCCCGTTCCCACCTTGGCACCAAATTCTTTGTAGTTATATGTTTTTTTATTCAAAAAGTTTTTCTACATTAGCACTGTAAAAAACTCAACACAACAACGTTAGAAAAAACTCGTACTACTCTCGCTTAGGCTTACATACGCCTGTGCACATTCCCCGCCCTCACGGGCATTTTCCCTTAATTTATTTAAACAACGTTTTATGAAAAAGAACCCAAACAAACTTTTTTGCCAGTCCTTAATAGTCCATGGTCGATAGTCGATAGTCCATGGTCGATAGTCCGTGGACTATGGTCTATCAACTGTGGACTAAAACTTATGGGCTATCAACCAAAAACCGTGGACTATGGTCTATCGACTATGGACTAAAACCGTGGACTATCGACCATGGTCTATGGACTCTTCTCATACTTCCAAATTCCCGTAACCAGTAACCAAAAACAACATGTCTTATTTACATTTCCCCAGAATTGTATTCTCTGGAGACTTTTCCTCGGATGTCTCCACCGTCAACAACGACACGCAGCACTACAACAACGCTACGTTTGAGTCGAGCTTTCAGCTTCCTGGGCAAGGGGCAACCAACGGCTGGTGGAACCCCGAAGGCGGCGCTACCTTTGGCTTTCAAAACTGCACGATTCAGCAAGCTACCAACGAAAACGGCACGACCATTACCGACCCTGCCTTGGATGGCATCATTGGGCAGCTGGTGACGGGTGCAGAAGGACGAAACTCGGGCAAAATGGTGGACTTAGACCCCGACCAACAAATGGTGTCGGAGCTTTGGGGCGTCACCTTTCGCATCCTTTCGGCCCACAATGAGTTGTTGCTCGAAGGAAGAATCAAGCCCACGGGCTTTCGGGATTTGCAACGCCGACAAACCAACGGCGGTCAACCCAACGGCCAACCCATGGGTGCCTCGTGGACGTCGGTACTAGAGGATGTTAAATACGGAAAATTGGCCGAAAAATCGCCCATTTTAATGGCGTTGAAGGCCAAAACCCAACAAAACAAAATCAGTATCAACCTCAACGGCTTTGGCTACTACTACGCCCACGCCGACGGACGCTTTTCGCTCGGAAAAATACTGGGCTGCATCGGCCCGTGGTTTGAAAACGAACCTGAGCTTTTTGCCCCCGCACGGAGATTGTACGGGGTCTATCAACGAGGCCAAGTATTTGGCGGCTCCAATTTTATATTCGATGCTGACAACGCCCGCTTGTCGATTGACTTGGGCGGTTCGTTTCCCATTGCCGATTCCATCGGAACCATCAATACCACCAATGATTTCTACTTGGCGGTCAGCAAACAGCCGCTTACCAACCCACCCGCCATCCGAAACGTACTCATCGACAGCAGCGAGCTCGAAATCATTGGCAAAGTACCGTACCAACAAGGCTCCACTTGGCTCAATAGCACCTGCGGCATTGTCGATTTTAACATGCTGTCGGCAGACGTGGTGAATGACTTGAAAAACAGCCAGTTGGTTCTCGTAGCAGCGGGTAGCAGTTCTACCCAATACTTGCTGATTGCCCGCGAGGCCATTGACGGCATCGTGTGCCGCGCCGACAATTTTGTGCAGCGCATCGACACCAATCAAAAAGTGACGGTCAACCTCTACGCGTATCAGTACGGGCAGCCGTTGCCGCAAACCGAAATCACGATTACGATGGAGCCGCCCACGCCAGATACGCCCAAAGACAAAAATTCGCCCCCGATTTCTATTACCTACGGCAACAACAAGCCTCAGGACGGGTTGAGTTTTGCGCCTTCGTGCCAAACCAACGCCCAAGGCATGGCCCAAATCGAAATCACGGGCAACAGCATCCATTCGCCACGGGTCTATATCGACGGGCAAATCTACCTGTTGGATTACACTTTGGCCAATCAGCAACCAGACAGCGCCATTCCAGGAGCCGCGCCCATGTCCATTTCTATCCATTTACGGGACGATTTCCCCATCCCCGAAACCCCCACTTGGAGCGATATTTCGGACATGATGACGCAGTTTGCCAACCTGTACCCCATTATGAGCAAGTACTTCATCAATTTTGCCGATCCACAGGCAATGATTGCCAAAAAGGACATCTTGAAATTTGCTTTTACCCGCGACATCCACGACCCCATTTACATGCCCGCCACGCGGGACTTATCCGAAACCAAGCGGCTCACGATTTTGAAGTGGTTGGACAACCCCATCGTCGATGACCCAGCCACCGCTGCCGCCAGAGGAATAAAACTGAAAAGCGTTGACGCAAACGCCGAGCTCGACACGGCAGCGCCTTCTGAGCAGCAACAAAAGTTGGTCGAGGCCACCAAAGCCAAAAATGGCTCTTTGATTAATTTCCCAGCATTAACCAATCTGTTTGAATTCTAAACCTGAATAACCATCATGCTCAAGATAAGTCCAAAATTTGTAAGTGCGGTACAAAATGCAAAAAGCTTAGCGGAGCTTTTTCCGATGCTGCAAAATGCCATTGAGTTGGAACATTCCACCATTCCTCCGTACCTAACCGCGTTGTTTTCGTTCAAAGCCAATACCGAGTCTGACACCCGAAAAGTGATTCACTCGATTGTGATTGAAGAAATGTTGCACATGACCATTGCCGCCAACATCCTCAATGCCGTGGGAGGATGCCCCGCCATTTCACGCCCCGATTTTGTCCCCAATTACCCCACGCATTTACCCATGGGCATTGGTGGTTCGCTCATTGTGGGCATCGAAAAATACTCCCTCGATGTGGTACAAAACGTTTTTATGGAAATTGAAGAACCCGAAAACCCCATCGAGTTTAAAACCATGGCACTGGCAGCAACCGAGGCTACCTACAAAACCATCGGCGATTTTTATCGGGCATTGCAGGCCAAAATAGCCGAGCTCGCCCCCGACGAATTGCCTGGCAATCCCGCCAAACAGGTAACTTCCAGCTTTTTCTCTTCCGACCTCCTCTACCCCATCCTGACCAAAACGGACGCCATCAATGCTATCAACGTCATTGTAGAACAAGGAGAAGGAAGCGAAGTATCGCCGTTGGGTACCGACGACGAACTTGCCCACTATTATAAGTTTGAAGAATTGTACAAAGGCAGAGAACTCGTTAGAGATCCCAATGCCCCCAATGGCTATTCGTTTACGGGTCCCGTCATCCCGTTTGATCCCTCTAACGTGCTTCCGCTGTACCCCAATACCAAAGCGGAGATGTTGCCCGAAGGCTCCGAAGAACGTCGGTTGTTGGACTCCTTTAATCAGACGTACAGTAACCTACTTTTTGGGCTACACCAAACCTTCAACGGCCATCCTGATAACCTGAACAATACCATCGGGCTGATGTTTGATTTGAGGCTTGCTTGCCAAAAACTCGCCGAAATGCCTTTCCCAGGGCAGGATGGCTACACCATTGGGCCGTCGTATGAATTTGTTCAACCCACTACCCAACTATGAACTTTCAATTACAACAATTAGTCACCAAGCTATCGGTCAGCGACGTGCTGCGCTCACGGGCATTTTACGAGAATGTTTTGGGATTTACCGTGGATGAACGCTATACCATCAGCGACGGAGGCACCTACAGCACCAACTCCTATGTCGAAATGAATGCTCCCTGCGCACAGGGTGGGACGTTCACCATTGGGCTGTACAAAGACATCGACGCGCCCTACCCATCCATGCCCGCCAACGGCACGGTGCCCAGTTTTATCGTGGACGATATAAAGGCGACTTTACAGGATTTACTCCAGCAAGGCGTGGTAGTGATGCCAATGGGCGGTGGCGAAGGCGATGACAAATACATCATTTCCAACACTTCCGACGAAGGCTTCATTGACCTCTTCTTTTTCTTCTGCGACCCCGACAACAACTCCTTTGTCATTAGGCAAAACATGGGGAAAGGGTAGCTGCGTTTTCGGAGAAATCAGAGGTACAGTTTGTTGCCCTGAATAGTGTTTCTTCAATCATCTTTTTTCAATTTATTCCAATGAATAACTACGATGTAATCATAGTAGGTGGAGGTTCGATGGGGCTATCCACGGCTTATCAATTAAGCAAAGAAAAGGTAAAAACACTTGTGCTTGAACGGTTTACTTTTCAGAACCAACTGGGAAGTTCTGCGGGGTTTACTCGGCAATTCAGAATACCCTACCCAGAAGAGTACATGGTAAAATTGGTGGTTCAAAGTGAACCCTATTGGGAAGACCTCCAGAGCCAAACCAAATTGGAGTTGATGAAAAAAGTAGGGACGTTATGGTTTGGAGACCCCGATGTACAAACCACCGAAGGGAATATAAAACTAGCAGAACAAGCCTTAACCAATCAACAGATTCCTTACACTAAATTGAATGCTACTGACATTCAAAACAAATACCACTTTAAGAATTTACCTTCTACGTACGAGGGATTATTTCAAAAAGATGGAGCTAGTATTAATTTAAAAAATACGGTTGAAACCCTTCACAGTTTGTGTGCTACGTCTCCATTTATCTCATTGAAAGAGCATTCAAAAGTAGATAAAATCACTTCATCAGCGAACCAAGACATTCAAGTTACCGTAGGAAACACCACCTACACTTCAAAGAAACTGGTTTTAGTACCTGGGCCATACGTCGATGAGGTAACGAGCCTCCTGCGCATTTACTTGAATGTGACCTATTGGAACATGTCATCTGCTTATTTTAAACTGACGGATCCCTCTATCAACTATCCTACGTGGTTTGTGTTCCAACCACCCAAAGGAAAAGATGGAAACGAGTTTTACGGATTTCCTGCGGTAGATTGGGATTACCCTGGTTACATCCGAGTCGCCCCCGATTTTGTCATTAATCCGCTCACCGACCCCTCTCAGCGAACCTCTATTCCCAATAAAGAAGAGTTGGCCTTAACGTCGGAGTGGGTTAAAAACCACATGACAGGCATTGACCCACGTCCGTATCATACCTCCACTTGTTTTATGGCCTTGAGCAACAATGCCTCCAAAGAATTGATTGTCGATTTTGCGCCCAGCTTCGTTCCAAACCACCAAAACATAGTGCTTTATGCCACGGGTTGGGCAGGAAAATTTATTCCACTGATGGGAAAAATACTAAGCGATTTGACGCTGAACCAAACAACGGAATACGACATCAGTCACTTTAAATTAACCGATAAACACCTCAAAAACATCTAAACCCAACACACATGAAAAAGTACTCCATCTTTGGCGCGGGCGCCTCTGGCCTTTACACCATTTGGCGCTTGCTAAACGGTGAAACAACGACAGAAAAAGGAAAATTAAAACAACTGCACGAGGGAGATGTGGTGGAGCTTTATGATTGGGGGCAATATGACTTCAATGATGAGCACAGGGGCACTAGAGCCGCAGGGGCTCGCATCTGTACTTGGCATTTCAACAACGACCCCGAAGCCTCTTATTTAGAATTGGGAGGAATGCGCTATTCTCAGTGGAACGAAACAACACAATCGGGCCATAAAGTGGTGTCAAAGGTAATTGAACTGCTAAACCTCGACCAGTATTCGGTGGAGTTCGACGAATCTGCTGACCCACTTTATTACCTCAGGCACAAAAACATGTACAGCAGTGAGATTAGCGCAAGCAATCCTGCTCCTTACAATATCCCTAATGGTGGAGCTGCCCAAACTCCTTTCTACGGAATGAACGAGGTTGGGAAATTGGCCATTACCCAAGATTACCCAAAGACTCGCCTCGATTGGCTTGAGTTCAACAAATACGGACGATTGAAGTACGACACCGATACAAATTCGGTTTTTAAGAATGGCGATTTAGTCAGAAACATCGGCTATTGGAATATCATGTATGACCAACTAACCAACGAAGGCTATGATTATGCCGCAGATGGAAACGGGTATTCGTCCAACGTCATTAACTGGAATTCTTCCGTCGCCTTTGAGGCCAACGATGAATTTATGCCAGGCACCGAATACAAAACGTTAACCCACGGTTTTTCGATGATGTTCAATGCGTTGTTCAATTCGATTGTCCAACTGGCACGCGACAAAGGAATTGATTTTAGGTACACACCAAATACGCGCCTCCATTCCATTTTGGCTGACGAAACCACCAACAAAGTGCGATTTAAAATTGCGTCAAGAGAATCGCCTTGGCTTTCAAATGCCGTAGAAGAGACAGATGCCGCTTGGTTAGCCATGCCTCGCCACTCCATCGAATTGGTCGCTCAGGCTACGCGTTACCACCATGCCCCCAAAGGTACCTATGACGTGCTCAATCAAGCATCGGTTCAAAACTACTTGGAAGCAGCCATTGTACAACCTTCCTACAAAGTGGGGTTATTTTTTGACTGCGAATGGTGGATGAATGCCAAATACAAACCACGACTAGAGCAACAAGGCAAGCCTAATTCGATTGGCCCAAGTGTGACAGATACGCCGATACGAATGGTGGTTTATTTTGGCAATAATGCCCTCGATAAAACGCAAAAACCAATCTATGGGATTTTGGCAAGCTATGACGACGAAATGTTTACTGATTTTTGGAAAGAACTAGAACTGAATACCGACGAAGACCGTACTATCCCGAGTATCGATAATATTCAGCCTCTTCAAGGTCCTAAAAAATGCCCAAATAACATGATTACAATGCTTCGAAAGCAACTCGCCGAGATACATTTTGGCCCAGGTTCAGACTACACGCTTGTCCCTGAGCCCTTGGAAGCACGCTATATGGACTGGTCGCTTCCTCCTTTCAACGCAGGTTATCATGCCTGGGCGGCTCATTATGACATCAATGACGTACAACGAAAAATCCGTAAGCCCTCCCAACTTGTAAACAAAGATTTGAACATCTACATCGTTGGCGAAGCCTACTCCAACGACCAAGCGTGGGTGGAGGGAGCCTACTGCACGGCGGAGTCAGTTCTGAACGACTTTTTTGATGTTCATCCCATCGTGGACGATACCCAATATCCGTTTATTAGCCCCGAACTGTAGCATTGGTAGGGAACTCACACTGGAATTTACTCAATCAATTTTATATTTCTTAAACCCTAAAAAAATGTCAGACATCAAAAAATTTTCACCAAAAGTGGTGGATGAAGACGCCGATTATGGAGTACTTAAAGCACTCGAAGGAACATGGGTCAACCACAATCCAGATAACAACACCACTGGATGGGGATTATTCACAATATGTATGCCCTCACCTGGTACAAGCTCCGAAATGATTCCTGGTAAGTTTCATTTTCTAATCCAAGAGTACACCGAAGAACTTACATTCACGTTGGTGCCTGGCATGGTTCGGAATCGAGGAGGAGCCAATGAACAATTTTGCGCAGCAGTCAAGTACGAACAAAGCATCAAAGATTTGACAGGAAAAGGGCTTCACGAAGAAAACGGTATGTACCTTCGTCTGAATGACATTTACAATCATCCAGCTGATAATGAATCTATTATGACCGACATTGGCTTTCCTGAACTTGCCGCAGGGGCAGGAGCCGAAGGCCCCAACTACGTCTCAGCCTACAGTATCTCTCGCAGTGGAACGATTCCGCACGGAAGTACCATTTTATTATTAGGAACCCACTCCGAAAATTATGATGGTACATCTCCTGTTTTTCCTGAAGGTACTGCAACATGGGACTTCAATCACCTTGCCATTTCTCAAAGTATGGGTGGTGCAGGAACTACGCCTGACACTCCCATTAACCTTGATGAACCTGCTCCTGCATGGGTGCATGACACAAGTATGCCAGACCAAGACCCTAGCGGAAACCGAACCTACACGCAACGTATATTGGCAAGTGAATTTTACCCCTATTCTGTTCGGCCTGATTTACGGTTACGCGACGCCATCAAAGGACAAAAATTCAAAGAATACAGTTTAATTGAACTGACTTCCAGAGAACAGGGTGGGCCTGAAGGCGGAATTCTCAATACTCCTTTTATCAACAGATTTACTCCTACCACCGAAATGAACTTTCGTATGTGGATTGAAAAGATTATTGAAAACGGCGAGGAGGTGTTGCAATTACAATACGAGCAAATCCAGTTTTTTGAATTTCATTTTGGAACCGACGGCGGTACTACGCGCTGGCCACACATCCAAGTGAATACACTACGAAAAAAACAATAACTCTTCTTTGTCCGCCCCGACAGATTATCGGGGCGGGCACACCTTAAAAGGGAGAGCTTGCTGGTTGGGGCGAGCGGGAGAAGGGCTACGCATTTTGAGTTTATTCGTCGCTACTTCTCAATCGACAAACATCTCACTATAAATACATTACAAAGCTTTTTTGATACTTATGGCAAGTTTTCTATTTTAATAGGTTAAACGCCTCGGAGAGGCAAAACCTTTGTAGTAGAAAAATAATAAACCCCTCCCCTAAAGCCCTATCCAAGTGGCCGACGCTTGGTGAAAGAGGTCACCGAACGTCGGCCGCCCCAACGGGGCTTTAGGGAAGGACAATTATTTATTTCTACGAAGATTTAGCTCCTCTGGAGCAAGAAGCGGCCAGCTTGGCAGTGAGTGACCCCAACCTCCGATACCGCGTGCATCCCACACATGGCCTTTATAAACCTTTCGATTGTCAGCCTAGGCTCGAAGCCTTGGAATAGTCAGCACCAGTGGAACACTCGCGCTATCGGAAAGTAATGAAATTAAACTACCTTAGCGTATTCTGTAAGAGATAAGGCTTTTAAAAAATGAAAAATACAGAGGTAACAAAGTTCTTGGACGAGCAAAATCATCCGTTTAGAAAAGAAATAGAGGAATTAAGAAATTACCTTTTATCTGCAAATCCAGATTTAACAGAAAATATCAAATGGAACGGCCCCAACTACTGCGTTGGCAATGCGGATAGAATTACAATGAAAATTCAACCTCCCACGAAACAAGTACAATTGATTTTTCATAGAGGTGTAAGCAAACAAGCGCAACCCGAAGACAAACTAATTGCGAATAAAAGTAAGAGGTTGGTTTGGAAAGGAAATGACCGCGCAATTATCACTTTCAAAACCCTGGAGGACATCGAAAATGGAAAATCAGAATTGATAGAGATTGTCACTGAATGGATAAATGCAACGCCTTTGCACCAAGCATAACCAACAATAGCAACAGCAAAACCATGAAAAACACCCTTTTTGACTTCATTTCAAAATACATCACCCTGACCGAAGATGAGAAGAACATCCTGCTTTCATTAGACCTATTTCGCACCGTTAAGAAAGGGACGATTTTACTCAAAGAAGGACAAAAATCGAAAGAGAGCTACTTCGTACTCAAAGGCTGTATTAGAAGCTATTATATTTTGGACGGGGAAGAAAAAACCACTGCTTTCTACACCGAAATGGAAGCCTTGACGCCCCCTTGTGTGATAAACAAAATGCCGTCCGACTATTACGTCAGTTGCGTAGAAGACAGTATAATTACCGTTTCAAATTCGGACATGGAAGTAGAAGTCAACAGCAAGTTTCCCAAGTTTGAAATCATGTGTCGGATGCTATCGGAAGAATTGTTGGCGAAACAACGTATAGACTTTGACGAGTTCAAAACTTCTTCCCCCGAACAACGCTACCTGAACTTACTCCATAAAAGACCCGATTTGATTCAGCGGGTACCCCAACACCAATTAGCCAGCTATTTGGGCATCAAACCCCAATCGTTGAGCAGACTACGAGCCAGAATTACGGAAAAAGACAAAAGCTAAGGTACGTTTCTTAACTTAAGTGAACGAGGTTAGGCAACCCCTCTATCTACTTTTGCAGCATCGTTTAACATTAATGAAAACAGACATGCAAAAGAAAAATTTATGGATTGGGCTTGCTTTGGTGCTGGTAATTTGTTCACAGGTAAAGGCACAATATGCCAACCAAGAAAACACCTATAAAAAGTGGTTTGTTGGTAGTACGGTATTTTTATTGGGCAATTTAGCCACGACCAATCCTCCCAATTTTGCCCAACTCAACATTGGTTATCGTATTACGGGAAAAGATGTAATTACCTTAGAACCAAAAACATGGAAATATGCTTGGCCGAATGGCATTCACCCCTTTTTAAACAAAGCCTACGGAAAACCAGAAGAAAAATTCCCAGGGTATGTCCGTGAATATGGCGTTTCGGTGGCTTACCAACGTTTTTTTTGGAAAGGGTTATACGCCGAACTGAATGTCATGCCAACATTGCAAAAATTTGTGAATAATGACGGCAAAAAAATTGACAATGGCTTTCAGATTTTCAACACCTACCGCGTTGGTTATCACATCAAACTTTTCAAGGATAAGTTTTTTATTCAACCCTCCATTGCCATTACCCACCGTGCTTATCACACAACGTTACCTGATGGATTCAAACAGTTGGATGATAAATGGTCGAAATTTGTTTGGGGAGAACCAGGGTTTCATTTTGGGTATAATTTTTAATCATTCGTCCGTAACTTGCAATGTGGAACAGAAAATAGCCGACAGAACCAAAATGAAAATTGCAATCGCTGCCTTCTTTTTGCTAAATGCCACTTGTGGCTTGGCTCAAAAAACGGTTTCCTTTGCCGATTCAATCCGCAAAACATACCACATTCCTGAAATTAACTATGCGGTCGTCGATGCTAATTCTACCTTAGAAATCGCGGCTTTGGGAAGGCACTCCATCGCACTACCCGACACGGCCACCCTCAACGACCGCTTCCATATTGGCTCCAACACCAAGGCCATGACGGCTTTTATCATTGCCAAGTATGTAGAAAAAGGCAAGCTAAAATGGACAACGAAGTTTTTTGAGGTATTTCCCGAGTGGAAAAAGAAAAGCAAAACTGCCTACGCCACTATTACTTTACAGGATTTACTTTCGCACAAAGCAGGGGTTGCGCCTTTTCAGGGGGAAAATGACCCCGAAATCCCTGCTTTTAAGGGGACAAATCCACAGAAGAGGAAACAGTTTGGGGCGTTTGTACTCACCATCGACCCCGTCAAAATAGACGAAAAAACGCCCTTTATTTATTCCAATGCAGGTTATACCCTAGCGACCCTGATGCTGGAGAAAGTAACCGCCAAAAGTTGGGAGCAGTTGGTGGAGGAAGAGTTGAACAAAAAACTCAAACTAAACGTCCAATTGTCTTGGCCCGAAAATCAGAAGCATAAAGATACGTGGGGACATAGTTTTGAAAACGGCAAATTGCAGCCCATTCCCTCCACTTTCGATTACCATTTGGACTATACGGAACCTGCGGGAGACATCAATATGCGTCTGACCGATTACGTCAAGTTTATCCAACTCAATTTACAAGGACTAAGTGAGCAAAAAAACTACCTCGCTCCTGCCACCTATCAGTTTATTCACAAGGGTATTAAAAACTACTCCCTCGGCTGGTACAACATTTACGAAAACGGCCACGAACTTTCGACCCACTCGGGCACGGTCGGCACGTACTATACCATTGCCCACATCGACCGACTAAAAAACAAAGCTTACCTTATTTTCACCAACTCTTTCAGCCCCGATACCCAACAAGGCGTGCGGCTTTTGATGAGAAAATTAAAAGAAAATTACGGATACTGATTCACCACTTCCCCCATTAAATTTAAGTTATGCGAAAAGTACAATTCTATTTCGAGTCACTTGGTTTTTCGGGGGAAGACCTTGAAAAAATTCTCAAAGCTTTTGAATTGCGGCATTTCAACAAGAACGATTTTTTGGTGGAAGAAGGCAAAATAAGCCGACACATGGGCCTATTGGAAGCCAGCATTTGTAGCATCGACGCAAGCCGTCTCGATTTGATAGTAATCGGTAGATTTTTTGTCAAAAAAATCAATCTATCTAAAAAACAGCCGTACTTTTGAACATCGACTCAACCCAATGCAACCTCATGGAATACGTTCTAATCATTCACGAAGTAGCCGACTACGATGCTTGGAAGGCCATTTTTGACCAAGCCGCAGGTATCCGAAAAGAAGCAGGCGAGCAATCGTACCAAGTCTTAAAGTACGAAAACGACGCCAATAAAATCGTCCACTTCTCGGTTTGGAATAGCCTAGAAAACGCCAAAGCCTTTTTTGAATCGCCTAAATTGGTACAAATCCGAAAAGAAGCAGGCGTAAAATCCCCCGATTTTATTTATTTGAGAGAGTTAGAAAAAGGAATACTTTAGTGCGTTAGAATCGGGTTGTGAGCAACCCTCAGCACAACTCGAATCGGGTTGTGAGCAACCCTCAACACAGTTTAGCAACCCTCAGCACAACACGCCATTCTGCACTCTACCACTCGACACTAAAAAAATGCTCCCCCCCAACACGCTTCTCCTCACCTCCATCGACCTTATTGGCACGTTTGTTTTTGCCCTCAGTGGCATCGAACTTGCTTCCAACAAAAAAGTGGATTGGTTTGGGGCGTACCTGATTGGGCTAGTTACAGCCATTGGGGGTGGTACAGTCAGGGATGTGTTGCTTGACATTCGGCCATTTTGGATGCAGCAGAGTCACTATTTTATTATGACAGGCGTGGCGTTGGTGGCGGCACTTTTGTTCAAAGACCGCATTTTCAAGTGGCAACGGGCATTGTTTTTGTTCGATGCCATTGGCTTGGGGCTGTTTACTACGGTGGGGATTAGTAAAAGCCTTGCCATGGACTTGCCATTTTGGGTATGCATCGTCATGGGAACCGTCACGGGGTCGATTGGTGGCGTTATTCGCGATGTGTTGCTCAACGAAGTGCCCCTTTTGCTGCGCAAAGACATTTACGCCTTGGCCTGCGTTGCGGGTGGATTGGTCTATTATGCGGGACTTCAAGTGGGTTTTTCTACCAGTTTTACCCAACTCATCGCCGCAGTTGTAGTAATTTTTGTCCGAATCATTGCCCAAAAATACCGTATTCATCTGCCCGTCGTTTCTATTAAAAAAGAGACGAATCACCCGTAAGCAACCACGTTTCAACGGCCTAAAAATACATTTCCCCGACTGCATCTGCTGGTTGAACCCGTATTGACGTCCCTAAAGTTGGCAAATGCGGTATTTTTGACATTGGAAACACAATCTTCAATCCAATGAACTTCCTTACTGAACTCAAATCTCGCAACGAAACGCTCTTTTACTTTGGCTTAATCTGCAACCTACTGGCGTTGGCTTTTTTGGTCCTTAGTCAAGTGACAACGGTGCAAGTTTTTAAGGTAAACGCTTGGAACAAACCTTTGAAGTTCGCATTATCCATTGGAGCGTACGCATGGACGATGGCTTGGTATTGTTACTATTTACCGAAGTTTAACTTATCGCTTTTCAACTGGACTACTGTTTTATTGCTTGGTTTTGAACTCTTCTATATTGCCTTTCAGGCCAGCAAGGGTCAGTTGTCGCATTACAATGTAAGCAGCCCGTTTTATTCATTTCTGTACGGATTGATGGCCATCGCTGCCAGTGCCACCACCGTTTACACGGCTTACATTGGGTGGTTATTCTTGCAGCAGGAGTTTCCTACCCTCCCACTTCACTATCTATGGGCCATTCGGTTGGGGATTCTTTTGTTTGTGATTTTTGCGTTTGAGGGCTTTGCAATGGGTTCGCGCCTCAACCACAGTGTGGGTGCTTACAACGACAATTCCAATTTGTTTGTATTGGGGTGGAGTAAAACCGTCGGCGACCTGCGCGTTGCTCATTTTATTGGGATGCACGCCTTGCAAGTACTTCCCATCCTTTCTTTTTATTTGCTCAAAAACACCAAAGCTACAGTCGTTATCGCAGCGTTGTATGGGCTACTTGCGGTGGCTTCGTTGGTACAGGCGTTACAAGCAAAACCATTACTGAGGTAAATTTTAGCGTGCCTCTTTTTTCCCTTTCTGAAAGGCAATCAATATCCCCGAAACGATAATTAATACAATCCCAAACCAGCTCAGAGTGGCAGGTAGCGCGTCGCCAAGAAAAATGCCGAAGATAACCGAGAAAACGATGTTGGAATAACCAATAGCTGCCACTTCCGCCGATTTACCATACGTAAAGGCTTTGGTCAAAAAGATTTGTCCCAACAAAGCCGAAATCGCCAACAACGCAATCCACAGCCAATCGGTACCCGCAGGTTGCACGTATTTTGCAATGAGGAACGACCATTCGGGAGCATCCACCATTTCACCCAATCCGAGTGAAAGCATCGGCATCAAAATCCCTGAAAGCATAAACGACAGCACAATGCTGCGGGAGTCGTAATACCCTGCCAACTGCGCAATACTCATGTATGCCAAGGCCGTCATGATGGCATTGGTGAGGCCAAGGGCGTGGTGTTTGAGGCTCAAAAAATCGGTGTGAAACTGCGGCAAAAAAATGAAGCAAATACCCGAAAATCCGATAAAAATAGCCCACCAAACGGGTATTGAAAGTTTTTCTTTTAAGAACAACACGCCAATTAGCGCCAAAAAGACGGGGTACGATTGCTGGTAGGTAATGGCTTCGGCCAAGCCGATTTTGGTCACGGCAAAGAAGAATAAATAGAGTGCCAAGGTTCCGATAATTCCTCTAAAAACAAGCAATCCTAACCTTCCTCCAGTCTGTACCAACGGCCGTTGCAAAACGCTAAACAACACAAAAAGAACGCCGATAATATTCCGAAAAAAAACCAGTTCGACGGAGCTAATGTGTTTGCCTAACACCCGCGTACAAGCCCCCGAAACCGAGAAGCAAAATGCCGCAAACAACATACTAAGTAAGCCTGAGGAAGAAGGAGAAAGATTATTTTTCACGTTTAGCAAGGACGTTTCTTGATGGTTCTTTGCATCACTGCTTTGACACGTTGAACCGTATGTTAAATTAAGTTGGATACAAGCAGTAAAGTTCCCATTTGAGTTCCAACTTCTTTTGCCCACAGATTGACAGGGATGTCTGTCACAGATAAGAATATTGTTTTGGCACACGATTTTAGTCTATTTTTGGGGCAAAAACTTGAAAAGTCTGCCTCATTATGCAAGAAAGTTACGTTCAAGACCAATTGTTTGATAAACAAAACTTCACCGAAACACCCCTTCCCAAAGGTGAATACGAAAGCTGTGTGTTTCAAAATTGCCTTTTTTCGGACAGCGATTTATCAAGTATAAAATTCATCGACTGCGAATTTAGAGGTTGCAACTTGAGCATGGTAAATCTGAAAAATACGACCTTGAATGGGGTGATTTTTAAAGATTGTAAACTTTTGGGACTACGATTCGACAATTGCAATGGCTTTGGTCTTTCGTTCTCTTTTGAAGGCTGCCAACTCAATCACTCCTCGTTTTTTCGGACAAAAATCAAAAAAACGCACTTTAAAGATACCCAACTCCAAGGGGTTGATTTTGTAGAATGTGATTTGACTCAGGCGGTTTTCAACAATTGCAACCTTGAGCTTGCCAGTTTTGACCGTACTTTGCTTGAAAAAGCCGATTTTCGGTCGTCGTACAACTACGTGATTAACCCCGAAACCAACAAAATCAAAAAAGCGAAATTCTCGCTGTTGGGTGTGGCGGGGTTGTTGGAGAAGTATGATATTGTAATTGAGAAGTAAATCAACCAACCTCCCGAAAAAACATCCCGAAAGTTCTAAAACTTTCGGGATGTTAAATTTTAGAAACTTTCGGGAAGGTAGCTTATTTCCTCCGCTTCCGTTGCATTTGTAACGGCACGCAAGGTATTTCAGGACATTCACAGTTTACTGGCTGCAAAACTACTTTCTTTTCAGTGAAACAGCCGTTTGTCGTCATTACTCGAATCACGTAAGTCACTGCCGCTGTTGGATTGGCAATGGCTTCCATCAACCTTCCGTTCGCAGGAATCGGCTGCTGAACAACGGTTTCGTCGTAGGTTGTACCCACTGTAAGTCCGAACGTAGTCGTTGGGTCAAAGCCTGTAATTTGTAAATAGCCATCCTTTTTCGCGCTATCGCCCGCACAAGTCGGAGGAGACAACAAGACACCAAATGTCGGCGCAGCCAACCGCGTGATGCTTACCGTATCCACACAATTTTCAAGCGTTGAGGTTAAGACAAATCGGTACGTACCTGTTTTGTTCAACCCTTTCACCAAACCAGTGCTGTCAATTGTGGTAAACGACGGATTACCACCCACCACACTCCACACGCGGCCGTTGGTAGCTTTGGGTAAATTGTAGGTCAACGTAGGCTCACACATCGTCACGTTCGGGCCTGCTGGGTTATCAACGCATTGCTGCGGTGGATTAGCATCGCACAAAGTACGATCCACTTGCTTGACAAACGTACAACCGCTTGCCGATTTCACCGTCAAACTCGCCGTTTGAGCAATCGGAATGTTAGAAACCAAATAGGTATTATTTCCTTCTGAAGTCACCGTTCCCAAACTCGATTGTAAGGTACTTTGCGGAGTTATTTTCACCCGAACCGAATAACTCGTCAACGAACACTGCGTCGATTCTACCGTCAAAGATGGCAATTCATTTACCACAACCTCCACCGTATCGCTTTGTTCACAATAGCCATCCGTTACTTTGACAATGTATTTCCCTGCCTGCGTTAGCTGCGCATTGAGGCGCGTTGGGTTTGCTATGGATGCCGTAAAATTTGCAGGGCCTGTCCAGCTGATAACCGCACCGTCGCTCACCGTGGCCAGCAATTGAATGGTTTCACCCACACATACACTGTCACCTACGGCAACCACCGTCGGCAGCGAGGGGCCTGTTACCTCGACGCTATCTTTTCCGACACAGCCGTTGGCATCAGTCACTGTTACGCTGTATTTTCCTTTGGCAATAGAAACCAAATCTTGCGTAATCGCGCCATTTGACCATACATAACTATACGGTGAAGTTCCACCCGACACTTCTAAGTTGATAGCTCCCGATTGAGGCGTCGTACAGTTTACTGTCTGCGGGGTTAATACCAACACCAACGGTTCGGGGGCTTTTTTCAATACAATCTTTTCTTCTACAAAACAGCCCGTTTCTGAATAAACCCTCAGCGTGTAGGTCATATCAGTCGTAGCGCTGCCCGCATTTTTCAATATCAAACCATCGGCAGGGATTGGCGCAGGCGTTTGGTTGACATCATATACATTGCCAACTGTCAACCCGTACTGCGAAGTAGCTGCGAAGTTTTTCAACTGAATAAATCCTTTCGCTGCCACACTGTCATCCGCACATTGCGGCGAAGAGGCCACCAACTGGTACGTAGGTAATGCGTTGCGTGTGATGCTTACGGTGTCGGTACAGTTATCTAGCGGTGAAACCAAAATAAAGCGATATAGTCCATTGGCAGTCATGCCCGTCACTAAGCCCGTAGTATCTGCAAAGGCCGAACTTGGATTCGACGCCGATGCAATCCAATAACGGCTATTGGTTGGTTTTGGCAATGGATGTGTTTCGGTGGGTTCGCAAATAACCGCGTTAGGTCCCGCAGGATTGTTGGTGCATGGACTTGGTTGATTAGCATCACAAATGGTACGATCCACTTTCTGAGACATCGAACATCCTGCCTGATTAGTGGCCGTAAACGTGGCTATTTTATTGTTTGGAATGTTACGAATGTAATATTTATTGTCGCCCTCGTAAGTGACCGTTCCTTCGTCGGAGGAGAATTGCGTATTGGGTGAAACCTGTACCCGTATTTCGTACGAATTGGGAATGCAGCCCGCATAAATCACCATCACCGACGGGCGCTGGTGAATTACCACTTGAACCGTATCAGTACGGAAACATTCCCCTTTAGTAACGGTTGCTACATAAATTCCTGCTTGGTACAATTGCGAATTAATAATCATCGGGTTAGGATTGCCCGACGCATATCCCACGGGGCCCGTCCAGCTAATTTGTGCCGTTGGGTCATAAGTAGCCGAAAGTTTCACCGTATCACCTTCGCAAACGGTATCGCCTTTGGCCACCAACGACAATAAAGCAGGATTTGCCAGTTGAACACTGTCGGTGGTCGTACATCCGTTGGCGTCCGAAACCACTACTTTATACCAACCACTCTTTAAATCCGCAATGTCCCACATTTCAGCACCGTTTGACCAGCGTACCTTGTAAGGAGTGGTTCCCCCCGCAATTGTCAACGTTACTTTACCGTTTTCGCCATCGTGGCAGGTAGGCGCAGTAGGTGTTAAGGTCAACGAAAGTGGATTATTAGGCTGGGTGATGGTGAAATCAATATCAATCGAGCAATTGTTTTCGTCTTTCACCGTTAGGCGATAAACACCCGCTTTCAAGTTCGCAATGTCTTGGGTCGTTGCCCCATTTGACCAAGAATAGGTATAAGTTCCCGTTCCTCCTTGAACGTTAAAATCAATGCTACCATCGCTTCCGCCCAAACACGAAACTTGCTTAATTTCGGCGTTAGGAGCTAATTCGGCAGGTTCGGCCAGAGTTGCGGACGCTGAAACTACGCAGTTGTTGCTATCCACGACGGTCAAGGTATAAGTTCCTGCGGGCAGTCCATAGACGTTGGGCAAGGTAGAACCATTTGACCATGAATATTGATAGGGTTTTGTCCCGCCCGAAACGGTCGATAAAATTGTCCCTGAACTCAACCCTTTGCAGGTTACATTTTCGGGAGAGAGCGACAGCTTCAACGAATCTGGCTCACCAATCACCACGCGCAGGTCGGTACTACAACCATTTTTATCAGTAACCGTCAGGGTATAAACTCCCCCCGAAAGGCTCGTAATGTCCTGACTCACCGCTCCGTTTGACCAATCATAACTGTACGGTTCTGTCCCGCCCGTCACCGTAACGTCGATGCGCCCCGTGTTATCGCTTTTGCATTTGACATCGCTGGAAGCATAGGTTGCTTTTAACGGGTCAGGCTCCGAAACAACCACTGTCAGGCTGTCCGAACAACCGTTGGCATCTTTCACTTTGACTTTATAAGAGCCCGCGCTGAGGTTAGCAAGGTCTTGAACTACAGCCCCATTTGACCACTCATAACTGTAAGGCATCGTGCCACCCGTCACCGACAAATCAATACTTCCCGTTGCGCCGCTTTTGCAATTTACGTTTTGGGCGGTGGCCGATAACTTGAGCGAATCGGGTTCAATAAGAACAAACTCCAACGTTTTTACGCACAAATTGGAGTCAGTCACCGTCAGCGAATACGTTCCTGCTTTGGCCGCAAGTAAGTCTTCTACCGTCATTCCGTGCGCCCATTGGTACGTATAAGGTGCTTTTCCTCCGCGCACACTTACGTTGACGTCGGTGGTCGCTCCTTTACATAAAATTGGGGCGGCTTGGTAAGTCACTATCAAGGAATCAGGTTCGGTTAAAGTCGTTTGGAAAACGGCACTGCAACCGTTGGCATCTTGCACCGTTACCGAATAAGTACCCACAGCCAGCGATTCGATGTCTTTGGTCGTTTTTCCATTTGACCAAATGTATTGATAAGGCGTCGTGCCTCCCGTAATGGTCAAATTGATTTTACCGTCAGTACCATTTTTACAATTAACATTCTGCACCACTGCCGAAATTTGTAACGAATCGGGCTGCGTCAGGGTCACATTTACTCCTTTTTCACAGCCTTGCGCATCGGTGACGGTCACGGTATAATTTCCTGCTTTGGTAGCCAAAATATCCTGAGAAGTAGCTCCGTTTGACCACGCATAAGTGTAAGGTTGCGTTCCTCCAAAGACACTCACGTCGATTTTGCCGTCGGCTCCTCCGTAACATTTTACCGCCGTCAACAGCGTTTCAATTTTTAACGAATCAGGTTCAATGATGGTAATAGTCAGTTGTTTTTGGCAAAGATTAGAATCCGTGACAGTAACGGTATAAGAACCTGCTTCCAAGTTTTGAACTTGGGCAGTTGTCGCTCCGTTTGACCACGCGTATTGGTACGGCTCTACGCCACCTGTCACCGACACCGAAATTTTTCCGTCGTTTTTACTGCGACACTGGGCATCCGTTTTGGTAAACGAAATGTGCAACGAATCAGGCTGAGTTACCGACACCGACAATGTAGTTTCGCACTGGTTGGCATCTTTCACTACCACCAAATACGAACCTGCTTTTACGCCCGTCAAGTCTTGCGACGTTGCACCCGACGACCAAAGATACGTGTAAGGCGACGTTCCACCTTGAACGGTCAAATCCACTTTGCCATCATTGCCATTGTAACAACTTACGCGTTCGGTCGTGGCCAACGCTTTGAGGGAATCAGATTGTGCAATGGTCGTTTGTCCGTTGGTTTTACAGCCATTGGCATCGGTTATATTTACCGTATAAACGCCTGCTGCTAGGCCCGTTACGTCTTCGGTGGTGGCATTGTTTGACCACAAATACGTATAAGGCCCCGTCCCGCCCGTCACGGTTAGGTTGGCTTGTCCAGTACTGCTTCCCGCACAAGTAGCATTTTGGGGAAGAATCGTGACGTCCAAAGGTGTAGGCTCCGAAACCGTCACAGATGCCGTTACAGTACAACCTTTGTTGTCTTGTACCAATACATTGTAAGTTCCCGCAGCTAGGTTTTGCGGGTCTTCGATACTACTCCCATTTGACCACCCAAAAGTATAAGGCTGCGTTCCTCCCGTGACGGTCAAGTCAATGCGTCCATCGGCACCTTGGTAACATTTGGTAGCAATGCCAACGCCTGACGCCGCAAGCACCGAAGGTTGGGTAATCTCAATGTCCGTGACCATTATTTTACAGCCATTGGCATCCGAAATTTCTACGGAGTATTTTCCAGCCACTAAGCCCATACGGGTTGCTCCTGTTCCTCCGTCTGACCACGTGTAAGTAAGCGCGCCCGTTCCGCCACTGGCATTGACAGTAATGGTACCGTTGTTCCCATTGGAACACGACACAGGAGTAGTTTCGTATTGGGCTGATAAAGATGGTGGCTGACTGATGGTCGTTGAGGCCGTTTGTTTTACACAATTATTTGAATCAATTACCGTAAGGGTATAGCTTCCAACGGGCAAACCATAGACGTTTGGTGTGGTTGCAATCACCACATTACTGGCATCTTTCCATTCATATCGATACGGCTTTACCCCTCCCGATACCGACGAAACAAGCGTTCCTGAAGAACCGTTCGGACAGGTAACATCGTTGGAAGTAACCCCCACCACTAACTCCGCTGGTTGGCTTATTTGGTTACTTCCTTTGACCGTACAACCATTGGCATCGGTCACCGTTACAGTGTATTCTCCCGCTACCAAATTGGTCAAGTTGCGCGTTGTAGCCCCATTGCTCCACGAATAAGTATAAGGCGGAGTCGCGCCGTCAACAGCATCAAGCGTAATGGTTCCTGTGGCTTCCCCGAAGCATTTTACGTTGGTTTGGCTTCCAAAAATAAAGAAAGAGGGCGCTTGAGTCACAGTGGCCGAATCACGTTTTACGCATCCGTTGGCGTCCGTAATGGTCACTCGGTACGTACCCGCTTTTAGGCTTATGATGTCTTGCGACGTTTGCCCCGAATCCCACACATAGGTATAAGGTTCTGTGCCTCCTGTGACGGTCAGGTCGATGGCACCCGTGTTTTCGTTGTAACATTTTACGTTGGTCACCGCCATACTACTTGCCAAAGCTGGAGGCTGGGTGATACTTACTTGGGTCGATTGCTGGCAACCATTTTTATCGGTTACGGTTACGGTGTAAGTAGCTACTGACAAACCCGTTACGTCTTGGGTTGTCGCACTGTTGCTCCATTGGTAAGTGTAAGGTGCAGTTCCTCCCGTGACGGTCAAATCAATTTGTCCCGTCGCAGCTCCGTGGCATTTTACGTTTACTTGCGTCGTTGACAATTGCAGAACGGTTGGCTGCGTAATGGTATCGCTTTGGGTCACCGTACATCCGTTGGCATCGCGCACCGTAACACTGTAAACACCTGTAGATAAACCCGATAAGTCCTCGGTCGTTGCGCCGTTTGACCACGCAAAGGTATAATTGGGCGTTCCGCCCGTTACCGTCAAATTGAGACTACCGTTGGCTAAACCATTACACGAAATGGGTGTTCGAGCGATTGAAGCTATCAACTGAGAAGGTTGCCCAACGGTGGCAGACGTCGAGGCAGTACATCCTTTGGCATCCGTTACGACCACCGAATAATTTCCTGCGGCGACGTTACTAATATCCTCAGAAGTAGCTCCGTTTGACCACAGGAAGGTATAATTGGGCGTTCCACCCGTTGGGGTTAAATTAACACTTCCCGTAGCTGTTCCAAAACAAGTAGCATTGGTCGCCGCTGCCGAAGCAGCAGGTAGAGGATTGACCACCAACGTTACTTTTCCAACGCTGAAACAGTTTTCGTTAAGTCTTGAAACGCGTACAAACACCGAATCTCCATTCACTGCCGAACGCGTACTTCCCAAAGGACTTACGTTGGCAACGGCATTGGCGCGAGTCGCAAAATAGGCTACCTGCATGTTGGCCTGGCCACCCGTTACCATGGCGTTGGCATTGGTCAAAGTAAAATCAACTCGACCGTCGCCGTCGTCACATTTTTCGAGCGTCGCGTCGTAGGCAACAGGTGCGGGGTTAATGGTGATTTGCACCTCATCGGTCGTAACGCAACCGCTCGCGTGGGTGGTGCTTAGTAAATATTTACGAACGATTGGCGTCGTACCGTTGTTGACCACCGTTACCGTTGGGTTGGCCACAGTCGTGCTGCTTAATTCACTCAACAATGCCGCACCTACGGGCGTCCATTCGTACGTATAGCCCACCAAGCCTGCGCTACAACCAAGTTGGGCGGGGGCATTGCTACAAGTAATGGCATCGGCACCCGCATTTTCGTATTTAAAATCGCCTCCTAAATTCTTTTGGTAAGTCGTACAGGCACAACCTTTTACCAACACCACCAACGGGCACGGAATGGGTTCCGAATAAGGAATAGCGCCGTTTAAAGTAATGATCTCGTTGGTGGCAATGGCTTGCGTCGTCGAATAGGTTTGCAGCAGTACGTCGCCTGCCGTATAAGTGCCACTCTTGTCTTTGTCTTGGTAAAGCTCCACAGTCGTGGCATTTCCAGCGGCTACGGGAGCACCCGTATTTTTAAACTTAAATTGCCCCGTTGCGCTGCTACAAGTAAAGGCAATACTGTGAGAAACGTAGGTAAAGTTGGCCTTTTTGACCGAAATCGTATCCGAAACAAGCCCCGTTAGTACCCTAAAATCGGGGCAGAGCGTAGTTCCACAAAATACGTCAAATGGCAAGGAAGTTTGGGCAACCACTTGCTCGGTGTTGCAAGAGGTTGAGGCGTTTACCTGTACTTGGAACGTAAAATTCATGGCACCTCCAATGGGCATTCCAGCCGCCACTCGCCACGTCAATGATTTACCACCGTTGGGCAAATTTACCACCGTGTAACTGTTCAAATTGGGTGGACAAAAACTAGAACTACATACCACCGATCCCGCTACGGGCAAATAACCCACAGGAAGCTGCACTTCTACCAAACCGCTGTCGTTGGTGGCTGACAAACCCAAATTTAAAACGCTTACTCCAATCGGATAATTAACATTGGCACAGGCATTAATGGAAGGTAATGAGAGGCTTACCTGCGTTTTGTAAGGGGTATTAGCCCCCCGAATATTGACCGCAAATCCTTGAACGTATTCTGAATTACCTAATGCAGCATTGCCACAAGGGTCTTTGCCATAAACCCGCAATCCAAACGGTTGTCCAGATAATAAGTCACAATTAGGTTGAAGTTTAAAGCGAATAACGGCTTCGTTGTTGGGAGCAGAACCAACCCCCGACAGGCTTTTTCCTGTGCCAAAATTGGTGGGGTCAATGACGCCCAAATCAAACGGTAGTGTTGAATTTTGGGCACTTTGGGCCGCCAAAATCAAGTTATCTCCTGTCGTACTGAAAATACGTTTTGTTGTTCCTTTGGGGTACTCAATCGTGCCTGACCCCGCAATGTAATCCAACCCAATCTTTCCGTTGTTGGTCGGCAACTCCAAGTTGGCTAAAATACTATTGACCGAAGTAGGCTGACCCGACACAATACGCACTTCTACTTCAAACGGCTGACACATGTCGAAAGGCCCAGCGGCTTTGGTAATGGTGGCCGAAATTTGAGAAGGTTTTACTTCATAAAAAAGCGATAAGGAATCTGAAATAAAAGGGACTGTACCTAAAGTTGTACCACTTGAAAGCCCTAAACATGACCAACTTGTAAAAACTTGTATGGTATCTCTTCCGCAAAAATTGGTAGTTCCCGTGACACGGTACCTTCTGCTTCCGTTCCGCGATATAGTTGAGTTTCCTTGATAAATTCCGCCCGCATTGAGAGAAATAGTAACCGCTGTCCCCGTAATGTCTTGTACTTGTGTCAGTATAAACGTCCCATTATTGCTCTTGACAGTGAGCCACGGAAACGGCGCATCGGCCAAAGTGGAGGTATTGCTCACCACCACATCCCAAGAAACTGTACTTGAGGTTGCGTTGACCGTAGGTTGTGAAGTACTTAGCCGCAAACGAGGGGCATTATAACTCACCGTGCTGTTGAGTGTCGTACTATTCACTGTTACCCCAGTCAAAGCCGAAAGTGGTGGCAGATTTCGGTATTGCGTAAAAGTCCGAATCGAACTAGAAGAGTTTACATAGCCCGCCGCCCCAATCGGCGTAAGGGTGAGGGTTTCGCGGAAAGAATAACCTTCTTCGGGATATGGTAACAACCCATTTACAAAAAGCTGTTGAAGATTGACAATCAGGGTATCTCCCGAATAAAAATAATACGAACTTGGGATGGTAATGTTGGTCGTCGTTGTGTTATAACCTACTGAGCGAGTCAACGATATATCGACTTTATTAATGGTATAAGTGGCAGGCGAAGCCAGCGTTTTGGAGTTAGCAGGTACTTGGAAGATGCGGTATTCGTTGGTAAAAATATTGGCTCCCGCAGTGGTGCTGGTTGAAGTTCCAACGCTAAAATTGAAATTGTTGACCAACGTAAAACTGCCACAACCGTTCAAATTGGTGTTTGAAGTCGTCGTGCTGTTAAAAATATCAAAGTGTCTCATTCGCCCTTTTCGCGTTCCGCATTGGTACTTTTGAGCAGCAGTTGGAGCTACAACATTGGCTACATAAAACTCAGGTGTAATGTCCAACACTTCTTCTACCGACGAATTGGCAGTTAAGTTATTGGCAATGTATTTAGCCGTTACCACCACCGAATCACCATTGGCAAATGTAAAGCCTGCGGGCAAACATGACCTTGAAATCAAGGTAGTCGTGCTAAAATCGTACGTAAATACTTTAGTTGTTGTACCTGTTACCGTTGCCGCGAGGTTCGTACAAGTATAAGAATTGGCTCCTCGGATAATTTGGACGGTATAACGTGCGTCGGCTATTTCGTCGGCATTGGTGATGGAAGCCGTGGCGTATCCGTATGTAAAACTAGGGATGGTTGCCGACGTTTTTACCCTTCCCGCGTAGATGGCACGAAGGGTGTCGCCGACCACAAAACGGTCTAATTTTGCTAAATCAAGGTTTCCTGTGGCATCGGGACTGCTGTCGTTATTGTTATCGGGGCTACCCGTTGTTATGCGTCGAATATCATACAATGCCCAATTCATTCCGTGCGTACAAGCACCGCCTGGACACAGCAATTCAGTGACAATGCTCGAACACTGCGGCGGCAAAGCCCCGCAGCCCGTTGTACAACTCGGGTCGGTGATAAACTGAGATTGAAAACTAATCGTCTTATTTCCTGCTGTTCCGCATTTAGCGGTGAGTTTAATGAGGGTTCGGGAACGGGTTTGGCTAAAACTAATGGGGGCATTGAAGCGCACCGTAAGCACTCCCGCGGTATAGTTGAAAAAGTTGGGTGTTCGGGTCACCCCTCCTGCATCAATGAACGAAAAGTCGGCGGCATTTCCCGAAAACAGAAAACCGTCGGGAATCGTGTATTTGTATTCCAAATAGGCAGGCGCGGTGTTGTAGTTTGAAGGAATACTACTGCTGTTTGAAAGCACCTCCATCGTAAACGTTTGACCGTCATAGATTTGCAAAGGCGAATCTAACGTAAAAGTATTGGCTGAATATGTTTCACTTTGCCCCGACTGAATCGTGCGGGTGTAAGTTGTGGTCGCACAAGCGCCACTGTAAGTACCCGAATACCCCCAACGGCGAGGCGTGTAAGCCGCGTTACAAGTAGCAATACAACAAGAAATGGTATAAAAATCAATGAAAGCCGTATCGCCAGGTGCTATTGTCGGAATGGTGATTTCCATTCGTGACGGGGAATTAGCGGGTGCGCAGGCATTGGTTGCCGTGGCTAATTGGGTAGGCGTTGTTGTTTGGGGAGTTCCAAAATTTTTGATTCGGTAGGAATATGGCCCTGCTAAATACAGTTGCTGGGTATTGTCAAAATTAGGAGTACTGTTTACCGTTCCAAACTGCACTTTTACGTTGGTGGCGGCATAGGCTGTCGTATTAGCCACCACAATCGTTTGTTTGGCGGGGGTATCAAAACAGCGCGGCGTGGTCGTTCGGGTTGAAAATGTCAACGTTGGCTGTACGCTTGTTACCGAAACTGAGGGAGTATTATCAGTAGCCGTTTGGCAAATTTGCCCGTCGCAGCCCCACTGTGCAATGAGCTTGGAAGTAACTGTACTTGCTGGACAGCAAGGGTTTACGGTAATTTTATATTGTAAAACAAAATTTTCATTCAATTCAAACGCTTCATCCCCGTCGCCAATAAATTTAATCAACGCCTTGTTGAAAGCTACTTTCACCGAATCGCCCGACGTACTGATGGCCGACACGGGAATACTGATGTTGGTATTGGCAGGATTGATACGAAAATCACTGTAAGTAAACTTGCCCGCGCTGGTAATGTCAGCAAAAAGGAACTCCTCTAGCTGCCCAAATGACCCGTTGCTGATGGTCATACTGCGGGTCGCGGTTTGCCCAGGATTAATTGAAACGGGCGAAGTACTGGCCGATGTGATGCTCAAAGACGCATAAATGACGTCATAATTAACCGTTTTTGTCCCTAAAATGGAGAGGGTTGTTCCGCTGCTATTTTTAATGGAAATTACGTCTTGGAAACCACCGCCGCTGATTTTTTGGGCACGGGCGGCACATATCGCTTTTTTGCGAAACGAAAATTTCAAGGTCGTATTGGCAGGCCAAGAAGCTACCGTAAAGTTGGGTGCGTTTAGGTTCACTGCCGTTCCGACCACCGCTGGGCCTTGCAAGGACTGCGTGGAAGTTGGAATCATTTGAATGCCCACACCCAACTGAATTGTAATGGTCGCGTTGGTCAGGGCTGTACTGCCATTGGTAATGGTGACGACGGTTTCGGCACCGTTGGGTTGGCAAGTAATGGCGGGGCTTTCGCTCGTGAAGCTATTGACGAGTTGTGCATAAGCCCCTCTAACTGAAAGAGCTAACAAACAAACTATCAACGCAATGGCTTTATAGAAATGATGTTTCATTCGACTGCTTTGGCTTTCGATTACAACTTTTCGAACTGTGCCTAGCGTGTCCTCAACAAGCGTGCCAAAATTCCAGTAATGAGCTATACTAATAGCGGCTCGCCGAAACGGCTTTTTCAAACAAAATATCCATAAACTATGTTTTTGCTTTGTATAACCTCGCTCGCTATTTTCCTAAAAAAGCATGTTGACCGAACAAGATATTGATAGAATCATTCAGATGGCCTGGGAAGACCGTACTCCCTTTGAAGCCATCGAAGCGCAATTTGGCCTGAAAGAAAAAGAAGTAATTGCGACCATGCGTACCCACATGAAACGCAGCAGTTTTGAAATGTGGCGAAAACGAATGAACGGCCGCAGCACCAAACACCAATCCTTACGCACCGACGAAATAGACCGCTTCCATTGTTCTCGTCAGCGTAGCATTAGTCTTAACAAAGTTTCAAAACGATGACATTAACTCATTGGATTGGAATTGATTACGGCTCAAAAACTTCGGGCAATACTGTCAT
Source organism: Runella sp. SP2 (assembly GCF_003711225.1). Lineage (NCBI taxonomy): Bacteria > Pseudomonadati > Bacteroidota > Cytophagia > Cytophagales > Spirosomataceae > Runella > Runella sp. SP2. The sequence continues at coordinate 807,512 of NZ_CP031030.1, read as the reverse complement.
TTGTCACCACGATGGCCAGGTACTTCAGTTTTACGATGCCGACCGCCGCGATGCCGATGCGTTTATCATACGCTTTATTGAACAGGTTCAATCAGCCTCCATCCAACATGTATTTATTGACGCTCCTCTGTCATTGCCAGGCGTTTATTCTCAGCAAGAAGGCTGCACCAATTTTCATTATCGTCAGTGCGATATAGCGCTCAAAGCCATGTCTCCAATGTTTTTGGGTGGACTTACCGCAAGGGCCATGGAACTACGGCAAACGCTTACTCAAAAGCATGCCATTTCGGTATATGAGGTATATCCAAAAGCCATAGCTCTTCTTGAATTAAAAAATCAATACCACAAAAAATTGTCTAAAATTGATTTCCCAAATCTTTGCAATTTGCTCACTGCCAAGTATCCCGACCTGCATTTTAACGAATACCCACGCCACCAACACCAGTTTGACTCGCTGCTTGCGTGGCTTTCTGGCTATCGTTTTATCCATCATCAACACCAAATTATTGGAGAGCCCTCCGAAGGTCAAGTAATCATTTAATGACTTTTTAAGCATTCTTTATTTAATTGCAGGCTAATTTACCACCCATTCAACTCTGTATGAAGCTATTAGTTGTTGAAGATGATGTAAAAACCGTACAATCTATCCGTCAGGGACTAGAAGAAAATGGCTATGAAGTTGATATTGCCTACGATGGCAAAATTGGCCACCTTTTAGCCAAGCGGTCAAGCTATGACCTCATCATTACGGATGTCATCGTACCCGAACTCAACGGCGTTGAATTTTGCAAGCTGCTTCGCCAAGAAGGGATTCGTACTCCAGTTGTGATGCTTACTGCTTTGGGCGCAATTGAAGAAAAATTAATGGGGTTTGACGCAGGTGCCGATGATTATTTGGTAAAACCCTTTGATTTTTCGGAATTATTGGCCCGCGTTCGTGCTTTGCTCAACCGCACTTCCGATTCGTTTCCCATTACATCTTCCACCTCCCTGTCATACCATGATTTGGAAATGAATATTGATACCCGAATTGTCAAAAGACAAGGAAAACGCATCGACCTCACAGCCAAAGAATTCTCTTTACTTGAATATTTGCTTAAAAACACGGGGCGGGTCTTGACGAAAGTTGATATTGCTGAGAAAATTTGGGACATTCGGTTCGATACAGGCACCAACGTCATAGAGGTATATATCACATTGCTCCGAAAAAAAATTGACAAAGATTTTTCGGAAAAACTTATTCACACTGTTTACGGCGTGGGGTATGTTTTAAAACTTGACCAATAATGAACATAAGGACAAGACTTACCGTCCAGTTCACGGTACTGGTATCAAGTATTTTACTCATTACCTTCCTAACTATTTATCTTTTAAGGGTCGAATACGTAGAGGAAGAATTTTTTGACCGCTTAGAAAAAAAAGCACAAACAACGACCGAACTTTTAATGAAGGTCAACGAAGTAAGCTCTGACCTACTCAGAATTATTGACAAGTCAAATTATGACGTATTTATTAACGAAAAATTAGTCGTTTACAACGCCAAAAACCAAGAAATTTACACCAACAACGACACGATTACCTACCAAATTACCCCTGAATTATTAAACCGCATTCGTCAGGAAAAAAAGGTTCGGCTTACCCTAAATCATCAATTGGCATTAGGACTTTTCTTTGCCGATTCGTACGGCGGCGTAACAACCATCATTGGAGCAGAAGATTTGTGGGGTAGGGAAAACTTAGAGAGTCTTAGCCAAATCTTGGTGTGGCTTTATTTGCTCGAAGTTATTCTTTTTGGTTTTGCAGGATGGTACTTTTCGGGAAGGGCGATGTCTCCCATTACGCGTATCATCAACCAAGTAAAACAGCTATTTCCCAACCAACTTGACCACCCACTGACGGTTGAAAATCCACAAGATGAAATTGGGCAACTGACCCTCACCTTCAACGATTTATTAGGCCGTTTGTCCGAAGCCTTTAGGCTCCAAAATCTTTTCATTTCGAATGTATCGCATGAGTTAAAAAACCCACTCATGCGCATGGGAACCCAGCTTGATGTAGCTATGCTAAAGGAAAGGAGCACCGTTGATTATCAATCACTTATCGTCTCTGTTCGACAAGACATCCGCGAACTTAGTCACCTTGCCGAAACCCTGCTCGACCTAGCCAAAGTAAACGACGAATCTCAGCGTATATTCTACGGAGAAGTTCGCATAGATGAAGTTCTTTGGGACGCACGCAGTCTCTTGTTGTCTGCCGAACCCAACTACCTAATTACCGTCCAATTTGACGAAGATATCAATAGCGAAAACCAGTTATTGGTCAACGGCAACCCGCATTTGCTCAAAACTGCCTTTGTGAATTTGATGGAAAATGGCTGTAAGTTTTCGGACAACTCCCACGTCAATGTACACGTATTTTTCACCAAAGAAGGTATTCAATTGGAATTTCAAAATACTGGTGAGACAATCGCTTCAGAAGAAATGAAGCTTATTTTTCGACCTTTTTATCGGCGAGACGGTGCCTCGCACATCAAAGGCTACGGCGTAGGGCTATCATTGGTAGAACGTATTATAAAATTGCACGAAAGCTGGCTTCACGTGTCCTCAGACCAAGCTACCCGTACGACAATTTTTACCATCGTGCTTCCTTATTCAAAAACTAACGACAATTTAGTAAGTTCTTAATGACTTTTTAAGCATTGCCACCGTACATTTGTGGTGTAATGGTTTTCTTATACAGTAAGAATAGTTGAAAGAAATAAAACCGACGTCCGTTTGTTGAGCGTCGGTTTTTTTAAGTGTTTGTGTGTAAAAATACCATCTAACCTAACGCAAAAATTCGATAGACTTATTATCGTAAGAGAGAAAGTATAATGTGGGTAAAGTAAGTTCTTACGGTCTAATTGATCAGAGCAATGGCAGGGGTTTTCCTCCTGCCGTTCTTTTTTAGGGTTCTTTCAAACATTTTCTCCAACTGAAAGTTCAATTTTGAAAAACCAAATTGCACTTTGAAAAAACAACACTTACCCACCAAAACCTGCCTCGTATGCGGTCGGCCTTTTACGTGGCGCAAAAAATGGGAGAAAGTATGGGAGGAGGTCAAGTATTGCAGCGACCGCTGCCGTAGTCAACGAAACAAGAAAGCCATTGAAAACCCTTAGACTTATTTTAGGCGACCAGCTCAATTATCAGCACAGTTGGTACACCCAAACTTCCCCTGACACCCTGTATGTGTTGATGGAACTACGACAAGAAACTGATTATGTCGTACATCACGTCCAAAAAGTGATTGGCTTTTTTGCGGCTATGTACAATTTTGCGGCTTACTTACAAAAACGAGGACACCGTGTTGTTCACCTGCGCATCAATGACCCTGACAATACGCAGCATTTGACCAAAAATCTTGATTGGCTTATTGAGCAAAACAACATTGAATGTTTTGAATATCAACTCCCCGACGAATATCGCCTCGACCAGCAGTTAACATCTTATTGTCAGCAGCTTAACATTCAGAGTAAAGCCTACGATACCGAGCATTTTTACACCACCCGCGAGGAAGTAGCGCAGCTTTTTAGTTCAAAGAAAACGTATCTTATGGAAAGTTTTTACCGAACCATGCGCAAAAAACACAAAGTGCTCATGGAGGGGTCTGAGCCTGCTGGAGGGCGTTGGAATTTCGACAGCAACAACCGTAAACCTTTCAAGGGCAACCCCGTTCAGATTCCGACCCATCAGTTTTCGCATGATTATCGGGATATTTTGGAGGAAATTGACCGCGCAGGAGTTAGGTATTTGGGCACTCCCCTCGCCGACCGCTTTCCTTGGCCTACGACCCGCAAACAATCGCTCGAAGTCCTCGATTTTTTTCTAGCCTTTCTTTTTGCCCATTTCGGAAATTACCAAGACGCCATGCACACGGGCCATTGGTCTTTGTTCCATTCAAAACTTTCGTTTGGGCTCAACACCAAAATGATTAGCCCTGCGGAAGTAGTCAACGCCGCCGTTGCGTACTGGGAAAAGCACCCTGAGCGGGTAAGCATTGAACAATGTGAGGGGTTTGTCCGCCAAATTTTGGGTTGGCGCGAATACATGCGCGGGATTTATTGGGCCAAAATGCCCGATTACCAGCATCTCAATTTTTTTGGGCACGAGCGTCCGCTTCCCGATTGGTTTTGGACGGGTGAAACGAAGATGAATTGCCTCAAACATGCCATCGGCCAAAGCCTCAATTATGCTTACGCACACCACATCCAGCGACTGATGATTACGGGCAACTTTGCGCTTTTGGCAGGTATCCACCCCGACGAAATAGATCAATGGTACTTGGGCATTTACATCGACGCCATCGAATGGGTAGAAATCACCAACACCCGAGGCATGAGCCAGTATGCCGATGGGGGAATTGTTGGTTCCAAACCCTACGTTTCTTCAGCTAACTACGTCGATAAAATGAGTAATTATTGCGGAACCTGTTTTTACGATAAAAAAGCAAAAATTGGCGAAAAAGCCTGTCCGTTCAATAGCCTTTATTGGCATTTTTATGAGCGAAATCGGGCGCTTTTGGAGAAAAATCCGAGGATTGGAATGATATACCAATTGCTCAATAAAATGTCCAACGCCGAAAAACAGGCCATCTTGGAGCAAGCTGAATCCCATCTCAGCAACCTACAAAATCTCTGATTTTCTGACAGTTACAACAAACAAAAAAGTAATTTCAAAAATAAATCCAACAAATCATTGGAAAATACAATTTAGTTTACACTAATTTTGTAGCAGAAATTAAAACCAACACAACTATGCTACGGTATTCGCAAAATATAGCAATTAGCCAAGTCGCAGATGTCTGCGTCAGCGATGCTATGCGAGTCGGCAGGTATGTGTTTTAGAGTGAAACTCCTCCTTTAACATACCCAGCCCGACTCCTCCCAGTCGGGCTTTTTTTGTGCCATTTTTTCCCTACAATTTTACTTCTCCTGTTTGGAGAAACTGGCAAGACAAATTTTAAATTTTGACGAAACGATTCAGATGAACAGTTTATTCACCATCGAAGAAATCTTAGTGCTGGCCGATATTCCAGCCTCACTGCATACTACGTTTTTGCGAGTTGCCAACGGGCTCCACCAACACGCCGACTATCCCAAAGAAAAGGTACTTGCACTTTTTGCTCGGATGTTGGAAAACCCTAAAAAGTTTGCCTACTCCAAAAACAAAGTAACCAATTTAGCCAAGGCTATTTACGATTTACAAAAAGAGAAAGTGTTTATTCCGCTTTCGGAAACAGGGAAGTCGTTTTTTCCACCACCTGAGCCTGCGTTTGTATTAAATACTTCTGAAAAACAAGAAGTTACAGCGTTCGACTTGCGTGAAGAACCGTTGCCTTACGCCATTTTTGGACGAGAGCATATCGAGCAAGGAGCATTAGACCAAATGAAAACGGCGGCAAGCCTGCCTATTTCTATCGCGGGGGCGCTCATGCCTGATGCCCACCAAGGCTACGGCTTGCCAATTGGCGGTGTTTTGGCTACTCATCCAGAAACGGTCATTCCGTACGCGGTTGGGGTGGACATTGCTTGCCGAATGTGCATGTCGATTTTCGACTTACCTGCCGATTTTTTTAAACGAGAACCTCATTTGTTAAAACGAACATTGGTCGAAAATACCAAATTCGGAATCGGTGGAGAGACAGGTAAAAAGTTTGACGAAAGTGTGATGGATTTGCCCGAATGGAGAGCGACCAAAATTATCCGCGACTTAAAAGACAAAGCCTACCGTCAGTTGGGTACGTCGGGTACGGGTAATCACTTTGTCGAGTGGGGCGTTGTGGAAGTCTTTGAACAAGACGACCTCCTCGGCCTCCCCGTTGGCAACTATTTGGCTTTGTTGTCGCACTCAGGTTCGCGAGGTTTCGGAGGAACGGTTGCAGGCTACTATTCTAAACTTGCCATGCAAAAAACACGTTTGCCCAAATCAGCAGCGCATTTGGCATGGCTCGACTTAAACACCGAAGAAGGACAAGAGTACTGGATTGCGATGAATTTGGCGGGCGAATATGCTTCGGCCAATCACCACGAAATTCACGCAAAAATCGCCCGTGAATTGCGCGAAAAGCCCCTAAAAATGGTCGAAAATCACCATAATTTTGCTTGGAAAGAAACCCTTTCCAACGGCGAAGAGGTGATGGTTCACCGAAAAGGAGCCACGCCCGCAGGTCCTAACGACCTCGGAATCATTCCAGGTTCGATGACGCAGCCAGGATTTGTTGTACGAGGAAAAGGGCACGACACGGCACTCAACTCGGCCTCTCACGGAGCGGGGCGAGTCATGTCACGAACCAAAGCGTTTGAGAACATTACTCGTCATCAACTCAATAAGATTTTAGAAGAGACCAATATCCAATTGATTGGCGGGGACTTAGACGAAGCACCGATGGTTTATAAAAACATCGAAACGGTGATTGCAGCCCAACAAGACTTGGTGAAGGTTTTGGCTAAATTCAGTCCCAAAATCGTCCGAATGGCCGATGCCAACCGAAAAGAAGGTCGAGAAGATTAAAAAGCACCCTGTCAGCGTTTGAGGCGCTGGCAGGGATAAGGGGATTTTTCCGTACTTTTGCAAAAAAAATAGAATGACAACCAAGCCGCTGATTCGTTTTGACTGGGCCATGAAACGCCTCCTTCGTCAAAAATCCAATTTTGTGATTTTGGAAGGATTTTTGTCTGAACTTCTCAAAGAGGACATTATCATTGAACAAATTCTCGAAAGTGAGTCAAATCAAGAGAGCTTCGAAGACAAGTTCAATCGGGTGGACATTTTGGCATTGAACAGTAAGAATGAGTTAGTCATTTTCGAAATCCAAAACAACAAGCAGGTTGATTATTTCCAGCGAATGCTCTACGGAGTCTCTAAAGTGACCACCGAGTACCTTGGACTGGGTGAAAGGTACAGTCGAATCAAAAAAGTATATTCAATCAATATCGTCTATTTTGATTTAGGGCAAGGAAAGGACTACGTCTATTACGGAAAAACTGACTTTGTGGGCATCCATCAAGGCGACTTACTGGAGCTTTCTGCCAAACAAAAGGAATTATTTGAAAAAGAGGCGGTTTATCAACTTTTCCCAGAGTTCTACGTCATTAAAATCAACAATTTTAATGATTTGGCCAAAGACACCCTTGATGAATGGATTTATTACCTTAAAAATGACGAAGTTCTCAATAACTCTAAGGCAAAAGGACTAAAAGAGGTGGCAGAATATTTAAAAATACAAAACCTCCCCGAAGCCGAGCAGAATGCGTATTTCAAACACATCGAAAACAAACGCATCGAAAGAAGTGTCATCGACACCGCAGTCATGGATGGGATTGATATTGGCAGAGCTGAAGGCAGAGCCGAAGGAATTGCGGAAGAGCGAGCTAGGGCGGAAGAAGAGAAAAGACAGTTGGTGTTGCAAACCGCTCGAAATCTTAAAAACCTTGGTCTTTCCAACGAACAAATTGCCATTGCAACAGGGCTTCCTGTTACCACAATAGAAACGCTTTAAAACTAACTATTATCATTACTAAAATCTCCCTTTTTTTAGAAACGATTTAAGTGGGGTTACTTATAAACCAACAAACATGATTTCAAAAACCTACAATCCGCGCGACATCGAAGACAAATGGTACAGCTATTGGATTGAAAACCGCTATTTCAATTCAAAGCCCAATCCTGACAAAGAGCCTTATACCATCGTCATCCCTCCGCCCAACGTAACGGGGGTCTTACACATGGGGCACATGCTCAACAACACCATTCAGGATGTTCTCGTCCGCAAAGCGCGCATGGAAGGAAAAGAGGCTTGCTGGGTTCCTGGCACCGACCACGCTTCGATTGCGACCGAAGCCAAAGTAGTTGCCATGCTCAAAGAAAAAGGGATTCAAAAACGCGACTTAACTCGCGACCAATTCTACGAATATGCCTGGGAATGGACACACAAGTACGGTGGCATCATTCTTCAGCAGTTGCGTAAATTAGGGGCATCATGCGATTGGGATCGTACACGTTTTACGATGGAACCCTCTTTGTACGATGCCGTTATTGACACGTTTATCGACCTTTATAATAAAGGATATATTTACCGCGGTCACCGCATGGTCAACTGGGACCCTCAAGCCAAAACAACCGTTTCGGACGAAGAGGTATTGACCAAGGAGGTAATGACCAAATTGTGCTATTTGAAATATAAAATCAGCCCCCAAACCCCCGATGGGGGCTTAGTAGAAGCGGAAGAAGAGCAATATATCATCATCGCAACAGTTCGCCCAGAAACCATCATGGCGGACTCGGCCATTTGCGTTCACCCCGACGATGAACGCTACAAGCACCTGCACGGCAAAAAAGCGTTGATTCCGCTCATCAATCGTGAAATTCCTATTATTACCGACGAGTACGTTACGATGGATTTCGGAACGGGTGGTTTGAAAGTGACTCCTGCACACGACCAAAATGACTATGAATTGGGGCTTAAACATAACTTGCCCATCATTGATATTTTGAACGAAGACGGCACACTCAATGAAAAAGCGCAGATTTTAGTAGGTGAAGACCGTTTTATTGCACGTAAAAAAATCATTAAACTTCTTGATGAAGCGGGTTTTGTTGAAAAAATCGAAGACTACAAAAGTAACGTAGGCCATTCAGAACGTACCAACGCCGTTATTGAGCCTCGTTTGTCGTTGCAATGGTTTGTGAAGATGAAAGAGCTTTGCCAACCAGCCCTCGAAAACGTAATGAACGACAATATTCAGTTGGTACCGCCTAAGTTTAAGAATACCTACCGCGTGTGGATGGAGAACGTTCGCGACTGGAACATCAGCCGTCAGTTGTGGTGGGGGCAACAAATTCCTGCGTATTACCTCCAAGATGGAACGGTGATTGTAGCTAAAACCAAACGCGAAGCTTTACGCAAAGCACAACACGAATACCAGTTGTTTGCCCTCACGGAAGAAGATTTGACGCAAGACCCCGACGTAGTAGATACGTGGTTTAGCTCATGGTTGTGGCCAATAACCGTTTTCGATGGCTTGAAAGACCCTAACAACGAAGACATTAACTACTACTACCCTACCAATGACCTCGTGACCGCGCCCGAGATTTTGTTTTTCTGGGTAGCACGTATGATTATCGCTGGGTATGAGTTTAAAGGAGAGTTACCTTTCCGTAATGTATATCTAACAGGAATTGTTCGTGATGCCAAAGGACGTAAAATGTCAAAGTCATTGGGAAACTCACCTGACCCGTTGGATTTGATTGATAAATACGGAGCGGATGGGGTGCGTACGGGAATGTTATTCAGTTCGCCAGCAGGAAACGACCTTCTTTTTGACGAAAAACTTTGTGAGCAAGGGCGTAATTTCTGCAATAAAATTTGGAACGCTTTCCGTTTGGTAAAAGGATGGACAGTTACTTCCAATGAAGGAGGTCAAGTAGCCGCCCTCCCCATTGCATGGTTTGAGGCAAAATTGAACCAAACTATCGCCGAAGTACATGATTTATTCAGTAAATACCGTCTGTCAGATGCCCTCAATGTAATTTATAAACTCATTTGGGACGACTTCTGCTCGCAGTACCTCGAAATGATTAAACCTGGGTTTGAACAACCTATCGACCAAGCGACGTTTGATGCTACCATCGGCTTTTTTGATAAACTAATGGCATTGACGCATCCGTTCATGCCGTTTATTACGGAAGAAATTTGGCAAGACATCCGCCCACGCGGCGAAAAAGAGAGCCTTTGCGTAGCCGAATTCCCCAAAGTTGCGCCGTTTGATGCAACGATGTTGGCTAATTTTGAGATTTTCTTTGAGGTTGTTACCAACGTTCGTAACCTACGTAGCACCAAAAACATCAGCCCTAAAACGGAACTTCCGCTAACCATCAAAACTGAAAATCAAGCACTTTACCAACCATTTGAAAGCCTGCTTGTAAAGTTAGCGAACATTTCGGACATTAGTTACACCACGGGTAAAGCAGAAGGTATGTCGTTCTTGGTAAAAGCCGACGAGTTTTTTGTCAACTTGGAAGGTGAACTTGACGTAGAAGCCGAACGTGAAAATCTTCAAAAAGAGCTTGAATATACGCTAGGTTTCAAAAAATCGGTTGAAGCGAAACTTTCAAACGAACGCTTTGTACAAAATGCCAAAGCAGACATCGTTGAAAAAGAACGTCAAAAACTAGCCGATGCCGAGGCTAAAATTGCCACTATTCAAGAAGCATTGGCTCGTCTCAGTTAAAGGCCAGACGCTAGTCAGACCGAATTAGCGAGATTAATACGCGTCTGACTACCGTCTGACGCATAGCCAAACAGCAGTCAGACGATAGTCAGACTGCTTCCATCTTCAAGAAAATAAGTCTTAAATGCACGCTGAAGCACTCCGCGTGCATTTATTTTTGGCTCATTTTATAATTACCTACCATTGTTCCAATAATCAAAATCAAGTACGAAACCATCGTCCCCAGCACAGCAAACCCAATGGCAATCATGGGATTAAAAGGCAGCGATTTATGAAAAAGCCCTACCCATGTAAATGTCATTATCGCAACAAACGACATTCCTAGTGTCCAACGCTGTAGCATTGTATTTCCCTTATTTCCAAGCATATTTACGTACATTAAGCCATAAGCAACCGTAGCCACAATGCTTGTCATTACCACATTAAAACGACTTGAAATACAGGCAACAACGAAGAATAAAATGCCTAATGTTGGTATTTTCCATTCGGGGAAAAATACATTTGTTTTTGGAGGAAACGACAACGAGGTTTGCTCAGGTAGCAACAGAAACTTCAGGCTTTGCCATTCATATAACAAGGCCGTTAGATTCAACAATGTAAAAACTGCATCAACGTAGGGAGTTCCTTGCCAATTTTGTGAAATCGTGACCATCAAGATCCCCAAATTCATCGGTACAAGCATAATAAGCCCTAGTAACGAATACCGCTGCGACATGACCAACGCCCCCACTATTACCTGAGAAGTTGCGATAAAAAAGCCAAAAGTACGTAGTCCGTGCGGGGTCAGTTGCTGAATCAACAATGGTGGGCCAATCAATTGGCCAAAATGCCCTTCGGTGAGTTTACACAGACCCGATGAAGTAAACAAATACCCTAGAAAAAGCCTGACAAGCAACGCATTAAAATCTTTCAGTGCCATATAAGTTATTTAGACCATACAGTACCCAACACAAGAAGCGTGACCGGGTAGCCACGCTTCTTGAAATACCTCTAAAAGAGAGAGAAACTAGTACGGAATTGGCAAAACTTTGCTTTCCTTGAATGTCGATAAAATCACCATTGTTTGGGTATTTGCTACTTCTTCAATCTCATTGATACACTCAAGAAGCAGTTTTTGGTACGACGCAATGTCCTTTGAAATTACTTTCAACAAAAAGTCGCCCGAACCCGTAATGTGGTGACATTCTATGATTTCTGGAATTTCATTTACCCTCTTCACAAACGACTCTGTCACATCTCTTTTATGGCCCACCAAAGTAACTTGGATAAACGTAGTTACGCCAAGACCAACTTTTTCACGATCCAATTGAGCGTGATAGCTCTGGATAATCCCGTGTTGTTCAAGTTTTTTAACACGCTCAAGGGTGGGCGCAGGGGAAAGACCTATTTCCTTAGAAAGTTGGGCATTGGTAATTTTTGCATTCGCTTGCAAAATATCCAAAACCTTGCGGTCTATCTGGTCTAATTTCATGTGTGAAGCTAATTTTTAAAAACAGGCAAACAAATATTATACTGCAAATGTAATGATTTTACGGAAGTATTTTCTAAAAAATAGGGATTTTTATTCTATAAAACAAAACAAAAAACAACTTTTATAAAATTATCAATAACCGTTTAATAAATTTTTACAAAAAAATAACTACGTATTTTACAAATAAATCATCTAATAGTATTATTTTTAAGCATTGATACGCCGTAAGATTTATGAAACAGAAGTGCATTTTTTTGGATAGAGACGGAGTGCTCAACCAAGATTTAGACGGTTATTTATATCGTCCAGAAGAGATGGTTATTCCTGATGGAGTAATCGAAGGACTACAACAGATGAAACAAGCTGGCTATCTGTTGATTGTCATTACCAACCAAGCTGGTATAGCCAAAGGGCTATATACTAAAGAAGCGGTATGGCAATGCCACAACCACTTTCAACAACAGTGTGGGCATTTACTAGATGACTTATACTATTGCTCACATCATCCCGACTTTGACAGTCATTCGCTCATGCGAAAGCCTGGCTCATTGATGCTTGAAAAAGCAATGGCTAAATATGATATTGACCCCAACTATTCGTGGATGGTTGGGGACCGTCCGCGCGATATGCAAGCGGGCAAGCGCGCAGGAGTTCGCACCATTCATTTAGGTACGAATCCTCAAGAATCAGCAGGAGACCAATTTGCCACTAATTTCTTAGCCGCTACTCAGTTGGTATTACGTTCAGAATCTTAAGCTTTTTTTTGAACCTTTACCGAACTGTCATACGCAGGACAATATCCCTTACGATTGCAGCTTGATGCACCCAAAACAAGCATAACTAAGGCGAAAGAAAGTAATTTTTTCATGATATTTTTAAATTCATTATTCAAGAGCAACTTATTTAATAAGTTGCTCTTGGTGTTTTATGTAGCTTATTACGAAAATCGTGCCGAAATTATTGTCAACTATGCGCCATCTCTTCCACTGCTTCTATGTCCATCTCAACAGGATTAAGAGGCGCAGATTCCTCATTACGAACGTAGCCCAAAGTTGACATCATGCTATCACTTCCTTGCTGGTCAGCAAACAAGCGCGTAACGATATTACCTTGCTCATCACGATCAACCAACACATGTTTAGGTGCAGGAATCAAGCAATGTTGAATACCACCGTATCCACCCAATGATTCTTGATAAGCCCCCGTATGAAAGAATCCTACGAATTGTTCTTCTTTTTCAAGGTCAAAAACGGGCAAATACAAGTCGGCGCTGTGCGCTTCAGTGTTATAAAAATCCTGAGAATCGCAGGTGAGTCCTCCAATATTTACTTTTTGGTATGGATTATCCCAATTATTGACCGCCAACATGATATATTTTTGGTTCATTCCCCACGAATCGGGCAAATGTGTGATAAACGACCCGTCAATCATATACCACATCTCCTTATCATTTTGAAGTTTTTGGTCAATGATTTGGTAAATCACGGCTCCACTTTCGCCTACCGTGTAGCTTCCAAACTCCGTAAACAAGTGCGGAACAGGCACATTGTTTTTATTACAAATCCACTGAATATTTTCCACGATTTCGTCAATCATTTGCTGATAATCGTAGTTAAATTGCAATGAAGTTTGGATTGGCAAACCACCACCAATGTCAATTGAATCTAAATCAGGACAGATTTTCTTCAATTCACAGTATTTAAACATAAAGCGCGTCAACTCGCTCCAATAATAGGCCGTATCTTTCATACCCGTATTAATGAAGAAGTGTAACATTTTCAGCTTAAATTTAGGATTCGGCTGAATTTTTTCCTTGTACAACTCATTGATATCGGCATATCGAACGCCCAATCGAGAAGTATAAAAAGCAAAATTTGGCTCCTCATCCGTCGCAATCCGAATCCCAAAATTCACCGACTCTGCTGTTACATGTTTTGAGTAGTAGTCAATTTCGCGCAAATTATCCAATACAGGCATAACGTTAAAACCCTCGTTAATTAACTCAGTAATAGCCTTTTGATAATTTGGCAATTTGTACCCATTACAAATAATGTACGTACTTTTGGCAATCTTTCCTGTATTGTACAAATTGCGCACAATCGGAATATCAAATGCCGAGGAAGTTTCGAGATGAATGTTATGCTGGAGGGCTTCTTCAAGCACAAAACTAAAATGGGAGGACTTGGTACAATAACAGTACGTATATGACCCTTTGTAGTTAAAACGTTTAAAAGCGTTTTTAAAAAACTGTTTGGCGTTACCAATGTGTTCGCCAATTTTGGGCAGATAGGTAAGTTTTAGAGGAGTACCATACTGGCGAATAATGTCCATAAGGGGAACATTATTAAACGATAACTCATCGTTTTGGACGTTAAACTCCAGCGTAGGAAATTCAAACGTCTGCTCAATTAGGTTTGTGTAAGTGCTTTTCATCGTGCCTTAGAAGCATAAAAAGGGTGTTTGGTGAAACAAGTGCAAAAAGCCTGCGAAATTCTACCAAAATAACGGGTTTTGCAAGAAAAAAGTGCAAAATACCTGAGATGATTCCTTACTTTTGCACCCCAACAAACTCAAAGATGCTAACTAAGTAAGCTCTTAATGATTACTTTACCAAATTTCGGATGCTAATTTCATTTTTTAAACGTGCTGAAACACTTAAAACTCTGCTTTGGTTTGGAATCGGCCTGAGAGTCGTTTTATATTTTACGATTTCCCCCTATGGTGCTGATGCCCACGGAGAGATTATCAATTTCATTGCAACCCATCATCGACTTCCAATCACCAGAGAGGTTTTTTGTGCCATGCACCCTCCTCTCTATTACCTATTGGCCCAACCCTTCTTTGCATTTGATAGCCTAACGAACCAAAAAATAACCCAGCTGTTATCCCTTTGTCTCTCAAGCCTCAATCTTTACTTATTATATTTACTAGGTAAGCACTATTTCAAAAATGCCCTAATCCTCAACATCAGCTTTTTGTTGGCCATTTTCCTTCATTCTTACATTACTTTTTCATTGTATGTCACAAACGACAGCCTTTCGTTTTTGCTTGGAACATGGTGCTTTTGGCTTCTCTCAAAATACTTTCAAGCACCTTCAAGGAAAAAAGAATATTGGTTAGCGTTTGCCCTTGGTTTGGGGCTTTTAGCCAAAGGCACATTTTTAGCATTTGTTCCCGTGGTTTTTGGGGTTATTGCCCTAACTCTATATATTTTAAAGGTAGATTGGAAGCAAATTGTCGCTCGTCTCATCATCTTTGGGATACTCACCCTCGCGATTGGTGGGTATAAATTTGCCGAAAACTGGTATTATGAAGGCCGCCCTGTTGTACACAATATGGATATTTTCCCCTTAAATAGCCAAAAAACGTACCAAGGGCCAAAAAGTTTTTATGCGTTCAATTTACCAAAATTGATGAAAAGCCCTACGATTTACAACCGCGATTTTGAATTAATACACGTGTACCCCATCGTGATGTATGCTACTTTTTGGTACAAATACGCCGACCTTGAAAATGACTACGACTTGGGAGTAAAAACAAATTTTAAATATATCGGGAGTCTAATTTACCTAGTTGCACTCGTCCCTACCCTAGTTATTTTGCTTGGCTTATGGCGTTTAATCGTTCAATCAATTCAATTTTTAAAATCATTCCCATCCTTATCTGACAAAGAGGCTATCAGTGCCCTAGAAAAAACCACTTGGTTGGCCTTATTATTGATAAGCGTAGCTTTAGTACTGATTGCTGGTTTCAAATACGACGCATGGTCTTGTTTTCATGGACGGTTATTTTTACAGTCATTTTTTAGCCTCTTAGCCATGCTCTATACGGGGCTGTCGTATTTACAATCCCGCTCCACCCTTCTCTTCAAACTGAGTAGTTTGGGAATCATTTGCCTAGCTTTTTTATACTGTTGCTATTTCGGTATCGAAAGTTTGTATAAGTTTATAGGGTAAAACCTTTAACCAAATGTCAAAATACGTAGCCGCAATTGACCAGGGTACTACCAGTACCCGTTGTATTATTTTTGACCGCCAAGGAAATATCATTTCAGTAGGTCAAAAAGAACATCAACAGATTTATCCTCAACCAGGTTGGGTAGAGCACGACCTAGAAGAAATCAGAAAAAACACGCTTGAAGTTATTGCCCAGGCACGCATAAGCGCTTCGATTCAAGCCAGTGATATCGCTGCGGTGGGCATTACCAACCAACGCGAAACTACCGCCGTTTGGAATCGCCGAACAGGAAAACCTTACTACAATGCGCTTGTTTGGCAAGATACCCGTACTGGTGAACTGGTGAGCCAATTTGCCCAAAATGGTGGCCAAGACCGTTTTCGTACCAAAACTGGACTTCCATTGGCAACTTATTTTAGCGGTTTAAAACTTCGTTGGTTGCTAGACAATGTCGCTGGCCTACGCGAAGACGCAGAGCGCGGAGATGCCATTTTTGGAAACATGGATACGTTCCTCATTTGGCACCTTACAGGGGGAGCCAACGGAGGCACCCACGTGACGGACGTTACCAACGCCAGCCGAACGCAGTTGATGAACCTCGAAACACTACAATGGGATGACGAACTGTTGTCTGTTTATGAGATACCACGCTCAATGTTACCTGCCATTAAAAGCAGTAGTGAGGTCTATGGAAATGTAGTTTTGGATGTTTTACCCAATGTTCCTATTGCAGGTGACCTCGGAGATCAACATGCTGCATTGGTAGGTCAAACCTGTTTTGAACCTGGTCAGGCTAAAAATACGTACGGAACGGGCTGTTTCATGCTTTTAAATACAGGCACCGAATTAAAAGTTTCAACCCAAGGGCTACTGACCACCGTGGCGTATCAATTTGGAAATCAACCTGTTTGTTATGCACTTGAAGGCAGTGTGGCCATTGCAGGCGCACTTGTTCAGTGGCTACGCGATAACCTAGGTATGATTCAAAAAAGTAGCGATGTAGAAGAGCTTGCCAAAGCCGTTGAAGACAACGGAGGGGCTTATATTGTACCTGCTTTTTCTGGGCTATATGCTCCCTACTGGAAAGCTGACGCGCGCGGTGTCATCGCAGGCTTGACACGCTACGTAAATAAAAATCACATTGCAAGGGCTGTCTTAGAAGCAACTGCCTACCAAACTTTAGATGTGATGGAAGCCATGGAAAGAGATGCAAGTATTGAGCTAAAATCCCTTCGGGTCGATGGTGGAATGGTAGCAAATCAGACCTTAATGCAATTCCAAGCTGATATGCTGAGTGTTCCTGTGGTTTGTCCAGCAGTTACCGAAACAACGGCGTTGGGCGCTGCCTATGCGGCAGGTTTAGCCGTTGGATACTGGCAAAACTTTGATGATTTACGTCAAAACTGGGGCATAGCCCAAACTTGGAATCCTCAAATGACCGAAGACCGCAGGTCTAAACTCTATAAAGGTTGGAAAAAAGCAGTTGAACGTTCTTTTGATTGGGAAGAATAATCCTTGTTTGACCATACGTGTGTGTTGGTTGCGAGCAGCCAACACCACTACACCATCATTAGGCGCCATACGCCACAAATAAAGAAGAGCACAAGCGCGACGGGAGTTAACACCTTCCAACACAAAAACATAAGCTGATCGACACGTAATCGGGGAAACGTCCAGCGTACCCACATTTGCAGTAAAATCGCAAAACCAGCTTTAAGTATCAACCAAAACCCCGCTGTTAAATTCCCCCAAATAGTTCCAGGTGCTCCGCTTGTCCAGTCTGCCAGTCGTACTGGTCCAATATTGGGTAAAGGAGTATTCCAACTACCTAAAAACAAAATTGCCCCCAAAAGCGATACCAAGAGCATCATGGCATATTCAGACAAAAACAGCAATGCCCAGCGCATCCCCGAATACTCCGTATGAAAACCACCAACTAGCTCAGACTCTCCTTCTGGTATATCAAAAGGCGCTCGATTACATTCAGCCAATGTGGTGATAAAAAAAACGATATACGCTAAAAATAGAAACGGGTTACGAAAAATATTCCAACTTAAAAAACCCCCAACTTGAGAAATATCAATTCCTAAAGATTTCAGCCCAAACAAATAAACAGACTCGTCGGAATACACACCTTGCTGGTAGCTAATCGCCTGTAAATCGAGCGTTTGTGCAGTCATGACTACACATAAAATAACCAAACCAAGCGGGATTTCGTAAGAGACAATTTGCGCTACAGAACGCATCGCCCCAAAGAGAGCAAATTTATTATTTGACCCCCACCCTGCCATTAAGATACCAATCACATCCACCGAAATGATAGTCATAAGAAAGAAAAGGCCAATGGCAGTCCGTGACCCTTGCAAGTCAGGGGTTAGAGGCAGCACCGCATATCCTGCAAAAATAGCCGTAAATATCACTAAAGGAGCCAACAAAAACAGCTTACGATCAGCAGCAGCAGGAACAATATCTTCTTTTTGAAGGAGCTTCATCAAGTCAGCGATAAGCTGCAACAAGCCCCACTTCCCTACCTCCATAGGCCCCATGCGGTCTTGGATAAATGCTGATATTTTACGTTCTAAATAGACCCCTACTACTACCGAGGAAAGGGCCATGATTAAAAAAATGGGAAGTGTCAGGGGCATGGGTAATCACAAAATTTTGCCCCAAAACTAACGAAAAATACCACGCTAGTGGGAGATTATCATAAAAAAGGGCTTCATACCTGTTACGTATGAAGCCCTTTCAACAAAATTTCACAAAAGTATCTACTTAGCGATTGATGGAAACTTTCTCGTTAAATACTTGATTTTTTTCAGGTCTTACAACGCGCAAGAAATAATTACCAGTACCTGCGGCATCTTTATCCAATGAATAGTTGGTTTTCAGGCTTTTCACTTGGCCTTCTTGTTTTACAATGGTTTTACCAGTAATATCAACGATGTCCAAGGCAACTGTCTCGTCTGCACCAAAACCTTTCAATTTTACCTCAAACACACCATTGCTAGGGTTTGGAAAAACGCCAACTTCTGGTTTGCCAGCCAACTCAGTCCGCTGGGTACCTACAGTAAAATAGCTTGTGCCTTTCAAAACGGCTTCCGAAGAAACTGCATTTGTAGAAAGTGTGCTAGGATTCAAAGCCCACTGATTGTTCTTCATCTGCAACAACTGCAAACGGCTATCATCGGCTGGTACAGTTACTTGAACATTGGTTTCATTTGCATTTTTAACCGACCAATAACTATCACTACCCAACTCCTCTACTTCTGATGAGAGCTTTGTTGATAAACGTTCTGGACGTTGGCGAACATATCCTACTTGAATTTCTTCGTATGATGCTGGTTTAGAAATTGAAAAAGCTTGCAGGCGACTTCCGTCACCAACAGGAAAACGAAACGCCTCAGCACCTTGTTTAACCATATATCCTTTTATATGGGAATTGTTTGAGCCGCCAAGCACTTTTGCAGTCGAGCCTAACATCAATAGCGCCGACTCAGAGTTTTCTAAAATACCATCTCCAAGTACCAACTGATTGTTCACCTGCAGCGGACTTTTCAAAAGAACTTTGCCAGTTTGACCTAATACAAGCGCGTTCATCTGAAGTGGGGTCATACTTTGAAGCGACTGAGTACCGTTTCCATTAAGTACGACTTGGCCATTAAGAACCATCTGCCCTTGGTTCATCACCCCTTTACGAAGGTGCAAATCACCCTCAAGTTGAAACGTACCCGTATTGGTTAGTTCCTCGTTGACTGTCATTATCACCCCAGATGTGACGGTGACATCTGTTGACGAAACCATCTGTGCCTGTGCCGCCAACGTCACCAAGCATCCTGCAACTGCTATAGAAAATCTTTTCATAATCGGTTTCAAGCGTTTAACTGATACATCAATTAGCCAAAAATAAGTTAGATTTTTGAGGTTACCTACAGAGTTTGCCAAAAATTATCTAACGGTCATTTCTAGAAAGAAAATTATCCTAAGATTTTAATCAAAATTACCAATTATATAGGGCACAAAAAGTACCGTTAGATAATTTTTGTGCAAACACCTTTTTAATTAGCTCACAATGTTCTAACTTTCGTCTCGAAAAACAGAAATCTATCCAATTAACTGCAAACATTATATGAAAAGACTGCTTACTCTAGCATTGGCGATGGGCTCATTGGGAGCTTTGGCCCAGCAATCGGGAAATGTTGGTATTGGTACAAAAAGTCCAGACCCATCAGCTATCCTTGACTTGAGTTCAACCACTAAAGGTCTTTTGTTACCTCGTATGACTCAGTCTCAACGTGACGCCATTAAAAACCCAGTAGCAGGTTTGATTGTATTTCAAACCGACAAAGCGATTGGCACCTATCTATACAATGGTACGACTTGGTTACCTACCAGCGCACGTCTAGGAGAGACTAGTTCAGTAGGAGCGTGGGACAAACAAGGAAACGTCATTGACGGAACAGACTTCATTGGAAGTACGAATGATTTTGATGTTGTTTTCAAACGTAATAATATTCAAGGTGGCCGAATTGGTGCTTCAAACACATTTTTTGGTAATTCAGCTGGCGCAAATAACAACGGAGTTAATAACACCGCGTTAGGCAATGGTGCACTACAGTATTCCACAAATTCTTCATTTGGGAATGTTGCTCTAGGCGCTAATGCCTTAAAAAATAATCAAAGCGGTAATAACAACTTGGCTATCGGTACAAATACCCTACTATCAAACAATGCTGGGTTTGGTAACGTAGCCATTGGTAATCAAGCGATGACTTCTAACGCAAACGGTTATCAAAACATGGCAATTGGTGAAAACACCCTTTTTTCACTATCTGGTAATGATAATAGCGGTATTGGCAACGTTGCGATTGGAGCAGGGGCTCTTTTTTCAACGAATGGAAATAGTAACGTTGCAATTGGTTCTTATGCAGGTCAGGCCAACACGGGTTCTGGAAACCTATTTCTAGGATTCAATGCTGGACAAAGCGAAACAGGTAGCAACACACTATACATTTCTAACACTGGCACAAGCAATCCGCTTATAAAAGGTAGCTTTCATGCCACAGCTCCATGGGTTAAGTTTAACGTGAAAGCCGCTCCTGGCTCACCTACTCCTACAACTACTGGTTATCTAGCAATTGGCGACTTTGATACAGCACCTGCAGGTGCGGGCGCTGGTGGCCTAGGCTTACCAAGTAGTTTCACTGCCGGTGCATATCGTTTGTATGTACAAGATGGAATTCTAACAGAAAAGCTCAAAGTAGCTCTTCGTAATTCATCTGATTGGGCTGATTATGTTTTTGCTCCTGATTATAAACTTGCCCCTTTGGAAGAGGTAGAAACATTTATTAAGGCAAATAATCACCTACCAAACGTTCCATCTGCTGATGAAATGGCCAACAAAGGTCTAGATGTTTCTAAAACTTCAGCAAAATTAATGGAGAAAATTGAAGAATTGACTCTGTATGTAATTGAGCTTAATAAACAAGTTAAGGCCCTACAATCCGAGAATAAAGCACTTATTCAAAAGATTGACAATAAATAAAGAAGCTTAAATAAAAATGCCCAATCAAACCATGGTTTGATTGGGCATTTTTATTTAAGCTTCAACGAACATCTGTTCATTTCAAATTATTAAACATTATTCGTAACTTTGCATTTTAATAAGAATAAAATCAAGAGATATTTTGCTACAAGTTACTTCCTTCAAAAATGCGTCATTTTTAAAACGATTTTTTAGTGGCGTAGGTGCAACTTTTATAAATCAACTTACTTCACTAGCAAATCAATTTTTTTCCATTGGCATTTTTATATCTTTTTGGGGAGAGATGTATTATGCAGAATGGATTTTAATTTACTCCTACTGTCAATATTTAACAATGGGAGATGTTGGGGTAAGTGCCACACTTAGCAATAAAATTGCCTCATTTATTGAATCGAAAAAAACCGAAGAAGCGAGCAAGTGGTTTATTAATGGCTGGATTATATCAACTTTCTTTTCTCTTATTTTCTTCTTAATAATCTTTTTTATAATATTATTTTTTCAAAAAAGCAACATTAAGCACATTAGTAAAAATGAATTATATATATTCCTTTCTCTATTGTCAAACTACTTATTTATCTATATTCAAAGCAGTTTATTAAGTGGGATTTATTCTGCATCGCTTCAATTTACAAGGCAAAAAAACATTGATACTTTTGCAAAGTTATTTGATTTTATTGCAATTTTAATTTCGTTAAATCTTGGAGGAAAAGTTATATTAACATCTGCGTTACTTATTTTATTTCGAATTTTTATTTTTATTTTTATAATTTATGACGTAAAAAAAAGGTTTCATTGGATAAAATTAGATGTTAATTCTATTCAAATTAGCACAATAAGAGCTATTATTAAGCCTGCCTTTGCAAATATGTTTCTGAATTTAGGATATTTATTATACTACAATGGGCCAGTTATACTTGTAAGTAATTTACTAGGCAATTCCTACGTACCGCAATACTATGCCATAATTACGATTATTAGAGCAGCAAAACAAGTTCCCTATTTAATTACATTACCTCTTTATCCTGAATATGCACGTTTAATTGAATCAAAAAACTTAGAATTAGCTAGACAAATGCACCGAGTTGCTCTGAGGCTTACTTTTATTTTAGCAATTGTTGCAACTTTATTTATCTTCTTTTTTTCTGATTTTGTTATTAAAATGTTGCTACAAAATAATTCCCTAATCATTGATACACCTTTTTTTATAGTGTGTTTAGTAGCTCTGCTTTTACAGTCAATTTGGCATGCAAGTAGCGCGGTTCTAGTAGGAAGTAACAATCATATAAAACTTGCTTACCATTTTATATTAGCTAGTTTTCTGGGCTATACTATAATAATATTATCAATAGAAAACCTAAAATTAACATCTGTTTCATTAGGGCTTCTTGTGATTGACATTTTCATGACACTAACGATTTTTTATCAGGTTTTTGTTTTAATCGATGAAAAACTTGAAAATTTTTTCCATTTCGATTTTAAAAAATAAACATTTTATTTAAGCATGATTAATAATAAACTCGTGTATGATGTTGGTTTACATCTAGGGTATGATACCAAACTTTATTTAAGTAAAGGCTATAAAGTAGTTGCTATCGAAGCTAACCCAAATTTGACCAACTTAATAAATGGTCAGTTTTCTAGGTATATAAAAGAAAATAAACTTACATTACTGAATGTTGCAGTTGCAAATACCGATAGTGGTATTGTCCCATTTTACATAAGCCAAACAGGTAGTGAAAGAAGTTCATTGCAAAAGATTATGGCGGAGAGGAAAGGAGAAGTAACAAAGATAGACATAAGAACACGTACTTTATCAAGTTTATTTGAAGAATTTGGCACTCCCTACTATTGTAAAATAGATATTGAGGGATATGATTATATTGCACTGGATTCGCTTATCGGTTCAGATAATCGTCCTCAATTTATATCCGCAGAATTAAATAATGTATCCATAGATGGCGGTCAAGTAAGTGAAGAAATTACTAATATTGATCAATTATACCCAATTTGGTTTTTAATTTTAGAAAAATTAAAAACGTTAGGTTACTCAAAATTCAAAATTGTAGAGCAAGCTTCTTTAAGAGTATTATCACGTCAAATGCTCCAGAGAAATGTATTCTTCCAAAATGGTAGTCTCATCTCAAGAATTAAAAACAGGTTGAATAGAATTTGGACTTGTTTTAGTTTCAAACCAGCACTCAACAAGGGCTACTTTAGTGATTGCTCTGGGCCGTTTGGGGAATCCCTTGCAGGAGAATGGGTGGATTTTGATGAAGCTAAACAGATTATTATTTCTTTTGGACAGCAAATGCACAATAGAGGTATAAATGTATTATGGTGTGACATTCACGCTACAAACTAAGAATAATTAAAGTAGAGCCCTTTAATAATGTCTAAAAGAAAAATACTAGTTGTTTCATTAGGAAGAAAAGCACTTGAGGAGCATACAAAAAACATGATTGCTCATTTAAGTGGTAATGAGTTTGATTTAATATGTTCAAAGTATTCTGAAACAGACTACAAAGTTCCGAACATTATTTTTAAAACTAAGACTTATCAATCGTCTTTAACTTTTATTATTAATACAATTTTTGTATTACCTTTATTACTTTTAAAGTTAACAACTTTAAGAAAATCATATGATATAATTTATTTCCCGACCGTTCATCCTTGGAACACATTAATAATTTTAGTTTGGAGAGCTTTAGGAAATAAAACCATTTTGACGATTCATGATGCAGTTTTGCACCCAGGAGAAGAAAATTTTCTCTTACAATTGAGTCTAAAATATTCGATGGTTTTTACTAGCCATTTGTTGTTTTTAACTGAATATGTTAGACAAACTGCTTACAGTAGATTCAACTTAAAAGCCCCATACAAAATCATAGCTCAGGGACTATTGCCGCTTCCTAACATAAAAACTTCAAGAGGCATCAAGGGAAAAAACATTTTATTTCTAGGTCGAATTTCAAAGTACAAAGGAGTCGAATTGTTGATTGAGGCTGTAAACGAGTTACCAGATAATGCATATGATTCACTCACAATAGCTGGTATGCCCATTTACAAAGTTATCTTACCAGAAGAAAATCCTAAAATTAAACTTATTGAAAAATATCTAGCAGAAGAGGAAATGTCTGACCTTTTAAATGGCGCTGACATAATCGTACTACCTTATCTTGAAGCATCTCAATCAGGGGTTGTACTTCTCGCTATATTAGCCGAAAAACCTATTATTTGTACTAATGTAGGAGGCATATCTGAACAGCTCAATTCTAGTGAATGTTATTTCATTAACCCTAATAAAGAGGAATTAAAAAAAGCAATATCCACTTTATTATCAAATAGTGAAATGTATATTTCTATGCAAGAATCTTTAAAAAACAAGCAACAGGGTTTATTGTGGGAACAAAAAACACAGCAGTTATTAGAATATGTTCAAGATATACGTAATGCAAATTTTGTATAATTATAGATTAAAAACACATGCCAAATTACCCAATTATCGGGATTGCTGATTCTTTTTCACTATCTATTTATATTTTACTATATGTAATTTTTAGAAAACATATTAGGCAATTTTTAGGTAGTGATTTTAAACTTTATGAAAACGGATTATTCTGTTGGTTTATTGGGACTTTATTGTTTTTTTCCCTATTTTATTTTTACTACGGATGGGGAGATACTTTTAATTATTTCAGTTACGGAAAACAACTACAAAAATACTTTTTAGCACATCCAAATGCTTTTTTTGAGATATATTTTTCAAAAAACATATCTTATCTTTCTCAGAAAAGTTATTATTTTTATTCAATGTTACCAGATTTACTTTTATTTGAAAATACATCAAACTACTTTGTAATAAAAATAGTCTCATTAGGACTTATTTTCACTTTTGGAAGTTACTTGTCACTTTCATTAATTTTAACCACATTTGCTTATAGCTCACTATGGCTAATATACAGTATTTACAGGCGTATTTATCCTGACATTCAACAATTTTTATATATTACTGTTCTCTTACTACCAAATACGATTATTTGGGGAAATGGAATTTCTAAAGAATCCTTATACTTAACAGGCTTAGGGCTATTATTTTGGGGATTTTACTATTTTATAATTGAGCGAAAAAAGTCAATAAAATACATTTTTGCTATTATATTCGGTTCCTATCTTATTTTTTCAATTAAAAGTTATATTTTTTTCTGTATATTCCCATCATTATTAACTTGGAAGTTACTTGTAGGCTTTTATAAATATTACAATGTAGTTCCAAAAAAAACAATTCTCTACACATTATCAACTATTTTATTTTTATTTTTTACAGGAAGCTTATTAGGAGTTGGTAATTTTATGAGCTCATTTGCGGTAAATACAATTATTGAAGAGGCATTAACATATGGGAATCAAGTTTATGAATTAAGTGAATCAATGAATGGATTTAGCTACAAACTCAGTGATTTTGAGCCAACTATCTTTGGTATGCTTAAAATTATTCCAGAGGGTTTAATTACTGCTCTTTTTAGGCCATTTATATGGGAAATAAGAAAGCCGATTAATTTACTTAGTTCAATTGAAGGTGTCATTTTATTTACCATAATCGTATATTTAATATATAAAATTGGAATTTTAAAATTTCTACGGACAATATTCAAATCTCCCAATATTCTCTTTTGTTTAATTTTCTCTACACTTTTTCTTATTGGTATTAGCATTAGTTCCTTTAACTTTGGTACTTTAATACGGTATAAGCTACCTGGTGAAATGTTTTTTGTGATTGGACTTTGCTTAATCTATTATGAAGGATACCTCAAACCGATGAAAAGCAATGAAGAAAACAGTGTTATTTATTATAACTAAGAGCGAAACGGGAGGTGCACAAAAGTTTGTTTCTGAGCAAATTCAAGCACTTAGTAGTACTGGTAAATGGCAGTGTTTACTAGCCACCAATAAAGAAGGGTGGCTGACAGAAACCGTTCAACCGTTTGTTAATGAATCAGACTTACTTGTTAATGAAAAACTTGAAAAATTTTATAGTTTTTACTACCTCTTAGTGCTTGTTAAATTCATTTTGAAGGTGAATCCTGATTTGATAATTGCTAATTCTGCAAATGCTGGAGTTTATGGAAGAATTGCAGGTTTACTAACCCATACGAAAGTTATTTACGTATCGCATGGGTGGTCTTCTATTTACAACGGGGGAAAATTAAAATCTTTTTTTAATTTTTCTGAACGCATACTAAGTTATATTTCAAGCTCAATTTTATGTATTTCTGACACTGACAGATTAAAAGCAATAGAAATAATCAAAATCCACCCATCAAAGCTCAAAGTAATTCCTAATTCTATCCTACCTCCTAAAGTTGAATATATAAATTATCAAGCTGATGTGGTAACTGTTTGCCGACTAAGTTCTCCTAAAAGGGTAGATCTCCTCATTCAAGCGATGTTTCTTTTGCCGGAATATACCCTTGACATTATTGGCGATGGCCCTCTATTCTTGGAATTGCAAAGCTTGGCTGCCTCAAATCAATCAACAAATATTCGATTTGTGGGGGAAAAACCTGGTTTTGCTGATTTTAATCAATACAAGGTTTTTTGCTTAATTTCCGACAGCGAAGGTATGCCTATGTCTGCCATTGAAGCCATGTCTTGTGGGCTTCCATTAATCTTAAGTGATGTAGGTGGTTGTAATGAATTAATTTCAAATAATGGTTCGCTAGTACACAACTCACTCGCTGACATTGCTCAAGCCATAAAAAATACGCTTCAAAACCACCCCCATCTTTCTTTAGCTTCAAAGCAACTCTTTGACTCAAAGTTTAATTTAGCTATCACACTAAAAGATTATGAAAATTTTTACTCAAAATTGATTAGTAGTTAAAAAAGATTTTCATTTTTTAGTTCTTCATACAACTGTAATGTTTCTTTTGTCATTACATCGATCCGAAATTTTTGATCAAATATCTCTTTCGATTTTTTCCCCATACCTCTTCTTAGCTCTTCATCACTATATAATAAATTAATCGCATCCGTAACTTCTTTTACACCTTTCCTAGGTACTAAAATACCATTAGTAAAATGTTCAATCTCTTCCTTAACTCCCGCTACGTTAGAAGCAATAACGGGGAGACTGTATGACATCGCTTCTAAAATAGATATAGGTAGCCCTTCCCAATTTGTGATTAACAAAAAAACATCGGCCCTTGTCAAATAATCTGAAACGTTATCGACTGCCCCTTCAAAATAGATTTTATCATTGAGCCCCTCTTCTTTAACTTTATTCTTTATATCTGTCATTAACTCCCCATCACCTAACAAAAAAAGCTGCCATGGGCTCTTTTTCAACGGTACTAGAGCAGCAATAAGTGTTTCATGGTCCTTTTGGGCCTGAAATCGCGCCGCCATCACCATCGTAAATTTGTCATTTTTTTTCAACAATAAGTTATCATCAACTTTTGGAAGGCGTATCCCGTGATAAATCAATTTCATTTGAGACGACTTAAGTATTCCCAATTGAAGTGCATACTGGCGATCTGACTCTGCAATTACTATTACTTTGCACGAAATCCAACCAATCATTTTTTCAATTACTTGAAAAAACTTTCTTGACAAAAAGGCACTTCCTTCAGCAAAAGACCAACCATGGACTGTAAATGTGTTTGGAATTCCTAACCACCAAGCTGCAATTCTCACTAAGATACCAGCTTTGCTAGAATGAGAAGCC
This sequence comes from Runella sp. SP2, assembly GCF_003711225.1. Lineage (NCBI taxonomy): Bacteria > Pseudomonadati > Bacteroidota > Cytophagia > Cytophagales > Spirosomataceae > Runella > Runella sp. SP2. The sequence continues at coordinate 779,548 of NZ_CP031030.1, read as the reverse complement.
ACAATATCTGGCTTAAGCTCTTTGAAAAGCTTTATTAGTTCAATAATCCCCAATATATCATGTATAGGTTGAATTGGCCTTTTAAGATGGTTAAGTATGTAGGTTTGCAATCCAATAGAACGCGCTGCATTTTCAGTCTTCCCTGAAGTACCCAGAAGAAGTATCACTTCATGACCTTGAGCTTTAAGGCTTTCACTCAAATCGAGTACATGCCTTTGTGCTCCATATAGCTCATTACCAAGAGTGATTACTTGTATAATTCTCATATTTTATTTCAACTTTTGAAAGCTTTTCAATTAAAAAATACAGTTCGCAAATTTTTACCCTACTTGCTCTGTCATATTTTTAGACTGTAAAAATGCTTGGTAATAACCTATTTTCCCCCAAAAATAGCGTATGATATTGTTTTTACAACTTGGCAAAATCCAAAATCTTGTGTAGATGTTTGGCAATCCGCCAAGACTTGTCTAATTTTGAACCTCGGAAGTTTTCCCTATTCTTCTTCCTGAGATGAATGTCCAAACTACAAGTTAATATGTATTTAATGAAAGTGACTGAGAGGATTTGGCTACTCTCTATTTGCCTTCTCTTCACTGGTTTTTCCCTTCTTGCTCAAAGTCAAAAATCGACTTCGACCAGTGTTAATCAACTCTCAGACGACCAAGTCTTAGAATTTTACAAAAAAGCGCAAGCAAGCGGCCTGTCTGAAATGCAAATTGAACAAGCTGCCCTTGAACGTGGCTATACCCTCTCCGATATTGCACGAATGCGGCAGCGAATTTCAGAGGTTCAGAACAAAAAATCTCTAACTGATAAAAGAGACCTTTCAGACTCAACTAACAAAGTTAATGGTAGAAAACAATTAGGTGATTTGAGTAAACGAGAAATCCTTAAAAAGAAAAAGGAAGATGAAGATACTTTGAAGCAAGTTAAGCCAAAAAAGCTTGAAATTTTTGGTAGTAAACTTTTTCAAAGCACTGACCTTACATTTGAACCCAACTTACGTATCGCCACTCCCAAGAACTACCAACTTGGCCCTGATGACGAACTTGTTATAGATATTTTTGGCAATGCCTCTGACAGTTATCGTTTAAAAGTTAGTCCAGAAGGTACAGTAAAAGTTTTAAATCTCGCACCCGTATATGTTAGTGGACTGACTATTGAAGAGGCGAAGGAACGTCTTGTCTCTCGCCTACGTCAAGCTTATTCGGGTTTAAATTCGGGGGGAGGCACTTATGCCGTTGTAAACTTGGGCAATATTCGAAGCATTCGAGTGAGTATTATCGGTGAAGTTGTAAAGCCTGGCTCCTATACCGTTTCTTCTTTGGCAACCGCTTTCAATGCCTTGTATCTATGTGGCGGACCAGATAGCATGGGGACTTATCGAAATATCCGAGTTTTAAGAAACAACAAAGTAGTCCGAACGATTGATCTTTATCAATTTTTGTTAACAGGCGAGCAGGCTGACAATATTTTATTGCAAGACCAAGACATTATTCAAGTCCCGTTTTTTACCAATCGAATTGAATTGGATGGTGAAATTAAACGCCCTGCAATCTACGAAATTAAAGAAAACGAATCTCTTGAACAATTACTTCAATTTTCTGGCGGCTTTACAAGTATGGCTTACAGAGCCTACGTGACAGGTCGTAGGCCGACTGATCGTGAAATCGAAGTTTTAAACATTCCTCAAAGTGACCTAAAAAACTTTAAACTTCAAAATGGCGATAGAATTGAAGTGGGAAAAATTCTTCTCGATCGTTATCAAAATCGCGTTCAAATTCAAGGAGCCGTATTTCGCCCTGGCGATTATGCCCTTACTCCAGAAACCAAAACGTTTGGGCAACTCCTAAAAAAAGCGGATGGGCTCAAAGAAAATGCTTTTAAAAACCGAGCTGTTATTTTTCGTGAAAAAGAGAACGGAGAACCACAAGTAGTTTCTGTTGATATTAACAAGGTACTAAAAGGAGAAATTCCTGATATTGAGTTACAACGCCAAGATAGTATTGTCATCAAAACCATCAAAGAGCTACGTGAAGAAGCTTTTGTAACCCTTTTAGGAGAAGCCAATAGTGAAGGAGATGCTCCTTACGCAGAAGGAATGACAGTAGCAGATTTAGTACTAATTGGAGGTGGATTTACTGAGGGGGCTATTGGTTCCCGTATTGAAATCGCACGGCGGGTAAAAGAATTAAGCTCAGACCGAGTATATAAGGTTGAAATTATACGATTAGATATTGACCCCAAGCTGAATTTATCTCCCGAAGACTCCAAATTCAAATTGCAACCGTTCGATATTGTGTATATCCGAAAAGCTCCTAATTATGAAGAGCAACGAAGTGTACACGTGATGGGAGAAGTTAATTACCCTGGTACGTATGCTATTGTCAATACGGATGAAAAAATTTCCAATCTTCTCGAACGGACGGGAGGAATAAAAGCCACTGGTTATCTTCCAGGAGCATTATTTCAACGCAAAGGGGCTCGAATCGGGATTGATATCGCTCAAATTATGAATAACCCCTCTGTAGAAGGAAATATTACACTCGAAGACGGAGATACGCTGATTGTTCCAAAACGCTCTGAAATCGTAAGTATTGGAGGGGCGGTTCTTAACCCTTCTTCCATTAACTTTACAAAAGGGTATGACTTCAGAGATTATCTTTCACAAGCTGGGGGGTATCAAGAATTAGCCCAAAGAGGCCGCGGTTTTATTACTTATGCCAACGGATTCACCCAACGTACACGTAGATTTCTATTTTTTAGAATTTACCCTAAAGTAGAACCTGGATCTACTATTTATGTACCTTTCCAGCCTGTTGACAACAAAAAATCGGACATTACAGCTCCAGTAATCTTGTCATTTACAAGTACGCTAATTATCGCTTTGGCAACTATTCTGCGAAATTAAAAGGGCTAAGTTAAACCGTTTCATTTATATTAATGAATAGCACTGAACGTCAAAATATTCAATCAACGGCTGACATTGAAATCAGCGTTTCAGATATTATATCTTTTCTAAAATCAAATAGAAAAAGGATAACTATTTGGGGAGGAGCCTTAGCAATTGCAGGGGTAATATATGCTCTTATTGCCCAAAAAGAGTTTGAATCTTCCACCCAGCTCATGCCTGAACTCCAGTCAAGTAGTGCATTGGGAAAAATGGGAGGTCTTAGTGCTTTAGCGGGCTTAGCTGGTATTGACCTTAATCAGATGAATACAACTGATGCAGTTCGTCCAGATTTATATCCTAACATATTACAAAGCTTGCCTTTTGGTTTGTACCTTTTAAAACAACCTGTTTACGTTGCAGAAAACCAAAAAACGATGACCCTAGAAAGTTTTCTTGATGAAAAAGGGCAATCATGGATGTCAACAATCGTTCCTAATAAACCACCTCAACAAACTTTACTTCTTGACCCTAAAAAGTCAAGCAATGCTTTTGAACTTACTAAGAAACAGCAAGATTTAATCAGTGAACTACAAAAAAGGGTTATCATAACATTTGATCGTAAAACAGGTGTAATCGTAATCAATGCGAAAATGCCAGATCCCGTCGTTGCAGCAACAGTCGCACAAAAGTCAGTTGAATATTTAAAGGAATACGTAACGAGTTATAGAACGGATAAGGCGAGAAATCAGGTCAAATTTTTAGGTACACAAGTATCCGAAGCAAAAAAAAGGTACCAAAATGCTGAAGCACGCCTAGCAAATTTTAGAGATCAAAATCGTTTTTTAGCACTTCAAACGGCTAAAATTGAAGAACAACGACTTCAGGCCGACTATATTCTTGCTCAAAATCTATTTAATAATTTATCGCAACAATATGAACAAGCAAAGATTCGAGTAGAAGAAGAAACACCTGTATTTAAAACTTTAGAACCTGCAACAATACCACTGAAAAGAAGCGAACCTAAACGTACTCTAATTGTAATTGGATTCGGCGTCATCGGATTAATTATTGGTGTAGCCATTAGTATTTTAAAAAAAATGCTTTAAAAATTGGGGTAAACAAATTCGTTTATGCATAACCGGCTCATAATCAATGCCATTTCTACAGTCGGGCAAGTCGTCGTTACTGGTCTTACCTATTTTTTTCTATATGGAATATGGATACGTGAATTAGGGGCAAAACAATTAGGAGTTTGGTCGATTGTTTGGACAACAACCTATTTTGCAGCAATGGCAAATAGTGGAGTTCCTGTTGGGATTGTCAAGTTTATTGCAGAGGCCCATGTTAAAAAAGACATGATACAAGCACGCTCTATTATTACCATGTCTGTTGGAATTACTGCAATATTGAACCTATTTATTTGTATTCTACTTTATTGTAATTCATCCTGGTTATTTAATTTTCTAATCACCTCACCCTCTGAGGTAGCTTCTGCCAAAGAAATATTCCCGTTTGCTTTATCTGCATTTTGGTTATTGAACATTGCCAATGTATTTATGTTTACATTGGATGGTTTTCAGGCGAATTACCTGCGCTCCTTCTTAAATATTGCGGCAAGTTTAACCCTATTTATCTCAGCATACTTTTTGCTCCCTAAAGGGTTATGGGGAATCGCATTAGCACATATTGTTTATACAATATTTATGTTTCTAGGGAGTATTTTTACGGTATTTTACTATTTCAAAAGCCCTCTAATATTTAGTTTCAATTTTGAAAAAAAATTATTTTTAGATTTCTTTAAATATTCAATTAAATCTCAAATAGCATCATTTACAACTTTACTTTATGACCCAATAACAAAATTTTTCTTAGCAAAGTACAGTTCGTTAGACTCCGTAGGATTTTACGAAATGGCTAATAGACTCGTAACTCAAATTAGAAGCGTAATTGTTACTGCAAATCAAGTAATGGTACCGAAGATAGTTGAAACGTCAATCACCGCAACTAATAATTTTCAGCGTTTATATACAATGATGTTCAGGCTTTTAACAATTATTAGTACTCCACTTCTATTCTTATTCTTTTTCTTCGCACCATTTATCTCATTAGTATGGATTGGAAAAATTGAAACTTTTTTTGTTTTGAGTATTTATACCTTAGTCATTGGATGGTATTTAAATACTCTTAGTGTTCCTGCATATCTGAGTAATATGGGTATTGGTCAACTTAGACACAATATTATTCAACATTTATCGACCGCACTACTCAATGTACTTTTAGGAATTATAGGGGGATATATGTTCCAAGGCTATGGGGTCGTAAGTGCATGGTCATTAAGTTTAATAATTAGCTCTGGTATTCTGATTTACCTTTATCATCAAAAAAATCAATTAAATTTTCAAATTCTGAGATTTAAGGGAGACTTTGGTTATCTTTCCTCATTGATTATCTTAATCTTGATATCTTGTGTCTCTAATTATATCATTTCAACAAATTCTACAAACTGGGGGCTTGCTCTGTGTGCCTACACGATTGTATATTTTATTTGGTTAATATGGATTATCAAAAATATTCCATTTATTAACGAAATACGCCTTCGATTTATCAATTTCCGTATCAAATAAAACATTAAACAATTTTATGGTTGGCCTACTGAGTAATTTACGCAATTTTGCAAAAAATATTATTAAGTCTTTTTTTCAAAAAATGGGTTTATATCTTCAATATTATAACCCTTCTAATTCAGAAACAGCACTTATTAGTTATTTATTGAATAAATACGATATAAAAACAATTATTGATATTGGCGCAAATGAAGGTCAATTTGCTCTCAAACTTATCGATAACAACAATTACAATAATAAGATTATATCTTTTGAGCCTGTTTCAAGTGCTTATCAATCATTATTAGAAAATAGTAAAATAAAACCAGAATGGATAGCTATCAATAGTGCTGTCGGTGACATAGAGGGAACTTTACCAATAAATATTTCGCTCAACTCCGTCAGTAGCTCACTACGTAAGGTAAAATCTCATACAATTGAAGCGGAATCAGGGACCGCAATTTTAAAAACTGAGACGGTTCCAATAAACACTTTAGATAACTTGTTAAAGCAAGTAAAATGGGAAAAAGACATTTGGCTAAAAATTGATGTGCAAGGTTTTGAGCGTGAAGTTATTCGCGGAGCTAGTGAAACGTTAAAAATTGCGCGGATTGTCCAAATCGAACTTGCAGTTATTCCGTCTTACGAACAAAGTCCTTACTTAGAAGAAATTATTGCGGAGTTACGCACTTTTGGGTTTACACTTTATTCAATTATGAGCGGATTCCGCAATTATGATACAGGTCAAATGTTCGAAGTAGAAGGCTTTTTTATTCGTGAATAGGATAAGCACTAAGATTAAATGTTCTCCATCACTATGATTAATCTATCGTCATCTGTACAAATAAGTATAATAACGGTTTGCTATAATAGTGCAAGTACAATCGAAAAAACCATAAAATCAGTCATAAATCAAGATTATAAAAATATTGAATATATTATTATTGATGGCAGTAGCGTTGATGGAACTCAAAATATTATTGAACAATATAAAGATAAGATAACTAGAGTAGTTTCTGAGCCTGATAGCGGAATTTATGATGCTATGAACAAAGGCATCAAAATCGCAACTGGCGATTGGTTATTTTTTCTAAACTCTGGAGATATTTTTTTCGATTCAACAACTCTAAGTAAAGTTGCCTCTCAACTGAATGATGATTTCATACTTGTATTTGGGGATATTATTTTAGCTAATTTAGATAATAGCACTACATATGTTCCTCAGAGACATATTACAAATCTTGCAGGCATAATAGTTGGTGTTTGTCATCAAGCAGTATTCTTCAGTACAAAAATCAACAAAGAACTACTTTTTTATAGTAAAAATTTAAAGTATTGTTCTGATTTAGAAACCTTGTTAAAAATTGAAAAAAATTATTCAAAGAAAAAAATCAAAAAAACAGATATACCAATTTGTTACTATTTATCAGGAGGACTTTCAGATACAAACTTAAATGTAGTTCTGAATGAAAGGATGACTATTATAAACTCTTTTTATAAAAAATATTCTATCAAATGGATTTTAAATACGTTGAATTTATTTAGGCAATACTTAAAATACACAAGTAAAAAAAAGTAACATTTGGATAATTTACTAGACATATCAAAGACTAACAATAATGGACTAAGAAGAATATTTTTATTTCTTCTATTATTCCCGTTCCCAACTCCATTAAATGATTTTATACAACAAAAAACTTTTTGGATTGTAAGTCTAAGTGTGTCACTCGTTTATTTGATAAAACAAAAAACGTTTCCTTTATTTATAACAAAATTATTTACTTTTTTTTATAGCATTATTTTACTCTCTATTTCTTTAAATATCCCTCACATACCTTTTAATGGGTATTACGATGTTATTTCTGAGTTAATACGGTATTTTAGTTGCTTTGTTCTATTTATAGCTATTTACAAATACAGTCAAACATTCGAATCTGAAGATATAAATTTAAAAGAAATTTTAATTGTGTGCTTAGTTTCACAATTGTTTTTCTGTATATTGTATTATACTCCATTAATTTCTATACTAAAGTTCTGGTTTAATCTCAAGAAAAATGAAATTGGGATTCCCTTTACCTCGGACAGGCTTCGGCTTGTAGGAACATTCGAAAATCCTAATTACTTAGGATATTTTTCAATATTATTACTCATTATACAATTTGAACTTGGAGTTTTCCAAAAAAGGTATCAATCGATTTTATTTACTTTTATATGCACATTTTTGATTTATTCAACAGGATCCAGAACTGCTTTAATTTGCTTTTTAGTAACAGTAATATGTTACCACCCTCTTAAATCATTTGGAATTTTATTTAGCTCTTTGCCTTTTATCGTACTTTTTTTAGAAAATTCTAGATTTGGATTTCTAGTATCTAATCCAGAGATACTCCTTAGCTTTGATGACCTAAGTGCTTTACAAAAAGCTGATGAATCGTATTTTGAAAGGGTTACAATCATTAAAGATGCAACAGTTTCTATATTTAAAAACCCTTTCTTTGGTGTAGGATATACACCAATTCCAATTACCGACAATTATTATATGATAATTTTATTAAGGTATGGTTTTATCGGTTTATTTTCAATATTAGTTATATATACTTATTTTTTATACCACGAAACTAGAAATTATTATAAACTAATGAGATTATTTAGAACTTCTATTCCTATTTTTTTATTTTTATGGACTGGAGAGTTTTTAGATAACTGGAGACTTTTTATTATTTCTTCGTTTTTTCTAATTTTTCTAATTAAAAAAATACAAATTCAGTAGATTGAAATGCACAATTTGCTAAAAATAAAATAATATGGGAGAGCCTCTAAAAATGTACAATGTCTCAGTCATAATAATCGGAAAGAATGTTTCAAAAACTCTTTATGAGTGCATATCTAGTATTAAAACTGCAATAAGCTTCGATTCATATATTAATTTGAGTGAAATTATCTATGTAGATTCAAACTCTTTAGATGATTCTATTAAAATTGCTCAAGCAAATAATGTTAAAATTATCAATATTATATCTTCATTTACGACAGCATCTCTTGGAAGGTTTTTAGGAATTAGGCATGCGAAATACAATAAACTACTTTTTATTGATGGTGATATGGTTTTAGAAAAAGACTGGTTTTCTAAAACAAATACCCTCATAGATACACACCTTGGGATAGTTGGAGATCGTTACGAAATCTTAATTAAAAACGATACTATTATTAAAGAAATACCCCACTTTTATAACTATACGAACTTTCAAAAGGCGCCCAAAATAGGTGGTTTTATATATTTCAATAATTCTCAAACTCCATCTGCAAATTTCTCACCTTTCCTACGAGAAGAAGAAGAGTGCGACTTTTATGCAAAAATACGCAGCACCGTTTCTTTTTATGAAGTACCATATCATGGCTTTAAGCACTTAAATAGGAATCTTTCAGGCCAACGATTATTATCTTATTTACAGCCTTATGTTAAAATGGGCTATTTACTCTCCCTCTTTAAAAGTATTAAAGAGGGGTACTTTCTAAACTATTCAGTCATTCAAAAAAAATACATAAAATCAATTCTTATTTCTTTATTAACATACACTTTACCCACTTATCCAAACTTTTACTCATTAATTATCATTTTATTATTAACATTTAGCAATCAAAAAAGTGATATTCGTGGGGTTATTATCACTTCCATCGCTTTTCCATATAAGTTAATTACTTCAATTTACTTTTTGATTAAGTACAGAAATGGCATAGACTTAGAATACTCTTTTGATTCTCTCCAATTCAAAGAAAAAATAATGTTGTAAATAATATTTATAACACTCTATTCTAAAAAAATCTAGCGTCCTCAACAATCAAACCCTCCAAAAGACGATTTTATCCAATTCAACTGCTAAATTTGCAAATCAGTTGACCTACACTCAGGACATTATTCAAAATTTAAAGCGGTTATCCACCAATTCTTAGCTTTTGGCCAACCCTGATGAACATAGGTTAGTACATGCGATACTTTAATATCTTCTAATGAAGCACACAATACTGGTTACTGGAGGGGCAGGGTTTATCGGGAGTCGGTTGGTAAGAATGCTGTCTGAAAATGGCTTTCAGGTCGTTGTGATTGATAACTTGACCAGTAATCTTCCATTTGTCCAGTTACCGAATGTTACCAATTATAACCTTGACGTCAGGGATGCCTCGGCATTAGATGAAATAATTGGGACGTACAAACCCTACTGTATTGTGCATCTGGCAGCCATTCACCACGTTCCCACTTGTGAAATTGAACGTAATTATGCGCTTGAGGTCAACGTCATCGGCACTGAGAACCTCCTGCTTAGCATGGAAAAATATAAGGTTTCTAAATTGATCTTTGCGTCCACAGGTGCGGTATATTCACCCGATTTTCCAATCTTGAATGAGGATGAAACGCCCGTTGATCCGTTTGATAATTACTCTTTATCGAAATTTACAAATGAGAAACAGATTCGCTTTTATCAACAGCGAACAGAAGCCGACGTGTGTATTGCACGTTTGTTTAACACCATCGGAGCCAATGACCCTAATGCCCATCTGATTCCTGATATTTTACGGCAAATTGACCCCGAAGAAAGCCATGCGATTGTCAAGCTTGGAAATATAAAAAGCCGTCGGGACTATATTCACGTAGAAGATACGGCCAATTTACTTATGCTGATGGCCACCTCTCCCCCCAAAAAAGGGCTAAAAGCCTATAACGTTTGTACATCAGTCGAATATTCTGTCGAGGAAATTGTTCAGAAAATTGGGGTGTTGATGAACAAACCTATTTCTATTGAGATTGACCCAGAGAAGATTAGAAAATACGACCGAATTAGCCAAATTGGCAATAATCAAAAAGTATTGACGGAGTTTAATACCCAATTATTTTTCACCATCGAAGATGCGCTGAAAGATATTTTGGCAAAAATGTACGACTTCCAAACCTAGTCGTCAAAATAAAGATAGAATGGAGTTAGCGAATCGAACACGCATCGGAATACTATTTACTTACTTTGCTGCCGACTGGATTGGAGGTCATTATTACCTTATCAACATCATCAATTCGTTAAACAGCCTCCCCGACGCGCGTCGCCCTCACATTTTTGTCTTTTATGATCACAAAGTCGAAAGTTCTCTCGCACTTATCTCCTACCCTTACGTTACCTACGTTTATCATAAAGCTCCCGCTAACAATTATCTTAATTACTTAAAATCATGGCTTTCGCGTAAAAATTTTTTCATTGGAGATATTATTGAAAAATATAAGCTCAAAGGTATCTATCCACTCATGGATTTTCCACTGGGGAAGCCCGCCATTTCGAGTAAAGTAGTTTCATGGTTCCCTGACTTTCAACACCGATTTTATCCCGAGTATTTTTCCAAAATCAATATTTTTTTTCGCGAACTCCGCGTAAAACGCTTGTTACAACGCACTCATGCGTTGGTATTGTCGAGCCAAGACGCTTACAACCACCTCAAACGATTTTACGACGTTCCCGCCAGCTTACCCGTTCATATATTGCGTTTTGTTTCGCAGGTTGAGCGTCCGCAGCATTTGTCATTTGACGAAATTACGGAGCTTTACCAAGTTCCCAAACGCTATTTTATTGTTTCTAATCAGTTTTATATCCATAAAAATCATTGGGTTGTACTGAAAGCTCTTGAGCAGCTCAAGCAACGTCGAAATGATTTTATTGTTGTTTTTACAGGCAAAGAAGAAGATTATAAAGTCACCAATTTTGTACAAGGGCTCAAAGATTTTGTTACCGAAAAAGGGCTATCAGACTACGTTCGTTTTCTTGGAGTTATTCCTCGGACGCATCAGCTTTACTTAATGAGTCAGTCCATTGCAGTCGTTCAGCCAAGTAAATTTGAAGGTTGGAGTACCGTTGTGGAAGATGCCAAAACGCTACAAGTTCAGTTAATTTTGTCGGACATTGATGTTCACCAAGAACAAATGCAAGACCGTGGCTTTTATTTTTCTCCCGATGATGTTGACGGATTAATCACATTAATGGAAGGGTTTTTGGACAATACCATTGCGCCAAAACCTACCTTTGATGATTTTGAGCAACGTATTTCAACATTTGCGAATACCTTTGTAAAAATCTTTCAAGATTAACCCTTAGATTCGCTTTTTTATCGCCTAAGCTCTTGTATCAATGCCGTTATCCAATTTTCGTAAACTTCTCAACTACCTCATTGTTGGCTTTCCGTTTGCGATACTTTTGGGCTGGTTTTATTTAAAGGTGTATCAATTTCAGTACCTAAATGAAAATTTCGTTGATGGACTGATAGCCCTCCAATTGAGCCGTGGCTGGTTGGAAGGACGCCCCATTTTGTTTGATACCTACTACGGTTCTCACTGGCTTCACCACAATTATTATTTTATACTGTTGACGGGCTTTGTCACCAAGTTTACGGGGCTTTACGGCTTATTTCTTATCTACTTGGGACTTTTAGGTACTTTTTTTCTCAAATTTTACCGTAGTATTCGCACAAGAAACTGGCTTAATGACTGGTTTATTGTTATTCTTTTTGGCGTAGGCCCACTTGCTTATCACGTCTATTTGGACAATTATGGTTGGCATCCTGAACAATATTTTTTGCCCCTTTTGGGTCTTTTTTCACTCAGTTTGGCCCGACGCAAATGGCTAGAAGTCGCTTTTTGGGGATTATTGACACTTTCTATCAAAGAAACTGCGGTGGTTTTGCTTTGTGGGGTTGCGTTATTCGCTTCGGTATTATCAAATCTCCTTCAACATCCGACCCAAAAATGGCCTCGTTATTTTTTCAACCGAAACAACTACCTCATCGTTGGAATTTCAATCGTTGTTTTTGTTGCAGGAATGTGGTGGTTGTCGTACCTCAATGGCCCCCACCCTAGTCGATTGGGCCAAGCTGTTTTGCTCATTCAGAAAAAAGCATCTATCTCCATGACGGTTGTTTACATTGGTTTAGTTGCTTTTTTTTCAAGTGTATCTTTGGCTGCGGCTTGTTTGCTTTTTATTCCTTGGTGGCGGGTTATTCCCCAACCGAAAGTCATCATCGGCGTTTTTTTAGGGTTTTGCTTTGTGTTACTTACCGTTTTTTTTGTGGAAGGCATGTTGTATTTTCCCGAACCCAACATGAGTATTCGCTACCCTGCACGCGTCGGAAGCTGGTGGGCATTTATGATGAGTTGTTACGTTTTTATGACCATTCGGCTGGTCGAAGCCAAGCTCCAACCCCATTCCAATCAGCGCGAATGGCTGCTTTGGGCGGGGCTTTTTCAGTTTTTTATCACTCCCATGGCAGTGAGTAACGCCTCCTCGATTCACGGTCAAATGTTTAGTATCAAAAAGAATTTCTTGTTTATTCATAACAATCGACTCGGTACAAAACCCTATGCGCAAAGCCCCGCAAAGGTGCTGTACGAATTGGCACAAAAACTCCCCAAAGGCTGTGAAATCGTATGCCCCGCTGAGTACGTAGGAATTTTTCAGAATGTATATGCCAACGAATGGAGTTATGATTTGCGCATTTTGACGCGGCCATATTTGTATATTTACGAGAAAAAAGACCTTAAAACGAACAAAAAATATATTTTCCCCAAAAAGGAGGGTTATACAACCGTACCGCACCCTCAATTTTTGATTTTAGCAGACGCTGTATGGTACAATCAACACTACAAATGAGTGGCGAAGAACGCGAGAAGTGGATACGACAAAATCGTTACTATTATACCTGCCTCATTCAATATCTTCGGTTTGTCATTCCTTCCAATGCCTCTATTTTAGAAATAGGCTGTGGCACGGGGTATTTGCTCGAAAAGCTCCAACCAAGCCGTGGCGTTGGTATTGACTCATCGAAAGATATGATTGAGTACGCCCGCCAACACCGTGGACAGTACGACTATTTTCACATGGATGCCGAAGCACTCGAACTGAACGAAACCTTTGACTATGTGATTATTAGCGACACGATTGGGTATTTTGGCGATGTTCAAAAAGTCTTCCAAGAAGTCCAAAAAGTATGCTCTCCCCAAACCCGAGTTATCATTAGTTATACCAATTTTTTTTGGTTGCCGTTGTTACGTTTTGCCGAAATTATTGGCCTCAAAATGCCCCAAAAACGCCAGAATTGGCTTGATATTAGCGACATAGCCAACTTGTTGACATTAGCGGATTTTGACGTGGTTCGGCAAACAAAAAAAATTATTTTCCCTCGGTATATTCCTTTGGTATCGTGGTTTTTGAACAAATACGTTGGCAATTTGCCCTTGTTTAACTTCTTTGGATTGGTCACATTTTTGGTCGCAAGAAGTGTCAAAAAACCATTTAAAGCAGCAGAAGACCTGACTGTGAGCGTGGTGATTCCTGCCCGAAATGAAAAGGGTAACATCGAAGCGCTCGTGCAACGCACTCCTAAAATGGGAAAAGAAACCGAAATAATTTTTGTGGAAGGCAATTCGACCGACGATACTTGGGGTGAAATTCAACGTATTTGCCAAAAATACCAGGGGCAAGTACCTTTAAAGTGGATTCAGCAAGACGGCAAAGGAAAAGGGGATGCCGTTCGGAAAGGATACAGCATAGCTACGGGCGACGTTCTGATGATTTTGGATGCCGATATGACCGTTCCCCCCGAAGATTTACCCAAATTTTTTGAGGCCATTGCGACGGGCAAAGGAGAATATATCAACGGAACGCGGCTTGTGTATCCGATGGAAAAAGAAGCCATGCGAACCCTCAACCTACTGGGCAACAAGTTTTTTAGCATTGCTTTTTCTTGGTTATTGGGTCAACGTTTAAAAGATACGCTCTGCGGAACGAAGGTAATGACGCGTGAAAATTACCTCAAACTTGCGGCCAACCGTTCTTATTTTGGTGACTTTGACCCGTTTGGCGACTTTGACCTTATTTTCGGGGCGGCAAAACTCAACCTTAAATTTATTGAAGTCCCCATCCGTTATCGTGCCCGAACTTACGGCGAAACCAACATTTCTCGCTTCAAACACGGGTGGCTGTTGCTCAAAATGACATTTTTTGCCCTCAATAAAATCAAATTTTTGTAACGACGCATGACTTGGCACGAAACCATCGAATACATCCAAAGCGACCCACAGTTTACCGAGATTGTAGCCAATACCTACATTCTTCCCGATTTGGGCGTCAATGTAGAACGGTTTCGTCAAAGTGCTGAATTCCAAGAAACTTTGCGTTTAATTCGGCACTATTGTCACCTTCCTAACCCGTATCTTTTAGACATCGGCGCGGGTAATGGCATTGCGAGTATTGCTTTTGCGCTCGAAGGGTTTCGGGTCGTTGCCCTTGAGCCTGACCCAAGTCCAATGGTAGGAAGTGGGGCTATCAAAACGTTGGTTGGTATATATGAATTATCAAATGTCCAAATTATCGAAGCTTTTGGCGAAGAATTACCATTTGAGAATCAAACATTTGACATCGTTTATGGTCGTCAAGTCATGCACCATGCCCATCACTTACCCAAATTTTTGGCAGAAGCCGCTCGGGTACTTCTACCAAAAGGGCTACTTTTTACAACACGCGACCACGTCATCAAAGGCGAAAAAGACAAGCAAAAATTTTTAAAAAAACACCCTTTGCACCGTTTTTACGGAGGAGAAAATGCTTTCCGTCTGACCGAATATCGTGATGCTTTTACCAAAGCATCCATGCACATTTTGGAAGATTTGAGTCCCTCCCAATCGGTCATCAACTATGACCCCTGGAATAAAAAGCGCCTCTCTGACCTCATTGGCAACAAAATAGGTCGTACTTTTGCTAGTCAGCAATGGCTTGTCGATATTGGTTGGCAAGCACTGATGTTCCGACAAGAGCACTTGTCAGGTAAATTGTACAGTTTCATCGCGCGAAAAGAATAAATCCTCTATGCCCTCCTTTCTGTACCTTGAGCATTACTTTTTTTTGAGCAACTTTTTGGTTGGGCTGACATTTTTCTGGGCGGTTTATGGCTGTGGTTTAGCCTTTTTAGATTTGTTTGGATTTCACTTACCCACTCCCTTAAAACAAATCATTGCGGTTATTTTGGGGGTTTTAGCCGTAAGTCTTACTGTTCAGTTACTCGCCTTTGGTTTTTGGCTAACTCCTCTGGCAATCAACGTGCTGTATGGAATGCTCGCGGCAGGTCTTGCCTATTCAGTAAGCCGCTTCTTTTTTCATTTTAAAACGCCAAAAATTACCTTTTCAACCCCGCAATTAATCTTTGTTGGCGTTGTTTTCATTTGTATAGCGCCCATTTTCATATATGCCTTGTTGCCTTCTACCAAAATTGATGAACTGTTTTATCATCAGTTGGTTGCGCAACGAATTTTTATGGATGGTGGGCTTATTTTTTATCGCCAACCTTGGGAAGCCGCTATTCCGCCGCATCTTATTTACAATTTTTCGCAAGTTCCGCTTGTCAGTCTTGGGTTTACTGATGCCCCCAATGTGGTAAGTTTTTGCTTCTTGGGATTATTTCTCTGGTCAATATACCAATGGATGCATCAAGCAGGAACACCTGTATTTTGGATAAGCGTAGGTTTATCTTTGTCATGCTTAGGCATGTATCGCTTGGTTTTTACCTCCGCAGGAAGCCACCATTTTGGAGATTTAGCCGCATTTACTGCCTTTTATCTTAGCCTTAATTTTACGCGGCTTTCCCAAACGCGGTCGGTTAAAAGTCTGCTGAGCGGAATTGGTTTACTTTTACCCGCTATTTTGGGAGCCAAAATGTCGCTTGCACCTTATGCTGCATTGGTTGGTTTAGCCGCAATTTTTGAATTGTATCAACAAAAACAATTTTCTGTTCGGAATCTTTTGTTACTCCTTTGGCCAACACTGGTATTTTACCTGCCTATCGTCGCCTGGACTTACGCACAAACCCATTCACCGTTTGGTTTAATCTTATCTCAGCACTTTGATACTACACTCATAGACAAACACTTACTTGCTTCAACCCTGCAAGCGGAGATTGTCAATACTCCTACTTTTCTAGAACATACCCAAACCGCGCTGCTGCACTTTCCATACCTTGTTTTGGGCGCGTTTGTTGTGTTTGGTTGGAGCGATTACCCTTTGCGTGATAAAATCAAAATGTACCTCATTGCTATTATCTTTTTATTGATTTTATACAAATTTGACTTACTTTACAGCCCGCGTTTCTGGGGGAATTTACCGTTGAGTTTTTTCATAGCCACCTTACTTTCTTTGCCGAAATGGGCTACAAAACCAACAAATTTTTATCTCAAAGCGGGTTTGATTCTTGTCACTGTACTTCCCTATCTTGGTATAACATACTTGTATTTGTACAATTTACGACCTTTTCCATTTACCATAACTCAGCGTACACATTTTTACCGTCGTTTTTTGCCCTTATATGACGACTTTCGGACACTTGATAACATCCTTCCTAAAAATGCGTGTCTATACACCCAAGAAAGGATAAATCTTGTCCACGCCCCTCGTCGTATTTTTCGCGATAGCCTTGATGTCTGCGATTGCCCATCAGTTTATGCACTAGAATTTAAAAATAGCCCATTGTCATTTCCACTTTCGATACAACATAGCAACTACCGCACTGGCAAAATCATATACCAAAATCCAACATCTGTCATTTCTACATACCGAACTCCCAATAAAAAACCCAAAACAGAACAACTAACGGTATATGAGCTACAGCCATAAAGTAAGCAAAATATGAGTTTTCCTAACCAAGCCATTAATCCACGCATAAGTATTGTCACCGTTTGCCTCAACGCGGCGGCACATTTAACGACCACCATTCGGAGTGTCGTTAATCAAACCTACTCAAACATTGAGTATATCATCATTGATGGACAATCGACCGATGGGACCTTGGATATACTCAAAAAGTACGAAAAAGACATCACAAAATGGGTCAGCGAAAAAGACAAGGGAATTTATGATGCGATGAACAAAGGCATACAAATGAGTACGGGTGATGCCATCTTGCTATTAAATGCTGGGGATTTTCTTCAACCCAATGCCATTGAAGAAATGGTGCAAAGGGCTCAGGGAAACGTACATAACAAAATCATTTGCTGCGATTGGGTCGTATTTTTTTTAAATTCCACCAAAAAGATATACCGCCAAGCGGAATTTAATTTTAACCGAAAAAATGGTATTTGTCACCAAGGAACGCTCATTGGCCGAAAGATTTACAGTACTTTTGGGGGCTACGATACGTCCTATCGTTACGTGGCCGACTATGAATTTTACCTAAGAGTATGGACCATCACCCCAAGCGTGTTTGTCCGTACTCCACAATACTTAGCCAACTTTATGTTCGAGGGTTTTACCACCAAGGGGATACGGAAAAGTAACATTGAACGTTGGGAAGTAATAGAACGGTACTTTTCATGGAAAGAATCATGGTATCTACGTTTGACTACTATGGCCGCCATTATGGTCCGAACGTTGAAAGCTGTGACTAGTTAAACTGCTGTTAATGAGAGAACTGCTTTACCAACTAACTTATTTACGGACGCAACTGACACAATTAGAAAAACTATTTGTGTGGGCAATTCTCTTCGTTTCAGTCGATGGCTTTCCTCTCTTACCTCTCAACAACGAAAATAGACCTTTATCTACCGTTATTTTACTGGTTTACTGGACTTTGCAAAAATTAAAATCCAGAAGCATTTCCGTCTTTGAAATTCGTTTATGGCTTGGGTTCTTGCTACTATTGCTATTCACTTTTGCTAAAGCCTACTTAGTTTACCACGATTTTCGGGGACTCTTCAAGTTTTGTATCACGGGCACATTATCGGTGATTACCATTGCTACTTGCCGCCATTTTCTGAAAGGTTTGCTCGAACGTTTTTCTACCACTGAAGTCATTCGACTCCTGACCTACAGCCTCATTTTATCTTCTGTTCTTCCAATTGGCATTGGTTACGTTCAGTTTTTTGCAATTCAAGGGCTATTACCCATGCCCATTGCCAATTTTTTTACCAGTTTATTCAGCTATCGCCCCTTACTCGACCGTCCGCAACTTACCACTACCGAAGCCTCCCACGCGGCCACTTATGTGCTAATTGTACTCTTTTGGGTTTATTCGTTTTATCACGATAACCCCGCCTTTCGACGTATCTATCTAACCGTTTTATTCGTATTATTTTTATTGATAAGTTCCTCCATTGGATACGTAGCGTTTATTGGTAGCTTATTTATTTACTGGCTATTTTGTACAAAAGTCAATTTTCGGAGGTTATTTTCTAACGTAGGCGTTGGTCTTGTTTTTATTGGGTTAGCCTATTCACTTAGGGATTATTTCCTCATCGAATACACGGTTCATCACCTCAGCATCGTAGGTGATTTGCTAAGCAGCTTTAGTGCAGATAGGCTCACTTATTGGCTACAAGAAGATTATTCTTTTCTCGAACGTTTTGGCACTCCGCTACTGGGTTTTCTATCACTTTATGATTCTTCTTTTTTGGGAATTGGCGGAGAAAGTTTCTATTACATTTTCCCTCAACTGATGTCCGACTACTTCCCCAATATGCTCACCAATCCACTATTATCTGAAAGGATGCAGTTAGATGCCCATTTTACTGTTAAATTTTTACCCGCCAAGATTGCTTCCGAGTTCGGGATTTGGGGATTTTTGTTATTTATGTGGTTTTATGTTTCTACTTTCAATAAAATTAACCATTTTCAAAAAGAATTTAATAATCCTACCTACCGTGGATTATGCCTTTGCTTTATTTATACAATGATTAGTACGTATATGTGTAGCTACTTCAACTTCATCGTCATTCTAGTATTTGTTGTTACACCTTATTTATATTTTGATGATTTTGAAGCTGTAATCCATAACAACCCTACCCTACCTCTTGACCAATGATTTCTATCATTACGGCAGCTTACAACTGCGAAAAATACTTAGGACAAGCCATTGAATCCGTCATTGCTCAAACATTCCAAGATTGGGAAATGTTGATTGTCGATGACGTATCGACCGACCGTACAACTGAAATTGCCCAAAAATACGCCCAAAGTGACCCCCGAATCAGGCTTATTTGTAGTCATCAGAAATTATACTCAGCTGGAGCGCGTAACTTGGGTACCCAACATGCCACTGGTACCTATATTGCTTTTTTAGATGCTGACGACTGCTGGTTGCCGCAAAAATTGAAAATCCAGTACGAGTTCATGCAAAAAAATAACCATGCCTTGAGCTTCACTTCTTACCAAACTTTTAACCACGAAGGCAAAGTTCATCCTTATATTCTGAAAGTTAAACCAATAGTAAAGTACCGCGATTTTTTTTACTCTAACCCCATCGGCTGTCTGACAGTCATGTACGACAGAAACAAAGTAGGTAACTTATTTTTTCCAACCGATCTTTTTTTTCAGGAAGACTATGTACTATGGACCAAAACTTTGCAACAAACAAAGTATCATTTTTATGGCATCGACATCCCCTTGGCTTTCTATCGTTTACATCCCTACAACAAATCATGGAATAAATGGAAAGTAGCGCAGTACCATTGGGCAACTGTTTATCGACGTTGTTTTAACTGGAATTTCTTTCAAAAACTGTACTATTTTATATTTTACATCACAATCAATCTGCGAAAATACTATTACCTACGCCCTTTGAAATAAGTACTGGACGTCAATAAACGCAAAAAGCGACTTGAAATCTCTCCAAGTCGCTTTTTGCAAACGGTTAACTATTTCTACAAATGCGTTTGTGCCGCATATAAATCCCGTGGTGATACTTCCGCCCAAGCGTTATCTGACACTTTGTCGGTGGCTAAAATATTCGCTCCCATGCCCATTGCCTTGTCCCAGTCTCCCTCACTGTCCACGTCATAGACGCGAATCAAGATTTTTTTCTGCATCAAATCATTAAAATCAGCTTGTTTTCCACTGCCTGACTTTACGTTATAGACAACCCTTGAATTTGGAACAGTCAGCTGATCTGCATTGTCACAATCGGCAAAACAGATACGCTGCGAACGGTTGTTTCGATAATACACTTTCTTCCAATCTTCGTTGCCACTCAAACAAAAGATAAAATGATTTTTTAACGAGCCAAGGGTGGGCCAGCCTTGTGCCTGAACTACATCTGAGAGTTTGTTGGAATCTGTTAAACCTGGAAAAAGATCATGTGGTGTTTTTATCAATTCACGACCAAAATAGGTTGTCAGATAGTTATCTATTTCATCTGGAAATAGCCCTTCATCACCTTGGTCACTTTTGATGTCCAACATAACCCAAATTACATCGTGGCCAGGGTTTTTGGTATGCCAATCTGATAATTGATCCAAATACACAGATAATTTTGGCCCTCCATTCGTCGCATGATTCACGGTAAAATAACCATCATTCATCGAATCGCTTGAATGTCGCCAAATGTCGAGTTCTATCCCTCTGCATCCACATTGGTAGATGGGAGATTTCAAAGTGAGTTGTTCTGAAAGGCTTTCCTTCCGATCGTACGAATTGTGCGATGCTTTAAACACCACGTTTTGAAACGGGGTACTGTCTTGTAAACTTGCCATAACGTTGAGTAAAGATAAAAATGAAACCAATTGATAATTAAACACTAACTGCCGCCGCCATGCTGTAAAGATTCACTTTGGCTATGTGTGGAATTTTTTTGCGACCATCGGTACTTCCATTAATACCATAATCGTCTTTGATATGCGCCTGTATTTGGTCGTGAATTTGATCAGGAATGTCGCCTGTTGTGATAATATCGGTTTGTATGGGGTCTTCGTTTTTCATTTGCACAAACGCCTGGGCATAACAAATCACCCCGACGGCGTTGTAGCAGGCCATCAAAATCAAATGGTCGTCTTGGTTATCTCCGCGAATATGGTCGATTTTAGTAGAAACCAACAGGCCAGAATTGCCTTCCATCTTGGTCAGTTCTTGGCGCCACGTACGGTAGTTGTGATCATCATCGTACGAGTATTCTACCACCAAGTTAAAATCAGAATCATCTTTTGAATCTTTGTAAAACCAGCCATGGTTTGTGCTGCTATGTTTTACATCTACGTCATCGTAGGTATCTAAAGTCGAGCTAAAAGTATCATAGTTGAAGTTCATGACAAATAGGAAGTTAAGGGTGAATTAAACAGATACCGAATTGGTAAGGCGAATGATACTGTGACAAACCACGGGGATGAAGTACATACGTCCTCCGTTGTCACTCCATTTCACCACAATTTTGGAAATATCATTGTACGCTTTGCAACATACGTCGAATACTTCTTTTGTTCCTTCGGCTACTTCTTCCGAAATTCCTGCTGTTTCAAAAGCACCCAGTAAACCCGCTACGTCGAAGGCAATATCGACGGCCTTGATGAGTGTTTCTGGAATTTGGTACCCGTCATTTCCAGCTTCCCACGTATAACTTACGCTCGACAAATGGGCTTTGTCGTCGTAATTGAGAACAAGTATCACGTGGTCATCGGTTGCCCCTCCCCTGATATGGTCAAGCTGAACCGTCATTTGCATCGTCGTTGACGTTTTAACGACATTGGTTGGGTAATAAACCCGGTAGTTTGAGTCCTCCACTTTGTACTCAATTGCTGTGCCATCCTTGGTTTCTTCGCAATCAGGATAGAACGACCGAAAAGTGGTCTTGTTAAATGTGTAGTTCATAACGTGAAAAGTTAATAGTTTAAAATTTTGAAGAGTTTTTCATAACGTTGGGTAAAATTATGTTGAGCAATTAACCATGACTTAGTTGTTTAAGCCGATACAAAATTGAAGAACATCTGCCGCCTCCCTATCCGTTAAAATACCCTTTTTTTAAAACAGGCATTTTAACCTATACCAACCCCGTAATTTTACCTATATGCCCAAAACAGGCATTTTTACCTATTTTTCTAGCAGAGAAAGCCCCTAGATTTGTACGTTTTCTTTATATTTAGATTTTTCAATCAATCATCCCTCAACTTAAAAAAAGACTCATGAGTACGCACGTAACCAAAGACCAAGAAAACGAGTGGCAATCAGTAGCAGTACCCCTAGCCGACGCTCAGTCGTGGGTATCAAACTGGATTAATGCTAACCCTGCCAATGACCCTGATTTTAAACCTTCAGACATACGCGCATTTGTAGTTCGCCGCGCTGATTTTGTTGAGATGCTTGCACAACCTGATTCTGAATTTGCTCGCCTCTACATTGGTCTTAAACCTAATCCTGATACAAAACTTGGTTATGAACCTTGCCTCGTTATTGCAAGTGCAGCGGTAAAAGGGACAACCATTAAAGACTATGATGGCGATGACAAAGATGACATCATTGATTTGATTGGAGAGCAAACAGTTTATGATATAGCCACTGGGAAAGAGGTTAAGGGCGACTATCAAGTATTTGACGTCACTCGCCCATGCCCTCCCATTTGTGACCCAGAAAGTCCACTTTTCATTGCAGCACCCGATGGGTCTAGTTGCTAGTAATTAATCTGATTAAAAACGCGAATGATACAAGGTTTTTTAACATGGATGCTTTATCACGGTGCCTATTTTTTAGCATTTCCAGCGAGCATAACATTATACAGAGCTCGCTTTATTCGCAAAGAATATAGATACATTGTTGCATTTTTGGGGCTTTGCTTAGGCACCGAAATAGTAGCTACGTGGCTCAGTAAGCTCATGGGTACCAATTTACCCATACTTCATTTATATACAGTGTTAGAATTTAACCTCATTGCGTTATTTTATTTTAGTTTTTTCGGCTATTTCTATAGTCGTCGTTTAGTACCCAGTTTGATGGTTTTCTTTACGGGATTTGCCGTGTTGAACTCCTTGTTTATTCAAAAAATCACGGAGTTCAACACCTATTCTCGGGGCTTAGAAGCCATTTTGGTGGTTATTTTTTCGCTTTTATGTTTTTACAAATTATTGATTGAACTTAGTACTAAAAACCCCACTCAACAACCTATTTTCTGGATAAACACGGGTTTCTTGCTCTACTTTGCTGGCAACCTTGTGTTGTTCATCCTAAGCAATGTCATTTTAAAAGAAAATAAAGCTTTCAATTATATGTCATGGGGGTTACATTCGTGCCTGATAGCCCTCTTGTACATCTTAATTGGAATAGGTTTATGGAACAGTCCTCATCAGAAGTAGATTTATACCTTGCTATTTTCGGTGGGTCGTTTGTGATGATTTTACTGGTAGGTTGCGTGGTAGGGTTTATTGTACTTTATCAACGCCGCCTTTTTCGTCAAGAACTAAACTATAGAAAAATGGAACTCAAATACCAACAAGAACTCATCAACAGTACGTTGGAGGGGATTGAGTCGGAGCGAAAACGGCTTGCCCGTGATTTGCACGACGAAATTGGGGCTGCACTCTCGGCCATGCGCTTGTTGGTAGGCCAAATGCCTGCTGAGTCAAAAATTTCGCCCGAAATCGTTTCCTTAACCAAAAAATACAAAGAACTGATTGACGCAACCATTGATAGCGTTCGACGTATTTCTAACGACCTACTCCCCAGCGGATTAGAAGAGTTTGGATTGAGTTATGCCATCGAAGGGTTGTGCGAAAAATCGCTTGAACTGACTGAAGCCGACATCGACTGGCAAATTGAGGACATTCCCGAAGCCAGCGTTTCGCTCAACTTGATGCTGTACCGACTTGTGCAAGAATTGCTCAATAATACCATTAAATACGCCCAAGCGACTCAAATTCAGATTACAGTTCAAAAGCAAAACACCCAACTTACCCTACTTTACATCGACAACGGGCGCGGTTTTGATTTTGACGAGGCTTATCGCAAAAAAAGCTTAGGTCTTAAAAATATCGAAACTCGTGCCCGTATGTTTGATGGTACATTGCAGTTTATTACCCAACCCAATCAAGGGACCAAAGTTACCGTTAACGTTCCTCTTTCAGCATCATAATTTTATGGCAAACATCCGCGTAGCCATTACCGACGACCAAGTACTTTTTCGGCGCGGAATGGCGTCAATTATCAATACATTTGAGAATATTTCGATTGTGTTAGAGGCTGATAACGGCCGTATTTTGCTTGATTCGCTTCAAAACTTTGAACCTATTCCCGACGTAGTTTTGCTTGATTTGTCGATGCCTGAGTTGAATGGAATTGAAACCACCAAGCTCCTTCACGCACACTATCCTTCTATCAAAATAATTATTCTTTCGGTCTATGGCGAAGACCGTTTCGTGACTCATTTGATGGAACTAGGGGTAAATGCCTATCTTTTCAAAAACGTTGAGCCCGAAGAAGTAGAACGCGCCATTCGGACAGTTATCGACAAAGATTTTTACTTCAATGAGGCGTTTCTGAACGCCATGAAAAATCGGCTGACGAACAAGCGTCAAAAAATTACGCTCACCGACAACATCCCTTCTACCCTCACTTCGCGGGAGATTGAAGTGCTTAGCCTCATCTGTAAACAACGAACTGCCCAAGAAATTGCCGACCAACTTTTTATTAGCGTTCGTACTGTCGATGGTCACCGAAACAATCTACTCGAAAAAACGGGTGCTCGCAACTCAGCAGGATTGGTTCTTTTTGCCATCAAACACAGGCTCATCGACCCTACCGAGCTTTTATAACAACAAGACCCGCCGTAGCGGGCCTTGTTAATTCATTTTGGTAAACTCCAACTCTTTTACTGCACCTTCACCACTTTTAGGGTAGTTTGTTGATTATTGACAGCAACTTTTAAGAAATAAACCCCAGATTCAAGTCCCTCAGTGGCTATTTCTTCATGGTGCTTGTTGGTTTCGGGCACAAATAGGCGACTCAAAATTTCACGACCCGAAACGTCGGTCAGTGTTGTTTGCACCAACTGCCCCTTGCTGTCTTGCACCTGAAGACGGAGGATGTTTGTGACTGGATTGGGGAGAACTGTCAGCCCCCTGCCCCGCGCGGCGTACCGTCCCAATGGGGGAATAATTGCCGTGCGACGGTCCGACCCTTGCTCCTTGCCATTTGCCTCTTCTCTCGCTCCTCCCACACCGACTCCATCTTTAGACTGAATTCTGAACCAGTATTCTTGATACGCCAATACGTTCCCTTGTGGCTTACGCGTAGCAGGATAAATGCTTCCCCAGCCTTTCATATCCCAATAACGCACACCCAATTTATACAAACCTTTCGGTAGCCCAGCGTCATAAATGTTCCCACCACTTCCATTGTCTTCATAAAAACCATAAGCGGGATGATTTGGCCCGTAAAGCTCAGTCCAACCTTCGCGGTTGGCATACATGAAATAAGGCGCATTGTTTTCATGGGTGTTGTAAGAACGAATGACGCCCATCTCTGGCGTTGCCAACAAGTCAAAAGTCAATGAGCCTCCTGTACCTAAGCCACAAGCATCCACATTAATTGTCCAGTAACGAGGAGCGGTTTTATTGGTATTTTCTACAAAATACAACGTCGGATTTTGCTGCGTACTTTGCTCCAATTCTGCACCTCCATCGCGGCCAATGAAGTTATTTTTCCAGTCATCGCGGTTGTTTGTTGGCTTAACTGCCGACTGACTTTGACCTAGGTTAATCAGCGTCAACACAAAAGCATTCCAGCGTATGTCCTGATGCGCACTTTCCAAACTTTGGCAGCCTCCTTCAAAAATGCACTTGGCCCAATAAGACTGCTTTGTTACGTTATTAAACGATACCTCAAAACTTGGCGATGTCACGCCTGTATTCCAAAAAGTACTACTGCCAGCGGGGCAGTTGGCCGAGACTGTCACGGTAGTCCCCATGCAAACCGAGGCTTGACTTACCGTTACGACTGGAGCAATATGAACTGGGTTTACGGTGAATGTTACGACGTTACTTTTTCCACTCAAGCACCCATTTTCAGTCTGACAACGCACATAATACGAAGTAGTTACCGCTGGAACTGTGGCAGGAAGATTAGGCAGTGCAGCCTCCGTGAGGGCATTGTACCATACCGTTTTCAGGTTTCCACAAGAGGCTTGTCCACTAAAATTTGCTCCCGCTTGGCAGCTTACAGTGGATGATAATGCCGCTGTTGGTGCCGCAGGCATCGCTACCAATTTTAAGCGCATCACCCCCGACTCACTTTCAACGCACGAAGCCGTTCCATCCGATTTTCGGCAACGCACACGGTAATTGTGAAACTGATTGTCTATCAAAGCCATTGGGATTGTGGCGCTATACTCACCCCCATCAACTGAGTACAGAATCACCTCTCCAACCGCACAAGTGGCATGAAATAATAGCCCTTGGCTGGCCGAGCTACACACTTCCTTGGTTTCACCAGCCGCAACGTTGACCCCATCTGCCGTTAGAGAAACCGCTTGAGGAACAGAAGCACGCTGGTTGATTGTAACCTCCATTGGACTTGTAAATGTAGCAGGACAATTAATATCACACGCGGCTTGGTAACGGTAAGGTTGGTTATTAGACAATTGGGAAACTGGTGAGGTGCCTGACCAATCGCTCCAAGCGCCATTGCCAACTTGCACACGCCAAACAACAAGCGAACCCGAAACGCACAAACCCGAAACCGTAAACTGTAAAAGGTTCACAGGATTCGAATCGGTATCACAAAAAACTTGAGAAGTTCCTTCGTTAACAGTCGTTTGTAGCACAGAAAGAGTTATGCGAGGGGCACCCACCACCGAAATTTTGGCAGTTGTATTACTCACTGTTCCAGTGCAACCATTGGCATCCGTCACACTTACCAACGTATAGGTAAATACCCCTGTAGTGCTTGTTGGGACTGATATCGTTGAAGTTGTGGTTGTTTGGTTTGGTTCTCCATTGAGCGAGTAAACAAAAGTATATGGGCTCGTTCCACCCGTCGCCGAAAACGTTACCGATGGTGACGGTGAATTTTTACAAACTTCACTGTTTCCCGAAATACTCGCATTGATGGGCTCATTGAACGCGATAGCCGCACTGCCTTCCATACCAATGTTACAATTGCCCAAGGATGCTTCAATTGTGCGCGTTGCGACAACGGTGTACGTTCCTGCAATCGCTATTTTTCCAAACGAAATTGCACTTCCCGTGCCTTCAATGGGGGCGTTTACATTGTCATCTCCTTTTTTTAATTGGTATTTTACTCCCGTTTCAGAACTAGCTAACCCTATTTCTACACCATCTCCACCAGCGCAAAAACTTCCACCGCCTGTTACTTCAAAAACCGTTGGGAGTCCACATTCCACCTCAGCGGGAGTCACTTTTATGCTTATTTCATTACTGGTCGCCGTCGTAGAAGCGGGGCAGGTGGCATTGCTTGTCAAAACGCAGCTAATCACATCACCATCTACCAGTTGAGCATCCGTATAAGTAGAATTAGAGGTACCTACGTTTTGGTTGTTTTTCTTCCATTGAAAACTCGGCGCATCGCCTCCATTGGTTGCTACTGCCGTAAAGTTTACAGTTGTTCCCACAATGATGTTATTGTCTGAATCATCTGATGAAATTACCACCGAAGTTGTCACCAGAGGCTTGATTGTTACTTCAAAAGAAAGGTAAGGTCGGCATGTCATTTCGGTCAATTGGGCATCTGCTACGTCAAGAATGGCATACACGTAATAGTTAATCGCTTCTCCTGTCGTGTTGAGTGGAAAAGTCAAGTCATTAAAACTGAGAAGATAGGGAGAACTTGCCCCCGTAGGCGTCAACGAACTCCCGAGCGAAGTACCTCCCGAATACATGGCTGTACCTGTCTGAGCCGAGGTAAAATAGACAAGTTTTACCTCCAAATCATTTCGAGTAGAAGTCAAGGAAATATCCGTCGAATTGTCACCTGAACATATTTCTACATTTTTACTGCTTGTAGCAATTAATGTTGGACAATCAAACGCTTCATCGTTGTCTGCAATTGTCACCGTCATTGATGGCATAACAACTCCGTTATAATTTGCATCTTCACTGCTCGTTGTCTGTATAATTGTTTCCGTATGATTACCTTCAATCAGGGCATCGTCCACCGCCGTAACTGTCACTGTTTGAGCAACATTCCAGTTGGCAGGCGTAAAAACAACATTGGTTGGGTTCGTAGTAGTTTGTCCTCCCGAAGTGATGTTAATCGTAACATTCGCCATAGGTTCACTTTTGAGTACAATTGTATAGCTATCCATTTCTGCCCCCTCTTTTACCTTCGTAGAACCTCCCGATTCTGTCAAATTAATACCTGAAACATCATTGTCAGTAATCGTAATCATTTGCGAAGTAGTTTCACCCAAACTAATCCCCGAAGAAGGATTGATGGCAGTAAGGGTGGCTATTTCGGTATTTTCTGCAATAAAGTCATCGACAACTTTGAAGGTGATACTTCCTGAGTTTGTACCATTCAGAATCGTTATTTTGGCCGCCGATAAAGTGTAGTCGCCCGTTGTAACTCCCGTTCCCGAAACAGCTACTTCCACCGTTTGGTCACCTGCTACATTAGAGGTGGTTGTTGCCGTCAAGGTTATTTCAGTTTTATCCGCTTCACTTCCCGAAGTGCTACTGGCTGCCAGGCTTACGGTTGGGGCAACCGTTCCTACGATTATCAAATCATTATCAGCCGCAATTGCCCCTGCACCAATTCGTAGCGTTCCTGTTAATCCAGGATTTGAGCCCGCATTAGCTGCCGAACCATAACCATATAGTCGAAAGGTAATCGTACCTTCAACGTTGGTCAACGCGTTGGCAAATGTGATTGTTTCCCAAAGAGCGTCGGTGGTCACTATTGCACTTCCCAAATCCGTCGCAAAATTATCAATACTACTTCGTAAAGTTACCTTGTTTGGTCCCGTATTCGATGAGCGAAGTACAAGCCCAACCCCCGTCAGTTTTGCTTTATAACCGTCTGCAATGGTGAGGCTAAATTGGTAATAATCGTTGTTGGTTATTGCATCGGTCAGTGTGGTTGGCGCAGTAGAACTAAACCAGCCATTGGCATTGATAGACCCCGAATTTGTAACGGCTGTGATACCTGCTCCACGGTTTAAGAGACCCGAATTTATCCCAGTTGTAAGGGTTGAAGGGGTATTACTTGTTTGACTCCCCGTCGCTCCTGATAATTCCCAAACCACTAGGTTTTGGGAAAACACGAATTGAACGTAAAAAACCAACGCAACGGTTAGCTTTATTCTTTGGCGAAACTTTAATAAACTTTGGTTCATGGGTAATTAATTGTTAAATAAAAATACTATACATATATACATACTATACTAAAAACTCATAATTAAACCTACTAAAAATCAATTTACTAGGTTTAACATACCAAGATTACACCTACCAACCTACGTATCCTTCAGGAGTAATACCTTTCAGACGTAAGTAACAAATTGCTTGTCCACGGTGGTGAATAATATGGTTTTCCATGGCGTAGAAGAAACGCCACGCTTGAATTTTTCCACCTGCATACCCTTCGTGACGAGCAAGTCGTTCGGCGGGAAGTTCGCCAACTACCTTTTCAACCCACGCGTAAAAACCCTTCATTTCGTCGATGAGTTGGTTTTTTGATAGTTTTTGCCAATCATTTTTGGCGTCGTAAGGGTTGGGAATATCGAACCTTCCCGCAAATTGCATGGCAGTAAACACAATACAGTGCACAAACTGCCCACGAAAAGTCATGGCTTCGGGGGTATAATGAAAGTCCAAATGCTCTTCGGGCATTTGCCCAATAATCGTCAACGAATAGTCGAGCGAACGGCGCCAAGCCACGCTAAACTCTTCTTGAAACTCTTTTAACTCTTTTTTGGAACGCTCTTGCCCCAAGACGGGGAGTGTTCCGCCTACTCCAACTAAAGCACGAAGTGCAGTCTGACGATTTATTTTTTTTGCCATGAGGGTTTTAACTCGAATCTAGAAATGGTTTTTATTAACGTTTTACAATCATATACGGAACTCTCTGTCTAAAAGTCACTTATAAGACACTATATTTTTAAATACGCTTTATCACTCTTTAAAAAAGCTACCATTGGTAGTTGCTAAAAAAGCTTCAAATGGTATCTCTTCTTGTTTGATAAATCCCTGCTGCGGCAATGTGCCATCGGCAACCATCTCTACCACTGCCGCCACCGAAGCCGCCGTTGTCCACGAGATAGCCCGCCAATGCACACCATCTATTTCGATGGGATGATACGCCCGATAAAACTCTTCGCGCGCAAGTCCCTCTGCCTGCCAACCTTCCACGACGGCATATACATAGACCACGTCTTCTTTGACGGGTGGTTTGGCCGCGGTCAAGATTTCTTCCAGCTGCTGACGGTTGTTTTTCATAATTAGTTCGTACAGCATAAAACGCATCAGCTTGGCGTGACCTGGGTAGCGAATCGTCTTGTAGTTGAGGGTATCGACTTTCCCAAGGTAAGTTTCACACATGGTTCCTAGCCCTCCCGACGTGCTAAACGACTCAAACTCCTGCCCTTCGATGTTAATGACTTCGATACCATCCAACGACGACACCATTTTGCGCTCGCCGTTATGAATCACTTCAGCGTCGTTGATGTATTCGTTGATGACCCCCGCAGGCGACCACGTAAAAGAATACCCCAGCAACCCATTTGGGTACCTTGGCAATGCTCCCACCCGAAGCTCAATATCACGCAAGCGCTCAAAACGTTTGGCCAAATCAGCTCCCACAATTCCAATTAACCCAGGTGCCAATCCACATTGCGGTGCCATCACAGCACGGTGAGAGTGGGCCATTTCTCTGATTGCCGTTGTGGTAGGAACATCTTCGGTGAGGTCAAAATAATGAATACCGTTTTTAAAGGCAGCCCGCGCAATCGGCAAGTTGAGGTTGTAGGGCATACACGATACAACGGCGTCAAACTCCGACAAGGTACGTTCAATGAAGGCTTCGTCGGTTACATCGCCTTCAATCACCTCAAAAGCAAAGCTTCGGCTAGGCTTACGCTTATCTAGACCTTTGACATTAAAACGCTTGTGGAGCAAAGTAGCCACCAATGAGCCTACTTTCCCCAAGCCAATGATTAATACATTTTGCATGGTAGTTTGTTGATTTTTGGAATGAAACTGGGAAGAAAAAGAGTCACCCACAGAGGGGCTTTAACCTTGCTCGTTATGGAACAAATGAACAAGCGCTACGCAAGTAGGCAAGTCGAGCGAGGTATTTTTTGAGGTCAGGATTCATCGTAAAGCAAATGTAAAAACCCTAGCCTATTTTGGCAAGGGAATGTTAAAAATATCTAAAGAACTCGGAATAGATTCTGGGGTATCTAAACGGAATTGACTATATTTTCGTTACTTTGCAAGCTATGAATACCAAACGTTGGACATTCCGAACAACACTTTCAGAATCGCAACAAATCCAAGCGGAAGCCCTTGCCAAATCCATCAATGTCAATCCATTTTTGGGACAACTCCTTGTGCAACGTGGGATTAGGACTTTTGATGAGGCCAAAAACTTTTTTAGACCTTCGCTCGCTCATCTCCATAACCCTTTCTTAATGAAGGACATGGACAAAGCCGTGGCGAGACTATTACGTGCTTTTGAAAACAACGAAAAAATCATCATTTATGGAGATTACGACGTGGATGGCACGACATCGGTGGCGCTCTTCTATGGTTTTCTCAAAAAATACTACACACAGCTCGAATATTACATTCCCGACCGTTACACTGAGGGCTATGGGGTTTCGTGGCAAGGAATCGATTATGCCGAAGAACAAGGGGTTAAGCTCATTGTGACCCTCGACTGTGGCATCAAATCGGCCGATAAAGTAGCCGAAGCCCAACGTAGAGGCATCGACTTTATCATTTGTGACCACCACCGTCCCGACCAGCACCTTCCTCCTGCGGTGGCCGTTCTTGACCCCAAACGCGATGATTGCCCTTATCCTTATAAAGAGTTGACGGGTTGCGGCGTCGGGTTTAAACTCCTACAAGCCCTTTGCGAACAAGGAATGGGTGATGAAGAGGTCTTGTATCAACAGCTTGATTTATTGGTCGTCAGCATTGCCGCTGATATTGTGCATATTACGGGCGAAAACCGTGCGTTGGCCTTTTTTGGCCTCAAAGAACTTAATAAACACAAACGCCCGGGCATCAATGCGCTCGTGGCGCTGGCAGGACTGCGCAACGAACTCGACATCAACAGTGTGGTTTTCGGACTGGCGCCACGAATCAATGCCGCTGGGCGGATTGCGCACGCCAAAGAGGCGGTTCGACTTCTTTTGTCAAAAGACAAAACAGAAGCCGAGGCATTTGCCCAAGAAATTAATCAGCACAACAGCGACCGCCGAAATTTTGACACCAGTATTACCGACGAAGCCTTGAACATGATTCGTGAAGACGAATGGATGCTGTCGGCCAACAGTACGGTGCTTTATAAGGAAGATTGGCATAAAGGCGTTGTGGGAATTGTGGCGAGTCGCTGCATTGAACATTTTTTCCGCCCAACGGTTATCCTGACCAATTCACACGGCAAAGCGGCGGGTTCGGCACGCTCCGTCCCAGGATTTGATGTGTATGAAGCCATCGAAGCCTGCTCCGATTTATTGGAACAATTTGGGGGACATACCTTTGCCGCCGGGCTTTCATTGCCCGTTGAGAACGTTGATGCTTTTCGCAAAAAGTTCAATAACATTGTAACTGAACGTATTCGGCCAGAGCAACTTACACCGTTGATTGAGATTGATATGGATTTGGATCTCAACGCCATTACACCCAAATTTTACAGCATCGTCAAGCAGATGGCTCCTTTTGGCCCTGAAAACATGACGCCCGTATTTGCGAGTCACCAAGTGAGGATGAGCGGAAATCCGACGTTGATGAAAGAAAAGCACTTAAAATTGGAAGTGTTTCAGCCCAGCCCCCAAGGCCCCACCAAATACACCGCGATTGGCTTTGGCATGGTCGATTTTTACCCAAAACTTATGTCGGGCAAGCCATTTTCAATCGCTTATACCATCGAAGAAAATACGTTTCGCGATAAGACGACGTTACAGTTGTATTTGAAAGACATACGATTTGAAGAAGGTTGAACAGAAAATTATGATTCTCAGAACAGAAAATTTGATAAAAAAATACGGTTCACGCCTTGTTAACAACAACGTCAGTTACCAAGTTGGGCAAGGTGAAATTGTTGGATTGTTGGGGCCAAACGGCGCAGGTAAAACGACATCGTTTTACATGGCAACGGGGCTTGTCAAACCCAACAGCGGCCATGTGTATATCGACGATAAAGAAATCACCGATTTGCCCATGTACAAACGTGCGCGTTTGGGCATTGGCTATTTGGCGCAAGAAGCTTCTGTGTTTAGGACCCTGACCGTCGAAGAAAACATCATCGCCGTCCTTGAGATGACAGACCTGAGCAAATCCGAACAAAAAGCCAAATGTGAAGAATTATTAGAGGAGTTTAGCCTTACGCACGTCCGCAAAAACAAAGGGATGGTACTGTCGGGTGGTGAACGGCGGCGGACGGAAATTGCGCGTTGTCTGGCCGTTGACCCTAAGTTTATTTTGCTCGATGAACCATTCGCTGGCGTTGACCCCATTGCCGTCGAAGACATTCAGACCATTGTCTCAAAATTAAAATTCAAAAATATCGGTATTCTTATCACCGACCACAACGTATCCGAAACCCTCTCCATCACCGACCGTGCGTATTTGTTGTTTGAAGGTAAAATCTTAAAACAGGGAACTCCCGAAGAACTTGCCGCCGACCCACAAGTGCGTCGTTTGTATTTAGGACAAAGCTTTGAATTGAAACGCAAACTTCAAGATTAATTATCACTAAACTAAGCTACTTTATGGAACAACAACCTACTACAGCCCGCGCCGCCTTAAAATGGGGTGCCATTTCAGGAATTGGTTCAATGATTTTTAGTACCCTTATTTATGTAACTGGACAAGTAACCAACCCTGGCCTTGCTTGGATGGGAATTATCATCCCAATTCTTGCGATGGTCATGGGCATGAAAGAGTTTCGCGCCCAAAATGGTGGTTTTATGTCTTATGGCCAAGGTCTTGGCATCGGCACGTTACTGTCGGGTATTGGTGGTTTCTTGGCAGGTGTTTACAACTATATTTACAACGAATTTGTGGATCCTACTTTACGCCAACAAATTCTGGATAAAACCAGAGAAGACCTAGAAAACCGTGGTATGGATGATGCCCAAATCGACGCTGCGATAGAAATGAGTGCCAAATTTTCAACGCCTGGCATTACTTTCGCGCTTGGTATTTTTATGGCCATTCTTATAGGATTTATCATTTCATTGATTGTTTCAGCAATTATGAAAAAAGATAAACCCTTTGATTTTGAATAAAAAGACCTCGATTCGTAATTCTTCATTCCAAATTCGTAATTAGTTAAAAATGTTTGCCATTTTCCAGAAAGAAATCAACGCCTTCTTTAGCTCGCTTACGGCCTATATCGTCATGGCAGTATTTTTAACTGCCGTAGGGTTGTTGATGTGGGTGTTTCCTGATACTAATATTCTGAACTACGGTTATGCCGATTTGAGTTCTTTTTTCAGCCTCACCCCCTTTGTGTTACTTTTTCTTGTCCCTGCCGTTACGATGCGGTCGTTGGCCGAAGAATTTCGCAACGGGACGATTGAATTATTACTCACTAAGCCCCTGAGCGACTGGAACTTAGTACTTGGCAAGTTTTTAGCGGATTGGGTATTAATCATTCTCACCCTTGCTCCTACCCTTTTGTATTATTTCACGGTGTATCAACTGGGCAATCCTGTAGGCAATATTGACGCTGGGGCAGTATTTGGTTCTTACATTGGGTTGTTGCTGTTGGGCGCGGTTTTCGTCGCCGTTGGTTTATGGACTTCATCGTTGAGCGACAACCAAATCGTTGCTTTTGTACTTGGTGTTTTTGTCAGTTTTTTACTTTTTGCGGGCATAGGTGCCGTGGCCAAACTTGATTTTTGGGGTTCTTTGTCGTATCCCATTTCGTGGATTTCGCTCGACCAACAATACGCTGATTTGGGGCGTGGCTTGGTTGACTCCCGCAACGTGATTTATTTGGTAAGTGTCGCTGCGTTATTTCTTTGGCTCACACAAGGGCAAGTACATCGAAAAAGAAAGTAATTTTTTGTAAAAATCATACTTTAAACTTCCCGAAAGTGAGCCTACTTTCGGGAAGTTATTTTAAATACCCCCCTCATTATGTGGCACATTTGGATTGATACAGGCGGTACTTTTACCGACTGCCTTGCGCTTACTCCTTCTCAAGACCTTCTCCGAACCAAAGTACTTAGTAGCAGCTTTTTACGAGGTAGAATTGAACAAAAAGTAGCCTCTCATCAAGTCCAAATTTCCTCGTCTTGGGCATTTTCCCCTGAATTAATTATTGGTTTTTCCTTCCGAATCGTTGGCCAAATCGACTTTCTCCACATAACGGCGGTTGAAGGCAATATAATAACGCTTTCCAATGACCTCGTTTGGGAGGGAGAGGCCGTCGATTTTGAAATTACAACCCACGAAGAAGCACCTGTATTGGCGACAAGGATTGTGACGCAAACGCCGCTCGATGCCGCTTTTCCACCCTTGTCGATGCGGCTTGGTACGACCAAAGGCACCAATGCGCTTTTGGAGAGAAAAGGTGCGAAAGTCACCCTTTTTGTGACCAAAGGGTTCAAAGATTTACTGCGAATCGGGACGCAACAACGTCCCAATTTGTTCCAAATTGCCATTCCAGACCCAACGCTTTTGTACCATCAAGTAGTTGAAGTTAACGAACGACTCGATGCTTCAGGAACTGAAATAGAAGCACTGACACTGCCTGTTTCAAATAAAAACGCTGGTGAATCCATCGCTATTTCTTTCCTCAACAGTTATCGAAACCCAGCACACGAACAAGCTGTCCAACGTCATTTTTTTGCACAAGGCCACCGCTATGTAAGCACTTCGACCGATTTATACGCGGGGATTAATTACCTTAAACGTACCCAAACAGCCCTCGTCAACGCTTACCTACAACCGATTCTTTCGGATTATTTAAACAACATCACCGCCTCTTTTCATCAAGAAAATAGTGTCCATTCCAATCATTCGGTCAAGGTAATGACCAGTGCGGGAGGCTTGGTAAGTGCCGAAAGTTTTCAGGCCAAAGACAGCCTCCTAAGCGGTCCAGCGGGCGGAATGGTAGGCGCGGCGGCAATCGCCAAACGCCTTGGTTTTGAGCGCTGTTTGACCTTTGACATGGGTGGCACCAGTACCGATACCGCTCGTTTTGACGGAAAATTGGATTTAGAATTTATCACCAAAATCGAAGGTATCGAACTCCACAATCCCACCCTCGCTATCGAAACCGTGGCGGCTGGTGGTGGTTCCATTTGCGGATTCGATGGGCATCAACTACGCGTCGGCCCCGAAAGCGCAGGTGCTTATCCTGGGCCTGCTTGTTACGGTGCAGGAGGTCCTTTAACCATCACGGACGTCAACTTGCTTTTAGGCAAACTCGACACCTCTCGTTTTGGGATTCCCGTTCGGGTTGACAAAGCCAAAGAAGCTCTTCAAACCATTCAGCATCAGATTTTTACAAAAACCCAACAAGCGATTTCGGAAGAAGAATTGCTGCGGGGATTTGAACAAATTGCCAACGAAAAAATGGCCGAGGCCATCCGTCGAATTTCGGTAGCCAAAGGTTTTTCACCCAAAGAATATCCCCTCCTTACCTTTGGAGGAGCAGGTGGGTTACACGGTTGCCAATTGGCCGAAATTCTCGGTATTTCAACCGTTATTCTTCCCTACGATGCAGGGCTTTTAAGTGCCTACGGAATGGGACAAGCATCTGCCCAACGCATTGTTACTCAACAAGTACTTTTACCTTTAACCGAAATAAACGAGTCGCTTTTTACCCGTTTGAACCACCTCACTGAACAAGGCACTCAGCTTCTCCAACAAGATGGAACGGAACTTATTGACAAAGAAAATGCACTCGCTTTGTTGTATCTACGTTTCAAAGGCCAAGAAAGTACGATAGAGGTAGCCGTCCCCGTGCAGAAAGCCCTTACTTTAGACGAAATTGAAGGACATTTTTACGATAAATACCGCCGTTTGTTTGGTTACTGTCCCAACAACCTGACCATCGAAGTAGAAAGTGTCAAAGTTGTCGTTTCGGAAAAAGCGGCCAGCCAAGCAACAACCGAAACCGCTCAATTACAACAACTTGCCAGTCCCATTCACCAAGCAAAATACCCCGCTTATGACTGGAATCAATTGAACCCAGGCGATTACTTTTCGGGACCTGCGGTGTTGCTCAATACTACTTCTACCAGTTTTATCCCCGAAGGATGGCAAGCCGTCATCACGCCTACTTCCGACGTCGTAGTCACTTTGGTAGAAAAACGGAATAGTA
The DNA here is from genome assembly GCF_003711225.1 of Runella sp. SP2. NCBI lineage: Bacteria > Pseudomonadati > Bacteroidota > Cytophagia > Cytophagales > Spirosomataceae > Runella > Runella sp. SP2. The sequence continues at coordinate 741,767 of NZ_CP031030.1, read as the reverse complement.
TCGTTGACGCCCAAATCGAAGCCATTGAATTAGAACTATTTACCAATCGTTTTATGGCGATTGCGGAGGAAATGGGCGCTCAATTGCAGCGAACGGCGTTCTCAGTCAACGTCAAAGAGCGCCTTGATTTTTCGTGTGCATTGCTAGATGCCGATGCCGAGTTGTTGGTCAATGCCCCGCACATTCCTGTGCATTTGGGGAGTTTGGGCGTCTGTGCGCGGCTGGTTCGGGAAAAAATCAACATTGGCGTAGGCGATGTCATCATTACGAATCACCCCAAATACGGCGGCTCTCATTTACCTGATGTTACCCTTCTGTCGGGCGTTTTTACCCCTACGGGAGAACTTATCGGCTATGTCATCAACCGCGCTCACCACGCCGAAATAGGCGGAAAAACACCAGGCTCTATGCCTCCCGACGCGACCTCGTTGGTGGAAGAGGGAGTCGTCTTATTGCCAACGTATTTGGTAAAAAATGGTGAAATGCAGTGGGAAACCGTTACCGAATTATTCACCAATTCTCCCTACCCTACCCGTGCTTTGACCGAAAATATTGCCGACATCAACGCCGCTTTGGCTTCCCTGCGCTCGGGCGAATTGGCGCTCCAGCAGCTGGTCGAACAACACGGTTTGACGAAGGTGCATCGGTATATGAAATTACTGAAAAGCAACGCTTTTGAAGCCCTCCAACAGGCTTTTTTACCCTATAAAAACCGCGTATTTGAAGCGTCCGAATCGCTCGACGATGGGCATACGATTCGAGTTTCAATACAGCCTAACTCAGCAGGGGGAATCATATTTGACTTTACGGGAACATCAGATTGCCACCCTAACAACCTCAACGCCAACGTCTCCATCATTTACAGCGCCATTTTGTATGTACTCCGTTTGCTGGTCAACAAAAACATCCCGCTTAACGAAGGTTTAATGCAAGGTGTGGAAGTTCGTTTACCAGAAAACAGCTTTTTACATCCCATTTTTAGCGATGAAGCCGCTGAATGCCCTGCCGTCGTAGGGGGCAATACCGAAGTCAGTCAACGGTTGGTGGACAGCCTGCTCAAAGCCTTTGAATTATCGGCATGTAGCCAAGGAACAATGAATAACTTTTTGTTTGGAAACAGTGCCTTTGGTTACTACGAAACCATCTGCGGCGGTACGGGTGCAAGCCAAGGTGCCAACGGGCGTTCTGCCGTTCACCAACACATGACCAATACCCGCATCACCGACCCCGAAGAACTCGAACGACGCTACCCTGTTCGTCTCAAAAACTTCGCAATTCGGGCACATTCAGGCGGGGAAGGGCGTTGGAAAGGCGGCGATGGAATTGTCCGAGAAGTTGCTTTTTTGGCGCCGTTGCGCGTAACGCTCATCACCCAACACCGCGTTGTCACCCCTTACGGATTGGCAGGAGGACAAAATGGCAAAGTAGGCCAACAAACCCTGACTCGTACCGACGGAACGCAAGAAGTATTGGCGGGGATTTGCAGCATCGAAGTCGATACGGGCGATACACTTTGCATCGAAACCCCAGGGGGCGGCGGCTATGGCGATTAAAGAAAAAGTGCTAAATTTACCCAAATCAATCAACAGGAAGACGAAGCCCAGGTTTTCGAGTTCCTCATGTTTTACTCATCCGCTCATCAAGTGCCACTGAATCAAGATAATATTCGCCTCGTTTTTGGACTAAAACTAAAACAACTTCGCCTCGACAAATCACTGTCTCTCAGCGACTTGTCGCAGCGTACGGGGCTTTCTATTTCTTACATCAACGAAATTGAAAAAGGGAAAAAATACCCTAAATCCGATAAAATAATTGCCCTTGCCCGCGCCCTCGAAGTTGAGTATGATTCATTGGTTTCGATTAAACTCAGTAAAAAATTAGAACCTATTTCGGAGCTTCTTCAGTCGAATATCCTCACCGAACTTCCCTTAGATTTGTTTGGCATCGACCCCGCCGACTTGCTCGAAATGCTCTCCGACGCTCCCACGAAGCTCAGTGCTTTTATCGGAACCCTGATTGAAATTGCCCGCAATTACAACATGTCGGTGGAGCAGTTTTATTTCTCGGCTTTGCGTACGTACCAAGAGATGTATGACAACTATTTTGAGGATTTGGAACAAGAAGCCGAGCAGTTTTTAGCCCACTACCAAGTCCCCGAAGAGTTGATTTTGAACGACAAATACTTGGCAGATTTGTTGGTTAAAAACTACCCCTACGAAATTCAGTTTATCGACGAAAAAAAATACCCCGAACTCATCGGTATTCGGTCAATGCTCGTTCCACGAGGAGACAAATTGCGCTTACTGGTCAGTCCCCAACTCGACGCCAACCAGCGTGCTTTTATTTACGGTCGGGAATTAGGCTACCAATACATGAAGCTCAAGAACCGCCTCAATACCACGCACTTAGTGGAAGCCGAGTCGTTTGAGCAACTTCTGAATAACTATAAAGCATCGTATTTTGCGAGTGCCATCATTATCAAAGGGAAAGTTCTGGCTCAAAAACTAAGTCACTTTTTTGACCAACCCCAGTTTGACGGCGAAGCACTCGTACAACTCATTGACTACTTCCACAGTACCCCCGAGTCTTTCTGCTATCGGCTGAGCAATATCCTTCCTAAGTACTTTGGTATCAGCCAATTGTTCTTTTTGCGTTTCAATAATTTTGCGGGTCAAAATCGCTTTGACCTCACCAAAGAAATGCACATCGCGCGCAAACACAACCCCCATACCGTACGCGACGAACACTACTGCCGCCGTTGGGTAGCGTTGACGATTTTGCAGGAACTCGCTGATTTACAATCTAAAGGGCAATATCATCATACGTTGTGCCGAATGCAGATTTCGCATTACATGGACACCCAAGACGAATACTTTGTGGTGGCTTTTGCCAAGCCGATGTCTCCAACCCCCAACCTCAACGTGAGTGTTTCGATGGGTATTCGTTTGGACAATAATGTACGGGCAAAGATTAAGTTTTTGAACAATGCTGACATTCCCAAACGTGAAGTCAACGAAACCTGCGAGCGTTGTCCTTCGTTTGACTGCAAAGAACGGATGGCAGCTCCCACTGTACTGCAACGCAAACGCAAAAATGAAGCCATCCGCAAAGCCATGCTTCAGCTAAGCGGGGAAGCCTAATAGTTCATTTTTAACCCAAAAAGCTATAAACGGAGAAGACCATCGACCATTTCCAGCTTGCGGTCGGCCAAGTCAGCGAGGTGTTCGTTGTGGGTTACAATCACAAACGTTTGGCGCAATTCGGTACGAAGTTTAAAAAAGAGTTGGTGCAAATCTTCAGCATTTTTTGAGTCTAAATTTCCACTTGGCTCGTCGGCAAACACAATGGCAGGGTTATTAATAAGCGCCCGCGCCACGGCTACCCGCTGCTGCTCTCCTCCTGACATTTGCGAAGGTAAATGCTGCATACGATCTTTGAGCCCCAACATTTCTAACAATTCAGCACCACGGTTTTTAATGGTAGCTTCGGGCGATTTCCCCCCAATGAAGGCAGGCATACACACGTTTTCGAGGGCCGTAAATTCGGGAAAGAGGTTATGAAACTGGAAAATAAAGCCAATTTTTTGGTTTCGGAAGGCCGCTAACTCTTTCTCTTTCAACGCAAAAACGTCGGTGTCGTCCATCCAAACTTGCCCGCCATCGGGTCGGTCGAGGGTTCCTACAATTTGAAGAAGCGTGCTTTTTCCCGCCCCCGAAGCGCCTACTATCGTCACCAGTTCGCCTTGATGAATATCGAGGTCAATTCCTTTTAATACAGGCAGATTACCATAATTACGAACGATATTGCGGGCTTTGAGCATGAGAAAATTCCAGTTGTGTATCTATTTTCAAAAAACAAAGTAGCTGGCTGCCATCCATAAAAACAAGCCGACTTAGAAATTTATTTGTAACAACTTAGTCCATTTTTTGCGTTTCTTTGGCATTGAATCTTCAAATGCCATGATTGACTTTGCTCACCTTGTATTTTTGGAAGTGGCCAAACAGCTCAACTTTTCTAAAGCCGCCGAAAAGCTGTACTTATCGCAGCCTTCGGTGAGCAAACACATTAAAAACTTGGAAGGTGTCTATGGGGTTGCATTGTTTGAACGTAAAACCAACGGCATTAGTCTGACCGAAGAAGGCCATATTTTAGTTGATTTTCTGACCAAGGCTCATCAGTTAAACCAAGAGTTACAGTTTGAAATTTCGACTCTACGTAACCAATCGGACGCCAAAGGTGCGCTCGTCGTTGGTGCGAGCACGACCGTCGCGCTTTATCTAATGCCGCGTATTTTTTCTTCTTTCCGCCAAGCATTTCCCAATATTCAGTTACAACTTATCAATCGAAACTCGGACAATATTTTAAAAGCCCTTCTCAACCACGAAGTCGATGTGGGCATTGTGGAAGGAACCCACAAACTTAGTTCGGTTTCTTACCAATTCTGGCTTCGCGATGAGGTAGTGGCCGTTTGTGCCTCCAATAGCCCATTAGCAAAAACAACCACCCTGTCGTTGGAACAACTCCTTCATACGCCCATTGCGGTTCGCGAAAAAGGCTCAGGAACGCTCGCTGTTGTGGTTGATGCCTTAAAAAACAAAGGGATTGCACTTCCCCAATTGCCCATTCAAGCGATCATCGGCGGAACGGAAGCGCTTAAAAATTTCATTTTAGAAAATGGCTCGTTGGCCTTCCTTCCTCAATTATCTGTCCAAAAACAACTTGTAAACGGGGAGTTAACCAAAATTGAAATTCCAGGCTTGAACATTCACCGTGATTTTTACATCGTCCAACGCCAAGGGGATGAAAACCACAAACTCACACGACTGTTCATCAAACATTGCCAGCAGGGTATCAACTTTTAGAATACCCCATCAAAAATCTGACTTTCCAGAGCGAGGTTTAGCACATTAGTTTTGCAAAAAAACAACCACCATGCTCCTCTCCCACACCTCCGTAAGTCGGGTTGCTGCGTTGCAATGTAGCCATTGTCAGAAAGTCTATTCTGCCTCTACTATTGCTACCTTTTCGCCCTGTTGTCAAAAACCTTTGTGGGCTACTTACGACTATTCGGCGCCTTTGTCTCCTTCCTTGTTGGCAACTCGCCCCAATACGCTTTGGCGTTATCGTGAAATGCTTCCCGTTTTTGATGACCAAAATATCGTAACACTCGGCGAAGGTGGAACGCCCATATTGCCATTACAGAAATGGGCAAGTCAGTACGGGTATAAACAATTGATTCTCAAAGACGAATCCAATAATCCAACGGGGTCGTTTAAGGCAAGGGGCTTGAGCATGGCCATTTCAAAAGCCAAAGAATTTGGCGTCGAATCGTGCATCATTCCCACCGCAGGAAACGCAGGGGGCGCTATGGCAGCCTATTGCGCCCGTGCGGGTATCAAAGCAACCGTAGTCATGCCACGCCACACGCCTCAGGTGTTTAAAGACGAATGTGAATTGTACGGAGCTGAACTTGTTTTGGTCGATGGCCTCATCAACGATTGCGGTAAAAAAGTAGCCGAAATGAAAACTCAAAACGGTTATTTTGATGTATCGACCATGAAAGAACCGTATCGGTTGGAAGGGAAAAAAACGATGGGGTACGAAATTGCGGAACAGTTAAACTGGCAATTACCTGACGTTATTTTATATCCTGCAGGCGGTGGAACTGGCCTGATTGGCATTTGGAAGGCTTTTTTTGAGCTTAAAGCCCTGGGCTGGATTGCGAAAGACGCCAAACTTCCGCGTATGTACGCCGTTCAAGCCGAAAACTGCTGCCCCGTCGTTAAAACGTGGGAAAATGCGCAGCCCAATGCCACTCAGTATCAAGGCAAAGCTTCGTTGGCCAACGGCTTGGCAGTGCCTCAGCCCTTTGCCGAAACGTTGATGCTGGAAGTAATGCGAGAATCTGGTGGTTGCCCTGTCGCCGTTTCAGACGCTGACATGGTCGCTGCCGTGAAAGAAATCGCTCGAACTGAAGGTTTACTCATTGCCCCCGAAGGAGCCGCGCTTTTTGTTGCCCTTCAACAATTGACGGCAGCCCAGCAAATTCAACGTTCAGAAAACATACTTTTGTTGAATACGGGAAGTGGCTATAAATACCTTGAAAACTTTATTTCCTAAATATTTCACTTAACGCAAAGCTGCTTTAGGTCCTCGACTTCCCCTAGAAAAACATTGTAGTCAACCGTACCGCGAATGCCATTGACGTAGCCACTTTTTGAATGTTGCCAAAAATGAATGCGGGCATCGTCGTAACGGTCGAGGGTCCAACCCGAATAATCGGCAATCCAAAGGGGATAATTGTCCAAATTTCCTTTGATATAGCGGCGATAGAAGTCGGCGTTGGTATAAATGATGGGGCGAACACCGTAGTAGTTTTCGGCCAACCGAAGCCACGTAGCCACGTTGGCAACGACTTGTTCGCGGGTATAGACATTGGTTCCAATTTCAAAATCAAGCACAGGAGGCAAATCGCCTCGCTTTAGTTTTACCATTTTTTTGAAATTTTCAAACTGCGGCTCTGGTGCTTTCCAGGGAATGTAAAAATGATACGCACCACGGTACAAGCCCACTTCATCGGCTTTTTGCCAACTGGTTTTGAAATCTTTGTCCATCAATGACGTTCCCTCGGTGGCTTTTATATAGACAAATTGCAGGCGAATGTCTTCAAACCGCATCGCACGAAGATCGTTCCAATTGATGCGGCCGTTGTGTTTTGAGATGTCGATACCGTGGATTTGAAATTTCATCGGCAAACGAATCCCTAATTTCGACACATGTCTCCATTGATTGATATTCAGGCGGTTATAATACCAAATTCCTCCGCCAATCAGCACAAGAAGCCCCACCAAGATGGCCCACCCAACGGGCGGAAGGGGGCGTTTTTGGGGTGTAGATGATGTTATTCGACGCGTCATAGCGGGCAAAAGTACAAACAAATCCTCAATCCTTCAGTGGCACTTCGGCCACTTCGGCGTCTGGGTCGTTCAATTTTGATTCGTCGATGAGCGATAAGGGAACCTCAGCAGACAGTCGTTTGGGCGTTGGAATTTGACTCAAAAAAAACAACACCAACCCGCCAGCTATGCCCAAATACATGTTTTTGCCCGTCAAAAAATAAGCAATCAGCGAAAACAAAGAAGCTCCTTCAAAAAAGGCATATTTTACCAAAATGGTACTTTGATACGTGCGAAGTTTATCGGAAAGTGGGTCATTTTCTTTCAACTTTTTCAATGTACTTTTTGACAAATACCACCCAAAAAAAGGCATTAAAATCAAAATTGGTATCAAATATTGAAAGATTTCACCCAATTCAGCGTTGTTTTGCATCACTTCTTCTTGGGTGCTCCTTAAAAAAAAGAAGACAATTCCCGTTCCCACCTGTCCTAACAACATGACTCCATAAATCAACATCAAAAGCTTGAAATATTGACTACTGGTCAAGATTTTCACCTCCATAGTTTCGATGAGTTTTTCTTTAATTAATTTTCCCTCAAAAAACAGACCAAACTATTTCGCGTTTGGCTGCCAGCGCCACAAATAGCGGCAAGCCATGGTGCGGTGCGGGCGCCACTGCTCGGCAATTTCGTGCAATTGTTTGTACAAAGGTCGTCCTGTTTCGGTCAGTTGATACGCTTTCACCATTTTTTGACGTATCACCAAATCATCCACGGGAAAAACATCAGGACGATTCATCACAAACATCAACAGCATCTCTACCGTCCAGCGCCCAACGCCTTTGATAGGAATTAAATAATCAACGATTTCGTCGTCCGTCAGCGTGTCCAAATGCGCATAATCCATGCCTTTTTCGAGCGAAAACGTAGCCACATTACGGAGATAATTGATTTTTTGAAACGACAGTCCTGCACTTCGTAGTTCTTCGTCGGTTTGGGCTAAAAGCAGCTCAGGATGTGGATATTGCTCTGGAAATAAAGCCCTAAAACGGGCAAAAATCGAATCCGCAGCTTTGACCGAAATCTGCTGAGAAACAATACTTTCCAAGAGTGCCAAGTACAAATCTTTGTTCCAATCCGTTTTCTTAAAAGTAGAGGTAGCTTCAATAATAGACGCCAAAGTAGCATCCTTGCTAGATAGATAATTTTCGGGCGACATTGGGTAAAGTGTAATTTATTCGAAAGATAATCAAAAAGGTGATTCAGAGAAACGTTAATTTTGGCACATTACTTTTTTTATTGAAAATGACAACCACCACGTTCTTACATACCCCCATTGAAACCTCAGCAACCTATTTGCTGACTGATAGCCGTCAATTGGTGTTTCCGAATCAGACGCTCTTTTTTGCCATCAAAGGGCAGCACCACGATGGTCATCACTACCTCGGTGATTTGTACCAAAAAGGCGTACGGCAATTTGTGGTCGAGCAAAAAGCCCTCACCAACGCCCTTACCGACCAATTAGAAAGTTTTGAAGATGCCCAAATCTGGGAAGTTGACAATAGCATCAAAGCCCTCCAAGAGCTCGCCAAACGCCACCGCACCCAGTTTGAGATTCCAGTGGTTGGCATTACGGGAAGTAACGGAAAGACCATTGTCAAAGAATGGTTGAGCCAGTTGATGAGCAACGATTTTCGGATTGCCAAAAGTCCCAAAAGCTACAATTCACAAATTGGGGTTCCGCTTTCGGTGTGGCAACTCAATGAAAATCATACGCTTGGGATTTTTGAGGCGGGTATTTCGCAGTCGCACGAGATGAAGGCTTTGCAAGAAATCATCCGCCCAACCATCGGTATTTTTACCAACATTGGCTCCGCCCACGACGAAGGCTTTCGGAGTCGAAAACAAAAAGCGACGGAAAAACTTCGGTTGTTTACCCAAAGTCAACAGCTGATTTATCGGGCTGATTATGCCGACATCGACGAAGAAATAAAACTGATTCTCAAGCCCGTTAACCCCAATTGCGAATTAATAAGCTGGGGAACTTCGGAGAGCTGTACCGTTAAAGTAGATTGGCACAAAGACGCTGCCCAGACGTATATCGTGATGAAGTCGGAGATCAGCAAGTTTGACGACCAACTATTTTCGGTGCCGTTTACCGACGATGCCTCGGTCGAAAACCTCGTTCATTGTTTGATTCTGATGCTTCAAATGGGCATTCCTTCGGGCGAAATCCGTCAGCGAATTTCCCGTTTAAAGCCCATTTCGATGCGCCTCGAACTCAAAGAAGGCGTCAACGAATGTTATTTGATTGACGATACCTACAACAACGACCTCGTTGGGCTAAGCATCGCCCTTAATTTTCTGGGCCAACAAGAACAACGCCCGCACAAATGCGCGATTCTCTCTGATTTGCTTCAAACGGGACAAAAAGAAGAAGAGTTGTACGCCCAAATCAATACCCTTTTGCAACAAAAAGGGGTAGAAAAACTCGTTGCCATTGGTGATGCGTTTGCCCGTAATGCGCACCTAATCAGCATCCCTGCCGACTTTTACCCTAGTACTTCGGAGTTTTTGGGCAGCTTAGATACCAATGCTTTTAGAGACGCGATTGTGCTTATCAAAGGCGCTCGCCCCTTTCAGTTTGAGCGAATTGTCAACCGCCTACAACAGCGCGTTCACGGAACGGTGTTAGAAATCAACCTCGATGCCCTTACCCACAACCTCAATTTTTACCGAAATCGGGTGGGCAACGATACCCGTATTATGGTCATGGTGAAGGCGTTTGCCTACGGAAGTGGTAGCGCCGAAGTGGCACAATTACTACAGTTTCACCGCGTTGACTACTTAGCCGTTGCCTACACCGACGAGGGAGTCACGCTTCGCCAAAACGGGATTGAGCTTCCCGTCATGGTGATGAACCCATCGCTTTCGACCTTCGATAAGTTGTTGGAATTTCAGTTGGAGCCCGAAATTTATAGCCACAAAATTTTGGCCGAATGGCTCGAATTTATCACCGAAAAACCATCGGCGGCACACTTGCCCATTCACCTCAAACTCGATACGGGAATGCACCGCCTTGGGTTTACCGAGGCCGATTTACCTCGCCTCATCGAGCGGCTGGCGCAGTATCCTGCCTTAAAAGTGGCATCCATTTTCAGTCATTTGGTGGGGGCAGACGAAGCCATTCACAACGATTTTACACGTCTGCAATACGAGCGTTTTGTGGCAGGTGCTGCACAGCTTGAGGCGGCGTTGGGCTATCGCCCGCTGCGTCATATTCTCAATTCGGCGGGGATTGTCCGTTTCCCCGATTATAAACTTGACATGGTTCGGCTGGGAATTGGGCTGTACGGCGTGGAGGTCAATCGTCAAGAACAGCGGTTGTTGCAACAAATTGGAAGATTTAAAACGGTCGTATCCCAAGTAAAACATTTACCCGCAGGCGAAACCATCGGTTACAGCCGAAAAGGTGTACTGGAAAGGGCTTCCTCAATTGCCACCATTGCGATTGGCTACGCCGACGGCTACGACCGTCGTTTTAGCAAAGGGGTTGGAAAAGTGCTAATTAATGGTACTCTGTGCCCCGTGGTTGGTAACGTCTGCATGGACATGACCATGGTGGATATTACAGGCGTACAGGTAGAAGAAGGCGATGAAGTCATTATTTTTGGGCCAGAACTTCCCATTTACACGCTTTCTGACCAAATCGGCATCATTTCGTACGAAATCCTAACGGGGATTAGTGAACGCGTCAAAAGGGTATTTTATAAGGAGTGACAAGAATTAGGAAGGCATACATTACAAGGGTATTCAACAAAAGCCTACATTTATTTTTGAACACAAAGAATCTATTTTAATTTAAAAAACCAGTTAATGAATATTGTATTTTGCATCAACCAGTTAGGTCTCGAAGGTCTTGGAAGTACCCTAATTTCACTTTTAAGGAACTGTTCAAATAGTTCAGAAATTACATTTTGGTTCTTATGTTCCGAAATGACGGCAGAAGATAAAAAAAACATCACCACACTTCTTAGTATTGAAAAATTTAATGGGCAATCAAACTTCATAGATTTTGATGCAAAAAAATCATTTGGTCATCTTCGTTCTTTACACGGCGATTGGACGACTTATGGAAAACTATTAATCCCACAAAAAATCAATGGAGAAACTGCTTTATATTTAGACTCTGATTTAATCATAAAACTTGATATATTAACTCTTAAAAATATCAAATTTAATGGAGAACTTTTAGGTGCTGTTTATGGGGGGCATATAGAAAAAGCGTTAACCCACAATTTTTTTATCCAAAAACTAAATTGGCACCCTGAAACTGGCAACTTCAATGCTGGAGTTTTAGTATTTAATATAAAAACTTGGAAAGAAATGAATATTGATTTCACATGGCCAAGTCTTGCTCTAAAATATTCAAACTATTTTTTAGATGCTGATCAAACATTATTAAATTTACTTTGTAAAGGAAACTTTCTTCATTTACAAAGCCATTTTAATTCTATATGGTTTCCAAATGCTATTAATCCTTTCACAGAAGAAGAAAATGCAATTTTTCATCTTGTAGGTTCTCCCAAGCCATGGGATATTACAGGTTCTTTACTCAATTCTGGGTTTAAAATATGGAAAAAATATGATGATGATTTTTGGAAAAGTAAGTATAATAAAATCACTATAAATAAACTTAAAAGAACTTGGAATATTCGCAAGAGTATTGCTAGGCATTTTGTAAGCAAATTCATCTACAGAAAAATAAATTAACTCATGATGAAGTAAAATTGTAGAATTTTAAAAGATTCTACAATTTTACAAAAAGCCTATTTCTTCAACTTCCGTTTAGCTACCCCTTCAAACGTCATTTTTACGTCTTTGATGGTGCCATCTTCGTTGAAATACAGGTGGTCGATGCAGACAACGCGGTGGTCGCGGTCTTTATTGGGAATAGGACGACGGTGGTAAACGATGTACCAATCGTCCGTTTTTGGAATATTAATCACCGAATGGTGGCCTGCGCCCGTTGCTACTTTTTCGTCGGCAACCAAAATCGTTGATTTTTTCTCAAAAGGCCCCCAAACCGAGTCCGCTACGCCGTACGCTACTTTGTAGGTGCCGTTTGTCCAGCCTCCTTCCGACCACATCAGGTAATATTTCCCATTCCTAATAAACATAATTGGTCCTTCTACGTAGCCTTTCGGCGTAATTTCTTTCACCATTTCGCCATTTTCCAGCGGCATAAGTCCCGTAAAATCATCTTTTAGCTTGGCGATATTGCAGCGCCCCCAGCCACCATAAATGATGTAATATTGGCCATCTTTGTCTTTAAAAACAGCTTGGTCGATGGGCTGCGCTTTGTTGTAAAACTGATTAATGAGCGGTTTGCCCAAATAATCTTTGTACGGCCCTTCGGGACGCGATGCCACCCCAATGCCAATCCCACCGATTTTATCGTCTTTATCGGGATTGTTGGCTCCAAACCCTTTTCTTTCCGAACTTTGAATGTCATTGGCTGCAAAAAACAAAAAGTATTTGTTGTCTTTAGGCACAATACAAGGCGCCCACATCGCCATTTTAGCCCACTTGACGGCCGAGGTGTCGATGATACGCGGGTGTTTTTCCCAGTTAACCAAGTCCTTTGACGAAAAGGCATCCAAAAACACTTGGTCTTTGTATTTGGCCGAAAAAGTTGGAAAAATCCAGTACTCTTTCCCCAAAATAACTGCTTCTGGGTCGGCATACCAGCCATCAAAAATGGGATTTCCTGAGGTCTTTTTGGGAGTTTGTGCAATAGCAATGTTGGATAAGACGGCGGCAAGCACGACAATTGCCACCTTAAATTTGGAAATAGAAATCATGGAATGATGTTTAGGATTCGGCGCTAAAATTAGGGGATATTCGTCGGTAATCAAAAATACCATTAAGAAGGTATTTTAAACCCATTTGTGGCTTTTTATGGTATGTACGCCAATTAACTCCATTCTGATGACGCCCAATCGCCTTGTTTTGATCCTTCTATTGGTCACCCTATACTCCGTCGTTCGGGGGCAAAAAATGCCCGCAACCCTCTTGATGGACGCCAACATATTGACCCATAACCAGCAATTACGCAAGGCAGGAAACCCTACCCTCGCCGCCGCCTATCGGCAGTTGGTGCAGGAAGCCGACCAATTGGTGAAAAACAACAAGGTGTATTCGGTGATGGACAAAATCCCGTTGCCGCCGAGTGGCGACAAACACGACTATATGTCGCAGGCGCCGTATTGGTGGCCCGACCCTACCAAAGCGGACGGGAAGCCCTACATTCGCCGCGACGGAGACCGAAACCCCGAAATCAATGGCATTACCGACCACGACCATTTTGATAAACTCATGGCCGAATCGGAGTTATTGGGGTTGGCGTATTTTTATTCGGATGAGGAAAAATACGCCGAATTGGCGGCAAAACTGCTCAAAACGTGGTTTTTGAACCCTGAAACCCGCATGAACCCTCATTTGAACTACGGACAGGGGATTCCTGGAATAAACAACGGGCGCGGCATTGGCATCATCGAAACCCGCGAGCTGGGCAAAGTCTGCGACGCGTCGGCGCTGTTGGCAGGCTCCAAACATTGGGACGTGGCCGCGCAGCAGGGGATCAACAAATGGTTTTCGTCGTACCTAGAATGGCTGATGACCAGCGAGTTGGGCAAAGACGAAGCCGACGAACACAACAACCACGGGACGTATTACGACGTGCAGCTCGTGGCCCTTGCCTTGGCGTGTGGCCGCCGCGACCTGGCCGAAAAGCAGCTCGCCGTGACCAAAGAACGGATGGTAAGCCAATGGAAACCCGACGGCAGCCAACCGCACGAGTTGGCAAGAACTCTGTCGTGGAACTATACCAACATGAATTTGTGGGGATTTATGACCTTGGCGCGGCTGGCCGAACACCTCCGCATCGACCTTTGGACGTACGAAACGCCCGACGGGAAGGGAATTCGGAAATGCGTTGACTTTTTGGTGCCTTTTGTAGAAGGGCAAAAAGCGTGGACGTACCAGCAGATTAAACCCAAATCGTACGAACACAGCGCGGCTATTTTTACGTTGGCCTCCCAAAAATACCACCAACCAGCGTACCTAACCCTCCTCCCCTCCGTAAAACCCGAAGGACGAAACGCGTTTATGCTTCCGTTGCTACTCGGCACCGACTCCAAAGGGTAACCCAAAATGGCACGAGCGTCCTACTCCAAAGAAGCAGAACCGAGGTTTTGAAATAATGTACAAAATGATTTGGAAATATAGACAATGCCAAATATCTTTGATGTAGGCTGTATGTCATTTCAAATATCAAACCTTATTCCTATAATGAAACTATGGTTCATTAGTTTTATTAAATAATAAAAATGGCTACTATATATTTTAAAAAAATAATAAAATTAGCTAAGAGGTTTCCAATAATATCCCTCTTCTCTATCTCTTTTTTGGTTTTTTTATTTGACGTTTTTTTTAGTAGTAAATCAATTTCTCTTGAAGCGCTTTGTGAAGCATCTAGAATAGCAATAATGAGGCTCAGTGAAAACGGTTGGGTGGAGATTGTTTGTTCAATAGTAATATATTGGATTCTAGAAGAAAAAATACGAAATATTAGCGATATACCTATAGTAGCTGATGATGATGATTACAAGAAAATACTTGATCAATTTCATAAAGAAACAATTTCAAAAATTACCATTGTAAGTGAAACAATGGAAGAATTTTTGAATGATGAAAAAGATGAAAGAAAATTTAAAGAAGCTATAGAAGAAGCTTTAAAAAAAGTAAAAAGTATCGACATACTACTGCAACATCCTGATACATTTGTTTTTGAGCAAAGAGAAAAAAGTTCATCTCAAGCAGTAAAACCCATTTATGATAGGTTGAAAAAAAATATCTACTTTCTTTCATATTTGATTGGCTCTGTCGGTAACAATAAAAACAAAATTAAGGTTAAACTATATCGAACTTCGGCAAGAATAGTATTTACACAATGGGATAGCCAAGCTTATTTTAGTTTGCCAGGAAGTGATAAAAAGAATTACTTGGTAAAAACAACGACACCCTTATTTGAGACTTTTGAAAAGTATTATAAAGAATTAAATGAATCAGCATCAACAATGCTCATTGATGATTATCTTTACTTGACGATTGGTGAATTAACAAGTACTACAAATACTGGATTAACAGATACTACAAAGATTGAAAATCTTTATTGGGGTGCAAATCTAAACAATGAAGATTTGCCAAGATTTATAACATTTAGTAGCGGTGGGAATCAGCTCGATTATTTTGGTAGAAATGAAAAAAATCTTAACATTGTCATTGTACATAACAAAATTTCTAATAGAGGTCAGATCAAAAAAATAGATATAGAAAATGATAGATCTAAATATGACTTTGCTCAAAAGCAAATCCAAAAAAATTACCCTTATACTAATCTTGATAAAGTTAATAACGGAATTTATGAAATAGGATACTTCGAAGAGCAAAACAAAATCGCCTTGCGAAATAAAAATGAAATATGTAAAAATTTGAAAAAATACTCATGTATTTTTGTTTCTTATAACCAGTACGATATTTTGTTAAACAAAAAAATAAAAGACTATTTACATAGTACTTCATATTGTTTTGATAATTGCTTAGATATTGATGAGTATGACAAAAAACAAATTTCAACTGATAGTAAAAAAAATGAACCCAGAAAAAGGCTCCTTTCGATTTACGATCTCTATTTTAATCCTACCTTTGTTTTAGAAAGAACTTGCATTGATAAATACTTTAAAAATAGTTATTCTGATGAAAAAGAACGTAATTTTACAACTTTAGATACAAAAATTGCTCAAAGCAATGGTGAAATCAAGTCGCATCTTGAAAATTTGGATAAGTTAATAAACTACGTTATAGAAGATGATTTTCGCAGTATAAATTTCGACAAGGAGTACTGTCAACCAGATTCTAAGTTTACTATTTACGTTCATTTAATTCGAAGTGAAGTTAAAAATGAAAACCCTACGTTTACAACTGAAGAATACGACAATAATAATAACTACGATTATCAAGTAACCCATCTTATTGACAGAAAAAATATTTTTGGAGGCCATGAAAGTATAGAAGTTGAGTGCAAAGGCGAAAGGGCTACCACTTCGTATCCATTTCTTTTAGAAAATCCAATGGATACCATTTTTCGTCGTACAAAGAATGTTGATGGTGTTTATAATATAAAAAAACACAAATTTGATTCAATTAGATTCGATTCAAGCATAACTGAGAAAGATTCCAATAACTCTGGGTATAGAGATGTTTTAGTTATAGAGTTTAAGAAACAATAATTAATTCAATGTCAAATTACAATCTTATAGGTTATTCACCTTT
This sequence comes from Runella sp. SP2, assembly GCF_003711225.1. Lineage (NCBI taxonomy): Bacteria > Pseudomonadati > Bacteroidota > Cytophagia > Cytophagales > Spirosomataceae > Runella > Runella sp. SP2. The sequence continues at coordinate 725,475 of NZ_CP031030.1, read as the reverse complement.
AATGTTAGATGTATGTGCGGAATGTAAATTAAAATTCCAAGATTACATTTCCTTATTATCTGATTATAATCTTCAAATAGGTGGAAGACTTGAGGTAAAAACTACATCTGATTTTAATAATTGGATAAAATTGTTTACTGGTGAATCCTTAGATTTACTCTTAAAGACGAAGGGTTACTTTTTGGGAGGTGGAATTTTAGCATCATTTGCGGCATTTTCTACAGATTATCAATTTGAAGCTTCTTTAACTATTTTTGATAGCTATAACTGCTCTCTAATTAAAGATATATTTTACAATGAACTTTACACTAAATTTTTTAATTGGAATAAATTAACAGTTTTTGAAGGCTGTATAATTTGTTTATCATTACATCATGCAGATGCTCCTGAAAGAACTTTCATAGTACTCAAAAACATATATAATACTAATGTTTTTAAGCTTAGTGGTCAACTCAACACGCTTACATGGATTAGCATATTTGAATTAAATGATGGTTTTTTTTTCATAAACTTGCCAGAAATATCTAAAAATAAGTATCCTTTCATAGTAAGTTTAGGCGATAAAGATTTACTAAATGATAAAATAAAACAACTTTTATTTTCCTTAGTAGAATCAGGATGTCTAAAATATTTATTTGGAAATGCAGATGAGTTTAAAAAAATGTTTTCAAAAGAAGATTATGAAGACTCTGTTTTTTTTGAATATATGAGGCTAGAATCTGCTTCGTGTTGTACCATGTTTTTAATTACAAATGGAGAAAAAGGTATGGTAGCTATTTACAATGGCTCACTATTTTATGAGCCAGCTACACCTAATATAAATATTGTAAATACTAATGGAGCGGGAGATGCTGCTGCAGGTGGATTTATTTCAACTTATTTAACTACTAATGACATATCAAAGTCATTATCATTTGCACGTGAGCAGGCTGATAGAGTATTATCAGTTAACTCCCCAGTTCTTTAATCGAGTAAATAATGGAAAATTCAATTATAATAGGCTTAATTGGCACAGGAAAATGGGCTTTGGAAGCACACCTTCCTATTCTCAAATCTACAAACCTAGTAAAACAAGTATATATTTTTGACCCAAATTTCAGTGAAATAGTTCATGATAAAAAAGTTACAGTATGTGACAATGTAGATGATTTATTTAACTCAAATTTAGATGGTTTGATAATTTCAACCCCTAATGAATTCCACTACAAATATGCACACAAAGCTTTGGAGAGGGGCATCCATGTACATATTGATAAGCCAATATCTGAAAATTTAGAGGATGTTGTTGAGCTTATCAATTTTTCAAAACAAAAACACCTCATAATTAGTACACATACACAAAAAAAGTACTGCGAAGGCGTTACATTGTTAAAGGAATGTTTAGAAAAATATTTTCGCAAGCTCTATCATGTTTCTGGTACTGTTTGGCAAAAACAGTTTCAAGATTTCGAAAATAGTTGGAGATCCAATAATACTACAGGTATACTAATGGACAGTGGGTTTCATATATTAGATACTATATTATCTGTTCTAACTTTAGAACATTACTCCACCCCTCCTTCTCATATCCATGCAATAGCAAATAACGCAAATAACAAAAATGATGCTTTTACTAGCTTACATTTTCTCGTTTCAGAAATTGCTGTGCAAGTCAATGCGTTTCGTGGAGTGCCAGCTTTACTTGGAAAAGAAGAATATCAATTCTTTGGTGATGCAGGCTTTATTCGATTAATTTATACTCCAATTGAAAATGGTAAAATTTTTGAATTCCAATACATCAACTATGAGGGTGTAACGGTAATAGAAACTTCTAAGAAAATGAGTCAGTCATTAAAATCATTACCCACAAAACTATTCATAAATGCCTTAAATAGAGACAAACAAGCCCTCAACTCTGTATTGGAAAGCACTAATACTTCTTTGAGTGTTATTGAAATTCTAGACAAGGTTTATCCGCTTATAAATTCTAAACGTAAATCAGATGAAAGGGCCTATTCTATCGACACCTAAACCTCATTTTATTTGGGGAAAACCAACATCTAGCCAAAAAGAAAAAGTTCAGAATTACATAGGTTCTGATAGTGATATGTCAATCTATGGCGATGATGGTATTTATGCATTAGTAGAATCCAAACTTTTAGAATATTATGGTGTAGAATATTGTGTTTTAACTAACACAGGCACTAGTTCTTTAAATTCTGGATATTTTGGTATTGGTATTAATCAAGGTGACGAAGTTATAGTACCGACCTACACGTTTTTAGCAACAGTTACCCCTCTTTTACGTCTGGGTGCTAAGATTATTTTTTGTGATGTAGATGCAAAAACAGGTAATATATGTCCTGTTTCTCTAAAAAAGCTTGTTACTCCAAAAACAAAGGCGATTGCCGTTACTCATATGTGGGGAATTCCGTGCGATATGGATAACATTATGCCGATTATTGAACAAAATGGATTACTTTTACTTGAGGATTGTTCACATGCACATTTCACCATGTGTAAAGGCAAATTAACTGGAACATTTGGGAATGTAGCGTGTTTTAGTACAGGGGCACGGAAAACTATGACTTGTGGAGAGGGAGGTTTTCTCCTCACTGATAATCCAGAAGTGTATGTTCGGGCAACCCTTTTGGGGCACTTTGAAAAGCGTTCTAAGTCGGCAATTGAGCGAATTTATCAGCAAGGACATTTTAAAATTGTAGAAAAGTACCAAGGTTTTACAACAGGGTTTGGAGAAAATTACAGAATGCATCCTTATGCTGCTACAATGCTCTATGCACTTCTGGAAAATCATGAAATTATTAATATGATAAAAAAAAGGGCAGAGTCTCTATATTATTTTATTAGTTGTCTAAAGCAAATTGATAACGTTTCAGTTGATGGATATGAAGGGGATTATTTTACTGGTGCTATGTATGGTTTAAAGCCTCAATTTAAAGTTTCACTGGAATTAATGCCCCAAATAATCAATGAATTGAAAAATAGGAATTTAGAAGTAAAGTTGCCTGACACGAAGACATTACATGATTTACCTGTTTTTAAAGACTTTAATCAAGGTCAAACTTTTAATGGTGCTTTGAAATATCTTGAAGGCAGGGTTAGTATTCCTACATTTAGTAACGGATTAGAAAAAGACCGTGATTTGATTGAACAGTACTGTGAAATTATTGATTATACTCTAAAAAGCGTAAATAGATGATACAGAAAGTAAGTGTTTCAGGAATTGTTGAGTATGAACAGAAAATATTGCTTGTACAGCGCTCGCTACAACAAGAATTTTTACCAGGTTATTTTGAATTTCCAGGAGGTAAAGTCGATTTTGGCGAGCACCCTGAAGAGTCAGTTGTAAGAGAGTTGAAAGAAGAAACAGGATTGTCTGTCAAACCTTCTCATATCTTTACGTGTCGTAGTTATCTTTCCAAGCAGGGTTATCAGCATAATGTTGAACTTTTTTACATTGTAAATATGACTAATTCAATTAGTGAAGTCATATTAAGTAATGAACACCAAGCATACATGTGGGTAGATAAAGATAATTTGGAAATGGTAAATTTACCTGATAGTGATCCAGTTAAAAAGATACTTGAGGAAGTGCTTAGTCTCTACCAAGCGAGTTCATAAAGAATCATGTGAGCAGTCAGTTTATCACCGATGGCGCGAACGTCACGTTCGTGTCTTTTATTATCAGGCTTCCAGCCTTTCATTTTCTCTTTCCAAGGCTAGAAACCTCGGAATAGTGAGCACGAGCGATACGCCCGCGCTATCGTACAGAGCGGCTATAAACTACCATCGCATCCGAAAACCGACTCCATGAATGCCTTCAATTTTAATGCTTGGGTCATCGCATAAATATTTACGCAAACGCGACATAAATACATCGAGGCTTCGTCCCATAAAGTAATCATCATCGCCCCAAATGGCTTTAAGAAGGTCTTCTCGTTTGATAACTTCATTGGGACGGCTAGAGAGGTACCTTAGTACTTCGGCTTCGCGGTAGGTGAGGGTATGGTTTTTATCGGCGAGTTGGAGGGAGAGTTTATCAAAATCAAAAACGTATTTTCCCACGTACATTTGAGTTTTCTCCACTTTTTCGGTTTTGACTTCCGTTCGTTGGCTTCGGCGCAAAAAAATCTCAATTTTAAGCATCAATTCTTCCATACTAAACGGCTTGGTGAGGTAATCATCGCCACCAATGCGTAAACCGTGCAATTTATCTTCCTGCAAAGCCCTTGCAGTCAAAAACAGAATGGGGACATGTTTGTCTTGTTCCCTAATTTTTTTTGCCAACGTAAACCCGTCCATCAAAGGAAGCATCACATCCAGCACGCACATATCGAACGGTTGCTGCTCCGAAAAAGTCTCCAGCGCTTCTTGCCCATCCACGCAATGAACGATTTCATAATGATTTAATTCGAGGTTATCTTTTGTGACAAAACCAAGGTTCGGGTCGTCTTCCACGTATAAAATGCGGGGCATATTTCTATATTTTGTCTTTGGTGGGTTTCGTTATATGCGTTTTGGTTTTGAGAAACCAAAACCACATCAAAGTACATTTTGGTTGTAAGCAACCAAAATCACAAGTGTGTTTGGTTGCTTACAACCAAACCAGAGGTTTCTCAAAACCTCGTGTTGGTAAGCCAACCAACCGTTTTACCCTTTCTTCAAAGGAATTTTTATTTTAAACTCACTCCCTTTTCCAAGCTCACTTTTCAAATCAAGTTTCCAGTGGTGCGCTTTCACAATTTGTTGGACATAACTCAGCCCAATGCCAAAACCTTTCACGTTGTGAATATTTCCCGTCGAGACCCGATAAAATTTATCAAATACCTTTCGATGATGTTCAGCGGCAATTCCAATGCCATTATCTCGCACCGTTATTGTTAAATTTCCATTTTGGGTAGCCGTTTCCAGATGAATATCGGGGTTTTGCGGCGTATATTTAAAGGCATTGTCAATCAAATTACTGATGGCATTTGACAAATGCAGACGGTCGGCGTGAATATAGGGTTCCGTGGCGTTGAGATGGAGCGTCAGGTTAATTTCGTATTTATTGGCCAATGATGAAATAATTTGGTGAACATCGAGCCATTCAATAGTTAATGGAAGGGAGTTTTTTTCAGCTTTGGCCATATTTAGCACCGTTTCTACTTGGTTTTGCAGACGGAGTGCTTCTTCTTTTACAATGGATGTGTATTTTTTCAAACGCTCAGGTTGGTCTTTGATTGCGGGCGTATTCAACACGTCGGCCGCAATCCGAATGGTGGCTATGGGCGTTTGTAGTTCGTGCGTCATGTTATTGATAAAATCGCGTTGCACTTCCGTCAGTTGACGTTGGCGCAAAATCACGAACAGCGCATATCCAAAAAAGCTCACAGCTAGCAATACCAACAACGACGAGCCAATCCAACCTTTTAAATCACTAATTACCGAAATGTTTTGGGAAGGGAAACGTACGCCAAAATAGTAAGGGTATTTGTTTGATTTCAGCCAATTGGCCGTTTGGGTGGGTTTTTTGTTGTCGTTACGCGTACTCAATGCCACTCCATAAAACATTTTGTTGCTGGCACAATCATAAATACCCACTTCAAAGTCGCTTACGATGGCGTTTTGTTGAAAGCGGTTTTTGAGATAATGTTCGACCAAGGCGGGGTCCACCATCGAGTTGGTATTGACCAAAAAATAATTGGACGATAGTTGTTCGACGGGATTGTTGTGTAACATGACACCGTTGAGCTTCGAGAGGTCATTCGCCACTTCCTGCAAAGCTACGTGGGCGCGTTGGTTAAACTGACGTTCGCGCATGTCTAATGCCTTACGCACCCAATATATCTGAGTGATGATCACTCCGATGATGGATAGAGTGGACAAAATGATTAGAAGGCGAATCGTGTTTCTTGACATGGTGCTTTCGCACGTTTTTAGGTTAAAAATGTACTAACGTCAATATTAGTAGAAAATCTCATACGAAAGTAACGCTTTCGTCAGATTCTTTTGAAGTTATTAACAAAGCATTAACAAACGTTCAGTTTTTGTTAACAGCGAGTCCCGAATTGACCAAGTACTTTTGAATCGTCAAACGACAACACATTTATTCACTTAAAACAAAACGTACTACCATGAAAAAAGTAACTTTTCTCTCAGTTCTAACGATGTTCTTTGCAACTACCCTCGTTTTTGCCAATGTATGGTTGGCAGCTTTTGGTTGGGTAGAGACCAATCACAACTTTGGAAAAATCAAACAAGGTAAGCCCGTGACTGCCGAATTTAAGTTTACCAACAAAGGAGAAGCTCCATTAATTATCGGAAAAGCGTATGGTTCTTGCGGTTGCACAGGGGTAGAGTATCCCAAAGAACCCGTTATGCCAGGTGCTTCTGGAACCATCAAAGCGACCTTCAATGCTGCTGCTGCGGGCTCGTTCAATAAAACAGTTACGGTAGAATCTAACGCTGAAGGCGGTGCTGTAACGCTCAATATCCAAGGTGAAGTTATCCAATAATTCTATCCTACATCATTTTATAACAGCCTGAAAACAGTCGGGCGAGCCATAAGTGGCTCGCCCGATTTTTTATTCAACGTAATCCAAATTTTTGTGAAATGTTTCTTCCATGAAGTATAAAGAAATATACCCAATCAAAAAGCACAGCGTCGCCACCAACGCACCCGCCGTTATGACACCCAAACTAGGTTTAAGCGTTTGGAACAACGGTAAAGTCAATAAAGTAGTAGCTCGCACAAAATTAGCAACGGTCGAAGTTGCCGTTGCCCTAAGGTTTGTGCCAAAACTTTCGGCTGTCGCGGTCAGAAACATGGCAATGTAACCAATAGAAAAGCCAAGTACACCACAAAGGGCATAAAAAGAACTAGCCGTTTGGATGCCGCCGTACAGATACACACTGATGCCGACGAGGGTCATGGTCGTCATTACGCCAATCGCTTTCTTGCGCGATTGAAGCCATTGACTTAGTATGCCACTGAACATATCGCCAATGACCGTTCCAATAAACACGTACATGACGCATTTTCCTGCTACAATGTCGGGCTGAACTCCCAACGCCGCTCCAAATTCATTTCCGTAAGTGGCCATAATACCAATCACAAAATAGGTAGGTACACCCACACCAATGCAGCGCATATATTTCCAAAAACGTGGGCCATCGGTGAAAAATGACAACATACTCCCTCGTTTTGATGGTAAAATTTTGGCTTTTTCAAACATGCCAGATTCTAATAAACCTACCCGCATCAGCAGCAATACCAGCCCCAAGCCGCCACCCACAAAATAGGTAGTTCGCCAGTCGAATAGATTATTGGTCAAGAAGGCTACAACGGCTCCCAATAGCCCCACGCTCGCTACAATCGACGAACCATAACCACGTAGCCGTTGGGGTAAAATTTCGGCGACTAAGGTAAGTCCTGCCCCAAGCTCCCCCGCTAACCCAACGCCCGCCACAAAACGTAAAAGTGCATAGACATCGGGCGATTGCACAAAGCCGCACAGAATATTGGCCAATGAATACATGATAATCGAGCCAAACAAAACGGATAAACGCCCGCGTTTGTCGGCCAAAATTCCCCACAAAATTCCACCAACAAGTAATCCTGCTTGCTGCCAATTGTAGATTTTCCCGCCCAAGAGTGACACCTCTTCGGGCGAAAGCCCCATGTCTTTGAGACTAGGTACGCGTACGATGTTGAAGACCAATAAGTCATATACATCCACAAAATAGCCCAAAGCGGCCACAATTACGGGTAAGCTTACAAGAGGGCGAAGCGAAACAGCTTCCGAAGTAGGAGTTTTCATAAAAGTTAGGTTCAAAAGGGTCGTCTGGAACGCAATTACGCAAAAAGGCGTTTTTTACGAAAGTTATTTAAACCATTTTCTTCAAAACTAATAACGATAACGCCATGCTTGAAACCATCTTGATTGGGTTGCTTTTTATCGGTGCGGTAGGATACGTCGGAAATCGAATCCGTAAAGAACTCAGTCCCAAAAAGTCGGGATGTGCCAAGGGGTGCGGCTGTGAGAAGTAGGCAGAAAGTTGGGGATAACCGTGCAAAGCTGCGAGTTTTTTCGCAAGTTTGTGCCACAAACGAAGGAACCAATACCCCAAAAATGACATCAATCGCCGTAATAGGTGGAGGCAGCTGGGCCACCGCTATTATTAAAATTCTTTCTGAAAATAACGTCTCAATTCGTTGGTGGCTTCGCGACCGTGCTGCCGTTGAACACATCCGAAAGCACCACTACAACCCTGATTATCTGCGCGATGTACGACTTAGTCCGCGCAAAGTGAAGACGTTTACCAAAATTACGGATGCGCTTAACGGCGCCGAATATGTAATTCTGGCCATTCCAGCCGCTTTTGTGCAAGAACCTCTGTCGGCACTGACCCCCAAACACTTTGAAGGAAAAAGAATCGTTTCGGCCATCAAGGGGATGATTCCCCAACGTCATATTTTGGTAACTGATTGGGTAGAAGAGCATTTTCACGTTCCGATTGATCAAATGTGCGTTATTGCGGGGCCTTGTCATGCCGAAGAAGTGGCTTTAGAGAAGCAATCCTATTTGACCATCGCGTCAACCTATGAAGCTTGTGCCGCTGATTTTGCCCAGCTTATGAGTTGTTCCTTCGTGACGGCGAATCCTCTCGCGGATTTGTACGGCGTAGAATATGCCGCTGTAATGAAAAATATCGTGGCGTTGGCCTGTGGAATCAGTCATGGCTTAGGCTACGGCGACAATTTTCAAGCCGTGATGGTGTCTAATGCCATGCAAGAAATCAAACGGTTTGTCGATGCCGTTGACCCACGCGAACGTGATTTGAGTGCATCGGCGTACTTGGGAGACTTACTCGTAACGGCGTACTCACAATTTAGCCGTAACCGTACCTTTGGTAACATGATCGGACGTGGTTACAGTGTGCAATCGGCTCAAATGGAGATGAAAATGATTGCTGAGGGCTATTATGCCGTCAATAGCATTTATGAAATGAATAAACAATACGGCGTAGAAATGCCGATAACAGAAGCCACGTACAAGATTTTATACGAACGAGAAGCGCCCGCTTCAGAAATAGCTAAGCTTAAACTCCGCCTCCGTTAGGTCAGACCAAGGCGACTCCGTCAGACGACAGTCAGACGGAGGATTAAAAATCAGGTTTGTCAGGCAGGGTCTTGGTCTGACTGTCGTCTGACCAAGGTGACCCCGTCAGACGACAGTCAGACGGAAGATTAAAAATCAGGTTTGTCAGACAAGGTCTTGGTCTGACTATCGTCTGACCAAGGTGACCCCGTCAGACGATAGCCAGACGGAAGGTTAAAAATTAAACCGTACACCCAAACTTGCTTGAGGGTGTACAAAAAAGATTCCTGGAACCAGTTCGACGTAAAGCCCTGTTTCTAAAAAGCAAGACAATGGACTATTAGAAACAAAATATTCGGTTCCTGCCAAGCCCGAGCCTCCCAAAGAAATCGAATTCGTAAATTCTTTTGTACCTGGCGAATTTCTGGAATCAAAATAATAACGACGCGAGTTGATTTGCCCACCAAATCCGTAATACGCTCTGAATTGTTCTTTTTTGAATAAAGCCGTATGCCAAAGGTGATTTACGCGCAACGAAAAGCCTGCATTTTGGTAAAAACCTTTACGGTATTTGCGATCGCGACCATAAAAAAGCCCATACGTTCCAAACGAAACATCCAACGCCTTGTTGTCGCCATAGTACTTTCGGACGTTAAGTCCAGATGGTTCAACTAGCTGAAATCCAATGGCCCAATTGTTGTACTGTGCTTGCGAGGCAAACGCAACGCATTGAACAAAGATGAGCGTAATAATGGCTTTTTTCATGGGTTTGAAGTTTTGTTGATATGCTCTATTTTTTGGATAATACTATCCATCATTTCGACTTGAATTTTCTGAATCTCAAGCAAATCTTGTTGCTGGTGCATAATCAGGTGGTCAACTTTTTCGTGCAACAACCTGATTTCTAATTCAGACTTGAGATTGATTAAAAAGTCTTTTTTTGCGCGCTCTCGGTCTTTTTCTTCTTGCCGATTTTGGCTCATCATAATCACAGGAGCTTGCAAGGCGGCCAAACACGACAACAGCAAGTTTAACAAAATAAATGGATACGGGTCAAATGGTTTGGTGGATAACACCCATATATTTAGGCTTATCCATACGGTGATAAAAAAAGCAAATGAAAGAATAAATGTCCAACTTCCGCCAAAGGTAGCCACCTTATCGGCAATCCGCTGTCCCAGTGTCAAATCCGAAAAGTCAGTCTCTTCTACCGTTTTGGTCAGACTTTGCAACTTGTGTAACGACTTAGTAAAGTCTTTTTGCAACTTCGACAACTTCTGCCCATCCTTCATCAAACAACTCGAAATGTACTTTTGCCGCAATTCGTTCAGCTCGGCAATCGACAACGAACTATTTTTGGTAAAGTCGGGATGTTCAGAACGGATGAATTCGTACAGCGAACCTGTAATGTATCCTCCCACGACTTTGTCGGAAATTGGGAACGATTGTTTTGATACATCACTGACAAATTCTTCCATGGATTATTATTTGCTTAGTATTTTTAACGCTTCCAGTAGTACATTATTTTCCTCGCTTGTCCCAACCGTTATGCGCAGGCAATCTTCGCAAAGGGTTACTTTCGAGCGGTCGCGGACGATGATTTTTTGTTCAATTAAATCATCAAAGAGCTGCTTGGCTTTCTCAAATTTTACCAATAAAAAATTAGCGTCTGACGGATAAATATGCTTCACTGTAGGTATGACAACCAACTCCTGCGCTAACCTCTCTCTTTCGGCTAAAATTTCTTTCACCAACTGATTTTTGATTTCTACAAAATCGAGGGCTTCCAACAAAATCGCCTGAGTAGCCCCGCTGAGATTGTAAGGAGGCTTAATTTTATTAAGTACTCTGATGATTTCTTCCGACGCAAAGCACATCCCTAAACGCAACGAAGCCAACCCCCACGCTTTAGAAAACGTTTGAAGTACGATAAGATTGGGGTAATTGTCCAATTCGTTGGTAAATGAGGCCGTCAAACTTCCCGAAAGTTCTAAACTTTCGGGAACTTCAGCAAAATCAATATAAGCTTCATCCACCACGACCAAACCTGAAAAATTGGCCAAAATGGTCAAAATGGCTTCCCGTTTTACCAAATTTCCACTGGGATTGTTGGGGGAACAAATCCAAATAATTTTGGTCTTTGGCGTAACAGCTGCCAACACTTTTTCAGTATCAATTTGAAAATCAGGCGTCAGCGGTACTTTAATAATAGGAACATCATTAATATCAGCGCTTACCTGATACATGCCATAAGTGGGCGGCATGATGAGAATATTATCCTCGCGCGGCGTACAAGTAGCCCGAACGAGCAAATCTATCGGTTCGTCAGAGCCATTTCCTAAGAATATTTGACTAGGACGAACCCCTTTGATAGGAGCAAGTTTTTCTTTAATAGCCCATTGGTAAGGGTCAGGGTAGCGGTTCCACTGCTGCCCATTCACCGATTGGTACGGGTTTTCATTGGCATCCAAAAACACCCCTTCTTTGCCCGTATATTCATCGCGCGCCGAGGAATAAGGTACCAAATTCAAAATGTGTGGACGAAGAATCGAAGCTAAATCAAATATCATTGTATTAAAAAGTGGCAACCCACTTCATTGAAATTCGTAAATATGATATAACTGGGCATTACTTCAAACTACTCAATCGCAAACTCACGGCGCGTTTGTGCGCTTGGAGCGATTCGGCTTCGGCCATGGCTTCCACGGTTGGGCCAAGTTCTTTAAGCCCTTCCGGCGTAATGTGCTGAACCGTAATCTTTTTCACGAAACTATCTAGCGACACCCCGCTGTACGCCCGCGCGTGACCGTTAGTGGGCAAGGTATGGTTCGTACCCGACGCATAGTCTCCGCATGACTCAGGAGTATAATTTCCTAAAAAAATCGAGCCCGCGTTGTAAATCTGTTCGCTCACTGCCTCGGCATTTTCGACGCTTAAAATCAAGTGTTCCGCCGCGTATTCGTTCAGCAATTCAATGGCTTCTTCTTGGGTTTCAACCAAAATCGCCTTGCTGTTCTCAATAGCTTGGCGCGCCAGTTCTTTGCGCGGTAGGGCTTCCAACTGCGTCGATAAAGTAAGATTGACGGCGGCTAAAAACTTTTTGTCCGTCGATACCAATAATACTTGACTGTCGGCCCCGTGCTCGGCCTGCGACAACAAATCGGCCGCAACAAACGACGGCAACGCGGTAGCATCGGCATACACCGCTACTTCCGACGGCCCCGCAGGCATGTCTATCGCCACGCCCTCTTTGGCCAATAACATTTTGGCGGCTGTCACGTATTGGTTACCTGGGCCAAAGATTTTATACACCTTTGGTACTGACTCTGTTCCGTAGGCCATCGCCGCAATAGCTTGTGCGCCACCTACGCGAAATATCTTTGTTACTCCCACCAATTGAGCCGCGTACAAGATTGCAGGGTGGTCGCTTGGTGTACATAGAACAACTTCGCGGCAGCCTGCCAATTGGGCAGGGACGCCCAGCATCAGCACCGTACTAAACAAGGGAGCCGACCCACCTGGAATGTACAAACCTACCTTGTCAATTCCGACACTTTTACGCCAACACGTCACCCCAGGCATCGTCTCGATTTTCTGTACGGGTTGGTATTGCGCCTCGTGAAAGGTACGGATGTTTTGGTATGCTTGGCGAATTGCCGCTTTTAGTTCCTCCGAAAGCGCCGCTTCGGCAGCGTCGATGGTGGCTTGGGGCATGGCAATTTCCCCAAGTTTAATTTTATCAAACTGTAACGTCAATGCACGAATGGCAGCGTCGCCCTCGGTACGGACTTTCTCCAAAATAGGCGCTACAGCTTGCTCGATATTGGCAATACTTTGCGTTGGTCGTGCCAATAAAGCAGGCCAGTCTGATTTTTTAGGAAAAGGAATAATTTGCATAGTGACAGATAACTCGTTTTGAAACTTGTTAGTAAACCATCTTTTCAATCGGAATAACCAAGATTCCCTCGGCGCCTGCTTCGCGGATTTTGACGATGTTGGTCCAAAAATCGTTTTCATTGATCACCGAATGCAACGACACCCATCCTTCCGTTTTCAAAGGTACTACGGTGGGGGCTTTCATGCCTGGAAGCAAAGCCGCAATTTGGTCAATGGCTTCGACAGGACTATTAAGTACGATGTATTTGTTGCTTTGTGCTGCTTGGACGGCATTAATTCGGAACAGGAGGCTCTCCAAAATTACTTGTTTTTCGTTCGATAATTGATTGCTTCCAATTAGAACAGCCTCTGATTTGAAAATTACTTCTACCTCTTTCAAACCATTGCTCAACAATGTGCTGCCTGAGCTAACAATATCGCACACGGCATCGGCCAAACCGATACTTGGCGCGATTTCGACTGAGCCACTGATTTCGTGGATTTCGGCTTCTACGCCGTGTTCTTGGAGATAATTTCCTAAAATCCGTGGATAAGAAGTCGCAATACCGCGTCCCTGAAGGTCTTGCACACCGTTCCACTGCGTACTGCGCGGAATCGCCAACGAAAGGCGGCATTTTGAGAAGCCTAATTGGTGAACGACACGTACGTTTTTGCTCGACTCAACGAGTACGTTTTCGCCCACAATGCCCAAATCAGCTACGCCGTCTTCTACGTAACCTGGAATATCATCGTCGCGAAGAAAAAGAAACTCCGCAGGGAAATTGGTCGAAAGAGACTTGAGTTTACCCGTCGAACCGCTCTCAAAACGGATACCACATTCTTTAAATAACTTAATGGAATCGTCGCTCAAACGTCCCGATTTTTGAATGGCAATACGTAACATGAATTGTTTGTGTTTAACAGTGGGGGTAGGTTCCATTTCGTCTTCAAGACAACCACGAGACCATTGAAAAATGTGAAAAACTTAACTAAAAAGGTTCTACGCTCGCCCGCAGGCGTGGAAGTGACGATGTCGAAAAAAGGCGTAGTTCTGTGTTTTCACGAAGAATTGTACAAATTGATGCCACAAATGTAGGACGGTCAGGCAGGATTGTCAAGGATTTGTACAAAAAAAGACAGTAGCAGTTTAAAAACACGTCATTTTGAGAAATTGCGCAAGAAATGTGGTGGGTTTGTTTTTTCGATTTATTTTTGGAAATAAATTGATACAAGTACTTTATCAGTCACTTTTTATAAAAACGATTACGATGAACATGAAGCTTTTTTTTCTCGTTGCGCTGCTATTTGTAAGTGTTAGTTCAATGGCGCAGTATGGTTACGGCGGCTACGGGCGAGGAGGCTACGGTGGCCGACTTCCTCAAACACCGAATCCACCTCCAAAGGCGCTTACTTCGGACAAAATGGCCGAAGACCAAACCAAATGGATGAAGAAAAAACTAAAATTAAACGAAGACCAAGAGATTTCGGTCGAAACGGTGAATTTGGATTATTGTTTGCGGATGATGGACTATCAAGAGGCGTTTATGAAAACCCACGCTAATACACGTCCAACGCAGCAAGAGTTGCAGGATATTCGTAAATTGGTAGATACGTGGTGGACTGAACGCGAGGCAAAGTACCAAAAAATTCTGACCCCTGAGCAATGGGCGCTTTATTTGGAGAAGAAAAAATCAATGCCACATTCAAATAACTAATTTGCTTCAACCTCCCGAAAGTTCCAAACTTTCGGGAGGTTTTACTTTTAAGAAAAACGTAAAGGTGCAAAAGGTTGCATATTCATACTGGTAGGTTCATGGGTCACAATCTCCGACACTAGCTTCCCCGTGGCAGGCCCAAGGCTAATTCCCATCATTCCGTGGCCCGTGGCGAGGGTAAGGTTATCAAAATGCTCGACTCGACCCACGTACGGAATACCGTCGGGCGAACACGGGCGTAATCCGCTCCAAACTTTTTCTTTTTCAGGAAGTTGCACTTCAATTTCGGGATAATAATTATTGATTCCCTGCACAATTCCCCGCACTCGGTTCATATTTATACTCAAATCCGTTCCTGCCACTTCAAGCGTCCCCGCAAAACGCAAGTCGCTGCCCATCGGTGTGGCTGTGGCGCGTGCTTCCAACATGATGGCTGGGACGTGGATATTGTTGGTTTTATTTTTTAGCATAAAACTGTAGCCTTTTCCGCCTTGTAGGGGCAACGAAATACCCAATTTTTCACTCAACACGGGCGACCATGCCCCTGCGGCTATCACCAATTCATCCACTTCAAATTTTCCCGTACGGGTCAGGACAGCCGTTATTTTTTTTCCATTTTTCTCAAAATCTGTTACTTCTTGATTTTCGTAAAAAGCGACGCCTTTGGCTTGGAGATAACCAACCAAATTTTTGATGAGCAAATTAGGCGTAATGTGGGCATCGCCAGGGTAATAGACTCCCCCGCGTACGTCCACCTTCACGTCGGGTTCGAGGTTTTGTACTTGGCGTCCATCGAGCACTTCGGCTACAATGCCTGCTTTGTTGGCAATTGCGGCTTCTTCGGCCATTTCGTGTTCGGTGTCGGCGTTTTTGTACAACATCAACAACCCGCGCTCGTGCCACCCAAAATCTACTTCGTTGGTTGCAGCAAGCTCTTGAAATAGTTGTTTACTCAACAAACTCATGTCTCTTAAAATAGGAATTGAGCGCTGTACGTGTTCTTCCGTCGAATGTTTCCAAAACAACATTCCCCAGCGCATTAAGTCCCAGCTCAATCTTGGTTTGACGTAAAATGGACTTGTTGACTTGAGCATCCAGCGAAGCCCTTTGGAAATCATGCCAGGTTGAGCCAAGGGTACGATGTGGCTCGGTACAATCATGCCCGCGTTGCCAAACGAACAGCCGTCGCTGAAGTTTCCTTGTTCAATAATAGCGACTTTGTGGCCTGCTTGCTGGAGGTAATAGGCCGAAAAAAGGCCACTCACGCCTCCGCCTACAATCGTAATGTTGCTCATAGTAAACTTTTTTATGTAGTATTCCTTGCCAAGTTGGATGGCCAAAATTACAATAAGTATCGACAGCTCGGTGGAGGATTTTTGACGACTTTTAATGAAATATTGACTTTTATATTTTTTCGTTTGTCGGAACGACAAAAGGTATTTTATACGTCTCTTGGTCTTCCGTGGATTTATCGTATTTTTGTCCACTTCACTTTTAACGTGACAGTCGTGAAATGTTAAGCAGACGAGCAAAGACCTGCGGATGGCTTGTGTCCATTTGGGTCATGTGGGTGGTACATACATCCGTAGCGCAGGTATATCATTTTCAGCACTATGACATCTTTTCGGGGTTGGGACAATCGCAAGTCACCGACATCGAACAAGACCGCTTGGGCTATATTTGGCTTTCAACTCGGGGGGGAGGGCTTTCGCGTTTTGATGGCTTGCATTTTACGACCTACCGAAAAGAAGATAACCTGCCCGCCAACAATATTTTATCGCTCGAAATCGACACCAAGGGTACCATGTACATGGGAACCCCCTTTGGGTTGTCGATTTACGATGGACAACGCACCCGCCCCGTACGCACATCCGACCGCGAGCCCTACACCGTTTCGTCGGTCATTGGTGACACCAAAGGCAATGTCTATGCCATTTGTAACGCTAGTCAATTGGGTTTACTACTGGGGGATAGTCTTCGGTTTTTGAAAAAAAACAGCTCCGACCGACCTTCTTTTTTTAGTGATATGTCGGTGACACCCGACGGCAAACTCATGGTTTCGACCTACAGCGGAGAGATTTTTGAGGTGACTCCCAAAGGGTTATTTCGCCGCTATAATTTTTCGCCAGCGTTGGTATTGCGAAGTATTCTCTTTGATAATCAAGGGCTTCTTTGGCTAGGTACTGACGAAGGTGTTTTTACCACAAAAGCAAAAACACCTTCGGCGCTGACACCTATTAGCCACGACATTGTCCACGAAATGACCGAAGCCTCCGACGGTAGTATTTGGATGGGGCTGTCGATAGGAGCGTTGCGGTATCAGCAAGGAAATATCCTGCGATTTAA
The DNA here is from genome assembly GCF_003711225.1 of Runella sp. SP2. Lineage (NCBI taxonomy): Bacteria > Pseudomonadati > Bacteroidota > Cytophagia > Cytophagales > Spirosomataceae > Runella > Runella sp. SP2. Next base: position 708,455 of record NZ_CP031030.1, on the reverse strand, counting down.
TGCCGACAATGGCTTTTCCAACTTTATGGTTCGTGGACTGCTCGAAGACCGTGAAGGAAATCTTTGGTTTACTACCGACGGCGACGGCGTGTATAAGTTCACCAACCCTGCCTTTACGAGTCTTAACACACAAACTGGCTTGCACGGGAACACGATTTCGTCCTTGGCTTTATCGCCCACGGGGAAACTCTGGGTAAGCTATTTTGATGGAGGATTAGACATTATTGATACCCAAACTAACCGACCTTTGCCCGTTCCACTACCCCTTCAACGCAAAAGAGTTAACTGCTTATCCGTTGATAATGAAGGAAATGTGTGGGTAGGATTGTCAGGACCAGGGGTTTATAAAGTGCAAGCCGATAAGGTAACATATTTTCCCCTCGACGAATACATCTCGTCCCAAGGCGTTACGCTGTTTATGCAAGCAGGCAAAGGGAAGGACGTTTGGATAAGCACTTCAAACGGTGTTTTATTATTCGATGGAAAATCGTTCCAGCATTTTCATTCCAAAGAAGGGCTCAAAGGTAGTTTTGTGAGGCGCACACTGTTGTTGCAATCGGGCGAACTGTTGACGGCGGGGCCCAGGGGTTTGAATGTTGTTCGCAACGGTAAAATTTCTGACTTTCAGTACGATAACGAAATTGCTTCATTTCCTGCACTAAGTATGGCGCAGCGCCACGACGGACTCTTGGCCTTGGGTAGTTTTGAAGATGGCGTGGTTGTTTTTGATCCAAAAACCAAACAAAAACGCTTTTTTACCGTCAAGCAAGGGTTATGTTCTAACCTTATTTATAATACGAGTTTTGACCAAAAAGGGCGGCTTTGGATAGGTACAGAACGGGGGATTGACCTTTTGACGTTGGATGCGCAATTCCGCATTGCTTCTATTCGGCACTTTAACGAAACCGACGGATTTACAGCCCGTGAAACCAACGCCAATACGGCTTACGTAAGCCCGAACGGTGACTTTTGGATTGGCACCATCAAAGGAATTTTTCATTACCGTGAAAATCCAAAATTTCGCTTACCAACTTTGCCCAAAGTTCATTTTACCGAAGTTAAATCTCCGTTTGACACGACAAACTTGGTTCGATTTGCCAAAAGTAAAAATACATGGTATAACGTACCCAACGGCTTGGCGCTTCCTCATGCGCGTAATCAGCTTAAAATCAGCTTCATATCTATTAATCATAGCCATCCTAACCTGGTCAGGTACCAATACCAACTGGAAGGCCAGGACGATGCGTGGTTAGGGCCTACGGAGCAAACGAGTGTTGTCTATTCGCACCTAAATCCAGGTAAGTATCAGTTCAAAGTTCGGGCGTCCTTGGGTGATAATCGCTGGGGAGAAACGGCCGTGTATGCGTTTGAGATTGTGCCGCCTTTTTATCAGCGGTCTTGGTTTATTGCCTTGATGATTAGCCTGGTGATAGCATCAATAGGTATTGCCCAACAGTTTTATATTCAGCGCCGTACGCGGCGGGTGTTGGCCTATGAAAAGCTCAAACAAGAAGCCGAAGCGGCGATTCGCGTGCAGTTAGCACAAGATTTTCACGACGAACTGGGGAATCGACTTGCGGCGATTCGGATGCAATCGAGTGTTCTTAAATTGAGGTACGAAAGCAGAGAAACGGGCAACGAAGAAAAAAGAATTGTGGGCGAAATTGAGAAAAATGTGGTGCGGTTATTTCGGGACACCAAAGATTTTATTTGGGCGATTGACCCCGAAAGCAACCTTGTCAAAGAGCTTGTTTTGTACATCAAAGACTTTGGTGAAAACCTTCTTCAGGACACCACCATACGGTTTCACTCCAATACCACCATACCTTTTGAGCTCGAAAATGTAACCTTACCGCCAGGTTGGAGTATTCAGGTTATTATGATTTTTAAAGAAGCTTTAACCAACTGTATTAAACATGCACAATGCCAAAATATTTACTTTTGTGCAACCCTTCAAGGGCGAAACGTTTCTTTTTCGTTGGAAGACGACGGTTGCGGGATTGTTTTTCCCACCGATGGTTATCACAAAGGGCTTAATAACATGCGTCAACGTGCCGAAAAAATTCATTGCTCGCTCGTGATTGCGCCCCGATTACCTTCGGGAACATCGCTCACACTGACGGGTACGATTCCTACTAAAACAGCCTCCCCCAAAATTCGGTAGAAAGAAGGGGGCCTAAACAAAATACGTATAATGAATAACGTTACAAAAATTACAGTCATTGAAGACAACGAAGCGGTCAAAGATGGCTTGGCGCTCATCATCGGAAGCCAACAGCGGTTTAGGGTAGTAAATACCTACACCAACTGCATGGATGCCTTGAAAAACCTGCGAAAAGACGCGCCTGAGCTGGTTTTGATTGACCTTGAGCTGCCAGGAATGCACGGCATTGAAGGCATCAAACGCATTTTGCGCGAGCGCCCCTCCACCACCATTTTGGTGATTAGCGTACACGAAGACAGCAAACTTGTGTTTGAAGCATTGTGTGCGGGCGCGTCGGGGTATTTAACAAAAGATACCGACCACATTCGCCTTTTGAACGCCATTGATGAAGTGCTAACTGGTGGTGCTCCGATGAGTTCTAAGATTGCATCGTTGGTGGTAAAGTCTTTTCAAAGAAACCTGAATTCGCCACTTTCTGACCGCGAAACCGACGTATTGACCTTGTTGGCCAAAGGAAAAACCTATCATTCGATTGCCGACGAATTGTTTATCAGTGTCGAAACAGTAAAAACCCACATTCGGAATATTTACCAAAAACTACACGTCACCAACAAGACAGAAGCGCTGAAAAAAGCGGTCAAAGACAAATTAATATAAAATCCCCTTTTTTGGGGGATAAAAAAACGGGGCATTTTTCCAAAAAACACCATTTTGGGGGGATGCGCCGATTTTGTTTTTTGTGTAATTTCATGGGAAAGATGACAGCCAGTTTTCGTTCACCAAAACCCTCCTTTCCATGAAATCTATCGCTTATTGCCTGCTTTGTTGTGTACTGTTGGTGCAGAGTATCAGCACTTTGGCCATAACTCTCAAGAAGGAAGAAGACATTCACGGGTTTCACCTATTGCACGGTCGAAAGACGACCCGTATTCCGTTTGAATTACATTCCAATTTGATTGTCGTGCCCGTCAAAATCAATGCTTCTGATACCTTACGATTTATTTTAGACACGGGGGTAAGTTCGATGATGCTTACCAATAGTGAACTAGCCCAAAAACTCGGTATGAAATCGGTTCGGAAAATGGCCATTGAGGGCATCGGTGGGGGACAGCCTATCAGCGCTGATGTGACCATCGGTAATACCTTTGTGATGGGACAAATGCGGGGATTGAAGCAAACCATCGTGGTGATGGATGATAATGTGCTACGGCTTTCGGAGTTAGTAGGCACGCAGATTCACGGTATTTTTGGCTATGAGCTTTTTAGTAAATTTGTGGTTACCATTGATTTCCAAACGAGTGAACTTACGCTAACGACCCCACAACATTATAAATATTCTCCCAAAAAAGGCAGTAAATTGCCCATTACCATCGAACGCTCAAAACCCTACTTAGATGCCGTCACGGTATTTTCCAATAACCAAGAAATGCCGATTCGGGTGGTATTGGATACAGGCGCGGGGCACGCTTTGATGCTCAATACTGCCGCCTCGCATCTCCAACTACCTCAGAAAGTCATCAAAGCCCAACTAGGGGTAGGATTAGGAGGAGAAATCAATGGACACATTGGGCGTCTGTCCAAAGTCCGAATTGGTCAGTATGAACTCAATGACGTACTAGCGACTTTCCCTGATAGCAGTTCGTTGGGTATGAAACTTTCCCCCAACTCCCCCCAACGACATGGAAACCTCGGAGGGGAGTTTTTACGACGTTTTAAGGTAACGTTCAATTACGAAGAAGGCTACATCGTTCTTAAACCTGTTCGTCGATTTTTAAACGAAAAATTTGAGCATGACATGAGCGGTATCGATATTAGGGCCAAAGGAAATGATTTTCGTCACTATTTTATCGAAAGTATTACCGAAAACTCCCCTGCCCACCAAGCGGGACTTCAGATAGGCGACCAATTGATGTTAGTTAACCATGAACCTGTGCAAACCCTCACACTTTCAGAGATTTATCGAACATTTCAGCAAAAAGAAGGCAAGGAGGTACAACTTGTCGTACGGCGAGACGGACGCCTAGTGGTGGCCGAGTTTGCCTTGAAGCGGGTTATTTAACGGTTCCGACAAAAAAGTTACCTTTGTGGCCGATTTGTACGACTTCAATTTTTGTCCAATGGCAACAAAGCAAACTATCGAAATAATGGCCCCTGCTGGTTCGTGGGAATCAATGATGGCGGGCATTAAAGCAGGTGCTAATTCGGTGTATTTTGGCGTGGAACAGCTCAACATGCGTGCCCGCCAAACCAATAACTTTACCGTAGATGACTTGCCCGAAGTGGCGCGCGTCTGCAAAGAACACAACGTCAAAAGTTACATTACGCTCAATACGATTATTTACGACCACGACATTTCGCTCATGCGTCGTATCATCGACCAAGCCAAAGAAGCGGGCATCACGGCCGTGATTGCTTCCGATTTGGCGGTGATGAATTATTGCCGTAAAAAAGGGATGGAGTTGCACATTTCGACCCAATCGAACATTACCAACATCGAAACGGTAGAACTGTACGCCGACTACGCCGACGTGGTGGTAATGGCGCGTGAACTTACCCTCAAGCAAGTGGGCGACATCGTCAAAACGATTCACCGTAATCAAATCACGGGGCCGTCGGGTAATTTGGTGCAGGTCGAAATTTTTGCCCACGGAGCACTTTGTATGGCAGTTTCGGGCAAATGTTATTTGAGTTTGCACTCCCACAATGCCTCGGCCAACCGCGGTGCGTGCATCCAAAACTGCCGCCGTGAGTACGTGGTGACTGACGAAGAAGGCATCGAACTCAAAATCGACAACGAATACATCATGTCGGCCAAGGACTTATGTACCATCGACTTTTTGGACAAAATCATTGACGCAGGCGTGAGCGTACTCAAGATTGAAGGACGTGGCCGCGCTGCCGACTACGTTTATACCACGACCCAATGTTACCGAGAAGCCGTAGATGCCCTCGAAAACGGCACTTATACCCCCGAAAAAATCGAAGATTGGAAAGAACGCCTCAGCAGTGTGTACAACCGTGGTTTTTGGGACGGCTATTATTTGGGAAGAAAAATGGGAGAATGGAGCAACCAATATGGCTCCGTAGCTACCCAGAAAAAACTGTACATTGGCAAGGGCATCAAGTATTTTGAACGTGTGGGTGTGGGTGAATTTGTCCTTGAAAGTCACGACGTAAAAGTGGGCGACAAACTCATCGTAACAGGCCCCACTACGGGCTACGTAGAAACCACCGTCGAAGAAATTCGCCTCGATTCGGGCGCTTCGGTCGATAAAGCCATGAAAGGAAACACGGTAGCAATTCGGATTCCTGAAAAAATTAGACCTTCGGACAAACTTTATAAAGTAGTGAGCAGCGATGTTTAAAGTCTTTCATTACCGAAACCGCTGCATCGGCTGCAATGCTTGCGTCGAGATTGCGTTTGAGCGCTGGCGGATGTCAAAAAAAGACGGGAAGGCCGTGTTGTTGGGTGCTAAAGAGAAAAAAGGGATTTATCAAATTTCACTTTCGGAAGACGAACTTCCTCAAAATCAGCAAGCGGCGGCGGCCTGTCCCGTTAATGTGATTCAGATTTTGCAGTAGTTCCCACCATCCCGAAAGTCCTGAAACTTTCGGGATGGTATCAGAACTTTCGGGATGGTGTTACAAAAACCCGTTCGGGCTTCGCCATTTCCGTAGTCATTTGGCGGGGCAAGCGAAATACTTCCCCTTTTTGATTGGCAAAATACAAGGCCGATTCCGACGGTTGACGCGCGTGCCCATCTGCCCAAAAAGCGTAAAAATCGGGATGAACATTGGCTGGCCGACGTACATACGAATGGTTATAAACGCTTTTTTGGGTCAAAGAAGGTTGTTTTTTCCACGTTTTACCTTGGTTGTTGCTCACCCACACGCCCACTTCTCCACCCGTGCCGTACGGTTGAGGGCCTGCTTCCACGGGGCCGATGATTTTCCAACGATTGGCACTTTCAATGTACAATGAACCCATGTCATAGTTGTGGTCGGAAGGGGCTACGGTAGCGATGTCCCACGCTTTACCGTTCCAAGACGCCACTTGCCACGTATGCGGGCCTTGGGCTGGGCCTGGGTCGGGGCCTTTGCTGGTGACGTACAAAATGACGGGATAACCTTTGGGAGTATAAGCGACGTCGTTGATATAAACATTCAATCCCAACGACTGATAATCTTTAATCAATGCCGTATTTTGGGGTGTAACCAACGGCAACTGAATCGTTTCACCTGCCGCATTTTGCCACGTTTTACCAAAATTGGAGGTTTCTACATAGTACAAATTGGTTCGATAATCGAGTCCCGCGCCTTTTTCGGTATCGGGGTGCATGTTGAACGAAGTCCCAATTTTGTTTTTCCACTGCCCACTGGTCTGATAATGCCCTTCTTGAATGGTGCCAATATTCTTGATTGCTGACCATTTGACCCCGTCCAAACTCGTTATAAAACCAATCGTGCGTCGCGGTTTTTTGGCGCCGTACTTTAAGATTCCTCGTTCGTAATGCGTCATCAAATGAAAAAAACCGCTGCCTTTTTGGTAATAACTTTGCAGGTAAGAAAAGTTATTGAACGCCGTTTCTTGACCCTCTTTCACAAAAGTAGCCTCTATTTTATCAAAGGCGCTGATGTCGTACGGCTTGCGACTACGGTGAAGATACGACGGGCGTTCTACCCCGTGCGAAGTTGAAAATACCCAAATGTAGCCTTGGGCGTCGATATTCAAGACGGGATTATCGTGGGCGTCGTCGGTGGCTTTGTCGAGTACAATGGTGGGTTTTGAGACCAGCCCCGTTTGGTGGTCGTAAAAGGCGATTTCGTGCAAAAGGCTTGGTTTGGCAGCTTTGGAAGCCCCACCGTAACAAAAAAATGTTTTGTTCGCCTCTGGGCTGTACACCGCAAAAGGATTGTGGTTAGACGGGTACGTACCCAGTCCACCGCTGTATTTATGAACGTATTCGTTGTCTAATTTACCAATATGATACCAAATCCCTCGAAAACCATCATCGGTCTGGTTGAGGGTTTGCGCTTGTAGCAATGGTAGGCAAAAAACAGTAAATGTAATGGCGTAGAAAAAGGTGTTTTTCATTGTTTGGGGGGGATAGAATAGGGCTTCTAATTACCTTCCCGAAGGTTTCAGAACTTTCGGGAAGGTGGCACTTTCGGGAAGGTGGTAAAATTACCTTTTCCAATCTTTCAACGAGGGGATTTTGGTATCTTCATTCACCGAAATACCTTCGGGAATGAGCTGAACATTAATGATTTGGGAGGTATTGGACGGCAACGTTAATTCAAAACCCACCAGCGTCGTGCCAGGGTTGGGGGCGTCATAATCGTGGGTAGGTTGCGTTGACCACGTTTTAAGGGTCACACTGGCGGGCTCCATGACTTTTAGTTGCACTCGTTTCCCGTTTTGAATCAACTCCGCACTACCGTTGGCTCCTATCCGTACCTCCGCAGGCGTTAGCATGGCCCAGCGCACCACCGTTGGTTTATCGGAAGTCGTAATCTCGTCTTTTACCACTACGTATTTTTGGTCGATAATCGCCAGTCCACGCTTGGCTATCGCTACCGCATTTCGATACACCGATGTCATATCAGTAGTAGCGCTCAAAAACACGGGTCGTTGGGTAACGCTGGTGATTCGCGCGTAGCCATCCACGAGTTGAAAACCATTGTCGAACGCCAGCGTACTGTGAGCAAGGTTGTTGTAACGATACACCTGCCAGCGTTCGGCCTCTTGTTCGCGTCCCCACAATTTCACGCCCTTGGATTCCAACGACTCATATTCCTGCATTCCAAAGTCCATACTCCAGCGTTCGCCCAAGGCATCCATCACAAACGAACCAATGTCCATGTGCGCATGGTTGACCGACGGAGAGCCCGCTTTTAGTCCCACGTAAATGGCTTTGGGGTCGGTCCACGATGTACGCATGAGCGCGACGGGATTTTTGCCTTGACCCACCCAAATCAACGCACTTGGCGCAGGAGCCGTGCTGATTTTGAGGCTTTTACCCCAAATCAACGCCGCAGGAAGGATACGGTCTTTGGTGACGGAGGGGGATAAATTTTCAAACGCCTTTTTCTGCAAAAACAACAAAGAGGCATCGTTGGTACGTTCGGCAAACCAGCACAAAGTAGGGTTTAGCCCACCCGAGCCACTTCCCGCGTCGGAATAGTTGAAAGTCTTGCCCGACGTTCCTACCATTTGCTGCACATAACTGCCCGTATTCAAAAAACCACGCCCCCGCGACAGTCCAAATTCGCTGCCCAAAGCGCGGTTGATAGCGCTCAAAAACAGCACGTTAAAACTTGTACCGTAGCCCCAATAGCTATATCCTTCGGGGTAAGCACCGTCGGGGTTGTAGTCTTCCATCGGGAGTTTGATGGATTCGATGGCGCGGTCGATGATTTGTTTGGCAAATTCGGGTTTATCTTCAAAAATCGCCAATGCGCCGTACGTCATGCCCGCATTGCACACCTGATTCCAGTTGTGCGACGCTTTCAACCAACTGTTGTACTTGGCATCCAACGAAGGCTCCAAGCCTTTTTTCAAGATAGCGTCTCGCAACACGGGCAGCGAACTTTTTTGGAGGTCGTGGTACAGCCAATCGTAGCCAATCGCCACGGCCATTGCCATTTCGCCCACGTCCAAAAAATGCGAAGGATTCCAGTCCGAAAACTGCGCTACGGTGAGCAGTTCGGTCTCTGCCCGTTTTAGGTAGGCAGGTTTTTTGGTGGTACGATAGGCATACGACAGGTAAAAAATTCGACGCAATGCCTCCCGCGATTTGTCCAACAGCCGCCGTCCAATTTGGATTCGTTGCAACGGCTCAAGGGCAATCATGTTGTCGCACTCGGCCACAATGGCTTGATGGAGTTTGGCCCAAGATTGATCCGAAGAAATGTTTTTTAAAATCTCCTTTTCCTCCCCTTTCAGCAGCATGATTCGCGGATGAGCGGGGACGTTGTTGGCAGAAGACAGGTGTTTTAGCTGCGCTCTGAGGGTAAAATGCAGGCATAAAATGCCCAAAAAGCTGAGTAGAAATGATGTTTTTTTCATTGGTGGATGCGCGTACTAAACTAGGAAGTAGCTAGGTGTCGATTTTTACCTATGATGGGGCAAAAGTACGATTTTTTAGTCGATGCACGATAGCGCGGGCGTTTCGCTCGTACTCACTATTCCGAGGCTTCTAGCCTTGGAAAGGAAAAATGAAAGGCTGAAAGCCTGATAATCAAAGGTACGTGCGGGCAACGGTAGAGCCACTTCTAATGCGCATGTGATACCGAGTCATTTTAATTACTTATTGAAAATCAAAACATTTTTAATAAGTAATTGGTTGACAGCTACATACACTTAATCCTGATAGTCACATGAAACAACTAATGCTCATTTTATTGGTTATCTTCTGCCATGTTGCGTGCAAAAACGAAACCACGATTGTCCCAGAAGAGGTAGCGTACCCCAAAGAAGCCCTTGGGGAGCGCACCACTGTTTGGGTGAAGGCTTTTGAGGGTAAAAACACGATTCAGTTTGTGAATGAAAAAAACGAAAGAAAAGTCTTTTCGGTAGAAAAAGTAAATGAAAAACCCGTTTTGCTCAGTGTCTATGACAGAGGAGTCAGCGGTCAGCAGTTCGAGCTTGAAACGATGACTTATTATTTCCAAAATACCTCAGATCCATCGGAAGCCATTCGATTCCAACTCTTGGGCAATCGTTATGTGTATGTTCATGATGAACTCCAGCCTCCGAAAGAGGTAGAATACTTGTTTCGTATTTTTGTTCAGAAAGGCACTTTATTCCAACCCAATGTTGGATACAACGTACAAATTGGGGCCAGAGGCAACGAGGTCAACCTGAATAAATACCATTATGGCGTCAACTTTCCTGAATTGGGGAGCGACAAATTGGACGTAAATATCAACAAAAGCGCTTCGTTTTTGCGTCAGTTGGTTCTAAGCCATGAAAAAGGTATTGATAGTTTCAGAGACAATAAAGACATAACCTGGAAAATAGCCAACTAATCAGATGATACGAGCGGAGTGCTTCGCGCAAGTGTTTCGCTCGTGCTCACTATTCCGAGGCTTCTAGCCTTGGAAGGAAAAAATGAAAGGCTGGAAGCCTGATAATTAAAGACACGAACGAGATGTTCGCGCCATCGGGTTTTCGTAGAGTTCTTTAAGCCTCTTTGTTACCGCACCACTTTCAACAAAGAGCAAAACATCGGGGTCGGTAATGTCTTGTAAATTCCGTAAAAGTCCTGTCTTGGGGTCAGTGTAGGTGTAGTCAGGGTCTATGTATTTATAGGAGTTAGACATAGGCTTTTTGTTTGGCAAATGCCACAAGTTCTGTGAGTGATATTTTGCCTGTCACATAGTCTCTTATAATTTCAACTCCTTTTGGTGTAGGTTTAAATCCTTCAAACATATTACTTCCCAGAGCGTTTGCAGTGCTTTCTAAGGTTTTCAAGTCCGAAAACTTAACACCCATTATTGTAAGGTTGCTTCTGTCTATTTCAATTGTGTTGAACATTTTTTTAATTTTAAATTCTTATCAAATTTACAAAATATTTGGGCTAAGTTGCTTGTTTTCTGTTGTTTTAGAAGGGGGCATAATGGATAGGGCTTTGCATTTGGACGGATTTATGAGTAAAAAACTACCAATACACCCTCCCGAAAGATTTTGGGATTGATGCAAGGTAAAATGTTTAATGAACCACTTCACCCGCCATTGTGTCAAAAACTACGATAGCGCGGGCGTATCGCTCGTGCTCACTATTCCGAGGCTTATAGCCTTGGAAGGGAAAAATGAAAGGCTGGAAGCCTGATAATTAAAGACACGAACGAGACGTTCGCGCCATCGGGGGTTATTTATTCAATTATCTTCCAATACCCTGTTTTATCACTACCAACACGCTCTATCCTTCCATTGTTTCTAAGTTCTTTGATTTTTCGTCTTACAGTACTTAAACTCATTTTCAAATGCTCACTTATTTCGTTAGCCGTTATTTTGTTGTTTTGCTTAATCAATGAAAATACAGTGTCATTTACAGTGTCAAAAAGGACGTGCATTTCACGGTTTTTGAGCGAATAATTTCCTTTGAGCAATAAGTTTGAAAGAAAACGAATTAGAAACTTTTCTGCACGTTAGCGCGAGCGTATCGCTCGTGCTCACTATTCCGAGGCTTCTAGCCTTGGAAGGGAAAATGCAAGGCTGGAAGCCTGATAATCAAAGACACGAACGTGACGTTCGAGCCATCGGGTTTGGTGAGCTCTCACCGCCAGGCTGGCCGCCCGCCCGAGTTTCGTTTAATCCCGAACGCTTTCGGGAATTTCATGGCTTGGGTTGCAGGTACCACGAATGCTTAGTTATTAGTGGTAGTTACTTTATTTTTAATTCTGCCTCGACATATTCTCTAAATTTCAGTTGAAAACGCTTTCGGGAATTTCATGGCTTGGGTTGCAGGTACCACGAATGCTTAGTTATTAGTGGTAGTTACTTTATTTTTAATTCTGCCTCGACATATTCTCTAAATTTCAGTTGAATAAGTTTTCTAGAGTCAGCGATATTTTTGTTTCCTTCTGGTTCAAAGGAAGAAATAAGTTCTTCAAATCTTTCAATTTGTTTATCTAATGACTCCTCCAAATGCTGATTAATATATACAATATAGAAAATTTTTTGCTCACTACTCAAGTAACCCTTGGAGTTTGTATCATACTTGTGTTTTATTAAAAAATAATTCCTAATAAAAGTTGGAAGCTTATTTAAGTCAAGGGATTCCGAGCCAAATATACTGTCATAATACTTTTCAAAAATATCTTTCTTTTGGTTAGATGCTTTTTCTGGAAAACCATTTATAGAAAATAAAATTTGTCCAAGTCGCTCCATACTAATCTTGTAATCATAAGACTTGTTAGATGAAATACCTGTGTCTCCATTTTTTCGCGCATAGATAATGTTATTTACATCTAAAAATTGTTCTATTTCAATTTGCTCGGAACTTAAAGATTTTAAATCTATACTTGAAATTGCATTTTGGCTATTTGTATACTCAGCAATCTTGTTTATTAGTCCAGTATCAGACGTTGTCTTAAATACTCTAACAAGAATTTCACTATTGGCTAGATTCTCTATAATATTAGTAGCTGACTTTTTATTGAAATTGTGGATTGTTCTTAGTGATTGTCCACCATTTAATACTTGAAAATTATTAATTGTAAGAATAACTTTTTTACCTGCATTGACTGGTTCAGCTGAGACATCATTTGCAGTAATCGTTATTCCATTATTATACATAAAGAATTTGGTAGGGTTACTAATTAATGTTTTTTCAATATTATCATTATATTTAGAATTCATTACAAACCCCCTTACATTATCAAAAAGAACTGAAAACTCAAGTTCTTCTTTAAATAATGATGTATAATCCTCTATTCCATAGTTCATCCTTACTTCCTTACTTCTTACAGAAATCCTAATTAATTCGTTTATAGGTAATCTTAAAATATAGGATTTTGATGAAGAGATTGAACTTTCCGAAAAAGACATAATTGCATCCTTGTCTACTATTAATTTTGCATTAATTGGTTCTGGTCTTAAGGACATTAGTTCTTTTATATTATTAAGGCCAAGTGGAATTATTTCTAAGTCATATAATTGCTCCAATTGCTTTAGACTAGGTTCATTTCTGTTTAATTCTACACTCTCATTTGACACAACGTATAGTTTCCATTCCCATACTTCGTTACTATTTAAATTATCAACTATGAGTTGAGCATATTTTTTAAGTTTATTATCTAAATGGCTTATATTTTCATTTATTAAAGCATTAACAAATTTTGTTGATATGACAGTTTCATTAATACTCTGAGATTTATCTTTATTAAATTTTTCTCTAAACTTAAAGTTAAACAAATTAATTATTCGATTTTCCTTGTCAATATAGATTGCATCAATGCCGTAATCTTCAAATGTCTCTCCGAAAATCTCTTTATTAAAATCCATATCAGTTATTAAATCACAAATATCTAGAACATCTTTAATGTCACATATGTTCTCTAACATAAAAAAATAAAAACCATACCGAACTCGCTTTATTTCTGTAAGGTTCTCAAATGAGGCATCCATAAGTTTTGAGAAAAGGTCAAAGTATTTTTTACTTTTCTCATTTACGAGCTTGAAATCATTTATGCTTGCCATTATTTAGGTTTGTTTGATTATAATTACCGCTAACTCTCAAACACACGAAAGTCCTACAGTACTTTTTGTATTTACACTATTCCAGTATTCGATTTAACTTTAGGTGTCGTACTTTTTGTATTGTACACACCCATTATCGCCCCAAAAATCTCATCCGTCTCACCAGCAAAACGATTCCACCCAAAACATATCTAAAAACCAATTAGGGCGAAAAAGCAAAGGTGTATGTCGCTTTGTAAATATATCCCAAAGATTAGTTGAATTCAAAACTAACTGCCTAATTCCTAAAAATTTTTTAAAAATTGTGGCGGAGGGGGCTAGAGGCGTGGGGTGTTAGACCTCTCCTTCGTCGAGGTGACAAATGGGCGTTGCTTGGGTACCCATTAGCGTTCGAGCAAACTAGGGTTTGCAATCATTTTTTTGAGGTATTTAAATAACTTTCCCCCGTGCGAGGCGTCCACTACGCGGTGGTCGAGGGCGGCACCGAGCGAAAGAATTGTGCGGGGAACGACTTGGCCGTTTACCACCCACGGTTTTTGGGAAACGCCCCCTAAAATCAACACAAAGGAGACATTAGCCGAGGGAAACAAGGCGGGATAGCCCATGTCCAGCCCAATGCTGCCGATGTTGGAAAGAAAAAACGCGCCAAAATTGTTGGCCGAAAGCCCCAAACCTGGAATCGTCCACCCCAAGCGCACGGTCAGGTACCGAATCAGGCGATAGACGTAGTCGCGGAAGGGCCACGGAATACGCGCCAAGGTTTCTTTCTGTTTTTTAGAGGTATCGTCGCCCTTTTGCGCCTCCTGAATCGCCTGCCTCAACGCCTCGGCCAGCGTCGCAAGGGTATGTTTGTCAATGTGTTGCATTTTCACCGAACCCATTTCACCGTTGGCCATCAAGACACTCACCGTAGCGTCGATGCTCGGAAAAGGTACGATGGTGCCGCGTTTGACGTAGGTATTAAACTCAGGAACTTCGTCGCGAAGAGCGCGGGCGGTGGCCAACAGAAAAAAATGCGTTAACGTAATTTTCACCCCCGCTTTGCGCTGTTGTTGGATGTATTGTTCCAGCTCCGTAATGTCCACCTCCACCGACCCAAAAATTTTAGAATCGTTGGGTTTTTGGTAAATGGTCGAGGCCGTTTTGCGCCAAGCGGTGTTAAAGTCTTTCGTCATACTTGCGTTTTCCCCTTCACTTTTATGGTTCAATCATCGCATCGGCTTCCATTTCGACCAAGTATTCGTCGCCAATCAAATCGGCCCGCACCATCGTATTGGCGGGTTGAATCGTCGCAAACCGAACCCCGTGGGCGAGCGCAATCGGCTCCCAATCGTCGATGTTACGAATGAAAATTCGGGTTCGAACGACGTCTTCGAGGCGTGCCCCCAGCGACTGCAACGCTCCTTCCAACTTGTCGATGATAAAATGAGCCTGCGAAGCGGGGTCGTTTCCGCCAATCGCGCGGTGGCCATGGGTGGCCGTCGTACCCGAAATCACAATTTTGTTGCCGCGTTTTACGGCACGGCTAAAGCCCGCAATGTCTTCCCAAATCGTCCCACTCAGGGCGTGAGTGCGCCCGTCGTGACCCGTTTTGGTGGCATAAGGCGCGGGAAAACTCGCAATGTGGTGGCTCAAATCGCCCGAGGCTGTGAGGAAGGGCGGCTTGCGGTATTCGTCGCCACAATCGCCCTGAATGGGGTTTAGTAATCCCAAAACAGCGTCAATTTGAGCCTTTTCTTCCTGCGAAAGTTGGAGTTCAAACAAACGACGGTTCGATTGTATGTGCTCGCTTTGACTGGGTCGTGCCCCAATAATCACCCCACCTACGCCACGCTGCTCCATGATGTAGCGACTCGCCACGTTGGCCATGTCCAACGAGTGCCGCTGCGCAATCGTCGAGAGCGTCGAAAGCAATTGTTGAAATTGTTCCCAGCTTCCTGCTTGGTCAATAAACCGTTTGTATTTCATCTGCGACCACGTCGCCAAATTATCTTGGGTCGGTTCGGGTTTTCCCAGCCATTTTTCGCTCAAAAAACCACCCGCTACCGTACCAAACGCCAGTAGTTTTACGCCGTATTGTTGGCACACGTCCAGCATAAAGCGTTGCGCCCGCTGGTCGAGCAGCGAAAAACACACTTGGTTGGACACCACCTTGATACCACTGTCCAGTACCATTTTCAGGTGAGCGGTGTCAAAATTGGTCAAACCGAGATGCCTGATAAGTCCTTCTTCTTGCAGTTCTTGCAGCCAAAACAGCTGGTCGAGCCAGGCGGGGTCGGCGTAGTTCCAAGCGTGGTATTGCAGCAAATCGAGGGTGTCGAGCTGCATTCGTTGGAGCGAGGTTTGCACTGCTTCGCGCACCTGCTCTTTGGTTAATTTCCCTGGCGTCGGCACCCATTTGGTCAGCAGTTGCACCGAATCTTTGGGAACGTATTTTTTGTGTAAAATTCCCGCAATGATTTCTGCCGAACCGTAGTGGTCGGCCATGTCGAAGGTCGTAAAACCTGCTTCCACGTACGGAACCAACGCCCGTGCGGCCGCGTCCAAATCCAACGAACGCCCATCGCGCTCCATGTCGGCAATTTGCCAAAGCCCCGTAATAACGTTGGACGTTTTAAAATCGGGGGTTACTAAAGTCTGCATTCGTTTGTATCGTTAATCGTTGTCACTCAACGGTTTTCTGCGAACATAAATCAGCGAAGCCGCTCCCATCACCAAAAGCCACACGTAGGTGGAATGAAAATACCACGCTCCCACCGACGCCTGAAGGTCTTTCCACACGTGTATTCCCAAAAATGCCACCAAACACCCAATACCTGCCCACGCCAACGTACGACGAAGCCAAGGCGACGCCAATACTTTGATGCGCTGCGCAATGGCAGGGTTGCGTTTGGGGAGGGTCAATAAGGTAATGCACATCAGTAAAAAATTGACCAACATACTGGTCACCATGATGTCAACTCCCAAGAAAAAATCGCTGGCAAAATGGCTTCCCAATATCCCAATCGTCGCCATGCCTCCGCTCAACAGCAAGGCACGTTTGGGCGTGTGCGTGTGGGGGTCGATGTCGGCAAGGGTTTTGGGGAAAATGCCATCTTCGGCCCACGCAAAAAGCAAGCGTGACACCGATAACAACATGGCAGGAAGGTCGTTGACCAAGGCAATGGTCGCTCCTACCAAAATGGCAACACCCCACTGCGGGGTCAATAAAATACTAAAGAGTCCAGGGGCCGAAATGTCTTTTTTGCTGGCTTCTTCGGCAATGTACTGCCATGGAATAGCGTGGTAAACAGCCGCCGTAAATACGAAGTAAAAACAGCCTACGATGAGTACCGCCAAGGCGATGGCACGGGGCAGCATTTGCTCAGGGTTTTTGGCCTCTCCCCCTGCCTGCGCAATGGAATCAAACCCAATAAAACTGGCAAACAACACCGCACCTGCCGACAAAAACGTGCTCCAGTCAAACGTAGCCACGCTCGAAATAGAAATCGCACGGTTTTCTTTTATAGCCAAAGCCGCGACAAAATCAGCATGATTGAAGTAAAAACCCGCTACAATGACAATGGCTCCCAGCACAAACATCAACACCATGAGCGGAATGAGGGTGCGTTCGTAAAACGCCAATCCGCGCATATTTATTCCCACAAACGTCCACAGCAACGCCAATGCCAACGTGAGCCTTACCCAGCCCGTTTCAAGCAACTGCGCAGTCGTGTCCCAGCCGAGTGCATTGGCAATGTCCCTAAAAAACGGCACAATGACGTAGCAAATGACGCCAATGACAATCGTGAGGCCAAACCACTGCGAAAAACTCGCCACAAAGCCCAAGTACGGATGCAAGCCTCGGCTGGCAAAAACGTAGCTCCCGCCCGCTTGGGGCATGGCCGACGATAAACTGGCGTAGGCAAAAGCCGCCAACAACGCAGGAACGGCCGCCAACAAAAACGCAGGCAATACGTACGGGCCAATGCCAGGCACGTTGCGCTGAATCATAATGGGCACAATGTAAATGGAAGCTCCAATCATGGAGCAAATCCCCGTCGCGGTGAGGCTCAGCAGCCCCAACTGACGGGAAAGCGTGGGTGAAGAAGCGGGTTTAGTCATTTTGCGAATTTAATGACAAAACGCTTATTTCTTACCAAAATCACGATTTAGTACGCCCCCGATTACTTTTGTCCAAATTTCGTAGCCTTTTTCGTTGAAATGCAGCTTGTCGCCAATGTACAGTTCGGGCTGGTATTTGCCATCTTTTCCCAACAACTGCGGCATGGTTTCGATGTAGTACAGCTTGGGCGTTGATTCGCAGTAGTTTTTCAACAACGCATTGGCTTCCAGTATTTTATCTTGCACTCCCCAGCGGCGTTCGTTGGGAGAAATTGCAATCCAGTAAATGGCCGCGTTGGGTAACTTTGCCCGTATGTTTTTCACAACCACTTTGTAGGTTTCGAGGATTTGTAAAGGCGTTTTATCAAGCGGCGAATCGGCAATGTCGTTGCTACCTGTATAAATCACAATGGCTTTGGGTTGATGTTTCCCCAAAATCTGAGGAATGTAATACGCCATTTCGGCCACCGTGGAGCCGCCAAAACCACGGTGAATGATTTCGTGCGGGGCAAGGTCTTGGTTGATGTTTTTCCACAAACGCACAAACGAGCTTCCCGTCACCAAAATCGCGTTGTTGGTGTAGGTTTCGGTTTTATCGGCCTCCTTAAACGCAAAGATTTCTTTCTCAAAACGCGTGACGTTCAACTTTCCTTTGAGCTGCGCCGCTAACCAATACCCCGCCTCTTCGAGGGCTTGGGTTTGTTTGGACTTATCGTTGTCGAGGGTATGACCCGTGTTTTCGTACAAACGTATTCCCGTGGCGATGCCCAAGGCCAACGAATGTTCAAAAACGACTTGGCTGCCGTATTTGAAGCCATTGTACGTCAAAGAAGAATCGCTCGGTACGAGTTTGTCGGCCACGCCGTGAACGTTGAAATTGGGGATGTCGCCTTTTTGAATCCAACGATAATCGACCATTGCTCCCCAACAATTTATAATGGCTTTCACTTTCGACGAATACCCTGCATTCCCGCTGTTGCCTTCCAACTTTCCCCAGCGTTTGGTGTTGACGTAGGCGGGTACTTCGTTGGCATCCAAATACGCGGCGTGCAGGGCAGTCATGGCTCCCGCCGAACCTCCCATGAGGTAAATTTGGGAGGTGTCAATTCCGTACTGTTCGGCATTTTTTCTAAAAAAGCGAATGGCAGCTTTGGTGTCCTGCACCGCGCGGTACATGGCTTCAAAATAGCTTTTGTCGTTTTTAGGTTCTTCCACGCCCAACCGATAGTTGATGGAACCACAGACGTACCCCCTTTTGGCCAACCCATAGCTGAATAACAGCGGATACCCTACTTTTTTATCGCCTCCCGTAAATCCTCCTCCGTGTACAAACACCACCAACGGACGCTTACGGAGCGTATCGCCGTGGGGGCTGTACACGTCCAGCAAGAGTTTCTCGTTTTCGCCTTTGATGTTTCGCGCTTCGCCAAAAGGTACATTGATGACGGAGTCGATTTGGGGAAAGGTTTCGTGTTGATAGCGTTGAAAGCGCTGAGCCCATCCTGTAAACACGAGCGGGAAACACAAACAGAAAGAAACAACCAATTTCATATAAGTATTCGATCAAAAATTTTAGAATAATTCAAGGTAGCCTCGGTAGAGCCGCAACATTTGTAGTAACAGGGGTGATTTTTTTAATTATTGCTAATACACTAAAATTTATGCTCAACTACTTAAAACTTGTATTCAACCCCCGCAGGCAATGGCTCAACTTTGAGTTTCATCCATTGGCCATCAATTTTTATAACTACGATTTTGTTGTCTTTGTCATAAAACATTGTTCCGTCGCCGCTTCCTTTCAACTCTTTGAAATTTACGTATTTAGCATCCGATTGATATACATTTTCGTCGTCGCCTTGTGGCTTCTCAGCCAGTAAATCTTCCTTGCCGATATTGCCTAGTGTGAATGCGTTGGTTAAGCGAAGTGAACCGTAAAAAATAGCTTTGTCACGGCCAAAAAGGAATGAATGTTGCCGAACATCCGAGCCAATTTTAAACCAATTGTACGCTTGTTCGGAATGATTGTAGGCCGTTCCGTAGTAATACAACTCTGCCACAGGTCGTTCTTCCTCAATGTGCTTATTGACCAACATCGTTATCCGCGACTTATCGTCTTTGGCATAGCCCTCAAATACATGGTATCCCCAGCGTTTTTTGTTTCGCTCTTCGGCATTTCCACGTACTTGAATCATGTAGGGGGTTGAAAGAATCCCGTTCACAGTCGTGTACATGGGGGTCAGCGCGGGGTTGAAACCAAAGCTATACCCGCGCTCTTTCCAACGGGTCCAGCTGGTATCTACATCAGAACGTAATTCTACGCGATTGGCGTCGGGATTGCTGCCTCCTTGAGTGACTGAAATATACCTATACAACAATCCAGGGCTGGGCGACTGTTGCGCCGATACCGCCCAAGAAAAACTCATTAAACCAAAGAAAATCCAAATGCGCTTCATACGAAAAGGGAGTTAACGGCACAAAGCAGGGTTATTCTTGACAAAATAGCTGCGGTAAGCCTTTGATTTGGGGTCTTTGCAACCTTCCAAGTTAAGGAGTTTGATGTTACGAAAATCGATTTCTTGTCCTTCGCTTTGGAGGGCGATAAAGCCTTCTTTGAGGGGTTTTCCGTCAATTTTTTGGGCAGGGTCAAAACGGTTGGCCACGCCTCCTCCAATTTGGGGTTTTGCGTATTCCAACACTTTTTCACCGTTGATAAAATGCTGCACCAACGAATCGCCCAAAACTACCAAATCAGCCTTCACCCACTCACCCTTTGGATACGTCTTAGAGGTTGAATTGATGCAGTGACGCGGGTCTTTGACACCCTGAAAAATTACATCCGTACCTGGTGAGCACATATTGCCCGTGGGGCGTGGCTTGCCGTCTCCCAGCCCAGCCAAAAACTGCATTTCTACCGAAATCGGCCAATCTTGTTCTTTGGGCATGGTGCGGGGGTCTTGCGAATGAAACATCACTCCGCTGTTAAGTTTCGTATAATCGGGAGCGTCTTCGCGCCAAATGCCCGTAAAGCGGTACTCCATCGACAAATGATAGTACGAGTAGGGTGTATTGAAGTACAAATGCCCGTAGCGTTCGTTGAATTTATCGTACTTGTCGTAGCGCACTTTTATGATTCCATCTTCCACCCGAAAGGTTTCGCCAAAGTTGTCGCCCGTCTCGTGGTGGTGGATTTTGACCGTCCAATTTTTAATGTCTTTGCCGTTGAAAAGATTAATCCAGTTTTCTTTTTCTTTGGCCGTTGGCGTTGTAAAAGAGAACTGAGAAACCACTGGAACCAACAATAGGTAAGCAACCAAGCGTGCGGATGAAAAGAGGGATTTCATAAGGATAAATAAAAGTTGAAAAAGATTTTCGTCACTATTTCAAGATAAAGCAAGTAATTTCCTAACTTAGTTATCTGATAATTTTTTAAGAAACAGCACAAAAAAGCCCTCTCAGCATTATTTGCTGAGGGGGCTTTGGGTACAAAAAAAATCAAGCCTATTAGTCGGGTTGTGAGCAACCCTCCACACGAACCAAGCGTATTAATCGGGTTGTGAGCAACCCGACTCACTGTGTTGAGGGTTGCTCACAACCCGACCCACCTAGTTACCAGCCTGGGTTTTGTTTTAGGGATGGGTTCAATGCCAATTCGTTGATAGGCAACGGCCACAAATAATCTTTGGCAGGATCAAACTTACGGAAGCTTGCCGCTTGCACTTGGATATAGTTATCGGGCGTTAAGTTTACCTGAACCGTCGTGCCAAATTCTTCACGGAAAAAGAAATTACCCAAAATTGGTTTTGGCATTTCGGTTTCTGCCATTTTCCAACGGTTCAAATCCCAATAACGATGGCTTTCTTGCGCCAATTCCACACGACGCTCACGACGGATTTCATCGCGCATGTTGAGACCGTTTGTAGTCACAAACTCGTTGGTCAACTTTGGCAAACCGCCTCTGGCGCGGGTACGGTTGATGCTCAAGTCTAAATCTGCATCGCTGATTTTTTCGTCTAATTCAAAACGTGCTTCGGCATAAATCAACAGCACTTCGGCATAGCGCAAAATCATGTAATCCATCGTCGAAGCTTGGTTATTCCAGTCGTTGATATCCGAATACTTACGGAATGTAAACCCTGTTTTGGCAAACACCAAACTCGGCACATTGAACACTGGAAACGTAGCAATCCACGAGTCACCGCGCTTCATGTACGTATCGCTCATGCGCGTATCGCGGTTTTGGTACACCTCTACAGTCGTAGTAGGTGTCTTATAAAGTGGTGATTTTGAAATAGGCAAGCCGTCTTTCATCAAATACGAATCAATCAAGCTTTTGGTAGGGTTTAGGTTTCCGTTTTCAACCGTTCCACGAAAATAGGTGTGCGTTACCACACGGTCAGTCAACGACACTCCATACTGTTTGACGATGATATTTTCGCGGTTGGCACGGCCTTCACCTGCATACTGAAACAAGTTGAAGTACCCTCCCGTGTATAAATCGTGCTGCTTGCTGTCAATCACCGCCTTAGCTGCGTTATAAGCCAACGTCAGGTGTTTGTTGGGATCGCCGTACTTGTGGAATTTAGCGCGAGTTCCTTCAAACAATGCTACGCGTGCTTTGAACGCCAACGCCCCTGTATTAGAAATGCGGCCGTAATCTGCCGTTCCCAACGCTGTCGGGGTCGGAAGTTTAGAAGCGGCAAAATCTAAGTCTTGGTAAATCTGCTCAATGATTTGGTCACGGGTAGCCGCAGGTTCTTTTAATTCAGCCGACTCGTCGGTCAATGTTTTCAAAATCAATGGCACACTTCCGTACTTGCGCAACAAATCGTAGTACCCCATCGCACGGAAGAAACGGGCTTCACCCACGTAGCGGTCTTGAATGGCCGCTGCCAAACTCGCACGTGGTGCTTTCTCGACGATGTTGTTAGCCGCCCGAATTAAGCGAAAGGGATTATTGTAGTTCCCGTCGGTGGCAGGTGCCAAACGTGAGCCATCACTAATGTTACTAACTGTTAAACCAGTGGCGTCATCCGACCAGTTGTCTTCATTGTTAAAAACGGGTAAAAACGTGTATAAGTAGTTGGCCGCCGCCTTCAAATCGGCTTCCGAACGCCAAAATGTTTCGTCACTAATCGACGTTTCGGGAAGGCGGGTTACGTCACAGGCCGAGAGAAAGGTCAGTCCGCATACCGCCGCTATTGCTACTTTTTTGGTAAGAAATGAATATGTCTTGTTCATGTTGTTTCAATTTAATAGATACCACCTTTATTTGAGGTAAAATCCTTAGAACGAAAGGTTTAATCCTACAGAAGCCGTAGCAAAGAAAGGATAGTCGTTTTCTACGTTGTCGCGGGTTTCAGGATCGTAGTACCCTTGGAAAATTCCCAAACCTGAGATGGTAAACAAGTCTTGTCCAGAGAAGAAGAAACGAGCGCGTGATACTTTAAGACGCTCCGTCCATCTCGATGGCAACGTATAACCCACTTGAATATTTTTCAACCGCGTATAACGAGCGTTCAACACCCATTTATCCGACGACAAATAGTTGTGGGTAGCTCCAATAAACGGGCGAGGATAAATAGCATTGGGATTTTCTGGTGTCCAGTAATCACGGTGAATACCGAGGGCTTGTTTCCAAGTTACCAACAAAGGTGCAATAGACTCTGTAGCTGGGCGGTAACTACGCTTTCCTACGCCTTGGAAGAAGGCCGAAAAGTCTAAGCCTTTCCATTGGAAGCCTAAGTTAGCCCCGTACAAAAGACGTGGGTTTGTTGTGCCCAAGAAAACCATATCGCCGTAATCTTCGGTGGTTCCACGTCCAACGGTCAAGCGGTTATCTCCGTTTTGATCGATGTATTTTACGTCACCCGCCCCTGCACGGCTATCCTGAAATGCCCAAGATTTTACTTCATCGGCAGTTTGGAAATAACCTGCCGTTTGATACCCCCAAATGGAGTTAAGAGGGTAGTTTTCAATGGTTCCGTTAGTTCCCATTCCGACGACATTACGACCTGAGAAGCTAATGAGTTTGTTGTTGTTGTCCGACAAGTTGAACGACACGTTGTAGTTAAACTCTTTGCCAAGCGTACCACGGTAACGCGCCTCTAACTCCCATCCCCACGATTTTAGCTCACCGTTGTTTTTACGAGGGGTGTTGATACCAATCGTGGCAGGCAACAACTGCGCCGTAAGCATATTTCGGTTATACTTTACGTAATAATCGGCCGAGATTTGAAGTCTATTTCTGAAAAAGCCTAAGTCAGCACCACCATTGGTAGTTTCGATGGTTTCCCAAGAAAGGTTGGCCGAAGGAATCGCGTTTTGAAAAATATAGGTAGAACGAGAATCACCCAAAACCAAGGCTGAGCCTTGCGAAAGTTGGTTCAGGTAGTCGTAATTGCCAATGGTATTACCCAACGCACCACCAAGACGTCCCCAAGAACCACGCAGCTTTAATTCAGAAATAAAGCTGAGGCTATTGCCAAACCACGCCTCACGGTGTACATTCCAACCGATAGAAGCCGATGGGAAAATTTTCACGCGGCTTCCTGGCGCCAACTTCGAGCTTTCGTCTTGACGTAGTGTAGCTTCAACTAAGTACTTGTCACCGTAGTTATAATTAAAGCGCCCAAAAATGGATTGGAAAGCATTTGTACGAATATCTTGGCTATTGATTTTCGTTTTCTCATCACCAAGGTTCAACGTTGGGAGGTCGTTACTCACTAAGTTAGAAGCTTGATTAAATACACGATCAAAACGATAACTTTCCCATTGGTAGCCAGCAAATAAGCCAAAACTATGTTTTTCGCCTACTTTAAAGTCATAATTGGCCAACAACTGGATGTTGTTATTTTTTATAAGGTCGTTCGTAATTTGCAACGAATTTACTTGGTTTAAATAACTCAATATCCGTGACCGCCCCCAAAGTGGTACCGTACGGGCAAAACGATTACGGTCTTCGCGGCGATACTGCGTTCCTACAACCGCACGAAGATTCAAGCCTTTGACCAAACCGCTGTGTTGGAGGGTAAAGGTTCCATCAAAGTGATTTTTGAAGAACTTATTATAACCGCCCGCTTCCATTGTCGCATAAACTGTTGCCGCCGAACCAGCACCGTTATAACGTCCTTCTGGAGTAAAAAATGGCGTACGCGTGCGTAAACGATAGATTTGATACAACAAACCACCTCCGTTTACATCAGCTGCGGGCGTTTGGGTTCGCTCTCCTGTGTAAGCAATTCTTGCATCAAACGATAGCTTTTGGGTTAATTTTGCACTTAAATTAAGCCGTGTATTGTACCTTTCATTGTTGTCTGGCCCCACTTTAAACACCCCATTTTTACCGTAAAAACCACCCGAAAGCATAAAATTAAGCCTGTCGGTTCCACCACGTACTGTCAGGTTGTGTGTCTGCATTGAGGTGTATTTTCTCAAAACCTGGTTGGTCAACGGCTCTTGGTTATAAAACAAGTAAGTGGAAGTATCAACAGGATTGACAACGTACGGAACGTTGTTACGAATTTGTTCCAAATCAAACGCAGAATATTCAGGGCCACTTCCTGAGTTTCTACGGGCCAAGTTAGAAAACTCAGCTTCTTCTAGCAAGGTCATTCGGTCTGGTACGTTGATTGACCAGTCGGTTCCATATTGCGACAAATAGTCGAATGTCACTTTCCCTGATTTTCCTTTTTTTGTCGTCACCAAAATTACCCCACCCGCCGCTTGTGCGCCGTAGATAGCCGCGGCAGCAGCGTCTTTCAAGACACTGATGTTTTCTACGTCGTTGGGGTTCATGGTTTGGAGCGTTGAGATAGGCACAGCTACCCCGTCCAAAATCATTAAGGGATCCACACTTCCGTTGGCCGTCGTCGCTCCCCGAATCTGAATACTTACCCCTTCACTTCCAGGCTGTCCTGTCGTACGTTGGATTATCAACCCTGGGGAAGTTCCTTGCATAGCGGTTGCTAAGTTACTCGAAGGGCGGTTTTCGATGGCTTTTGAATCAATGGTCGAAACGGCACCCGTCATGTTCACTTTCTTTTGAACCCCGTAACCTACCACCACCACTTCTTCTAAGCTTTTGTCGTCGGCTGACAGTTGGACGTTGATAATACTCTGATTACCAACTACAATCTCTTGTTTGATATACCCAATGTAAGAAAAAACCAACACTGATTTTCCATCGGGCACCGACAAACGGTAGCTTCCGTTAGCATCTGTTGTTGCCCCACGCGTTGTTCCTTTTACTTGCACGCTTACGCCTACAAGCACTTCGCCTTTATCGTCCGTAATTTTTCCCGTTACCCCTTGGTCGATTCCTTGCGTAGTCAATAATCTGAGTGTTTGCTGGGGAATGGGCAACAGGCTCACTTCTTTTTTGAAGAGAGCGATTTGCTTGCCTTTCACTTCATAGCCAATTTTAAGCGGGTTTAGCACTTGCTCAAGCACTTCTTTCAGCTTTTCATTTTTGGCATCTAAATTGATTTTTTGAGACACTTTAATTTCGCGCGGATTGTAGATAAAACGCACGTTAGTCACTCGTTGAAGGGTGCCTAGGGCTGTTTTTAAGTCCTCATTGGCAAGTTTTACGGTTACTTTTTGCTCCAGGGCTTCCTGAGCGCTTGCATCGTGGGCATGAGATACTCCCATGAACAGGATTGCAATCAGCAGCTGTGTCAATGAAATCCTCATGAGCGTCCAGCAGAAATTGGGTTTGTTGTAGATTTTATCCATGATGAAATATGTGGTTTTATCATGGATGGCGAACCGAAGCCTAAAATACTGCTTTTTTAAAATTTTTTTTTAAAAAAATACTATTTACACCCTCGGCTATGGATAATGATTTGAGCATCAACGATTTCGTAGGTCGAGTGCGTGATTTTGCAGATGAGGTCGAGTTTATCAAACAGCGACTCCTCGGAAAGTGTAGCCGTCAAAAAGCAATTTTCGAGGACTTTGGCATCATAAATCACGGAGATACCGTAGGTTTTTTCTATCAAATCAAACACCTGACTAACAGGCGTTTCCTCAAACGAATAGCTACTAACGGGTGTCTGTACAACTGCAGCTGGCGCTTCTACAATCGATTTTAAAAAACGTTCTTGGGGTATTGAAAAAGCAACTTGCTGGTTAGGGGTAAGCACCACCCCCGCTTTTACTGCTTGTTGGTTCGTTGTGGCTTTTTCTGAGTCTTTTAGGGTATAAACTGACACACGCCCCGTTTTGACCACCACTTTAGCCTCATCGGCCTCCGAAAATGCTTGAACCATAAAGCTCGTACCCAATACTTGCGTAGAAATATAGTCGGTATAGACCCAAAATGGCTGTTGGGGGTTTTTCGCAACATCAAAAAAGGCTTTTCCCTCCAAATAAACCTCTCGCAGTTGCGCACGAAAAGGCTGTGGGTACCGAATTCGGCTCTTGGGATAAAGCGAAATGGTACTTCCATCCTGCAAGGAAATTTTCTGAACGCGGTCGCTTTGATTGGTCTGTTCGAGATAATTATCTTTGAAAGCTACGACCGTTTTGCTGTCATGAAATGCCAATGTGCTAGGTCGAAAATAAGAATATGTTCCCCACCCCACGCCCAAAAGCAGAATGATAGAAGCCGCCCATTGGAACAGTGGGAACTGCCAAAACTGAGAAGAAGTTTGCGGAGGTGCTTGGAGAATCTGCTCTGTAATGGCGTCTAATTCCAACTCTGGCAAATCGGTTTCGTTTTCTTCTAAGGCCAACAAAAACGCCTTGGCCAAATGGACTTTTTCGCGGCAGTCGGGGTTTTCGGCAAGCCATTGCTGCCAAAATTGGGTATTACTAGGCTCGTGTTCCAGTACCCACTGACGAAAAGATTCGTCGCGGGCAAAGTCCTCTAACTGATACGAGCGGTAATAATTCATTGGGTAATAGGAATGTTTTTCTATCAGATGGCGCTAAACCAACTAATATACTCCTTTCTTCTTCATTTTTTTTACAAGGTTTACAAAGGTGTCGGGATGGATGTAGCCCAAAGGAGCATATCTAATTGCGTATATGTATTTGCCATCTTAAAACTGTCAATGGAATAAAATTACCCCCAACAACACCTGAATCACTTGCCAATGGGTACGAAATACTTTCAATGCTGACTGTACCAAATTGGAAACCGACTGCGGGTTAACCTCCATTATCTGCGCAATTTCATCCCGATTCAGGTTTTGATAAAATTGCAAATAGATAGCTTCACGTTGTCTTTTGGGCAGTTTATCCAGTAAAATCGTGATTTTTTGGGTCAATAATTCAACATTCTCTTGTTCAATAATCGCCCATTCGTGCGGAAGCTCTTGTGAATGCCAATCCAAGATGGTGTCGATTTCGTGTTGTTCATCCTTCAAAATTCGTTGCCGAAAGCCTTCCCTCAGCACTTTTTTTCGGACCGAACTCAACAAATACGCCCTGACGCTCACGGGAGTGCTGAGGCGTTCGCGGCGTTGCCATACTTCAATGAATACCTCTTGGACACAATCCTTTACAAAATCTTCGGAGGGGACGAACTTGCACCCATAATTTTGTAAAGGATTGAAATATTTTTTAACGAGCCTGCCCAACGCCCACTCACTCCCATTTTTCAACTGGGACCATAGCTGACTATCCACTTGGGACGATGAGGTTTCTATTGGCTTCATGTAGCACGTACGTCTATTTTTTCTTCTTGTTCAAGGCTTGGTAACGGAGCAGTCCTTCCAAGTAGTAATAGTCGGCATATACCAAAGGCACATCAATCTCCGAATTACCTAACTTGTGTCCTACGCTGTGTTGTAGAATAAAATGATTGTTTTTGCCCAACTCTGCTTTGTAAGGTGGTTTCGACAAGCTTTCCAAAATTGTAACGGCAGTGTTGTAGTAGTTTTTAGCATTTTTACCACCGTAGGTACTCAACTCCAACAAGCCCGACGCCAAAATCGCCCCTGCTGAAGCATCGCGTTCTTCCCCTGGTTTGTTGTAGTCCCAGTACGGTACTTTGTCGGCTGGCATGTTGGGGTGGCTCAACAAATAGTCAGCGATATTGCGCGCATGATCGAGGTATTTTTGGTCTTTAGTTTCGCGGTACATGACTGTGTACCCGTACATTCCCCACGATTGCCCTCTTGACCACGACGACTCGTCAAACGCGCCTTGGTGGTTTTTCTTGGCCAATACTTCACCATTTGGCCCGTAGCAGATAACGTGATAGGCGCTGTGGTCGGGGCGATAGTGGTGTTTCATGGTGTTATCGGCGTGCGTGATACACAAATTATACAAGTCTTTGTTGCCCGACGTTTTCGCTGCCCAAAACAAAAACTCCAAATTCATCATATTGTCAATAATCACGGGGTAATTGTACCCACCTTTGAAGCTATTCCAAGACTTAATCAGCCCCACTTTGGGATCAAAACGTGTCGCCAACGACTGCGCCCCTGTCAGCATGATAGGTTTGTAGGCTTCGTTTTTGGTCAGGCGGTAACCATTTCCAAACGGACAATAAATCATAAAGCCCAAATCGTGCGTGCCTTTATTGTACTGCTCCTTTTCGACGGCCATCGTCCATTTGTGGGCAGCTTCTTTCCACTGAGGCGCTTTGTTAAATTCATAAATATACCACAAAGAACCTCCAAAGAATCCGCTGCACCACCAGCTCGACTTCATGTCGCGCGGGGTTCCGTCGGGGTTTGTCGATTGGGGAAACTTCGTAATGTCGGGGTGAGCTGCCAACATTCCTTCGTACTGCTTGGCGGCAAACTCAAACTCTTTTTTTACATCAATTTTGGACTGCCCCCATGCCGACAGCGTCAGCACAGTCATAACACACACAAGGATTTTCTTCATTCAAGTAATAGATTTATTAGAACGTAAAAAAGGATAACGAATTTATTGAAAAAGTACAAATTGAAGCCATTCAACAAGATTGCCCTACATTTATCATTTACACAAATAAAAGGGCTATTCTGCCTTTCTTTATGTTAAAAGTATAAGTAAATTCACATTTCAAAAAGAAATAACGCAAAAATTGAACATATTTCTGCGCAATATCATCCGCAAACGTTTGCGGTTACGTTTGCGGTTTTTCTGCAACACTCATTTTAAACTTAAAAAAATCAAATATTTAAACTAAAGTCACCAACTGTATCATTTCCCGACATTCCTCGGGTTTTCTACCCAAAATGAGTGGCATATTGTAAAAATTATATTTCTCTAAACCCAATGAATAAAAATACGGCCGTCACGATCAAAGACATTGCTAATGCCCTCAATTTATCTGCCTCGACCGTGTCGCGCGCTTTGCGCGGGATGCCCGAGATACACCCCGAAACTCGCCAAGCGGTGTTACAGTTGGCGGAGGACATGGACTACCAACCCAATCAGTTGGCAAAAAACCTTGTCAAAAGCCGCACAAAAACCATTGGGCTGATTTTACCGACCTTGAGTTATCATTTTTTTGCGTCGATGCTCAACAGCATCGAGGAGGCAGCCATGCAAGCGGGCTACAGTGTGGTGGTATGCCAAACCAACGAATCGTATTTACGGGAAGTTGCTCAGATTCAAAACCTGCTTCACAGCCAAGTTGAAGGGGTGATTATGTCGTTGGCGCGCGATACGAGCGATTTTGAACACATTTATCGCTTGCAGCGCAAAAATATGCCCCTCGTGATTTTTGACCGCTATTCAACCGACATCGACGCCTCGCGGGTCATCGTTGACAACCACGAAGCGGCTTTTAAGGCAACCCAACACCTCATCGAAAACGGCTGCCAACGCCTTGGCTGCATGGCAGGCCCGCCGCACCTGCTTATCAGCAACGAGCGTTTACGAGGCTTCAAAGACGCCCTCGAACACTACGGCCTGCCCTACAACGAGCGCTACGTTTTTCACAATGATTTTACCCAAGAAAACACCATGATGCAGGCACTCAATATGATGAGCTTGCCCACACCGCCCGACGGAATTCTGACCATGACCGATCGCATTGCGTTTGCCACCATGTATGCTTTTAAACAAAAAGGAATTCGGATTCCTGAGGACGTGGCCATTGTGAGTTTCAACAACGACCCCACCTGCATTTATCTTTCGCCATCGCTTACGAGTGTCAACCAGCCCATTCAAGAAATGGGTGCACAAGTCGTTCGGCTTTTACTCAAACAACTTGAAAACGACCAACCTGTCGTTGCCGAAACGATTGTACTCAGTACGCAACTGATGATTAGGGAGTCATCGATGGTTGAAGGGCGAAAAAAATAAGTTTTGATAGGTATCAAATGTAGTTTCATTTCTTTGTATAAGTAAAACTAACCAAACGTTATTATGCAAAGACGTTCTGCCCTAAAAAGCCTAACGGCGGCCGTTGGAGGATTGATGAGTCTGCCAAGCTGGGCGCAAGCATGGACTCCCGAAACGGTAAAAGGGCCTACCCTACTTACAATGGCAGAGGAAGATACCCTCGCCGAAATCGTTGAAACCATCATTCCTGAAACTTCAACGCCAGGTGCAAAATCGCTAAAAGTCCATCAATTTGCGCTTCGGATGATCAATGATTGCTACGGTGAAAATGCGCAAAAAAACCTCAAAAAAGGTTTAGCCGACACAAATAGCGCCGCTCAACAAGCATATAGCAAGTCTTTTGCTGCTTGTGATGGAAAACAACGCCTTGACCTTCTCAAAAAACTGGCCGACAACGCAGATACCAAGCCGTTTGTAAGCATGATTAAAAACTTGACGATTCAGGGCTACCAAAACTCCGAATACGTCATGGTCAACATTCAGAAATACAACATGGCACCTGGATTTTATCACGGTTGTGTTCCTGTCAAGAAATAGCATAGAACTTAATCTTGATTAAGCTTGGCCCAAACTGTGATTTGGGTCAACAGTGGCACAGCGTCTCTGACGCAATTCAACCTCAAAACTGCAAACTTACAAATGTCTTATTTCTCAATAGATTCTATCAAAGATCGTACATTTGATGCCATTGTCGTTGGCTCTGGTATCAGTGGGGGTTGGGCGGCCAAAGAGCTCACGGGCAAAGGCTTACGTACCCTTGTGTTAGAACGCGGTCGCAATGTGCAGCACGTCACCGACTACCCAACGACCATGATGCGCCCGTGGGAGTTTCCTCATTTGAATCAAATGCCAAAAGAGGTCAAAGACGCCAACCCTATCGTGAGCAAATGCTACGCTTTCAACGAAGATGCTGCGCATTTTTTTGTCAAAGACGCCGAACACCCTTACGTACAAGAGAAACCTTTCGACTGGATTCGCGGCTACCAAGTAGGTGGAAAGTCGTTGCTCTGGGCTCGCCAAACACAACGTTGGTCACAATTTGACTTTGAAGGACCCGCTCGGGATGGTTTTGCCGTAGAGTGGCCAATCAACTACAACGAAATTGCACCTTGGTATAGTTACGTTGAAAAATTTGCGGGTATTTCGGGTAACAAAGACGGCCTTCCACAGCTTCCCGACGGCGAGTTTTTACCCCCTCACGAGCAGTCGTGCGTAGAAAAATACTTTGGAGAACAAATGGCCAAACATTACGGAGGCTCGCGCCCCATTATCATTGGTCGTTGCGCGCACTTGACGAAACCGAATCCGATTCACTTCCAACAAGGGCGTGCTCAATGCCAGAATCGCGCGCTTTGTCAACGTGGCTGTCCGTACGGAGGATATTTTAGCAGCAACGCCACGACGATTCCGTGGGCTATGAAATCGGGAAAGATGACCCTCAAGCCCGACTCGGTGGTGCACTCAATTATCTACGACGAAAAATTAGCTAAAGCCACGGGCGTACGCGTCATTGATGCCAAGACAAAAGAGATGACGGAGTATTTCGCAAAGATTATTTTTGTGAATGCTGCTGCACTTAATACCAACTTGATTTTGCTCAACTCTACCTCTCATCGCTTCCCCAAAGGCTTGGGTAACGATAATGGACTAATGGGCAAGTACATCGCTTTCCACAACTACCGTACAAGCATTTCGGGTGAATACGAAGGCTTCCTAGATACGACCTCCGAGGGAATCCGCCCCAATAGTAGCTACATTCCTCGGTTCCGTAACTTACTTAAACAAGAAACCGACTTTTTACGCGGCTACGCTGCGGGCTTTAATGCCAGCCGTATTACCTTCAACGACCGCTCAGGCATGGGTGAAGAGCTGAAAACGTCATTGGCAGAGAAAAAATATGGCAACTGGCGCGTGGGTTCGCACATGATGGGCGAAACCATTCCGAAAGAAACTAATTTTGTGGCGCTTGATTCAAACCTGAAAGACCCTTGGGGTATCCCGCAGCTACGGGTTTCGGTAAGCTACGACGACAACGACGAAAAGATGGTGAAAGATTACCACGAACAGCTGACCGAAATGTTTACGAAAGCAGGTTTCAAAAACATCCAAACCCACGATGTACCAAACAAAGCACCAGGACTTGACATCCACGAAATGGGTGGCGTTCGGATGGGTAAAGACCCTAAAACATCGCTTTTGAACAATTGGAATCAACTCCACGCTTGCAAAAACGTGTTTGTTACGGATGGGGCGTGTATGACCTCAACCGCCACTCAAAACCCGTCGC
This sequence comes from Runella sp. SP2, assembly GCF_003711225.1. Taxonomy (NCBI): domain Bacteria; kingdom Pseudomonadati; phylum Bacteroidota; class Cytophagia; order Cytophagales; family Spirosomataceae; genus Runella; species Runella sp. SP2. The sequence continues at coordinate 675,404 of NZ_CP031030.1, read as the reverse complement.
TCACTTACATGGCACTCACTGCTCGCGCCGCTGACTACGCCGTAAAACAAATGAAAGCGAAGAATTTGTAATCTTTTTTGTCTATAGGTAATTGTGCAAAATTAAACTGGACATTATCAACGATATGTGAGTCATAAAACCCCATGCCTTTAGGCTGGGGTCTGTAAACAAGAGCTTAATCTAGGGCTTTAGCCCTGACTTTTTAGCTCTTTAATATGGAAAAGTCAGGGCTAAAGCCTCGTTAAGTTGCCTAATTTCCTTTATCCCCAGCCTAAAGGCGTGGGGTTTTAGGAGTGGTGTGAAACTCATTATGTAATTGAAAACGGATAAAATCAAAGCCCTGACATCTCTCAGTTTTTTATTCATTGCCTCGTGGTACTTTCGCCCAAAACCGCATTGTACCATGAATACTACTCAGCTTATAAAATCCGCACAAATAGATGGGGTTGAACTCCACCAAGTTCGCTTGGTGTCGTTAGACGAGCATAAAGACCATCGTGGGTCGTTTACCGAAATCTTTCAAGACCACTGGGGAACAGTTCTCAAGCCTGTACAGTGGAGCGCCGTAAAATCGGAAGCCAACGTCTTTCGGGGAATGCACTTTCACGTCCGCCACGACGAGTACTTTTGTCTTATCGAAGGACACTGTTTATTAGGACTCCGCGACTTGCGGCCTGGTTCTCCTACCCAGCACCAATCTGCCTTGTTTGAATTGTTTGGGGAAGATCCCGCCGCGCTTGTATTCCCCGTTGGGATGCTACATGGATGGTATTTCTTTACGCCGTCTATTCACGTACAGGCGGTTTCGGAAGCCTATCCCGACTACGGCGCGGATGACAACTGGCGCTGCCGCTGGAACGACCCCGAACTTGAACTCAACTGGGGCGTTGAAAACCCGATTTTGAGTGATTTAGCTGCCGACGCACCATCATTACAGGGGCTTATCAATGGCTTGACATTTAAAGGGTATTTCTCTTAGTTTTTGTTGAACCATATAAGACATATAAGGGATTATAAGAAAAACTTATATGTCTTATATGGTTGAATAATAATGCTACGGAATAATAGGCCCATACCTCTTCGATTGGAGCGTAGTCATTAAAACCATGGCCGACAACGTGGCATGAATCGCAGGGTTGTGCGGTTATTTTTCCAGTTTACGCACATATAGCGACTGACCGCACGAAACGAACCTACACGCGGGTCGTAAAACAATCTACATTTCTCCCTATTTTTGTAGCTGCAAAACTGCTTAATAGACTACAAAGCATCATGTCAATTTCATCTACGCCCAAAGAACAGGGCTTTTTCTTTCCTGCCGAATGGCATCCACACCGCGCTACTTGGTTGAGTTTCCCTCACACCGAAGCCTCTTGGACGTACGAGCGTCAGCCTAAAATGCTTCCTGCTTATTTGGAATTTATCAAAGCTATTAGCGAGGGCGAAAAGGTGTGTATCAATGCGCACAACGAAACGGTTCAACAAACGATAAAACTTCACTTGCTGGGGGCAGGAATCGACCTCAATCAAATTGAGCTTCCGCTCCACGCCACCAACGACTCTTGGTGCCGCGATCATGGCCCAGGTATTTTGATTAATCCTGAAACCAAAAAACGTCTGGTGGTCAATTGGGGTTATAACGCCTGGGGAGGAAAATATCCACCGTTCAACAACGACGACCTGATTCCCGTAGCGATTGCTCATTATTTGGGCCTAGACTACGTGACACCTGGCATCATCATGGAAGGTGGCTCGGTAGAATTCAATGGAAAAGGAACGTTATTGACCAGCAGAGCTTGTTTGCTCAACGAAAACCGCAATCCGCACCTAAGCCAAGCACAAATTGAAAAATACTTGTGCGATTATTACGGCGTGGAACAAATTCTTTGGGTGGGCGATGGTATCATTGGCGATGATACCGACGGACACATCGACGACACCGTGCGCTTTGTCAATGAAGATACGGTGGTAGCGATTGTTGAAGAGAACAAATCGGACGACAACTACGAGATTTTACAAGAAAACATTCACGAGTTGAAGCAGATGCGTTTGCTCAATGGAAAACAACTTAACATCGTTGAGTTGCCCATGCCAACACCTTTGTACAGTGAAGATTTGCGTTTGCCTGCATCTTACGCCAATTTTTACATCAGCAATGCGGCAGTTATTGTACCCACATTCCGCTGCGCCAACGACCAAAAAGCATTGGATATTTTGAGTCAATGTTTCACCGACCGCAAGGTTATCGGCATCGACTCCACAGAAATAGTTTGGGGCCTCGGCAGTTTCCACTGTCTAAGTCAGCAAGAACCGTTGGTGTAGTTCTGTTTGAGGTTTACTGTTTCGGGTTTAGTCTATTTTTATTAGAAAACGATAAACTCGAAACAGCAAACCCTAAACTAAAAACTATTAATGTTCTACCCCACCGTCACCATGAACGTGACCATGGTCTAGTTCTTCGGCAGTAGCAGGACGAATATTAATCACTGAGCCTTTGAAGTGCATCTTACGGCCTGCCAATGGATGGTTAAAATCCATCAACACAAACTCACGATTTACTTCTACCACTTGACCCATCAAACGATGTCCATCTTCGTTGGTCATTGGAATCATATTGCCTACTTGAAGCATATCTTCTTGAACCTCGCCGTCCACCTTGAAAATATCAATCGGAAGTTCAGCAACGGCTTCCATGTCATAATCGCCGTATCCTTCCTCGGGAGAAAGCGTAAAATCAAACGACTCACCTACAGCAAGCCCATTAATTTTATCTTCAAAACTTTCTGGCAAGCCACTCATTCCTTGAATGAAGTACATAGGTTGGTCTTCACCGACGGTTTCTACCATCTGCCACTCGTCGGTATCGTTCATAATACTAAGCTCGTAGGCCAACGCTACGACTTGATTAGCTGCTATTTTCATTGGTTTAAATTTTTTGCAAACGTACTGCTTTTTAAGGGTGTAAACTAGCTTACTTTGGCTTTTCGCCACAAAATGATGCCATTTTCTTCCTTTACTTGGGAGAAACCTGCCTTGACCAACACCCTTTGAGAAAGCGGCAGTCGAACGGGCGTTTGGGCAGTGAGGGCCTGCGCTGCGGGATGCTTGAACACCCATTTCATCAAGCACTCAACCGCCTCGGTCGCAATGCCTTTGCCCCGAAAATCTTCGTCTAGACCGTAGCCCATTTCGGTCTCACCATCGTCATTGGGCATTCCTGCCACCCCAATTCCACCCGCCACCGCGTTGCTTTCCTTTTCAACAATCAGCCAATTGGTAAACCACTGATAATTGGCCACGTTTGCCGCCGTTTCGGGTAGCCAGTAATTGGCTAAAGCATCGTCGAATTCTGACTGAAACTCTTCTTCCATTTTCATGGGGCGCGGAGAAAGACCTAGCGATTTTTGTAATCCTAAGTAATCACTAGCGTGGAGTTGTAACTGCTGGGTAGTAAGCGGAATTAACCGCAAACGAATAGATTCGATAAAATACATGATGAAATTCTAGCCTTTGGGGAAGGTTTGGGTACATAACAAAGGTAAAAAAAAATCTATTTTTGCGGCATGAATTTGCTTTTATACGCCCAACAATACCGCGAAGACCTTCTGCAACGAATCGTTCCTTTTTGGCTCGACTTCGCCATCGACCGCGTCAATGGCGGGTATTTTTGCGTACTTTCCAACAAAGGAGAGGTCATTTCAACCGACAAGTGGATGGCTTGGCACGGGCAACAGGCGTGGGCTTTTGCGAAGTTGTACCAAACCGAACCTCGACCTGCTTTTCTGGACTACGCCCGCCAAGGGGCTGATTTTTTGCTTCAATACGCTACCGACGCCAAAGAAAACTGGTGGGAATCAGTAGATATTACAGGCCGAGGTGTGGCCGAGGTGAAAGACACCCAAGTGGAAGCTGCTGCCTGCGCCGCGTGGGGCATTTTGTACAACATTACCGAGGATGAAGTATATGCCGAAGCAGCCAAAAAATCGTTGACAAAAGCAGTTCGTAAGCGCGAAAAACGGCTTCAAAAATACATCGACGAGCCCATCAGCGGACGCCATTTAAAACAAATTGGTGAACTAAGCGCCCTTGCCCGTGCATTAATGGCCGCAAAAAACTGCCTTTCTGAAAAAGCGTTTCGCGAACGAGGAGAAGCCCTTTTAAGCGAACTGATGAAACATTTTTGGGAACCTCGCGCCGATATTTTATTAGAAAATGTGTTCCCAGAAGGCGGCTACTCCGATTGCTTGTTGGGGCGACGAATCCACGCAGGGCGGGTTTTTGAAGCCTTTAATTCTTTTTACGAACTGACTTACTCCCTCAACAAACGACAAATTCGCAGACAATTAGCACAGCACATCGCTTATTTGGCCGAAACTACTTGGGACGAAGCCTACGGCGGTTATTATCATTGGTTAGACGTTAAAAGCCTGCCCGCCACCGAACCCGACGCTTACTACAAATACGCTTGGGTGCAATTAGAAGCCTGCACGGCTCTGCTGCGGGCGTATCAAGTACTTCAAGACCGTTCGTTGTTGAGACAGTGGCAACGGGTAAATGATTATCTCTGGCAACATTTTCCTGACCCTTCTCCTGAAGGCGAATGGGTAGGCGTGGTGAGTCGGCACGGAGAGCCACTGCTGCCCCTTAAAGCGGCTTCTGACAAAAATGCCTTTGCCCCCATCAGAAACCTGCTTACTTCCTCCGAATTACTGGCAAATATTGGTGTCTAAAACGTGATTTGTTCCTGTGTATCGAGTAATTCTGAAACTCCGTTCTGACGCAGTAGCACGTACATCCGATAGTTGCCTTTAACGACTGCCTCAGGAACAAAAGTTGCCATAAATCCTCTGTTCCAATACCAGCCCCTTCGGAGAAATGTCTTCAGCGGAAGTGCCTGCTGCATTCCACCTGCCATATATACGTGGGATGTTGATTTAAGAATAACATAAGCTCCATCGTCCGTATTTTTAACGGGTCGAATAAAATCTCGGTGATAATAAACGTTCAAGTTTTTGTTGCTCCAAAAAACCGAATCAACCTTAAAATTTCCGTTCGTTGAAAGTGAATCGGTCGAAGCAGTCCACTTTTTTTCGTATTGTCTAAAAAACAAGGATGGCTGGTACAGTTTCTGCAATCGAAGAAAGTCAGTGCCCGTTAAATCAAACATTTTTAGCCCCAACAAATCGGCATTGTACATCGAATTAAACTCTTGCGCCACTGCCATTCGGCGATTATTGACCGCAGGTGCAATGGCATAATACAACACCAAAGCATTGAAAATCACCGCAATTCCCATCCCAATAGCCAACCATTTCTGCGTTATTCTCTCCCGATTCCAATCCAGCACCAACACATACGTCAGAATCAACATCCAAGTGGGATACATCCGATAGCGGCCCTTGAACATACCATATAAGCCGTCCCATTCAGCCCGTTTGTAAACGACGCCCAAAGAGGTCAAACACACAAATAACAGCATGTATAGCGCAAACCACTGCACTTTGTTGAGTCTTAATGTAATTGTGTATTTTTGGAATAAAGATAGGGTTGGGTTGGTGATATCAGGTCTGACTATCGTCTGACCTTTTGTGATGGTCGTATGTCGTAACAAAGCCCAAGTATTTACTGTTAAAAGCACTCCCCCAAAAACTACTGAAAGCCATTGAGCCAGCGTGGACGGGCTGTAAGCATCAAAATTTACCGAAGACCCAATAAACGCCAAAAAACAAATGATTGCTTGCAGATAGTTTTCCGCTTTTGTCAAATCAAGTGAACTTGGAGACGCGTGCGAATCGGTGAGTGCATATAGTCCCATCGTTAGCACAAATATCCCTAAAGTGAGCTTCATCTCTTTCCAACGATTCGACAAAGCCAGAACAACTCCACCAATTAGAAAGGTCAACAGGCCATTCCCGTACGAAAATGTGGCAAAGATTGAGAACACAATCCCTACCCAAATGTACTTGGGCGACAGCTGTGTGTATCCATACGCAGCCATCATGGTAAAAAACAGCAACCCAAAATTTCCAAGCGAACTTGTTCCCCAAAAGATATTTTCAAACGCATGTACGTTGAGGACAATCCAACACAAGGGGATAAAATACGCAAAAGAGAGATTGAGTTTCTGGAAAACTTTAAACAATATTCCCAATTGGCCAACCCAAAGTAAATTACTGATGACCATCAACGTTTTGAAATTGACACTTCCTGTTAGCCAGTACGACAAGAGTACCACCAAACGCGTAAACACGATGCGGTGTTCGGGAAAACCGATGGTCAGCCAGTCCAATTTTTCGCCCCAAGATACCGCATTCTGCCATTGCTCTACAATTTGAAGCACGTGAATATCGTCGTATGCCACGTAGTTGGCATTCAATGCAATGGCTTCAAAAAAAACCACGTATATCACCAGCGGTAACAAACACAGCGAAACTAAGAAGCGTTTTTGGATAGAAAGATTGAAAAAAGTCATGCGTAAGGTCGAAAAACGCTTAAAATTAGTAAGTTCGTAGGCGATTTTAGTGTTTTACCCCCCAAAATGTACCCCAACCAACCTTAACTGCTTCATTATCAACAAAATGAAAAATAGCTTTTATTTTTTACTCTTTTTTCCGTTCACCGTGCTCTTTGCCCAAAACACCTACCTTGTCAAAGAAAATGACCAATGGCGCCTCACGTCCGCTGGCGCTTCTTTTTTGGCCAAATTACCCCTACATTGTATTCATACCGAATACCCCAACAAAACAGGGCACACCATCGAAGCCGAGAATGACGCCAAACTCACACCCAAGCAACTACACCCTGCTTTTTATGGCTGTTTGGATTGGCACTCTTCTGTACATGGACACTGGATGTTGGTTCGGCTCCTTAAAACCTTCAAGGGACTTCCCGAAGAAACGGAAATACGAAAAATACTGGATGATAGTTTTCAGCCCGATAAAATGAAAACCGAAGCGGAGTATTTTACCAAATACAAGTTTTCGCGCACGTTTGAACGTACTTACGGCTGGGCTTGGTTGCTCAAACTCGACGAAGAATTGGCCACATGGGACGACCCACAAGGCCGCCAATGGCATCAGCATTTACGTCCGCTTACCCAACAAGTGGTGGAGCTTTGGACGGCATTTTTACCCAAACAAACCTACCCCAACCGCACGGGCGTTCATCCCAACACGGCTTTCGGTTTGGTGTTTGCCCTTGACTACGCCCGTACGGTTAAAAATGCCGCTTTTGAAGCCAAAATCGTCGAAAAAGCCAAGTATTTTTATCTAAACAATACCCAAGCGCCCGCCATCCAAGAACCCGACGGTTCCGATTTTCTATCGCCAAGTCTGGAAGTAGCAGACCTAATGCGACGTATCCTAACACCCACAGCATTCACCAAATGGTTCAATGGCTTTATGCCTGCCGCTGGCTTGCAAAACATCCTTAAACTCCCCGTCATAAGTGACCGAAACGACATGCAGATTGTTCATTTAGATGGACTTTCGTTGAGTAGGGCTTGGTGTTTGAAAGGCATTGTCGGAGCCCTTCCTAAAACCGACTCCCGTCGGGCAAATATGCTCAAAGCTTCTCAACATTTTATCAATACCACCCTACCCCAAATCACCAATGGTGGCTACGGCGGCGAGCACTGGCTGGCTTCCTTTGCATTGTATGCATTGCAATAAAAATGTGGCACAATTTTTGATAACACTTTCATTAACATGCTCATTAACACTCAATTAATGAGCATGTTTTCAAAACAATAGTATTCCTTTTTAGATGTGCATTTTTCCTACACTCTCGCAGGAAACGGCATTATTTTTGCTTCTATTTCTCTGTTGATATGCTTCAACACTCGCGTTAAAAACGCATTAATTTTTTCTATTTCTTACACTTCTTACTTACCCTATGAAACAACCATTTACTACACATTGGTGGAGGATTTTGCTATTTTGGTGCCTATCCATAGGTGCAATTGCCCAAAATTCAACCACCTCTCAAGAAGCCAACCTTGGTGGTTATTTTTTGAAAAAAGTGGTTAGTAATTCGACCATCCCAACTGGAGTTGGGTTTACGTACACAATCTTTTATACCATCCCTGCTGGCTCACCCGCTACGACCATCACGGATGTAGTGCCTAGCCCATTGGTGGTTGACAACGTCATTGCAACGGCCGTATGTGGTACGCCAAGCGTATCTCAAACAACCGTTGTGGGAGGTACCCAAGTTTCTTATCAGATACCCTCGACGACGTCAACTTGCTCGGGGTCTTTTCAAATCAACGTGAAGTTTCCCGCTGGAACAACTTGTAACGGAGAAACCGCCCGCAACCGCGCTTGCTTACGAACCTCCACAGGTGCTGATCTTTGTACAGGCTACGTAAGTACCACCGCCCAAGCCACCGACCCGTGGAAAGTCTATAAAGTACCCAGCGGCCTAGCTTACACGGGTGGTACGTGCCAATGGGCGACGTTGAGCGACACCGTTGAATACATTGTCTCGGTTTATAAAAACACGGGATTGTACGGTTTTCTCAATTTGGAAAATGCCTCCATCGTGGATCGAATGCCCGCGGGTGCGGTATTTGTTAGCGGCGCCCCCATTGCTCCCGCTACGGGCACTATCACTGCTTCGGGCACCAATATCACTTGGACAGGCTTAGGAACGCTTGACGCTACCCAAAACTATTTCCAGCGGCAGGCTAAAATTAAAATCTATTATCCTGGTTTTGCCGTCAACACCAGTCGCACCAATAAAGCAGTTTTAACGGGTGATTTGGGCAAACCCACCTCTCCCAATTGCGGTAAACACGCCGATTCACTCCAAATTTGCGTTACCAAATCGGCTCCCGTTACCTCTGGACAAATTAGCAAATATTCTTATGTATCGGGCAATGCTCGTGGCTGCGCAGGCTATTACAACATCGTCGTCTGCAACAATGGTACCTCTCCACTCTCCAGCTTCAATGTGTATGACAACATCCCGACGGGCATTACGGTCACGAGCATTCAGGTAACAGGAACTGCGGCTAACCCTGTCACTGTCAATGTTAATTCTGCTAACGTTTTGGTCAATGCCACTTCGACACAAACTTACACTGCCACGCTAGGGACTAACCCCGCCATTTATTTTCAAAACAATGGTACTTTAGCCGTGGGGGCTTGCGTTTCGTACCGCATCAACTTTACCATTAACTCCCTAGCTTCAAGCAGTATTATGAACTGTGCGAGCTTGAGGTATCCCATGCCTAATCCTACGACGGTTCGTACTTCTTGTAATACCATCGCGATTTATCCACCAACAACCAACGTTTGTGCTTTCAAAGAAATTTGTAACAAGCAAACGACTTATAATCAAGGGCAAGTGTTGCGGTATCGTTTACGGGTTCAAAACATCGGCACAGCCGTACTATCGGGCGCTTACATCAATGATTTGTTAAATGCAAATTTGCAGTACGTCGGAAACGAAACCTACTATATATCAAGCAATTACAGTCCAGTATGTACGGCAGGCTCGGGCATTCCTATTGGAACTACTGCCTGGACGGGCGTTTCTACCGCTCACGCAGGAAATAACCTGCGTTGGAACATCCCAACCATCGGTACTAGCTGCGCCAATGTCTATTACCCCAACTGCGGCCAATACGGCACGGCGGGCGTCCCTTTTTACTTCATCGAATTTGACGTAAAAGTCCTCAACAATGCTGCCGTTGGTGTTATTCCTAACTTCTTTAGAGTTCATTCCAACTTGTCAGCAGTGCTAGCTACTTCCAATACCGAATATCTCACAACAAACGCGGTTTTTGGCTTTACGTTGGATAAAAAATTAAGCAAAGACAACGGAGCAACCTTCGCTACTTCCGCAGTTACCAATCCAAATACAAACGTTATATATCGCTTGGGATTGACCAAAACAGGAGCTGCCCTCAAAAATTTGTTGTTTTTTGACATGCTCCCCCGCGACAACGTAACGACGGATTATTTGATGCTCAACCGAGCGGTAAGCCGTGGTAGTCAGTTTGATGTTTTGCACCAAAATTTTGTGGGTGCAACGCCATTGAGTGCTTCCTCCACTTATGCCAATTCGGTCAACATTTGCCTTCCTGACCTATCGTATTCGCCTGGGGGATGTAACACCACCACTTGGACAGCCTCAGCGGTTAGTGCTCGCAATGTAAAAGCGAATTTTGGCAGTAGTTTTATGCCAACCGCTACGCAGCAATACGACTTCAGGGCTTTGGTAAGCGCCTCGGCCCAAAACGCCCAAAAAGCCTGCAATACCTTTGCCGCAACAGCGGCTGCCTTGATGTACATCAACAACGCCAATACCGACGTAAACCTCACCCCATGTGAGTCTAACTTGGCCTGTGTTTCCATTGACGCGGCGGCAGTAAATTGCTGTGAAAAAACCCAAATTGTTCCGACCGACAAATTGTGTTGTAGCAAATTGAAAGTCGCGTGTCCCGTAAAACAAGTCAAAGTTACTTTGACCAACGGCACGTTTACGAACTTGGCATGGACCTGCAACCCCGCACCAACCAGCTACGTAGGAACGTCCACCTATACCTTTACTCCAACGGGTACTTGCGATTCCACGACCGTTGATGCGTGTTTCAAAGCTACCTCGAGCGGCAATGTAGTTATTACTTACAATATTACGTTTGCCAATGGTACTACATGTATCAAAACCGAGTCGAAAAAATGTTGCTGTACTCCTGCCATTACCGTTCCCAAAACAGCCTGTTTAGGATTGCCTGTAACGTTGCGCTTGGTAACAAGCGATTGTCCCGTTCAGAATGTACTTTGGAACTTTGGCGATGGATTCACCTCTACGGCCCTTAATCCAAGCCATGCTTATACTAATCCAGGCACTTATACGGTTATACTCACCTACGACAATGGCTGTGGAAAGCAAACACTTACGTACCAAATTGTGGTAGCAAAATGTGTATGCACCGTCACACCATGTATCAGTTATGCAGCTACGGGCTTACAAGTATTGTTTAACTCAACAGGAAGTGCCAGTACATACCCTATATCCGCCTACCATTGGGATTTTGGTGATGGCAACTGGTCAAACAGTGCTACTTTCTCACACACTTACCTCAGTGCTGGTACTTACAACGTTTGCTTAACTGTTTATGCTGACAACGGAAATGGCCCTTGTGAGTGCGTAGCCAAAGCTTGTCGCACCATCACGGTAACGCCAGGAATGGGAACTGCTGGAAATTGTGCCCAAATGCTACCTGCCAACCTCTTGTCAGAACCTTCTAATGCTGCTGCACGAGAAGCCGCCGTTGAGGTAACTCCTGCCCTGGAAGAAGAAAAAGAATTGGAACCATCATTGCTAAAAGTAATGCCCAATCCATTTGAAAATGTAATGAAAGTGAAGTTGGATAACTTGCTCAAATCAAGAAGTTTGGCCGATAAAACTCAGCTCGAACTTCATACCATTCAAGGCAAGTTGGTCAAATCAGTGTCACTTACTAGCAACGCAAATGAAATAGAAGTATCAACCCAAGAGCTTCCCGCTGGTACGTATATCTTATCGTATAAGCGAAACGGTAAGGTAGAATCTTCAGTGAAGGTAGTTAGGGAGTAGAAATAAAGAACCTCCCGAAAGTTTTGAACTTTCGGGAGGTTGCTGTACGTCTTAAAGTTAAGTATTTATAGCGGCAAGAAGTTAAGTACTTTTGTTTTTTGATATACGCTCATACAAGCAACAACCGATGGGACAAGCGACCAATACAGCGATACGGCAGTCATTACTGGAGTTAAAAGCCTCAGGTAAAACACTAAAATATATTAGTGAACACTTAGGTGTTCCCTATGCTACCCTGCGAAACTTATGGCATAAACACCAAAAAACTCCCCAATCAAATTTACGAACAGCATATGAGAACTGTGGCAAAAAGCCGCCCAGTAGATCCGATGTGATTTATCGAGGAGCTCTTTGGCTAAAACGTTTACATCCAAATTGGGGAAGCCCCTTGATTCATATGCACCTGGTCAATCGCTATGGTTGCTCTCAGGTGGTTCATGTACGCACGATTCAACGTTGGTTTTTGTCAGCTCATATGAGCAAACCACGTTCCTAAAAATTAGAACCCAAAATTGGGCAATCAACACAGGTTCATAACATCTGGCAGGTAGATGCCAAAGAACGATTAAGCTTAGAAAATGGTCAATCAGCTTGTTATTTGACCATTGTGGATGAAAAAAGTGGAGCTTGTCTGGAAGCACCCGTTTTCCCCCTATGCCCGAATCAATCAAGTGCCCATTGACCAAATACGGCAAAAACTTATTGAGGTTTTCAACAAATGGGGAAAAGCAGGTTGTTTTAGAGTAGATAATGGCGAGCCATTCGGAAGTCCTGCTGGGGCACCTACTCCGCCTTTAGCGCTGTGGCTTATCGCTCACGATATTGATTTGACTTGGAATAAACCTTATTGTCCACAGATGAATAATCGCGTTGAGAAAATGCAAGATACCACTCAACGCTGGGCAGAAGTGCAAGCTTGCCGTTGTTTACAAGAATTACAAGCCAAGCTAGATGCCCAAATTCATATTCAACGACAGCTGTATCCAGTAACTCGGCTGGAGGGAAAAACCAGGGCGATGGCTTTCCCTGAGTTAATTACTAAACAACGCGTATTTTCAAGTAAAGACTTTGATTCAAAGAGAGTTCATGAATTTATTGCAAAAAAAATCTACACTCGAAAAGTATCATCAGTAGGACAAATTACGCATTTCGGACAAACGATTAGGGTAGGAAAAGAATTTGCTCACCAATTTGTCCAACTTAAATTCAAGCCAGATACCTTGAAGTGGCAAATCTCGAACTCCACTCAAATTATCAAAAATATTGCCGATAACTGTCTTACTGATGATAGAATCAAAAATATGACCGTATTTTCAAAACAAAAAAACCAATCAAACTAAATGTCTGTTTGAGCGTACCTAACTTTAAAGCGTACAACAATGTTCAAAACTTTCGGGAGGTTCTTTTAATAAACAGCTTGATAATCAATTATCATTTCCACTTTTGTCCAACGACGTTTTTGAACTTGAATTGGATTAATATTCATGGCATCGTCAAATAGATTGGCATAAAGCCCTTTTTCTTCTTTAGTAAACACTGAATAATAACCCACTGGCAGCGTCACTGAAAAACGCCCCTTTTTATCAGTTTTTACTTTTCTGACGAGTTTTGAATTCACTTTTTGATAAAAACCCGCATCTTCACCCGCCTCTACCTGTTTATCATTCGTCAAAGCATAAATATACACCTCTCTCACCACGGGTACTGCTTTGGGAACGGACGCTTTGGTACCGATAGTAGGCATAAAATTTCCAGCCTTCCAAAGTACTTGTCCCGAAATACCTTGGGTGTTTTTTTGAGCCACTGCCAATGTTGCTATCAACAACAAAAGGCAACTACTTAACCAGTGAGTGCGCATAGTTCAAAAGGTTTTATGAATCCCTTACGCTTCCACTTTTTCTAGGGCGTAGATGTCGGTTACTTCATCCAAAATCTCCAGAATATGAGCGTAGTCGAGGGTTTCCACTAAACGCATTCGGTAGGGTTTAAAATTGTTCAAACCTTTAAAATAAGTAGCGTAGTGGCGGCGCATTTCCAAAATCCCCGTACGTTCACCTTTCCATTTAATCGAAAAATCGAGGTGTTTTCTGCACACGCGTACGCGTTCGGCAGTAGTAGGTGGCGCCAAGTGCTCACCCGTTTTGATGAAATGTTTGATTTCGTTAAAAATCCAAGGATAACCGATACTCGCACGCCCAATCATGATGCCATCTACACCAAAGCGGTCACGGTATTCGATTGCTTTTTCGGGGCTGTCAATGTCACCGTTGCCAAAAATTGGAATTTTGATGCGTGGATTATCCTTGATTTTACCAATGAGCGTCCAATCGGCATCCCCTTTGTACATCTGAACGCGCGTGCGCCCGTGCACAGTCAGTGCTTTGATGCCAATGTCTTGCAAGCGTTCGGCTACGTCCTCAATGTTTTTGGTGGATTCGTCCCAGCCCAAACGGGTTTTAACCGTCACGGGCAAGTGGGTAGCTTTCACCACTGCTTCGGTCATTTTGACCATTTTAGGAATATCCTGCAACAACGCCGCACCTGCTCCGCGACAAGCCACTTGTTTAACAGGGCATCCGTAGTTAATGTCAATCAAATCGGGACCCGCTTTGGTCGCGATTTTGGTACATTCACCCATGGTTTCGATGTCGCTCCCAAAAAGCTGAATCCCGATGGGGCGCTCGTATTCAAAAATATCTAGCTTTTGCACACTTTTAGCCGCATCGCGAATCAAACCTTCCGACGAGACAAACTCGGTGTACATCAAGTCAGCACCACCTTCTTTACACACCGCCCGAAACGGCGGGTCTGAGACATCTTCCATCGGCGCCAACAACAATGGAAAGTCGCCTAATTCTATATTTTCAATTTTTACCATTGCTAACCAAAAATTAGTACGTAAAATAATTAATCCCCAAAAACACTATCTTGCGGGGACACAAAGTTCGTTCTTTTTTCTTTATCTCTGAAAATAACCTATTTTTGCTCTCTAAAATTCAACGACACACAAATCGTAATTCATACTTCGTAAATCATACAATAGAAGAATGCCTTATTTATTCACTTCAGAATCGGTATCGGAAGGCCACCCCGACAAAGTCGCCGACCAAATTTCGGACGCCCTTATTGACCACTTCATGGCGTTTGACCCTACGTCAAAAGTAGCCTGTGAAACGCTCGTTACCACTGGCCAAGTAGTTCTGGCAGGTGAGGTAAACAGCAAAACATACCTCGATGTGCAGCAAATTGCACGTGAAGTAATCGCCAAAATCGGCTATACCAAAGCTGAGTACATGTTTGAAGCACACTCTTGTGGTGTTCTTTCAGCCATTCACGAACAATCAGCCGACATCAACCAAGGCGTTGACCGTCAAGCAGCAGATGATTTTGAAAGTAAGGCAAATGCCCAAGGTGCAGGTGACCAAGGGATGATGTTTGGCTACGCTACGCGCGAAACCGACAACTTTATGCCTTTGGCGTTAGACTTGTCGCACAAAATTTTGGAAGAACTTGCCGCTATCCGTCGCGAAAACAAGCGCATCAAGTACCTTCGTCCTGATGCAAAGTCGCAGGTAACCATCGAATACTCTGACACCAACAAGCCTATTCGCATTGACACCATCGTAGTGTCAACGCAGCACGATGACTTTGGCGATGACGAAACCATGTTGGCACAAATTCGCAAAGACATCATTACCTACGTAATTCCACGCGTGAAAGCCAAGTTAAAGCCTTCATTGCGCAAATTGTTCAACGACCAAATCACGTACCACATCAACCCAACGGGTAAGTTCGTAATCGGTGGTCCTCACGGTGACACTGGTTTGACAGGTCGTAAAATCATCGTTGATACGTACGGTGGTAAAGGCGCCCACGGTGGTGGTGCTTTCTCTGGTAAAGATCCTTCAAAAGTGGACCGTTCGGCCGCTTATGCAACGCGTCATATTGCCAAAAACTTGGTAGCAGCAGGCGTTTGCGACGAAGTATTGGTTCAAATTTCATACGCTATCGGGGTAGCTAAACCTTGCGGTTTGTATATCAACACGTACGGAACATCGAAAGTAAAAGGCGAAAATGGCAAAAAATTGAACGACGGAGAAATTGCTAAAATCGTAGAAAGCGTATTCGATATGCGCCCTTATGCGATTGAGCAACGCCTCAAACTACGCAATCCAATTTACTCAGAAACAGCCGCTTATGGCCACATGGGTCGCGAGTCGCAAGTAGTAACGAAAGTATTCAAAAACGCTGGTCAAGTGGCCGAAGTAGAAGTAGAACTTTTCACTTGGGAAAAACTCGACTACGTTGACGCCGTAAAAGCTGCTTTTGGTTTGTAAGCTAGGTGCTTTCGGTTGCTCACAACCGAAAGACATATCAAAGCCCCCGTTCTTAGGTGAACGGGGGCTTTTGTTATCATAAATATTATACCTGACGAAACAATTTCGCGTCGGCCCAAAAAGTACCAAAAGGAACAATAGAGGCAAGCAAGGCCAAAGCCGTTTTTTTTAGGGGCCAGTTGTACTCAATTTTACTCTGTACTACCGCCAATACGTACAGCACAAACAGCAATCCGTGTACCATGCCAATCACTTTATTGGGGCCTGGCATCTCGGCATAATACTTTAATGGCATGGTTATGAACAAGATAAGCAAAAACGAAACGCCCTCTATAAAACCAATGACCCGCAAACGCCCTATTTGAGTTTTTAATAAATCCATCTTTTTTGAAATTTTGGTTGAAAAACGCACCAATGAATTTACAAAGAAAGACGATTTGAGGCTTTAAATTGCTTTTATATACCAAAATATTAGGGCGGCCCAAACAAAATACCCGTTACTTCTCGCCAGCTTTTGGCCTTCCGAACATCCCTAATAATGTCTCGCCACTCGTGAAAATTGAGATAAACGACATTATTGGAAGTAACGGGTTTCGTTAATCCATAAATAGGCCGTTCGGTTTCTTCTTGAAACGTGCCAAACAATCGATCCCAAATAATAAATGTTGTCCCAAAATTTTTGTCGAGGTAGGCATCATTTTTACCGTGGTGCACCCGATGGTGCGACGGCGTGACAAAAATATACTCAAACCAGCGAGGCAATTTGGTAATGACCTCCGTATGAATCCAGAACTGATACAGCAAGTTGATTTGGTAACACATAAACGTAATTACGGGGTGGATGCCTGATAGCCAAACGGGCAGAAAAAAAATGATTTTTATGTGCTGCGTCCACGAATTTCGAAACGAAGTGGACAAATTTAGGTGTTCCGACGAATGGTGCGTTACGTGGGTCGCCCACCAAATCCGTTGTTTGTGCGCAATGTAATGGGCAAAATAGTTACAGAAATCAATGCCCAAATACGCCAACACCCACGCCCACCACGTATTCGGGATGCGCCACGGCACAAGTTCATAACAAAACAAAATCAAACCGACCGTAAGCGCTTTCAATAATCCATTGATGACCAAAGCACCCACCCCAATTCCGACCGACGCTTTCAAATCGTCAGCGTCGTAATGATGGTGCGGGTCGTGGCGTAAGAACCAGTATTCGAGGGCTACAAAAATAAAAATAACGGGGGCAGCATACAGCAATAGCGGCTGCACGTCTTGTTCAAACTGCAATAAAAAAAGCATTAGAATGTCAAATTAAAAATGAGGAATATCAAACAAGAAATCACTAAATATCAATACGTTCATACGCTTTGGTACGGTTGTCGTTTTCGACCCCAAAAAGCTCTACGTACTTTACTTTTGGAATAAACGCATTGTTAGCTAACTGCACAAACACTTTCTGTAACAGCACTTTACGGCCATTGATGTGGGTCATAGCCACGGGTTTATTCTCTTGGTACGTCACCCAAATTTGACGTTTTTTTAACGCATTCAAGGAAATTTCGTAGGTGTTAGCACTAGGAGTTGAATGGTGTTTGTAGCCATACGCCAACCGCCATTGAAGCGTCGAGAGGTCTTCGCGCTGCCCGCGTTCGGCGTACCGTATCCAATATACGTTCATTGGGCTTTCATGGTCTAATTTTTTGTCAGAACCGACATTCGCTTCGTACATGACGGTATTGGTGTTGTTGCTCCGTTGGATGTAGAACAAATGGTTTGATGTGCGCGGAGGCTCGGGAAAATGGAGTTTTGAAGGCGTTTCATCGGCACAAAAAGTACCCAACGCTCCTGTTACCAGAAGCATACTTAAAAATTTCATAGCTGTATAGAGGTTGTTTTTAAGACCTTTGAAGTGATGACAACTCAAAATCACCTTCCCCCTATTTCTTCCACTATTTTTTCAAATAATCTTTTACCGAAAAATACGAAGTAAATAAACCGTCAAAGCACTAATCACCACTTCAAACACTAATAAGGCATTGACAATTCCAACGTGGTCAGACAAGTAGCCAAGAAAAATGGCTGGAATTCCGAAGCCGATGTACCCCATAAACATATAGCCTGACACGGCCCTTGCCCGTTGAACTCCGCCGTAGTTGGCAATCAATGCCAGCCCTCCCACATACGAAAAGCCGTAAGCCGCCAAGCCAATGAGTGTTGTCCCGCTCAAAATTACCCACAATTGCCCCAAATGACTACCCAACACCACCAGTCCAAAGCCCAATGGCACCAGCACATAACCAATGCGAACGGATTGTTTAGGGTCGTTTTTGCGAATAAAAGGTTGCAAGAAAGCGCCCGTCCAATTGATTAATACCAAGCAAAAACCCGCGTAAGGCGTCAGGTTAAATTTTGCCAGTTGCGTTGGGATAATGGCAATGACCGTGCCCGTTGCCGCCCAGCAAATCGCAATAGCCATGTTGACGGGGAAAGAGCCTTTGGGAAAATACGGGAGTCGAAGGATATTTCCACCAATCGGTTTGGGGTTGGGCAACGTAATAAGAAGGATAAGCCCAATAAAAGTAGTACCCAAAAGCAAATAATAGGTAGGCGGAACAAGCTGAAAATCAACAAGTAAATACAGAGTTGTGGCAAGTGCACCTCCGCTGAAACCAATTGCCGTAGAAAGTGAAGCCAAATTAGCGGCTTTGGTTGGGGCATTTTTGTCAGGGTACAACACTTCTGTTAAATAAGCGGTACCAGTTCCCATACTCAACGCCAGGGCAATTCCTTGTAACATCCGAGCAAAAACCAAAGCCGTGACATTGGGAAAAAGAGTAATGACGAGGGTAGCTAAAAATGAACAAAAAACGCTGACAATCAGCACAGGTTTACGTCCAATTCGGTCGGAAATACCTCCTAAAAAAACGTAACAAGGCAGCATACCTGTGATGTACGCTGCCAAGACCAAGGCCGTTTGGCCGTTGCTTAAACCCGCTTCAGCCGCATATACCCGAAAAAGTGGCATCGAGATATTGACGGCCAACGTAACTAGCAACAACGCAAACGAAATAATGCGAAAAGGCGGCATTAGCATACACCCGTTTCGAGGTCACACGCTTCTCCTTGCGTCGGGGCTTGAATGGGGGCTTTTACCGCAATATCTGGCAATGCCTGCAAAAACAAGTCCGTTGGCTGCGCACCCGACACCGCGTATTTGTCGTTGATGATATAATACGGCACGCCGCTCACGCCCATCAAACGGTTTTGATAAAGAAGTTGGTCCACTTCTTCTGCTCCTTTATCAGAGGCAATAAACTGACGAACCTCTTCCGCATCTAATCCTACCGATTGCGCCACTGCTACTACATTTTCGACATTGGCAAGATTAACACGGTCTTCAAAATAAGCTTTAAAAAATGCCTCTACCAGCGCCAATTGTTTGCCTTTTTGCTGGGCAAACCAAACCAAACGGTGCAAACCGTGCGTGTTGGGTGAAATTGATTGGTTCAACAAATCAAACTCTAGTCCTTCTCCCGCCGCCACGTTCGACACTTGGTTGGTCAATTCATAAAAACGCTCTTCTCCGCCAAATTTGGCCGAAAGCCGTTCCTTCATATTTTCTCCTTCCAGGGGCGTATCGGGCGAAAGCTGAAAAGGCAAATAGCTGATTTCAAACGTATAATCGTCTTTGAGTTGGTCAACGGCTTTTTCCAAACGGCGCTTTCCGATGTAGCACCACGGACAAACAACGTCCGAAACAATGTCGATTTTAATGTGTGGTTTCATGTAAACTTTTTTCTTATTTGATTACTTTCAAAACCCGCACGCGTTCGTTATCGTTCATTTTTAATACATAAGTCCCTTGAGGCATTGCCATCGGTAGGGTTAGTTTACTTGATGGTTCGTTGGCCATGACCGACTGCTGTAACCACACTCTTCCCGCCACGTCTGTTAGTGCAACTTCCACTTTTTTCCCCGTAAATTCTGCTCCCCATTGAATCTGTAACGCATTGGCATTCTCCAATGGATTTGGAAATACAATGGCTTCCGTTGGCTTATTTCCACCCACCCCCATGGGCAGATATTTGGCCCGTGCTACCTCCGTTGCCGCCGCAAAAGTGGGAATGCCGTAGCCAAATTGAGGGGTTGGGCTGGCAAAACGATCTCCTGCTCGGCGAATACAATCAATGACTTGCATGGCCGTGAGTTGCGGTTGCGATTGCCAAAAAGCCGTCACCAAGCCCGCAATCAACGGAGCCGAATATGACGTTCCATTGCCCGCCGTTACCGTACCTGCTTGATTTGAAAGTACTGTTAAAGCCCCTTGGGCACAAACATCAGGCTTAACCCGCCCGTCGGCTGAAGGGCCAATGGAACTAAAAGACGCCAACGCTTTGGTGCTGCCGACCGCACCCACTGCCAATACTGAGTCAGCATCGGCAGGAGCTGAAATGTATTTCCACGCACTCGCCCCTTCGTTTCCCGCCGAGGCAACCACTATCATGCCTGTTGCTGCTGCCCAATCGGCGGCCCGTGTAATGAGCGTCGTTTTACCGTTCATGTCGGCATAGGTATAGTCATCGGCTTCGTTATCAAACTGATTATACCCCAATGAAGTGTTGATGACATCGACGCCCAAACTGTCGGCATATTCGGCAGCAATCAGCCAATTGGCTTCCTCCAAACGTGATTCACTATTGTCATCTTCGGTTCTTAGCAACGCATAAGAAGCTCCGTAAGCTGGGCCAATCAAACTATTTTCTTTAAAGCTTGCCATGATGCTAAACACGTTGTTTCCGTGCGAATGGTCTTCGTAAACGCTAGTTTCATTTTTGACAAAATCGTAGGTAGTAACTACGCGTTTTTCGGTAAACAACGCACTCAAAGCAGGGTTGGTATTGGAGTTTAAAAAACCTGCATCCAAAATCGCCACCAGCATTCCTTTGCCATTGTAGCCTTGGTCGTGCATGGCATCGACACCCAACATTTGGATTTGGCTAAGCGAAGCTCCGTAGTTGAAAGCATCCATTCCAAATTTTTGCTGCGTGGCATTGGTTTGTTTTTCGGCCGACAAACGAGCCGTACGAAGGGCACGGTTAAACTCAATCTCTTTCACCGACGACAACGCTCGAATTGCCGTCAGTTGGGCTGAGGTTGCTTCAACCAATACAGCATTCAACCAACGGGAAGTGTACCAAACCTTGGCACCCGTTTGGCGAATTTGAGATACATAACTAGGATTGACAGGCAAATCTCTCGACGTCAACGCAATCCCTTGCCGCGAACGACGATCTACCGAGCGCTGACTCAGATAGGCCGTGGGCTTGTCAGTCGTAAAGGGCGTACCTGTTTTGTCTTTTAATAAAACCAAGTACTTGGCGGTCTGCGCCTGCCCCATCCCACCCCACATAAAAAGCCAAGTAAACACGGCCACAAAAATCCATTTACCCTTCTGATTGTCAATCATTTGTATATGTTTTTTATATATTTATTTTTTCTAGTAAATACCACTTAGAAATCCAAATTCAACACTCTCTCGTCGGGTTGTGAGCAACCCTCACCACACATCAGCAACCCTCACCACATCAGCAACCCTCCCACCTACTCTACGCCTGCACGTTTAAAACGAACGAACTGCCGTGTTCCAAAATCTATTTGTGCCTTGCCAATGCAGGAAGGCGTGGATGAGCAAAATTGCACATTAATTCGTTCCCGATAAATCAACCCCACTCCTACTGCGTATGTTTCTATCCGTTTATCTTGATTCACCAGCGTCGAGTCGTTTTGCTGAACCACGGTTACCGTTCGGTCAAAGGCAGTTCCTGCTATTTTCAACGCTTTATTTACGTCTTTTAGTACATACTCATCTTCCCCCAAATTGTTGTAAATATTCCCATTCCACGAACGTTTTTCGGAAGGAGGAAATACCATTTTTACGTACTCTCGACCACTTTCGTTGCGGACTGCATAATCAATTTTTAACCGTACCGTAAACGTAGAATCTGGCGTCCACGACTGGCCTTCCAGTGTTCGACGAAAACGAGCAATGCGATACACTTTCTCTCCCGCAGGGTCAAGATAACTTTCTGCCACTTGTTCTTTCCATTGAAACGCCCGAACCACTGCTGGGCGCCCAAGGGCTACTTCTACTTCGTTTACGTCATATTCCACAAATCGCCCTACCTCCATTGGGAAAAATTCACTACCTTTCAACGTAGTTCCGCAATCGTCGCAGGGAGAGGTACAAGAATTTATCCCAAAAGTCAAAACCATGCCTACCAAAGTCCAGTTTAGTAAAGAACAATTTCTTAACAAAATGGTCATACGAAAAGCAAAATGTACATGCCTCATTGTCCTATTTTCGTCTTTGTTTGCCAAAATAGACCTATATTAGAATTGAGTTAGAATTAATTAATATTGGAACAAATATAACGGTCTATTGCTTTTTCAACTATCAACCCATCCAAGAAACCGCATGAATTCGCAGTATATAAGGCAAATTGTAGAACAACTTGCCATTTCGACTGGGCAACCCGTTGTAACCCACCGAACGACTTACGATCAAGTCGAGCAAACGTCTTCATATTCAGGAACCGACATCCATCGGTTTATTGAAGATCTTCACCGAAGCGCGCGGCACAACAACCTTACGTTGGTCGTTAATTGCTTACCAAAGAATCAATTTGTTCCATTTATTGAATCGGCTACCCATCCCGTACTTTATTTTGAAAAGCACAATCTCGGACTCACCCCTGTCATCGTCGGTAAAGACTTCCAAGGTGCTAACGTTCAGTGGAGCCCCATCATCGAAAATCGTCCTCATCACAGCTCCTCTGAAGTCTTATCGCCTTTGGTATTTGAAAACCAATCGGATAGTACCAAAAACGGACAAGTGCTGTACATTACGGCATTTCCGATGCAACCTTTGGTGAGCGACGACAGCACCCTAAGTCAAACCGAAAACGAAATTCTCAGTCCCGTTCAGCGATTAATGCGTCTGCTGCGCAACGAACGCAAGGACATTGGTTACATCTATTTTTATGCCGTCGTCGTGGGGCTTATCAGCCTTGTGTTGCCATTAGGCGTACAAGCCATTTTTAGCTTGGTTTCGAGTGGTTCGGTGTTTAGCTCCGTTTATGTACTGATGGGCTTGGTCGTTTTAGGGCTTATCGGAAGTGGTATTATGCAAATCATCCAAGTAGCTTTGGTCGAAACCCTCCAAATGCGAATTTTTGCCAAAGCTGCTTTTGAGTTCACCTATCGTGTGCCGCGGTTGAAATACGAAGCCCTTCGCCAGGACAATCCTACGGAGCTTATGAACCGTTTCTTTGACGTCCTGACCATCCAAAAATCGCTTCCAAAGTTTTTGATTGAGCTCACTGCTGCTTTATTACAAATCATTTTTGGGTTGCTTTTGCTTTCGTTTTACCACCCTTTCTTTATTGCATTTAGTTTGTTTGTCATTCTTATTTTCTTGGCCATCATTCGCATCAATGGCCGTAAGGGAATGGAAACGAGCATTAAAGAATCAAAATATAAATATCGGGTAGTAGCTTGGCTTGAAGGAATGGCCAGTACCTTATTTTCGTTTAAAACGGCAGGTTCGACCCACCTCCCCATTCAACGCATGGACGGACTCGTGACCAATTACCTCACCTACCGTAACAAACACTTCAAAATCTTAAAAGGGTTTTATTACTATTCGTTGGCATTTAAAGTTCTTGTCATCGGTGGGTTATTGATTTTGGGCACCTACCTGCTTGTCAACCGCCAAATTTCGCTGGGGCAGTTCGTAGCCTCCGAAATCGTGATTGTCTTGTTGACGGCGGCCGTTGAAAAATTACTTCTAAGTATTGATGTGGTTTTTGACCTTCTTACTGCCGTCGATAAATTGGGGTACGTTTCGGACTTAACGTTAGAAAAAGAAGGCGGTTTTCGTTTTTCAGCCACTCAGTTCCCCAAAGGACTTGAGCTTAAAACGCGTAATTTAAGCTATACTTATCCCGATGCTTCTCATCCTGCCATCAAAGGAATTTCGATGGACGTTCAACCTGGTGAGCGGGTTTGTTTGACGGGGCAAAACGGTTCAGGAAAACATACCCTTCTAAAATTGCTTTCGGGGGTACTCACTGAGTATGAAGGTAGCCTTATTTACAACGGGATTTCTATGCACGACTTAGACATCACCACCCTTAGGAACTACCTGAGTATGAACTTTCCCAACCAAGAAATTTTCGACGGCACTATTCTCGAAAATCTGACCATGGGGCGGGCAGGAATTACGTTGGAACGCGTCAAAGATGCCTTAGACAAATTACACCTTACTGAAGAAATTGCCCAATTACCCGATGGCCTTGCTACCTCCATTATTTCGGGAGGGCGCCATTTCTCGCTGAGTTTTGTCACCAAAATAGCCCTTGCACGTTGTTTGCTCACTCAGCCTAAATTGCTCTTATATACCGATGCCCTTCGGCAAATAGAACGCAGCGAACGCATCCGAATCATTGAGTTTTTGACTGACCCTTCTCATGAGTGGACGCTCGTAGTGCTTTCCAATGACCCTGCATTCATGGGTGCCTGTGACCGTGTTGTGGTCTTGGAAGAAGGCCAAATACTTGCCGAAGGCCCCTATAAAACTGTATTAAAGCACGTTGCAACGCTCGAAAACTAAGACCATGCTCAATATATCAAAACAGCGGGTCAATGTACCCGCCATCGAAAACGAAGTCAACTCACTTCATACGCTCCATTCGCCCAAAACTGCCCGAATTGTGTATCGCTGGATTTTGGGTATTGTCATTGTTTTAGTTCTGGTGATGTTTTTGCCATGGCAACAAAACATCAACGGAAAAGGCTACGTCACCGCACTTACGCCCAAAGACCGACCACAAAACATTCAAAACGCCGTAGCTGGACAAATTCAACATTGGCACGTTCGGGAAGGCGATTACGTTAAAAAAGGCGATACACTCTTAACTATTTCCGAAATCAAAGACGATTATTTTGACCCCCAAGTGCTCGTCAGAACACAGGAGCAAATCCAAGCCAAACAAGAGGCCATCAATGCTTATAATGCCAAAATTCAAGCCACAGACAATCAGATTTCTGCATTACGACAAGGGCTTCAATTGAGCTTAGAAAAAACTCGAAATAAACTTCTCCAATCTGGACTCAAAGTAAGAAGTGATAGTGCTGACCTTGTCGCAATAACTCGCGGTTTTGATATAACCAAAGAACGCCTTGAACGCGGCGAAGCCATGTACAAAGACGGAACGATTTCGTTGGTGGACCTGGAGAGTCGCCGTGTAAAATTTCAAGAAGACCAAGCAAAAGTTGTATCTCAAAGCCAGAAGTTAGCTATTTCACGCAATGAACTCATCAATGCCCGAATTGAGCTTAGTTCTGTCCAAGCTGAGTATCAGAAAGATATTGCCAAATCTTTCTCAGACCGTAGTTCAGCTTTGTCAAGCCTCGCCGATGGAGAATCTGAATTATCAAAACTTAAAAACAAATACGAAAATATCCGCATCCGTCGTGAACAATACGTCGTTCATGCTCCCCAAGATGGGTATATCGTCAAAACCCTGAAAGCAGGGATTGGTGAAACAATCAAAGAGGGAGAATCCATTGTAACATTACAACCCGATAAACCCGACTTGGCAGTCGAATTATACATAAAAGCAATGGATTTATCGCTTATCCAACCTGGCCGCCACGTACGGTTAGAATTTGACGGATGGCCTGCGTTACAGTTTTCGGGCTGGCCTGGTACTTCAGTCGGAACTTTTGGCGGAACAGTAGCCATTGTTGACCGCGTCAACAGTAAAAACGGGGAGTACCGTCTCCTTATCAAGTCAGACCACGAGGGTAACGAAAACGACAAATGGCCCGATCAGCTTCGCATTGGTTCGGGGGTGAATGGTTTTGTGATGCTCAAAGACGTCCCAATTTGGTGGGAAGTATGGCGCCAACTCAACGGGTTCCCGCCTGACTACCTCAGCGATATTTTACCTATGGAAGAGAAGGAGAAAAAATAAAAAGAGGCAAAGGGCAAATTCGCAAGGGGCAAATTTACGTGCGTCGGGTTGCTCACAAATCAACAATAGCGTGCGTCGGGTTGCTCACAACCCGACGAAACTGTAAGCAAAAAGCTAAATTTCCGCACGGGCGGCACTGTCCTTGGTCGGAATGAAAAAAAATAAAAAGTGTACATCGATGAAATTCGTCATAAAGTTATTTGTTGTTCTACTTTGCTTCGTGGGTTTTTCACCTATATGGGCACAGACCGACACAAGCAAGGTGTTTTCTTACCGCGATTTTTATGAGTTGGTGACCAAAAACCACCCCGTACTGCGGCAAGCCAACAACCTATCTGACCAAGCCAAAGCTGAGCTCTTGATGGCCAAAGGAGGCTTTGACCCAAAATTAGAAGCTAATTTTGACCGTAAATTTTTTGATAACAAAGCCTATTTTAACTTTTGGGACAACCAGCTTAAAGTACCCCTTTATTGGGGAGGAATTGACGTAAAAGCGGGTTTTGAACGGAACGTTGGCGACGTGCTGGGCACCGATATTCGTACCCCCATCGACGGTCTTAGTTACGTAGGTTTCACCGTTCCCGTCTTGCAGCGATTTGTTATCGACGAACGCCGTGCAACCCTCCAAAACGCCCGTTTGTTTCAGAACATGGCCGAAGTAGAACGCGTTAAGTTGGTCAATAAATTGATACTTTCAGCTGCCAAAGAGTACTGGACGTGGTACTTTGCGTACCGAAACTACGCCCTCGTCCAAGAATTTCACGACTTGGCCGTACAACGGTACGATTTGGTCAAAAAACGCGTAGCGCAAGGCGACTTACCCGCTGTGGATACCGCCGATGCCCAAGTTACGCTCCTCGACCGACGAATTATGCTCGACCAAGCCTTGGTAGATTTTCAAAATGCCCGCCTCATTCTGTCAAATTATTTGTGGGACGACAACAATGGCCCGCGTGAGTTACCCAGCAATGCCGTTCCTCAGCTTAGTCCTGCCCAACGCATTGATAGCAATACGCTTACACAACTATTGGACATTTCCCGACAAAAACATCCCGAAATTCAAAAGTTGGACATTAAAACCCAGCAATTACGTATTGACGAGCGTTTAGGGCGCGAAATGCTCAAACCCAAATTCGACATTGGGCTGTCGTCGCTCAACTATACACACCGCTTTATCACGGGGCTCGAAATACCCAATACGGGGCCGTTTCCTGCTTTTTACAAGCTGAACGTTGATTTTTCGATGCCGTTGCTATTTCGTAAAGAACGCGGTAAACTCGAAACTATCCGCATCAAACAAGCTCAAAATAACCTCGAACTCCAGCAAGTTCGTCGCGAAATCAACAACGACGTCCAGGCATCGTACAACGAAGTGCTGAACCTCGAAAAACAAATTCAAAACCAGCAAGTTGCCATTGAACGTCAAGCCCAAGTACTACGGGCCGACGAGCAGCGGTTTGCCATTGGAGAAACCCAACTACTTCAACTGAACATGCGCGAGTCGAAACTCAATGAACTGAAAGTGAAGCTCGAATCCATGAAATCGAAGTACGAAAAAGCCAAAGCCACGCTCTTATTTTCGGCAGGTTTGAGTGAGTGGTAAACACGAAAAGGTAACTCGCCACTAATTATTGAAAAAATCGTTATAAAAACCCTCGCCCGAAATGCCTAATTTTGGGGTCTGATTAAACACTTTCCCTAGTGGGTGGGCTCTTCTAACGATGAAAAATTACATAAAACACGACCCTTGGTGCATTATCGAAGAAGGATTTTATCCTGAATACAACGAAATCACCGAAAGTCTTACCAGCCTTGGCAACGGCCGCATGGGTCAGCGAGGCAACTTTGAAGAACAATTTTCTGGCAAAACTCTTCTCGGAAACTACGTTGCAGGGGTTTTTTATCCCGACAAAACCCGCGTAGGTTGGTGGAAAAACGGCTATCCGCGCTATTTTGCCAAAGTCCTCAATGCTTGCAATTGGATTGGCGTCAACGTTGACATTGAGGGGGAAACGCTCGATTTGGCAACCTGCACCGTTTCGGATTACTCGCGTGTGCTCAACATGAAAGAGGGTATTTTGGAGCGTACTTTCGTGGCTACCCTCGCCAGCGGCAAACAGGTGCGCGTTCAAGCCCAACGCTTTTGCAGCATTGTTGACGACGAAGCGGGAGCGATTCGCTATTTGGTAACGCCGCTTAATTTTGACGGCACTATCACCCTGACGCCTTCGCTCGATGGTGATATTAGCAACAAAGACTCCAATTACGGCGAGAAATTTTGGGACGAAATCCACAAAGAAACCGCTTTTGGCGAAGCGTATCTTGAGATGCGTACGAAAGACACCCCGTTCAAAACGGAGTTGTTCAACGTATGTACAGGAATGAAAATTGACATTCTCATAAACGGAGAAAGTGTTGATTTCCAAAGCAAACCTGTTAAGTCTGCGAAATATGTTGCGTGCAAAATTGAGCTAAAAGCCAAAGCCAACGAAGAGATCACGTTGTACAAATACGCCGTTAACTTGGCTTCGTTGAACCACGCCATCGACGACCTCCTTCCCAACGCCAAAGCCTATATCGCACGGATTTCGGCCAAAGGTTTTGAGCAAATGAAAGCCGAACAAGCCCAAGCATGGGCCGAGCGTTGGGCACAAAACGACATCATCATCGAAGGCGATTCGGACAGTCGCACTGACGCTGCTCAGCAGGGGATTCGTTTTAACATTTTCCAACTCGAACAAACCTACACGGGTGAAGACGCCCGCCTCAATATTGGCCCGAAAGGCTTCACGGGCGAAAAATACGGCGGTAGTACCTACTGGGATACGGAGGCGTATTGTTTACCATTTTACCTCGCTACGGCCGACCAAAAAGTAGCGCGTAATCTCTTGGTTTACCGCCACAAGCATCTCCAAAAGGCCATTGAAAACGCCGCAATGCTGGGCTTCAACAACGGTGCAGCACTGTATCCGATGGTGACCATGACGGGCGAAGAATGCCACAACGAATGGGAAATTACGTTTGAGGAAATTCACCGCAACGGCGCCATTGCTTACGCTATCCACGACTACATTCGTCACACGGGCGACGAAGCTTACTTGGCTGAGTATGGCCTAGATGTATTGGTAGGAATTGCTCGTTTTTGGGCGCAACGCGTCAACTGGTCGGCAGACAAGAAAAAATACGTGATGCTGGGCGTAACTGGCCCTAACGAATACGAAAACAACGTCAACAACAACTGGTACACCAACTACCTCGCCGCTTGGTGTTTGCGTTATACGCTGTCAGCGGTCAGCAGTTTGCAGGCAGCCGACAGTGGGGTACAGCCTGCGGTGTTGGGTACACTAAGTGAGGAGGAATTAGCCAAATGGCAGCACATTGTGGACAATATGTACTATCCTTACGATGCCGAGCGACAAGTGTTTTTGCAGCAAGATGGATTCTTGGACAAAGAACTATTGACCGTTGAAGACATCAAAGAACACCGTCCTATCAATCAAAAATGGTCGTGGGACCGCATTTTGCGGAGCTGTTTTATCAAACAAGCTGACGTATTACAGGGGCTTTATTTCTTTGAGGAAGAGTTTGATACCGAAACCATCCGTCGCAATTTTGATTTCTACGAACCCATGACCGTACACGAGTCGTCGCTATCGCCTTGCGTACACGTAATTCAGGCGGCGAAGTTGGGTTACAACGAAAAAGCGTACGAAATGTACCTTCGTACTTCGCGCCTCGACCTCGACGATTACAACAACGACACCGAAGACGGCCTACACATCACCAGTATGGCGGGCACGTGGATGTCGGTGGTCAAGGGTTTTGGGGGAATGCGTATCCAAGGCGGCAAATTGGCCTTTACGCCCTTTTTGCCTGAGCAATGGAAAGGTTATTCCTTTAGAATTGGTTTCCGTGGGCAAGTGGTTCGCGTAGCCGTTCGCCCAGGCGAAGTGGAAGTAGAAAACCTTTCGTCTCAGGCGTTGAGTTTGGTCATTAATGGGACAGAAATTACCGTAACGGCGCAGGCAAGCGAGATAGTGAAAGGGTAATAAAACCAAAAATAGTACTTACCAAAAAGCGGAGTTTGACGACTCCGCTTTTTTTTATTACAAATATTTCGGCTTTCCGAGGCTTTTGGTAGAAATGCTTAAAGGGCTACCCGTCCGAAGCAAAAAATAAAAAATCCTGCTGCTACTACAAATGTTTCGCCTCTACCGAGGCTACAGCATGATAAAGTACACTAGCTTTTGGCGACTTACAATGGCTTTATATAAAAAGGATTGACGATAATCAAAGAACCTTCAATCAACTGCTGATGGTGCATATCTTCCGAATACAGCGCAGTACATTTCGATTCAAGGGCCGCTGCAATAATCAAGCTATCAAACCAAGAATAATGATATTTTTCTTTAACCAAAACAGCCTGTTTAATGGTTTTGAATGTATTTATATTGATTTCACAATTTGTGGCTAATTCATCCAAAGTGATTGCAACCTCCAATGAACTGAGATTAAGTTTACGAAAACCGATATTTGAAAATTCGGTTAAAACTTGAGTAGAAATTATAATTTCGTTTGTATTGGCTACGATTTCACTAACAACCTGTTTTTTCCATAAATCGTCGTTGGAATACAGATAAATCAAGATATTAGTATCCAGAAAAACCTTATCTTTCATTCGCGTCGTCTCTGTTGAACTTGAAGGTTTTGGTAGAGACACTAATGGCATTGAAAACGCGTTTTTTTGAGCGAGTAAGATTCTCTCCCACAAAATCAATAGCATCTAAGGCTTTGAGGTCTTCCAAAATCCTATTGGCATACTCTTTTTTGATTTTAATCGTAACTGTTTCCATTTCAGTTGATAGTTTTCTACAAATCTAATAAAATTGGAGCATATTCTCTTTACAAACATCCTTGTTAGCCTCAGGAAATGCTTAGGGCATGACTACTATTATTTTACACCACTACGGCTTTTTTGGGCTTTATGTTTTCCCTTTCTATCTTTGATTGTCAAACATTATCCTGAAAATCAGCATGAAAAATCTAGGCTTCCTTGGGCTACTCTTCATGGGCTTAACGGCCCAAGCCCAAACGCTATTGACTCCCGAACAACTCTGGAAATTGGGGCGGGTAAGTGGTAAAGGAATTTCTAAAGACGGCAAATCAGTCGTTTATAGCGTCAGCACGCCCAATATCGACGAAAACAAAAGTAGTAGCAAAACGTACGTTATTCCCATCGGCGGCGGAAATGCCTCACTCATTACCAACGTGGACGACCTACTCGTTAATCCTAAAATTTCGCCCGATGGAAAGTTCAAAATCAGCAGTGAAGAAGTAAAAGTGATGAAAGTAACGGGCAAAGATGCTTACCCTCAGCTTTCAAAAAGTAACGTCCTGATTTATGACCAACTCAATTATCGCCATTGGGACGAATGGGAAGATGGCAAGTTTGGGCACGTGATGCTCACGCCTACAGGAGGCGGGGCGGCCAAAGACCTCATGGAAGGCGAGCCCCACGACTGCCCGCTCAAACCCGACGGTGGTGACGAAGATTTTGTGTGGAGTCACGACGGGAAAAAAGTTGTGTATGTAACCAAGAAAAAATTTGGAACAGCCTACGCTATCAGTACCAATACGGATTTGTACGCCTACGATTTAGCCACAGGTACGACAACCAACCTCACCGAAGATAACAAAGGCTATGACCTTCAACCTGCCTTTAATCAACAAGGGCAACTCGCGTGGTTACAAATGAAACGTGACGGATACGAATCTGATAAACAAGACATTATTGTAAGCAACGGCACGACTAAAATGAACCTCACCGCCCAGCGCGACGACCTACACGTGGACGGTTTTAAGTGGAGTGAAGATGGGCGTAGCTTGTTTTTTACCGCCGCGACCAACGGCACGTCGCAGTTGTTTCAGGTGACCTATCCTGGCTTGACCAAAATGATGCCCATCATTACGCAAATCACCAAGGGGGATTTTGACGTAAATGGAATCATTGGTCAAAGCGGAAAAACCTTGGTCGTAAGCCGCGCGGACATGAACCACGCCAGCGAATTATATACCGTGGATATTGCTAGCGGCACCATGACCCAACTCACCCACGTCAACGACGAAGCCTACGCAAACCTCGGAATGTGCAAAACCGAACGCAGATTTGTCAAAACCGTGGATGGGAAAAGCATGTTGGTATGGGTGATTTATCCGCCAAATTTTGACAAAAACAAAAAATATCCTGCCTTGCTTTACTGCCAAGGTGGCCCACAAAGCGCCCTGACTCAGTTTTATTCGTTTCGCTGGAATTTTCAACTCATGGCGTCCAACGGGTACATCGTCGTAGCTCCCAACCGACGCGGGATGCCTGGCCACGGTACGAAATGGAACGAACAAATCAGCAAAGACCACGGCGGTATTGTGATGCAAGATTATTTGGCCGCGATTGATAACGTGAGCAAAGAGCCTTTTGTCGATAAAAATCGGTTGGGCTGCGTGGGGGCCAGCTACGGTGGCTACTCCGCATTTATGCTCGCAGGTATGCACAGCAATCGCTTCAAAACCTTCATTGCCCACGATGGTATTTTTGATTTTCGCAGCATGTATGGCTCTACCGAAGAGCTTTGGTTTCCTAATTTTGACTACGGTGGTCCGTACTGGGACACCAAAAATGCGGCAGCTCAAAAATCGTACAGTCAATTTTCACCCAGCAATTTTGTCGCTAAATGGAACACGCCTATCTTGATTTTTCACGGTGAAAAAGACTACCGAGTTCCCCTCGAACAAGGCTTGCAAGCATTTCAAGCAGCGCAGTTGAGGGGTATCAAAAGTCGATTGGTGGTGCTGCCCGAAGAAAATCACTGGGTACTCCGCGCCCAAAATGCCCAAGTTTGGCAAAATGAATTTTATCGATGGTTGAAGGAAACCTTGTAGAAAATGAACAATACCCGAGTTTATAAAATGGCTTTTGCGGGCGTCTATCCGCATTATGTTCAGAAAGTTGAGAAGAAAGGACGTAGCAAAGAAGAATTGCACCAAGTCATTCAGTGGCTAACAGGCTACGACGAGGCTACCCTTCAAAAAGTGCTTGATGAACGCACTGATTTTGAAACGTTTTTTGCTCAAGCCCCTTTGATGAACCCCAATGCTAATAAAATCACGGGGGTTATTTGTGGACATCGAATCGAAGATATTGAAGACCCTTTGATGCAAAAAATTCGCTATTTGGACAAACTCGTGGATGAACTGGCGAAGGGCAAAGCGATTGAGAAAATATTAAGGAAATAAAAGAACAAAGGGGAAGCTGATTGAATCAACTCCCCCTTTGAAGTACCAGTAACTTGTGGCTAGAACTTAACTCCTGCGCTTAGGTAAAAAGTACGTCCATCGGCTGGCATCAGACCAGGGCCAGGGTACCCGCCCGCGCGACGCGTAAAATAACGAGCATCTGTCAGGTTGTTAACACCAGCTTTCACATTGTAATGCTTTAAAAATTTATAATTTGCCGACAAATCCTGCACTTGATAAGCAGGAATAACACCAGTTGTCGCGGCTGCGTTAGGTACCTCAGTATTACCCGCATCAGCGTAGGCTTTGCCAATGTCGCTAAGTTGCCATGTCGCCGAAAATCCTTTTTTGGAATACGTAATTCCAAAACGATTGATGGTACGTGGGGCATTTTCAACTCTCTTACCTGCTAGGTTTGTTTCAACTATTTGGCCATTAACGACCGATGTTGTTTTAAAATCACGGTATGTTGCATTGATGTAAGCTACTGATGCAAAGATACTTAAATAGCCTATTTTTGATTGTTTTAAGAAGGCTGCTATTGGGTTAAACTCGGCATAGCCCTCTAGTCCCTGACTCACCGAACGGCCAAGATTGGTTCTAAACTGATACAGCTGCCCTGTCGCATTGGTTTGAGTAATCGTTCCAATGCGGTTATTGTAGTTGACATAAAAATAATCTATGTCAAAATTCAGATAATTCCCTACTTTACCGCGATATCCAAAGTCAAAATTATACCCCCGAGCGTCCTGTAAATTTTCGTCGATAACGTCGGTCGTAGCAGGTGGAGTCAAATCCGAGATTAAGACAGGACGATACGCCTGTGAAATATTACTATAGAATTCTGATTGCGGCGAAACGTGGTACTCAAAGCCTGTGCCAAACAATAGAAATTGGCGAGAGCGGGAGATAGGGTTTAGCAAAACAGGAGTCGAATTGGATAGACCAAATTGCCCTTCCATTGTTGAACGAATGCTTTCAACTCTCACCCCCGCAGTCATCAAAAAGCGTTTATTAAATCGGAAAATATTTTCTAAGAAAGCGGCTTTATTAACGTTGGCAAAATCTAAGTTTCTTGGATAGTCGCCTTCCGAAAGTTCAAAATCCATCGTAGTGCCATTGGTACCGCGACCTTGTTGTTTTCGGTCAATTTTACCTCGAAAATAGCGAAGTCCAGCTGCCAACGTATTTTCTTTACCCAGCCATTTGTAATCTGTTAAAAGACGCAATTCAGCCCCGAGGGTTGTGTAAAAATCTCTATCAACTTGTCGAGTAGCAGTAAGAACATCAGTCTCCGTGATAGGACGTACATTGCCGACACTATTGCGTTCGGCGATGGTAGAGAAGCCTTTGAAACTTACCTTTGTTTTGGTATTAAAAATATACTCAGCGTTTATACTGGGAATAAACCAAGGCGTACTAAACCAGTTACGTGAGCGGAGACTTTGGCGAGCGTCGGCTTTAAACTGAGCATCGGTAAGACCTCCTGCCTGTTGTATTTCCGTCATCATGTACGTAGCTTCGGCACCAATCTTTAGTTTATTTGAAACGGCGTAGCTCAATTCTACGTGAGCGTGGTCTGTATTGAAGCGACTGTGGTTTCTCCAGCCATTTCCTAGGCGTTTTTGGTAATAAGCAGTGTAGCTGAGGCGTCCTTCGGTACCTCCTACGTAGTTGAACGTACTGAATAGTCCATTGCTCCCAGTCGTGTTTTGTGATTCTACCGTAAAGCGTGTTGATATGTCGGGCTTGCGTAGAATAAAGTTCATCAGTCCCCCAAATTGCGAACCGTATTGAAGGGAAGAAGCGCCTCTGACAATCTCAATCCTATCAACGACTTCCATGGGAGGAGTATAATAAGCCTCGGGGTAGCCCATTGGGTCGGGCGTAATATCATAGCCATTCATACGGGTATTAAATTCCCAAGAACGATTAGGGCTTAGGCCTCGTGAAGCGACCCCAAGCTGCACTCCCGAGCCATCATTTTCCCAAATACTGATGCCAGGAGTACGGGCAAAAATTTGGCGACTGTTATTCATTGCCAAATTGGCATTAAGGTTATTTAAAACGATTAGCTCATTTTTTTTGGTTGCGTTGATGCTATACCCTTCAACTTCAGCTAGGTGTTCGTTGCCTTTTACCCCTCGGCTTGTCACCACATGAACATCTTTTAGGGTGTACGTTTCTTCCTCTAGTTCGAAGGCGAGTGTTTTTACTTCATTTTCCTGAACCGATACACTTACTTCCTTTTTTACAAATCCTACACTTGTTACCAATACAGTGTAGCTACCCTCTTTGAGCCCTTTAATGACAAACTCCCCGTTGGCATTTGTTTGGACTCCTCTAACCGTGCCCTTCAAAGTTACGCTGGCTCCTACGACCGCGCCTGACATTTTCTCTGTCACTTTTCCGTTAATAACCGCTTTTTGAGCCCATAGCACCTGCCCCAAAACTCCCCAACTAAAAAGTGTACAAATCAAATATTTCATAGATAGATCAATTTAAGTACAGACTAATTCTAAATAGAAGCACAAAAGTAACCTTGAAAGCCTAATTTCAAAAAAATTATTTAGAATTATTTTAAATACAAATAAATTCTAATGCGTGAACACACAGAAAAAGTCCCACTCTGTCTATTGTAGGTAATTAGGGTTCATCAGTTTGATTGGTTACCCAAACTACCAGAAGTGCCCAATCGAGCCGTTTCTGTATTCGTTAATAAAAATTTAAAGATGGATTCACATCTCCTAAGTTTTTAGAGGAAAAAATATGAAAGAGTCGCACCGATATTTATGTCACCCAAACGCGTTTTTAACTACCAATAGATTTACGTTTTTTATCTATATAACCAAACTGGTTTACAGCACATTATGGATTATTCACAAACATGTTTTTTTTGTTATAAAACATACCAAAAGGCATAATTTTCGGATTGTTACCTATCTGTATATTTGTTCGTGGCTTATTGATTACGGAAATCACGAGGGAGAAGAGAAATAGATAAATACCAATTGACAATATTATTATTTAAACAAATGGTTGATTTTTTTTAAGAATTGAATGCAGCAGTATAGATATTTGCTATTATCTGGATTATATTTTGAAAAATAGGTACGCATATATCCATAAAATATAACCAACTGATTGTATATTTGGGATGTCACACGTTGCCATTACACTTGTAATCATCATACCATTAACCCATTTTTAGTACATCACGTCTTTTGAATAGTTCCCAAATGATGCGTTAGCACTATGGCTTAGCTTCAAAAAATAATATTTCGGTAATATACTTAGAGGTAATTTAGGCCCACGTTTTAGGGCTACTTCTTGCTTAAAACACTTTTCATCAATTTGTAACTTCAATTTATATCAAACTAAATTTCCATGATTCAACTTCTACATCATTTTTCTAGGTTAAGGTATTCAAAAACCTTTTGGGGGAAACTAAGTTTTTTCCTCCTCTCTATGTTTACTACTCAAATAACGGTATTTTCTCAAACTTCATTTACAAAAGGAAATATTGTAATCGTGCAAGTGGGAGACGGGGCAGCATCACTAGGTGGTACTGGAACGGCCACATTTTTAAAAGAATACACTACTTCAGGAACAGCCGTTCAGTCTATTTCTTTACCCACTACTGTTATTGGGGTAAATAAACGCCTTGTTTTATCAGGATCCGCTACTTCAGAAGGTGCATTGACGCGTTCTGTTGATTTTAAATACTTAACAGTGGCAGGTTATGATGCTGAAGTCGGAACAGCAAATATTGCTTCCTCAGCTTCAAGTACTATTAATCGAACAATTGCAAGAATAAAATATGATGGTACGATTGATGCTTCTACTGGGCTAACAGATGGGTTTAGTGGAAGTAATATTCGTTCGGTTGTAACAACTAACGGTACAGATTTTTGGGTAGCTGGTACAGCTTCTTCAGCCTCTAATGCAGGCGCACGCTATACTACCTTAGGAGCCACTACCTCAACGCAATTAAGTACCACCGTTACAAACATACGTAATATTGATATTATTAATAATCAACTTTATGTATCTCACTCTTCTGGTGCAGCCAACATTAAAATTGCAACAGTAGGAACAGGTACTCCAACTACGAGTGGACAAACTTTGACTGGCCTTCCAGGCATTCCTACCGCTCTCACTCCTTATGGTTTCTTTTTTGTTGACCTCGATGCTTCAGTTGCTGGACCTGATGTCTTGTACGTTGCTGATGACTCAGGGGGATTGAAGAAATTTTCACTTGTAAGTGGCACTTGGACTGCCAACGGTTCTATTTCAGGAACGTATCGAGGCATAGTAGCAACGGTCAATGCAGGTAGCGTTACATTGTATGCTACTGGTAACTCCACTTTGGTGAGTTTTGTTGATAATTCAGGTTATAACGGCACCCTATCAGGAACAGTGACAACACTCGTTACTGCTCCTAATAATACTGCATTCAGAGGAATCGCCTTCGCGCCATATGACGATGCGGCAGTAGTGGTTCCTAACCTGTCTATCAATGACGTAACAGTTACTGAAGGGAATGTTGGAACGACTACCATGACATTTACGGTGACGCTTTCTTCTCCAGCACCCGCAGGTGGAGTTACTTTTGACATTGCAACCGCCGATAACACCGCTACTGCTGCCAACAATGATTACGTAAGTCAATCGCTAACAGCACAAACCATTGCCGAAGGAGAAACGACTAAAACATTTTCAGTGACAATCAATGGTGATACAGATGGGGAATCGAATGAGACATTCTTTGTCAACATCACAAATGTTACAGGAGCAAATGTAAGTGATGCCCAAGGTCTTGGAACCATAACCAACGATGACGTTAACTGCGCCACGCCAACCTTAATTTCTACCATTCAGGGAACAGGGGCTACCACTTCATTTTCAGGTACGCAAGTTATTCGTGGGATAGTTGTGGGTGATTTTCAAAACACAGGAGGGGTTACTCGCTTAGGTGGTTTCTACGTGCAAGAAGAAGACGCTGATTCTGACGGAAATCCAAACACCGCCGAAGGTATCTTTGTATTCCAAGGCAGCGGAGTCCCAGCAGTAGATGTACAAGTAGGTGATTTGGTATGTGTGTCAGGTACTGTGGCAGAATTTACCTCAGGTACTTCAAGTAGTTTGACTCAATTAACCAATCCCATTATTTCTATCGTAAGCTCAGGCAACCCACTTCCTACGCCTCAAAATGTACAATTACCCATCACTAATGTCGCTGATTGGGAACGGTACGAAGGAATGCGCGTTGTAATAAAAGCAGCATCTGGAAACTTAGCCGTTACTGACCATTTTACTTTGGGGCGTTTTGGGCAACTTACATTATCTTCGGGTGGTGGCAACAATCAACCTGGCACTGATGCCCGCTTAGACCAATATACCCAGTTCAATGCACCGAGTGTATCTGGATATGCTACTCATCAGGAAGAAAATGCAAAGCGTATAATTATCCTAGATGATGGCCAAGGTTCACAAAACCTTGACCCGATTATTTTTGGGAGAGGCGGTAATCCATTGAGTGCTTCAAATACCCTTCGTACGGGCGACGAAGTCGAAGAACTTGCGGGTGTCCTCGACCATCGTTTTGAAGGGTATCGTATCCAAACCTTGACCAGTCCTAACTTTATTGCTACCAATGCTCGCCCTGCAACGCCACCTTCACTAGGGGCTGCAACACTCAAAGTAGGAAGTGCCAATATCCTTAACTATTTCAATGGCAACGGAGCTGGCGGCGGTTTCCCTACTTCTCGTGGTGCTGATAACCTCAATGAATTTAACCGTCAACGGGATAAGATTATCAATGGTATTGTAACAGGCGGTGCTGATGTGGTAGGTTTGATGGAATTGGAAGATGATGGCGACGGCCCCGCTAGTGCCATTCAAGACCTTGTCAACGGACTCAACGCTGCCACGGCCAGTGGTACATACGATTTTGTTCGCTCAGGAGATATTGCAACCGACCAAATTACAGTTGGAATGATTTACAAACCTGCGGCGGTAGAATTGGTTGGTACTTCTGCAGCGATTCCTCTCAATTATGGCACAGGTTCATACCTTTCTGTGGGGCGTAGTTCTTTGGCTCAAACCATTCGTCAAAAATCAAACGGCGCCGTTTTTACGTTGGTTGTCAACCACTTTAAATCAAAAGGCTCAAGCTCGGGTGGAACAGGCGATGCTGATGCCAACGACGGGCAGGGCTTGTCTAATGGCACTCGTACTCGTCAAGCCCAAGATTTACTAGCTTGGTTAGCGACAAAACCAACAAGCACCAACGACCCCGACTATTTACTCATTGGTGACTTTAATGCTTATGCCAAAGAAGAGCCAATGACGACTTTTGCTTCAAGTGGATACAGCAACTTGTTAAATCCTACTTCTTATTCTTATTTGTTTGGGGGTGAATTTGGTTCGCTTGACCACGCTTTGGGTAGTTCTAGTCTAACAAGTCAGGTAACTGGCGCTGAAAAGTGGCACATCAATGCCGACGAACCTACCTCATTAGATTATAACCTTGAATTTAAATCAGTAAACCATCAAACAAGTTTGTACAGTAATGACGTTTTCCGCTCATCGGATCACGACCCAATTCTGATCGGATTGAACCTTTGTGCTGATCCAACGATTACACTTTCGTCAGCAGTAGGTAGTAATGTGCAAACAGTTTGTGCCACAACTGCCATCACACCCATTACCTACGCCATCGGTGGCGGTGGAACGGGTGCGACCGTTTCAGGTCTCCCTGATGGCGTAACAGGAATTTTCAATGCAGGTGTCTTCACCATTAGTGGCAGTCCAACCACTGCCGTGGGTAGTCCGTTCAATTATACCGTAACTACTTCGGGCGGTTGTTCTCCAGCTGTCACAGCCACAGGAACCATTACCGTCGATCCAGTTCATACGTTGACACTTACTTCGGCCACGGCTACTTCTAATCAAACACTTTGTATTGATAATGGCATCACAGCCATTACGTACTCAATTGGTGGAGGAGCAACCAATGCCACCGTTTCTGGCCTACCAACAGGAGTCACTGGCGCTGTTACAGCAGGTGTGTTAACCATTAATGGTACACCATCTGTTAGTGGCACTTTTAGCTACACTATTGTAACATCAGGAAATAGTTGTAATACAGCAAGTGGCTCGGGCACCATCGTTGTTAACCCTAATCACGTTATTAACCTTACCTCCGTTCCTACAACTACCACTCAAACTGTCTGTGTAAATACGCCAATTACTGACATTACCTACGGATTTGATGGTGGAGCAACGGGAGCAACCGTAAATGGTTTACCAAACGGAGTGACAGCAAACGTTGTTGGCAAAGTCCTAACAATTACTGGAACACCCACACAAAGTGGTAGTTTTAACTACACTATCATTACAACGGGAAACAATTGTATAACAGCTAGTGCAACTGGCTCTATGACAATTTCTCCAGCACATACATTGACACTTACTTCGGCCGCGGCTACTGAAAACCAAACCGTTTGTATCAATACCCCTATGGTACCCATTACTTATACGTTAGGCGGAGGTGCTACAAACGCTACCGTAACTGGTTTACCTGACGGCATTACAAGCTTGCTCAGTGGAAACGTACTTACCATTAGTGGAACACCTACCAACAGCGGTAGCTCAAATTATAGCATCGTGACCACGGGCAATAGCTGTGCCGTGGCCAATGGCGCAGGTACGATTAAAGTAAATACCAAACCTTCCGTGGCTATTTCTTACGTGGGCATTCCGTTGGAAGAAGGTAAAACACTCGAACTTTGCGACGCTGACAGTAATCCAGTTAACAGTTTGCAGTTTTCAGTTTCCACATCTTGCGTTTCGGGTTCAACATTTTGGCGCGTTCAGGCGGGCAACGGAGCTTGGAGCGATTGGTCAACAACAGCTCCTACGTCTCAACCATCCAACAACCAACCCTACCGCTACCAAGCGGCGTGCTCAGACGTGACTTGTACAACGACCGTGACAGGAACCTACACCTTGACCATAAATTACCGCGCTGCTGTTCCACAAAATGTGTCTTTGCTAGTCGATGGAGTAACTGTGGCCGCAGGTGAGACAAAAGAAGTCTGTAGTTCGCCAGCCAATACTTTGACTTTTAACGCTACTTGCGGTGCGGGCGAAATCCTTCTTTATTCAGTAGATGGTGGCGAATACAGTGCAGGAATCCCCCAAGCATTAATCGACAATCAGTTTCATAACTACCGCGTCCGTTGCCGCCAAGCTGGTGGAACTGGTTCTTGCGTAGAAAGCGAATCGGGAGTAATGCGCTTAAAATTAGTGACCATCCCAGCCACTCCTACAGCATCATTATCTGCTACAGGAAGTTGTAATTCTTCAGCAAGTTTCAGTGGTCAGTCAACTTGTGGTAGCTTAAAAACCATTTGGTACAATGCCACTACAAACATCGCATTGCCTAACTTACCTACCACAGTTCCTACCGAAACTACCTCTTATTATGCCCGTTGTCAAACCGAAAACGGCTGTGTCAGCGAGAAAAGTAACGTAGTCACCTTTACAGTTTCGCCTACTCAGGTTGCCCCTGTAGTGACTGCGTCTCAGCAGATTGTGTGTATGGGAACTTCCGTAACTATAACAGCCAATTGCCCAGCGGGAAGCACCACTTCTTGGAACACAGGCATAAATACGCCAAGCTTTGAAGTAGCCTTTAACAATGTAACCAAACAAACCTACTGGGCGAAATGTATCTTTGAAGGAGGCTGTCAAAGCGCCGAAAGTGCACGAATCGACGTTTACTGGAATGCTTTTGCGGTGACACTCATCAACATTGGTGAATCAAAATCGGCCGTTAAAACCAACGACCGTTCGGCATGGACGAGCCAGTTTATCACCCGAGACGGCGGTCCAGAATTAGAACAGAGTACGCAGCAAAACCCGACTTTGTATTTTGTGGAGAATGCCAACAAAATCGCGCCCCGCTACTGGACCATCAATGTGGAAGCTTGTGGTTTGGGCACAGATGGTTCGTTGACGTTTGATATGTTAGCAACTCCCGAAATGGGCGTGGTTCGTTCGTTTAACACCCACGAAAACAACGCCCCTTATTTCATGTACGCCAACCGCGAGGGCTGGACCGAACTTTATGCCCAAAACCATCCTGCCTATGGATTTTACCAAGACAACGGTAGCGGACAAAACGTGTATGACGCTGGTTTGCCAAAAGGATTGTATAAGTTAGGTATTCGCTATTGGGATATGAAAGGCTGGGGAAGTATTTACCCCGCTACGCGTAAGGCCCAAGGCAACGTGCTTGCTTACCAAGAATATTGGTTCCGTATCCAATCGAAAGATGGTGTAGGTATTGGAGCAGCTAGGGCAGCAGAGAACGGGCAACAGATAAGCGATAACGGGACTTTCGCAACAGTGATGCCTAATCCAATTTCAAACGTTCTTCGCTTAAAAGTACAAAATAGCAAAGGTCAATCGGTGCAAACCAGCTTAACAGACGTTACAGGCCGTGAAGTGTTAAGTCGCTCGTTTGTGGCTGAAACTCACGCTCACTTGGAAGAGATGGAAACAAAAGGGCTCGAAACGGGCGTTTATCTTTTGAAAGTTTCTACTTCGGACAAGCACACTACGCTTAAAGTAGTGAAGCTACCGTAAAACAGAATTGTGTATCAACAAAAAAGCCCCGACTGCAAGGTCGGGGCTTTTTTGTTGCCTTGACTAAATCTACAATTGCTTTACTACTTATCCCACACAGCAGTCACTCGTCGCTTTTGGGAATAAACCAGCACAAAGATTCCCATCAAAATAGCAGGTAAACTGAGCCATTGCCCCATATTTACAATCATCTCATTTTCAAAATCTTCCTGTGGATTTTTAAGAAATTCAACCATAAAACGAAAGCCAAAAAGCAACATCAAAAACAACCCTAAAATGGTTCCTTCTGGCAATGCTTGCCTTTTTTGTTTCCATAAATAAAAAGTCAATGCGAATAAAAATAGGCAGAAAAAGGCTTCGTAGAGTTGGGTAGGATGGCGGGGAACGAGGGGCAATAAACGAAAGTCAGTTTCGTGGACAAAAACAAATCCCCAAGGCATGTCGGTAGGTTTGCCATAAATTTCGGAATTGAACAAATTTCCAGTTCGAATCAACGCCCCTCCTAACGCAACCGCAATGACAATCCGATCAGCCAACCATAAAAATGAAGGGTTACCTGCCTTCCGACTGTAAAGAATCAAGGCCAAAATAATGGAGATAATAGCCCCGTGGCTGGCCAAGCCGAAGAAAGGCAGGCTCACCAACGACAACAACCATTCCTTGGGTTGGGAAAAAAGAAGCTCCCATTCGTAGAATAAATAATGCCCCAAACGAGCACCGATGACGGTAGCAACTGCTACATAAATCAACAAAGAATCGGCTTTGGAGGCGTCCACTTTTTCGGTTTGAAAAATGAAGGTAATCAGCGATTTTCCTACCAAAAAGCTAAAAGCAAACAACAAACTATACCAATGAATCGGTAAAGTCTTTCCCAAAAAGTCAATAGTGATGAGGTCGGGATAAATATCCCAAATGATATATGCCAACATGTGAAAAAGGGTTATGAGTTTAACAACCAGAAGTAATGCCCATCAGAAAACAACTTACGCAAAAGTGGAGCAAAGGCCGCTGGACTCTTTGGTACCAAAGCACTGGTGCAGGACGGGGTTGGATGAGTCGCGAAAGCTCCGCAGCACTCCACTCCGACTGGTCGTTTACCTGCGTTTTGTAAGACTCCCACAGTGGTTTTAATTCATCTAAATTCATGGCCATTGGTTTTTAAAATTCGTTCGAGTTTTGCTTTAATTCGATTGATTCTGGTACTGACATTGGTGCGACTCAAGGTCAAAATACTTGCGATTTCGTCGTAGCTATATTCTTCCAAATAAAGCGTAATGATGGCCTTATCCAAATCGGAAAGTTGCTCAATAGCTAAGTAAAGTTCCTGGGTGGCTTGCGTTAGTTCGAGCGAATTGGTTGCCTCCGAAATCTGATACACATCGTCCGAATAAGGCTCGTTTTTTGGGCGCGACTTATCCTTTCGCAGCTTCGTAAAGATGGTATTAAGCGCAATTCGATATATCCAAGTGGATTCTTTGGACTGATGTTTAAACGAAGGAAATGACTTCCAAAGCTGAAGAACGATTTCCTGAAACATGTCTTTTCGGTCTTCGCTTTGGGAAAAATAAAGGCTGCAAAGGCTATGAATTAGCTTTTGCTGGGTAGTTATTAGCCGTAAAAATTCTTCCTGCAACGAAACTTTTGCCACAACAATAAAGGCTTAATGTGTTTTGAAGTATTAGTTGCAGGAAGGGCTATAAAAGTCACACTTTATCAAAAATATAGTGCGTTAATTCTAATTTTTCGGTTCGAGCAGCCCCATTCCTTCCATCCACGCTTGGCAGCCGTCGGGCCAATGTTTGACTGAGCCTTTTTGTTTTTTGCCCAGTCCAAAGCCATGCCCGCCGTTTTCATATACCAAAATAGAAGCAGGAATTTTAAGCTTTCTTAGGGAATCGTAGTACATCAAACTGTTTTCTACGGGTACACCTTTGTCGTCGGTGGCATGTACCAAAAGCGTAGGCGGTGTTTTTTCGGTCACTTGCTTTTCGCTAGAGTAATAGTCCATTTGTTCGGCAGAC
This sequence comes from Runella sp. SP2, assembly GCF_003711225.1. NCBI lineage: Bacteria > Pseudomonadati > Bacteroidota > Cytophagia > Cytophagales > Spirosomataceae > Runella > Runella sp. SP2. The sequence continues at coordinate 630,476 of NZ_CP031030.1, read as the reverse complement.
GGGTTTTTACCCAACAACAACTCAAACGAACCTGCGTGTTTGAAAGGCCCCGAACTAATCACGGGATAAATCAAAATCGAAAAGTTAGGCTTGCAAATTTCGGCGTTGGGGAGGTTTTTCAGCCCTGTCATAGAAGGCGCTGATTGCCAATGCGTGCTTACCGTGGATGCCAAATGCCCTCCTGCTGAGAAGCCCATGATGCCAATACGATTGGGGTCTATTTTGTATTTGGTGGCATTGCTACGCACCAACTGCATGGCTTTGAGCGCATCTTGGAGCGCGACTTCGTGTTTGTTGGCCCAAAGGGCATCGTCAGGCAAACGGTATTTTAACACAAACGCCGTTACCCCAAAACTATTAAACCACTGCGCCACATCCACACCCTCGTGGCCAGAAGCTTCAATGCGATAACCACCCCCTGGGCAAATTACCACAGCTGCACCCGTCGGCTTTTCGGGCATATAGACCGACAGCGTAGGTAGCACAATGTTACTAATGCGCAGAACTCCGTCATTTCCGACTTCGATTTTTTCCTGAATGCTACGATTTTTTAGGTCATTGGGAATTTGTCCATCGGGCCAAAGAGGAATGACGGTTTGAGAACGCGACATAGTACAACTGAAAAAGAGAGCTATAAGACCAAAAACAAAACGCAAAGATAAGGCGGATTTCATGGGGTTTGTGTTTTTTTCATTCGAGTTTAACATTGCTCTAAGTTTATTTTGGTACGATTTCTACTCATGTGTAACAAATATCACGCTTTTAGGCTGTTTTCTTCCTGACCTTTGTGCCATACATTCACAATCTCAACCATTACAAAGCCATGTTTAGCTTTTTTAAAACCAAGAAAAATTACGAAAACGTAAACGCCGCTACGTTCAAACAATTACTATCAGAAACACCTAACGCCGTAATTATCGACGTAAGAACAGCCGCTGAAGTTCGTTCAGAAGCCATGAAAGGGGCGGTGAACATCGACCTTATGAGAATGGATTTTCAACAAAATATTGCTAAATTGGACAAAAGCAAAACGTATTTTGTTTATTGTCGCAGTGGCAATCGCAGCGGTCAAGCTTGCCAATTGATGGGTAATATGGGCTTTGAAAAGGTCTATAACCTCTCGGGCGGCATGATGAGTTGGCCTTATTAGGGAAGTTGGCAAAAGGCAAGGAGCAAATTTGCAAGGGGCAAAAAGTTCAAATACACATTTTTAACAAAAAACAATCAAATGCCTGCAATACTTAAAAATTGGGATATAATGCGGATGTTACGCATGGGCATGGGGCTTTGGCTCATTTACTCGGCCTTTGCCGACCACCAGCCGTTGTTGGGTCTTATGGGGGGATTGTTTGCCCTCCAAGCGGCATTAAATGTCGGTTGTTGTGGCGCAAACGGGTGTGCTTCACCCAATTACCGTCAATCAAAAACTCCACTTCACGAAGAAACCGTTTATGAAGAAATTAAGTAACCTCAACTGGGCATGGATTGGCGCGGGCATTGGCGCTGTGGGCGGCTATTTGTATTGGAAAGAAATTGGCTGTGTCACTGGCACATGCCCTATCAAATCTCAGTGGCAAACCATGGTACCTTATGGTACATTGCTGGGCTACTTAGGGGCTGATTTAGTACAGTCTTTATTGAAACCCAAAGCGTCGTAAATTTATTATTTTCAGATTAGTTTTTATACGAAACAGCCCGTCGGCAATGCTGACGGGCTGTTTTTTCTTCTTACTCAACGTTATGAAAACTATCTTTTAATAATCGGATGCTCGTTGGGGTTGTGAGCAACCCCAACACACAATTGAGCAACTCCGATGCACAATTACTTCTTAATCTTACGCGTGGTAAATGGTACGCAAAGTTGATCTGAGCAGCAGTTGGTACCCGCTTGGATGATGATTGGGCAACATCCTCCCGTTGGACATCCGCCGTTGGTGGCAGTGTAGGTGTAATTTCCTACGGCATCCAACAATACCACGTGCTGACCCGCCAAAGTCGTCAATTCTTGACCATCTTTGAACCATCTCACGCCCGTGTAGTTGGTTCCAATGCTCACTTCTACTTTGCTTCCGCTACACAATGGAATTGGCACTGTAAAACACTGACGGTCTAAATCGTCCTCTGCGTCTTGGTTATTGCCTGGGGTTGAATCCACATCTTTTTCACCTGCCGACGTAATCTCGGCCTTGTTGAAGTACAAACCAGGTTGCAGTACTTTCACGCGGTAAGTCAGCGTGACGGTATCTCCGTTGGCTGCAATATTTCCAATTGACCAGTTTATGATGTTGCCCGTCAGGGTAGCTGACCCTCGACTTGCCGCAAAACTATTGGCCACAAATTGCACCGCCGTTGGTAAAGTATCTGTTACCGCTACGTTGGTGGCAGCATTGCCCGACTGGTTATAAACTTTGATGGTATAAGTTAGCTCCTCGCCCACTTGAGCGATTTTCTTACTAATCAACTTTTTCAGTGCCAAGTCAATTTCTACCAAGCAGTTTTGAGCCGTCACCGTTACAGGAATTCGTTCACTTACTTCTCCTGCACACGTTCCGTTGGTACTACGGGCTTGTACATAAAACGTAACCGTTCCTGTGACATTTCCTGCGGGTTTGAAGCTCGTCGTACCAACCGCTACTGGCGCACCTCCCGAAGGTAATGTAAACCAGTCAATCGTAGCTTGACCAATCACCGTGGCACGAAGCGTTGGGAAAGTATCGTTCAAACAAGCCGTTACACTTGACACTAAAACGGCTGGATTAGACGGCACACAACCACAATTTGGCTGTGCATAAGTAGTGGTAGCAGAACAGCTAGAGGCGCTAAACGAGGCTGTTACTGTTTGGTTGCCTGCTCCCGTTAAACCTGTCAAAGAGAACGACATTGGACTTGAAAACGGTGCGTTGAAAGTCAACGTTTTACCTGCTGCTACGATGGTCAGCGTACCTGTGGTGGGGGCACTCACAAAATTAACTACTCCATTCAATGTATAACTACCCGTGGTTGTATTACACAACGTTCCTTCTACGGATACGTTAATGGCACATTGTTGGGTTGTTGAACAATTCTGCGGTGCTTTGTACGTGGCAGTAGCGCTACAAATCGACGTCGCCGAGAAGCTTACTTTCACTTGATGCTGCGCTCCGTCACTTACTAACCCTGCAAGGCTGTAGGTTTGGCTGGCACTAAATGGTGCAGTAAAGACTTGACTCTTACCTCCTACTGTCACGGTCATTGTACCCGTTGCAGGGGCGTTTGCAACCGTAATGATTCCGCTTACGGAATAGGTATTCGATGCGGGAATACAGTTTCCAGGAATAGCTGTCACCGAAACCCCACATTCATTGGTACGGCAGTTGGCAGGTGCCGTATAGGTGGCAGAGCCTACACAACTTCCATCGGCGCTAAATTTCACTGTTACCAAGTGACCCGACCCATCGCTCATCAAATTTTTGATGTTGTATGCCTGAGGACTGGTAAATGGTGCGTTAAACACTTGGCTTTGTCCATCTACCGTTACTGTCATTGTACCTGTCGTTGGGGCATTTGTAAAGCTTACGCTACCATTCAACTCATACAGACCTGTGGTTGGATTACAAGCCGCTGGCACTGCTGTGAGGGTAGTAGTACATGGGTTGGTTTTACAATTGGCTGGCGCCGAATACGTCAACGATGATTTACAAGCTCCATCTGCCGAGAATGCGGCGGTAACAACCTGCGCCTGACCGTCGGATGGCAGTCCTGACAATGTGTAATTAATCGGACTTGTAAATGGTGCGCTAAACACCTGCTCAACACCTCCTACGCTTACAGTCAATGTTCCCGACGTTGGTGGATTACTCAAGGTAAGTTTTCCTGTCAGCGTGTAAGTACCCGTTGCTGGAATACAGCTTCCAGGCGTTGCGGTCATACTCATCGTACAAGCTACTGGCTCTTGTACACAGGTTGGCACCACTACTTGTACGGTATCTGTACAGGTTTGTCCACCGCTTGTTATCGAGTAAATAAATTTATACGTTCCAACCGCAGTCATTCCTGATACGGCATTTCCTGAAATAGTTGCAACGGCAGGATTAGAGGCCATTACACTCCAAACGCCGCCCGTCGTAACTGGGGCTAAGGTCGCAGTTGTTGGAGAAACTCCACCGCTACCACACACCAATGTTTGGTCATTTCCTGCATTCGGTTTAGTACAAACCGCACAAGGCTGAACAATCACTGCTACCGTGTCTTTGCAACCTGCCGTAGTGGTGTAAATAAACTGATACGTCCCTGCAACCGTCATGCCTGAAACGCTGTTACCCGAAATCGTCGCTGCCACAGGCGTTGTGCCCAATTGTGCCCACGTTCCACCCGCTGGACTTGGCGACAAGGTCGTGCTCGTCGTCAACGTGTTTGTCGTTGGGTTCGCACAAGCTAATGTTTGGTCTTGACCTGCGTTTGGTTTTGGATTAACTGTCACTACTACTTGAGCCGTGTCTTTGCAACCCGCCGCGTTTTGCGCTACCAAGATGTAAGTCGTTGTACCCGTTGGTTTCACCGACGATGGCGTAGTCACTACCGTGCCATTGGCTGTGCCGACTGTCCACACTTGACCTTGGTAAGTGTTATAATTCACAATCTTAGAAATCAAGTCCACCGACTCACCTGCGCATATCGTCGCGCTGCCGTCTGCTATCACTGGCTTGGCTTTCACTTCCACCTGCGCCGTGTCCGTACACGTTTGTCCGCCAGATGTTACCGAATATACAAATTTGTAAATACCCGCCGCTGACAAGCCCGTGATGTTACCACTTGCGTCGATGCTCGCAGACGATGGGTTGGCTGGACTACCAATCGGTGCCCATGTACCGCCCGATGTTACTGCCGTCAATTTCGACGTACTCGTTGGCTGACATACCGCCGCCGCGTCAGGGCCCGCGTTTGGTTTTACACAACCTGCGCAAGGCTGAACAATCACCGCTACGGTATCTTTGCAACCTGCCGTGGTCGTGTAAATAAACTGGTACGTACCTGCAACCGTCATGCCTGAAACGCTGTTACCCGAAATCGTCGCTGCCACTGGCGTTGTGCCCAATTGTGCCCACGTTCCACCCGCTGGACTTGGCGACAAGGTCGTGCTCGTCGTCAACGTGTTTGTCGTTGGGTTCGCACAAGCCAATGTCTGGTCTTGACCTGCGTTTGGTTTTGGATTAACTGTCACTACTACTTGCGCAGTGTCTTTGCAACCTGCCGCGTTTTGCGCTACCAAGACGTAAGTCGTTGTACCCGTTGGTTTCACCGACGATGGCGTAGTCACTACTGTGCCATTGGCTGTGCCGACTGTCCACACTTGGCCTTGGTAAGTGTTATAATTCACAATCTTAGAAATCAAGTCCACCGATTCACCTGCGCATATCGTCGCGCTGCCGTCGGCAATCACTGGCTTGGCTTTCACTTCCACCTGCGCCGTGTCCGTACACGTTTGTCCGCCAGATGTTACCGAATATACAAATTTGTAAATACCCGCCGCTGACAAGCCCGTGATGTTACCACTTGCGTCGATGCTCGCAGCTGATGGGTTGGCTGGGCTGCCAATCGGTGCCCACATACCGCCCGATGTTACTGCCGTCAATTTCGACGTACTCGTTGGCTGACATACCGCCGCCGCGTCAGGGCCTGCGTTTGGTTTTACACAACCTGCGCAAGGCTGAACAATCACCGCTACGGTGTCTTTGCAACCTGCCGTGGTCGTATAAATAAACTGATACGTCCCTGCCACCGTCATGCCTGAAACGCTGTTACCCGAAATCGTCGCTGCCACTGGCGTTGTGCCCAATTGTGCCCACGTTCCACCCCCTGGACTTGGCGACAAGGTCGTGCTAGTTGTCAACGTGTTTGTCGTTGGGTTCGCACAAGCCAACGTCTGGTCTTGACCCGCGTTTGGTTTTGGATTGACTGTGATTGAATGACTAGCACTTGCTGAACAGCTTGTTGTTGCGTCCGTATAGCTATAACTAAAGGTAAGGCTTGCGATATTAAACCCTGGGTTCAACGTCAGCGTACTTCCGTTTTGAGTAGCTGCACCCGCAGGGAAACCTTGAGGAAGCGTAAACGTGCCACCCGCTGGCGAGCCCGTAAAGTTCACTGGCAGACCCGTTTCGCAAACCGTCGTTGGCCCAGAGATTGTTACCACTGGACGCGCTTTTACCGTAATCTCAGCACTGTCTTTTTGCGTACAGCCTGCTGTAGTTTGGGTGTAATAAATGTAGAACGTTTTTGGTGCTGTCGCTGCCAATTGGGTCAATGCCGTGGTCGTATTCACCGTTGCCTCCGTTCCTGTATCTGTCACTCCAGGCCCTGTCCAAGTACCATTTGTACCCGATGGATCTGGATAGGTGACTTCGGCTCCCACACAAACACTTGCTGCTGCAAAGTTGACAGGCGTAGGTTTGGGATTAACTATTAATTGTACAAAAGCCGTATCCGAACAGGTTGTGTTGCCTGTTGTATTGACAATCACTGCAAAATACTTGGTACCAGTGATGGTGAGCGCCGTACCTGATGGCGTAAAGCTAGCATTCGTTTGACCCGAAATGGCCGTTCCAAATGCCCCCGTAGTATCAGTCAAAGGCCCGAACCATTTGTATTCTACGCCCGTACTTGGCGTTGCCGCATAAGCCGAAGCCGTTGCTCCCGAGCAAATGGTTTGGGTTTTAGGGCTTACCGCTGCGACTGGTTTGACGCAACAAACGGCCGCCGTAATTTGTAAAGTATCCTTACATCCATTCAATGTATAAACAAAGCTATAGCTTTTTCCTTGGGCATCGGCGTTGGTAATCGTCACTAAGCCTGCGTTGCTCACGGACATTCCCGCTGGGTTGGATGCCAAGGCCGCCCACGTACCGTTGGCAGGAGTTCCTGTTAATTGAATAGTGGCGGGGAGGCTACCATTGCTACACGCCAAAGTTTGATCTGGCCCTGCGTTTGGTTTGATATTGATGGTATCTTTATCCGACTCCGTAGCGGCACCAAGGCTACTAAAGGCCGTGAATGTGCCACTTCCTGCGGGGTCTTCTTTGGCTTCGTACAAATCAAATTGATCTTGTGCTTCTACGATAAACTTATCGCCTGTATAATTGGCAGGCACTTGAATTTTCACCTTAAATACCCAATCAGGGAAATCGCAGTTGACATCATTTTGCCCCAAAGCCGAACAAGGCTTGCGCGCTGTATTAACAGCATCGCCTTCGTCCAAAATATTTGACGTATTGCGGCCTCCATCAGCCCCACCTTGGTCAGTAACGGTTTGGATAGTCAGACCTACTGGTGGATTAAATGGATCAAATGCCGTTCCACCGTTCAACAACGGCGACGTGATACGCATGTTACGCGCTTCAAAACGGCGTTTTGGCAACGTAATCGTGATACCTCCGACGTTGGCTGTGCCTGGGTTTTGAGCGGCATCTTCATCGATGAGTAAGCGGGCAATCAAATCAGCCTCTACAAACTCGCCAGGTTTCACACAGTCGTTGGTAATTTCTACGTCCATGTTCACCCCTGCGGTAAATAACAAGTCGGCGTTTCCTGCCTTAACAGTATCAGTCCCACACAATGCTTTGGCAAAACCACAAATCAAAAATACATCGCCAGGGTTGTACGGAGTGTTTGTCATGGTCGCAGTAAATAACCACGACTCAAGGGGTTGCATGATACCATCGTTGTTGACATCCCCGCTCTTGGTCACAGTCAGCACGTTAGGTGCGCCTACGCTTCCTTTGAAAAGTTTATACGTTCCTTCAAAAGTTACATTCGATAGAGGCGTTGAACCATTATTAACCACACCGAATGTAACCGAAACAATGTCGTTTTGCGTACGAATGCTCTGAGGCGCAAGGATGATACCCACTGCCATTTTAGCGGTTGCGCACAAATTGCCCGCTTTTACCACTGCGGGGTCAGCATCGTCTTCGTCGCTCAAGGCACTGACTTCGCTAGGATTTCCTGTGCCATTTCCGTAAATACTATCATCGCTTGGGCTCCGTTCTTTCCCGCCCGCGTCGTTGGCAGGATTATCGTCTGGCGTGCTATCAATATCTGTTCCGCCCGTAGCCGCACTGATTTCAGAACGGTTGATTAAATCTCCTGTAGCTGTATTTTCTACCGTTAAGCTAATTGACAAAGTAGTATCACGACCTGCTTTCAAGAGCGGCAAGGGTGTCACAAGTGTTGCTTTTCCTGCCGTTGCCGTCCATTGAGTGCTGGTTGGCAAGCTCATTCCTGTCGGGATGTAATCCGTAATTTGAATATTGGTCGCATCTACCGTACCTTGGTTAAAGACGCGGATATTGTAGTTTACAGTTGCCCCTAAAGTCACTACCGAATCTTGTCCTGCGGCCAACGTCTTGCGCAATGCTAAGTCAAATATTGGACTAGCAACCACTTTCAAACATGCTTCTGCAATGTCTTCATTGCCCGTCATGACCATGATTGTTCCATTGCTTACTTCACCAATCATGGCATTCATTGGAATTGTATTACAGTAATCGCCCGCCGTTGCGCTGGTTACAGGTACTGTAATGGTACACGTCCCTGGGGCAATCGTTGAGCCCGAGGTCAACCCTACTTCGTTGGTGCTGCTAAAAGTGCTGATAGTCGCACACGTTCCCGTAGCCACCCCTGCCAATACTACCCCCGCTGGCAATTCGTCCTTGAAATCTTGTCCAAGCGTAATAGGCGTACTGTTTCGGTTTTCGATGGTGATGGTCAGGGTACTATTTTGGTTGGTTTGTACCATTGCAGGAGCAAACGCTTTTTTCAATAAAGGCGCAGCGATGTACGAGTTTTTAAACTCAATACAGGCTTCGGTGGTATCGATTGTGCTACAAGAGCTGGTTTGGAGCGCTCCTGGTACTAATTTATTACAATAAATCCCTTCCGCTGGCACAATCACATCTACCTGAATCTGAGTAAGACCTGGCGGAAGCGAAGTACCGTTTGGAATAAAAATCACGTTACTTCCCGCAGCCGCAATGACAGGCGTTGCGTTGTTGACGCTTACGTTTGGATTGGAAGCAACAGTCATCTGCGCTGGGCTACTTGGAAGGTTATCCACGAACGTCGAAGTCAACGTAATTGGCGTTGTTTCGTTGTTATTAATCTTGAGTGTCAAACGAACGGGTGTTCCTGGCTTGGCCGACGACGGGCTAAACTCCTTGGTAATAGTTGGCACGTTTGGCCCTGTGACAGTGATGGTAGCACAATCGTCGTCATCTTCGTTCAGGGCTGGAGCATTACCTGGCGTTGAATCGGGGTCGTTCAGCGGGAAAGCTGTATTTACCCACGCACAGTTGGTAAACGACCCTGCTTTTGTCGCCTTGGTTGTAATGGTCAGCGTCACCGACGCATTGGCCGCCAAGCTTGGTACAATCCACCCACCAATAGGGTTATAGGTCGTTCCAGAAGCTGGGTTACTGCCCAACACCAACAGTTCGAGTGGCATATTATCCACTACCTGAATGTTAGTAGCGGTCATTGTTCCCTCATTGGTCAGGGTCAAAGTCCAAACAAAGTCTGAGCTTACGGGACACGTCACCCCGTTGGTCGGGTTCACCGTTTTGGTCAACTTTAAGTCAATAAATGTTGGGCTTTTACAAACCTCGTAGGTCGCTAAATCATCTTCGCTTGTGTTATTGTTATTGGGCGTAGAATTGGGGTCAGCTTGATCTGACGACAGTACTTGTACCACCATTTTCTTACATCCACAATCGGTTTCGGCAAGGGTGACAGGAAAATCTTGGTAGCAATCGTTAGAAGCATTGAAAACCCGCACCGTGTAAAGTTGGTTGCCATTTGGGTTAGGCAAACTACTAAAAGTAAAAGCGCCCCCCGTCAAGGTTTGTGCCGCAGCATACGCCGTTCCCGAATAGGTTCCACCTAGAGAAATTCCCACTTTATCTCCATTTGTCACGCTTGTTATCGCAATATTCGCATTACTGTTTGAGCTTGTTCCCGTACAGGTAGCTGGCGTTGGCGTCAAGGTAGCGGTGGGTTTTGTACACACGCCCGATGGGCAGCTTGTTGGATTGAGCACAACCTGTAAATCGGTGGTACAACCTCCTGAGTTAAACACCCGAACCGTATAGGTGGTTGCCGAAGCGGGGTTAGGCAAGGCACTGGCAATGACGCCACCTGCTGGAATCGCCGTGGCAGTAGCGTACGTCTGAGACCCCGTATAAGTAGTACCAATGACGTAATCGTACTTATCCGTTGCGCCAAAATTCGACAAAGTTATTTTACCGTCGTTGTTGGGACTGGTGGCGCCACAAGTTGCGGGCGTAATGGCAGCTACTGGCACTGGGCCACCACCGCCGCATGTTCCATTCAAACAAATATCATCATAACCAATGACAGGGCCAACTTTGACTGACCCCCAACTTCCATTTTCAATTAGTCGATTAACCAAACCAAACACAACCGTCCAAGTTACCTCGGCCGAACCATCTGAAATAAAATCAGCGGTATTTGGGAATGAAAACGTAAAAGGTGTTCCATTAACATTGGAAGCCGCTACATTTTGGGTTTGGTTATAAACCAGCACTCCATTTCGATACACACCAACACCTTGCTTTTCGTAAGGAATGGATGTACCGTTATATTGCTTTTGAATAAGCTTAACCGAAAAGCTGGTTAACGTACCTGACTTTCCTGCGGGCAATTTGTACTCCACATAGATATTACCGCCGATTTCAGGTTTAAAAACGGTGTCTTTGGGCTTCCACCCTTCCGAAACTGCGTATTGATTCGTACCTGGCCGCCAATATCCCGACAAACAAAGTGCATTGGCGAAGTCGTTGGTGTTACTAAATCCTTTCGAGCCAAGTAGCGCCTGGCCACACCCACTGTTTGAGTTGGGGCAAAAGGTATTTTTATTTTGGGCAAGAATAGGTACAGTTTGCTTGTACAACCAGCCTTTGGTAGAAGGCACAGCGCCGTTACATTGGGCTGTCCCAGAGTTAAAATCCCATTTGGCGAGTACCGAAGGAGCAGAACTATTGCATTGTGCCTGAACCTGCGTGGAAATCATCCCACACATGATTCCTAGGACTACGATGAGCGTAAAAAACTGTTTCATCCGATGGTTGAGTTTCAGAAATATGTTGTGAGCGATTAGTTTACTTTTAAGGTGAAAGTCAGTGTTGTATTTCCCACTGCTAGGCTTGGCACCGTCCATTGTTTTGTTGTGCCATTATATGTTCCCGAAGCGGGAGACACCGTTAGCAACGAGGCCGCAGGCTCTGGAATAGGCACCGATACGATTACATTGGTTGCGGTGGCTGGACCCGCATTGGTCAGCGTAACAGTGTAGGTAAGCTGCTCTCCTTGTGCGCCAGTTTGAGATATTGGCGTGGCAACGGCTACACTCAAATTGGCTTGAGGTACCGCCGCCGTAATGGTTACATTAACCGCCGTAGTAGCAACTCCAGCCCCCGAATAGCAGTTTGAGGCTGCATCAAAAAAGGCCGCATATACCGTTCCTGAAGTGGTGTATGCTGTTGGATTCGCAATCTTGTTGGCCGTGGTTGCAGGCGTGCCAGTATGCCATGTGAGCGTCGTACTTGCAGGTAAATTAGAGGCAGTAATGGTTGAAAGATTGACCGAACCTGAGCCAGAAATTGAAGTGCTGTTTAACGTAGGAGAATTTTGTCCCGCTACACAACTAAAATAAGTACAGGGATCGGTCGGTGCAAACACGACTAGCTTGGCCAACGAATGATATAGGTTGGCAAAAAACTTATCGGTATTACTTGTTATTGTACTTCCAGTCGTTAGCCCACCTAATTCGGTAATCAAGTCAACGTCCGCCAAATAAATATCATTGGTAGTTTTGTCAATAACCCCTGTTGTTCTTTTAGTGGGGCTGGCATTATCTTGTACAATCACGCAAGCAGAAGCTGGAATGGCTGAGTATGAGCCAGTATATCCACCTCCTTGGTTGAACCCTACCACACTACCAAACGGACCACTGATAACAGATTCTCCCAATGTAGTTAGGGCGTTGGGGTTAGTATTACCTGATACCCCTGTATATCCCGACACAAATACGCCTGCATAGTTCTGGAAGGCTAAAATCACGTTGCTTTTAGAGGCTGCATTCCAGTTATTAAGTTCTGTTTTTTCGGCCGCAGTGTAAGCACCTGTTGCTCCACCTGCGTCGGTATTGTCAATCCCCAAATCCACAATTTGGCAACCCGCTGCTTCGAGCCCTGTTTTGGTAAAGGCCACCGTAAAGGGGACTAATTTAAAGGTAAAAGTAGAAGTACCTGTAAGGCTAAAGTTGGCAGCACTGAGCAGTTTAGTAGCAGCGTCTGTGCGTTGCGCCCCTCCAATACCATAGTCTTTTCCTGTTCTATAGCATACTGTAATCGTTCGCTTCAATGGTGGAATTTCGCGGTATTTGACTTCACCTACGCCAGGATTTGAACTTGCCAGTACATTTTTAGGCACATCGACAATCCCGTTGACATCCGCATAAGTATCGGCTGTTTCTGAGCCACTGTCCAAACCATTTAAGCCTGGTACTCCGTTGAAGGTTAGCCCTGACTCTACTTTATCTAAATCTAAATCTCCGTCTGAGTCGGTATCCAAAAAATCTTCGCAACCATCAGTGTCGGTATCTAGCGGGGTCAATCCACCCAAATACGCGGAGTTTACACCATTGTTGGTTGTATAAGTAGCCGCGTTATCCGCATTTGAGGCAACGTAAGTAAGGGTAGGCTGAGCTTCTACGTTATCAGGAATCCCGTCATTGTCAGAATCTAAATCAAGGCTATTGGCAATGCCATCTCCGTCAAAATCACACACACCTTGAACGGCGGTATTGACAAACAGCTCATTGATCCAAGGCGTAGAACGAGACGTTCCAGAAACCCCTAACAAACGATATGACTTGTAAGCAGTTATATTGGCGGCAAAAGGAAATGTTTCAGCATCATCACAAGTACCATAAATACAAGCAGCAGTAGTCGCCGTGCGCGTCGAAGAAACAATGTCTGTCCAGTTAGTACCATCATTACTTCCTTGCACTTTTATCACCGCTCCATTGGAGAAAAGATACGCTCCCACTGCCAACTCCATTCCTTTTAACAAGGTAGGCTTCACAAAGTCAACTCGAACGTAGGTTTTCCCTGCCACCGCTTGAGCTGTTCCCGTATAATAAAATGAATTATTGGCGATATTTCCATCCAATAACACGCTAATACTTCCTGTAACTGCGGCGTCCGTTGACACTTGTAACTTGGCTTTATTGGTGAGGTTCGTATTATAATTCACCGCTCCACAATACGCGTCTTCGACCGTATCCAAGATACCGTCGTTGTCATCGTCCAAATCCACTTTATTTCCAATGCCATCGCCGTCGGTATCCACAAAAGGTACGACGCCTGGATCAACGATCGTTTCGGTGATGTCACAGGTAATTGTTGTATTGGTAATTATCAAGGAAACATTGCCTGCTCCCACCGAACCTGGTTGAAGCTTAAAGTTTGTCGTTGTCCCGTACGTACCTGTCGTTGGTGTCACCGAACCACTCGAAACAGCTACTGAATACGTACCAGTACCTCCTTGAGGGTTGAGTTTAAAGGTAATTTCATCATCCGCAGTTGTACTGGTATTTGCTCCGTAGGTACAACTAATATCCGACAAACCTGCCGTTAAAACAGGGCTTCCAAAGTAAAGCTCATTGGTCCAGCTATTGGCTGTTGTACTTGAAAGACCATAAATACGATATTGCAAATAGGGAGTTGTATTTCCCGTAATTGGGAATTTCCGGGAGTTACCCGATGCCCCATAGGCAGGAGCAGTTGCGGTTGATGAAAACGTTTGCGTCCCCGTCAAATCTGTCCAGTTTGATCCATCATTACTTCCTTCAACCCGATACGTTGCACCGTTGGTGAGAGGTGTATTAGCAACAATTTCAATTCCATTCAAAATCGCCGCCGAGGGAAATACAAATTTATATACCTCTTTGTTGGCTATGGCCTGACTCGCTTGGAACCAAAAACCGTTGGTCGCGGCATCCCCATCCCTGAGTGCAGCGAGGTTTCCTCCACCAGTATTTAACCCCGAAGTGATGGTAATACCCGTTTTATTGGCCGCTAAGTTCCAATCTTTGTAGCAATCAGGATTCGCCACCATCGGAGCAGCTTTTTTGGGGGAAGAATTGGCAAAGGATACCAATGGCCAGCCCACCAACATCCCCAAACACGCCACCAGCATTACCTGTATGACATATAAGAATCCTTTGTAGCTGTTTTTGAGTAAAACATGGGTTCTCATAACATTTATTTGAATTAATATGGTTTATAATACGCTTCTTTTACAGTGTCAGATAAGGTGAATTAATCGGCTATTAGGTCTTTTTTGTAATGCTTGTTGTTTTGCTTGGCGATACGCTGTTTGTTCTCCTCGAAATTTTCGGAGCAACGCCAGCTGCTCCTCTACGGGAGCCATCAGGCGCGGCGGTTCGTCGTATTTGATGGCACTTTGGAGACTTAATGCTTCTTTCCAAGCCGCCTCGTTAAAGGGCTGAGTCTTGTCCATATTATCAATCCAACCTGCCAATTCGTAGCGCATCATGTTCATAATGTCATAGGTTTCATTGATGCTCTTAAACTCGGCGGTCGCCTGCTTTGTCGCTCCCTGTTGTTCATATTGCTGCATCAACTGGCTCAGTTCCATGCCGTACTGGTTGGCATCTTGGAGCCGCTGCTGCTGCACAGCCTGCATCCCGAGGCAATACAAACGCAGGGTTTGGTAATAATTTGCCACCAATGAATGCTGACTCGGGCGCTGCGAATCTTTGAGAAGCGTTTCGAGATGTGCCACTGCTTTTTGCCATTCTCCAAAACGAATATGAACCCAGGCGGGCAAAACTTTACCTTCATAGTGCAGCATCATCGCAGCACCTTCGTTGATAGGTTGCGTTTCGAGTACCACATTGGCAAGTGAAGTCGCCGTTTCGAGCGCTGCTTTTTCATCTCCTGCCTCGGCTTGGGCTACCGCTAAAAAATGCAGGTTATGTACGTAATTTTGATTAGCCGAAAAGGGAATCTTTTCTGATATATGGTAGTCAGTTTCTTGATTTTTTGCTTTGACGTAAGCGCTTATTGCTTTTTCATAATTCCCCTTCAAATAGTATAAATGCCCTGGCATGTGCGTAATGTGCGGGGCATTAGGAGCTATTTTCACCATTCGTTCGGCGACAGGAATAGCTTTCGCAAATTCTTGACGCAGCTCCATAACATGAATATAGTAGTGCATCAATGCCACGTTTTCAGGAAACCGACGCAACGATTTTTCGAGCAATTGAGTCGCTTCTTGTTGACTCTCCTCTTTTTCGTGTTGACGTAGCATAATCGACGCCCACGCAATCGCTTCAGGTTCGTCGGGGTAGGTTTGGTATAGTTTTCTAAAAACTTGCAGCGTTGTTTCGGTTAATCCTTGTTTGACAAGTGTAGAAGCCGCATTGATAAAATCTTTTTCTATGGGAGACACCACCCCAGAAAGCGCTGTTGCTTTGTCAATAGCTTCTTGCCAAAGGCTTTTATCATCTCCCCCAAAACCTGGCTGGCAAAGGGCAATACCCCAATATCCCATGGCGCAATCAGGGTCATTTTCAAGCACTTGCTGAAACGCTCGATACGCTTCTAGGTGCCAAAAACCGTGTAAATGATTGAGCCCTTGGTCAAACCATCGTTGGGCTTCTTTGCTTTTGGTCGTAATTACTAAATGGCTATTTCCTATTGCCGTTCTAAAGACTGGTTTTGTTATGTTTTTCAGTACATTTTTTGAAGCACCACCTCCAACACACAACGGAATACTATTTTCAACTAAAAGAATATCCTTTTTTGCCGTTTCGGTCTTTTTTTGGCAAGCCCCAAACCCTCCTAAGATAACGCAGGACAGAATATTTGTAACCAAAAACGACTTTAAGTGGCATTTACGAAGTTGAAGGACAATATTAACAGAGGTATATACTATCATTGGATTGGCACAACATTGAGGATAGGTTTATTATGTTTGCCAAAATCAATAAACGTGCCAAAATAATATCCACAACACCCAAATAATATTCCACATTATTCTTTTTTCTTTTTTCATGCACAACAAGCAAGGCAAAAATGCCTCATATAATACAAAAAAGTATATACCAAAATTTCAAACAACTCATTTTCAGCAAATTAACTAAATCAAAGACATGCTTCATAATACAAAAATGCGGCCCATAAAAAACTAAGTTAGCCTATCAAAATTTCATTCCTTTTTGACCTTATGTGATATTCATCACGTACAAACACACCGTTCTGCATTATCTTTGTTACCTCATAAACACATACATGTCATGGACTCTAAACAACAATCTTTCAAAGACATCATTAGCGGAGATACGCCAGTCGTAGTTGATTTTTTTGCGGAGTGGTGCGGGCCTTGCAAAATGATGGCGCCTATCCTTAAAGATTTTGCCAGCCAAATGGGTGACAGAGTGCGGGTTCTAAAAATTGATGTGGATAAAAACCCCGCTGCTGCTCAAGCCTATCGCATTCAAAGTGTCCCTACACTTGTGATTTTTCAGCGGGGCGAAGTAGTATGGCGGCAGTCGGGCGTTGTGCAAAAAAAACAATTGGAACACGTTGTCAATCAACTGCCACGTACATACACACAGTGATTATTATTCTGTAAAACAAGCAACTTTGCCCTCTTTTGTACACCTGTCTCAAGTAATTTGGGGCGGGTGTTTGTTTTTACAATTTTTCTTATCGTATATTTGCGATATATAATATATATCATGGCAATCAACCGAAAAATGGAATTTGCAACGGATGAAATCGCTTTAGCCGATTTTGCCAAAGCCATTTCACACCCTGCTCGCATCGCGATATTAAAAATACTTGCCCAGCAAAAAAGCTGTATTTGTGGCGAAATTGTGGAAGGGCTACCGTTGGCGCAAGCAACTGTTTCTCAGCACCTCAAGGAACTCAAAGCAGCGGGCTTAATAAAAGGAACAATAGAGGGGAAAACCTCATGTTATTGTATCAACTGGGAGGTGTTTAATCAATTTGTCGTTCGTTTTAGCGTTTTCGCTGATTTAGCCAAAAACGAATCTTGTCAATCACAATCATGCTGCTGACGCAGGTCAGACGATAGTCAGACCGTGACCTAACCTTGCATTCGTATGACACAAAAAAAACTCTCATTTTTAGACAACTACCTGACTCTTTGGATATTTCTAGCCATGCTTATGGGTGTAAGTATCGGCTACTTTTTCCCCGAATCCGAAGCATTTATCAATAGTTTTAATGTAGGAACCACTAACATTCCATTAGCAATTGGCCTCATTTTAATGATGTACCCACCCTTGGCCAAAGTCCGCTACGAACAACTTCCCAAAGTATTCGCCAACGGTAAAATCTTAGCGCTCTCATTGGTACAAAACTGGCTCATTGGGCCTTTACTAATGTTTGGTTTGGCCGTCGTTTTCCTACCCGACAAGCCCGAATACATGACAGGCCTGATTATGATTGGCATTGCCCGCTGTATTGCAATGGTCATTGTCTGGAACGATCTAGCCAATGGTGACCGCCTCTATGCCGCTGGACTAGTGGCATTCAATAGTATTTTCCAAGTATTATTTTACTCGGTGTATGCTTGGGTATTTATCACGGTACTGCCGCCACTTTTTGGTTTAAAAGGCTACGAAGTCAACATAACGATTGGAGAAGTGGCGCAAAGTGTATTTATCTACCTCGGTATTCCGTTTTTATTGGGTATTATTTCTCGTTATGGTCTTACGGCACTAAAAGGACGCGATTGGTTTGAGCACGTATATTTGCCTAAAATCAGTCCGATTACGCTGGTCGCTTTGTTGCTCACCATTGTCATTATGTTTAGTTTGAAAGGGCAATTGATAGTACAGATTCCGCTGGATGTGATTCGCATTGCCATTCCACTTTCTTTCTACTTTGGCATTATGTTTCTATCGGCTTTTTATCTTTCCAAAAAAGCAGGAGCCGACTATGCAAAAGCTACTTCGCTTGCTTTCACTGCCGCAGGAAACAACTTCGAGCTTGGTATCGCCGTTGCTATCGCGGTATTTGGTATCAATTCGGGTGCTGCCTTTGCCGCCGTTATAGGGCCACTCATCGAAGTACCCGTATTGATTCTTTTTGTTAATTATGCCCTCAAACAAACCCACAAATTTTAACAATGAACCCCCAACTCAACACCTACATTAAGACCCTCAATCTCGCCGAGGTATCCGTCGAACGCCAAGCTATTTTACAGCCATTGGCCGACTATATTACTACAAAAAAAATCAGCCAGCAACCTATTAATCTGACCTTTATTTGCACGCATAATTCCCGTCGAAGCCACTTAGGGCAAGTGTGGGCACAAGTAGCAGCAGCTTATTTTGAGGTTAAAAATGTGCATTGTTTTTCAGGAGGGACAGAAACCACCGCCTGCAATCCTCGAACCATTGCGGCTTTTGAGCGAGCTGGATTGAAAGTGACAAAGACTACCGAATCTGACAATCCCGTTTATGAAATTAGCTTTGATGATTTGTCCCAACCTATTATCGCTTTCTCGAAAGTTTATAACCAAGCTCCTAATCCAAGTCATGGTTTTGCAGCTATCATGACCTGCGACCACGCCGAGGCCAACTGTCCCTTTATTCCAGGAGCAGAAAAACGCTTACCAATTATGTACATTGACCCCAAGGTTTCGGACGACACCCCTGAAGAAAGTGCCACCTACGACGCCCGCTGTCGGCAAATAGCGACGGAAATGAAATGGGTCTTTGACCAGGTCAGACGATAGTCAGACCGACGATACATACTGAGAGTCTGACTATCAGTACCCTCACACTAGAGTGACCAATCATACAGTCAATAGTCTGAATTTGACCAAATTTCAACTATTTACTGTATGCAAGTTTTAGCCGAACGCCTGTATCATGTATATAACCAAGGAAACAACCAAGAAATCATTTTTCACACCAAAGATGACTATGTCCAATTTCTTAGACACGTCAGAGAAAAGGTACTTCCCCATTGTGAAATAGTAGCCTATTGTTTGATGCCCAACCATTTTCACTTTTTAATCAATACGACTCAAAAATCAATAGAACCTGTTAAGCTGGGACAATTGACCAGCACAGTTTTAAATAATGGTTTCAGGCTATTACTCAGCGGGTATGCACACGAATTTAACAAGAAATATCACAGAACAGGCTCTTTATTTCGCCAAAAAACGAAATTCAAAAACCTAGAACGCGAAGGTGAGAAGCCAAGCAACAATTACCCTTTTGTATGTTTTCATTACATACATCAAAATCCATTTGTGGCCAATCTTTGCCCCAAAATAGAGGATTGGGAGTTCAGTTCGTTTAGAGATTATTTGGGAGTTCGGAAAGGAACTTTAGTTAGCAAACAACCCGCATTTGATTTGATTGGGATTCAGCAAGAGAGCTTTTATAAGGAGTCTTATCAAGTAATTTCCGAATCCAAAATCAAGTATTTGTATGATATGTAGGTCTGACTGCCGTCTGACCAATTATATTACGATTGAGTCAGACGTATAACAGCGGTCTAACTATACTTGCTTAGTCATAATACAAGTAGCTAGAGCGTGCATTTTCATCGGTCTGACTACCGTCTGACCGAGACATCCTCATGCTCAAGTCAGACGGTAGTCAGACTTCTCCTCATCAGCGACTTAGCTAACATCGTAGCACAAACAATTCATCGGTCTGACTATCGTCTGACCGAGACATCCTCATGCTCAAGTCAGACGGTAGTCAGACTTCTCCTCTCCTGCGGCTCAGCTAACATCGTAGCACAAACAATTCATCGGTCTGACTACCGTCTGACCAATGTGACCAATGTCACAGTTTTTTGTTTGAAAGCGACCCACTTTTGTAGCACATTAAAACATCTACAAAAATGGCTGCTTTTTTCTTTGGTGTTGTTATGCTACATTTGGTAGCGGGCTTCGGCTGGGTATTGCACAAAATTGCGTCTCCGAAAAAAACTCAAACTAATCGTCTCTTATGAAATCGGTACTTGCAGCAGGATTGTTATTTGTGATAGCTGTTATCAGTACGGCTTTTCAGCCTAGTTCTCAAGCTCCTATCGACTACCGAAAACTTGGCGACTCACTCAGCCTTCAAGCACAACAAGTACTTGTTCGTAACTTGCTAGGAGCGATTCAAAAAGGAGGCTCTGACTATGCCGTTGATTTTTGTAGCGAACGAGCCATGCCCCTCACCGATTCACTATCGAAGAAATACAAGGTTCGTATTCAGCGCATTTCGGTCAAAAACCGCAATCCCAAAAATGCAGCATCCCTCTTTGAACGTAAATTATTGGAATCGTTTGCTTCGGCCAACTCTCCCAAAGACACCCTCCTTCAAACCCCCAATGGAGCTATTTATTATAAGCCAATTCGGGTAGCGATGCCCACTTGCCTCCAATGCCACGGCAACCCCAAAACCGACATCAACTCCGCAACTCTTTCGACCATCAAGGAAA
This sequence comes from Runella sp. SP2, assembly GCF_003711225.1. Lineage (NCBI taxonomy): Bacteria > Pseudomonadati > Bacteroidota > Cytophagia > Cytophagales > Spirosomataceae > Runella > Runella sp. SP2. The sequence continues at coordinate 609,912 of NZ_CP031030.1, read as the reverse complement.
AATACCGCTTCGACAAAGCCACAGGCTACGCCCTCAACGACCTCCGTGGCGCTTGGAAATTGTCGTTTGAGGAATAAAGCTTCCCTTTTTTTGCTTACCGTTTACTCAATGTGTGGAACTTACTCCACAATTTTACCCATAGACCTGCGTTTTTGGGCTAGGAATAGCTTTTTTGTAATTCTTGGCATACAAACACAATTGAGACTCATTTATACAAAACATGAAACAACGCTTTACTTGCTTTAATTAAGTTACACCAAACAATCAATTACAATCATGGAAAACAATCAGCAAGGAAAAAGCCCTTTTGCGTGGGTAGCGCTAGTAATCATGACCCTAGCTACAGGTACGTTTGGCATCTTGTTTTATAACCAAAAACAAGAAACGGAGTCGAAAGAGGTAAGCATCGTCCAAAAAGCCAAAGAATTGGCCTTCACTCAGACAAAATTGGATTCGGTGTCGCGTAGTTTGGACATCAAGATTGCCGAAGTGCAGCAGTTGGGCGGAAACGTAGAGGAACTGATGAAAGTAAAAGCGAAGTTGGAAGCCGATAAAGTAGCATTGCGTAAAAATGCAAAATTTGAGGTAGCTAAATACAACGCTAAAATCAAGGAGTACGAGCAGTTTTTGGCCGAAAAAGACACCGAAATTGCGAAGCTAAAAGAAGAAAACGGTTTGTTATCGGTTGAAAATCAATCGTTAGCTAGTGAAAATACGAACCTAAAAACGGAGAAAGAAACACTTACGCAAGCTAAAATGCAGCTAACAGATTCGGTAACAGCTTATTCTAGCAAAAACCGTGAACTTAGCCAAAAAGTAGCCATCGGTGCTGCTTTGAAAGCTGAAAATATTAAAGTGTTGGCTGTTTCGCCTAAAGGCAAGGTTCGTACTGACGATACCTATCGCTCGAAGCGCGTGGATAAATTGAAACTGCAATTTACGCTTCCTCCTAACCCGTTGACAGAAACAAACGAGAAAGAAATTTATGTTCGTGTTCTCGACCCCGAAGGAGCGGTTATTACAGATGAAGCGATGGGTTCTGGGAAGTTTAACTGGCAAGGTCAAGACATGATGTTTACCACCAAAGACCGCGTGGCCTATCAAAATACCAATCAAACTGTTGAGATGACGTACGATAATCCACAACGCCTACGACCAGGAAAATACAATGTGGAAGTTTATGCTGAAGGTTTCAGAATCGGAAGCAGCCAGTTTACCATCAAGTAAGGTGAACTAAAACAAGAAATCCCTTTCATATATACACAATGCCCAATTACCCAAATGCGGTCAGGTACTTACCCGACCGCATTTTTGTTTTTAAAATTGATTTTCTTGATTTATTTCCACTACTAAAGCGGACATGGCTTAAATACACATCAAGCCATCATTCGGTTTTGAGAAACCGAATACGCAGGTTTTGAGAAACCTGCGGCACAGTGTGGGCGGCGTGTGGGCAGATTTCTCAAAACCTGTCCGAAAGAGACACGACAAACCTGCCCGACCAACCCACAAACCTGCCCAAACGAGAACCAAAACCCACTACACAACAAGCCCTTGCTAGAATTCTCTAACGAGGGCTTATCAGTTTATTTATAGAAACCGCTAGGCTACTTCTGCCAAATCAGCCTTTTTTGCTTTCTTTTTCTTTCGACCGTTGAAACGTTCTTTGATACGGTCAACCACCAAGTAAGTTCCTGGTACGATGAAGAGTGTCAAAACGAGCGAGCTGGTCAACCCTCCGATAATCACCCATGCCATGCCGTTCTTAGTTTCGGCACCTGCACCGCTTGCCAACGCAATCGGCAACATCCCGAATACCATCGCAAGCGTCGTCATCAAGATGGGGCGCATCCGTTCTTTTCCCGCTTCTATCAGGGCGTGTACTACATCGTAACCTTGTTCTTTAAGGTGATTGGTAAAATCGACAATCAAAATCGCGTTTTTGGCCACCAAACCTAGCAACATAATCATACCCACAATTGAGAATACGGTCAAACTTTCCATCGTAAGGGCCAAGGCCAACAAGGCTCCAATCAACGCCACAGGAATGGAAAATAATACTACAAACGGATAAACCACGCTTTCGTACAAACCCACCATCACAAAATAAACCAGCAAAATCGCGATTCCGAGGGCTAAGCCAAGGCTTCCAAAAGCATCAGATTGTTGTTGCATTTGCCCCAAGTATTCTACCGAAACTCCTTCAGGCAATTTTACGTCGTTCATTTTCTTCTGAATATCAGCTCCTACTGTACCCACAGGGCGGCCTACAACTTGGGCGTTGATGGTAATCGATGAAAGGCGGTTGATACGCTCCAACACACTCTCACCCGATTGTTCCTGCACTTGCGCAAACTGCGACAACTCAAACGTTTTGCCTTGGTTATTGACAAACAATAAGCGACTTACATCATTCAACCGCGAGCGGTCAAACTGGTCGAGGCTCACCAAAATATCGTATTCGTTACCATTTTGTTTGAATTTCGCACGGTCGTTTCCTCGGAATGAGTTTTGCAAGGCCATCCCAACGTCCATGGCACTGATGCCCAACTGCGCCATTTTTTCGCGGTCAAGTTTTACAGTTACTTCAGGCTTAGGGTCTTTTACCGAAAACTTCACGTCTTGCGTTCCTGGTACCGACTTCACAATGTCTAATGCCTGTGCCGCCGATTTCCGTATGGTTTCAAGGTTGGTTCCCTTGATGGCAATCTGAATCGGCGCTTGCGATGCCCCTACAATACTTGCTGGGCTCACGGTCACTTTGATGCCTGGAAGCTCTAATAGTTCGTGTTTGAGCATTTGCCCAAATTTCTCGGTCGAAAGCGTGCGCTGTTTTTTATCCACTAACTTAATATTCAACTCCGCAATGTTGCTGTTTGAAGACGCCCCAAAGTTCGTACTTGTGTAACCCACGTTGGTAAAGACATTGGTGACTTCGGGGTGCTTCATAATCATCTGCTCGGCCTTCTGCGAAAGTTCATTGGTTTGATAAATCGAGGCCGTCGGTGCTAATTCGAGCTGAATGTTCATCTCTCCTTGGTCACTTTGCGGCATAAACGCGGCTCCAATAAAACCTGCTGGAACGAGATAGATGGTTGCTACCAACATTCCCAAAATGGTCAGATACATCCAACGTTTGTGCCCCAAAACCCATTTCAAGTAGTCGGCATAAACGGCCGTGAGGCGGTCGATGAAGTGTTCAAAACCCAAATTGAGTTTTCCCCACAAGCTATCGGGATTTAACTTCTCAAGTTTACCAAAACGAGATACCAACAGCGGTGTCAATGTAAATGAAACCACCAAACTCATCAATGTTGAGAACACCACCACGAGCGAGAATTCACGCAAAATATTTCCAATCAAACCACCCGTCAAAGCCAACGGCACGAATACCACCACGTCCACCAAGGTAATGGCCAAGGCCGTAAAACCAATTTCGCTCCGTCCGTCGAGGGCGGCCGTTCGTTTGTCTTTACCCATTTCGAGGTGTCGGTTGATGTTTTCCAACACCACAATCGAGTCATCGACCAAAATCCCTACCACCAACGAAAGCGCCATCAAGGTCATCAGGTTCAACGAAAAACCTGCCAAGTACATCAGCAAAAAGGTCGGTAGAATCGACGAAGGCAGCGCGACCAATACAAACAGCGACGAACGGAAGCTGTGCAGAAAGAGCAGCATCACGACCGACACAATAAGAATGGCCAAAAACAAGTCGTCCACCACCGCGTGCGCCGAAGCTAAAGTATAAACCGACTGGTCGGAGGCAATGTTGAATTTCAGGTGAGATTTGGCGTATTGTTTTTCCAAAACCTCCATTTTTTTGCGTGCCAACTCACTCACCGACACCGCGTTGGCATCCGACTGTTTGCTAATCTGAATCCCAATCGAAGGCTTGGCATTGATGTGGTTGATGGCCGTTGGTTTGGCCGTTGCATCCACTACTTCGGCAATGTCGCGGAGTAAAATTTCACTGCCATTGGCGCGACGTGCCACCACCAAGTCACGCAAACGCGAGGTTGTTTCAAGCGTCGCGTCAAAACGAATGGCGTACTGGGCACTCCGCGTTTCAAGCTGCCCTGCGGGGTAGCTGGTATTGGCGTTGTTGATGGCTTGCGACACTTGGACAATCGATACCCCATACGCCCGAAGCTTATCACTATCGACATTGACCTGAATCTGACGCTTGTTTCCACCTACGACGTTGACCTGGCCCACACCTGGGACATTGGCCAACTGGGGCTTCAACTCATCATCAATCAAATCGTACAATTCGGTGGGCGACAAATCGGCGGTTACCCCCATACGTAGCACGGGAATTTCGTCGGTCGAAAACTTATTTACAATCGGGCGGTCGGCCTCATCAGGCAGAAGGTTGATGATTTGCTCAATCTTCCGTTGGGCATCTTGCTGCGCCAAAGTAGTGTTTACGCCATTTTTCAACTGGATTGTCACCAACGACACCCCTTGTTGAGACGTCGAAGTCATGCGATCCAAGCCTTCCAACGACGACAAAGCGTCTTCGATACGTTTCGTTACGTTGGTTTCTACCTCGTCGGCCGAAGCCCCAATGTAGGTAGTTGCCACGCTAATCACGTTGGCTTCAAATTTGGGCAATAAATTATATGACAACTGTTTATAGCCCAGCACCCCGAATAAAATCAGGACGATAAAAACAGTAGTGACCAACAAGGGTCGTTTAACGGCTATTTCGGTAATTGACATGGTTGTAATTTTTTACTTAGTAATCTGCACATTACGTCCTTCGCTCAGGTTCAATTGACCCGTAACGACCACCACATCGCCTGTTTCAAGGCCACTGAGCACCTCAATGTTATCGCCCAATTCGCGTCCAACTTTGATGATACGTTGATGAGCTACGTTGTTGTTAACCACATAGACGTACGGATTTTTCAAACTTTCTACCAACGCCAAACGTGGAATAAGCAACGCCCGCTGATTTGATTTTTGAGAAAAATCGACGTTTACAAACGTCCCCGCTTTTAATCCCGCAGGGCTAGCAATCGTAATTTCAACGGGATAATTGTGCTCATTGCTTCCTTGCGGCGCGATGTAACTCACTTTCCCCGTTAGTACTTTGTCAGGAAAAATGTCGGTCGTTACTTTTACCACTTGCCCTACCTTTAATTGGTACACGTCGCTTTCGTTAACCTGAACATCCACTTTCAGGCGCGCCACGTCCAAAATCGTCCCGACCACCGTACCTGCACCCACAAATTCGCCTGGTTCGATGTCTTTTTTCACAATACGACCGCTGATAGACGCCTTCACCGCCGCGTCCGCAATTTGTTTTTTGATTTGCTCGGCCTGATTAAGCGCGTTTTCGTAGTTGAACTTCACTTCGTTGACCTGAATTTCGGTGGTTGCGTTTCCTGCCAACAAAGTGGTGTAGCGATCTACGTCTTTTTTGAGTTTGTTGATGGTCAATTGCGTCGATTCGAGCGATAATTCTTTCAATTTGTTATCTAATTGTACCAAAACTGCCCCTTGACTCACTTGCGAGCCAAGTTCAAAGTTGACGTTGGTAACGCGCCCTGCGGTCATGGCCGTAATGGCCGCTTCCTTGAAGGGAACCAAGTTTCCTGTTTTAATCAATTGTTGCGACACCTCTCCTTCTGCTACCCGACTGACAGTGACTGGAATAGGCGTATTATTATTGGTGGTTGGTAGTGCTTTTTGGGCATCAATTTTCTTTTTATTGGCCGTCAACCGAAAAGCAATCAGTGACGCAGCGACCACCACAACTAAAGCGACGATAAATGAGGACTTTTTCATTTCTAGAGTTGATTATAGAAAGTTAGCAACGTTCCTTGTGACTGTTCAAGGTCGAGGCGTGCTTGATAAAAATTAATGAGTGAGTTAATGTAATTCGATTGCGCCTGACGATACGAATTGTCGGCATTGATCAAGTCGGTCAGCGACTTGGTGCCTTGTTTGTACTGCAACGTCACGACGTTATAAACCTCTTGGGCTTGCTTCACGGTACGTTCGTCGTTCTGAATGCTCGTCCGTGTTTTTTGGATTTGGGTTTGGGCGTTGTTAAACTGCAATCCAAACGCCGCCACATTCATCCGCAATTGTTCTTCTTGGGTCAAAATCGTGAGGCGCTGTTGTTTGTACTGCGCATCCCGCTGAAATCCATCGAAAATGGGCACGTTCAAGCGCAATCCCACGCTTCCAAAGCCCGTAAAATTGCGAAAGCCATCGGCAAATTGGTTACCCAACGCCATCGAACCATAACTGGCGGTAAAGCTTAGCGTCGGCTGATAGCCAGCTTTAATCCGCTGTAATTGAAGCTTTTGCAACTCTAAATTGGTTGTCGCTTTTTGGTACGACACCAACCCTGGCGCGTTAAATTGACTCATTTCTACCTGCGGCGTTTGACGAAGTAGCAACGAGTCCGAGACATTCACGTCTTGGTCTTGCGAAAGCCCCATTTGGTATTTGAGGCGGTTAAGAGCCAGCGCCAAATTGCTTTCGCTCAACGCCAACTGCGAGCGCGTGTTGTTGTACGTTACTTCCGTATTGGTCACGTCAATGGGTTGAATCACGCCGTTATCACGCTGTAACCGCAAGACGTTCAATACTTTTTCGGTGCGGTCTAGGTTATCTTTCAACAACGCAATCTGCTGTTTTACAATAAATACTTGGTAGTAATTGCTGGCGATGTTGTAAATAATTTCCTCTTTCGTTTGGCGCATCGACAAGTCGGCCAATTTTTGATTGGGCTCAGCGGCTTTTAAACCAAGCAAAGCCGCTTTGTCGTAAATGGTTTGGGTCAATTGCGCCGAGGCCACAGTTTGGTACTTCGAACCCAACGAAATTCGCCGTGGTTCGGGGCCTGCAAAACCCGCTGGTAAGAGCGTACTTTGGAGTTTGAGGTTATCGGTGAAGTTTCCCGTCGCCGATACTTGCGGCAAATAAGTGCCCAAGGCTTGCCGAGCTTGCTCGTTGGCCGTCTCCTGCTGGTACTGAGCGATTCGCACCGAACCAAAATGCTGAAGGCCGTAGTCGAGGCAAGCTTTCAACGACCACGTTTGCTGCGCGAAGCTTGGTAGCGAAGCCGACAGCAGAAGCGTTAAAAAGACTGCGATTTTTTTCATGGTTGTACTTTACTAAGAAAAATTATAAGTTGACATATCAACTAATTGAACAAAAAAATTTAAACTTCAATGGTCGAAGCCACTTTTTGCAAAAGCTTCATCAAGGTTTCTGATTCTTCTTGGGTGAGTTTGCTAGTCACGTCTTGGTTGATGACCGCTGCCAAATCAGCGATTTTATCCACGGCAAATTTTCCTGCGGGCGTGAGGTGAATCAGGTTACGACGGCGGTCCACGTCATCGCTCACGATTCGGATATAACCATCCCTCTCCAAGGTACGAATCGAGCGCTGAATCGCCGATTTGTCCTTTTGGAGCAAATTGGCAATGTCTTGCTGCGAAAGTGGCTCATCGGCCGAATAGCGAACTAAAAACAAAATCGGGAACTGTTCAATCTGAATCGAAAGCCCCGTCTGCCCCAACTCACGATTGATTTTTCTCACAAACAAATGAGACACGTGGTTGATGTTAAAGGTAAGGTACTGGCCCAAATGTTTCCAGATTTTTTCCTTGATGTGTATTCCTTGTTGAGATTCCATGCGACAAAAGTAAAACAAGTTGACATATCAACCAATTTTATTTTAAAAAAATTTATGGACGGTAAAAAGCGATGATAGAAGTGTTTTTGGGAAAGGCGGTTTCTAAGGGTAGTTTTTTTAGTGTCTTTTGCTCCGATGGTGCGAGCGTTCACCCTATCAGTGGAGTGTTTAGACAACTTTGCAAAATTAAATGCTTCCTCAGTAGTCGTTAGCCCCTTTCCAACTACTCAATTACCTATTCTATCAATCCTCTCTGCCAATAATTTAGCATACTCTAGCTTCATCTCATCAGGCAAAAAACTCTGTCCAACCACCTCTAACAAGGCGTTCTGTTTCTTTACGAATTTTGCATAAACCCGTTCGGAAGATTTGGCAGGAATACCCAGCTTTGTGGCTAATTCGTCAAAATCGGTTCGTTTGAGTCGGTTTTTCTTGCCATTTATCGTTAAAGCTGACTCTTCCAGGTCTTCGGGCATGGCTAATTTAGTAGAAACCAAATCATAGGCAGGAGATAGAGCTACATCTCCATTGTCAAACCGAATCAGCGAGAAGTTTTTTAGGTGCATGTCGGCATTACCCGTAATAAAACAAAAAATCACCAACTCAAATAGAGCCAACGCTTCCAACCCTTTGTTGGTTGTATAGGTACGAATCGCTTTACCCACCTTTTCAATCGAGCCTCGGTATTTGTGTTCGGTTAGGTTCTCGGTCAATTGACATAAATCCTCTACATGGATTTTTCCGTTTTTTTGTCAGTCAAACCGTTTGGTTAGATATGCCAAGCTACCCGATTGCAACCGAATCAATGTATGTTCTGCTGTTTTGACCCCACACAAAGCCGCCAACTTCATGGTCAAGTCTTCATTTTCAGGTAGTGAGTCAAAATGATCGGTAGGTGGTTTGAGAATGTAGCTGCCCCATAACCCTACCACAGTAAGGCGGCTTGTTTGGGCATTTACTTTTTCTAAATCCAACGAAAGTTTGGGCTGCACCCCCGTTACGGCTACACTACGAATGATGAGTCGTCGAGCCATTTCTCGCAAATCATCAGTTCCCAAATTGAGGGTTGGCGGTATGGTTGTTCCAAAAAACTTCTTGCAGCACTTGGCATGGAAGTCTTGTTCCTGTTCACTCAAAGGTTGGTAACAATAAAGGCAGCGTTGGCTCATGGCTCACTATTTTCAATTTTCTTTACACTTACTGCCCCAAGGCAATCTTGGCAAACGGTAAGTAATAGCCCCATTCGGTCTCGTGGGTTGAGTTTCCAATTTTGAATGGCAATGTCTAATAACCAACCCTCTGGAATCAATCCGTCAAAAAATGGTAAAGTTAAGCTCACAGGTAAATCATTATTCATCAAATACCCCGCCTCGTACGTAAATACGTATCCATCCTCTTCTTCGCTAATGATGCCCGCTAATTGGTCTTGGTAATAAACCTCTCCACTCCTATTCATAGCTAACCTCCTTTTTAACGGGACCTAATTCACATCCAAACAAATCTAAAACCTGATTTACCTTGTCGAGTCGTAGAGTTTCTTTACCTTGTTCAAGCTCCCGAACAAAGCGAAGTCCTACGCCCGATTTTTCGGCTAAATCCACTTGAGTCAATTTTAACGACTTACGTTTATCCTTTACAAATTGGGCAATAAGATTTTTCATTTATACCTGTTCGGGGTTATTTCATCAACTATTCAACTATTTTATACCCGTTTGGGTACGAATATAGGAAAATATTTTTTCATCATCGAATTGGCACCTATTTTTCCATATCCGCCGATGGCGCTAGCGTCCCCGCTCGCGCCTTTTATGAGCAGGCTTCTAGCCTCCTATTTTTCCTACCAAGGCTTGAAGCCTCGGAATTGTCAGCACGAGCAGAGACGCTCGCGCTATCGGCATTAGAGGCCTCTTGGTCTAACGTCTCCGACGCAAAAAATTAAGCCGAGACGGTCAGTCTCATTCCCCTTCTATCGTCGCCAGTTGTCGAGCACAATCGCCGTGGCAATGCCCACATTGAGTGATTCGGCTTCTCCAAAGCGAGGAATTGTGATTTTGTCCGTCACAAATTTTTCAACCTCGCTCCCAATCCCGTTCGACTCGTTGCCCATTACGATGTAGCCCGTTTTGGCAAACGTAATTTGATGGATATTTTTTCCTTCCAAAAACGTCCCATACACGCTCACTTCGCTCGCCAAGCGCCCCTCAAAATAAGCCCCTAAGTCGGTGTAAAAGCCCTGAACTCGCGTAAACGAGCCTTTACTGGCTGCCACCACTTTGGGATTGTACCAATCGGTGGTTGTGAGCGAACACACCATTTTACGAATCCCGTACCAATCCGCAATCCGAATCATCGTGCCTAGGTTACCTGGGTCGCGAATATCATCCAACACCAGCACGTATTCCCCTTCTTCGGCATACAAAAAATCGTTCGATTTCGTTTTAACCACGGCAAGCGCCGCATCGTTGGATTGCAGCGTTCCTGCCCGTACGAGCTCGTCAGGCGTAGCTATTTCAACCCGAAAAGGTTGTTTCTCTAAGCTTCTCGTGTTTTCTTTGTAAAATTTGTCGGTTGCCACCACCATTTCTACCTCGAAATCGGAGGCAAGTAGTTCAAGGACACTTTTAGCCCCTTCCACCAAAAAAGCGCCGTATTCTTGACGGTATTTTTTTTGTTGGAGTGAGCTAAGGTATTTTAATACGTTCTTAGAAAGCATCAGATATATAATTGTCGATAATGCACAATAAGGCAACTCATTTTCGCCCCTTTTTGGGGTACTTGTCGCTGATTTTTCTTCTTCTTTTAGGTGCTTGTTCCCCAAAAAGTACCCTCAAAAAAGATGAATTTTTGCTTGGAAACCAAAGTTTCCGAGGAAATAGTGCCGTCAAAACCGAAGATTTGGCCGCCCTCCTCCCCCAACGTCCCAACAAGCGTTTTTTGGCCATCCCTGGGGCAACGGTTTCCCTGTGGGTATATCAATACTTCGACAAACGCTACGACCGCACTCCCGCCCGCCAAAAACTTGATTCACTGACGGCGTACTACGAACTTCAATTTGAGCGCTATGCCAACGACAGCCGAAAGCTTGCCAAACTGCGTCGCAAATACACGCGTCTGGGCACAAAATACCAAAAACGCATTGAGTCGGGCAACTGGTGGATGCAAACCGTGGGAGAGCCTCCCGTCTATTTCTCGGACAAAGATGCGCAAAGCAACGCCCAGAAAATCAAGAATTATTTGATTAACCAAGGCTACCGCGATGCCCACGTCTCTTTTGCCACCGATACCCTTTTGCGCCACGTCCGAACCACCTATATCATCAGAGAAGGGCTTCCGCACCGCCTCCGAAATGTCGATATTTTTACCCATAAAGACGCAGCCATTGACTCCTTGTTGCAAAAAAACAAGGAAGTGTCTTTTTTGAAATCCAACAAAAACTACCGCAATAGCGACGTCATCAACGAAAGTGGTCGAATAGAGCGCCTCATGCGTGAAAATGGCTACTATGGTTTTGACAAAAACTACCTACGCCCCGTTCAAAATGCCCTTGGAAAACGCTACGGGGGCTTTTTGGTAGATACCAGCGCGCACGACCCCGCCACCGACTCCTTGTTTCACATCGTGGACATTAAAGGTTTGCAGGTCAATTACCCACGTAATCAAACTTCCCATACCCAATATCGGTTTAGCAGCGTTGGTTTTCGGGTAGAGCCACTTCCCAATGACCCCAACAGCACACCGCGAGCTACCACTTCTTTTCGCGGAATTACGTACTCATTTTTGCCCAAACAAAACTACGCCCCGCGCGTTTTGGATAGCAAAATTTTGCTCCGCCCAGGGGCACTTTACAAACAAAGCGATTGGGAAGAAACTTACCGTCAGTTGAGTGTGCTTGACCAGTTTCAATTTATTAACATCGAGTCGGATACCACCAATGGGCAAATTCGGACGCTTATTCGGGTATTGCCCCAAGACAAGTACCAAGTAACGGGCGAAAGTGGCGTTAACGTAGTACAAAACCTGCCTGGACCTTTCCTAAATGGCACTTTTCGGGTTCGTAATATTTTTGGGCGACTCGAAAACTTTGAAGTGTCATTACGCGGTGCTTTGGATGCCAATTTTGGGTTAAATAACACCTCTCAACTCGTTCGTACGCTAGAACTGGGTGCCAATACTGCCCTTATCTTTCCCCGTATTTTATTTCCTGGAAAACTGGCTTCACGCCTCAACCGCAAAACTCCACGAAGCATCCTGAGCCTTGGCTACAATTACACCAACCGTGACTTCTTGGGTGCCGACCCTGATTTTGTGCGAAGTGGTTTTCAGGCGAGTTTGCGCTACAACTGGAAAAAAAGCGAGTACGAATACCTCAACTTTACGCCCATTGATTTGAGTATTTTGGAAAGTAAACAAAGTCAGAAATTTTCTTATTTGCTTGATTCACTTTACACTTACGGAGGTAACCCTCTGAAATTCAGCTTTCAATCGGCGGTTATTTCGAGCATGAGTTTTTCGTATGTGTTTAATAACAACATCATTGGTCAAAACCGAAAAGCGCACTATTTGCGCTGGTTTGTAGAAGCGGGCGGGACTTCACTCAACCTTCTCCGACAACAAAGACTCCCCCTCATCCTCACAGGTTTTGAACTATATAAATTCATAAAACTCAACGGAGAATACCGAACCTACCACCCCATCGGCCCCAAAAGTACGCTGGTCTATCGGGCCAATGCTGGTTTGATTTTTAATTACAACAACCGACGGGTTGCTCCCTATGAAAAATCTCTCACGGGCGGTGGAAGCAACAGCCTCAGGGCATGGCCTCCTCGACGGCTTGGCCTTGGCTCAGCCTACCCGAACGTCGATTTGCAAACGGGAAGTCCGATTTTTCGTAACGGCACTACCACTACTTTGCAACCTGGCATCACAGAATACAGCAGTTTTGAATATCGTTTTGAGCAATTAGGGGACGTTTTGATGGAAACTAACCTCGAACTTCGCGGACATTTGTTTCGGTTTGTGGGAGATGTTAATTACGCTTTGTTCATCGACGCTGGTAATGCTTGGCGCTTACGCCTCGACAAAAACGCCACGCCCAACCAAAATACCCTCAAAGGCGCTTTCGACGTCAGTCGTTTTTACAAAGAAATTGCCGTAGGCACGGGTGTGGGTCTGCGCTATGACCTTTCGTACTTCATTTTTCGTCTCGATATGGGTATCAAAGTCTATGATCCTAGCCGCATTTTTGAAACAACCGACGCCGACGGAAAGCCAATCACCATCGACGAGCGTTACGTCCTTCCACGATTTTCGTTCCGTCGCTCTAGTGCCAATTTGCCCGTCTTTAATATTGGTATTGGTTATCCTTTTTAACTTTTTGTCATTCCATCAGATAGCGCGAGCGTCCCCACTCGTGCTGACTATTCACTCGTCGGGTTGTGAGCAACCCGACCCACAACTTGCCCCTTACTTTCTCACTCCCCAAATAATCAGCCACTGAGCCGCAGCGTAGGTCGTCATCACCAAGAGCGATGAAGCATCAAAAGGTTGCATAAACTTATTGAGGGCAATGGTAGAATCGGACAAAATAAACAGCACGGCACCCGCCAACACCCATACATAGCTCGCTTGACTGACGGAATATTTGCGCAAGGCGGCCGCCACTCCCATACTGCACAAGCATACCGAATAAGCCACTACGGGAATCCAAAGCCCTTTGGTGGCAGCATTATTCATCATGGAAGGGTATAAAATCGCCAAAAAACTCAGTCCATACAAAGCAAAGGGTGCGACAAGTTGCCAAGTTTTTCCTGTTAATTCCTGCTTTCCTTTGGCTGTTTTTTGCTTTGTGAATGCTGTTATGTAAAACAATTGCATCACCAAAAAAGACCCAAGTCCCGCCATGAACATCTGAGTTCCTCTAAACATCAAAAAGACATCACCGCCAAGGCCAAACCACATCCCAATCCACAGCAGCGGGTGCGTTTTTAGGTAGTCGAGGTGCCAATAAATGAGCGATAGCATAATGAGTGGCTTCAATACATATACGCCTTCCCGAAAACCCACGTAGCCACAGATAATTTCGGCGACTACAATCGCCATGTAGATAAATAGTTTTATGTTCATCTTCAATCAGTCTTTTTTCTCCTGACAAAGCTCAATCAACACGCCATTGGTACCTTTGGGGTGAAGAAAACACACCAGTTTGTTGTCTGCGCCGTTTTTTGGCGTTTCGTTCAGTAGCACAAACCCCTCATTTTTAAGCCTTTCCATCTCCGACAGAATATCATCCACTTCAAACGCGATGTGGTGAATCCCCTCTCCTTTTTTCTCAACAAACTTCGCAATCGGACTATCGGGATTGGTCGCTTCGAGTAATTCGATTTTGGTTTGGTTGATTTTAAAAAAGGAAGTAGTCACGCCTTCCGAAGCTACTTCTTCGTGTTTGTAAGGAGCAACATTGAATAATTTGGTAAACAATTCGTCCGAAGCGACTAGGCTTTTTACGGCAATACCGAGGTGTTCTACGTTTGTTAGCATAGTGAGTTGATGATGAAGATGTAAAGGTACATTTCTTCCAAATATAACGCTCATTTCAGCACTATTCTGTACTTTCGAGCTAGCAAATTCATTCCAACTCGCATGGCTACCGACCGCCCAGTTACCATCAAAGACATCGCCCGAAAATTCAAGTGTTCTCCATCTACCGTTTCGAGGGCGTTGAACAATCACCCGTTGATCAATGAAGACACCCGCCGAAACTTACAAGAGTATGCCCAAAAAGTGGGTTATCAGCGTAATTCGGTGTCGTTGAGCTTGCTCAATAAACGAACGGGCACGTTGGGCGTCATCGTGCCTTCGCTCAATCACCAACACGAAACGACCATCATCGAAGGGCTTCAGAGTGTGCTTCAGCCGCAAGGTTATTTGATGAACATCTGCGTTACCAATGAAAGTTATGCGTTAGAAAAAGAATACGTAGAAAAACTATTGGCCAACCGCGTAGAGGGAATTTTCCTATCGATTTCGCAAGAAACCTACGACTCAGGCCATTACGAACACCTCGAAAGCATTATTCAGCGCAAAGTACCCTTAATTTTTATTGACCGCGAATACGAAGGATTTGAAGCGGGGCGCGTCACTATCGACGATTATTTAGGGGCTTTTGCCGCCACCGAGCACCTCATTAAAATGGGATGCCAACGCATTGCACACCTCAAAGGGCCACAAGGTTTGGCCATTACCGAACAGCGTTTTCTGGGTTATACCGAATGCTTGAAAAAGTACAATCTGCCCGTTTTGGATGAATTGATTGCAAGTACCAATTTCAAAATCGAAAGTGCCATCATTCCGACCCAACGACTGCTGGATTTACCACAACCTCCCGACGGCATTTTTGGGGTCAACGACCAAGTAGCGATTGGGGCGATGCACGTCATCAAAGAGCGCGGTTTACACATTCCGAATCAAGTGGCCGTCGTTGGTTTTGATGATTCCCCTATTTCTGCCTATATCTTTCCTTCGCTCACTACCGTGCGGCGTCCTGGCAAACAAATTGGGGCCGAAGCTGCCCGTATTTTTTTGAACGAAGCCGTACAAAAAAGTTCGGCAGAAAGCCTGATGCTTCCTGCCGCCTTGGTGATTAGAGAGTCGTCACTGAAGAGCTAGATTTTTGTTTTTCCTCCAACTCCCTCAACTGATTGCTCGTTAGGGTGCTGCCATCGTGCGACCAGCCAGGGGGATTGAGAAGGTATTTTAATTTTGTTCCAATCCCTACGTTTCTACCAAAATCTCGCGCAATGGCTTTCCATTCGTGAAAAATGGTATTTCCTAAACTTGTATCTTCCAACGACTTGGTAAGTCCATATCGCACAGGCTCTTGGTCAAGTTCTTCTTGGAAAGTGCCAAACAATCTATCCCAAATAATAAGGCACATACCCATGTTTTTGTCCAAATAGGCTACATTGGAAGCATGGTGAACGCGGTGGTGAGAGGGAGTCACAAATACATACCCAAGCCAGCCCAATTTTCCTAAGTAATTGGTATGTACCAAAATTCCGTAGGTCTGCGTAATCGAATACATCAACACAATATCCGCAGGCTTAAAACCAAAAAGTACCAATGGAATAAAATAGACAAAACGATACAACGGCTGAAATACCGACGAACGGAAGCCTGTCGTTAAGTTGAAATGCTCAGATGAATGATGCGTGACGTGGACTGCCCAAAACAATCGGCAATAGTGATCAACGACGTGTAAAACATAAAACACAAAATCTTCGGCCAAAAACAACAAAAACCAGTATAAATAAACGTTATCTATTTCGGTAACACGATACTGATAAAACCATACCAAAACAACAACATAAACTGCCCGAAAGGCCAAATCAATTCCTCCGTTGAGGAGCATCAAAACGAAGTTAGTAAGGGTGTCACGCCAAGTATAGAAATCACGGTGCTGGCGGTGGCTCAGCAACGCTTCCAATCCAATTAAAAGTGCATATAAAGGCGTTGTGAGCTGAATAATGGTTTGTTCTAATTCGTTACTCATTAGAAAAATACTATTTTTGTGGCGCAATTTACGCAAAATCAAACGAGAATTAATACGCTAGAGTTGACAAAGCCGTCAAAAGCTCGTATTATAGCAACTAATACACACAAACACAGCATGGTAGGAATCATAATGGGCAGCCTCTCAGACCTCAAGGTCATGCAAGAAGCGGTTGATGTTTTAAAAGAATTTGGTATCGCTTACGAAATAGACATAGTGTCGGCGCACCGCACCCCCGAAAAAATGGTTGAGTACGGAAAAACTGCCCGTGCACGGGGACTAAAAGCCATCGTTGCGGGAGCAGGTGGAGCCGCTCATTTGCCTGGCATGATTGCCTCGCTCACTACCCTTCCCGTGATTGGAGTTCCTGTTAAAAGTAGTAATTCTATCGACGGCTGGGATTCGGTGCTTTCTATCTTACAAATGCCAAGTGGTGTTCCAGTAGCAACGGTTGCACTCAACGGCGCTAAAAATGCGGGGTTGTTGGCCGTACAAATTGTTGGTACTTTCGACGAAAACGTAGCCAATCAACTCGCCGATTACAAAGAGTCTTTAAAGCAAAAAGTAGCCGAAATGAGCCTCGAAGCCCAAAAAATTATGGCATAAAATTTGCCTTCGTTTTGTAGTTCCGTAGCTTGTCGCGGCGTTATTTCTGAGAATAGTACAAATCGGAAGTATCCTCAAATGTTCTCAACTTTTTTTAATACACATGTCTGAAAACGAAAATAGAAACCGCCGTCCTGACGAGGTTTCTAAACTACCCTACATCTCTTTACTTGTTTTGGTTGCGATGATTGCTGGGCTACTTTATGTTGGCTATGAGTATATCGCCGACGATGCCGCCGACGTGGATCAGCTCTTAAACACACCCGTTGACCCCAACGCCCGTGAGCTTCAGCCTGTACCTGAAAATACAGACCCTGCGGCTATTGCTTCCACCGAACAAACCGAAAATGCCGATGTCGCTATCGATGACAAATCGACACCAGCGCCCGCTTCAAAAGAAGAATTAGCGACTGCTACGCCACGACCAGAAGAGGAAGAAACGCCTAAAAAAACGGAAGAAAAACCAGCTGAAAAGCCCAAACCCGTGGCTGTTGACCCTGGTGGAATCGAAATCACGCACGTGGTTCAGGCAGGAGAAACATTTTATGGGATTGCCAATCGCTACAACGTGCGAGGCACTACGCTCAAAGGCAACAACCCAAATATTCAGGACGAAAGCAAAGACGTCAAGTCGGGTGTGACAAAAATTAAAATTCGGGTACAAGCGATTCATACCGTTGGCCCAGGCGATATTTTGCGCGTAGTTGCAGCCAAGTATGGTGTGACGGTGGAGCAACTGATGGCCGCCAACAAAAAGACCCAAAACATTGCCGAACGCGGAGAAAAGCTCATTATTCCGTTTCCTGAAAAGAAATAATCAGCGCTGACACAACTGCATTACAAGCCTTGAACGAGGAACTATTTTCCCCATTCAGGGCTTTTTACTTGATAGGTTTTGACGACCACATCCAGAAATCATCTGAAAATCATTTATGGAAAATCCAGTTCTTATTTTTGGGGCAAAAGGCTTAGGACTTGTTGCCTTAGATATTTTTCAACGTAATAATGTTGTTGTGTATGGCTTGCTCGACGACGATGCCGACCTACACGGCACCGAAATCGGCGAATATTCGGTTTTAGGAGCTACCGACGACGATGGGTTCTTAAAACTTATTGGTAAAAAATGTGAGGCGTTTGTCGCCATCGAAGAACGGACTATCCGTCGCGACCTCGTCGAAATGCTCAACGAACGCCGCCACGTGATGCCCGTCAATGCCATTCATGATACGGCGGTTATTTCGGCGCTGGCTGAAATTGGCCACGGTAATTTGTTTGCTCCCAGAAGCGTCGTCAACGCTACTGCCAAAGTAGGAAACCACAGCATCCTCCAAACGGGCGCCATCGTAGAACACGGTGCCGAAGTAGGCGATTTTGTCAATATTGGCGCAGGGAGCGTCGTAGGAAGCAACGTAACGATTGAAAACGACGCCTTTATTGGATCTGGTGTGACCATCATCGCGGGCGTAACCATCGGCCAAGGTGCAAGCGTAGGAGCTGGCTCCGTGGTGGTAGAAAACGTCCCAGCGGGAGGAAGAGTTTTTGGAAATCCTGCGAAGAAGGTGTAAGATTTTTCTTGAAACGTCTCAATAACAAAAAAATCCCGTTGACTGGTCAGCGGGATTTTTTTTGTGCGCCCGAAGGGACTCGAACCCCTGTATTTCGCCTTATTGAGCAAAAACAAAAACTGTTCATTATCAGACTATTAACAAAATTCCTTATCTATCTTTATTAAAAGAAATAAGGGTAAATAAGAAAAAAACGTCCCCTCTCGCGTCCCCTCGTATTTTTTCCATTATCTTTGTTTCTGTTCGATAAACGCAGAAATTCATGGGAAAAGTAATCACAAATCAGGCGCGTTTTGTGCTAAAAGAGCCTAATTCGGAAAAACCGACCTTGGTTTACCTTATTTGCCGTACGTGCGTCCCTCGTTTGAAGTACTCAACGGGGGTATCTATTCAGCCTTCTTTGTGGGACTCCACCACCGACCGCCCCACGGTTCAGACCAAAAAGTTTGACCGAACCACCAAAGAACAACTCGACGAAATCAGAAACCACCTCAACCGCATTGCCGACGCAGTGGGGGGTATCAACTCCCGTGTCAAGGCCGAAAAGATTGAACCGACCCCCGAATTTTTCAGGGCTGAACTCGATAAAGAGTTTAATCTCAACAAACCCCGTAAAGTTGCCTCTACTACTGAAAAACTCACCCTCTTTTCGTGGGTTGAAAAATTCATTGAGGAGTGCGCCAACGGAGAAAGAACCATTCCACGTACGGGCAAACGCTACTCTGAAAGTTCAATCAAAAACTATAAAAAGACCCTCAATCATTTACGGGCATTTCAGAAAAAGACCCGCTACCAAGTGGATTTTGATAAAATAGACCTTCGTTTCTATCAGCAACTCATTAAGTACCTCAACGACCAAGGAAAGGCCACCAACACCAAAGGGGGGATTGTCAAGTATGTAAAGGTGTTCATGCGTCAGGCGATGAAAGACAAAATGCACACCAATACCGCCTTTCAGGATGAGGACTTTGTAAAACCCGTGGAGGAATCAGAAAATATTTACCTCACCCTCGACGAAATCCAACGCATTTACAACCTCGACCTTTCGGCACGGGCTGGACTCGATCGCGTTCGAGACGTGTTCATCATTGGTTGTCACACGGGTTTACGATTTTCTGACCTCAATCAATTACAGCCCGAAAACTTCATCAATGATGGGAAATTTGTACGGGTAACGACACAAAAGACAGACCACCCCGTTTATGTCCCTCTTAAACCAGAGGTACGGGCAATACTCACAAAATACGACGGCATACCGCCCCGCGTTCTGACCAATCAGCGGATGAACCAGTACTTGAAAGAAATTGCCGAACTGGCAGGGCTCAACGAAAAAGTAACTATTACCCAAACCAAGGGAGGTTTGAAAGAAACCAAGACCCGCCAAAAATGGGAATTGGTCACAACCCACACCGCCCGACGTTCTTTTGCGACCAACGCCTATAAAGAAGGAGTGCCAACCATTGACATAATGCGACTCACTGGGCACCGTACCGAAACCTCATTTATGAAATACATCAAAGTAACCAATGAAGAGGTAGCCCACCGAATGGCAGAACACCCATTCTTTACGCAGGAAAAACGGGGAGTCTTTAAAATTGCGAACTAATGAAACTACCTGATGCAGATTTGGCAGTAGTACCGAATGAAAAAATCACAAAGTATTTACTAGACGAATACCACCCACAAAACAAAGGCAAGGCAAAATTTTATACCTCAATAGGGTACAGTCTCGAACAACCGAACATTTTGGCCGATGGCATAAAACAAGTAGCTATCAACGGAATAGTAGCCGAGGTAGAGGCAACCCCAAGGGGAAATAAATACATCGTAGAAGGTTTATTAAATGCCCCCAATCAGCGCAACTATAAAATTACCACTGTTTGGATGATTCAGACTGGACAGATTGAACCCAAATTAGTAACTGCATACCCTAAAAAATAGAAACATCATGCACAACGAAACTGATTTAGTAGCTATCCTCAAGAACCTACCCGAAAAGAAACTTATGCGGGGAGACATTGGAACTGTCGCATTTGTCTATGATGGTGGCGGCCTGTACGAAGTTGAATTTGTAAACGCAGCAGGCGACACCGTGGCCGTCGTTACACTGGACGAAAACGAAATTTGTGCTGTCCAGTTACAAAATGCTATCCTTCACATGACCGACCTACCCGCACAAAATGCCGCGTAGTTGTAAAAAGAATCCGTACCATAAAACCAACCGTCCGAATATGACCAACACCCACTTTCAGCCCTTTTACAGCCGAGGAAGCCAAAGCATTGAGTAATGCCCCTTTTCTCCCTCCTCCGAACCAATGAAAGTACGGTAAAACGAAGAGGAGGAGAGAGCGAAAAGGTAGTTACACAAATCAGTGTTTTAGTGTTTTTGGGTATCGAGGTATTTTATTCTGCCAAACGTACCCGCAAAAACGAGGGGAAAACCTCAACCGATTTAACCGTTTCCATTTGTGGGGTCAAAGTGTTTCAATATTTCAATCAGTGCCTGGACTCAAATCAAAATCACGTTCGATTAAACATGTACACCCAACCAAAAAAAATCAAGAAAATAGAAACCTTGGTTAAAGAAGTTTTGCAGTCTTCAACCCAATACGCTGATTTGTCGCAAGAATTTGAGAGGCTATTCTGGGAGGACTCTTTTTATTGGGAAAAATTAGAGGACTGTTATCGTAAAATCATTGCAGATTGGCAAAATCTTGATGCAGAAAACTTTAAACGAATAATCAAAGAGGAGGCCAAAAAGTATGCTGATACAAGAGAAGATTATACAGCAAAGGCAACTTGCATAGAACCTCTTGATACATTTGACGAGTTTCATATAATCAGTGGTGATAATGAATCCGAAATCCTTCAAAGGGTTGCTGCTGAACTAGGTGTTCCACTAGCTGACGAGAATCTACCTGTAATTTACGCAGAGCTAGAAAGTTTGAAAAAGTACGTAGAGGAGCTCAAAGACGAGTTAAAAATGCTCTTTTATTACGATTGTATTTCTCGATTATACAAGATGGCCCAAGAGGGTTCTTTGTTTGAGGAGGGTTCAAGCAAATTGAGTAACGTAAAACTCCCTAAAGGCCAAAACGGCCTTACAGCGGCTCGGTTCTGTTTTATAGAATACTTTTCCGAGGGAAAGTTAAACAGTGAACCTAACGAAGATAAAACAAAGTTTTACAAAAGACTATCTGACAAATACGGAAAGACAGAGGAAGACTTTAAAAAGGCCATTAAACGGGTTAATGTCATAATTGATAAAAATATAACTGAATCCCAAAAGAGATACATTAAAGACGATTTAAAGGTGGTACTAGAATACTTTAGTAATGAAAACTGCCAAGCATTTAAAGCTAAAGTCGAAGAGTTCGCATCGAGTAAAAAAATTTATCTGAATGAATCAAATTAGGGAATTCCCTAACCATTCCCTCCTCCCTTAACCATCGAATTTTGTATCCGTCGGGATAAAATCCCCCCGATTGATATAAAATGATAACTTCCCAAACGCTGCTCGTTCCTTTTGACGACGAGGCAAGAACCGCCCTGAAATTTCTCATCAAAGAGGCGGTAAAAGAAGAACTGGCCACCTATACCCCGCCCGTTCCAAAAGAAAAACTTCCCGAATACCTTACGCGACGTGAAACCGCGAATTTGTTCAGAATTTCGCTGATGACTCTCTACGAGTGGGACAAAAAAAGATTGATTCCCCAAAAGGTCACTGTAAACGGGCGCGTTCGCTACCGTCGTGACGAGGTGCTGGCCACACTCGAAAACGCCAACAAATTCAAGCACAAACGTGCGTCAGGGGGGGCGAAATAATGGCAAAGGCAAAAACAAAAACCCCCAATTTTGACCGATACGACTACGCCCGTCAATCAGCCACCGATTATTTTGTAAAAAAACAAGGGGACTCCCGTTTACCCGATGAATTGCGAATTGAACCCGTGCGGGAAAATTCAAAATACAAATTGGCAGGGGTTACAGAGTTTTTATGCTCACGCCAAAAACTGGGTATCACCGCCCTTAAAACGGGGTTGCAGCAAGTTTGTTACGGTCGTTTTTTCTTTTCGGGTGACATGCTCGAAAGTGGGAAAAAACACCTTTTGGCAATCGCAATGTCAAAAGACAAAAACCTCCTCGTTGTCTTCGTTTTCAGGGGGTTCTACAAGCATTTCACCAGGGAACGATTGAAATTTGTCAACGATTTTTTAAACAAAACTTTATTATGAAAACAATAAAAATTGACCTCAAAACTAGCGAAGCTCACCTCATTATCACCGCCTTGGCTCACAACATAAGCAGTGAGTTTGACAACCTTGTAGAATTTGACCCCAATAAAGGTCAATGCACTGTAATTGCCACAGCGGAAGAGGTTGTACAAGTGCGAAACGTGGTAGAGGACTCTTTTTTAATTGTCCTAAAGCTGGCATTGGCTGAAGCAAATGACAAGGCCGAACCCTCCCCCGATCCAAATTAAAAAAAAATCATGGCAAAAAAATAAGGGGTCAAAAACCCCTTTCTTTTTCAAAATATGTTCGATTAAACACGCAATAAATTGCATGATTGATTTTGTAAAAATAGAAGTTTCACTCGAAAAGTTCACTTTGTCACCACTAGAAAACCCGAAACTTTCATTTAAAATGTCGGTTGATGCCGACTGGGTGCTAATTCCAGGGGATAATCCAAAAGCTAAATTTAAAAACTTGGACTTGGAAATTCATGTCCAAGAAAAGGCCGTCATAATTGAAGGGTCAATACACAAGTTTTGGAATGGGAACGACAGTAATAGCAACGACTTCCCCCAATGGGCAGTACGGCAAACTATTGAGGAAATTTCTGAAGAACTATATTTCTCCCCAAAAGATGCCCGTATTGTAGGATTAGAATACGGGGTAAACATTGCCCCTCCCGTGCTCACGACAGAAGAATTAATCAGCCGAATGATTACCTACAACTGGCGAACACCATTTGAGAGCCTCAAAAGTATTGTAGGTCGTGGACATGGTAAACAGGCCAAATCGTCAAATTACAAGGTCAAAGGTTATGACAAGGGGTTACAGGAGAGAACAAGTTTTCAAATTTTCAGGCTGGAAATCAAAACGTTGAGAAGCAAAGACCTGGCCCCGATAGAAGTAAAGACGCTGCACGACCTGTGTAATAGTAAGACTTTGGAACGATTGGGACATATGTTTCAAGAAAGAATCAGTCACATTTTTTTTGAGGAAGATTTAGAACTACCCGAGGGATTTGATAAGGAGGAGAAACTTTATTTAAAAGCTATCAACCCTTTATACTGGAAAAAACTAAAAAGATGGAAAAGAGACGACGAAAAACGCAAAGTTCATTCACTGATTGAAAAATACGCAAAGACGACCATTGCCAATGAGGTACAAACAGCCGCTCGTCAAAAGTGGGAATCGTTGAGAAAGTGTAACGTTTTTACATGGTTTTGTGAAAAGGTCGAAAATGAAACTACAGCGAGTACCGAGGAGAAAAAGTGTAACGTTTTTACATTATTAAAGGAGAAAAATGTTACACTCAACTCTTTGAAGACAGAGCATAACAAGGGGAGGAAAAGACGGAAAAATAAAGGTCTCACTTATTCAGAGATGGTACTGAAAAATGATAAAAAGAACGCGGAGGTGATTAATTTGGAAAAAAGGCTACGAAAGCAAAAGTTCAGGGCAGCAAGTGCAATGTATTCGGAACTGCACAGTAGTAACGGTTATCTAAAAAATTTGGACAGTGAGCCAATGGAAAAAGAAAACGTTGGATAGTGTCAAAAAACCCTATCAAATAACCATCAAATAAAAGGCAACATTCAACAAATAAACACCTATTTAACAGGCACTTACACAAAATTCTTGCACTCAAAAAATAGTGTCAAAAAACGTGTCGAAAACCTAAATTCAGAGGGTAAAAACGCGCCAATTTTCCTATAAATTCTATCTATTACTAGACTGTTAGCATTTGTAATTGCTCAATGGTCTATTCTTGCCCCCTTCCCAATAGTTTGAGAGTGCATCTTTAAAACGTGTTTATGTGTGCCTCGACCTTCAATTTATCATTTTCAATATCCTTTACCCTCCCCCCCTACCTTAGCCCACAGCCTCAAAAAAAACGCAACGAGGAGGCCGCACGGGGATAATTGTTATAGGAGTATTGAGTCCGAAAAATTAAATACACTTCATGGTAAATCCACCGTTTGACCAGTAGCTCGTCAAGGGCTCACCGAGGAGGAAAAACAACTTTTGGAACGGTGGAAGAGGACACCCTATGAAATCAAACTTTAGGGAAAAAATAGGAGTACAAATGCAGAAAAACAAAAAAACGGCAACCAGCGCGGCAACTGGCTAATACATAAAAATAAAGACCCCTAACTATCAAACAGTTAGGGGTCTTTATTGTGCGCCCGAAGGGACTCGAACCCCTATCGTTGGTACCGGAAACCAAAATTCTATCCATTGAACTACGGGCGCAAAAACTCAAATGCTTACGTTGTAATTACGGGCGCATTTTGAGCGAATCGGGCTGCAAATATACAGATTTGTACTAAATTGCAAACACCATTCGGGCTTTAATCGTTGCTATTATTAGTTCTACTTTACCATCAACCTAAAAATCAATGAGAAAACTTTTACTTCCCTTAGGGGTTATTGCTGCTTGCACAGGTAGTTTTTTGCTGGGAACGGCCTACCGACCTGCTGAAGCACCCATCACCGCCGACATCGCCAATTATGCCTCAAAAGTCTTTGGCATAGAGTTTTCGGCCGCCGAACGTGATTCGATGCTCGATAACCTCAACGACCAACTCAAAGGTTTTGAGCGAGTTCGCAAAGTCCCGCTTACCAACGACGTTGCTCCAGCATTGCTCTTTGACCCCGTTCCCGTTGGATTTGAGTTTGAAAAAACCAAAAAGCCTTTTCAAGCCAGTGTCGTAGGAAAAGTGACTTTGCCTCAAAACCGCGATAGTTTGGCGTTTTATACCGTGACCGAATTGGGGGCACTCATTCGTAGCAAACAAATTACGTCGGTGGAACTAACTACCTTTTTTCTGGAGCGCCTCAAAAAATACCGCCCCACCCTGCTCAATGTCATTACCCTCACCGAGGATTTAGCCCTCAAACAAGCCGCACAGGCCGATGCCGAAATCAAGGCAGGCAAATACCGCGGGCCGCTGCACGGGATTCCGTACGGTGCTAAAGATTTATTGGCCAAAACAGGTTACCCAACTACGTGGGGTTCTAATATTTACAAAAATCAACAGTTGCCCTACGACGCCACGGTCATTGAACGCCTCGAAAAAGCAGGAGCGGTTTTAGTGGCAAAAATGTCAGTCGGCGAATTTGCTTGGGGAGATGTCTGGTTTGAAGGCATGACCCGCAACCCTTGGAATACCAAAACGGGCGCAAGTGGTTCTTCGGCAGGTTCAGGGTCGGCAGTATCGGCGGGCTGTTTGCCATTTGCCATCGGCACCGAAACGTTAGGTTCTATCGTTTCGCCATCAACCGTCAACGGTGTTACGGGATTGCGCCCTACTTTCGGGCGGGTGAGTCGCTTTGGCGCAATGGCGCTGAGCTGGAGCATGGATAAAATTGGCCCCATGACTCGTTCGGTCGAGGATTGTGCGCTGGTGTTTAATGCCATCGTTGGCCCCGACGGCAAAGACGCTACGGTTCGGGATTTACCTTTTAACTACGCCCCGCTTGCCACGCTGAAAGGAACGCGCATTGGTTATTTGAAAAAAGCCTTTGAATCAAATTACCCAGGCCGCGCCAACGACTCGTTGACCCTTGCCAAACTTCGTCAGCTTGGGGCAGAGTTGATTCCTTTTGAACTCCCTTCGTATCCCGTTGGCGACCTTACCATCACGATTGGGGTAGAAGGCGGCGCTGCGTTTGACGAACTTACGTTAACCAACAAAGACGACCAAATGGTTCGTCAGGGTAAAAACGCGTGGCCTAACGAATTCCGTTCAGCCCGATACATTCCTGCCGTTGAGTACGTGCAAGCCCAGCGCGTTCGTAGCAAAATGATTCAAGATTTGTACCAAGTACTAAAACGAGAAAAAATCGACGTGTATATTACGCCCACGTATGTAGGTGGCAACCTGACGTACACCAACTTATCGGGACACCCAAGTATCTGTTTACCAAACGGTTTTAACCGTAACCGAATGCCAACCAGTATTACTTTCAGCGCCCAACTGTATGCCGAAGCCAAGCTGTTGGCCGTTGCTAAAGTATATCAAGACGCTACTACTTGGCACAAACAACATCCTAAATTGTAAGTACAACTAATTTCAACCCTACCAATGAGAGCTGCGTTCGTTTTTAGTCTTTTCGTGGTTGCTATTACGCTCTA
Source organism: Runella sp. SP2 (assembly GCF_003711225.1). Taxonomy (NCBI): domain Bacteria; kingdom Pseudomonadati; phylum Bacteroidota; class Cytophagia; order Cytophagales; family Spirosomataceae; genus Runella; species Runella sp. SP2. The sequence continues at coordinate 583,163 of NZ_CP031030.1, read as the reverse complement.
TTCATGCGCACCCACTCAATCGGCCGCCAATGGGCAAGTTCGGGCCGTTTATAAAGAAGATGATAGAGAGTTAAGTACAAAACCTGAGCCGATTGATAAAGCCGCATTTGAACAATGGCTCTACGAGCACAACCAACAACTCCAAGCGGCGGCAGCGCTCAAAGGTGTTGAAAAAGTTACGTTAGTACTCACGGTTGATGACCAAGGAAACCTCCTCAAACCCATGGTTTGGCGCGGTATTGGCGCTCCTTTCGATAACGAAGCACAGCGTTTGTTAAAAGAAATTCCGTTGAAGTGGAAGCCTGGTACCGTACGTGGAAAAGACGTCAATGTAGTAACGTATTATACGGTTTCATTTTTGAAAAAGGGAGAGTAGCCGCAACGGACATCCTAAAAAACTATTATCGTCTAAATCGTTGATTTATATTGACAAACGTCTTTTTTATTGGTTAATTAGGGCTTTATCTCTAAGCCTTCATCATTGATGAGTTTGTTTTACCCCTTGCCCGAACAACCCGATGGGTTAACGATTTACGCATTTTTGGAGCCCACCGAAAGTGTAAGTCTGCCTTTCTACCACTCCTGTGTCGAAGCAGGCTTTCCTTCTCCCGCCGACGATTACGTGGAGTTGTCGCTCGATTTACTCAAGTACCTCGTCGATAAGCCCCACGCAACGTTTTGTGTCCGTGTGAAAGGAAATTCAATGGAAGGTGCAACGATTGTTGATGGTTCGTTGTTGGTCGTGGATCGCTCTCGGGTGGTCAAAAACAACGACATTGTCATTGCGGTCATCAATGGAGAATATACCGTAAAACGTTTTCGGCGCGATAAGGGTAAAGTGTGGCTTATTCCCGAACATGCTGCTTACGAACCTATTCTGGTAACCGAAAGTATGGAGTTTATCGTTTGGGGCGTTGTGACGTTCATCATTAATCAACCCAAATAATGGATGTTTGCCCTGCTTGATTGCAATAATTTTTACGTAAGCTGTGAACGCGTTTTTGACGCAAAGCTAGAAGGAAAACCCGTGGTCGTTCTAAGCAACAACGACGGCTGCGTGATTGCCCGCTCCAACGAAGCGAAGGCGTTGGGGGTACAGATGGGTGCCCCCGCATTTTTGATGCAGGAGCTTTTCGACAAACATCAGGTCGAAGTATTTTCCTCCAATTATGCCCTCTACGGCGATATGTCAGACCGCGTCATGAAAACCCTCTCGGAGCTAGTGCCTAGCATGGAGGTTTATTCGATTGACGAAGCGTTTCTCGATTTACGCAATATGCCCTACGAAAATTTGGAAGAACTGGCACTTCACATTCGACAAACCATTCGGCAATGGACGGGAATCCCTGTCAGTATTGGAATTGCTCCTACCAAAACCCTGGCCAAAATTGCGAATCATTACGCAAAAAAATACCAAACTCAGCGAGGGATTTATCTGATTGATACTGATACCGACGCCGAAAAAGCCTTACTCGCAACTCCCATCGAGGATGTTTGGGGAATTGGGCGGCGTTACAGTGAGATGTTAAGAAAGCAGCACATTATCAATGCCTTACAACTTGCCAATGCCAACGAAGAATGGGTGCGCCAAAAAATGAAAGTAGTAGGAGTGCGTATGTTGCGTGAACTCCAAGGCGAAATTTGTTATCAGCTCGACACCGAGCCTGCGCCCAAAAAAGGCATTTGTGTTTCTCGCTCTTTTGGCAAATCGTTGTCGGAACGAAAACCAATTGAAGAAGCCGTGGCTACTTTTGCGGCTCGTTGCGCTGCCAAGCTACGAAAACAGCAAAGCTGCGCCCATATCTTGCACGTATTCTTATATACAAACCCCAACCGCCCCGATCAGCCTCAGTATTTCAACTCCAAAGTCCTTCACTTGCCTACTGCCACCAGTAGTAGTTTTGAAATTATCCGCTATGCCCTCAGAGGGCTTGAGCTTATTTTTAAGGAAAGTTATCACTATAAAAAAGCGGGGGTAATGATCAGCGGTATTGTGCCCGAAAATCAAGTACAAATCTCCCTTTTTGACGGACGTAAACGCCAACTGGATACGCAAGCGATGCGGGCGCTCGACGAGCTTAACCGCCGTATGGGCCGCGATACGGTACGGGTAGCAGTTCAGGGATTTGACCGCAACTGGCATTTGCGACAAGAACGTAAATCGCGGTGCTATACCACTCGTTGGCAAGAACTGCTGGAGGTAAAAGCGTAAAAAAAGAACAAATCATAAGAGCACCGCTAACTTTCCATCATTAAACTCAAGCTGATAATCACAAGGGTTGTTGACACCAACACGAATGGCAACGCCTACGTTGTATTTTTGAGCTTGGTGTGAAGTGGGGTACCAATTTCTGTGAACGGTAGAAATCACAAAAAGGCCGTTATCGTCGCCCATTACCACAAAATCAGAGCGTTTGGGGCCTTTGTCGAAATAGTTTACCTTGGTTTTTCCCAGAATTTCTTCGGCCAGTTTTAGTGGATCTTCCGTTACGATTCCCACTTCATTGAGGCACAAAATACCATCTGTATCAAACGCTTTTGCTGAGTTATTTTGTAACCCTTCTCGACCAATAAACTCTAAAATATTTTGGTTAGCATCGTAAAAATAAATCGCGTGGGCTTTCCAATCCTTAAAATCAACAATTTGCTTTTGGTCCTCGTTGAGAATCAGTTGTACCCTCGTTGACAACCAAGTCAGCGCTTCTTGCATCTTGTTTAAAGGAATATTGAACGCAAAATGGTAAGTAGGACAAACTTCTGCCTCGGTCAGTTCAAACGTCAATCGAGAAAAATGGACTGCGTACGAAAGCGAACGTTCGGTTTTTTCAACCAATTGCAATCCCAACACAGTTGAATAAAATTCTTCGGTTGCTTTTAGGTTGTTGGTCTGAAGGGTTAGGGCTAAAATTTTCATGGTGCTTGCTGTTTTATTGGATTAAAAACAAAAACTGCAATTAACTATGGGAAGCTAATTGCAGTTTTGAAGTAGGACCTAACGGGCTCGAACCGATGACCTCTGCCCTGTCAAGGCAGCGCTCTGAACCAACTGAGCTAAGATCCTAGCGGGTTTCGGCCACAAATATAGTAACTTTATGTACCACTCAAGGGAGTTCGGTAAATTTTTTGCGAAGGAATTCGACGTAAAATCAACAAACCAAGCACAAAAATGAACGCCAAAAACAAAAGACTGTTCCGCATTCCCGAAAGTTGGGTGATAATTCCAAAAATGGTCGTTCCCAAAAACGTCGAAAATTTGTCGCAAGCATCATAAAAGCTAAAATACGAAGCTGTATCGGACGTATTTTCGGGTAAAAGTTTGGCGTACGTAGAGCGTGACAGCGATTGAACACCTCCCATCACAAAACCAATCATGGCAGCCAAGCCGTAAAACTCAAGCTCAGTATAAACAAAGTATCCCGACACGCACACGCCAATCCAAATAAAAAGAATCAAGGCAATGGTTTTGGTATTTCCCCATTTTCCCGACAAAACCGCTGCACAGTACGCACCAACGATGGCCAAGATTTGCAACAACAAAATGGTCACAATCAGTGCATTATCTGGCAAGTGAAGTTCGTTGCTTCCAAACAAGGTTCCAATGTACATCACGGTTTGAACCCCCATGTTGTAAAAGAAAAACGACACCAAAAACCGTTTGGTAATGGGCAAATGGTTAAGCTCAGCCAGCACTTTTTTCAGTTCGCGAAAGCCGTTCCAAATCCACCCGCCCGTACGTGCTTCGTTGGAAGGCGTACCGTTGGGCAAATAGTAAAAAGGGATTTGTGAAAAGCCAATCCACCATATCGCTACCGTTACAAACGAAATACGGCAGGCCGTTCCCGAGTCAATTCCACCGTACCATTCGGGTTTGATGAGCATGGTCAAGTTAAAAATCAACAACAAAACACTCCCCACGTACCCCATGGTAAACCCCCGCGCCGACAGTTTATCGAAACGATTTTCGGTCGCGATTTCGGGCAGGTAGGCGTTGTAAAAAACAATACTTCCCGACCAGCCAATCAGTGAAAGCGTAAACGCCAAAATCCCAATCGTAAGGTGTTCACGGTCAAAGAAGTACAACCCCAAACAGCTCAACGCTCCCAAATAGACAAAAAACTGCATGAAGCGCTTTTTCTGCCCGCTGAAATCGGCAATCGCTCCTAGAATCGGATTGACCACCGCAATGAACAAGAACGCAAACGACACTGCAAACGAAAACAAAGCCGAGTTGTTGACAGTCAACCCCAAAAACTCGACATCGGGGCCACCTTGCGAATTGACGGCCGTATTGCTAAAATAAATAGGAAAAATCGCCGAGACAATCACCAGTGCATGGACGGAGTTGGCCCAGTCGTACATGCACCACGCGTTCAGAATGGAGGGTTTATTCTTTTCCATAAAATTGGATTAAGCCTTTTTCGTTCTGGTCGTAAAATAATACACAGGCACGCCGATGGCGGCGATGAGCAGCCCCATTCCTGTATCAAAACGGGTTTTGTCATCAATCAACAAAATCAAACAAATACCAAATGTAACAACGAGGTACAAAATGGGCACCAACGGATAACCAACCGCTTTGTAAGGACGCTCGGTATTGGGTTCTTTGCGACGAAGCACAAAAATACCCCCGATAGTAACCATGTAAAACAACAACGAACCAAACGTACAGTAGTTGAGAAGTTCGCCGTACGTTCCTGAAAGGCACAACAAACTCGCCCACAAACACTGCAACCAAAGCGCTTTGGCAGGCACGCCGTTTTCGTTGAGGGTAGAGGCTTGTTTCAAGAAAAGACCGTCTTGCGCCATGGCGTAGTACAAACGTGCGCCCGCCAAAATAAGGCCATTGTTACACCCAAAAGTTGAAATCATAATCAAAGCCGCCATAATCCCCGCCGCCGAATCACTAAAAATCACCGACATGGCCGCCGTAGCCACACGGTCGTAGTCGGCAAACTGAATTCCTTTTGCAAGCACGTCGGCACCGTCAGGAGTACCTTTGAGCGGAAGAATGCTCAAATAAGCGAGGTTGGCCAACAAATAAATGACGGTCACGATAAGCGTTCCTAAAAACAAACTACGCGGAATATTACGCTTGGGGTCTTTGATTTCGCCCGCTATAAAGGTCACGTTGTTCCAAGCATCCGACGAAAACAAAGAACCAATCATCGACACGCCCAAGGCCATCACCAACGCCATGCCTCCGATGGCAGTGATGCCACCTTCGCTGGTTGCCTTGGAAGCATCCCACGCATTTTCAAAATTTTGGGACAACATTCCACTCTTAAAACCATAACCAAGTCCTACCACAATAAGCCCAAACAAAGCCACCAATTTGGCGATAGTAAAGGTATTCTGAATCATTTTTCCGCTCTGAATCCCTTTGGTATTGATAAAAGTAAGCAAAATAATGCTGGTAATGGCATACAACGACCCTACCGACACCTTGATGGAGCCAAGGGTAACAAGGATATTTTCTGGATTAAGAATGGGAAAAAACACCGCAGAGAATTTTGTAAAAGCCACGGCAACAGCGGCAATCGTCCCCGTTTGGATCACCATAAAGACCGTCCAGCCATAAACGAAACTCAACAAGGGGCCAAACGCCCGTTGGATATAGATATACTGTCCGCCCGCTTTGGGCATCATTCCTGCCAACTCTCCGTAGCTCAATGCCGCAGCCACGGTAACCAAGCCTGTAATGAGCCACGTCAACAAAAGCCAGCCCGTAGAACCGACGTTTCGGGACATATCAGCACTTACGATAAAAATACCAGAGCCAATCATGGCACCAGAGACCAACATGGTTGCATCGAGCAACCCTAGCGACTGTTTAAATCGCGCAGAAGTAGAATCAGACATGTGGAAAACGAGAAGGTTAGGTTTTTGAGTTGAGGCAAATATAAAGATATTATTGGTGTTCTGGCTATACCAAAAGACCGTTTAGGGTAAAATAACGACGTAATTGAAAGAGAATAGTTGTATAAGAAACAATCACCCCTAATCAAAACCTCCCAAAGCGATACCCTTTGGTCTTGAGATCTTTCAGCAACTGAGGAAGGCGAGTGTAAAACTTGTCCGTGCGGCGCGGGTCTGTGCCACCATGAATCAGCACAATTGCCCCATTCAAACCAGTAGGCGACGTTTTTTCAACGTTCATCAATCGGTCGTAGAGCTGCTCGCTGCTGCGGTAATTGGGTAAATCAGGCCAGGTATAATCCGCGTTTGTGCCCGTTACTGGCGTAAAGTTGACCATCGTCAAACCCAAATCACCCGCCCAGTCTTCCACGGCAGCATTATACCATTCATAAGGAGGCATAAACACGAAAGTTTGCTCAGGACGTAACCCAAATTTGGCCAATTCTGTAAAATTATCGCGTAGGTCTTTTTCAAATTGCGCTTGGGTCACCAGCAGCGAATCGCGTTTTCTCCAATCGCAATACAGCAAATGTTTGTCGGAGTGCATCCCTACATAATGCCCTTCCTTAATCATTCGGCGGATGGCGGGTTGAAAGGCTGGATTTCGTAGGAAATCGCCCGTTAGGAAGAAGGAAGCTTTTACATTTTGTTGTTTCAACGCATCCAGCACACTTAGGTTTCCTTCCCCAAATTCGTGCCCCGTAAAAGTCAAATACACTTGTTTTTGGGTAGTATCCATCCGAACCCACGCCCCTTGTGGCTCTTTGACCGCTTTCGTTGTTTGCGACTGGCCCTCTTTTTGGTAAGCCGACAAGATATAACTCAAACTTGCCGTTCCGTCCATGGTTGGTTCGTTGGTCGAATAATCCCCGTAATCGTCGTGATACACCACCAATTTCGACTGAAAATCAGCGTATTCATCAGGACTATACAAGGTTATCCCAATCAGTTTTCCAAAAATACTTCCGTAAATAGGCCCGTCTATCAGCCCACCGTCAATGCGGTAATTGTACAAATGCGTAAAGGCCGAATGCGGGTCATTGGGCCAATCTCCTCCCTCGGGCAAGCCACAAACCATGCTCGTTCCCCACGGGTTGCAGCCAAACAGCCAATCGCGCATGGCAGCTTCTACTTCTTCGTATTGGGGGTCTTGGGTAAGGTTTCGATACAAGTGGAGTTGGGTTAAAATCCCGACAGTCAAGTTATTAGAACACCAAATAAACGGCACTCCGTTTAAAAAGGGATTGCTTTCGCCGCGCGCTTTTACTTTGTCTATTCCCAACTTCATCAACTGACGAAACTCCGTTTGCGTGACATTGCTGTGTTTTGAAAGCCAATAATGGCCCAAATTCACAAACGGATACCACTGGTAATGTTTGGCAGTATCGGCACCCATCCACGGGGTACTAGGCTCTTTTCGTCCAAACGCCGCCGCTTCTTTCCACAACGTAGCACCCGCCGTGGTCGTTTGTGCCAGTTGTGCCGCTGCCAATTCCATGTCGTCCACATAGTTGTCTTCTTCGTAAAAATACGGAGCACGACCTGGCGCCGTTTGGCACACCCCAGGAAACCGTTTGCCGTACTCATACGCATCTTTGGCTTTTTGAAGCAAATTTTCTGCAAATGTTGGGTAATAATTGGCCAATACCTGACTTCCCAACGCAAAAGCCGACGCATATTTCCCTGCCGTGGAAGCGACTCCCGTTGTACGATTTTTGTACTTAAAAAGTCCTTGTGGCTGCCCCGTTACGCGATAAACGGGACGTCCTAGTCCCCAATTAGGGTTATAAACAATGACGTCTTTGTTGGGCAAACGCATCCCTGCGTGGTCGCGGTCGTCGGCCAATTGGTTGTACATCACGTCTTTTTCAGGATTCATTTTGACCAACCAATCAAGCCCCCATTTGGCTTCGTCCAAAATATCTGGAATACCGTTGGGTTTGGGATGCCCTGCGGCATCGTGTTTATCACCAAAAGATTGCGGGTTTTGCTGGTACGCAAACAACAGTTGGTACGTAGCATTGGCCGAAGTAGCCACGTATTGCAAATAGTCGGACGCATCGTGCCAGCCTCCCGACGCATCGATAAACGTACCATTTTTGGTAGAATCAGGATGGTAAATGATGTAGCCATCTTGGCGGTGGCAGGAGTCTTTCAAAAATGGATTGTACCCGCTGCGTTGTTGGCGCATGTATTTCAACACAAAATCGGCCGTGCCGTCATAGACGTCGTTGGCGATTCGGAAATTGGGAGAACGTACACCCGCTGCGCGCAAATAATACGCCCCTGTTTTTTTGAAAGTGCTGAAATTGAGCCGAAAACCTGACTTAAATGCCGCATACGCTCCGAAGGTTTTCACCGATTTGGACGACCATACTACCTTGTCAGTCAGTGCTTCGCACACTTCAAACGACGAAACACTGGGCCATTCTTTGCTGACCAGCACCGCTACTTTAGTAGAATTGGGCAAATATCCCAATTGGTTGATACGTATCCATGACGTTTGGGCAAATAGTGTATTGCACACTAGGCAAAAAAAGACGAATACAGAGTTTTTTTTCATGTGTTGAAGAAGGGTAGTAAAACGGTAAACCTATAAGGTTTTGTAATCGAAAACGAAACCTTATAGGTTTAGGCCCAATTTTTACGAAAAACGCTCAAACTTATCCCAATTTGGTTTGCGTTTTTCGAGAAACGCATCACGCCCTTCTTGCGCCTCTTCGGTCATGTAGCCTAAGCGAGTGGCTTCACCTGCAAACAATTGCTGTCCCACCAAGCCATCGTCCACGAGGTTGAAGGCAAATTTCAACATCCGAATCGCCATTGGGCTCTTGCCCAAAATCTCCTGCGCCCACTGGAAGGCTGTATCTTCGAGTTCATCGTGAGGCACTACGGCGTTGACCATGCCCATTTCAAAAGCCTCTTGGGCTGAATAATTACGTCCTAAAAAGAAAATCTCACGGGCACGTTTTTGTCCAATCATCCGTGCCAAATAAGCCGAGCCGTAGCCCGCGTCGTAGCTGGCAACGTCGGCGTCGGTTTGTTTAAAAATGGCGTGTTCTTTGCTGGCGAGCGTCAGGTCGCAGACAACGTGTAGGCTATGCCCGCCGCCAACAGCCCAACCTGGCACCACCGCAATCACGGGTTTGGTCATAAAACGGATTTGCCGCTGCACTTCCAAAATATTGAGGCGGTCGCGGCCATCTTCGGCGCGGTAGCCTCCTTTTTGGCGGGCTTTTTGGTCGCCCCCTGAGCAGAAGGCCCAAATCCCGTCTTTTGGCGAAGGCCCCTCTCCCGACAGCAGCACCACACCTACTTTGGGGTCGTGGGTGGCATCTTCAAAGGCATTGAGGAGTTCAAAAGTTGTTTTGGGGCGGAAGGCATTGCGCACTTCGGGGCGATTGAACGCGATACGGGCTACGCCGTCGCATTTTTTGTAGGTAATATCGGTGTATTCTTTGGCCGTAATCCAGTTTGGCATAGTCGTAGTTTTTTCTACAAATATGCTGGTGGATTTTGATTTTTCCGAATCCTCAGCCAAAGCAGTATTTTTGGGCTTGGGGGCGTTAGCGCAGCTGTACCTTTTCGACGGTTGGTTTTGCTTGCAGGGGTGCTTTTGGATGAACCGAAACCGATTGTTTTTTGGGGGCAACTTTCTTTTGTGTACTCTTATGAATATTGTACCCAACGAGGAGAATGACAAGCAAAAAGGGTAAACAGTAGAACCCCCACAGCGTTTTGTTAAACATTCGGTGACGTACCGAACCGACGCCCTCATCCACCCGCTGTTCTTCTTTGCCTACTTTACGGCTAAACGTTTCCAAATCGTACAGGTAATCATCGTTTTTAGGTCGGTGTTTTAGCACCCAGGCGTAGAGCTTTCGGTAACGATGTTCGGTGTTGAGGTAATAGGCATCCAAGTACCAGAAAAGTCCAATCGATATCAACAAAAGGGCATTGAAAACATAAGCCATAAAATGATTGGTATCCGATACCAACAAATTATCTTTTCCCAACGCCACCGTAGCCGACAGCACACCTATCAACCACGCTTTGATTTGAAAAGAGTTTTGTGCCATGCGCGTTATCACGGCTTGTATGAGGTCAAGTTCTTTATGAAGTTGGTCCGTTTGTAGGGGCATTTTTCTTTGGAGTTAAATTTTCAATCGTTGATTTTAGGTCATCAATTATTTTTTCCCACGTTGCGCTATCGTTGGGGTTACCCTTTAAATTAATAAAATTCTTGTTTGTCTGTTTTTGGTCAGAAGCATTTTGGTATTGATTCAGCATGTCAAATCGCTGCCAACCGCAGTCCATTAGTTGAATAAAGAAAGGATGTTTTTTGAACTCTTTTGCTTTGGGGATTTCAACATCTAACACATAGGGGACATTCAAAAAATCGGGGCTGAGTAAAAATATAACTATGTCTGACGACTTCAGTTCTTTTTGAATTTTTTCATCCCACAACGTCCCGTTAGTAATCATTCGGTCATGCCAGTAATCCACTATTCCCATCCGTTGCAAAGGGGCAAGATGAACCAAAAATCGCTTAAAAAACTCTGAGTTTTGGGACGAATACGAAATAAACAGCCTTTTTTTGGGATAAGCGTCTGGATTTTTAAGAAAAAGTTTAAAGTCTGCTTTTCGGTAAATTTTATTGTGGTGGTACACGAGCCCTTCGTCTTTCCCATCGCTATTGACATTCTGTTGTTCCAAACACCCCTCAGGCATATAATCGCCAAAAGGCGTTACAATGAGTTTTTCGTATTTGTAATTTTCAATTTGGGACTCGATAAAGGTCATGACGCCCTTGACAAATTCATCGCTAACGGCATTTTTGATAAAACGATGCAGGCGAATACTCGCTATTTTTTCTTTTGTTTTTTCGTCTTCCTCCTCCAGTTCTTCCTCCTCAAAATCAATCAATAACAGTTTCTTTTTGTCGTTTTCTTCGTACAAAATCACCTTGTTTTTCCACATCACGTACTGCCACTTACCATCTCTGAGAAGTTGGTGATAGTATTCGAGCATAACCTCCGCGATAAGGTTAGTGTGGAAAAACTCCCGAAAGTGATACTTCACCAATGGTTCTTCAAACGATGACAAAAAAAGTTGTTCGGTCAAGCTTTGTTTTTCACTCAGATAGTGAGGAGATACGTATTTCGGTTCCGTTTCTCCCGCCCTAAAAATGATTTTGTGCTGCAACATAAAGCCCAAAATGAAATCAATGTGTTGCTTGGCTTCATCTCCTAACCGGCTCTTGGCCTGTTTTTGGGTAAAATACCCATCTCCTTTCATTTCGGGGGCCAGTATAACATAAATCCAGTTGGTAAACTGCTCCAAATCAGCCACTAAATTCTCGTCTAATGCTTTGCGCTGTTCATCGTTTAAGCGGGTGGCTTCGCCCGATTGCGCCGAAGGAGGTTGATAGAAACAAGCCAATGTACCGTGCAAAGCCTGAGCCAAATACCGCAGTTTATCTTCTCCATACCCCTTGGTTTTTGAAGTCGCTTTCCGTAATGCTGCAAGCGGCAAAATCACGCTGTTTTGTTTTTTGATAAACGTCGCTACTTCATCATCTATGACATTGACGGAGATGGACTGTTTTAAAGATATGGACTTGAAAAACTCCGTAATTTTGGCATCCAACCATTCACGTACGTGGGCCTTTTGGTGTTCATCGCGCAACCCAAAAGACCGAATTTCTTTCAAAAAAGGGTAGGCCGTTTTTAAACTCCGATTGTCCAATTCCAAGAATTGCCCATTTTTTGAGGCAATGTTTTGAAGCAAGTGCAGCGTATTGCTGGGTTCTCCGTTTTTATTCCGCATTTTCAGAAAGTAGTTGACACTACCGAGCCAATAACTCAACGGAAAACGCCGCTCTTCTTTTTTGGAGTAATCCAATTTGTCTTCTTGGCCGTTTCCCCAAAGCAACACATAGAGGGCATTTTGTTCAAAAAAGGCAAAGTGGGTATTATGAAAATAGTCTTGGCCACCAAAATCAAAACCTTGAACTTCTATCTCCGTTCCTTTTGGTTGGTACCCAAATAGATTGATGCCATGCGTACTGACATCCTCCTCTTCATGTTTCGGAATGGCTTTGGTAGTGCCCGTCAGTAGGTCCGAAAGCGTTGTTTTCCCTACACCCGTATTGCCTAAGAAGATTAATTTTACCCGCTTTATTTGCTTGGTTTGCCCTTCTCTTTGACGCTGAAAATACGCCAATATCGCTGCCGCTTGTTCTTCTTGCTCCTTTTGATTTGCCAACCCTCTCAGCGCATCATCTTCGAGCGGATTGTCTTTTAAATCAATGATTTCCAAAGGTGGAATGTCTCCCTCAAAATCAACCGTTTTAAGCTGGTTTTTTTGAGCAAACAGGTATTCTAATTGTTGGCAAGAGGCAGGTATTGAAAGGTGTTCGAGTTTGTTGTGGCTTAGTTCAAGAAAGCGGAGTTGAGGAAATTGTCCTTCTAAAGTACACTTAGTTAAAACTCCTCGCGCAGCTTCAAGATGGGAAAGTTCAGCAAAATTGCCTTCTAATATAACCTCATTAAGTTGTGGACAGTCAGAAGCAATCAGTTTTTTAAGATGTTTTGCTCCTTCTTTAAACCAGATTTGCTTTAGGTTTGGATTATGGCTGACATCTATAAAATCTATGGCTACATTTCCGCCAATTCCAATATGCCAAATTTCATTGGGGGTATTCGTATTTTTATTACAACCTAAATGTACAACCTTTAATTTCTCAATTTTTGAAATATTATTATTATAAGTATCATCCCAATCCTCCTGAATAAGCCCACAATCCCCCAAATGAAACCCCCAAAAACCTTCCTTATCTTTAAAATAACGCGGTACACCCGTTGAGACTTTGAGTTCGTCAAAGGAGGCTGCTTTTTGGAGATTTTGAATCTTATCGGGAAAATACAGGCCGTCGATGGTCATAGGGATAAAAGCATTTTGTCAAATTTTAAAACTTTCCTCTCCTTTGTCATTCCGTAGGAATCTATTTTATCGCGGTATAGATGCCTCCTGAGGTCGGCATGACAAAAAGCGCGGGTTTCTTAAAAAGCGTAAAAGGGTAAAAATACAAAGAATAATTCAGTACCGGAACACCCGAAACCCGTTGTTGGAGTACTTGTTGTAGTAATGATTCCTATTACGAACCGCCACGCGGGCATGGCTAAGATTGTAGCCCCAAGACCCGCCACGAAGCACGCGGAAGTCAGTATGACCTGCTTTCAATACTGCCCCGTTTGAGAATGCTTTACTTACATCTTCATTCCAGTTGTCCTCGCACCATTCCCGTACATTCCCACTCATATCGTATAGGCCAAACGCATTGGGTTCTTTGAATCCTACGGGCATGGTTTGGTCATTGGAATTGTCTTTAAACCAACCCACCTCGTGGAGTTTTTGGCTGCCGCTGTATTCAAAATGCTGGTTGGCGCGGGCGGCATACTCCCATTGGGTTTCGGAGGGAAGTCTAAACTGCAAGCCGTCGTTGAGTTTTACCTGTTCATTCAGTCGTTGCAGAAATTGTTGTGCATCGTCCAGAGAAACACGCTCCACAGGGCGGTGCTTGCCTTTGAAATGAGAAGGGTTCTCACCCGTTACTTTTTCGTACAACTCCTGTGTCACGAGGTAGCAGCCCGCGTAAAAGCCTTTTTCAAAGGTAATTTGAACTTTATCTTGAAACAGAAACGTACCCGCGTCTATCCAACGAAGGCGGGTGTAGGGCAAGTCGAGGAGGGTGTCGATGTCTTTCATAGTTGAGGCTCTAAAACAAAACTTCCCGAAAGTAATAAAACTTTCGGGAAGCTGCTAAGGTACGGGGTCGTGGCCGTGCCCACCCCAAGGATGGCAGCGGCCAATGCGCTTGAGACCCATCCAACCGCCCTTGAGCGCACCGTGCTTTTGCACTGCCTCAATCATGTACTGAGAGCAGGTAGGTGAATATCGGCACGAGTTGGGCAAGTACGGCGACAACATCACCTGATACGCCCTAACGAGAAAGATAAGGATGGTTTTCATAAGGGAATCCCCCCCCTCTCTAGAAAGGAGAGGAGGGCAGGGCGGGTGAGGTTACCACAACTGATTCGGATACTTTCCGTCGTCGTGCAATTTCTTCAATGCTGCTTGTACCGTCGGTTTGTCTTCGGGATAAGTCACCCCAAACCATTCAGAGGCGTTAGGAATCACTTTGAGCTTTCCTTTTCCGCTCTTAATGAGGTGCGTTGCCACGACAGGAATATAAAATTCCGCCTTGGGGGCGTTGTAATTATGCCGCGCATAGTCGGCAAACAATTCGTTGGTAATCGGAAAAACCGATGGCTTAAAGCCCCAAAAATTCATCGAAACGGGCGTTTCGGGCGTAAGTTCGGTAAGGTCGCCGCTCTCGTCGAAGAAAATTTTTCCGTCTTGCGGGAAAATTTTGGTGCGTTCGGTCACCACGTCCAAGTATCCTTCGTCGTTTACCTCACACACCCCGCGCGATACGGTTCCGTTTTCCGAAAGCGTCTTTTGCACTTGGTACGCAATGAGGGTATGTTCCGAATCGTCGGCACTTGTTGTCAAGAAATCGGCTACCAATTGAAACGCTTCAAGGCCGTAAAAATCGTCGGCGTTGATGATGGCAAAAGGCGTTTGGGTTTGTTCCCATCCGCACAACATGGCGTGCCCAGTTCCCCAAGGTTTTGAGCGCTCAATCGTTCCCAATTCCTCAGGCACGTGGCTCTGAAACCCTTGAATGGCGTAATCGTAGTCGATTTTACCTTGAAGTTTGGGGCCAAATATTTCTTCAAAATCGTTTTTTAGCTCTTCGCGGATAATAAAAACAATCTTGCCAAAACCCGCCCGAATCGCGTCGTAGAGCGAATAATCAATGATGGTTTCGCCGTTAGGGCCAAATTGGTCAAGTTGTTTGATGCCGCCATAACGGCTTCCCATGCCAGCAGCAAGAATTAAGAGGGTGGGTTTCATTAATCAGTATTGGATTGGTTAACTATACAATTGTCTGAGGGTTTGTTACCCTTTATTTCTTTTGAGGAATTGTTTGGCAGAAACATGCTTGACGACCCCTTCGTCGTTCGCAATCACGAACGATTGCCCCAGTAGTGCTTTTTTATGAACAAGTGCTTTGAGCGACTTATCCATTCCTACCAAAAACTTTTCGGATAATTCTTTGCTACTCATTTGAGCTTACTTTGTGAATGATTTGTTGCCAAATTTGCTTATTTACGACTTCAATACTTCCATTTTTTTCACCATTTGCAATCAGTTCTGGGGTTAAATCCGAGTTATCTATCAATAACCACTGATCACACACCCCCATAAACAAATGAAATAAGTTCTCAAGCCCTCTTTGATAGCGTCGCTTAATTACCTCGGATGGGATAGAATGACCTCCTTCAATCACACGTTGCTTTACCCGTTCAATCGCCATAGCAAAAGATGGAAGCCAGAAAAATGCTAGTACCACATGATACCCTTTCAATTGCGCTTCTTTGAGCAAGGAAACATAGCTTTTCGTCGCTAACGTTGTTTCCAAAGCAAAATCCACATCCAACGACAATAAATATCGAACTCGCTGAAGCATAATTCTACCTGCCTCAAAAGCAGCACCTTCTGGGTTAAATGGAGAAAGACCTGCTGCAATATTGTCAGCATTTACAAACTCTTTACAATTAAGCATTTCGGGCAAAATTATAGCCGCCGTCGTCTTTCCCGCCCCATTTGGTCCTGCTATGATGTACAGAGTAGGCATTCGCTAGAGATTTTTACTCATCTCCAACATTCTATCTACCGATTGGTAGGCTTTTAGGCGAATGTCTTCGGGGACGTTGATCTCGGGTTGTTCGTACAAAAGTGCGTTGTAGAGTTTCTCCACCGTGTTCATCTTCATGTACGGACACTCGCTGCACGCGCAGGTGTTGTTTTCGGTAGCGGGGGCAGGAATAATTTTTTTGCCCGTTCCCGCTGCCGCTTGTTTCATTTTGTGCAAAATCCCTGCTTCGGTGGCCACGATAAACTCGTCGTGGGCGCTTTCACTTACAAACTTCAAAATGGCAGTTGTTGAGCCCACAAAGTCGGCTTGAAGCAAGATATTGTCCTTACATTCGGGGTGAGCTACTAAAAGCGCGTTGGGGTATTTTTCGCGAAGGGCTTTCAGTTTTGCTTCCGAAATATCCACGTGAACGATGCACGCCCCGTCCCAAAGCACCATGTCACGACCCGTTTTTTTCGAAACGTAGCGCCCTAAGTTGGCGTCAGGAGCAAAGATAATTTTTTGGTCTTTGGGCAACTGTTCCACAATCTTTACGGCGTTCGACGACGTCACGATGATGTCCGACAACGCCTTGATTTCGGCCGAGCAGTTGATGTAGGATAGCACCAAGTGGTCGGGGTATTGGGCTTTGAAGGCCGCAAACTTATCGGCAGGAGCCGAATCGGCCAGCGAGCAGCCCGCGTTCAAATCAGGAATGACAACTTTTTTCTCTGGGCTAAGGATTTTGGCCGTTTCTCCCATAAAATGCACGCCACAAAACACAATCATGTCGGCAGGCGTACTTGCGGCTTGTTGCGACAACCCGAGGCTATCGCCGATGTAGTCAGCTAAGTCCTGAATCGCTCCGTCCACGTAGTAGTGCGCCAAGATAACGGCGTTTTTTTCTTTGCGAAGTCGATTGATTTCAGCGACCAAATCAAGGTCAGGTGCGGCGGTTTCGCGCACGTATCCGTATTTTTTTACTTGTTCGAGAATTTCCATTGTCAACTAATATTTGGCTCAAACTTACACAATTTGTTTTTTGATTTTAAGTAGATTTTTTTGAATTTCAAGGAAGAGTCGTCTTTTAATCCGTAATTTGGAGCTTTTTACCTTAACGATGTATTTCCAAAAATGCCCTGGGCCAAGTATTTATCCGTTATTTTCGCCAGTATGGTAAAGTTTGTAGCAGGTCCCATCACGGGCTATGCACTTCAGCTAACTTGGTACGAAACAGCCCTTTGTACGCTTATTGGCATGATGATTAGCGTCGTGGTTATCACTTTTTTAGGCACGCTTGTTCAGCAAATCATCGGCAACTATCGCCGTCAAAAACCACGCCTTTTCAGCTCACGGACACGTCTGGCCGTAAAGGTCTGGAAAAAATCGGGTATGACGGGCATTGCCTTCCTTACGCCGTTGCTTTTTACACCCATTGGGGGGACGCTTATAGCCCTGTCTTTCAAAGTAAAACGCCCCATCCTACTCACCCAAATGCTCATCTGGGGAAGTGTCTGGGGCGTCGTTTTTAGCGTAGCACTCTATTGGATTTTTCCGCTTTTCAAACAATTTTATTGATTCCCCAAAATCACGGGTACTCCTTTACCTCCTCCCATGATAACCACTTTGGCGTTGGGCGAAGTCGCAAGTTCTTTTTGCGCTTTGATTTGTTCGTACTGCAACTGACGGTCGGTGAGGCTTTCTGAAATAATTTTTTGATAATCGGCAATCCCCTGGGCTTCTACCCGCTTACGTTCGGCTTCTTGTTTTTCTTTGCTCAACACAAATTGCATTTTTTGGGATTCTTGCTCAGCATTAATTTTTGACTCAATTGTCTTTTTGACCGATTCAGGCAAGTTAATATTTCGAATTAGCAAACTCTCCAAAAACAACCCCCGCACTTTGAAATCTTTCTCAATTTGTTGAAAAATTTTGTCTTGAAACTGCTGACGCTTGTTAGAATACAAGGCCACGGCTTCGTAGTTGACGGCATTGTCACGAATCCGCGTACGAGTGACAGGGCGCACAATCTTGTCTTGGTAATTAGGCCCAATTTCTCGCAAAATCTTAGGTGCTTCGGTCGGAATCACGCGATAAAGTACCGTCAAATCCACAATCACTTCCAACCCATCCGAAGTCAACACTCGAATGGCATCGTCGCCTTCTTTATCTCCCTCGTCCCTCACTGCCGACATCGTATAGTTTTGGGTTTTAACGTCGATAGACTCCACGTCCACCAATGGATTGACGAAGTTTAGCCCACTAGTCAAAACACCATCACTTACTTTCCCAAAAAGAGATTGAACGCCTACCGTACCTGCGTCAATTTGTTTGATACAAGCCGTAAGAAAACCAACAACCATCACAATAACACCTACTGTTTTAACAGGACGCGAAAATTTGGCTAAGGCCAACGCAGGGGTGTTGATAGCAAAGCCTGCTATCAGAACAATGGCACCAATAACTATCAGAAACATAGTAGTTTGAGGTTAAAAATTAGACCACAAACGTACATGCTTCTTCCGCTGATTATTCTCGATTTGGAAGAATGGTTTTGGGAGAACAAGAAAAGTAAAAAAACGGGAAGAATGGCAAATTACACCGTTTCCTTTGCGGGAACCTCTTCTCGTTCTTTGGGTATTTTGGGCTTGATAATCAGGCGCAACGATTGGTCGTAAGTGACATAATTCCAGAGCCAGTTGATAAAAATCAAAAGTCGGTTTTTTACCCCTACAATCGAAATCAGGTGCACAAACATCCAGGTTACCCAGGCAAAAAAGCCCTGAAACTTCCAGAACGGCAAGTCCACCACGGCCAAGTTACGTCCGACCGTCGCCATCGAACCTAAGTCTTTGTACGTAAAAGGCTGCATTTCTTGGCCTTTTAGTAATCGACCGAAATTTTTGGCCAACAATTCGCCTTGTTGCATGGCAGGTTGTGCCAACTGCGGGTGGCCATTGGGGTATTTTTCTTCGGTCATCAACGCCAAATCACCTAAGGCAAAGATATTTTTAAAACCTTCAACTTGGTTAAAACGGTTGACTTTGATGCGCCCACCGCGTCCGTAGGCTTCCGTCGGAATGCCGTCGATGCCGTTGGCTTTTACCCCTGCAGCCCAAATCAAGTTGTTGGTACGCAGGCGGTCGCCCGTGTTGGTGTACGCATATTTTCCGTCAAAATCAGTAATACGCATTCCAAGACGCAGGTTAACCCCCAAGTCAGTAAGGTACTCTTTGGCTTTGACCGACGCTTCTTTTGACATGACCTCCAGCACCGCAGGCGATGATTCATAGAGATAAATCTGCATCGAGTCAAAGTTCAATTCGGGATAGTCTTTTGGCAAAATATGCCGTTTCATTTCGGCCAATGTCCCCGCAATTTCCACGCCCGTCGGACCTCCACCAACAATCACCACGTTCATCAATCCTAGCCGTTCTTCGAGCGATTGCGTACTGAGCGCATCTTCAAAGTTTTGCAACATCCGATTCCGAATCGCCAACGCCTCGCTCACCGATTTCATCGGCATGGCATTTTCGATGATATTTTTCATGCCAAAGAAATTGGTATCGGCCCCCGTTGCCAGCACCAAATAATCGTACTCAATCATTCCCAAACCCGTTTCAATGACGTTGGTTTCGGTATTGATGTGCTTCACGTCCGTCACACGAATGTGCACATTCTTTTTGGACTGAAACACTTTCCTGAGCGGAAACGAAATAGAACTAGGTTCCAAACCTGCCATAGCCACCTGATAAAACAAGGGCTGGAACTGGTGGTAGTTGTTTTTATCGACAAGAACTATTTGAACATCTGAACGTTGCGAAAGCTTGCGGGCAAGCACAAGCCCACCGAAACCCGCGCCAACAATCACGACGCGTTTGAGTTCGGTTTTGGGAAGATTGGGAGTCATGGTTGAAGAAGAAGTATTTTTTCTCAAGAACACATCCAATGGCTGGTTGGTTCTTTATTTTGTTACTACTTTTAAAGCTCCTTTTACCCACTCCGCTTTTGTTTTTAGCTTTTCTAGGCTACTGTCTGTCACGGTGATGTGTCCCATTTTGCGGAAAGGTTTCGTGATTTTTTTGCCGTACAAAAACGGGAAAACACCGTGCGTGGCCAACACCTCGTCCATGCCTTCGTAATGAGCAGGCCCCGTATGTCCCTCCTCTCCCAGCAAGTTGACCATCGCCGCAGGTGTATAGGCCGTGGTATCTCCCAAAGGCAAATTCAGAATCGCCCGCCAATGTTGTTCAAACTGCGAAGTTACATTGGCCCGAATTGTGTGGTGACCGCTGTTGTGCGGGCGCGGCGCTACTTCATTGATAAGTACTTGACCGTCTTTGGTCAAAAACATTTCAACGGCCAACAATCCCACAATGCCCAGCGCTTCGGCCGTTTTTTTGGCGAGGCTTTCGGCTTGTTGTTCTACCTCGGCTGAGATTTCGGCAGGTGCAAACAAATACTCCACTAAATTCGCTTCGGGGTGAAAAACCATTTCTACCGTTGGGAAAGTGGCCATTTCACCTTTTTCGTTACGCGCTACAATCACGGCCAATTCTTTCTCAAAATCCACGGCTTTTTCCAACAGCCCAGGGGCATCAAAAGCTTTGTCAAAATCGGCGGGCGTGGCAATGCGTTGAACACCTTTACCATCGTAGCCATCGCGACCTAATTTGTGGAAAGCAGGCAGAAAATCGACGTAATTGGCTACGTCAGCCCGATTGTCCGTGAGGATAAAATCGGCGGTTGGCAAACCGTGCTCACGATAAAACTGCTTTTGGGTACGCTTATCCTGAATCAAGCGAATCAGATGCGGCTGCGGAAACACCTTCTTTCCTTCTCTTTCAAGGGCTTCGAGCGCGTCCACATTTACCTTTTCAATTTCGATGGTCAATACATCCACATCCTGACCAAAGCGATACACTGCCTCGTAGTCTTGCAGCGAGCCTTCTACAAATTCAGGGGCGATGGGGGCACAGGGCGCATCGGCGGCATCAATGATTTTTACGTTTAGGTTCCAATCAATGGCGGCTTGCAACAACATAAGCCCAAGCTGCCCACCTCCCAATACGCCGACTTTTTTGCTAGTATCAAACACTGTTATCTGTTATTTTTTGTTCCTTACTGGTTTGGGGGCAAAGTTACAGACTCCTTTCACATTTATTAGTATCTTGCGGCCTCAAAACAATTCTAACTGAGAATAACCCCTTCACGCAGTACAACATGGCACTTCAAGTTGGTGACAAAGCGCCCTCGTTTGAGGCCAAAGACCAAGACGGCAACACCATAAAACTATCTGATTTTCAAGGCAAAAAGATTGTCATTTATTTTTATCCCAAAGATAGCACCCCCGCTTGTACCGCCCAAGCTTGCAGCCTGCGCGACAACTATGATGCCTTGCTTCACAAAGGCTTTGCAGTGCTGGGTGTGAGTGTCGATGACGAAAAATCACACAAAAAGTTTGCTAACAAGTATAGTTTGCCCTTCCCCCTCCTTGCTGACCCTGAGCATACAATCGTTGAAGCTTACGGAGTTTGGGGCGAAAAGATGTTGTACGGACGAAAGTACATGGGTACAATTCGTACTACCTTTATCATTGATGAAGCGGGTGTTATCCAAGAAGTGATTTCGAAAGTGGATACCAAAAACCATGCAGGACAAGTGTTAGGCGGCAACTAATCGCGGCTATCATTAGTCCTTCTTCGCAAAAATGTAAGTTTTTCTGAGTAAATACCCTTAAAGTGTCACTTTGACAATTATATTTGCAACAATTTCAATTCTACCAATACTTTACTAATTCAAATGACTGAGCTACAAAGCATTGCTTCGCAAGTAAGACGCGATATTTTACGAATGGTTCACGGCTGTCAATCGGGCCACCCTGGCGGGTCTTTGGGCTGTGCCGATTTGTTAGTGGCCTTGTATTTTCAACAAATGAAAATCAATAACCGCAAAGGCAAAGGCGGGTACTTGTCGTTTAACATGGACGGCAAAGGAGAGGATCTTTTCTTCTTGTCAAACGGTCACATTTCCCCTGTTTTTTACAGCGTGTTGGCCCGTCGTGGGTATTTTGATGTAAGTGAGCTTGCTACTTTCCGTAAACTTAGTTCACGTTTGCAAGGTCACCCTACTACGCACGAGCACCTTCCAGGCGTTCGCGTGGCGTCGGGTTCGTTGGGACAAGGGCTTTCGGTAGCTATCGGAGCGGCACTTTCTAAGAAATTGAACGGTGATAAAACACTCGTTTATTGCTTGATGGGCGACGGTGAGCAACAGGAAGGACAAATTTGGGAAGCCGTTCAGTTTGCACCGAACAACAACGTGGACAACCTCGTGGCGTTTGTTGATGTAAACGGTCAGCAAATCGACGGTTCTACGAAGAAAGTAAACGACAACCGCGATTTGGGAGCTAAATACAAAGCCTTTGGCTGGAGAGTATTGCACGTTGATGGCAACAACATGGACGAACTCACGACGCTTCTCCGCAAAATCAAGCGTTTGGTAGGCAAGGGCCAACCCATCGCCGTGATGATGAAAACCGAAATGGGTCAAGGTGTTGACTTTATGATGCACTCGCACAAGTGGCACGGTGTAGCCCCTAACGACGCACAATTGGAACAAGCTCTTTCACAATTAGAAGAAACTTTGGGAGATTACTAGAAATGAAAAAATACACGTTCACAGAAAAAAAAGACACTCGTAGCGGTTTCGGTGCGGGTATGCAAGTTTTAGGTCAGACCAACCCGAACGTCGTTGCGCTTTGCGCCGACCTTGTGGGCTCGTTGAAACTTGATGCGTTTATCAAAGAAAATCCAGAGCGCTTTATTCAGTGCGGGATTTCGGAAGCCAACATGATTGGAATGGCCGCAGGGCTTACCATCGGGGGTAAAATTCCGTTTGCGACTACTTTCGCCAACTTCGCTACTAGTCGTGTGTACGACCAAGTACGCCAAAGCGTAGCGTATTCGCACAAAAACGTTAAAATCTGCGCTTCGCACGCGGGTCTTACGTTGGGCGAAGACGGGGCTACGCACCAAATATTGGAAGACTTGGGAATGATGAAAATGCTTCCTGGCATGACCGTTATCAACCCATGCGACTACAACCAAACCAAAGCCGCTACCATCGCCATTGCTGAGCACGACGGCCCAGTTTATTTGCGTTTTGGTCGTCCAGTGATTCCAGTTTTTACCGATGCTGACCAAAAATTTGAAATCGGAAAAGCATGGATGGTCAACGAAGGAACTGACGTAAGTATCTTTGCTACAGGCCATTTGGTATGGGAGGCGATTCAGGCGGGTGAAATGCTCGAAGCAGAAGGCATCAACGCAGAAATCATCAACATTCATACGATTAAACCTTTGGACGAAAAAGCCATCTTAGCTTCGGTAAAGAAAACGGGTTGTGCTGTTTCGGCCGAAGAACACCAAGTAGCGGGTGGCTTAGGCGATAGTATCGCACAGGTATTGATTCAGAAACACCTTGCTCCGTTGGAATACGTAGGAGTAAAAGATTCGTTTGGCGAAAGCGGTACACCTGCTCAATTGATGGAAAAATACGGTCTTTCGGCCAAAGCCATCGTAGAAGCCGCCAAACGTGCTATTGCTAGAAAGAAATAATTGTTAACGGTTATCTGTTATTTGTCAACCGTTGAAATATTTATAATTTCGACCCAAACGGTTAACCAATAACAGATAACGAGTAACACAAAGCGTAGCGCATGACTGACCAAACCATTATTGAGAAATTTGCCAATCCTGAAAGCCGTAATTTCGCTTTCAATCAACTGGTTCGAAAGTACCAGCAGAAAATGTATTGGCACATTCGCAAAATGGTGATTGACCACGACGACGCTGACGATTTGACACAAGAAACCTTCATAAAAGCCTGGCAGTCGCTCGAAAATTTTCGCGGCGACTCCCAGCTTTACACGTGGCTTTACCGCATTGCTACCAACGAGTGTCTCAATTTTTTAAACAAAAAACGTCGTCGCTTTTTTCTTTCTATCAACGACGTTGAGGGTGAACTACTCGAAAAATTAGAAACCGCAGCAGGACATTCCGACTACCCCATCGCTGGCGATGAAATACAGCTAAAACTGCAAAAAGCTGTACTTACGCTGCCCGAAAAACAGCGTTTGGTTTTCAACATGAAGTATTTTGATGACCTTACCTACGAGGATATTTCGGAAATTACGAAAACCTCCGTGGGCGCATTGAAGGCGAGTTATCACCACGCGGTGGCAAAAATTGAGAAGATTTTAAACGGGGAAGATTAAACTTTATTGTCGCAGGTTTGTCAAAAACAAAAAGGGAACGTAAAAGGGCATTGAACCAACTACCACATCCATGAAAAAGATAAAACTGGAACAACTAGACCGCAAACTTCCGTTTGAAACCCCCGAAGGATATTTTGACAAATTTCCTTCAATGGTTCAGACGCGTTTGCATGAGCATATCGACGAAAAAGAAACCAAATTTACCATCGGTTGGTCGTGGCGCCGTACGGCCATTGTAGGAGCAGCAGCCAGCGTGATTGGGGCACTTTTGTGGGTGACATATCCCCAAAAACAATTGTCGCTGAGCGAAGAAAGCCTCAGTCAAGTCTCTGACCAAGAAATCTATAATTATTTAAAAGATACGCAAATCACCCAACAGGAAATGGGCGAACAAACGTCGCTCAATGAGCTTTATTCCAACGAAGACGTATTGTTACAACAGCTCAACGTCGATGATGAAGCCCTCCGAAAAGCTATTCAGGAAGCAGATATTGAAGAAAATATTTAGTAGTCACCTTACATACCAACCATGAAAAAGTTACTGTTTGTCGCCATCGTTTCCCTTCTCACCCACGCCGCTGTGGCGCAGGATGGAGGAAACCAAAAAATAGAAAACGCCAAAATTGGGCTTATCACCAATCGCCTCAATTTATCTACCGAACAATCTCAGCAGTTTTGGCCTATTTACAACGATTTTGACGGGAAGAAAAAAGAGATTCGCAAACAAATGCGTCGCCTCATTGTCGAAACCAATACCTTGACAACACCCGATGAAAAAATCCTGGCCAATATCAAAGAATCGCTGAATTTGCAGCAAAAAGAAGTTGATTTGGAGAAAGAATACGTCGCTAAATTTCTCAAAGTTATCAACGTCAGGCAGTTAGCAGAGCTTTATAAAGCAGAACAGATGTTCACGCAAATGCTTTTACAACGCCTAAACCGCAACCCACGTTCGGGAAAAGAGTAATTAACAAAATATGTCGTATAAAGGTTAGGCAGGGCAATGTAAATTCCCTGCCTTTTTTGTTAAAAATCCGTGGGCTTGTGTAACTTGTAGGCGCATTTACCTAACCTTGCGTATGATAGATTTTACTACATCCCGCCGTACGTTTCTGAAAAACTCGTCAGTTAGTAGCCTTTCTTTATGGTTAGCTCCGAACGCTCCAGAAACCTCTGCGCCCTCCTCTTTGCCAGTCTCCCTACAACCCTTTCTTGCCCCCTCACCTACCCTTGCCCTTGATTTAAGCCCCGCCAAATGGATTTGGTACCCAATGCAGCGGTGCTTGCCCAATACCGTAGTGCTTTTCAGAAAAGAGTTGAATTTACCTTCTAAGCCCCGAACCGCAAAAGGGTATATCATTGGCGATAGTCGGTATCTATTTTTTGCCAATGGGCAACGCATTCAGTTCGGACCCGCCCCCGCCGACCCTCGTTGGTCAGAAGCTGACCCAATTGACCTCACCAACCACCTGAACGCAGGAACCAACGTTTTGGGCGCGCAGGTGTTGTTTTATGGGCACGGTGATGGAACCTGGCCCGTGGGAAAACCTGGATTTCTTTTTAAAATTGATATTGAATTTGCCAACGGAAATACCCTCCAAGTAATTTCTGATGGAACTTGGCAAACCCTCATTGCGCGCAGTTGGCCACCTGGGCACTACAAACGCTGGTATTTGCGGGCTTTTCAAGAGGAATTTGACGCGCGCCTTTATCCTCACAAATGGTACACCGCCGAATATGTCCCGTTTGAAGAATGGCTTTTGGCGCAAGAACTTAACAACCCCGCCAACAAACCACCCATCAACAGTACCTTCAACGAATATACCTTAGACATCAGTGGCCGCGTGGAAACTTCGCAACTACGCAGCCGAAGTATTCCGCTGCTCAAGGAAAACCTTCTTTCGGTCGCCAAACTGGCTGAGTCGATGACTATTCGGTGGAAACGAAGTCCCCAAGAATATTTTGAATTTGGTACTCCCGATGCTTACGTTGTGCAACGCCTCCCTTGTGTGGTGAGTAGTACCCCGCAGAGCTGGACCATCAATGTGGACAAAGACCGTGGAGCCATTTTGACGTTTGAGTTGAAAGAGCAAGTCGTTGGTTTTCCTTATTTTACGATTGACGCCCCCAGCGGGACAATTATCGAACTCATGGTACAAGAAGCGCACCTTGTAGGAGGCGAGCCATTGTTGAATACTAAGTTTAATTCGTGGACTCGCTTCATTTGCCGCACGGGTACCAATCGCTTCGAAACGTTTGACGTTGAATCATTGCGGTGGTTACAGCTTCACATTCACGGAAGCGAGGGACAAGCCATTGTGAGCAATGTGGGCGTTCGTCGTCGGCAGTATCCTTGGCCTAATCCCGCCCAAGTTCAGTGCAACGATGCGAAAATTCAAAAAGTACTCGAAGCTGCGATTAACACCTTGCATAACTCATGTCAAGAAACGATTGTCGATGGGATGGCGCGCGAGCGTCAGCAATACAGCGGCGATTGTGGCCACCAAATCCACAGCCTTCAAAACACCTTTGGCGACCGACTTTTACACGCTCGTTTTATCAATACCTACAGTCAAGGTCTAACCCTCGACGGCTATTTTCTGGACGCTTGGCCTGCTTTTGACCGACTCGCACGTGTCATGGAGCGGCAGGTAGGGCTAACCCCGTGGGGACCTTTGCTCGACCACGGCGTGGGTTTTAATTTCGATTGTTGGTATTATTACCTTTATACGGGCGACAAACTCGCACTGACCGAAGTGATGCCTCGGTTGGTCAAATTTTTTAATTATCTCCTCAAACTTCGTGCTTCCAACGGACTCCTTCCCGTGGAGAATTTGGGGGTGCCTACCGTTTGGATAGATCATGATGCCTACAAAAAACAACGACATAAGCAGTGCGCATTCAATCTCTACACGGCAGCTATGATGCAAAAGGCTTTCGCTCCGCTTTGCGAAGCTATGGGAATGAACGACCTAGCCAACAAAGCCCGCGCTGTTGGAAACGAAATTCAAACCGCGACTGTAAAGCTGTTTTGGAGTTCGGCCAGAGGAATGTTTATCAATAATTTACCTTGGGTAGCCGAAGAAAAAGAAGAACGTATTTGCGACCGTTCTTTAGCTACGGCCATTTTATACGATCAATGCCCCGAGGGAATCACCAAATTTTGTGTAAAAGCGCTTGCAACTCCTCCTGCCAACTTAGGCATCTCCTACCCCGCCAATGCCAATTGGCGCTACTGGGCACTGGCAAAAGCAGGAAATGTCCAGCCTATTATCGACGACTTCCGTTCGCGTTGGTACGGAATGGAATCCGTGGTTGAAAACAATACGTTGGCAGAATGGTGGCACGTTCGACACGACTCAACCCAGCAGTGGAGCCATTGCCCCGTAGCGCCCCTTTTTGTCACCTACATGGGGCTGGCAGGCATTCAGCCGCTCAGTCCAGCGTTTAAAAAAGCTCAAATAAGACCTCAATTGGGTGATTTAGACCAACTTTCGCTTATTAACTACACCGCCCAAGGTGCTATTTTATTCAGTGCAATGGGAAAACTTGGCAACCGAACCTTCGAAATTTCACTTCCGCAAGGATGCGAAGCCGAGCTTGTAGTACCTGCGGCAGAGGAGCTAAAAAGCCTGCCTACCATTGGGCAACCTGCCAATGGCCTTCGGAAATATCGTTTAACTTCGGGTCGTACCCACACATTTATTCTCAAAACCATCTAACAAACTAATTCATCACACCGCATGAAAAAAGTGCTACTATTACTTTTGTGGTCGCCTATGCTATGGGCACAAACCATTTCGTACGAAACCAGTAAAGGCCAAGAAACGGCTACGTACGAAGAAATTATTCGCTTCTATCAGGCTTTGGACAAAAAATACGACCAAGCGTCGCTGATTGAAGTAGGCACGACCGATATCGGCAAACCTATTCACTTATTTGTACTATCCGCCAACAAAATTTTTAAGCCACAAGCGGGAAAAGTCACTTTATTGGTCAACAACGGCATTCACCCTGGCGAACCCGAAGGAATTGATGCCAGCATGATGTGGGCACGGGAATTGTTGGAGAAGAAAGCCCTTCCTGCCAACGTTGTGCTCTGTATTGTACCTGTTTACAACGTGGACGGGGCGCTCAATCGCGGGGTTTCGCGCATCAACCAAAACGGCCCCAATACCTACGGGTTCCGCGCGAATTCCCGAAACTACGACCTGAATCGTGATTTTATCAAAACAGATTCCAAAAATTCGGAGTCGTGGCAACGGATGTTTCAAGCATGGAGACCTCACATTATTATCGACAACCACACCTCCAACGGCGCCGATTACCAACATGCTGTTACTTATTTTGCGACCCAAAAAGACAAATTCAACGCACAGGTTTCGGGCTTTTTTAGCAAAGAATTTAATCCTGCCCTCGATCAAAAACTGTCTGCTTCTGGTTTTCCTCCCGTTCCGTACGTCAACGCGTTTGGCGCTACTCCCGAAACGGGTTATTTAGGCTTTAACGATGGCCCACGCTACAGCTCTGGGTACGCGTCGTTGTTCAACTGCGAAACCTTTGTGGTAGAACTTCACATGCTCAAGGATTACCCCACACGCGTCAAAGGAACGTACGCGTTTATGGAAATTACGCTAGAACTTGCTACAAAACATGCCAACACGATTGTGGCCAACAAACAAAAAGCGGATGCAGCCGTTGCGGCTCAAACAAAATTTCCGTTGAGTTGGAAATTGGATCGCACAGTGGCAGATTCTATTACCTTTAAAGGATTTGCGGCCAAATACAAGCCCAGCGAAGTGAGCGGCCTCAATCGACTCTATTATGATAGAAATGAGCCGTTTACAAAACGTATTCCATTTTACGACCATTACGTCGCTGATTTACAAATAGAAAAGCCCAAAGCCTACATCATTCCGCAGAGTTGGGGTCGGGTAATTGAGCTTTTAAAACTCAACGGTGTACAAATGCAAACACTGCCAAAAGACACCGAAATGGAAGTCGAAACCTATTACATTGAAGACTACAAAAGCCCCGCCAAGCCTTACGAAGGGCACTATAACCACACGGGAGTAACGCTGCGTAAGGAAACCCAGAAACTCCCATTTTATCAAGGAGATTACATCATCACGGTCAATCAGCCGAGCAACCGATACATTGTCGAGACCCTTGAACCACAAGGTTCTGATTCGTTTTTTTCGTGGAATTTTTTTGATAGTATTTTGGCACAAAAAGAGCACTTTTCGGCCTATGTGTTTGAAGACGTGGCGGCCGATTTGCTCCGTAAAGACGCAGCGTTGAAGCAGAAGTTGGAAGAACGTAAAAAAGCGGACGAAGCGTTCGCCAAAAATGGTGCCGCGCAGCTAGAATTTATCTACAAAAACTCTCCGTATTCGGAGAAATCATACTTGCGGTATCCTGTGTATCGCTTGCCGAAATAGCCATTGTATCAGGAGTTTGAGTCGGTTCGTCTGACTCAAACTCGTCTTCGCCGAAGTAAAAAAATGGGTCCATAGTATGTTGGGGTTTGTTTTGACAACTGTGTTTGTCATATATACGTAAAAACATACCCTGATGTCACATTTTTTCAAAAAAATATTGTACTGGGTCAGACGGTAGTCAGACCCGATAGTTACTTCTCAGGTCTGACTATCGTCTGACCTATACCTTCACTACTTCGTTTCGTTCGATATAAACCAACAACGCTTCAACTCGCTTGTGCCCCATCTCTTTGAATAGATTCACGTACCGTTTTATTTGTCGGCTGTGGCTGTCGAGAGGAATCCCCGTTTTATAATCTAAAATCACCACATAGTCATCGGGTAAAAACACGACGCGGTCGGGGCGATGAAGGTTGCCATCGGGAGTTAAGATTTCACGCTCGTTGAGTACCGTATTTTCAGCGTCGAACAGCCCTTTCAAATCAGGATGTTTTAAAATATTTTCGAGGCTTTTTTGAATTTCTGCGGATTCGGAGGAATCAATGACTCCATCGTTTTGCATTTGTGCCAATGCCATCGGAACATCGCTGGGCGTTTTTACTTTTGACAAAGCATAGTGAACTTTGTTTCCGTGGTCTTTTTTTTGTTCAAAAGTCTCCACGTCAAACACCCGATTGGCCAACCGACGGAGGCGCAATTCACGACTTCGGTCGGTTGAAATGACGTTGGGAATGTAGAATGAATGTCGAGGGTCGAATGCAGAATGTCGAGTGTGGGAGCTATCCCCTGCTAACACTTGACTGCTATCTACTAACTGCTGCTCGCTGTCCGCGGACTGCTGGTACTGATACAACCAATAACTAATGCGGCGAGGTGTTTTGATTTTTTCAAAGTTTTCTGCTTTGGCCAGTACGTATAACCGCCGCGTGGGACGCGTAAAGGCCACGTACAACAAATTCAGGTTTTCGACAAATACCCGCTCGCATTCTTCGCGGTACTGCGTTGCGATGGCGTCGGGTGTTTGGTCGAGGGCAGATGTGACTCGTACAGAACCTGTTTTTAGGAATCTTTCTTCCATGTATTCTATCGCCTCTCCAGCCTCTACCTTTCCAGCTTCCCACGACGATACGCCTAATGCTTCAGCTGGTTCCAAATTTACCCACATGGTATCCCGTTTGGCACTAGGCACAAACTCCCAATCGGCATACGGAATGATAACAATGGGATATTCAAGCCCTTTGGAACGGTGGATGGTCTGGACGGTGATGGCGTTGGGGTCGGAAGGGGCAGAAATCGAGATTTTGTCTTTTTGGGTTTCCCAATATTCCAAAAAGTCGGCCAAGTGACTTCCGCGTTGCGTGCTAAATTCGAGCACCACGTCCAAAAAGCGAAATAAATAGTCGCGTTCGTCCACGAGTTGAAACAAACGAAACACCTGAATTAGCTTTTCCGAAAGCTCATAAGCGCTCATTTGCAGAAACTTGTAAGGCGTCAAATGAGTGTCGAGGGTAGAAGGTAGTGTATCGAGTTTTTTTTGCCCATAAACTGTATCCTGCAATTTATTCACGTAGTTGTAAAACAAATGCACATCGGTGGACTCCACTGCTTGCTTGATAAACTGGTTGTCGTTCGCATCAGGAATCCGCTCCAAAATCAGGCGGAAGTAAAGATACAGTGCTTCGTATTTATCCAAGCGACTATCGGGTTTTACCAGTACCCGCATAAATGCAGTCACCAGATTGACCGCCGCCGAAAACCGCAACGACAGCGAATCATCCGAAATAATATTGTATCCGTTTTCTTTTAAATGGTTGGCAATCTTTTTGGCATCTCGTTTAAAACGGCACAACACCGACACGTCTCCCAACGAAAAACCCTCTTGTTCTGTCACTTGCCGAATCAACTCCAGCGTTCGGGTAATCATCACGGGGGTATCGTTTTCGTCATCGCCTTCTTTCCCTTCCACAAATTCGATGTTTACTTGACCTCCTGTTTTGGGGTTAGGTGGAATTTCTTGGGCAACTTGAGCAAACACTTCCTGCGCTAACGGAAATTGGTCGCGGTATAGTTTTTCGACCGTTTCAAAAAAAGCATTGTTAAATTCAATGACTTCGCGGGCGCTTCGGCGGTTGGTACGCAGCACATCGTCTTTGAGGTGCCAACGAATATTTTCAAGGCGTTCTACCGTCAGTTCGCTATCGCCCAAAGAACGATACAGGCGGTCCATTTTTTTGGAATGAAGCGCAATGATTTGATCCATGTCACCCCCTCGAAAACGATAAATCGCCTGCTTGGAATCACCCACGGCCAAATTAAAGTGCTCGTACCCTAAACTATTGTCAATCAGCGGCAGGAGGTTGGCAAACTGTAATTTGGAAGTATCTTGAAACTCGTCAATGAGAATGTGGTTAAATTTCTCCCCCAGACGTTCGTAAATAAACGGCACGGGGTCTTCGGTGACGATTTTGAGGATTTTTTGGTTAAATTCCGAAATGTGGACGCGGTTGTTTTCTCGCAGTTGGCGGTCAAATTCTTCCTTAATTTCGTTCAACAGCGACAAATGGTACAAGTGCGGAATCAGCTGTTGGTACAAATAATAATGTTGACTGTTTTCGAGGCGAATCTTTTCAATGTGCCCGTAGCAATCAGCCAATTGCGGTTTCAGAGTTTCAACTGCCTCCACCACAAACGGACGCGCTGATTTTGCCAACCACCCTTTGTCGTTTTCAAACGCATCTTTTTCGCGACTACCAGGTTCCGACATCGATTCCGAATCTTCGGTGCGTTTTTTGAAATATTTAAAGACCGTTCCGTACGCAAAATCTTTCTCGTCGAGCCCTTTCTCCAAAATTAGCCGTTGTCCTTCCTCCGCCCATTTAATGATTTGGTTCTCCCATGTTTTAATGGCAGTCACCAGTTGACGACGGATTTTTTTGAAGTCTTTGGCTGTTAGTTCTGAATTTTGAACAATGGCTGCGTAGCGTTGTTCGTTGAGCAAATCGGTGGCAAAACTCGCCAATGCTTCGGGCAAATTGTGATAGTTTTGACCATCCTGCCCTGCTTCCAAGTAAAAAGATTCCAAAATATCGGTCAATTCTCCGTAGGAATCATCGCCCGTATGTTCGAGCAAACGCTCTACCGCCATCAATAAAAGTTCACCCGCTTCCATCTCCACTTCAAACGAAAAAGGCATCCCCAGTTCGTCGGTAAATGCGCTCACTACCCGCTGGACGAAGCTATCAATCGTCATGACAGCGAAGTCGCTGTAATCGTGCAAAATTTGCTTAAAAACGCGTTCGGCTCGCGTCCTCAGGGCTTGTTCTTGCACTTTGTAGGCCCCTTCGAGGTCGTTGAGGGTCTGGGGATAAAGTTCACGAATGATGTCAGCCAACATGGGATCGTTTCCGCCTTCGGCAAATACCTGCAAACGCCCCAAAATCCGTTCCTTCATTTCGCGGGTAGCGGCTTTGGTGAACGTAATAGCAAGAATGTGCTTAAAATAATAAGCGTTATCGTTTTGGAGAACGAGCTTGAGGTATTCTTTGGTGAGGGTGTAGGTTTTGCCCGACCCCGCCGATGAACTAACGATTTTGAACATAAAGCAACAACGAACTTATTTTCGAGGTATGCAAGTTAGTCCATTTATGGGGATACTGAAAAATTATTGAACCATATAAGAAATATAAGAGCATAGAAGTTTTCTTATAATCACTTATATATCTTAATATGGTGGTAAAATGAACCCTACTCACTTCAACACCACAACCTTCTGCGAAAACGTCTGATTATCAAGATAAATCCGAATCGTATAGGTGCCATTGGGTAATAACCGAGGTAGTGCACTTGATTTTTCACGCGTCGCAATGTTATTTTCTTGCAAAACCACCCGTCCGAGGGCATCGAGCAACTCAAAACGCCACAGACGGCCTGTTTGCCCCGTTACTTTGACCACAATGCCCGATTCGGCAGGATTAGGGCTTACCGAGGCAGAAATCCGCTCGCTTGGGGTGAGTTCAATCCCCGTAATTGTCGTGCTTGGAGGTATCACAACTACGCTCGTTTGGCCTACCAATTTATCCGAAAGTTCGTTGAGGTAACATTCCAAATTGGTGTACCCTTCTACCCCCGTAAATTTTTTAGAGAGTTGCGTTCCATTGTGGTCTTGTACGTTGGGATTCAGGCCATTGGCAGTTTCCCAGTCGTTGGGCATTCCATCGTTATCAGCATCGACAGGTGGCGGTGGGGCGGTATCCAACAGAAATGCGTCGTTGAAATAATCGGTGCCGTTGATGGCTTGGGAAGCAATCGTGTTTGAGGCAATTGGTGCCAACAAACGCCGATCCATCGGGTCACGGGGAAACGCGCCCACATTTTTGGCAGCATAGGTTGGCAAGTCAGTCGCCGCTGTAAGCGTAATTAATGGAAACGAATGGCGCGTTGTGAGGCGTTGAGCAGTTCCTAAACTGGTGTTGGGGGCGTTTGTGTTAAAATCATTGCAGCAGTAAAATAACTGATAATCTGAATATTGCGCATATCTATTCAAACGATTCCCTGAAACGAACAGCCGATTGGACGCGTTGGACAAAAAATCGGCCGAGGCTAATGGGCCGTTGTAAGTAGAACGAACCACCGAGTAGTTGTTGGTAAAATTGAGGTTCAGTCGAAAATTGGTACAATCGCTCCCACCCGACGTACAGGCGTTGTACCACGTCTGAATCTGCTGATCCCAAAAAAGATTCGAAGTGATTTCGATATTGAGTGGCGCCGAGCTACAAAAGGGTGACTCACACGACAATTCAGGAAAACGCCCCCCAATCCGATTCCAAACATTGTGGTGAATGCTAATATTGTCTTGCGGATGGTCGGCACGCGAATAATTGACCAACATTCCCCCCAAATGAAAGTGCTCGCCGAGGGTTTCGGACAGCATACAGTTTTGAATGGTAATATTGCGTGAATGCGAAATTTGCACACTTTCGTCAATGGCATTGGCAAACGAACAATGATCCACGATGACGTTTGAAGCACCGTCGAGCCGCAAGCCGTCATCAAGTACGTACCCTTGGTTAGGCAATGTTTGGGTAGGTTTTGGGCGCGAACGCAGGTGGCGAATAATCACATTGCGTGAGTGGGTGTTTTGCTCGTAGATTTCGTCCAAAATAATACCCCGAACAATGATTCCTCCTGGGGAAGTTTGCCCCGCAATGGTAACATCCCCTTTGAAAACTTCGGCGGCACACGGAATCACCCCACTCACTTTGAACAAAATATACTTAGCTCCCGTTTGGTTCAAACCGTTTTGTAACGACCCAGGCCCAGAGCAATTGAGATTGGTGACGTAATAAACACTACCACCGCGCCC
Source organism: Runella sp. SP2 (assembly GCF_003711225.1). Lineage (NCBI taxonomy): Bacteria > Pseudomonadati > Bacteroidota > Cytophagia > Cytophagales > Spirosomataceae > Runella > Runella sp. SP2. Next base: position 548,400 of record NZ_CP031030.1, on the reverse strand, counting down.
TCCCGTAGCCACCGCTCCAAAGCCCTCCGCCCCTGGAAAAGAAGGAATGGTTTGGGCTAAACTTTGCCATAAAACGCCAACAATAAAGGCAATACTCAACAATAGTTTTTGCATACAACTTTGTGTTCTATTTTGAAAACAAAGCTCGCTTTTTACCATAAAATGCAGACCTACAAACACGACAAAAACTGGTACAATCGCGCCAATCTACGTTTTTTGAGCCTTTTCTTGAAAATCAGAGGGAGTTTGGCCAAAGTGTTTCTTAAAGATTCGGGAAAAATAGGCAGGGTCGGTAAATCCCAATTCGTAGGCAATTTCGGTAACGTTTTTTGGAGAAGACACCAGCCAGAGCGCTGCTTTTTCTAGTTTGATTTTACGAATAAAATCCGTGGGAGTCAGATTGGCTTCTTCCCGCAGTTGACGTTGGAGCTGACGCAAGCTGAGGTTGAGGTGTTCGGCAAGATCAGACGGAGAAAGTTCTTGTTGAAGGTTTTGCAGCACAAATCGCTCTGCATTTCCAACAAGAGTCACATCGTCCGCAGCTACGTCCGTGGGCGCAATCACTCGATAGACTTTTTCTTCGACGGTCACAATGGTTGGGAAACGACGCTTCCATTGCCAAATTCCGAACGCGACAACAATCAAAACGATACTTAAACCCACTCCTATACCCTTGGTGAATGTACGTCGAAAGCCCGTCCACCAAGTCGCTTGCCCCACCAACTCAGCCGCTTGCCACCTAGTCGGAAAACCAAAATCTTTGTAGCCACCGATACTTTGGTAGTCATAAAAAGGAATAGAGGCGTCTTCGGCCAAGGGGCGAATGTCGAGGTAATGGTCGGCGTCGTTGAGGCAGATGTCCACCTTGAAGCGTTTTTGCATCTGCGGGCGAATTCCCAAAGCAGCCCAAGCTACTCGAAACTCAATAAGGTATCCCTCGTCTTGATCGGTTTCGTTATTGACAGTCCCCCTACGAGCCACCTGATAATCCATCACAAAATGCGACGTCATGGTATCTTTGGGGACCTTTGATTCGTTTACTTTTATCAAAAACTTATCTCCTCCCCTAAACACAGTTAAGTTTCCCATAGCATCCATAATCAGCTGAAAATCATCGCCCTCCATTAACGCTTTGCTATTATTTTGGGTATCAATGTAGAACTCTACTCCATCGTTAAAAGTAATACGAGGGCTACCACTTTTATCGTTGGCAAGGTCGGTCAAATGAGCATCTTTTACCTCAAAAACACCGTACAAATACATTTCATCAAAGCCCAATGCATACCGCATTTCGTTAGGTGATTTTACCAAACGACTTTTGGGGCGATACCTCCGAAAAAACGCTTGAGGCCATTCGTTGGATTGACCATCGATGGTTGGGAGTTCGTCAAGGTAGTAAATAGGTAATTGAGCGCAAACACCATGCACGAGAAGGACAAATACCAGCTGTAAAGCGAGTTTTTTCATAGAATTGAGCACAAGTTAGCTATTTTTTGTTTTTTTGTAAATAGCCCTAAAATAACAAACCTCGTTCCTTTTTTTACATGATCACATCGCCCTCCGATTGGCCACTTTGGCGTAAAATCATTTTTCGTTTCACTGCCATTTACTTTGGTTTTTACTGCATCAATTTCTTTGGTTTTTCCGAATTACCACTGATAGGAGTTGTGCATAACGGCTATATGGCTGCCGAAAAAGCAGTGGTAGAATGGCTCAACCAGTATTTGTTTCATATCAAAGACGTATTAGTTCCCGTGGCGGGTAGCGGCGACACCTCGTTTGGGTACGCAGAGTTATGCTTTCATAGCCTCATGGCCCTCGTCGGGACGGCACTTTGGTCGCTGCTCGACCGTAAAAGGCCAAGCTACGAAACTGCCTACTATTGGCTCATTGTAGGGCTTCGGTATTACGTCAGCATGGTTTCGTTCGTGTACGGGATTATCAAAGTATATGCCCAACAAATGCCCTTCCCCAATTTGAGCCAGTTCGCCACTCCCATTGGCGATTTGTCGCCGATGCGGTTTGCTTGGTTTTTTATTGGGTATTCGCAGCCCTACGAGGTATTTTCGGGGGTGATGGAATGCGTAGCGGGGGCTTTGCTCATTTTCCGACGTACAAGTACTTTGGGGGCATTGATAGCTGCGGGCGTTTTTCTAAACGTGGCAATGATGAATTTGGCTTACAACATCCCTGTAAAGCTGTTTTCGATGCACTTGTTTGTGTTTAGTTGTATTTTACTCCTGACTGATGCCCAGCGTCTTCTTCGATTTTTTGTTCTCAATCAGCCTACCGAACCGCTACCTCCTGCGTACGCATTTTCCGAAAAATGGATGCAAACGTCTCGTATTTTGTTAAAAGTTGTTTTCATCGGTTTATTTATCGTTTTTCCTTTCTACTCTTCCTACCAATCAAGCCTTCATCCTTTCAACGAAGCCCCTCCCAAAGAAGTCTTGACGACGGGCATTTTCGACGTGGCTTCGTTTGAAACCTCAGGGCGAATGGCAACCGATAGCCTCCGCTGGAAGGACATGATTTTTGAGAAAAACAACAGTGGTAGCATTCAAACCGCCGACACGCTTTTCAGAATTCGTTACGGACGAGCGTATTTTGGTTATAAATTGGATTCTTTACACCAAACCATCTCCTTTAAAAAACGCTCCAGCGACAGCGCTAATTTGTTTATTCTCCAATGCACTTTACCCGACACCAACACCGTAATCCTCAAAGGAAAAGTGCAAGATGACTCGTTGAAAGTAGTCTTAAAGAGAAAAAAGAAAACTTTTCCTTTGGCCCAAAAACCATTTGATTGGATGTTGGAGACTGTACCTTGAGAAATTCTATTTTACAGGCTGTGTGAAAAATACAGATGACATTGGTTTTGTAAGGGAATCGACGTTTATCGCAAACGTTTTCCGTAAAAATAGTGTTAGACCATCATACCAAACAGCAAACGTAACCAATTCGCGCGCCTTTGAAAGCACTTGCCCACCTCAACAAATACCTCGTCAAATACAAGTGGTATCTCATTCTTGGAACACTTTTTACCATTATTTCCAACCTTTTTGGCATCATTCCCGCCCAATTGGTTCGCTATGCCCTCGACTTGGTAAAAGATACCCTCGACGTCTATTTTTTGTTTGAAGGCGCCAAAATTCAATCAAATTTTTACGACATTTTTGCCTTCAGCATCCTGTTGTACGGTCTTCTGATTTTGGCCATGGCGCTGCTGAAAGGTGTTTTCTTGTTTATGGTGCGGCAAACCCTCATTGTGATGTCGAGACACATCGAATTTGACCTTAAAAACGAGATTTATGCCCACTACCAAACCCTACCGCTGAGTTTTTATCGACGCCACAACACGGGCGACCTCATGGCACGGATTTCGGAAGATGTCAGCAAGGTGCGGATGTACGTAGGGCCGTCGATTATGTACGGCATCAACCTCATTACGTTGTTTATTTTGGTGATTAGCTACATGGTTTCGGTCAATGCCAAACTGACTTTTTATGTTTTGCTACCGTTGCCAGTCTTATCGTTGAGCATTTACTACGTCAACAATATCATCATGAAACGCTCGGAGGCATTGCAAGCACAACTTTCATCGGTTTCGACGTTTGTGCAGGAATCGTTTTCAGGCATTCGGGTGGTCAAAGCGTTTGTTCGGGAGCGGGAGCAGCTTCGCCATTTTATCAATCAAAGCAACGATTATCGCAACAAATCGCTTGGATTGACACTCGTCGATTCGCTGTTTTATCCCTTTATTGTGGTCTTGGTAGGCTTGAGTAATATTCTCGTGGTCTATATTGGTGGACAGGAAATCATGGCAGGACGTCTAACTCCTGGCAACATCACCGAGTTTATTTTGTACGTCAGTATGCTGACATGGCCCGTGATGGCCCTTGGTTGGACAACTAGCCAAACCCAACGAGCGGCGGCGTCGCAGGTACGTATCAATGAGTTTTTGACCACCAAAACCGACATTGTTTCGGAGAAAAATACGGTACGCGACATTCAAGGCGCCATCCGTTTTGACAATGTCTCGTTTGTTTATCCCGACACGGGCATTAAAGCCATCAAGCAATTTAATCTAAGCGTAAAAGCAGGAGAAACGGTGGCTATTTTGGGAACAACAGGTTCGGGAAAAAGTACCGTAGCCAGCCTTCTCACGCGTTTGTATGACCCTACTGAAGGGCAGATTTTGGTCGATGGTGTTCCGCTCAAAGAGTATAACCTTCAATCGCTCCGAAGCCAAACGGGCTACGTGCCTCAAGACGTGTTTTTGTTTTCAGATTCTATCGCTCAAAACGTAGCGTTTGGAACAACAGGCTTGCCGTTTTCTAAAATTGAACAAGCAGCCAAAGACGCTGATTTGTACGCCAATATCGTTGATTTCCCCGAAGGATTTGACACCAAAGTAGGCGAACGCGGCATTACGCTGTCGGGTGGTCAAAAACAGCGGCTTTCGATTGCGCGCGCCATTGCCCGTGACCCTAAAATCTTGATTTTGGACGACTGCCTTTCGGCCGTAGATACGCAAACCGAAAACACGATTTTGAGCAACCTCCAACGCATCATGCAAGACCGCACCTCGGTGATTATCTCTCACCGTGTGTCGTCGGCCAAACTCGCCGATTTCATCGTGGTTTTAAACGACGGAGAAATCATCGAACAAGGTACGCATACCGAACTCCTTGACAGAAACGGCCCTTACAAAGAACTATACGACAAGCAGTTGCAAGGAGAAGAGGTGTAAAACACACCAAACCTTACTTACTTTTCGTCCAAACTCATCAAATAGAGTGTTTCTACTTTTTGCCTCGCCCACGGAGTTTTACGAAGGAATGCTAGGCTTGATTTGATGCTTGGGTCAAATTGAAAGCAGCGGATGTTGACGTATTCGGCCATGGTTTCCCAGCCATAATGTGCCACCAAATGATGCAACATCATTTCGAGGGTAATGCCGTGTAATGGATTATTGGCTTGCGGATTATTCATACAATTTTAAGGTTATTTTTTCTTCAAAATTTCAATCGATTAGGTTGTTCCTGACACAAAATAACGTACTTCTGCCACAGTATCTTTCAACAACGCTCGCGTTCGTTCGGGACGGGCATCAGTCAAAAATACTTGACCAAAAGTATCTTTTTCAACCAATTGTATCAGTTTTTGGATACGTCGGTCGTCGAGTTTATCAAAAATATCATCGAGCAACAACAACGGCTTCATTTCTTTTTCAATCGCAATAAGATCAAATTGCGCCAATTTTAAGGCCAACACAAACGACTTTTGCTGTCCTTGCGAACCAAATTTCCGTAGTGCTACCCCGTCCATTTCAAACCCAAAATCATCTTTGTGGATACCCATGAGTGTCCGCTGAGCGTTCAAATCGCGGGTGCGGTGTTCCCGAAATAGCTCACGAAAATCCAGGTTTTCGACTTCTGATTCGTACTTAATCGTTACCGACTCTCGCCCTTCTCCCAAAAACGAATAATAGTGTTGCACCAACGGTTCAAAACCTTCCAAAAAGCGCTGACGGCGTTCAAAAATTCGGTTAGCGAGCGCAACAAGTGGCTCGTCGTACGTATCAAGCAAATCATCGTCCACGTAGCGGCGGTCGTAAAATAGCTTCAAAACGCCGTTGCGTTGCGCCAATAATTTATTGTATTGAAGCAAATCTTGGAGATATTGTTGGTCAAGCTGCGACAATACTCCGTCAAAAAAACGGCGTCGTTCTTCGCTCCCATCGCGGACTAAATCCGTATCGTTTGGCGCTACCAACACCACAGGGTACAGCCCAATGTGGTCGCTGATACGCTCATACGGCTTTTTGTCGGACAAAATTACTTTTCGTTGTCCACGCTGCAAACTGCACGTAATTTGGACAGTTTTATGATCTTTCCAGAATACCCCATCCACCATCATAAAATCAGCTTCGTGCTGAATGCTAAAAGCATCTTGCACCTGAAACGCGCTTTTGGTCAGCCCCAACCAATAAATAGCATCGAGCAAATTGGTTTTGCCACTACCGTTTTCCCCCACGATACAGTTGAGGGAACGACTAAACTCAAAACGTCCCTCCTCGTAGTTTTTAAATCCCATAAGTTGGAGTTTTTCTAGGTATAGCTGTGGCATTGAATGGTTTTATGCTTAATTTCGCGTGGCAAAGATAGAACAGTCAACAGTTCACCGTTCATTGTTTGACCAGAAAACCTTATTTATTGTAAAAAATGGCAACCAAAACCAAAGCAACCCCAGCTAAAATAACCCATCCCAAAGAGAGATACATGTATTGGTATGAGTCGATGTTGCTTCAACGTAAGTTTGAAGAAAAAGCAGGACAACTCTATGGGCAACAAAAAATACGTGGTTTTTGTCACCTTTATATTGGTCAGGAAGCCTGCTCTTCAGGAAGTGTCAGTGCCCTTACCAAAGACGACAAGTGGATTACAGCTTACCGCGACCACGGCTTCCCATTAGCGCTAGGAACAGACCCCAAAGCTGTTATGGCCGAGTTGTACGGAAAAGCAACGGGTACCACCAAAGGAAAAGGTGGTTCAATGCACATTTTTGACAAAGAGCATAATTTCATTGGCGGCCATGGTATCGTAGGAGCGCAAATTCCACTAGGTGCTGGTATTGCTTTTGCGGAAAAATACAACAAAACATCAAATCTTTGTATGTGCTTTTTTGGTGACGGAGCCGTTCGCCAAGGTGCACTACACGAAGCATTCAACATGGCAATGACGTGGAAACTCCCCGTGATTTTCGTCGTTGAAAACAACGGATACGCCATGGGTACGTCGGTCAATCGTACTTCTAACGTGACCGATTTATATACCATTGGCGAAGGTTACGATATGCCATCAGAACCCGTGGATGGCATGGATGTAGAAGCCGTACACGATGCTGTTAGCCGTGCTGCTGAGCGCGCTCGCCGTGGCGATGGCCCTACTTTCCTCGAATTCAAAACGTACCGTTACCGTGGTCACTCCATGTCTGACCCTCAAAAATACCGTACCAAAGAGGAGGTAGAAGAGTACAAAAAGCGTGACCCAATCGAAATGACGAAAGACCGTATTTTGACAAATGGCATCGCTACCGAAGAAGAACTTGCGGCGATTGATGCCAAAATCAAGCAAATTGTAGAAGAGTCTGTAAAATTCTCGGAAGAGTCTCCGTGGCCAGATCCATCTGAAATCTTCACGGATATGTACGTAGAACCTGATTATCCGTTTATTGTTGATTAGCCAATAGTCGATAGTCCATAGTAATTTTACCATCGACTGTGGACTATCGACTATCTCAAAAACCATGAAAACGTTAGGAAGGTATTTTATTTTTTTAGGGTCTTTGCTACGAAACCGTGAGAAGTTTCGGGTCTATGTAAAGTTGGTACTCGACGAATGTATTGAGATTGGTATCAATTCCGTCTTTATCGTGGCGATTGTGGCGACCTTTTTGGGAGCAGTAACTTGCGTCCAAACGGCCGACAACTTAGTAAGTCCTTTTGTTCCCAATTACATCATTTCGCTCATTGTGCGCGACAGTAGTATTTTGGAATTCGCCCCCACTATTACCTGTATTGTACTTTCAGGAAAAGTAGGTTCTCACATTGCAGGTGGACTGGGTACCATGCGTATTACGGAGCAAATCGACGCCCTTGAAGTAATGGGTATCAACTCCATTTCGTACTTGGTTCTCCCCAAAATCGTAGCGGCCATCGTCATGTTTCCCATGTTGGTCATCCTTTCGGGTTTTCTTTCAATCTTTGGAGGATACGTTGCAGGCGTAGCCACGGGCGTAATTACCCCTGAAGATTATATTCGCGGTTTACGTTTCGATTTCCGTACGTTCAACATCCCTTTTGCCCTCATTAAATCAATCTTTTTTGCCTTTTTGATTACGTCAATCTCTTCCTTCAAAGGCTTTTTTACCCAAGGTGGAGCACTCGAAGTGGGGCAAGCTTCTACCGCAGCCGTGACCAACAGCTGTATTGCCGTTTTGATTGCCGATTATTTGCTCGCCCAACTTTTGCTTTTGTAAAGAACGTGTCGTCTGTGAGTCAGGTTGCTTACAACCTGACATTATCCCGTTTTTGAATCGGGTTGTGAGCAACCCGACTCACAAGGGCTCACAACCTAACCTCTTTCTACCAAATAATTTCTTCCAACCCACGCCCGCGAAGATAATTATTGGCTTGGCTAAAGTGTTTGGTTCCGAACCATCCGCCACTGTTGGCCGACATCGGCGAAGGGTGTTTAGCCTTCAATACAAAATGGCGTTTGGGGTCAATTATCTTTCCTTTATCTTGCGCATATCGCCCCCAAAGCATAAACACCACCCCTTCTTTTTTGTCGTTGATACACTTGATGACGGCATCCGTAAAAAGCTCCCAGCCACGCCCTTGGTGCGAGCCTGGGCTTGCTTCTCGTACAGTTAGGGTTGAATTGAGCAGCAATACTCCTTGCTCAGCCCAACGTTCCAAATTACCCGATGCTGGAAAAGGTTGCCCAAGGTCTTCTTGGATTTCTTTGAAAATATTAATGAGTGATGGCGGTTTGGTGACCCCGTCATTAACCGAAAAGCACAAGCCATTGGCTTGTCCGCGCCCGTGGTAAGGATCTTGTCCCAAAATCACCACTTTCGTTTGGTCAAACGGACATTTATCAAAAGCATTAAACATCAGTTTTCCAGGCGGATAGACTTGTTGGGTTTTGTATTCCTCTCGTACAAATGCCACCAAATCAGCAAAATACGGCTGCTCAAACTCCGATTGCAAATGAGCTTTCCACGAAGCGTCAATTTTAACGTCCATTTTTCTAATTTTTGCGTCAACTATTGGTTTTTCAACTACAACGACCTAATTTTGGTTACAAAGTTAGGAAAGTATCAAACAACCATGACATCAGCGATAACAGAAGGTGTGAGAGTTAGCGTTTTGACGCAGTATCAGCCCGAGTATTCGAGCCCAGCGCAAGCTCATTTTGTGTTTACGTATCGCATTACCATCGAAAACCACAGCGAGCATACCGTTCAGCTTCTACGCAGGCATTGGCATATTTTTGATTCCAATGGTACCATTCGGGAAGTAGAAGGGGAAGGCGTAGTGGGTCAACAACCCACGCTCGAACCTGGCGAAATTCACGAATACGTATCGGGCTGCAACCTACGTACTAGCATTGGCAAAATGGTGGGGACTTATCTCATGGAACGCCTTGTGGATGGAAAGCAGTTTAACGTTGCCATTCCCGAATTTACCATGATTGCGCCCTATCGTTTGAATTGAGTGCTTACGCCCAGTTAATTGTTATCTGTTAACCGTTAATCGTAGTGTTTTTCAGACATTTAGTCGCAATTTTAGCCTCAATTGATTTTGCACTTTTACTTAAAGAAATTTATTTGTAAAACTCTGTGCGGATGAATGAAACGAAAGCACTTTTGCAGCTTTTTAGCTTTATTCTCCTAGGAGTTTTTGCCACAGTCTGTGGAATTTTCTTGACTGTAATAGCCATTTTTTTAAATCTATCCAACGCTCCAATCTCTCCTCAATCAACATTATATTGCGGCACCCTCACGTATGATTCTTCTTCAGCAGTCTCTCACCTTGATTCTACCGAAGTAAAAGGATTTTACTTATTTGAACAGCATTGTAAAAGTTGTCATTCTTACAAAGATGAAATTCTAGTAGGCCCTGGTTTAAGAGGAATTCAAGAAAGAAGAAATACCAAATGGATTATTGAATGGGTAAAAAATTCAAAAGATAAATTAACCAAAGGAGACTTGTATGCTGTAAAACTTTATGAACAATACAATCGGGCAGAAATGCCTTCCTTTGAACACCTGTCTCAAACAGATATTTTAGCCGTTCTAGCTTTTGTAGAAGCAGCAAATAATTAAAAATCTCCGTTTTAACCCCCTACTTATTTTGCAATTACGTTCGCTTTTCAACTACTTTTTGAAAGCTCAAGACGAGCACGGACTTCACTCTCCGTTTGTATTTGATTTGTACCTCAATACAATAAAAAAAGACGCCCAACATCCTTCTTTCGAGGCCATTGAAGCCATCCGCCAAACAATGCTTCATAGCCAAGAGACCCTCAAAATCACGGACTACGGCGCAGGTTCTCGGGTCAATGCTTCTTCTACTCGACAAGTAAAAGACATTGCCCAGCATTCCAAAAAATCGGCGCGGTTGGCGCGGTTGTTCTATCGCCTCATTCAGCGTTTTGAGTATAATTCTATTTTTGATTTAGGCACGTCACTTGGGCTGACAACGCTCTACATGGCGCAAGCCAATCCCTCGGCTCAAATTACTACCTTTGAAGGCTGCCCCGAAACGGCAAGCGTTGCCCAGCAAAATTTTAAGACCTGGGCCAACCGTGCGTTATCAACTCAGCAACCGTTACCCATTCAGACGGTAGTAGGAAATTTAGACGAGGCACTTCCCAAAGCCGTTGAAGACGCCCAAAGCCTTGATTTTGTCTTTTTTGACGCCAATCATCGCTACGAACCTACAATAAGATATTTTGAGACGTGCTTAACCAAAGCGCACAACGATAGTCTCTTCGTTTTTGACGATATTCACTGGTCGCCCGAAATGGAACAAGCGTGGGAATACATCAAAGCTCACCCATCCGTTTCAGCCACCATCGACTTAGCCGCCGTGGGTTTAGTTTTTTTTCGGCAACAGCAACGCAAACAGCATTTTGTGCTTCGTTGGCCGTTTTGGAAGTAAAAACAAATGGGCAAAAGGCAAGTTGGCAAAGGGCAATCTAAAGCGCGACAAACTCTACTCGGCGGTTTTTCTTGCGGTTTTCTTCAGAAGTATTGGGGGCAATGGGGTCAAGTGGCCCTCGGCCTCGGCTTTCGAGGCGGTCAGCGCTGATGCCCTTTGTTTTTAAGTATTCGACTACTGCTTGGCAACGCTCCCGCGAAAGTTTGACGTTCAAGTCAAAGTCACCAGCATTATCGGTGTGCCCACGTATCTCGATTCGTGCCGTTGGATTTTTTTGCAAAATCGCCACCAGTTCATCCAACTGTGGTGCCGACTCGGGACGTAGCACGGGGCTACTTTGATCAAAATAAATATTGTTTAGCGTAATTACCTTCCCTTTAACCAGCTCACTGAAAGGCGATGGTGCAGGTGGTTTGGGTAGTTCTTTAGTAAACACCGACGTTCTAGGTGGTTCATTGGTCACAGCAGTAGCCTTTGGAGCAGCAGGGGGCGGCGTGGTCGCTACTGCAGGAGGTGGCGTAGGGGTTGGCACGGGTGGTGCAGGAGCAGCGGGGGAAGCCGTTTTATCCAATCGGTACGTTAATTCATACGATTTACCAGTCAGAGCCGTTTCTATCGTTATTTTTTTGGTATCAGGGGTGAATCCTTTGGCCGATGCCTCCACTTCCAGTTGCTCTTCGGCATCGTAGGTCAGTTCAGTAAAACCATCTTTTAGGGCCATAAACTCAACGTCATTATTGCTTTTGGTACGTACATTGAGAATACTTCCGATAATGGGGCGGTCAGTTGCTTTATCTAACACCCTAATTTTCAGTACCGATGGTTTTATTTTTTGAAGCTCAAACCCCAACACACGGTCGTGCTTGATGTCGTTGATATTGGCCGAAGCCTCGGTGTATCCTTTGGCCGTCACGTATATGCTAACGACGGTATTGGGCAAGACATTGATGGAAAAGTTTTTATCGGCGCTGTTAAATTTGGGTTCAAATTCTTGACCCGTTTTTGAATCTTTGGTTCTCAATTTAACCCGTGTAAGCAGCGCATTTGTTTCCACGTCTCGAATCGCAAAGGTGACCTTAATCAATCCCGACTGTTTTTCTGAGTCAACAATCTGGGCATCTTTAACCTTTAATTCCCCTTTACTATTATCCAACGTCGATTTCACGACCGTTTCTTTGGTCTTTTTAGGTTTGACCGTATCAGCAACGGTCACCGAAATTTCCTCTTTTTTGGTAAAATAACGGGTTGGGAGAGCAAATGAGCCCCATGCTCCTCCTACACACACCCCCACTAAAAGCAACATCGTCTTCATACAGGCCAAATATCGGGCTTATTTTTTGTTCATCAAACAGTTTTTTAGTGCGGTTTTAGCCGCAAATTACTGTCTATCGTGGCTTACGATTTGATAGTCAGATATTCTTGTTTTATTTTGCAAATCAATAGTTAGTAAGCCAACTTGTATTTCTAGGTCAATAGTAAACGATAAAAATGACTCACCCATCTGATACCCGTGCTTATTTTTTTAAAATCGACACTACCATTAAAAAAATCAGGAACGTCCTGCAAAAGCGTTTTAATGAAGCAGGCTTTGACCTGACCGTGGATCAGTGGGTGCTTATCGACCATGTGGCTCGCAACGAAGGCATCAGCCAAAATACCCTTGCTGAGCTTACCACCAAAGATGCCCCTACCGTTACTCGTATCCTGGATTTACTCGTTAAAAAAGATTTGGTCGAGCGGCGCATGTCGGAAGAAGACCGTCGGAAGTTTAATATTTATTTAAAACCCGAAGGCCAAAAGACCTTTGAAACAGTGTTGCCTGTGGTAAAAGAGATTCGTCGGCAAGGCTGGGGGCAACTCAGCGAGGAAGATTACGGGCATTTTGTTCGGATTATGGACTCAATTTATCAAAATTTCAGCGACTAGGCAGTTCGCTTTTTAGTTAAAAAATTGCCTTTTCTAGCATTATTTATTAGCAGTTAGTACCTGTTTAACCCCTTAAATCATCTGCCCAAAATAAGGATTTAATATTTTTTACATAAAACCCTCCTATATTTGAAGGCAGAATTGGGACCAAACACACCCTCCATGTCAAAAAACTTAGTAATAGTAGAGTCACCGGCCAAGGCCAAGACCATTGAAGGATACCTCGGGAAAGACTTCACCGTCAAGTCCAGTTTTGGGCACGTACGTGACTTACCCGATAAAGATTTAGGGGTAGATGTCAAGAATGGTTTCCAACCCCTCTACGAAGTATCGCCTGATAAAACCAAAGTTATCAACGAGTTGAAAAAGCTTGCCAAGTCTTCCGAAGAAGTATGGCTCGCTACCGACGACGACCGTGAAGGAGAAGCCATTTCGTGGCACCTCAAAGAAGCATTAGGCTTGTCTGATGGCACCAAGCGGATTGTTTTTAGGGAAATTACCAAAACGGCCCTACAAAAAGCGATTCAAAGTCCACGTGCGATAGACATGGATTTGGTTAACGCCCAACAGGCCCGTCGAATCCTCGACCGCCTTGTAGGCTACGAGCTTTCGCCTGTCTTGTGGCGTAAAATCAAAATCGGCAACAACAGCGCCCTCTCAGCAGGGCGGGTGCAGTCGGTGGCGGTACGCCTCATCGTAGAACGCGAGCGAGAAGTAGAAGCCCACGAGTCGAAATCAACTTACAAAGTAACGGCACGTTTCGATTTGGCAGGGGGAAAAGTATTGGAAGCCGAACTTCCTAAAAACTTTGAAACCGAAGCCCAAGCACGCGCTTTTTTGGAAAAATGCAAGGGCGCGACGTTTAGCATCCGTAACTTGGAAGTTAAACCTGCCAAAAAATCGCCCGCTCCGCCATTTACCACCTCTACTTTGCAACAAGAGGCTTCGCGAAAATTGAGTTTTTCGGTGGCCCAAACCATGACGGTAGCTCAAAAACTCTACGAAGCAGGTAAAATATCCTACATGCGTACGGACTCTACCAACTTATCGGAAGAGGCACTCCAAAAAGCGAAAGACCAAATTACGACCGAATACGGCGACAAATACCACCAACAGCGGGTTTTCAAGACCAAATCGGAATCAGCACAGGAAGCCCACGAAGCCATTCGTCCGACCAATTTTGGAGAACTTAAAGCCAGTAGCGACCGCAACGAGCAGCGTTTATATGAGTTGATTTGGAAACGTGCCATTGCGTCTCAAATGTCTGATGCGCAGTTGGAACGTACAATTGCTACCATTGGCATTTCAACTACTGCGGAAGAACTCGTAGCTCAAGGAGAGGTCATCAAATTTGATGGTTTCTTAAAGGTATATCTGGAATCGAAAGACGACGAAGAAGAAGATACCAAAGGAATGCTTCCTCCGCTCAACATTGGGCAGGTGTTGGCCTTAAATATCCTTAAAGCAACTGAGAAGTTTTCCCGTCCAAAACCACGCTACACGGAAGCGAGTTTGGTGAAGCAACTGGAAGAAATGGGCATTGGGCGACCATCAACCTATGCGCCTACGCTTTCGACCATCATTCGCCGCGAATACGTGGTAAAGCAAGACAAAAAAGGACAAGAACGTGAGTATAATGAGCTTTCTCTGCGCAACGACCAGCTTACCGAAACCAAAGGTAAAGAGACGTTTGGAGCCGAAAAAGCCAAGCTATTCCCCACCAATACGGGGATGGTGGTGAATGACTTTTTGGTGGACTTATTCCCCGATGTCGTTGATTTCTCTTTTACGGCCAATGTCGAAAAAGAATTTGACGAAATTGCCGAAGGTAAACTGTCGTGGCAACAAATGATTGATGGTTTCTACCAAGGTTTTCACCAAAAAATCGGGGATGTAGAAGGTTCAAACATTGTAAAGAAAAACACAGTTCGCGACCTAGGACTTGACCCTAAAAGTGGGAAGCCCGTTTCGGCACGTATTGGCAAATTTGGCCCATACGTTCAGATTGGCGAAAACATCGAAGGTGAACCCAAACCACAATACGCCAACCTCAAAAAAGGGCAGTTGGTAGAAACTATTTCGCTCGAAGAAGCCCTCGAACTCTTTGCGCTGCCACGCGAGGTTGGTTTCTTTGAAGATAAACCAATGATTGTGGGAGTAGGTAAATATGGCCCTTACGTGAAGCATGACGATAAGTTTTATTCACTCGACCGCAATGATGACCCTTATACCGTAGGCGAAGAGGCGTGTGTGCTGGCCATTAAGCTCAAACGCGGCGACCTTGCCAACGAAGGCGAAGGACTCGGCGAGTTGGAAGGAAAGCCAATGACCACAGGCACAGGACGATACGGGCCGTTTATCAAACACGATGACAAATACTATTCGTTGCCTAAAGGCGCTAGTTTACAACGCCTTACCCGCGAAGAAGCCTTGGAAATCATCCAGAAAAAGCGGGAAGCAGAAAGTAATAAAGTCATCAAAGAATTTCCCGAAAACACAACGGTCAAGGTACTCCGTGGCCCTTATGGCCCTTATATTGCCGTTGGAAAACGTAACATCAAAATACCAAAAGATACTGACCCAGCGTCTCTTACGTTGGAAGATTGCCTAAAACTAGCAGGTAGCTAGGGGACTTGGGAATCTCAATTTGAGCTATTTTTTGAAAGTGCGGGCGGTTATGAATAACCGCCCTTTTTTATGTAAAATTTTTGGGACAGAAAGCTTTGAAATCGCCCAAAAAACAAGTAGTTTTTAACCTAAATTGTGTTATTAACTTACTCATAATCAATACCCATTACTAAACTACTTACCATCATGGATCAACGCATTATTAACCTGTTCGACGAGTACACCCACAAACCCCTCAAGCGCGAAGATTTTTTTCAACGCCTTACTTCACTCACGGGCAGCACCGCCGCTGCCATGGCCGTTTTACCGCTTTTGGAAGTCAATTATGCCAATGCAATGACGGTCAAACGCAACGATGAGCGTCTCACGACTGAGTACGTGACCTACCCAGGTGAGGAAACCCAAATGAAAGGTTACTTAGCTCGCCCAGCAGGAACTGGTAAATACCCTGCGGTGGTAGTCATTCACGAAAACCGTGGACTTAATCCTCACATCGAAGACGTCGCTCGCCGCGTGGCTTTAGCAGGTTTTATTGCCCTTGCTCCCGATGCCCTTTCACCTTTTGGAGGAACACCCAACGGAGACGACGAAAAAGCCCGTTCTTACTTTGGACAACTCGATGCCAAAAAGAACCTCAGCAATTTCATCAAAGCTTTTGATTACTTAAAAGGCCGCGCTGATTGTACGGGTAAAACTGGCTGCGTTGGATTCTGTTGGGGCGGTGCCATGACCAATCAGCTTGCCGTCAATGTGCCCTCGCTCAACGCTGCCGTCGCCTACTACGGACGCCAAGCCGACGCAGCTGACGTTCCGAAAATCAAAGCGTCGTTGATGCTCCATTACGGCGGTCTCGACGAGCGCGTCAATGCGGGTATCCCTGCCTATGAAGAAGCCCTCAAAAAAGCAGGAACTGATTACCAAATTTTTGTGTACGAAGGTGCCCAACACGCTTTCAACAACGACACAGCACCCACTCGCTACAACGAAGCTGTGGCTAAACAAGCTTGGGAACGGACGATTGAGTTGTTTAACAAAAAATTGAAGTAAATCCTATCAAAGTGGGGTTGTAAGCACCCCTTGTCACGGGAGGTTGTGAGCAACCTCCCACACACGAGTGAGCAACCTCCTTCACCGTGCAGGCGGTTGCTCACAACCGCCTCCATCACAAGCAAAAGCCCCTCCGATTGCTCGGTAGGGGCTTTTTTCTAACGATATGGATATAATCAAAAAGCTGTTTCTAACCGCCACGGCGTCCGCCCATGCCGCCTCCACCACCTTGGCCACCGCCGTCGTTGGAGTTGTCACCGCCTTGTTTGGTATCGTCGTTATTAACGCTCTTCTTACGTTGGAAGAAGTTGCCGTCAAACGACATCTTACCAAAACGCTTGCGGAACGTAATACGGAAACCACGGTTGTACATGTAGTTGACTTGCTCCTGAGTAAATATGTTACCCGGTGTGCTGCTGCTTAAATTAGTACGCTGTTTGAAGGCATTTTGCAAGAAGTTTTCAGCCCCAAAGCCAAGGCTTGCTTGCTTTTTCTTAAATTCTTTCAAGATGTTGAAGCTGTACCCCATAAATCCACCTTGCGTTCCTTGCAACTGAATTTCACGAGCACGTCCAAATCCGAACAACTGCGCGCTCCAATCTTTGCCTAATTGATACTGTACTTGTCCAAAAAGGTTGAATGTCCAGTTTTGGTTACTGATACCCAACGCAGGGCTGTTCAACATGATATAACGCACATCAAAGTTACCGTTGATTGTCAACCCACGGGCTGGTTTTACCATCGCAAACACGTTAACTCCGTACGCACGGTTGCTTCCGATGTTTTGGAAAGTTGTTAACAAAGAGTTGTTATTCACCACTACCGTTCCTGTGCTTACACCTTGTGCCAATGTCAATTGGTTAAACAACTCTTGTCCACCACGATAACGCACCGTCTCAATTGAATTATCAGTCATACGAGTGTAAGCCGAGAAGTTCAATGTCGTTGTTTTGAAGAACGTACTCAAGTTTACTTCAAAGTTGTTAGTGTATTCAGGATTCAAGTTCGGGTTACCAAACGAGATATTGAATGGATCACTTTGTGAAACGTTTGGATTCAAGAACTGAATCGAAGGGCGCTGAATACGACGGTTATAACTGAAACGAATCGTTTTTCCCCCTTTTAAGCTTTTTGATACCGTCAAGCTTGGAATCAACGAACCAAAATCAGGCAAATCTGTCTCTGGTGCATCTTGGTACTTAGCAGCTAACTGCGTGTATTCGTAACGAAGGCCTGGTTTGAAGCCCCATTTATTCTTTGTTTGAAACAAGAAAGACAAATAACCTGAATACACGTTTTGATCGTAGCTGAATACGTTGGTACGAAGCGGATTAGCTTTCAATACACCCGTTCCTGTGCTATCGTAGTTGAAACGAAAATCACTTTCGATGTGGCGCAAAATCATTTTAGCCCCCGTTTCAATCTGTACGTATTGGCTCAAAGGATCTTGGTAGTCAATTTGTATCGTGCGCTCTTGTGTCTTGCTCTTGTTGGGATTACTTTCGCGGTAAGTGATTTCTCCTACTGACAATCCTTGATACAAATCACGCGTGTAGCTGTTATCCCCTTGGTTTTGACTAAACTGTGCCAAAACACTAAATTCTTTTCCTTCTTTCTCAAACTTGCGGGTATAGTCTAAGTTGAGGTCTAAGTTATTCCCCAAATTCTTGGTATTAATTTCGTTACCAAACGTCGGTGTTTTTACGCTATTAATGAAGCTATACGACTGCTGATTGTTTTCGAGGTTAAAAGCACGACGGCTATTGCGGGCACTGAACGTAAGGCTATTTTTAGCATCAATCGAGTAGTCTAAGCTCAACTGAACATTTCCAAAACCACCCAACTGCTGACCATCATTTTCTTGGCGTGTACGAACTACTTCACCATTTGCAAGTTGGCGGCTAATATCGATATAACCACCCGTTGGCGGGTACATCATACGGCCACCTGCATTGAGGCCAACCCCCAATTTCTTAGTACGCAGGTTGATGTTTCCAAACAAGTTGCTTGAACGGTTACCGCCTGCCATATCAACCGACCCTGTGATTCCTTGAAGGTTGTTTTTCTTGGTAATGATATTGATGATCCCTGCCGAACCTTCCGCATCATATTTTGCTGAAGGTGAGGTGATTACTTCAATTGTTTTTATTTGGTCAGAAGGAATCATTTTCAACGCATCGGCTACGCTGTTGGCAACGATGGTCGAAGGCTTGCCATTAATAAGCACGCGAATGTTTTGGCTTCCACGCATCGACACGTTTCCGTCTAAGTCCACCGAAAGCATCGGCACTTTACGAAGTACGTCTCCAGCGTCACCACCTGCGTTAGAAATATCTCTTTCGGCATTATACACCAAACGGTCCACTTTGTCTTCGATAAGGGCCTTTTCACCTTTGACCGTTACTTCAGTCAACGTTCGAACATCTGGCGGGAGGTTAACATTTCCTAAGTTTTGCTCCTTTTTACCTTTACCAATGGTCAATTTCGCAATCTCGGCGTTTTTATAACCAATGAAACTTACTACAAATTTAAAATCGCCATCTGGTACACTTTTTAGCAAAAAAGCACCTTTAACGTCGGTCACGGTTCCATCGATAGGTTTCCCTGATTTTGAATCAAAAATGGCAACAGTCGCGTACTCGACAGGTTTACCAGAGGCTGAATCCACCACAATTCCAGAAATGCGACCATTTCCTTTAGGAAGGTCAGGCATTTGTTGTTGTTGGTTCATTCCTCCCATAGGACCATTGCGATCCCCTCCTCTTCCCATACCTCCACCGCCAAATCCTCCTCCTCCTGGGAACTGAGCAGAAGCGGCGTAATTGAACCCTAAAACGGCTGTTAGAACGTAAAAAAATTTTTTCATTGATGTATGTAAAATGAGTGATTGCCTATTAGCTAGACAATATTTCAGGTACAAATGTTATCATCAATCTGTTAGCAATCAGAGAAAAACGACCAAATGCAAAGTCTGGACGACTAAATGGGGGTAAATTATAGACGAACTATTAGTCAAATAGCGGCCAATTGATGCCAAAGCCCAAAGAACGCCCCACAACGGGATAAAGGGGAGTAGAGAAATAACCACGGTTAAAAGGCCCTTGAAAACCTTGACCAGCGTTGGCCATTTTGATAAATAACCGCACACGGTTGATACGGGCATTGATAAAAAATTCCGTATAAACCACGCCTTCGGTTTTGGTCGAATTTTGAAGATGAAACTGCTGGGTTAAAGGCATATACGTATCTGCATAATACGTTGATTTATAGTGAATTTCCGCCCCTAACTGCAAGAATAATACTTTATAATAAACGAAGTCGAAAGTAGCTCTAAAGTTGGCCATGAAGCGAGGAATCCGCAGTACATTGTCGTTCGACACAAGTGTGTAGTAGGTCTGGCTCAAAAACTGAAACTTCCCAGGTTTCCATTGCGCCAGTGCGCCAACTTTTACCACACTAAAGGGTGACGTAAATTGTCGTACCACCGCTGCCGTATCATAGTAAATATAATTGCTAATTAAATGATAGTCTAGGCGCGGGCTGAAATGTACTTTTTTGGTATTGAGGTTTATCTGTCCGTAAATATTGTTGGAGTTGACCAAACGAAATTGATTATCCCAACGAAGGTGGTTGCTGTTATAATACTGTTGAAGAAAAGTAGGCGACGACAAAGACGTAAGATAACCCACAGAAAACCACTTACTTACGATATCACCTTTTATTTTAAAGTCTTTTCCTAGAAGATATTCAAATTCGGCAGTAGCTCGCTGAGTGCTATCTTTCAAATAATAAGCCAACCAAAGACCCACAAAGTTTTCAAATCTCCTGTGTTTGCTACTTCCATCTGTATTTGCCGACAAAAGAGAATCTAACACAATGCTACGTGGTATTTGGTTATGCTTTTCTACCATATTTAAGAAACGCACTCGGTAATGAGCGCGGTAATTGAAACCAAGGTAACGACCTTTTACCCCAAATTTGTTTTCAACCAACCTGAATGCCACTTCCTGGCGGGTACTTCCTGGATTGTAAATATAAGACCTAGACTGGAGGGTATTTATTTTTTGTAAAGTCGGTATTTGGTAGGTAGAATCATAGTAGTAATCATTATAAAAACCATATCGACTCCCCTGCGACAAATCGCTATCAGAATATATGTCGATGGTTCTTTTATAATCAAACACGTGATATACTTGAAACCCTTGCGCCAAGACGTACTGCTGATAAATATGCCAGTTGTTACGGCGTTCCCACGATTGCGCCGTTCTCAAAATAGCAGAAGGATTATTGTATTCTATTGTTCCGTCACTGCGAAAGTTTAGCGAATCGGGCGACATCCCACCTTGCTCGTATGCGCTGTGATTCAGGTGGTTAAACTGGCCCATTAGCAGATATTTCTCATCTTTGGAACGATAATTTCCATGAAACACGAAGGCCCAGTTTTGGGTCAGGTTGTTTTGGGAATCGCTCGTACCACTGGTGCCGAAGTATTTGTTGGTTGTAAAACGCTGGGCGTTGATGCCCAAATTGAGGCGAGGCGTGATGTTTTGGCTGTGGTCAAAACGGGCGATGTTTTGCCCTAAACCACCCAATGCTAAATACAGATTGGTGTAGGGAGACTTCGTATCAAAATACTTAACATCCTGAACAGCATAAGCATAGGGCGTGTACGCATCGTACCCAAACTGTGTTCCAATCTGCTCAATCGGGCGAAAAAAGAGGGAACGAGAGGCCGTTCCCAAATTTCCCAAATCGACCAGCTGAAAATCGGCCCGCTGAACGAAATTATAGCGATGAAAACCGTCGTAAGACGTGTCTATGGCGTAGAGCGTCTTGCGGTTGTTGAATACATCTTCTTCCAAAAAATAACGCGACGTATGCGGCCCATAAATCATTTTGGTCGAATCGTCGAGTTTGACTTGTCCACCCTGACCTAAGCCACCTCCCCCGCCGCCGCCAAACGACCCGTTTCCTGGCATACGAATTTGGCCGTAGCTTACTGCCGACCAAATGCTACAAACGATGATGAATAACCACTTTTTCACACCGCAAAGTTAGCATAAGTTTCTGCTCAATGCGTTTTCAAAAAGGATTTAAGAAAATTTAACCAATCAAAAATTCACTATATAGGTCAATTTCCTTTCTGTATTTGGATAATTTCAGCCGTAGAAAGTCCCGTCACTTCACTAATCAATTCAATGGACAACCCCTTTTTAAGCATATTCACAGCGATTTGCATTTTACTTTTAGCTTCTCCCTCATCAAAAGCAGTGTCGATTACATTTTTGAGGTCACGGTATGATTTTAAACTTTCCTCATATTGTACTTTTTCCTCTGAGCTAAATTTGGCAATCTCTGCCGCATCAAATAAGCGCTGGAATATCCTTTCTTGTAATTTTTCAGGGCGTTCTGTTAAGTTTGGTAAATGTTTCAAAACATATAACCATTTGTCGTAGGCTGTCTCTAGTTGTTCCTCATTTTTTGTAAAATGAGGCATTTCAAGATAGATAAAAGTCAATTTATCATAGAAAATTTCACAATTTTGGTTCTTCAACTTTACCTCATGCCTTACTTCTTTTTGAGCATTTCCATGTTCTTCATGGCTAAAAGTAAAATCTAGCACTCCAACGGTATAAATTGACGTCAGTTGATAGTTCCAATCACCCGTTTCTGCTTGTTCTTGAATAGGGAAGGTTGAATAAAATACACTTCTGTCCTTAAAATAATTTTGTTTAGCTTTTTGCATTTCTACAATAAAACGCTCTCCGTTAGAACTCATACAATATAAGTCGAAGATGGCTTTTCTATCGACTTCTGTTTGCCCTAATCGTTCATTGTTACGATATTTTAAATCTGCAATTTTCTTGTTTTTAGGCAATATTACTTCATTCAAAAAATCAATCAGTAAGTCTTTGTTCAGTTCTGTACCGAACAACTTTTTAAATCCAAAATCAGTAAATGGATTTATGTATCTTTCTTTGACCACCATTTTGTCACTATTAAAGTCTAAAAATACGGCTTTTTCCTTACTACAACTGCCTAGCCAATAAAAAAAGGCTTTTGCAAGCCTCATTTTAATTCTCTTGAAAAATTGTTCATTTTGTTAATCTGGCAGTACCTTCACCATGATGTCTTTGTACATCACTTTGCTTTTGGGGTCGTGGGCTTGGAGGGCAAAAGTGCCGTTGCTGATTTTACGGCCTTCCGTAATTTTCTGTCCTACTTCCTCGGGTTCGGTGTAGTCAATCACCGTTTTGTCGTTGATTTTGACCCGAATACGCTTGCCTTCCACGATGATGTGCTCGGTGTACCATTCGTTGTCGTTGACAAACACATCTTTCAAATCTTGCACGCCATACACACTTCCTGTGCGGCGCCAGTCGGTGTGTGAGTTATTTACTTGAATTTCGTATCCTTTGGAAGGCCAGCCTTTTTCTTGGTATTTGGTATGAATATACATCCCCGAATTGGCACTTGGGAAGGTCATCACTTGGGCTTTGTATTCAAAATTTTTGAAGTCGTGGCCGTTGATTTCACCATCGTAAAACAAGTGCCCGCGTGGGCCATTGACCACAATAGCGCCGTCTTCGACTTTGAACGAACTCGCGTTTTCGCCTACTTTCCAACCTGCCAACGATTTTCCGTCAAAAAGTGAAATCCATTTTCCTGTTTTTGCTTTTTGGGCAAACCCAGCCGTCGCCAAAAAGAGTAGTGCGACAAGACTAACCGTTTTTTTCATCTGTGTTATGGATATAAAGGTTTAAAACCGTATAAGGATGTCGAGGGGTTATTACTACTTTTGTTGTGTCAATTCTTTTTGTCAACCATCGTAATTTTCGACTTGTTTTGATTGAGCAATTACTTCTTCGTCACGACTTTGCCCCTGTGGTTCCTTTTCAATGGTCGAAGGGCAACTACCTTGTGCTTGATTTTACGGACAACAACCCCGACCTAGCCACCGTCGATTTGCAAAACAGTGAAGTCTTTTCAGACTATGTTTTTGGAAAGCTTCAACAAGCCAAAGTGGTGGTAGGTGTCGGTGGCTATAACGAACACCGCACGATTTACCGCCGCAGTGCGCATTTCCAACAAACCGACGAGCCGCGTTGTATTCATTTGGGCGTTGACATTTGGGCGTCGGCGGGTACACCCGTCTTTGCCCCACTCGACGGCAAGGTGCATAGTTTTGCCAATAATGCTAACTTTGGCGACTACGGCCCAACGATTATTTTGGAACATCAACTTGAAGGAATAACCTTTTACTCATTATATGGACACCTCAGCGAAGAATCCTTGCGGGGGCTTTACGAAGGGAAATTCATCGAAGAAGGAGATCGTTTTGCGAGTTTTGGCAATTATCCCATCAATGGCGATTGGCCCCCTCACCTGCATTTTCAGCTAATGACTGACTTGCTCGGCCTCAAAGGAGACTTCCCTGGCGTATGTTCATTGGCAGAACGAGAAAAGTTTTTGCAACTTTGTCCCAATCCGAATTTTATTTTAAAAATCGAAGGGCTATAAATTAGCAAGGGGCGAAGGGCAAATTGGCAAGAGGCAAAGTTGAACGTGGTGAGGGTTGCTAATGTGGGAAGGGTTGCTCACAACCCGACAAGCGCTGCGAATGTCGAGTGTAGAATGCAGAACGTTGAATGTGGGAAGGACGCTAAAGTGGGAAGGGTTGCTCACAACCCGACGAGCGCTGCGAATGTCGAGTGCAGAAGGTAGGACGACAAAGCCGACCTCGTCGTACCTCGGAATGACTAAAACAGAAGCCTGAAAACCCAAAACAGGAAACTTAAAACCAGAAACAAGTAACTATAAATATGAGCAA
This sequence comes from Runella sp. SP2, assembly GCF_003711225.1. Lineage (NCBI taxonomy): Bacteria > Pseudomonadati > Bacteroidota > Cytophagia > Cytophagales > Spirosomataceae > Runella > Runella sp. SP2. The sequence goes on along the minus strand of NZ_CP031030.1, from coordinate 524,233 downwards.
TCGTCGTTTGAGAATGGGACAGTACAACCGCTTGAAAGTCATTAAGCAGTTGGATTTTGGGATTTATCTCGATGGCTACGAAGATGAGATTTTAGTACCCAAACAGTACGTACCCGCCGACATTCAAATCGGGGATTTTTTGGACGTTTTTATCTATCGTGATTCTGAAGACCGCGCCATTGGTACCACACTTGAACCCTACGGAACGGTGGGCGAGTTTGTGTATTTGACGGTCACGATGGTCACTTCCTTGGGTGTTTTTATGGATTGGGGACTTCCTAAAGACCTTTTTATTCCGTTCAAACAACAACGTGATAATATGCTCGTGGGTAAAAGCTTTTTGATTTTTATCCACCTCGATACCAAAACCGATCGTATTGTGGGTTCGGCTAAAATTGAGCGCTTTTTGGAGGAAGATATTTCGGAACTTTCGGAAGGGATGCAAGTCGATATTTTACCTTACGAATACACCGACATGGGTATCAAAGCCCTTATCAATCAGCGGTATTTGGGGGTATTGTACCGCGATGAAGTATTCAAAAACATCGAACTGGGCAAAACAATTAGTGGATTTATCAAAAAAATAAGAGAAGACCAAAAAATAGACTTGGCGTTGGTTGAGCAATCGTACAACCGCATAGAAGGCAGTAAATCAGACGTTTATCAGCAACTTCAAGCCGCTAATGGGTTTCTTCCTTTCAACGACAAATCAGACCCTGCGGCGATTTATCGCACCTTTGGAATGTCTAAAAAAGACTTCAAGAAGGCCATCGGTGGGTTGCTGAAAGAAGGAAAAATCAGCATCAAGGAAGATGGGATTCACGGCGTAGCTTCTTAGTAATTTTACTTAAACTATGCACTTGTTGGACAGGCGAAGGTGTTGTAAGACGCAAATTAAAACAAACAGCCGCCTCAAATGACGGGACGGCTGTTTATAGATACAGGAAATAGCGGTTTTACTTCACTGTTCGTTTCTCCACCTTAACATAAGTATATTTTGGTATCTTCCAATATACTCGATATTCCATAGGTGCAATGCTCCCTGGCCCATTCCCATTGAAGGGAACTACTACCAATGTTCCAGTAAAGTATTCGTAGCGAGCATAGATAGCCAAACGAGCCTGTTGATAAGCAGCCAATTTTTCTTTACGAGTTACTGTTGCAATTTGCGCCATAGACTCTTTCAAAGTGTTTTTGGCTTCAATACAGACATTCGACATCAAGACTTCTATTTCTGCTTTTGTGCAGATAGAAGATGACACTGAAGCTGTGACCTCACGCTGTTTTTCTGAATTGTATTTTAATTCGATTTCGGATGGTTTTGTAAAAACAGCATAAGGCGCCCAACTTGTATTACCCATAAAAACATCTTTAGCGTCGTATTTGTACGCATTTTTAATATTTTTGGCGTAAGTTGTTGCCCCAGTTCATTCGGCAGAGTGAACTACTGGCGGTGTTTGAGGCGTTACGGCCTCGTTTTCTTTTTGACAAGCCATAGGAGCGACCAATAAGGAAGCTACAACCATGATTTTAAAAAATTTGTAAGTCATTGTATGTTTGTTTTTTTGATTTGACAAATTGCAATGACTACCTTTGATAGCCATTGCGGTACTGCGGAGGCAAAGCCCTTGTTCGTATGTTGTCCAGACGGTCGAGCAGGGCTTTTTTGTTGAGGGGGCGGGGAGTTGTTTTTGATTGGCATAGTTAGATTAGGGATAATTGTTTGAATACGTTTTACCATTTCATTAATGGAGTTGGTAATTCCAGAGCATATATCTATTCCTTGGTTGATGGCAAATAGTAACGAGATAACTAAAAACACAGTTCATGTTTTTGATTATCAGACTTTAAGACAAATGAATCGAAAATGGCATTTGGCGAAAAAACTTTAATGGCATTCATAAACTCATTCATACACAATTGCACTTGTTCATCCTCTGGTTTTTCTATAAAATCAAAATTGACAAACATACTTTGGTCGGATATTTCTATAACAGATTGTTTTGATTGCCGCCAACAGAATCGCCTTGTCAAAACAGTATCGTTATCTACCAAAATAATTTCATTGGGTTGTACTTTCTCGTAATAATCACTACCAAATCCCATATACAACTCTTGACCTGTCGCTTTTTTCAGAATAACATTTGTAACCTCATTCTTGATTGGATGCACACCAATAGGCATTTGAAACAAAATACTGAAATAGTTACCCAAATCAACGATTGGGTTGATGGTTTTGAGTGTGCCATTATTAAGTATTCGGCGAGTAAGAGCCTCAAATGAAACTCTGTCTTTCGTAGGGTCAATACCCATTTGTCTAAATACTGCTCGCCACGATTTCACAGGTTTTGATTCTGCCAAATTTTCGATATTGGCAGTCAGTTTCGTGTTAAGTTCCGAAAAGTTTATGGTTGATAAGCCTGTATTATCAACATTTCGACAGGTTACAACACCCCTACTGAAATCGGGGTGTTGCAACAAAATCGAAGGCTCTATTTTATACGACAATTGTCTCATTATCATTAATTTTGATGAATAGTTGATTGTTTTCTACAAGGGTCTCGTAAACTTTAATTGCCCATTTCTGCACATTACTTTTACCGCTTTCCATGCAAAACTTAATTGGGTGCATGGGACATTGTAGCCTTAAATCATCACTAACTAAGGCAGCGTTTAAATCTGCATTTTGATGGGGGCAGAATCGTTGGTGGGCAATGAACTTGTCTTTAACCCACCTTACAACCACTTCTCCTTTGAAATATACCTTCGCCTCCTTTACCAATTCGGCAGAAGCAATAAATATCGTTTTCATTTTGAATCGGCTTTAAATAATTGATTAACAATGGGATAATAACTTAAAAAATCGAACTCCTTGACTCTCAGAAAAAATAACGTCCGAAGGTCAGCAGTGGCAAATCTTTCACTTTTGTCTTGTTCATCACAAAATTCATTTATCTCGTCAATGGTTAAAGATGTTTTATTCCCTACCAATTTTGCAGCCACCCACGTATGAAGCTCAATGTCTTGCAATAAAATCTCTTGTAAATTGACAAGCGACTTTTTAACAATGCCCGACTTGTTTATAGACGCACAAGCAAGCAACTCTCTCTTTGCATTCATAAATGCCGACCACCACAAGTTATCTTTTCCAGTAAACCCTACACCCATCGAAGGACGAATATAGTTCTGATAAACTGCCTTAGGCATCATAGATCCCAACACCATAGATACGGTGGTTGCTCTAACTGCAACACCAATCTTTGATATTGTCATGGCAGCTTCATGGTAGTTTTGGTCTTCTAATTCCTGTTTTGCTTGCTTGCTAAACATGGTAGCATACATGGCATTGAGTGCGAAATCGTAATGCGAAATCATCCAACGGAAGAAACAGGTCGTAATACGGCAGTCATTAACGATTGGGTCGTTCAATGAGGTGTCGATGTAATGCGGCAACTCGTTTGAATTTGAATCTGTTGCATTGGCTCCAATACCTGTAATTACTGATGCAATAACTTCCCAACGTAAAATTACTCCTCTCAGAAAGTTGCTCACCTCGAATTCATCAATGTTTATATTCTGAAATTCGAGTAACATACAGTAAGTAATCATGGCATCAACTTGGGCTAATTCAAGCGTGTCCATTTCATTAGTTTCGGTTACACCAAAATACTCGTTGTAATGTTGATACCTTTCATTTTGATTTTTAACCACATTAAGTTTAGCTAAATCGATACAATTTAGTTCTGCCCGAATTTGGAACAGAGAATGTGCTACTTTTCTGAGTTGCTTATTCGTGTCAGATGCCCAAGTGGTTGTATTTTCGAGTTCTTGGATAACCTCGCTGGATAGATATAGAAAATCTTGAATCCTGAATTGCAACACAGGCAGATTAACACCATGACCCTTTTTAATAAAACATGGTACGTGGGCATTGACAGGCAGTAGGCATTTGAGCCTTACTATATACTCGTCAAAGTTGTTTTGCGATTGAGAGATAGCATAATAGCCACCGTCATCATTTTGTAATGGGTACGACATGAATTATTTTTTTTAAGTGAAAAAAATAAACTATGCCTTAGCCCCGTGAGATTTTTTTAGAAGCAATTGTAAGAATAACGCCGTACGCTCGTTATCTTTGCGATGTTCCAAAAAGCAATGCTCACGGGACACAAAAGAGCCTCGCACCGTAGTTCACTTGGCAAAACTTTGATACTGGCCTGAGAAACTCGTATTCAAAGATTCGGCGAACACTTGTGGGGTTCTTTGCTTTTTAAGGCAGTACAAATTTACCCTAAAACCAAACATTTAACAACAATGACAACCGTCATATTCTCGTAAAATTTTTATTTTTTTATAATAAATCAGGGCATAAAATATTGATATTCAATATTTTATGCCCTGATTTCACTCTCAATTGCTTGCTTTCGATGCAGATAAATACTTGTTCCTTTTAGTACCTATTTTGTTACAAGCTGTTCGACCTTGTTACAGGCTGTTCAACTTTGTTATTTTTTGTTCCCAAAGCCAGTTTTTTTCCTTCAGAGACACATAAGGCGGATTTACACTTATATCTAATAAAGAAGTTGAATTGACAGAGTGTAAACCCAAAGAGGCTAAGTTCTTTCTATAATTTGGCGTATCTGCATCAGATTTATGTTTTATTGTGTAATCTTTTGAAAATACCTTGTTTTTGAAGACATCCAAAACATACCGAGGCATTACGTTTTTGACAAACCTCATGTCTTCGTGATAAATGATTTTGTTATTATTTCGTAATTGACAAAGACACAATATTGTCCTACGAATGATGAGTGTATCTCGAAATCGATTTTCAACACCTCGAACGGCAGACAATTCCATACAAACGCTATTGCATTCTATCCATTCATGGAATTGGACAGATGTTGCAAGACACATTTCATTGGGATTCTTAAAAAAAGTTAAAAAGGCTTCAACGGCTTGTTGCACTTCATTATAAATTTGATCAGTAAATGATATATCATTTTCCTTATCTTTCAACATGTTGACAAGTTGATCTCTTCGTTTTTTTTTGCATTGGTTATCGCTTTTCGGTTTATCAGTCCCCCAATATAAAATATCATGCTCCTCCGCCATTTCTGTTTTTGTTTTGTGGATAGCTCGGGCAATGGTGGTTTCACACAAAATATCGTTGATAAACGATGAAATGATGTTGAACTCATCTTCGATGAGTTGTCTTGATAGAAAAAGGGTCAATGTACCATTGTATTCACCATGAGCCACTCTGGGACGAATAAAATATACAAAGGCCCTACCATGGTTTTGAAGAAGGCTGTCGTACAAATCGAAAGTACGGGCGAAGCCATCCCTTTCGTCAGTTTCGACATTGAGAGCCGATACTGCATTGTCAAAATCAACCAATCCTGTAAGTTCATTGACTTGGACATAAAGTTGATTAACGTCAATTTGTCCACCTCTGCGTGCTGTAATAGATTGAAAATTATTGAGATTAACAAATAGACAGTCTATTGGTTGAATATAGACAGAGTTTGAATCAATGGTTTTAAAGAAACAAAAACCAGTTTTCCTATTTTCAATGATTAGCTTTTCCGAAATACTCAAAAGGCTATTCGGATATTGATTGGCTTTTGCTTTTACTTCTTCAAAAATTTGGGAATAGTCTAAGCAGAATTTGTTGGATAAATTGTTATAGCGTTGATTTACCTTTTTTAACAGTGGGTGAACACTATTGATATTGCCATTTTCAGCCAAATAATAGGCATCAAACATCAACAAGTCATTACCGAAATATTGTTGTAAATCATCAAATAGAAGAGCAAAACCTTCGGAAATATAGCTTTCTTCATGTGCTAAAAAATCTCCAATAGCATATTTTTGAATATACCGTTTTTGAACTTCTTGTAGACTTATACGAGTAGCTGTTGATACTAACATAGCTTATGTTTTAAAAGCGTTATTGTCTAAAATATCTCTACATAGCTTTGTATTCATTTCATAATAAAATTTAAAATGAGTAAAGAAGGTCACTAAATTATCTTGGCCAACCACTTCGTTTATCATTTGTTCGGTCATGGCCACATGGTACTTTTCAGCAGGATTGTCACCGCCAACGTGCAAATAAAAGTATTCTAATTTATTGCGTTCTATTTCGGGGAAAACTTGCATAACACTATCCCAAAGTGACAAAATCATGATTTCGGAATGAACCTCTAAGGCTACCAATGCAGCACAGCGTTGGACATCGTCTATGTTGGATAATCCCTTTGATAATTGCACGAAATAGTATTTGAGATACGAATTATGTGTCGGTGAAATGTCTTTGCCAAAAAGAAGTTTCAAATCACGTCTCAACATATTTGAATGAAAATCAGAAGTATCCAACAAAGAAAGTAGAGCTTCGTGACCGCCAGCAATCACTTTGTTGTAATTCCCAGTTTCATCAAATGAAAGAAATGCAGCAACCGCAGTAGTAATTTCAATTTTTCGGTCTATCGGTCGCCCAGAGAAAACGCAATTCAAAAATAATTCGTTGCTTGACCCACCAATAATATAAGGGGCACAAAGGCATAAACCCAAGTATTCGGCTAAAACACCCTCTACATTCGCTTTGTCTATTCCTGCCGTAAATGGGTGCTTATTGTATTCGTTATTTATCAAATGCTCGATTTGACTGTGAATATTACTGTCCATGTTTTCTTAATTTTCGTTTTCTACAAAGTCTAAATCGTTCTCAAATCTTTCTTTCAACAAAAAAACGGCAACAAGTGCCACTAACACAGAAGCAATACTAACAAAAGCCCCTGCCTTTATGATACCGAGTGAAACTGCTAAACTTTTGTATAAAAACGAAAAAGGAATCTGTAAGCCTCTCGCAAAGTTTGGAACGCTTGTGGCTACTGTTGCTCTAAGGTTAATACCAAACTGTTCGGCAGCATTAACACAAACGATTGTCCAATAGCCCATAGCAGCCCCAATAAGTCCGCATCTAATATAAAAACCATTGGCAGTTTCAAATGGAATGAATAAGTAAGCAATAACAGCAAAGATTTGAAGCGCCAAAAAGATATAAAGTGTCTTTTTTCTGCTTTGAAGTTTCTTACTCAACAAGCCACTAATACCATCAAAAATGGTCAAGCAAACATAAAAATAGAGCAGAGCCGTAGCCGCCGAAGGTGGCTCAGAAAGCCCTAATTTTGTGCCAAATTCTGGTGCTAAGGTAATAAAAGTTCCTGCAAATACATAAGTGGGTGCCCCTACCAAAACACACAGGATATATTTGACCAAAAGGCTTTTATTACCCAAAAGTTGCAGAATGTTTCCTTTTCCTATCGAAGACGCATACACTTTTTTGAACATTTCACTATCGGCTACTGATACTCTAAACAATAGCAAAGCAAGCCCCATGACACCACCCACCATGTAAGAAGTTTGCCAAGTCATTTTTGAGGCTACCAAAGCAGCTACAACTCCTCCTAACATTCCGAAAGAGGCCAATATTGCTACACCATAAGAGCGTTTATGTTTTTCTAAAACCTCACTGATGAGAGTAACGCCCACTCCTAACTCACCAGCCAAACCTACGCCTGCCACAAACCTCATCACAGCATACATTCCTACCGATGAAACAAAGGCATTGGCAAAAGTAGCCACCGAATAAGCTATAATTGAGCCAAATAAAACCACCATACGCCCTCGTTTATCAGCAAAAACACCCCAAAATAGACCTCCTACAAGCATACCCGCAAGTTGCCAGTTTAAAAGCGAAAGTCCAACATTTGCAAGTTCCGTTTCGGGAACACCGATAGCAATTAGCGATGCTTTTCTAACTGCCGAAAACAGCAAGATGTCATATACGTCGCAAAAATAGCCCAGTGAGGTTACTATCACGAGTAACCATTCTGGTTTGGAAAATAATTTTTTCATACAATATTTTTTAAGATTTTGGGCGAAATATACACAGTAAATACACTACATTGTCAGGCATTGTTCGGTAGAAAGAAAATAAACTTGTTACTTTTTGTTCTTAGTTTTTGGAAAGAAGTAGTTACAATTTGGTATCTTTACCATGCCCCCCCCATATGTACGAATACATTGGCCCAATCACCGAATACAGCTATTAGTTTACCAGCCTAAGGACTGAAAAAGAAGTAACAAAAGTGATACAGTTCACAAAGTAAAACCATGAAAGAGCATAAAGAGCATACCACTGCACTATTGACACACCAGTACGCTGTGGTAAATAGAAACATAAAAATACCAACGAGTGTCTCCAATAGTTCTCTCTTGTTTATTTCAAAAAACTTAGGGAAGATACATTAAGAAATAGTGTAAAATAAGAAAAATTTTCAACCTTTAGGGCAAGACCCCCATAAAAAGAGCGTGGCCATGGGTCACGCTCTTTTTCACTAATTTCTATTGTTTACCCCAATAGATGTCTTTATATTCAAACGGGAATGTCAGCGTTAATAGGTAGCTACCACCCTAAAGACGCACCTACTGAGGAAAAGGTTGGAATCGCTTTCAATTATTTTTCACTTTCTTTCATTTTTTTCAAATCTTCCTTCTGATCATCGCGTAGTGTCGGGTATTTGATACCCAATTGCTCCAAATACGTTTTGTATTTTGTGGGGTCATAATAATACTTCGACAACTCAGGCTTGAACTTCTCCATGATGTTGCGATTCAGGTACACCGCAGGAACTTCTTTGGGCGAAATAAGCGGTTCGTACTTCTGCTCTTTGGTTTGCTCGTTACGGTAATACTCCCAAGCTTCTTTGATAATTTCTGGCTTCAACAGCATGTCTATCAGCGTCATCGCCTCCGCTTTTGCGCCATATACCACGCCTTTGTGCGCGATAGGCGTCGCCATCGAAATGGCATTCGACCAATGGTGGCCTGGCAAGCCTGGAATATTGGAAGGATAACGCAGCACAATCGTTGGCAATGACCAAGAAATATCCGCAATGTCGTCGGAGCCACCTCCAATCGACATGGCCTGTCCGCCCATCATCCGCGTAGGCGAATCAGCAGGTAAACCTAACGTATCCAATTTTGTAGCCAAGCCCGAAATTTTCGGTGCTTGCAATTCTTTTTGAGAAGCTTTTGCCAGCATTTGGTCTTCTTCTGACCACGTAGGCAGCCCTACTTTTTTGATGTTTTGGTACATCGCTTCCGCAATAGGCTTGTTGAAGTGCCCAGGCCAAGCCGACCCCAAAATTTCGTAGGTAAATTTGGTATCGGTCATCAAAGCCGCCCCTTCCGCGATTTTCACGCCGATGTCAAACAGTTTTTTGATTTTAGGATAAGAGCGCTCGCGAAAATAATACCAAACCGCCGCTTTAGAGGGGACAACATTTGGCTGATCGCCACCATCGGGGATGACATAATGCGAGCGTTGTGTTACTTCCAAGTGCTCACGACGGAAATTCCAGCCAACGTTCATCAATTCGACCGCATCCAAGGCACTTCGGCCACGCCAAGGCGCACCTGCGGCATGGGCGGCAGCCCCTTCAAAGTTGAAGCGAACCGAGACAAGTCCGTTGTTTCCTGCATCACCGTAAGAGACGCCTAAATTATTGGCTACGTGCGTAAAAATACAAGCATCTACGTCTTTGAAATAACCATCACGCACATAAAATGCCTTCGCTCCTACCAATTCTTCGGCTACGCCTGGCCACAACACCAACGTACCTGGGATTTTTTCGCGCTCCATGATGTCTTTGACCGCCAACGCCGAAATGATATTGAGGGCTTGTCCCGAGTTGTGTCCTTCGCCGTGGCCAGGTGCACCCGTCACGATGGGGTCTTGGTAGGCTACTCCAGGTTTTTGGGACGCTTTAGGAATACAGTCCACATCCGAGCCAATGGCGATGATGGGTTTTCCACTACCCCATTTGGCGAGCCACGCGGTGGGCATGTTGGCGATACCGCGTTCGATGGTGAAACCATTTTTTTCCAACAATTCAGTCAGATAACGCGAACTTTCAAATTCTTGGAAACCAAGTTCCGAAAAACTGAAGAGCATGTCGTTGATTTGCTGCCCCAATTCTGCGCGTTTCTCAACGCCAGCCACTGCCTCTTGTTTGAGTTTTTCGAGACGGGCTTGTTCGGGGGTAAGTTTGGGCGCTTTTTTGGATTGGGCAAAACTAACCATGCCTAATCCCACCAAAAGCACTGTGGTGTAGAGCGTTTTTTTCATAGTTTGGGTTAAGAAAAAGTGTAACTTACCCAAATGTAGGAAAAAACGCTCATTTTGGCCTATTTTGCCCTTAAAAGTAATTTTTAGCGGGTCGTTTTCAGCGCAATTCCCCCGTCGTATCCGTCAATAAGTGCCGCGTGTTGTTCTTCAAATTTGGATTTGCTGTCACTTTTTTTCCACGAAACCGCTGAGTAAAACTTACCTTCGTAGCGATTGATTTCTTCTTCTTGTACGGGTTTTCCATCCAACATGTAAATCAGCTTAGCATTTTTTTCAAAACCCGAAAAAAATGGTTGATCATACACAAAACCTCGCACGACAATCATCATCACCTCATTGCCCTCATTGTTTTTAAGAAAACGCTTGCTCAATCTTTTATTCGTCGTATTCAGCATTTTTCTCATGTTTTCTACAGCCAACATCCGTTCTTGTTCCGTTTTGAAAAAGCAATCATCAATCGTTTTTATATCCACCACGCCGTCCACTGCCCGAATTCCGTATTTTAAAATGGCTTTAGAGTCATTAGGTTTTGCTATGTAAGTCATCCCAAATTTACTTGGATCAACACGCGTCAGGACACTTGCTGGAAATTCTTCTCCATTGATAAAAACTAACGGATTTGTGCCCAATTCATTTGCTGGTAGAAAAGTACGTATGGTATCCACAGAGCCTCCTGAGCGAAGCGACAGTTTCTGCTCAAGCTTGGGAGCTGGCACTTTTTTGAAATCAAAGGCCTTTCTTTCCATCCATACAATTTTTTCATTTTTCACGTCTAGCTTGTGTTTCTTTACAAAGGCAGGGTATCTATTATACTCAGGTTCGAGGATATCCACTTTTTTTATGTGAGATGGCTTCAGTGACTTCACAACTTCCTCTTGCACCTTCATACCGTCCAAATAATAAATCGGGGATTTGCCCATCCCAATAACCAAACCCGTTGCGGTAGTACCCTCGCCCCCACGGGCAAAGATCAACATCTCTTTTATCCCGTCTGTTTTTGATGTAATCTCAACTCGTTTGAAGAAAATATCCTTTGAGCGCATCTCCTGCACAATCTTATTGAATTCTGTGTATGAATTTTCGTCAGGAAGGCGTTCGTCTTGAGCCGTTTTTTGAGGTTCAAAAGGCTTTAAACGCCTTTGTTTTTTCATAGACTCAGTCCGTTCAGTAGCTAAATTGTTATCATGCACTCTCAAAGGATACGTTTTCGCGGGTACTTCTTTGGGGGTAGTCGTTGCTGGTAGTTCGTTATATACAAGCACTTCTTTACGCGGCGCAAAGGCCAAAACTCCCGCTACTCCCAGCGGTAATCCAAAGGCATACAATAGTTTTTTCATGGCAGATGTTGGTTTTTGAAATAAAAAATGAATACGGTTTGTGACGGGATGTTTTCCAAAAGAATGGACCAGAGAATGTGACGACTGGGTCGCCAATTTCAAAATCAAATAAGCGTAGGTTTTGGCATCAAAGCGAGCCGCTAGCTGCGCATCTACCTCATATTCATGGATTTCGGCAAGCGATTTTTTATAGAAATATATGGCGGGATTAAACCATAAAATCACTTTACATAGCTCAATCAGCAGCACATCTACGGAATGAAACAGCCGAGCGTGCATTTGTTCGTGCAACAACACTTGCTGTGTTTCTTCTTCGGTGAGCGCCTGTGAATTCATAAAGACAACCCCAAAAAACGAGGCAGCAGTAAAAGGTTCCGATACTTCTACCCAGTCTTTATTGGCGTCGTTTTGGCGTTTTTTGCTCAAAAGTGCAATTTTCCATAGTCGTCGGGTCAACACAACCAAAGACACCAAAAGACCCATAACGTACCCCACTATACTCCCTTGTTCCCACGTCAGCGTTGCGAACCAATATTTCTTTTCAGGGATAGGCTCCACTCCTCTTAATTTACTGTTAATCAGTTGACTAGATTCTCCATCCAACGATTGGACGCTTTGCTCAAAAACCTCACTTTGTGGTGAAGTGACAGGTTCTTCCGCCACGGGAACGACCTCTACGATTCGCTTTTGCTCTATTTCTACCCACGGAATCAGAAAACTCAACAGTAAAGTCAGCAGCAGGTAAATTCGATTGAGACGATGAAAGGTAAATCGTCGAAATAGAAAATAGTACAACCCATAAAATAGCCCCAAACAGGCCGACACTTTGAGCAAATAGAGCAAGAGCAGCATCTTACTGGTTGTTTATAAATTGGCGAAGTCGTTCTATTTCAGCCGCGTCCAAGGTTTTATCATTGACCATAAACGACAATAAACTGGCGGGCGAATTGTCGAAATAATTGGCCAGTACCTTGTGAAAGGTTTGTTTTCCGTACGACTCTTTGGGGATAATAGGAAAGTATTCGTACGTCTTTCCGTAGGCTTTGAACCCAACAAATCCTTTTTTCTCCAAAATACGAACGACCGAAGAAATCGTGTTGTAAGGTGGCTTAGGCTCGTCGTCGAGTCGCTCAATAATGTCTTTGACAAAGCATCGTTCCAAATCCCAAATGATTTGCATGATGCGCTCTTCTGTGCGTGTTAGTTCTTCCATGCCTCAAACTTACACCTGATTTTTCAGTTATACAACTGTTTTATCAGTTTTATTTAAAAAAGTTTTCAATAACCTGAAATACGTATATTTGTCTATTGCCCTTCTAACTTCACTTCAAACCATTTACTTACTCGTATGAGACAACTTTTTCTTGCCTTTTTTATGGGCGTGACCCTGTGCCTTCATGCCCAAAACGGTTATTTTTTTCCCAACAAAAAATTTAATCCTTCGATACCCACCCCCGAACAGTTTTTGGGGCACGCGATTGGCGATTACCAAACCCGCTACGACCGCTTGGTGGCTTACATGTACGAACTCGACCGCCTGTCGGAGCGCGTGCAGGTGAAAGTCATTGGAGAAACCTACGAAAAACGCCCGCACTTGGTCGTATTTTTTTCGTCGCCCGCCAACATGGCCAAGTTGCCCGAACTGCAAAACGAGCACTTAAAACTCACCGACCCCAACGCGGCCATGCCTGACGTAGCCAAAATGCCCGTTTTTGTTCAGCTCGGGGCCAACGTTCACGGCAATGAAACGTCGGGAGGAGAAGCCATGATTTTGGCGGCTTATTATTTCGCCGCCTGTGAAGACGAAGACGCCAAAAAGATGTTGGACGAATCGGTGGTCTTGATTGAACCCGTGCTCAACCCCGACGGTCGCGACCGTTTTGTGAGTTGGGTCAACCAACACCGTGGCACTCCTCTGGTATCCGACAACAACGACCGCGAACACCTCGAAGTATGGCCTGGCGGCCGCACAAATCACTACTGGTTTGACCTCAACCGCGACTGGTACCTGGCCGTCCACGTCGAAAGCCAGAACCGCTTGAAGTTTTACCACCAATGGCTCCCCAACGTCGTCACCGACCACCACGAAATGGGTACTAACTCCACTTTTTTCTTTGAGCCTACCAAAGAAAACGCCGAAAACCCACTCGTGCCACAGTACGTTTATAAAACCCTCAACGGGAAATTTGCCAAATACTACGAAAAAGCGTTGAACGCCATTGGGTCGTTTTACTATACCAAAGAGTCGTTTGATAACTTGTACCCAGGCTACGGCTCCAGCTACCCCGACATGGAAGGAGGACTGGGGTTGTTGTTTGAACAGGCAAGTTCGCGGGGCTTTGTACAAGATAGCCCCAACGGCCCCGTTACGTTTGCGTTTACGATACGCAACCAACTCGTCTGCGCCTTGGCTACCTGCCAAGCTGCCGTGGACGAGCGCCCAAATTTGCTCAAATTCCAACGTGAGTTTTTTGCTTCGGCCATTTCGGAAGGGAACAAAAACGCCATCAAAGGCTATGTAGTAGGCGAAAGTGTGGACGCAACGCGCCTACGCCGTTTTACGCAAACGCTGTTGCACCACCACATCGAATGTTACCAATTGACCGATAACCTCACCATCGACGGAAAGGTGTATGAAAAGGGGAAAGCGCTCTTCGTTCCCACGGCTCAGCCCCAGTACCGCCTCGTGCAAAGTGTGTTTGAGAAACCTACCAAATTTGCCGATAGCCTTTTTTATGACGCGTCTGCGTGGAACTTACCGTTAGCGTTTGGATTAGCCCAAGGCGAGGTTCGTACACCGATTGCAAAGGGAGCGCGCATTGGCCAAGAATTTATGCAATCGACGGTAACTATTCCTACCAAATCACCCTACGCTTACTTGCTCGACTACTCCGATTTTATGGCGACCAAAGCGCTATATCGTTTGGTAAGTCAAGGCATTTTGGTCAAAGTAGCGACCAAAGCGTTTAAGATTGGAGACAAATCGTACAGTCACGGGGCGTTGATGGTGCCCGTTGAGACCCAAACCCTTTCGCCCGATGCCCTTTACGAAGCCATCAAAGCCGCTGGTCAAGAAGCAGGCGTTTCGTTTGTAGGTGTACCGACGGGTTATAGCCAAATGGGAGTCGATTTGGGAAGTAATACCTTCCAAAAAGTAACCAAACCCGAAGCGCTCATTGCGGTGGGTCAGGGCGTAAATGGCAACGAAGTAGGCGAAGTGTGGTATTGGCTCGACACGCACGTGGGAATGCCTATTACCAAAGTGGATGTCGGGATGCTTCCACGGCTCAACCTCAGCAAGTACAACGTCATTGTGCTGGTTTCGGGGCAGTACGACCGCGCCCTTGCGCCCAAAATTAAGCAGTGGGTGGCCAACGGTGGTACACTCGTCACGCTCAAAACTGCTTCTGAATGGGCGATTCGCAGCGACATTGTCAAAGAAAAATTGCGGGTAAACACCAAGGCCGATTCGACAGCACTTGCCAAACGCGGGCGTATCAACTACGAAGATGCAGCCGCTTCGGAAGGTTCAAAAAATACGGGAGGAACCATTTTTGAGGCTGATTTAGACATTACGCATCCCATTGGATTTGGCTACAAAAACCGCAAAATTGCCCTTTACCGCAACAACAATACCTTTTTAGAGCCTTCTGCTAGTCCTTACAATACGGTGGTTCAATATTCCGACAAACCCTATTTAACGGGCTACGTGCATCCCCAATCGTTGAAAAAAATCAGCAGCTCCGCCGCCGTTGTTGTCGCTCCAGAAGGAAGCGGGCGCGTCATACTTTTTTCAGACAATCCAAGTTTCCGTGGAATTTGGTACGGTACAGAAAAGATGTTTTTCAACGCGTTGTTTTTTGGTGCCAACATCACTACACCAAACCCATTGGGCGGGGAATAAGCTCACCGTGTGTCAGGGTACTCATACCCTGACCATTCGACGCAAGCGGCAGGTTGGGAGCAACCCGCTTCACGGTGTGTCAGGGTACTCATACCCTGACCATTCGACGCAAGCGGCGGGTTGGGAGCAACCCGCTTCACGGTGCCTCAGGGTACTCATACCCTGACCATTCGACGCAAGCGGCGGGTTGGGAGCAACCCGCTTCACTGTGTGTCAGGGTACTCATACCCTGACCTTTCGACGCAAGCGGCGGGTTGGAAGCAACCAGCTTCACGGTGCAGTAGAAATGTTCGTGTTTTGGTTTCTACTATTTTATAAACGCTGCTTTTAACGACAGTAAACAATGCTTACCAAGGAAGAAATTGAATTTTTGGACACCAACGGTTACCTTAAATTAGGGCAGTTACTTACCCCCGAGCAAGTAAAACAAGTCAACGAGCGACTCGCGGAGTTGATGGACAACGAAGGAGAAAATGCAGGCTCAGAGCTAGCCGATTCCAAATACATTCGCCATCCCAAAGAAGAAGGTGCCGACCGCTTGGCCGATTTGGTCAACAAAGGCTCCGTTTTTGACATTTTTTACACGCATCCACGGGTATTAGCAGGAATTGAAGCCGTTTTGGGGCACGAATTTAAGTTGTCGTCGCTCAATTATCGCGCGGCAAAGCCTGGAAAAGGCCATCAAAAACTCCACGTCGATTGGCGCAATGCCATCGCCGACGGCTCTTTTAAGGTGTGCAACAGCATTTGGTTGCTGGACGATTTTACTGAACAAAACGGCTCCACCCGCATCGTTCCCAAAACCCACAAAGGCAGCGTATTACCCGACGAAGCCATGGCCGACCCCAACGACAAACATCCCGACGAAATTCGCATTATTGCACCTGCAGGTTCGGTATTTATCTTTAATTCGCACGTTTGGCACGGAGGCACGACCAACTTCACCGACCGCGACCGTCGCAGCATACACAGTTATTTTTGTACCCGCGACCAGCCCCAACAAATTGACCAAAAGCGCTACATTACCCAAGAAACAAGTGAACGTATTGGGGAAGTAGGCAGCCACATTTTAGACGTGTAACTAACTGAAAAAAAAGACTTATGTCAACCCCTAAACTCCTTACCATTCCTGCGGACAAAATGCACAAAACGCTCAAGCGGATTCTTTTGCAGCACAATTTTCCTAAAAAAAGAGCCGAAGAATGTGCCATGACTTTCACGCAGAATAGTGTTGACGGAATCTATACCCACGGCATCAACCGTTTTCCTCGCTTCATCCAATACGTTCGCAACGGATACGTGATTCCCGACGCCAAACCGACGATAGTTCACCGTTTTGGGGGCATTGAGCAGTGGAACGGGAATTTGGGAGCAGGGCCTTCCAACGCCATTTTCGCTACCGAACGTGCCATGAAGTTAGCCCAAAAACACGGGATTGGATGCGTCGCGTTGGCCAATACCAACCACTGGATGCGCGGCGGGGCGTACGGCTGGCAAGCAGCAAAAGCAGGTTTTGCGTTCATCGGCTGGACCAATACCACCGCCAACATGCCTGCCTGGGGCGCTACCAATCCCAAATTAGGCAACAACCCGTTGGTATTTGCCGCTCCCTACGGCGACGAAGCCATCGTACTCGACATGGCGATGTCGCAGTACTCGTTTGGAGCAATGGAATTGGCCGTCATGAAAAATGAAAAACTTTCAGTAGTAGGCGGATACGACAAAGACGGGAACCTCACCGACGAGCCCGACAAAATTTTGGAATCGTGGCGGTCGTTGCCCGTTGGTTTTTGGAAAGGTGCTGGACTTTCGTTTTTGTTGGATGTACTTGCCGCTACTTTAGCCAATGGATTAGCCACGCACGAAATCACGCAAAAGCCAGCCGAAATGGCTTCTTCTCAGATTTTCATTGCGCTCGATTTGTCGAAACTAAGCAACTTTTCCAGCATTTCTTCAACCATTGACGCCATCATTCAGGACTATAAAACCTCCGTTCCCATCAAAGAACAAGGCCACGTAAGCTACCCAAGCGAGCGAGTACTAGCAACCCGACTCAAAAACAGTCAACAGGGAATTCCTGTGCTAGAAAACGTCTGGAAAGAAGTGACGGGGTTCTTGTAAGAAGCGAGTTTGCAAGCAGAAAGGAGCAAGTTTGCAAGGGGCAAGGGGCAAATTGCAAGCTTGCCTCATTTGCTCACTTGCCTCATTTTCTCACTTGCCCCTTGCCTTATTTGCCTACTTGCCTACTTGCCCCTTGCCCTTACGCCCAAACCTGCGTTCCTTCGGTGCAATTTTTACACATTTCGATTTCAGAACGGGAGCGAATCAGAGCTTGACGAAAATCGGTGTAGGCTTTGCTTTGCCAAAGGGTTTGAAAAGAAGTTTCGGACACGTCGCCAAGGCGATAGTGAGCGTCTTTATCGAAGCAGCAAGGGACAACTTTCCCATCCCACGTAATGACGCACGAATGCCACATTTTCCAACAATGTCCGTCGAGGCTATTTTTAATTCGGTAGGTGCCGTCGGTATTTTGGGCATAGCGGGAGTACTTATCAATCGTCGGGATGAGCGGGTCGCCTTGCTCGTATTCGTAAATTTGAGCGGTTTTAAAGCCTATTTCATCCACCCCAATTTCTTTGGCGAGGCGTTTGGCATCTTCAATTTGGTGTTCGTTGGGACGTACCACCAAAAACTGAAAAACAACGTGCGGCGTTTTAGAACCGAGCTGTTTCTTCCATTTCAGTATCGTACGCGTTCCTTCCAACACTTTTTCTAGCTTCCCTCCTACTCGGTACTGCTGATACACTTCCTGCGTTGTGCCGTCGATGGACACAATCAGGCGGTCGAGGCCGCTTTCTACCGTGCGACGGGCCGCTGCCTCGGTTAAGTAATGCGCATTGGTGGAAGTTGCGGTATAAATCCCTTTTTTGGAGGCATAACTGACCAATTCCAAAAACTTAGGATGCAGGTAAGGTTCCCCTTGAAAATAAAAAATGAGGTACAAAAGGGTATCAGCGAGTTCGTCGATGGTGCGTTTGAACAAATCACCGTCCAACATTCCCGTAGGTCGCGTAAACGACCGCAAACCACTAGGGCATTCGGGACAGCGCAAATTGCACGAAGTGGTAGGTTCAAACGAAATACTCATCGGAAGTCCACGGTGCAAGGCTTTGCCCGTGGACTTCGATTCGTAGAAGCTATAAATAACTTTTAGGGCGTTCCAAACCCGCTTGCGCGTAAGTTTGGAGAAAAAATTTAGCCCATCTTGTAGGTTACGATTCATGGAGTGGTTGTTAAAAATCAGCGGGATTTCGACGCTTGAGCCTATACCCTTGTTGTTCATCAAAGCAATCGACCGCCGTATTTGGGAATGCTTCTATAAGCGCTTTGACTACTGTAGGTACCTCAGAAAAAACTTCGTACCAAACCATAAAAAAGCCTTTTGAAATGGCTGCGGTTTGAAGAAGTCTCAAAAACGCAGGAGTAGTTTGTCCCCAGCTATCCCATTCATTTCGCCAATACTTAGCCATTTGTAGGGCTTCAAAACGATATTTCCACCGCAAATCCGTTGCCCGAGGGGTCACTACCACTTTATCTAGCTGGCAGAGGTTAACGGTATTTTGGCCTTTGGTCGCTTGCGCAAACGTTAAACCCGATTTGACTGTAATAATACAGGCATTTTTATTACGATAAGAAATATTTTTTGTTTCAAAGGCCAATATCGTATTGTGGAAATCAGGCAGATAATGCGTATCCGTTCCACACGGATTATTACTTTTGGCTCTGTTACACGGCCCGCAAGCCAATACCATATTGTCCCACGCCAGCAAAGAACCTTGGGGCTGATTAGGCTGAGGATTTTTAGGAACTACGTGCTCCACTTGAGGGCTATCGTTCAGTACCATATCGCAGTACGAGCAATAGTTCCCAATTCGCTCCACCAAGTCCATTCGCCAATCCTTGTAGTCACTCACTACTTTCATCTGCCCGTTTTCATCGATAGGCACTGGCCCACGAAAAATAGGTCTCATAGTGGCTGTTCAGGATTAAGTTGCTTTTTAAGCTTCTTCATTTGAAGCAATGCTCTCATTGCAGGGTCGGCTATTTGGGTTTCTATTTCTTCCAGTATATCTCGCGTAGTGGGTTCAGCTAATGTACCCGTTTCTAATGTTTCAAAATACGTTTTACTTAACTGTTCTTGCTGAGTGTTTTCAATACTATATGCGCTTTCTACGCCCATTATTTCTTGAGCCACCTCCTCGACGGTTAATTCTTTGGGCGACACATCCGATATGGCATCCAAATTAATTAACTCATTGCTATTCAGCGACTGTACAATAAAAGGCGAATGGGTAGTAGCCACAAACTGTATGTTCGGGAAAGCCGTTTTTAGGTCATTAACTACGTGCCGTTGCCAATTGGGGTGTAAGTGCATATCCAATTCGTCAATCAGCACAATCCCTTTGCTCTGCTTCACAGCTTCTTCTCCTAAATGGCTATTGAGTATGACACAACGGTAAGCAATCTCAGCGACAAGTCCCGCCATGGTACGCAAACCGTCGCTGAGGTAGTACAGAGGCATCTTGCTCGACTGTCCATCGGGCGTAAGGAGTGTTCCGAACAAATCATCGGTATCTTCATCCCACTCCTCCGCTGTCCAGTTGGGAATACACGTACTTATTGCCTCCAAAACAGCCTTCAAAAGCCCTTGCGAGCCGATTCCTTTGAGCTGTTTATAATAGTTACTTTTTATCCACTCCATCGGAGTGATACGATCAGAGCGTTGGTCAAGGCAGCGAGCATAGCCATCTTTCAGACGAGACCCTTTCGTTTTCAGTTTAAAGGTCTGTTTTGATTCTGCCCACAGTCGTGCTGTACTAAAAAATCCAAGCACAGGAAGATTTACTTTTTCTTCCAAATTTTCATTTACCCGTTGTTCTATCACTTGTGCAAAGCCAATCAGTTCATTGGCATCGGCAGAAGTGGTACGTCCATCGAGCGTATTTTTGCTTCGTTTCCAAGACACAGGCTGCCCATAAAAATCCCCTTTTACCATAAACTCACAGGGGAATTGAGGCACAAATCGTGTATTCAAATCAACCCTACGAATATCTTCTGAAAGAATATGAATCCTTTCGGCCTCTTTCAGGCCCAGCAAAAAAGTCCCCGCTGCCACCTTTAGTGATTGCAACAGCGTGGATTTCCCCTTTCCATTTTCTCCAATGACAACCGTAAAAAGGCTAGGAAACTGAAAAGTCTGTTCTTGAAAATTACGAAAATTTCGTAGCGTGATTTCTTCGATTCTCATGGAAATGTTTTTTGGATTAACCCAAAAACTGGCGCAAATAGTTTCGGCTGGTCAAAATCGCCGCTTTCACATCCTCAATACTGCCTTCATACGCCTTGTCTTCCACCTCAATACACACAGGACCACGGTAGCGCACGTCGGTCAGGGCCGCAAAGAATTTTCGCCAGTTGACATCACCCAAGCCTGGGAGTTTGGGGCTGTGGTATTCGAGCGGATTGGCCATAATACCAACACGGTCGAGCTTGTCTTTATACACTTTTGCGTCTTTGAGGTGGATATGGTGCAAGCGGTCTTTGTAATCGTAAATCGGCTTGGCTTCATCCATCATTTGCCAAATCATGTGCGATGGGTCGTAGTTCAGTCCTAAAATGGGGCTTGGAATAATTTCAAACATACGGTCCCAAATCGCAGGCGTCGTAGCCAAGTTTTTACCTCCAGGCCACTCGTCGTTGGTAAAAAACATGGGACAGTTTTCGATACCGATTTTCACGTTATGTTCTTCGGCTACCTTGATAATTTCGGGCCACACTTGGCCAAACGTCTTGAGGTTTTCGGTCACATTTTTGGACGGGTCACGCCCAACAAACGTATTGACATTCTGTAAACCTAGCTTCGCCGCCGCTTTAATGAGGGTTTTGATGTGTTCGCGGAAATAGGCCGCCTTTTCCGCATCGGAGTCCATGGGGTTAGGATAATAGCCCAAGCCCGAAATCGTAATTCCTTTTTCTTTGGCATAATACACCAAGTTTTGGGCGTACGCGCTGTCGGACAGTACGCGTTCGGCATTGATGTGCGTCACCCCTGCATAGCGGCGCGCGTCGGCATTATCAGAGGGCCAGCACATCATTTCTACGCACGAAAAGCCGTGATTAGCGGCAAAATCAATCACGTGTTCGTACCCAAAATCGGCCAAGATGGCACTCACAAATCCAAGTTTAAGCATGTTTTGAAATGGTTTTTATCAATTACTTTTGTTTCTAAAGTGCTGCTAGAAATAAGACTACTCCACAAAATACATCTCTATTTCGCCTTTATTTTTGGCAGCAATTTTTCCTCTTGGGATACAATTATACGTCTCTTTAATCAATTCGTACGTCGAACCACTCACGTTTACTTTTCCTGGTTCGCTGTGCTGCTCCATTCGCGCCGCCGTGTTGACGGTATCTCCCCATATATCGTACGCAAATTTATTAATCCCAACGATACCCGCTACCACTGGCCCCGAGCAAATCCCTACCCGCACCTCAAAATACAGTTCCCCTTCCTTGATTTTTTCCGCTTTTAGTTGCTTCATGAAAGCGCATATTTCCAAAGCTGCCTGTACGATGTTTTGGGCGTGATGATCGCTAGGGGTAGGTAAACCACCTGCACACATGTAAGCATCCCCAATCGTTTTAATCTTTTCGAGTCCGTAGTTTTTCACAATACGATCAAACGCCCTAAAGCAATGGTCAATTTCTGCGACCACTTTTTCGGCACTTTGGTTTTGACTGAATACAGTAAAGTCTTTAAAATCAGCAAAAAGCACCGACGTTGACTCATACTTTCGGGCTTTGGCTCTTCCCGTCGCTTTTAATTCATCGGCGATGTCCGACGGCAAAATATTCAAAAGTAAGTCATCCGATTTTTGCTTTTCGACGACCAACTCACGGGTTCGTTCGGCTACTTTTTGCTCCAAGATAACGTTTTGTTCGCGCACAATCCGCTCATTTTCCCTTGTTTGTGCCAGCAGAAGTTCCTGCGATTTTAGCCTTTCCTCTGCCACTGCTTGGCCTTCCCATTCAAAACGTTTGGTCAGCAAATATGAAAGGGTAATTGCCTCCGTAAGAAAGCCTAACGACACATACGACAAATCAAAAATGTACGTTGGGGTGCCCGTCAATTTGCTTTTGGTATCCAGCGCGGCCAACAAGAAGAACAGTAAATACGAAACAAAAAAGTAATACCCGATTCGATTGCCTTTTCTGCCCGCCTGTATCCCAAAAGTAGCCATAATTAACACCACCATCAGGCCATGGAAATTGGTCACGTATGCCAAAGTGAGCGGCGACAAAAACCGATGCCAGAAGATAAACGTCAAATAGTAAATAAAGAACCCCCACCCAACTTTATACAGTCGAGTACTTACTTTTTTGATGTCCAAAAAGAGCAGGGCAAAGGAGACTCCAATTGGCATATTAAAAATCGAAGTAATGAACATTCCATAAAACAAATCGGCTTTAGGATGTACATACAAAAGAAAACCTTCGACGTTGGAGGCCGTCAGGTAATAAATAAATACCAGCACCGCATAGTGTGCATAGGCTAATTTTTGAAGAGAAAAAAAGAAAAAGAGGTTGAGGATAACCACAAAGCCCATGATGCCCGTAAAAATCCCAAAAACGATGCGTTGGGTACCTATTTTCTCTTCATACACGTTTTCATTCCAAAGCCGAAGTGGCACCGCAAGTCCTAATGACTGAAAGCGTAAATAATAGGTCTGGGCGGCTGGGGGCAACAAAAAAAGCTGGTATTGGTGCTTATAAGCTTTCTGTTGAATAGGCGTCATAAATCCCTCTTGGACTACGTGCCATTTTTGGGTAGTAGGTTCTTGGTAATAAAAATCAACCTTCGACAAAATAGGTTGCGCTATTTCTAGCAGCACTTGGGTAGAGGCTACATTCCGAACTTGGACTTTGACCCAATAATAATCCTCATCATTGAAACTCAACACCTTCTGTTTTGATAGGGTAAACCTATCCGCAAATTGGGGCGAAGCAACGTCCTCTATTTTCAAACGACCACTTGTGTCTTTCAAAATCAACACTTGCTCGGCAATATCGACTACCTTTTGTTTTCCGTCCCAATTGATAACAGGGTTTTGCCCTAACACGGTCATTCCCCAGCAAAAGCACAAAATACCAACCACCCTGCTTGTTTTGCTGGTAGCTAACTCTGCCCATTGCCTAAGTAGTTGTACAATTATTTTCATCGTATGGCATCGTTTTATGCGATTGTCTCCCCTCAATTAGTGCTTACACATTGTCATGTCCCGCTTCCGAAAACTGCGTAGGAATGTTGAGTAAAAAGGCAAAAGTTATCCACCACACGCCCGCATATATCCCATAAGGCAAATACCCCAAATACCCTAAAATGGGCATTTCGAACAAATGATACGCATCTACATACGGTACGCTGTAGGCCCAATAAAGCGTATTTTCGGTGATTATTTGGCCATTGACGTGGTCGGCACTGAAGTAGTTCCAGCACTCAACACACACGCCCGAAACGACCCACGAAAGGGCAATCAGCAACAACGGCGACCAATTCCCGTCTTTAATAGGCGTAAAAGGCGACCATATTTTCATTTCGGACAACAAGATGGCCAAGATTATCAACGGGCTCAGCCACACGGCAAAGAAAAGCGTATCGGGAAAGAAGCTGATGGAAAACATCACCCCAAAACTCAGCACCAATAGCCCCATTTTTAGCCACTTGGGCACTACCAATTTTACTCCCTTGGAATACTTTGCCTTAAAAGATTCAAACGTATTGAACAAACTATACCATTCGAAGGCAATAGGAAAGACGGCCGTAGAAGCGAGCATGGAGTAACTCAAAAACTCCGCTGGCGGTATCTGCCCCCCTTGAGGATAGTACCAATTGTCATCCACAAAGAAGTTGAAATACTCAAAAAACATCCAACCTAAAATCGAAGCAAAAGCAATACCAACCAATTCCCGATGGCGTATCGTCGCCAGCGACCGTCCGTTATTTCTGGCGTACACGATTCCATCAATCATCAATGTAAAACTCCACCAAAGCAAAATATCGATAAATTTAAGAAACCAACGAATACCTTGGAATTTCCCCCAGAGTAAAATAAGACACCCACACCAGACCACTAACGAAATCCAAAACCAAAGGGGCAAAGACCTTTTTTTCTTGACCGAAACGTACACCACCACACGCTTAAAACCAAAAAGCCTTGGGTAAATATACAACAACGCGATGGCCACAAAAAAGACAGAAATAATGGCAAATACATACCCATTAAAGTGCGATTTGGCTTGGGGAACAATGGCTGGATACGTAAATAAATTGGGGGGCAAATCGCTATTAAACGCAATAAGTGCTCCGAGATAAGGTAAAAGAAAAAGCAGTACTAACGAGGCAATAATCCACAGCACTTTTTTAGAGATTTCCATACGGCATTATTTTTCAAGTGTAAGGTTATGTTTAAGGGCTTTTAAAAAAATACTCAGGAGTAGGTCTAACTTTAAGGCATCGTCGTACCAATGAAACCATATTTTAAGCGGTAGCAACACGCCCGAAAGTGTCTTTTCATTAACACTATACGTCACAAAGGACGTACTGTCTCGTAGCTGCTTTCGATAATACGCCAGCCACTGTTTTTCATTGGCAAACTCCCGTCCATTCCATTTTTCGAGCCCTATAACGGAGCAAAACGTAGAAAACCGCCGTGCGCGGTAGCCATTATCACCCAGATAATAGTCCGTTAGTAGTTCAGTACACCGCATCCCGTTCGAACTTCCAATGTCGTAATGATGGGCTATCACGTACGCGTCTATATCCCCCAGCATATCCGAAGCCGAAGCATCTACGTTTATTACCTCTTGTGCCTCCTTGCCACTCACCGATTTTCCGTTGTTTTTCAAGTAATCGAAAAGAAAATCGGCCGAACTACTCGCGATGTCACCCAACCATGTCACGACATCCACGTTGGAGTCAACATGCGGAACAAATGGAGTAAGAAATGATAAAAACGAAGGCAATGGGCTGACCACCTGCTTATAATTGATGGCATCCAAGCCCGCCAAGGTGTGGGCAACGTCACAAAAATGCCCTTCGGTCAGCACTACATCTTGGTGATCGCCTTCGTAAATAAAGGGCACTTTTCCCGCTCGGGTATCGCCAAAAACCTTGTCGTGGTCGGTATAAGTCACGACTCGATACACGGGCATATACACCAGCTTTTTATACCGAACAACTTCTTTCCCATGATTCACGGGAGAATCATGGAGAACCGTCTCAAAACGGCTTTCTATCGCTGCCGCCCCACGTATCAATTCGCTATTCCATCCCCATTGGTCATAAAAGATTTTACGCAAACGAGTAATCATTCGCTTGGTATTGTTTTGCTCAGGTGCCCAATAATCCTCTTCTTCTTTCAATAAACGGATAAACTCTTCAATCGTAAGTACACTTCTGGCATGATGCCCGGGTTCAGGTTGATTCGAAACAATAGGTTGAATTAGATTTTTCATAGTAGGGTAAGGTAAAGGTTAATCTCCTAAGGGAGTAGGTTTTGAGGCGCAACAAGGAAAATGTCAACGCATTGAAAAAGAAAGAGAATGTCAAAGAGCAGAGGCAAATGGAGGAAATTTCTAGCGCAGAAATTAGCTGGACGAATATAATCTATTTCGTCAACTTCTCACGCAAAACGCTTTAATAGTTTTAGGGCTAGGTTTGTAGCGCTAAATCATCAAGAAGACGATTGGTCGGAGAATCAGGGAAAGAGATAGCGGTTAGATTATCGATGGGCGTTTGGACTCAAAATAGGCGGTACGATATAGTGAAACACATTGCGTTTTTCACAGTTATTGTACCGAGCAGCTATCGAAGAGGTCATTTCGCTGAGCAAAGCGGCGAGCTTAATGAATTTGTCATTGAGTGAGTTTCGACAACTACATCCCTTTAATCCATAATTGTGTCTAAGTCCCAATAATCGCTACTTTGTGGAACATTATTTTTCAATAGTTCTTTTAAATTTTTCAACGCTCTAATTTCTCTTTGGTTTAATTTTTCAAAATTAAAGTAAGTTGGTGCAAATCCTTCAAGCTCATCAAAGAAATCTTGCATTTTATAAAGTTTTATTAAACAATTATTAAAGTTTATAAACAGCAATCTTTTTGATTCTATATCATATTCATTC
The DNA here is from genome assembly GCF_003711225.1 of Runella sp. SP2. Lineage (NCBI taxonomy): Bacteria > Pseudomonadati > Bacteroidota > Cytophagia > Cytophagales > Spirosomataceae > Runella > Runella sp. SP2. The sequence goes on along the minus strand of NZ_CP031030.1, from coordinate 497,551 downwards.
TGAAGGATTTTTGACTTCATAATCAAAAAGTTATTAAATGAATTAAAAAAGTAACGACAATCTGAAAAAGGTTTTTCTAACTCTTTGATTTCAACAGGCATTATTTTGTAGCTATGTAATATGTTTTCAGCAATAACAGGTGCTTCTTTTTTGAATTTATGAGAAGCGCCAATTAGCCTTCTACATAAATCTTCGCAGTAAATAACAATATCGTTTCTTAGATTGTAGTAACATTCAGTAAACTCATACCAAGTCTTAACTCTAAAATGAGCATCTACAATACTATCAAAAATTTTATTCTTTTCTACATCGCTTTGAAAATGCAAATTTTCAGCAGAAACTTCTTTTTTTGACTCATCGTAGGCATATTGGTATTTCAACTTTACAAGTTTTGTCATTATGGACATGAAAGTATGTTTTCCTTTATATAATTCACAAAAAGGTATAGCGGAACGGATTGTATTTAATCGATTCATAGTAGCTTCATTTGGTGACTCACCTTCGACAAGCTCTGAATAAGTCATGCTAACCTGATTTCCACTTAATGAGATAGAACATTTCAGATGGGTTTCCAGCTTTGTAAGGATTTTATCTTTATTTTTCGTAAACCACTTATTGTGTTTTTCTGGATAAAGTCTATAAAGTGACTGCGAGAAAAAACTAAAAGAATTTATGTCCAAGTCAAGTATTTTAGAATTTTCGATAAGTTTTTCAGCCTGATTTAGACTTAAAATATTTTTTTAATCCAGTAAAACCAATCCATTACTTCACCAATCAAATCTAAATTTGTGTCATTAAATTCATATTTAAATTCGTTAGAATTCACAAAAAAACCAACATATTGAAAACCTCTATGAGTAATGGTTATCATATCACTCAACTCCTTTACTTCTCTGAAATTACGATTATCACTAAACAAACTAAAAAGATCAATTTCTTGAGTTGGTAGAAATTTGGCATTGAATAATAATAAAACACCCTCGTTAAATTTATCATAAGCCTCTTGGTAAACCTCTTTGTTCCTCAAAAAGAAAAGATATTCACCTATTTTAAAAATACCACTTAGGAAAGCCAAATATGTCTTTAAATCAGTCCTATCAGCAATATACTTGAAGTTTTCAATGAGAACCTCTACATCAAAACCTGGTATTTCTGATAAATTTCCAAGAAAAAATGGCTTTTGGCTGTCGTCAATCAATGAAATAGTTTTTAACGCAGTAATAGCAGGATTAGAGTAGTTTTCATGTAGTATTTTCAATAAGTGTGAGTTTCTAACCCAATGATAACCATGTATATAGTCGTCCTCTAAATAAACGAACTCATTATTTGTACTTTTTATAATTTCTTGGTAGTCAATATTTAGCTGTTCCGAAACTATCAAATGGTTAATATTAATAGGAGTTTTACAAGCATCTGCTAATAGGACTTTTCTTAAAAAATCAATTTTATCATTTTGATTATTTTTACGTATTTCTCTGACTTGTTCGGACAGTCGTTCATCCAACATCTGCCCTTGTGTAATTAGGAATATGAACTCAATGAGGCATTTTGGAGAACCAATTCTTTCATAAGCCCAATCAGAGTTTATAACACTTGTATGAATTTTGTTTTGCTTTTTTAAGTTTTGAAAAATAAGTTTAGCCTCCTGTCTATCAAAATATGGTATTAAAAACTCTAACGATACTTCTCCTACACTACCAAAATAATGATAATCATCATTTCGAGAAGTGATTAGAAAATTGATTGGATAACCTGCACAGTTTTGAATTATTTTGCTGAAGTGGCTTTTTGTATGGTTTACATCATCAATAAGAACACTCACTGGCAGCCCTAACTCTGATAAGGATTTTAGATAATTTGAAATTTGCTCTGAGTGCTCAACTGTTTCAACCGCCTTTATGGCAAAAGAATATTCATGATTCCAAAAATCATAAGCATATCTCAGTGCTAATGTAGATTTTCCTTGTCCGCTTGCTTCACGGATTATACAAATTCTTGTTTTACCAAATATCTCTTGAATTTTATTCAGCCATTTAGTCCTTCTTACGTCTAACCCAAGAGCGATATGCCCAAAACGAGTTTTTTTACCTTCGAAGTAATCTTTTGGTAAGCTATCTTCTCTCCAAGAAATTCTATCAATAAGCCCTCTACCATATGCCTCAAATTCTTGACCTCGTACTTTATTTTCAAAAAATCGAGTTTTAAAATCGTAAATATTAACTTTTGTAATTGTCTTCCTCTCAACTGACCAATCAAGAAATTTATACAGGAAACTCAGTAAAAAAATTTCAGCTTCATCTGGATGAATATCTAACAACAAAACCAATTTACTCTTAGAATCTTCTATCAGTGATTGTTTAGTAGTAGACTGAATTTCAGTGTTTAAGATAACAGTTTCAAGTTGAGTTCGAGTAATTCTCTTATCTTTTAGGGGCTTACATTTCAGAATGTCACCTACCAAATTAGCTTTTTCAGCAAGTGAACAATTTTTGGAAAATAGCTTTTTAATTGATTCTCGCTGCTCAAAATCTGTTACAAGTTGAAATGAATTCTCTGTACCAGTGGTTTTATTTTGGGATATGAAGTTTATAAGTGGCTCTGATAGCTGACATAAATGCCATGGAGTATTAGAAGTCTTCACTTGTACATAAACATTTCCTGCTTTTATAGGCTGTAAATCAAGGTCTTCAATACCTTCTAATGTAATAGAGCCTAATGGTTCTTCTGCCAAGAGCAGATTTAGGGTAATATTAAGAGCATAATGAATCTGAAAATCAATCCCCTTTATATTAACTGCGCCATGAAATCGTTGTTTGAATAATTTGATTTCTAATTCTGAATACATAAGATAATAGTTACATTTTTCTACAAATATAACCAAAATGGTCGGCAAAGGCTTGAACATTAAACCCCGCCGACCGATTTTTCTACAGCATTTCCACTTTCATCACATTATCATCCGAAATACGGTCGATGAGTTTGTTGTAGGGGTCGATGCCGCCTTTGAGGGGCTTGCCTTTTACTACCAACTCAATCGTGTGCTTGCCTGGGCTGAGTTTGTGTTTTTGGAGGTAAAGCGGCACTTTTTGCTTCATGCCGAGTTTGTTTTTAGACTCCTCCGTAAACACCCCAATGTCGATGTAGTTCGGCGTTTTTCCCTGCGCAATTTCCTTGCCCGTTTTGTCAAAATACAGCTTTTTCGTCTCTACTGTCAGCTTTATTTTATACTGGTCGCCTTTCAGTGGCGTCGCTTCTACGCCCGTCACTTTGTTTTCGTACAAGGTGATTTTTTTGATACAATCCTCCACAAAATACTTGAGCGAATCAGGCGTTTGGGTGTAAATACTGTTGTACCATTCGTCGGTCGTCGTAAAAGGCGCTTTCTGGCGGAAGGCCGTCCGTTCGGCATAGTCTTTCAGCCACGTGTTGAGGCGCTGCTCGCCCACCATGTCTTGCAGGGCATAAAACGTCAGCGTGCCTTTTCCGTACCAAATGTACGCCCCGTTTTCGTTGTCCATCAGCGGCTGTTCGCCTTTGTTTTCCGTTCCACGGCCGCGCAAATACTGGTCGAGGGCGTATTTGAGGCGCTCCTGCATCACGTCGCGGCCGTAAGTGTGGTGTAGCACCATGTGCGAACTGTACTCGGCCAATGCCTCAGCGATGTTGTTGGCCCCCCGCGTGAAACTCGGCATCACTTGGTGTCCCCACCACTGGTGCGCTACCTCGTGGGCCGTTACGTAATACGCATAATCGGTTTTGTTGGGGTCTGAGAAATCGGCCAAAAACCCAAAGTTTTCCGAATACATAATTGTATTGGGAAACGACTGCGCAAAGGTCTGATAACGAGGAAATTCCAAAATACGCATCTGTCGGAACTGGTACGGGCGAAAATTGGACGAACAGTAGCGCAAGGCGTCTTTCAACCCATTCATAAAGTGGGTAATGTTTTTATTATGCGTAGGATGGTGGAAAATTTCCACTTTAATATCCTGTCCATCAGAGTTCTTAACCGTTTCGCGGTGGACGGCATAACGCGCCGACGCGACGTTGAAGAACAAATCCATGAACTCGTTTTGTTGGTAATTGAAATACTTACGACCGTTTTGCGTCCATTCTTTTTGCAAATACCCAGGCATAATTGCGATTTGGTCGGGTTCGGTACTGACCGTGCCTTCAAACGTTATCCAGTCGCCTTCTTGGGTAAACAAGAAATTCTGTAACCCCGTCGAGTCAGTGCGTTTGGGCATTTCAAATTCCCGAATCGGTAATTTGTACTTTTTCCGATACCGCTCCGACGAAAGTTCGGCTTGCTGACTGTACCCAATGTTCGGGAACAAATCGCCTTGGTTCACAAAAGTACCATTGTCCGTAATCGTAAATTGCTCTTCTCCCCCATTGCGAAAGCCCCTAAATTCACCATGCGACACGATTTCAAGCACCGCCGAGTCGTTGGGCATCAGTGTTTTTGGTAATTTGTAAATGTAGAACCGTTGAATCGTATCGTTCAACAATTTCTTAGGCTCCACTCCGTCAATTTTTAGGCTCATTCGGTAATGAGGGAAACCACCTCCCACGTTCAAAATCAGCGAATCCAACGGGCGATTGTGCTTATTTTTTATCACAAATCGACCACGGGCATCTATCATTCGTTTTTTAGGGAATAAATCTACCTCTACCTTCACCGACGTCACTTTAGGCTGTGCTTTGAGGTAATATTTACGGTATTTTTCTTCATACTCCGCGCTTCGTTTGCGGCCTTCTTCGGCGGTACGGTACTTGTTCAATACACTTTGGTTGTAATAAATAAAGCCCGCTGAACCTAACCAAACAAGGGTAAACACCGACAGCAACGCCCCTGTAGCAGGCGTAAAGCGCTGCATGGCCAAGCGCCAACGGTTTTTGAAATTGGTTTCCGTTCCGCGTGACCAAAAGAGGTTACCAATCACCAAAAAGACCGCTGCCAATCCGCCCCAGCACAACAAATACCACATGGTATTTTCGGTAAATCCAAACCCATTCATGTCAGAATAAGTCGAAGTAGGAACGGCGTTGAAATACAGCAACATGTATTTGTATTCCGAAAAAGCCCGCGTGCCGTACAGCACCGCCCAAAAAGCAATGTTGACCACGTGCCCCGTCATTTTGTTGTTGACCAGAGTATGAATCAAAAACGTAATCATGGTCAGGAACGTCCACTGCAAAATAGGAACTACGTAGCCTTGCAAGTACAACGACAAATTATAATCAAAATAGCCTTTGATAGTTTGCCAAGTAATACCGCATAAAATCCCCACGATAGGAATAAACAGCATCACCCCAATCATAGCCAAGAACTTAGAACCGTACACCAGCCAGTTGGGCAACGGCAAAGCATCGCCAATGAGGTGAAAATTGACCGTTCGGTCGCGGTGCACGACTTCGCCCGTAATGAAAATAATCAGGATAATCACCACAAAATAGAATGTACTGTCTTTGGACTCTAACATCAAATAAGTAGTTGGCAATGAATCGGTTCCGTACATCATCCCTGCGTACTGATTGTCTAAAAACAAGAACAACGCCGCCGCCAACAAAATAGCAATAAAGAAGGGGTCTCGAACAATGTTCCGAAACTCGACTTTGGCCATGCTGAGCATTTGCCTCAAATAACGACCCGTGGTGTAGGCTTTTGCGGCCACGGGCAAATCCGCCAATGAGCGTGGAGCAGCTGCTTTTTCGGTTTTCTTTTTGGAAATTTTTTGAGATTTCGGTGCAATGAAGCGTTGAAAATCAAAGCGAAATAACAAATACAACAATGGCAGCAACCCTACGCCTATCCATAGCAAACGGTTCCACAGAAAATTACCTTCCAGTGGGAAAAAACGGGTATTTTGTTCGGTAACTGTCCAGTAACGCGTCAAATCATCAAGCGCTCCCAAGGCAAAAGGGTCGAGAATAGCGGCCAGCGACTTGTTGTCCAAATCGGTCATCAACGAAGAGGCTACCAAGTAAGTCACCAACAAAACCACCCCACCCGCATAGGTAACAAACACCCGTTTGGTCAAGGCCACCAAGCTAAAAAAGAGACTTCCCGCAAAGAACAAATTGGGAACGCCTACGACCAAGTAAGGCCACAGGTAGTTCAGTAAGTTGTAAGGGCCAATGCGTTCGACATTATCGCCCACCTCGAAGGTTTGGCCAATAATACAACCAAACAAGTGCCCTACTATCATCCCTGAACCAATAAATAACAGTGTCAGAAAAGACCCAACAAAACGACCCATCAAGTAGCCTTTTTCGGAAATTGGGTAGCTGAAATAGTAATTTTGGGTTTTGTGCTCAATGTCGCGATAGACGGGCACACCCATCACGGCCGTTGCAAGCATGATACCGAACACACTCATCACGGCAATGAAAACCCCCGCAATCGCAGGGCCGTTGATGAATACTTTTTCGGACGAGCCGCCGCTGATGCTCACCGAACCAAACAGTGCCAGCACCAACGAAAATAGAAACATCACCGCCCAATAGCCCCAAGTCGCGGGTCGCTTAAAGCGGTATTTTAGTTCAAAGGAAAGTATGGTTGAAAACATAAATTTAGCTGTGTTTGACTTCGCTCTTTAATTAAAAATGACAAAAAAAGGCTACACTGCCAGTCCTTGGCGAACCGTGATTTCTGAGAAATATACATCTTCTAAATCGGGCGTAGCCGCTTCAAAGCCTTCGAGTGGCTCGTCGGCAATGACCCTAATTTGAGTTTTTCCCATTTTCAGCGAAGTCGAAATCACTTGGTAGTTTTCGCGATAGTCGTTCAGCTCGTGTTTTTCAATACTTTTCTTAAATACCTTACCTTCAAGGCTTTTCACCAGCTCGTTAGGATTTCCTTTGGCTACAACTTCGCCCAAACAAATGATGGCCATGTGCGAACAAAGGTTGGTTACATCTTCCACGATGTGCGTTGAGAGAATCACAATCGTGTTTTCGCCAATTTCCGAAAGTAGGTTGTGAAAGCGGTTACGTTCGGCAGGGTCGAGGCCCGCCGTAGGTTCATCGACAATGATGAGTTTAGGATTGCCAATAAGTGCCTGAGCAATGCCAAAACGTTGTTTCATCCCTCCCGAATACGTCCCCAAGTTTTTCTTGCGGGCTTCGTAGAGGTTTACTTTTTGCAGAAGCGCCGTTACAATATCCTTACGCTCGCCACGGTTCGAAATCCCTTTTAGGTCGGCGATGTGATCGAGCATGGTTTCGGCACTGACGCGCGGATATACTCCAAATTCTTGCGGCAAGTATCCTAAAATTTTACGTACCTCCTCTTTTTGGCGTAGCACGTCCAAGTCATCGAGCGAAATACTACCGCTATCGGCCTCTTGAAGGGTCGCAATGGTACGCATCAAGGAACTTTTACCCGCGCCATTGGGGCCCAAAAGCCCAAACATCCCCTGCGGAATCGTGAGCGTAACATCTTTGAGGGCTTGTACTCCATTAGAATACGTTTTGGAAAGGTTGGTAATGGTTAGCTGCATGAGAAATTAGTTTGTAGGTTTTGATGGTTTGTGCGAAAATAGAAAAAAACACACGCCGTCTGTCATTTTTAGGATTAATGGCGATATAGGCAGATGAATGTTAGGCAATAGCAAATGAGTTTATTGTTTTGTAAATTTGTAAAAAAAGAAACTTATGACATCTCTTCAATACATAACTGATAAGAGGGGGCGTAAAAAAGCCGTCATTATTCCAATTAAGGAATGGGAGAAGTACCAAAAGGCACTCGATTTGCTGGAAGAGAAACAAGAACTAGAGGCACCCATCTTTACTAAAGATGAAATAATAACGAATCTTAAAGAAGCAGTGGAAGAAGTAAAGCTATATCGTCAGGGGAAAATTGAGCTTCAGACAGCAGAAGATTTCTTGGCGGAGCTCAAACAAGAAGGTTATCTATGACAATCAGCTTTTTTTGCTTACTATTTACGACAAATCAGAAAAAGAAAATATAACCTCTCAAGAACTTTCTTCGTTATTGAAGGAAATCGATTTTTCTGATTAACGATGAAGCCTTCCTACCATTTACGCCGCTGGCAAAAAGGAGACGAGCGTTCGCTCGTTCGCTATGCCAACAATTACCACATTTGGCGCAACGTGCGCGACGCCTTCCCACATCCGTACACAAGTGATGATGCCTTCCATTGGATAAATATGTGCGAATCCGAAAAAATACCTACGGTGTTTGCGATTGAGGTCGAGGGAGAAGCCGTGGGCTGCGTGGGAATTGTTTTACAAAAAGATATTTTTTGTAAAAATGCCGAAATTGGCTATTGGCTTGGGGAGCCTTTTTGGGGAAAAGGAATCATTACTGAAGCGGTATTAGAAATCACTGATTACGCCTTTCGCACGTTCGCTTTGCACCGCCTATATGCTGGTGTAATGGCCCACAATCCTGCATCAATGAAAGTATTAGAAAAAGCAGGTTATCACTTGGAGGCCATTCTGAAGAAATCTATTTACAAAGAAAATACCTTCATCGACGAGCACCTCTACGTCCGATTTCGAGAAGGGTAAATGAGAAATGGGGAGGTTATGAGTAACCTCCCCGAAGATTAAAGTGGAGGAGGTTACTCATAACCTCCTCCACCTACTAGTTTTCAAAAATACGTCCTTCGATGTGCTGCTCGAGCTCTAAGCGCGGCACACCCTTCGACCACCATTCTGGGGCAGGTTTTCCCTTTAAGAAATGATCAAAAAACTCCATCATCCGCACTGAGTAGTCTTTGCGGTTCGGTTGTTTAGCCAATCCGTGGTTTTCACCTTTGTATTGTACCATCACGACGGGTTTCTTCAAACGACGCAAAGCCGTGTAGTACTCTACTCCTTGGGTAAAATCAACGGCACCGTCGGCGTCGTTGTGCAACATCAGAAGCGGAGTTTGTACCTTTTTGACGTGGTAAATCGGTGAGTTACGGTTGTAAGCCTCCCAGTTTTCCCACGGCGCGACCAATCGTCCCTGTGAACCTTCAAAAATTTGTCCGTTGCTCGTTCCTGAGTTTTTATAGATCAAATTGTACATCGAAATCATGTCCGTCAACGGTGCTCCAGCGGCGGCCGCCTTAAACATATTGGTTTGCGTAATCAAAAAGCTGGTTTGGTAGCCGCCCCAAGAGTGACCGTGGATACCAATTTTGGCTTCGTCAATCACGCCCGTTTTGAGGGCCGCTTTTACCGCAGGCAATACGCACCAAACCGCCGACATACCTGGGTCGTTGAGTTTATACACAATGTCTGGAATAAATACAGCGTAGCCGTTTGAGGTATAAATTGAAGGATTCCAACCTGTACCAGAATAAGCAGGATTGGCGAAATTATGGAGCGTCTGCGATAGTTTTTCGTAGTAATACACCACCGTTGGGTATTTTTTACCCTGCTCGTAGCCCGCTGGCAAAAACAACGCCCCTTGCAACGTATCACCTTTGTCGCTTACGTAATCGACCAAGCGAGTTCCTGCCGACCACGCAAATTTCTCAAGCAATGGCGCATTTTTGGTCAATTGTTTCTCACTGCCAAGTTCTGGACTCGTTGTTACAAAATACTGACGTGGTTGGGTAAATGTTTCTTTGGCAAACACAAACGTCTCCGCCTTTTTGGCTTTGGACAAACTACCAACCGCCGCATCTTGCCATAACAAAGGCTTCACGGTGATGGTCTTTCCGATGTCCAAACGCGCTACCCCACTTTTTTTCGTCCACTCGCCATACGTATGCAAGTACAACGGTTTTTTCAAATCAATCCCTTTTTCTTCGGGGTCGAGTTGGTAGCGTTGGTCGTAGCGAATCTTGTCTTTTTTACCGTTTTGGGTCAAATTAACCGCCACCAACGCCTTTCCTTTGGTATCTTTTTCGTCGGTAGGTACTTGCCAAATATCCCAACCGTCCGACAACAACACCGATTTACTATCGCTGCTCCAGCCGACGGCTCCTTGCGGTGGGGTTTGTTGGTTGTGGTCATCGTCCACATCCACAAACGACGTCGGTACTTTTTCGGTCAAATTGCGACTAGTTTTGGTCGCCATGTCATAGACCCAATAGTTAGTTCCTTCCCAGTACATAAACTTTGTACCATCGGGAGAAGGCTGCGCACCTGACCAAAAATTAGGCAAATAATGCTTCGTTCTTACTTTTTCGCGCTTGCCCGTTTTTAGCTCTGTTACGTAAACATCCACGTAGTTGCGACCGTCGAGGCTACTTTCCAATTCGTACTCACTGTTGTCGGTACCAATACCGTACAACTGTTTGGGAGCAATAGAAATGGATTTCACGGTGCTGTCGGCCAATTGTACAAACTTCTTAGCCGCCACGTCGTACATCGACACGTAGTTTTGGTTTTTATCTTGGGTCTCCTGAATCTGTTGTCTCGACTGCAAACGCTTATCTTGCCAGTTCCAAACCGTCACTTCGGGCTTTTCAGTGTCGTCTTTTTTATCGGCACTCGCTACTGCTTTGGTAGAGTCAGTCTTCACTTTGGCGAGGGCTTTTTGCAAATCTTCCAAGGTTTTGACCGTAGTATCCGCCTTGATTTTGGCTAACTTCTCCGCGTCAGACAGCTTCTTTGTCGTGTCTTTGGGCGCAGCAGCGGGCTTTTTATCTTCTTTTTTTGCCAACTCTAATTTATGGACGCCAAAAAACAACCTACTTAAATCCTCCGACCAATAGGGCGTGCGGTTAGGGCTTACGGTCATTCCTTTGGGGAAACCAAGACTATCGCTTTTGGGGTCGTAGGTGATGAGTTCGGGCATCGTTCCAAAGTTTTTAATCCCCAACACCCCTACCCGCTCGTTTTTGTACTTTTCGTCTTTAACGCTTTTGAGCAAGGCCAAGCCATCGCCTTTCTCGGTCCAGTTTAACGACTGATAACGCGCCTTGTCGTTGTCCATCGTCAGCGTCACGCCCGTGGTCATGTTGCGTAATTGGACACCGTTTCCTGCTTTTTCGTTGGCATCAATGGTCATCGCTAACCAGTTCCCCGCTTTGTCAAAACCCATTTCAGCCACATTTCCCACGTTTTGGGTTTTGCTGGTGCCAAGGTCGTGCAACAACAAATCGGTACCTTTGGCAGCATCACCACCGCCAGCCGAAGGGCCTGCGCCGCCACTTGCGGTAAGCAAAAGCGCCAAATGCGTTGCTTTCTCACCGTTGAAGGCAAAGCTTTTTACGCGGTCAAATTCCGTTTTTTTGTTCGACGCCAATTCCACCAAAAATACTTTGTCAGGAATGGGTTTTCCACCTGGTTTAGCAGCCGCTTTTTTGTCTTTGTTTTTGGCAAACACCTTAAAAGCTACCCACTTGCTGTTGTCGGAAAAGCTAATTTGTGGAAACGACGGTGTACCAATCGGATATACGTATTTGGTAGTATCCGACGTTTTTTGAATAATCAGTTCGGCATCACTTTCGTAGGTTGCCAATACATAAGCATACCATTGGCCGTCGGGCGAGAGTTGGGTACCACCAAAGGACGGAATGGCTTTCCAGTTGAGGACGTCTTTCCAACCCATGGCAGGTTTGGGCTTGGGTTGGGCAAAAGCCACCGTACTGAGCATCATCCCAAATAGAAGGAAGAGTTTTTTCATATACAAGGGAATTTAGAATGGATGAAATTGAATTTGTACCAAAGGTAGAGAACGAATCGCACTTTTGCTTGGAATTAGCGACGAACAGGCTTTGGTCAAGGTTTAACAAAAGGAAATTGTTAACTTCGCAGCCTTTTCGTTCAAAATTATTGAAAAGATTTTAGCCTTAGAAAATGAGCAGAACCATAGATATTAGCAATCGCCGCGCGTCGTTCGAGTACTTTTTTCTCGAAACCCACACCGCTGGGATTGTCTTGACTGGCACCGAAATTAAATCCATCCGCGACGGCAAAGCCAACCTCACGGATGCTTATTGTATTTTTTTGGACAATGAACTTTACGTGCACCACCTGCACATTTCTCCGTACGAAAAAGGGACGTATGCCAACCACAACCCCGTACGTGACCGTAAATTGTTGTTACAAAAAAGAGAGCTTAAAAAACTGGCTGCAAAACTCAAAGACCAAGGCTTGACGATTATTCCGACGCGCCTTTTTATCAATGAAAATGGCCTTTGTAAAATGGAAATTGCCCTAGCCAAAGGGAAAAAGCTCTACGACAAGCGCGACTCTATCAAAGAACGCGACCTCAAACGAGGCCGTGGGGAGGAATAACTCCCAAACTTGGGAAGTTGATGAACGAGCCTTTCCAAGTTTTACCTTCTTCCCATTCCTTGAGCTTGGAAAGTCTAGCTATATGACAAACGAGACTTCCCAAGTTTTACCTTCTTCCACTCTTAAACTTAACGCGAACTTTTCAAGAAATGTGCCTATAGGCACTACCTATTTGTAGTGATAGGGATCTATTTTCTTATTTTAGTGTGCCGTAGGTACATAACATCGCTTACAAGTGGTGTACCTATGGCACACCAGATCGGACAAACCCTCATTGTTCTACAAATGTTAAGCCTCTATGAGGCACAAAACCAAGCACTTATCTTGAAAAGCTCGCGTTAAACTTAGAAAGGCTGAAAGAAAACTTGTGTAGCTAAATAACTACACACATATTTGTAGTCAAATAGCTACACAATGAATCTACGAAGAGATGTTTTTCAGGCCATTGCCGACCCAACTCGCAGGGCAATTCTGATGTTAGTTGCCTCACAGGCCATGACTGCGGGAGCCATTGCGGCCAATTTTGACACAGCACGCCCCACGGTATCCAAACATTTACAGATTCTTACCGAATGTGAGTTGCTGTCTCAACACCAAAACGGTCGAGAAATTTACTACCACCTCAACCCACAGAAAATGAGAGAAATTGCCGACTTCATTGAGCCTTTCCGTCAGTTTTGGGACGACCGATTTAACAAATTAGAAGCCATCATGAAAACCTATCAAGCCAATCAATAACCCATGTTGCAGCCCAAAACCAACGTCCACGCCGAAGATGGGAAGCAAGAGCTCTTGATTACGAGAGAGTTTGATTTGCCCGTTGAGCTTCTTTTCAAAGCCTACATCGTTCCTGAAATCGTCGAACAGTGGATGGGAACGAAAGTGCTCAAACTTGAAAATCATGCCCACGGTGGATACCAATTTGAAACCACCGACCCACGAGGCCACGCGCATCGGTTTAGCGGGGTCATTCATGAATTTGTCCCTAACCAAAAAATTACGCGGACGTTTGAAATGGAAAATACGCCCTTTGCTGTGCAACTTGAGTTTTTGGAATTTGAAAAACTCACCGAAACAACCAGCAAACTGACGATGCACATCGTGTTTAAGTCAATTGCCTACCGTAATCAATTGCTACAAATGCCGTTTGCAATGGGTATCAACCTCGCACACAACCGATTACAAGCATTTTTTGCCAACTAATTCATTTCCCAAAAAATCAAAAACAGCATACACATGAACAAGCAATTGCCCCAAGAACGCCGCGAAGAGCTAATGACTCTTCTGAAAACACGTTTTGAAAAAAACAAAAACCGCCATGCAGGACTCGATTGGGCCAGTGTACAAGCCAAAATTGAAGCAAATTCGGATAAAATGTGGTCGCTCAACGAAATGGAAGAATCCGAAGGCGAGCCCGATGTAATAGGCTACGACGCCGCAACAGACGAATACATTTTCGTTGATTGCTCAGCCGAAAGCCCAAAAGGTCGCCGTAGTTTTTGTTATGATCGTGCTGCCCTTGACGCCCGCAAAGAGCACAAGCCTGCCAACAATGCCTTAGAGTTTGCAGAAGAAATTGGGGTTGAACTTTTAACGGAAGAGCAATACAAAAATCTCCAGTTGCTTGGGAAGTTTGATACCAAAACCTCCAGCTGGATTCAAACGCCTGCCGCTATCCGCAAACTTGGAGGGGCTCTTTTTTGCGACCGCCGCTACGACCACGTTTTTGTGTATCACAACGGCGCCGAATCGTATTACGCCGCTCGCGGATTTAGGGGGTTATTGAGAGTGTAAAACGTTTACTGTGTACTTTGGATTGCATACCACTAAATAAAGTCGATGAGAATTTTAGCATTTTTGATTGTCATTATTAGCTACGTCAGTACGGCGTATGCCCAAGGACTGTCTGAGACGAACAAGGAGAATATCCGTTTTTTTATTGACTGCATAAAAAAACAGCAAAAAGAAAAGCTGGCTGATAAGGTGATTTATCCGCTCAATAGAGACTACCCCCTTCTCCCGATTCGCAACAAAAGCGAGTTTATCAAACGGTACCATGAAGTGTTCGATGCCGCTTTGGCTCAAATGATTTCTAAATCCAGTCTCTCAAAAGATTGGGCAACCGTTGGGTGGCGAGGAATTATGTTTTCCAATGGAAAACTCTGGCTAGACGAAGATGGATCTTTGCGGACAGTTAATTATGCATCAAGAATCGAAGAAAGCAAAAGACGAGCGCGAATTGAAGAAATTCGGACTACGCTTCACAGCAGCCTAAAGGAGTTCAGCCAGCCCATTTTAGTTTTTAAAACCAGTAAGTTTCTTATCAGGGTTGATGAAATGAAAGATAACACCTACCGTTATGCTTCGTGGACGTTGCCCAACAAAATGAGTTCAAAACCCGACATCGTCATCTCCAAAGGTGAGTTTTTGGTAGAAGGAACAGCCCAAGAACCCAACTATCGATTCAAGAACAAAGAATTTACGTACGAGTGTTCGTTCAATTCGATGAGTGAAGAGTTACCCCGATACTATGTTCGGGTTTTTAAGGAAAAAAAAGAAATTATATTTCAGAAAGCGAACCTACTTTACTAATCCCAATTTGCTACAACAGTACCCTTTTGGAAATTTTTACGTCCCAAAATAAAAACGATGAAAAGGCGGATTTTTCTAAAAAGTATCCCTGCTTCGCTCTTGGCTTCCTCTTACTGGACGACTGCCTGCCAAGCAGAAAACGGTATCAATCCTGCCGATAAAAGAGTGGTGGTGATTGGAGCGGGTATTGCGGGTTTGGCAGCAGCCAAAAAGCTACAAGAAGCAGGATTTAAGGTGAATGTTTTGGAGGCACAAGATAAAGTGGGAGGACGAGTGCGCACCAATCGTTCGTTAGGGATTCCGTTCGACGAAGGCGCAAGTTGGATACATGGCATCGACGGCAACCCCATCGCTGCGTTGGCGCAAGAAGCAGGTATGACGACGTTTCAGACGCTTGATGAAAGTATGAAATCGTACGACATTGGAGGAGCTATCCGAAAAACTTCTACCTACGACTCGGCCGAAGACGAGTTTTATAAAATCCTCGGTTCAATGATGAAAAAGGGTAGCGACGACCAAAGTTTTGCCAGTGTTTTCAATCGACTTTATCCCGAAAAGCAAAACGACCGCTTGTGGAAATTTTTTCTTTCTACTTATGTCACGTTCGACACAGGCGATTTGGATAAACTGTCCTCTACCCTTTATTATGAAGGAGAAGAATATGCAGGTGTAGAAAAAATCGCTACCAATGGCTACGACACCCTTGTTACTTACTTAGCCCAAAGCCTGTCTATTAGCTTAAATCAACGCGTTTCGGCCATTGATTACCGCAATTCGTCCGTTCAAATTACCCACAATAATACCGTCACTCAAGCTGACTTTGTGATTGTAACAGTGCCTTTGGGTGTGCTCAAAAACAACAAACTCCTTTTTACCCCTAACTTACCCGCCACCAAACAAACAGCGATTCAAAAAATAGGAATGAATTGCGTCAATAAATTTTTGCTCACGTGGAATACCACTTTTTGGGACGACGTTCAGTACATTTCGTACACCCCCGAAGTGCGTGATAAGTTTAATTATTTTGTCAATCTCAACAAGTTCACGCCCTCCGCCAATGCCCTCATGACCTTTGCCTATGCTGACTATGGCCGAGCGACCGAGGCCATGACAGACGCCCAAGTAACAAGCGAAATCATGGCGCATTTGAAAGACATGTACGGAACATCGATTCCTGCGCCTACGCGTATGCTCCGTACCCGATGGAGTACCAACGAAAACTCCTTTGGAGCCTATTCATACACCGCCGTTGGCACCGAAATGCGGCACTTTGACGACCTTGCCGAAGAAATTGACAATAAGCTATTTTTTGCAGGAGAACATACCGAGGCCGACCACTTCTCTACCGCCCACGGAGCCTATTTGAGTGGAATTCGCGAAGCCGACAAAATCATTACCTTGTTGTAATCAGCAAATGTAATTTTCCATTTCCAACCTTCTGCCAACTTGCCGCGTCTTAGAGGAACATAACCTATTCCTTTTCTATGCGCTGCTTTATTTACTTGATTTTTGTTAGCCTTTTCGTTGCTTGCCAATCGTCTGATTCTGTGGACTCTAACAAAGAACTGACAGGAACTTGGAAGTTGATTTCCTATTGTAAGTCCACGGGCACCTCTGGCTGCACCCAAACCACCGTTCCCAATGACAAGGGAGTATTTATTTCGTTTTCCAAGAAAAATGAATTTAATGAATACTACCAAAACACCCGCCCCATCGACTACAGTTTTCTAGGATGTGGTGGCGGAAGTTACCAAGTCGAAGGCAGTCAAGTGCGCATTCGTGCCGTGTGTATGTCTTCTTCCAACGGGCAGCTCATCGACCTTACCTCTCTCAGCCAAAATCGATTGGTACTCAATCCTTCGGGAAGGGGGGAGTACCTTTTTGAAAAACAGTAAAACACAGCCTCCATGAAAACAAGTTTGCTTTTATTCGTTGTAATGCTCACTTGCTGCTTTGCCTGCGAAACATCTTCGGACGTAAAAGCAGAGCGGAAAGGCGTATGTGCACCCGTACAACTTACGTCCAACCTCGATGCCCCCTCGAGTCTCGACCTTTTTACGATACAATCCACCCAACTTTCCGACCATATCCTCACCATTTCTTTTGCGTACGGCGGTGGTTGTGACCCCAACCACGCCTTCGCTTTGTACGTTGACCCTTCTCGGCGAGAAGACTCCAAAGGAGTGTACCGCGAAGGACGCATCGTTTTTACCACACAAAACCCTTGCAAAAGGCTCGATTATCAAGATTTTTGCTTTGATTTGTCCACCCTAACAAAAGAAGTCCCTTCTGGACGGCTTCGAATCAGGGGAACCGAGCAAGAAATCAAGTTTTAGTACGACCATACCCTTCCGCTATGCCCCGTAAAAAGGCCGTTATTTTTGACATGGACGGCGTTATTATTGACTCTGAACCCTTGTGGAAGCAAGCTGAGTTTGACGTTTTTTCTTCGTTGGGAGTGGTTGTATCAGAAGAGTTTACCCCAATTACCCAAACCATGACAACCACTGAAGTAGCTGCTTTTTGGTTTGAAAAATCCCCCTGGGAAAATGTTTCGTTGAAAGAGGTAGAAGAGCTAGTCATCTCACGGGTCATTGAATTGATTGAGACCAGCAACTGTGCTATTTTAGGTATAAGAGGCTTTATAGAACGTCTAAAAGCACAGGGGCTCAAAATTGGCGTTGCCACCAATTCCCCTTACCGTATTATTCCTTCTGCTCTTCAAAAAGTAGGTGTTTATGAATTGATTGACACGATTTCGTCGGCTGAATTTGAAGAAAAAGGAAAGCCTGACCCTGCCGTTTACTTATCTGCCTCCCAAAAACTAGCCATTGAACCCCACGAATGTGTTGTTGTAGAAGACTCCCACTCAGGGATGATAGCAGCCAAAAAGGCAGGCATGACGGTCGTTGGATTTACAAATGGTCGGCTCCATAAAACTTTTGAACTCGCAGATTTTACGATTACTCATTTTGACGATTCAAACGAAGCATTTCGTGTTCTGACAACATCTGCTTAAACTTGTGAGGATCTCTACTTCCGCTTTATGACTCCGCTTACTTCCCAGCTTGCCGACGCGTTTGGACTTAGTGTTTCGCATATTGAAGAAATGATGGCAATTGCTTTCCCTAAAAAAGTCCGCCGAGGGGAATTTTTGTTGCGAGAAGGCGAAATTTGTACGCACGTTGGCTTGGTGGTTACAGGAGCGCTGCGGACATTTTACATCAATGAAAATGGCGAGGATATTAGCTTTTTGTTTCATTTTAACCACCGCCTCGAACACCTCGCTTTTATTGACTACGAAAGTGTACTGCTGGGAACTCCTACCAAACTCAACATTCAAGCGACCAAAAATTCATTGGTCTATCTGATTCACAAAGACGACCTAGCGACTCTTTATCAAAAGAATGAGTTTTGGCAAAAGTTTGAAAAACAAATGGCCGACCGCGTGTATTTATCGGCCAAACGCCGCGTCGAGGATTTGCTGTATTATTCGCCCGAGCGACGCTATCTTCACCTGCTTACAGAAAATCCGTTGGTGTTTCAAAAATTTCCCCAAAAATACATCGCCAGCTACTTAGGCATTACACCCCAATCCCTCAGTCGAATTCGTAAACGGATCACGAATAATTACCTTTAGTGTACGTTTTTTAGGGTTTCGTCCCTCTACCTTTGTCACACGGTCTGACTATCGTCTGACCGTGTGTTTAGGTCAGACGATAGTCAGACCGTACCTCGACTAAGTCAGACGATAGTCAGGCCGTACCTCGACTAGGTCAGACGATAGTCAGACCGTACCTCGACTAGGTCAGACGACAGTCAGACCGTACCTTTTCGGCTAAGACGGCATTCAAACAGTATATTTTTCAGTTACATGTTGTCTGACTACCGTCTGACAACACATTTAGCACATATTCTATGAGCACAGCCATCATTGGGGCAGGGATCGGTGGACTTACTACCGCCCTTACCCTTCAAAAACGCGGAATTGGCGTTTCAATTTATGAAAGCGCTCCTGCCATCAAACCCGTGGGGGCAGGAATTATCATGGCCAACAACGCCATGCAGGTATTCCAACAGTTGGGGTTAAAGTCGTCGATTGAGAAAGCGGGAAACAAAATCTCTCGCCTGCGCATCACCGATCCGCAGCTCACCGATTTGTCGGTGATTGACTTGCATTCTTTTGAAGCCAAATACGGCGTACATAACGTCGCGATTCACCGTGGAGCATTGCAGCAGATTCTTGCCGAAGCTGTTGGTTATAAACATATTCATTTATCAAAAAGAGTATCTAAAATTGAAAAAGGTGAAGATTTTACAATCCACTTCGAAGACAACACTGCTGTAAAAAGTCGCATTCTCATCGGTGCCGACGGTCTCAAATCAGTAGTTCGGAATCAGCTTTTTGAAAAAAGTGAGTTGAGAAATGCGCATCAGTTTTGCTGGCGGGGAGTGGGCGAAATAGAACTTCACGAACGACACCACCACGCACCCGTGGAAGCATGGGGCAAAGGAAAGCGTTTTGGATTTGTGAAAATCAGCGACAAGAAAATATATTGGTACGCGCTGGTTAACTCACTGTCATCCAGCACAAAAAACGCGAATTTACTGGAAACCTTCCGCGAGTTTCATCCTGATATTTTAGCAATTATTGCCAGCACGCCCAACACCCAAATCATTGAAAGCGAAATCATTGATTTAAATCCAATTCCCCAATGGCATTCTGAGCGTGTTTGTTTGATTGGCGATGCGGCCCACGCCACCACCCCCAACATGGGACAAGGTGCGTGCCAAGCCGTAGAAGACGCGTATGTGCTAGGTAAATTGCTTGACAAGGGGCTTCCGCTCGAAAAAACGTTTGCTGATTATCAACGACTCCGACAAAAGAAAGCGCGAATGATAGTGGACACGAGTTGGCGAATGGGGCAACTTTCCCAAATCGAAAATTCTTGGGGGATTGCTGCACGAAACACTTTGTTAAAACTCGTCCCGTCGCGCATCAATCAACAACAAATGGAAACTGTTTTTCGGTTAGCTACTGTTTAATGTTTGCCTACCTCCCGAAAGTTTTAAACTTTCGGGAGGTTCAAATGAAAAACATCAAATCCATGAAACAGCACATTGCTCATCTAGCCTTGGTAGTAACCGATTATGACGATGCCATCGAATTTTATACCCAGAAATTACATTTTGATTTGGTCGAAGACACTCAACTAAGTCCTACCAAAAGATGGGTATTGGTAAGACCCAAAGGCGCGTCAGAATCTGCGCTTTTGCTGGCCAAAGCAGCCAATGACGAACAACAAAGCCGAGTTGGAAATCAGACAGGAGGACGAGTTTTCCTGTTTTTGACTACCGACGATTTTTGGAGAGATTATCAATTGTACCTCGACAACGGCGTCAAATTTGTGCGCCAGCCTGTCGAGGAACCTTACGGTACAGTGGCTGTTTTTGAAGATTTGTACGGCAATTGGTGGGATTTGATTGAGCATAAATAGCTTTTTTCTAACCTACCGAAAGTTTGAACCTACCGAAAGTTTAAAACTTTCGGTAGGTTGGCTATCCTCGCATTTTTTGCACCACTTCAACGATGTGATGGATGGCAAACGTAATTTCTTCCTCCGTTGTAAAACGTCCTAAACTCATCCGCAAAGACGCATACGCTTGGTCATCGGTCAAACCAAGGATTTTTAAAACATAAGAAGGCAATACCGACGCCGACGTGCAAGCCGAGCCCGTAGAAACGGCCACATCGCGCAGGCTCAGCAGTAGGTTTTCGCCGTCCACGTTTTCAAAACAAATATTGGTCAAATGCGACAGTCGATATTCCGTTGCTCCATTCACAAAAGTATCGGGCACTTTAGATAGAATTTCACTTTCTAAGCGATTGCGCAACCCTTCCAGCCGAGTCGTTTCCGACTTCATTTCTTTTTGCGCAATTTCGCAGGCTTTCCCTAGCCCGACAATCCCAGGTACGTTGAGCGTACCCGAGCGACGCCCTCGTTCGTGCCCACCACCGTCCATTTGCGAGGCTATTTCTACGCCCGAACGTACCACCAACGCACCAATTCCTTTGGGGCCGTATAGCTTATGCGCCGACAAACTCAGCAAGTCAATTCCTTCCAACGGCATATCAATCGGCAGTTTTCCAATCGCTTGCGTGGCATCCGTATGAAACAAAGCCCCTGCTCGATGCGCTACCTCCGCAATGTCGCGAATGGGTTGAATCACCCCAATTTCGTTGTTGGCATACATCACCGACACCAAAATTGTATCTGAACGCAAGACTTCAGATACTTGCTGAGGTGTAATTAGCCCATCAGCTGTAGGTACCAGATAGGTAATGTCAGCTCCTAGTTGTTCCAAATGATGACAGGTATCAAGCACGGCTTTGTGCTCGGTCGCGACGGTGATGATGTGTTTTCCTACGTGGCTCTTTTTTTCAAAAACTCCCTTAATGGCCAAGTTATTCGCCTCCGTAGCTCCGCTCGTAAACACTACTTCTTTGGGCGTAACATTCAACAACTTTGCTATTTGTTTTCTTGCCGTAGCTACTGCCTCCTCCGCCGTCCAGCCGTATAAATGCGTCCGACTAGCGGCATTTCCAAACTGCTCCGTAAACCAAGGCAACATGGTTTCTAACACCCGCGGGTCCACGGGCGTAGTGGCGTTGTAATCGAGATACACTGGAAGTCGCATAGGGTCGTTATTTTTTTGCGAAAATAAGGCCATCTTCCCGAAGGTTTACCGCTTTCAAAAGATAATTTTTGGCAGGCAGTTTTGTAGCTTTGCCACCTATGAAAACTGCGTTGGCTGTTCTGCTTTATTTGGCTTTTCCGTTACTGCTTTTTTGGTGGGGATGGTTTTCGCCTTGGGTTGCGTTGGTAAGTACCGTTGCGTTAGCGGGATTCCTGTTTCCTCTTTACCCCACTATTGTTTCTTTTTGGAATGAAAAACCCACCAAAACGTCCATTTTGGCTTTATTCTATTGTGGTATAGCCGCCTTTATGTGGACGTACTTGGCGGGAGTCGGGGGTTTTCGCCCGCAGCATTTCGACTACTACAAACACAACCTCGTCCTCAACAACTTAGTACGGTATTCGTGGCCCGTACAGTATTCTGATGGTAGTTATTTGTGCTATTACCTGGCCTATTATTTACCCGCTGCCGCCTTGGCCAAACTATCAGGTGGCATGGCGGCTATACCTTATTACCTTTTTGGTTGGACGTGGTTAGGGCTTTGGCTTGTCGTTTGGCTACTTTATCAATTAGGTGGCAAACGACTTTTGTTATTTTTTGCACTCTTCAGCAGTCCCAACGGCCTATTATTGCTGTACGAAATCATCAAATCACCGCTTCCAATCGGTGCTACCTTACGGGATATTTGGACGAATGACCATACCATCGAACTCATTCAATCCCCTGGCGGATTGATGTTTATCAGTCACATCGACTCGTTTTCGGCTTCCCCACAGCACGCCCTCCCCGCTTGGCTTGCTACGGCGTTGTTTCTTCGGTTGTTAAGTTTGGAGTTTGGAGTTTGGAGTTTCAGGTTTGGAGTTTCGGGTCTGGGGTTTCGGGTTTTAGGTTTGGAACAAAAACAAAAAAACAGTAAACCCGAAACAGGAAACAGAAAACAGGCAACCAAACTAACCCTACTCCTAATTGCAACCACCCTCTACTGGTCGCCGTTGGTGGCGGTGGGGCTTTTGCCGTTTTTGGGCTATCAGGTTTTTCAGGAATACAGCAGTCGGCGGGCAGCAGGTAGCGACTTGTGGGATTCCAGTCATTTGTGGACATTTTTTTTAGTTTTAATTATTTCGATACCTGCATTTCTGTTTTTCTCAGGACACATTCCATTGCACGACGAGCGAGGTTGGTGGTGGAGCTTGTTATCAACTCCGCATCAATTTGCCCTTTGGGGAGTTTTCATCTTCTTGGTCGTCGGTATTTGGGCAATTTTGATTGTTTATTTGAAGAAAAAAGGAGCATTCTCTCCCGCTGAATTTCAGCTGCTTTGCCTTTCACTCATTGTACTTTTTGCACTAACCCTCTTTAAGTATGGCCATTACAACGACCTACCTCGTCGCGCGGGACTGCCTGCTACATTGGTGCTTTGTTGGGGGTTAGCTCGCTCGCTTCGTGCTTCATTTTTCCAAGATAAATACCTTCGGGTTGGCCTTGGGTTAGTCGCCATTTTTAGTGCGTTTTTACCTTTCAAGCACCATGCACTGTGGCTAACTCCCCGACCGTACATTGCCACTACCAACAAAAGCATCCGCGATTTCACCCCCTACTCCATTCATTATTTAAGCCATTATCATTGGGGTGAATTTGACGTTGTATCGCAGTATTTAGGCAAAAAAGACGCCGCCTATCTCCGTTATTTTGCACCCAATACGCCCTTCGTACCCAAACAAACCACCAAGGCGTTTTATTACTGGAAATCTGTATTTTCTCTTTCGGATTACGAGAAAAAAGCCCTGACCCAAAACGGCGTCAACAAGCTTTACATTCGATTTTTTGACGTGGACTGGGACCCTGTCCGCAAGCAAGCGGTTCCCAAAGCGGTGGTTTATTTCAAGGAAAATCCGCCTGTAACGTTTGTACCTACCGTTTTTATCACCAACCACACCCTCGAAAAGCTTTCGTGGGGAGGGGTAGAAGAGTTGGCCAAGAAGATTCAGCAGAAGATTTGGCAAATCCATCGTCAACAGTCGCAAGCGAATGTTCCTAGGATAGATAATAGTGCAATGTTTTCACGCAAGACTTTGCACATCCATGAACTGCAAATCGACTGTGACTGGACTTTACAAACAAAGACTAAGTATTTTGAATTATTGAATCAACTTTCTAAGCGACTGGACGAAAATAACAACCATTTTGGCCATAAAGTAGCCCTCTCTGCTACTATTCGTTTGCACCAAATCAAATTTTACCGAACCACGGGAGTCCCTCCCGTAGCCCGTGGAATGTTGATGTATTACAACATGGGTGATTGGAAAAGTCCACGCACCGAAAACTCCATTCTCGACCTAACCACCGCCAGCAGATATGCCGATTACATCTCGGATTATCCATTGTCACTCGACGTTGTTTTACCTTTATTCCGCTGGGCTATTTTTTATCGAAATGGGCGGCCATTAAAAATCATCAATCACCTGTCTCACAAAGACTTTCAAGATAATTCATTATTCAAAAAAGCAACCGAAACTAACCAATACATCGCCCTTACTAATACACACTTGTGGGGGATTTCGGTACGGCGTGGCGACCGTTTTCGGGTAGAAGAAAGTACCGTCAATCACCTTTCAATAAGTGCCCGAACTTTAGCTCAAGAAATACAAAATACTAAGCTTACCTTTGCGTTGTACCACTTAGATTCGACCAACCTCTCCCATTATGAAAGAGATTCTCTCCAACAAATTATTCAAGCATTCCGCTAGAACCATTGCAGTACTGATACTCCTTGCCTGCGCAGGAGGCCCTGCTGATTTGAACGAATTTACGAGCTATTTTTTACCCGAAACCGCCACTGCTCAGGCGGGCGACGGGCGCTACCACTTTACCCAACAATTTTTGTATTTGGACGATTACAGCGACACCCTGCGTCCTGAACAAGATATTAACTCCCAAGCCTGGGCGAAATACGCAGGGGTGGACGAAACCATCGCCTACAATTATTTTTATACCGAAAGTGCCAACAACACCCTTCCCAACCGCCTCATGTTGAAGGGCAACAAAGCGGCTGTTAATTATCTCCAACTGGCCAAGTCGATTGAAAAATCGTACCAGCCTTCGGTCTATTCGTGGGAAGAAGGAAGCAAAGATTCGTTGGTGTTGGCGGAAGCATTTACCAAAACCCAACAATTGGCCCGCAGTACGACCGACCCGTTTTTGAAAGAACGTTACGGATTTCAGGCGGTAAAATTGGCCATGATTTTGGAACAACCTGACAATTGCGTCAAGCTCTATGATGAGTTAATCAAACCATTGAAAAGCAAAACCTTTATCAGCGACTGGGCTTTTTCCCGAAAAGCGGGTGCTACCATGGCATTAGGCGATACTGCCAAAGCGCTGTACGAGTTTGCCCAACTGTTTGACCGTTGCCCATCGCGCCGCCGTGAAGCCGATTTGAGTTTACGCATCAAGGGAGTTCGTTTTCAAGAAAAAGCACTAGACTGTTGCCAAAACAACGCCGAAAAAGCCGCTGTTTACGCCCTGAGCGCCATTCAGCCTTTGGAAGATGGGCTACCAATGCTCAAAAAAGTAACGGAGTTAAATCCTAAAAACGCCCTTATTGAGCTTATCACAGCGCGTGAAATCAACAAAAACGAATACTATGCCAACGGCGAAATGCCCTACGTAGAAGATACCCTGGCCTACGAAAAGCGCCGCGAAGAAAGCAAATCGTACTTTGAACAATTAGGGGATTTTTGTGTTGAAAATGCTTCTAACAAAGCGTTGGGAAATCCTTCCTTTTGGTACACTTCTGCGTCTTACGTTGCCTATGTCAACAAAGACTACAAAAAATCAGAGGAATACCTTACGCAGGCCAAAGCCGCTCCCGCCCCCAACGACTATCTCAAACAACAAATGGACATTCAAGAAGTATTGTTGTTGATTGCTCAGCAAGAAGGAATTACCCCTGAGTTTGAAGGCAAAGTGATTGGAATGTTAGAAAAACTCAATAAATCGGAAAATTTCCGCATCGTTAATGCCTATACGCGTGCCTGTGGCTTGTTGGCAAGAATGTACCGAGGGCAACCTACCGAAGAAAAAAAATCGGGCGGATGGTGGTCAAGCTGTAGCAGCAAATCGTCGTCGGGCGAGGTTTCGGCCACTCATTTGGCCAAAGCTTTTTTGTTGGAAGCGGCGGCTAGTTGGCAGTCACGCCCAGTTAATGCCGACGGCTACGCCCCCGCTTTTGCCACCAACTCTGACCGCTACGCATTGGAGGATAGTACTCCGATAGAAACCTTACGCGAAGCGATTTCGTACGCAAAGCAACCCCAATTGGACGATTTTGGCAAACGCCTCGTGGGACTATCGGGGCTAAATGCTGACTACTTGAACGTTGTTTTAGGTCGCCGCCTTTTGGGGGAACACCAGTACGCCCAAGCGACCGAAGCATGGAAAAATGTGTCACCCAAAACGTGGACGGATTCCCCCTTCAGCGACTACCTCACGGAAAATCCGTTTTATATCAAACCCGATAATGGACAAAGTCCGTCGCAAACCCTGACTCCCGCAGCATTCGCGGCTCGTATGGTTCAATTAGAAACCCAAATGAACGCAGGCAATGCCCAAGCGGCTTATTTGTTGGGTTGTGGTGCTTACAACATGGGGTATTTTGGAAATAGCTGGTTATTGCTCAACCGCCAACGTAGTAGCAGCGAATACGAATACACCTATCCTCCGCGCGACCTAACAGGTGTCGATTATTACACTTCTGCCAAAGCAAAAACGTATTTTGAAAAGGCATTACAATTGACCAAAGACCCCGAATTAGCCGCCAAAGCCGCCTTTGGGGCATCTCTCTGTGAAGCAAGTGCGTTCTATGTCTTTAAGGCCAACGAAGGCCGCGACCTTTGTTACGATGAAGCTACTCAAGTGGCATTTAAAAAGCGCATGGACGAAGAGCAAAAGAAGCGCTTAGGCAAGTACTTTGTTTTACTTCGTCGCAATTATGCCAACTCTGCCTACACCAAAGAAATCATCGAAGAATGTAGCACCTACCGCGATTTTGTAGGCCAATAACGATTAGAAGCGTTTTAGGGTGAAAAATTTTTAAAAATTTTTCACCCTAAAACGCTCTGAAAAACAATAAGATACAAAACTGAGGACATTTTTTTGATATTTTTTCAGCAAAAACGTTTGCATTTAAAAAACACATCGCACATCTTTGCACTCCCGAACGACGGGAACAAAACAAAAAACAATGGTGATGTAGCTCAGTCGGTAGAGCAAAGGACTGAAAATCCTTGTGTCGGCGGTTCGATTCCGTCCATCACCACCTCAAAATCAAGCCGTTACGATGAAAATTCGTAGCGGCTTTTTTCTTTGGTAAACTATTCGTAAACATTTGAAAAGTTTACGAAGGATCAAGTTCAAAATTTGTGGAGTGCGTTGGATTTTTTTAAGTTTGTGCTTTTAATCAATCGTACTTGCTTTGGAGAGTTTCCTACCTATCGTTCAGTTTCTGTTACCTGAGTTCCTTCTTGAAAACTTTATTTTGCTTTCCGTTGACAAGCAAGAAGATTGCTTTCAGGTGCATCTGGAAGAAAAGAACGCTTCTACTGCTCACCCTGATCGGGCGAATCTGTTATCCAAAGGTTTCTTTCCCTCGATTACAGTTCAGGATTTTCCCATTCGCGGCCATAAGGTATTTCTACACATTAAGCGTCGCAGGTGGCTAAACACCAAGACCCAAAAGGTTGTCTACAGAGATTGGACAGAAGTAGAAAAAGGAACGCGGATGACGAGTGAGTTCGCGTTTTTTTTAAAGGGAATCACTCAATAATAACCCCAATAGCGTCTATTCAATTGGGAAATTTTATGGTGTTAAGGGCAAAGGTTTGCTACGCCATTACCATGATTATCAGAGTGGTTTTAAAAATTGGAACCAAAGAAGTCATGCCAAGAACTGGCTTTTATACCCTCAAAATTTGGGTAGCCACTTATCAATTGATGAGACAAGCCTATCGCATGGAGAGCTTTATACGATTTTGACCAATAAGGCCGCCAAGGGAGGAAAAGGCAGTATTGTAGCTGTTGTGGCAGGAACAAAAGCTGAAAAAGTCATTGAAGTTCTTCGTAAAATCCCTGAAAGTCAGCGCAAAAAAGTAAAAGAGATAACGTTGGATATGGCGGGTAATATGGAACTGATTGCCAAACGGTGCTTTCCTAAAGCGACCAGAGTCACTGACCGCTTTCATGTTCAAAAACTGGCCGCAGAGGCTCTTCAGGAAATGCGGGTCAAACACAGGTGGGATGCATTGGATGCCGAAAATGAAGCTATAGAGCACGCTAAATCAACTTCGACTGACTATCAACCGGAACTATTATCCAATGGTGACACAATTAAACAGCTATTAGCTCGCAGCCGGTATGTGCTCTACAAAAAGCAGAAAGATTGGACAGAGAATCAAAAACAAAGGGCAATATTACTCTTTGAGCGCTATGCTGACTTGAAAAAAGCTTATGAATTAACCATGTCTTTGAGTCATATTTTTGAGCATACCAATGATAAACTGTATGGATTGGCACGACTCGCCAAATGGCACGAGAAAGTACGTCAGTCTGGATTTAAAGCCTTTAATACGGTGGCGCGCTCCATCCAAAACCACTATGAGACGATTCTTAATTACTTTGATAATAGAAGTACTAATGCTTCTGCCGAATCCTTCAACGCTAAAATCAAAGCGTTCAGAAGTCAATTCAGAGGGGTAAGAAACATAGAATTCTTCCTGTATCGGCTAACTCAGTTATATGCTTAATCCAAGTTGCTCCACAAATTTTGAAATTGAGCCTTTACGAACTCAGCTTGCACCCTTTGATTTAGTATTCAATCAAATTTATGTGTTTAAGTACACATAGTATAATTGCCTACCTATAAATCTTGAATCATTTTGCTTCCATTTTATATGCTAATGACTTGGATGTCTTAGCCGATGTTCGGGTAGATTCTCTTTTAAGAATATTAATGTCTCTGATACTCTATCCTATAATGTGGGAGGAGTTCTACTTTTAATCCATAGAAATAATATTTTTACCGTTAAATAATTTTTTCGGTGATTTTATCAGGTCTTTCTTTGAATTGAGGCGTATTCCTTCTAACTTTCCTTTACCCTGCTGAAAGGACCCTTGCAAAACCACCATAAGCGAGCTCAGTCCTCTTTTTTTGATATTTACCCAACGGCGTTGTCAATTTTTCTTGATTAAAACTACTGCGCTGTTGTGCTCATAAAAAGTTATTTGTTTATCCACATAAGCTATACCTTATTCCAAATGCAACCCTTTTGCCTTATTTGCCTGCTTCTGCTGGGCAGTACACACCTACAGTCACAAACAACTGGGACTTCTTTGATTGTTCGGTTAGACACTCAAGGCACTGTTCTTTTTAAACCAACCGAGGATTCCAAAAAATACGGAATCTTGGCTAACGAAGCAGGGCCGATTCAGCAACGGGAAAACCGAGCTGGCATGCTGATTTTCAGTCCACCAACGGCCAAAAACAAACCTCATTCTGCCATAACCATTGGTGTGTTGCCTACCCAGTTGCTAGATATTCAAACTGGAGAAGGTAAAGTTCAGTTTGAAAACATCGATAATAGATTGTTGGGAAAAATCGTGAGCGGGCCTGTCAGTATTATCGGAGGAAAAGCCAATACCTACCTACAAGTGCAGGCTGGTGACATTACGGCCCGACAAAGCCAATGGAAGGGAACAGTCTCAACAGTAAAGGGCAATATCCTGTTGGAAGACAGCCCCGACCTCGAAGGACAAACCGCCGACGGTACACTTACCTATCGCTACACCCAGACAAGTCTGAAAGAAAAAAAAGAATTCATTCGGCAATGGGCCAAAGGCCGCGTAGAAGTTTCTGGTTCGGTACCGATGGCTCACTTACAACTTTTGGAAGGAGAGATAGCCATCGACGGCACGTTAGACAAGGCATTCATCGATATCCGTGATCGGGGCAATATCACCGCCAAACAGGTGGGCAAAGCATGGGAAGTCCATACCCGCAAAGGCACTATTCAACTGACAGCGGCGGCTTTTGAATCCTTACAGATTACCTGCGAACAGGGCAAAATCTCACTATCACTGCCCAAAGCGTTTCGAGGTACGGTCAAAATTCTTAGCGAAGTGGTAGGTTTAGATCGTCCTACCTTCAAAGTAATCCATTTTTGGCAGGCAGAACCCATCGTTTTTGAAACCGTTACTACGGAAGAAAAAGGCAAGGCGTTGCCTCAGTATTTTCGCTATTTCTTTGAAAAGAAACTCGGCGAAGACGCCTCGACCCTGTGGATACGCGTTAAAAACAGTGACCTAGAAATCATTTCCCTTTAATCTATTCCACCCATGAGAACATACTTACTGCTTGGCATCTTCTGCTGCCTTTCGTTAACGATACTAGGGCAAAATACGTGGTTAGGGATAAATACCAACTGGAATGATGCGGCCAACTGGACGGCAGGTATCCCTACTTCTAGCAGTTCCGTACGCATCAACAGCGGCCCAGCCAATTTCCCCGTTTTGACGGGAAACGTAACGGTGAATCACTGCGAAATCAACGAGGGAAGTATTTCGCTGGGAAGTTATGAGCTCAAAAGCACCAGCAGCTACATTCTGCTATCCACTCTAAACAGCGCGGGTGGCAAATTTACTACCAGTGAAGCCGTACGATTTGGACGAAATAGCATTTCGGGTGTGATTACGCTGGAAATCGACAAAGGATATGTGTACGGAAATATTTTTTACAACGCCCTCACTCTAATTGCCAATGCGCCCTCAGGCGGCAGTGATGCCGTCATTGTGGGCTGGGTTCGTCCTGATACCTTCAAGGGAGAAACTACCTTTATCAACAAAGGTTCGCAAAACGGTATAATTGTGGGAGTGCAAGCCGATGTCAGTTTTGATACCACCGTTTTTGAAAAAAAATTCACTTTTCGCAATGAGTCCACAGTTGCTAACGCTAGGAGCGTTTTTGGCAACGGCGAATACAGTAATTCGGCCAAAGTAGTGTTCAAAGACGAAGTGGTACTAGAAGGGACGCACACGGGTCTGAATCAACCACAGTTGAGCTTTATCAATGCCGAATTTCGCCAACCCGTGACAGTAAAAATGCAGGGAGGTACTGTTCATTTCGGCACCACGCAACTCTACGCCCGCTCGGTTGTGTTTCAATCGTCACTGCTGTTGGATACGCCAGGTACAACCGTTGAATTTGGGGACAGTTTTACCCCCGCAACGATGAGTGCGGCAGGAACCCTTTCGGTGGCTTCGGGTCAAATGACTACTGGTGAATTACGTTTTTACAAATATCGTTCCCTGACTACCACCCCCCAACTCATTCAACTCAGTGGCAGTGGTACAGACAGTACTTACGCTACGCGGATTCTTACCACCGATAGCACTGATTTTGCGGGAGAGGTGTATTTACGAGCAGATCGTGTGCAGCTTAATGGCGGACGTTTTGCGGCGCGAACCACCGTTGAGCAATTGGGGGCTTCCTCGGCAGCTCGTGCCATGGGAGGCGTCATTAACAGTGTCACCACCCTCAATGCTGGAGGTAATCGTTTTTTAGACAGCCTGATTATCATCAACCGACGTAGCGGCGTATGGGAGTGGGAAAGTAACCGTCAGGACACGCATGGAAAAGGGATTCATCTCACTCACGCTGCTTTAGGAACGGGTTGGACGAGTCTGGCGAATACTGGAGTGAAGGTCCTTCCTCACCTGACGGTCAGTACCCCTGTGAATGCCTCAACTTCGGGCGGAATTCGCATCGGCTACGGTGCCGATACGGTATTTCTGCCCGCCAACAAACAACTCACCACCCAAGATTTTTCGCGGGGCAATTTAGAATTTTATCATTTCTTTCGACAGGGCAGTGGACTGGAGCAGACTTTGACGCTAACCGACAGTTCCTTACTGCATATCGAAGCCTCGCGTTTTGAGGGAAAACTCGTTGTCACGACTCCAGTCCTATCGTTGGTGTCTTCGGTATTTAGTCAGTTTTCCTCCTTTGTCAAAACGGGTAGTTTAATAGGCTCTCTGATAGACGATGTCACCTTTTACGACAGCGTCAGTTTTCAACATCAGGACATAGCAGGGGGTATCCTCTTCGGTCTGCGTGACAGCCAACTCCTAAAAACTAGTGGAATGGGGTCGGATACCTTATTGCGACTCATTCCAGCGATTCCGTCCGAATCCGTTACGGATCGGAACCCCGACCGCATTGTAATGAAAGTGGGTTTTGAAGTGCTGCCCAACGCCCGTTATGCCGCCATTATCAGTACGCAGCAGAGCACCACGACCATCGGCGAATCCCTATTACCCCAATTGACACCCAAATCGCCTAACTTAGCAGCCATCGAACGCTATGGAGAAATTCCCGTCAGTTTATACACTGGATTACCTACCATCGAGATTCCCTTATACGAAATTAAAATGGGTTCGGTGAGTGTACCCGTGAAACTGACTTACCACGCAGGCGGCCACAAAGTGACCGATCAGGAAAGTTGGGTGGGGCTGGGCTGGAGTTTGCAGGCAGGGGGCAGCATCAGTCGACAACTTCGTGGTAGTGCCGACGAACTGACCAATAACTCAGGGGTATTGGGACAAACCTTACCAGTCTTCAGCAGTTCTCCTATTACCTGTCTGACCGAACAAATCAAATCAGACTTAAATCTATATGTCGATTTCGGCAAAGACATCGAACGGGATATATTCTCTTATCGTTTGCCCGGACAGAGCAACCACTTTGTCCTGACTCCTGGCGGCAAAGGCTATACTTGGTTGCAACCCGAGGCAAGCCGTCTCTCCTACCCTTCGAACCTACTAACTTTTCAATTGGACACGCCCGACGGGGTAAAGTATGAATTTGAGGAAGGCGAAAGTACCTATTTGCCCAACGGAACTACCTACCGTAGTTCTTGGCATCTCTCCAAAATTCAGGGCTTAAAAACGACCGATCAAATTCACTTCAGTTATCAACCCCGACTGAGCATCACTTACCCAGCCGATATAACAGACACGGAAGTGTACTATACCAATGTCGAAGGACTCAACGCGTCGATGATTACTGCGGGTCAGATAAGTGTCACATCTTCCACCACCGCACCCGTAATTTTTGATGCCTTATTAGAGCAAATTCATTTCCCAGGCGGGAAAGTGGTCTTTGTGACTACTGGAACGCCGCAACAACTGCAGCGGGTTGAAATCTACGGACTGAACATCACCACCAATGATTATACGCTGATTAAACAATTTGAATTGACCTATACTGATAATAGCCGCCGTCTGTTGGACAAAATCAAATGGAAAGACACGGCTGGCTCGTTGGTAGGTCAATACAGTTGCGGATACAATACACAAACAATGCCTGCTTACACCTCCCGGGCCAAAGATTATTGGGGCTATTACAACGGTCAAACTAGCAACACAACGCTGATTCCTCCCCAGTCTTTCACGGAGAATCTCTATACTTCAACTGGTTCACCCACCACCGTCACGGTAGGAGGTGGCAATCGGAACCCAAATGAGACCCTGATGCAGGCGTTGATACTGAATCGTTTGGACTATCCGACAGGCGGTCATACTACGTTTGAATACGAAGCGCACCGGTATTTGCCCGTTTCAGGACCTGCCCAAATAGTGGGAGGGCTGCGGGTAAAACAAATCATCAGTGAGGATGCCAACGGTCAATCCCTGACCAAAACCTATCGCTATGGAGCGGGAGAATCGGGCAACGGCACCTATCGGGACATTATGCCCAAAACCTATTCTACGATTCAGCGTTATAAACACCCACAGGTTTTTGTCGGCGAGTCTGATTACGCATATACAGTACGCGTCTTCTCTTCAACATTTACCGTTCCGATAGCACCTTTTGACGGCAGTGTGGTGACTTATCCGATGGTTACTGAATACGAAGATAATGGCAGTGGGGCTTTGGGAAGAACCGTCTATACCTTCAAAGATGATGCCGTGGACAATCAAACCATGATTACTTCGGCGGCAAAAAGCGCCTACGTCAGCCGCCATTGGGGGCGGGGGCAATTGTTGAACAAAACCGTGTACGGTGCCAATGGTCTGAAAAAACATAAACAAGTCAACACCTATTCAACCCTGCTGACTGGCCCAACGCCAACGCTGGGCTATTTGATGGGAAAATCTCAGATACGACTCAACAGCACCTCCCCCGACATGTCGGGCTGTTTGCTCAATGATGATGTTTTTACGACCGTTGCGTATAACTGGAACTATGGTCGTTTGCAACTGACCCGCAGCGAAGAATACCGCTACAACGACGAAGATGATACCAAATATCTCTATACAAAAACCGAAACGAGGGTAGATACGAGTTATTTCCAACCCATCGAAACCCGTTTGTGGGAAAGTGACGGTTCGCTACAAATGCAGCGGATGCGCTACCCGCAGGATTTTGGGGTCATCAGCGGCACACCGAGCGAAGCGGCCGCTGGCCTGCAACGGTTGCAACAGCGAAATGCCGTCAGTATTCCCGTTGAAAACATCAGCCTGCGAAAATTGGCAGGAGCAAGCGATACGTTGGTGATTGGCGGCACTCTCACCGAATTTAAAAAACAAACTTCCGTGACGCTTTCCAACGATGTGCTGCCCATCCGTACGTTTGTGTTGGAAGTGCCGCCGAATGCAACACTGACCACCAGCGGATACACGGCTGCCGGACTGAGCGGCAACAATCTTACCAAAGATAGCCGCTATGTCGAGCGGTTAAGCCTGAGTAGCTACGATACCTACGGCAATCTTTTGGAATATGCTTTGACCAAAGGTGCTTTGGTGGCATTGGGCTACACTACCGTCTCGAAAGACAATATTTACCATTCTTTCGTCACGAGCGAAACCGCCAATAAAAACGGAGACATCGAATACCTCACGCAATACAGTTATACTGTTCCTTTGCAGGGACTAAAAGAAACAGTTACGCCCAACGGCCTGAAGACGAGCTTTGAATACGACGCCTTTGCTCGATTGAAACGGGTGAAAGACCATGAGGGCAAACTGCTCAAAGAATACGAGTATGAATATGCCTCGGCTGCGGGGCAAAATGCCGTAAAGCAGTTGATGCCCCGAGTGGCAATGACCACCTTGTCGGGCAATTTTGAGCAGTACCAAACGCAGCTGAGTTATTACGACGGTTTGGGCAGGCCGCTGCAAACGGTAGCTCAACAGGCAGGGCCGAACGGAGAAAACGATATTATAACGGGAGCCACCGTTTATGATAACTTCGGGCGCATCAACAAAAACTACATTGCTTTTGTCCACGTAGGCAACGGCAGTTTGGCCCCGTTACCCACTGCCGTGCAGGGCGATACTTTTCCTTTTTCGCAGGTCACAGAGTATCAGGACTCTCCCCTGCGCCGCGCCCGCAAAAGCTACGGCCCAGGGCAGGCGTGGCGAACGGCAGAAAAATACGGCCAAATGCGCTATTTGACGGCGAGTGGCGGCAGCATTCGTCAGTGGGTTTGGGAAACCGACGGAGGAGCGCAGGGCAGCGGTTACTACCCCGACACTTCCCTGACCAAAACCGTACAAATTTCCGAGCAGGGCAATCAGACCATTACTTACCACGACAACCGAGGGAAGCTGATCTTACAGGAACAGCAGGCCGACGGCGGGGTGTGGCTGCGGACAGGTTACGTGTATGACGTCTTTGACCGTCTGGCTTATGTAATTCCCCCCAAGGTGTACGACGGACTGACCAACTTCGAGGAAAGTGACGCCGTCTTTACCGAGGGAATGTTTGGGTATCATTACGATAAACGCGGCAGGGTAATTGAAAAACACGTACCCGGAGCAGGGTGGGAATACATGGTTTATGATGTTTTGGATCGTTCTGTGTTGCGGCAAAATGCCCGACAGCGAACTGACAACCATTGGAATTTTACCAAATATGATGCCTTGGGACGCGTGGTTCAAACGGGCGAGACACCAAACGCCTCTTCTCGAACTACCTTACAAACACAGTTTGACGGCGTAACGGTGCCTTACGAAACCACGGTGGGCGGAAATCAGAGTTTTCCCTTTACGCCAGCGGCCAATGATTTAAAAACAGAAAATTACTACGACGATTACAGTGCCTTGCCTAGCAGCGGATATGCCTACGGCGGTGGATATATAACACCCCACGGCAGTGCCCTGGGCATGGCCACGGGGGGCAAGACGCGCAATGCCATCGACAACGGTTGGCTGTATTCTGCCACCTACTACGATACCAAAAACCGCCCCGTTCAGCAGTACCGCCAACATCAGTTGGGAGCCATCAATCGCACCGACTTTGACTATACCTTTGCTGGTGAGCTGACCAAACAACGCACTACCTACCGCCGCGCAGCAGTGAGCGATTTAGTCATCCTGCACGAGTATGAGTACGATCATACGGGACGAAAAACGGCCTTCTTCTCCACCTATGGCAGCCAGCCAAAACAACAATTGGCTCAGTATCAATACGATTCACTAGGTAGGCTGAAAAATAAAACTATCAAGCCCCGACCTGCCAATATTACCCGTACGAGTTCTCCGCCCGCTAACACACAGGACATTGCCCGTGAGTATGTACTGCTGCTGCCCAATGTCAGTATCACTCCCACCACTGGCCAATCTTATTTGGCTGGCATTGCGGCAGGAGTAGGATTACAGCAGATTCAATACCACTACCACATTCGGGACTATCTGAAAGGCATTAACCTAGATGCGGGGGGCAATGCTTCTTTGGCAGGTGGCCAATTGTTTGCCATGAAGCTGGATTACGAAGCCGACGGCACTTACTACGATGGAAATATTCGCAAACAAACCTGGCTGACAAGCTCCCTAGCTCCCAATGGGGGAACAAGGAGTTATACGTACAGTTACGATTTGGCCAATCGGCTCACGAGTGCTGCTTATACAGGGGTGGGAAGTGAAAATTATTCCTTGGAAAACGTCAGCTATGACAAAAACGGCAACCTGCAACAGCTGTGGCGCAAAGGCAAGACGGGCAGCGGAACCTACGATTATGTGGACCAACTCAGCTACACCTATCAAAGTGCCAATAGTAACCGTATCAGCCAAGTAACAGATGCCATTGCCAATGCCAACGACTTGGAAATGTTTAAGGATGTATCGGGAACGGATTATACCTATTGGGAGAATGGTGCACTCAAATCCGATAACAACAAAGGAATTTCAAAAATTGAATACAATCATCTTGAACTAACCAAACGCATTGAGTTCAGCAGCGCCCGTTGGATTGATTACCACTACGACGGGGCAGGTAACAAACTTCGTAAAATCACTTCCGAGGGGGTAAAAACCGACTACGTTGATGCCGCTGTTTATCAGAATGATACACTTTATCAAATCGCGCACGACGAAGGTCGTTACTCTAAACTGGGTATTGAGTATAGCTACACCGACCATCTGGGTAATGTACGCTTGATGTTTATGGATTCATCGGGTGTAGCGGCCATTACCCAAACGGAGAATTTCGGGGCGTGGGGCGAAAGTCTAAAATCACTCAATTATTATCGTTCCTCAGCGGGCAAGCAACAGTATGTCTTTACAGGCCATGAACGCGATGAGGATTTGGGCGTTTTTGATGCTAAGGCGCGGATGTACGATCCGCTGGTGCCACGGTTCTGGTCTATTGATCCATTGGCATCTGCCGTACCGAGTATGACGCCCTATCGATACGGATTTAATAATCCCGTCAATATAACCGATCCAACGGGAATGCTGGAATATGATGATAAGAAGCCTGAATTTGAGTATTCAGATGGGTATAGCACATTGAGCAGTAGAAATGCGACGGGTAGTGTTAGTTTTGATGGAATGTATAATGCAGCGGGAGGGGGTGATGAGAAAGGGCAGAAGGGGAATAACAAACATTCTACAAGTTCTATTCCTTCAACTACAGTTGTCAAGCCATCATCTGCTTCTGCTGACAAAGACCCCATTGTGCAAGCAGGATTAGGATTAGCTACGGCTTTAGCTTTAGATGATGCAACCGTTGTAGGAGTAGCAGATGACCCATTGATTCCTATTGTTTTAGCTGCCACAGGTATCTATGCTGCTGTAACGACCGATTTTGTACAGAAAATGTCTAATGAAATTGATCGAATTGCTAAAAAAACAGCAGGTTCACAAGGTAGTGTATATGAATTAAGAGTAAGAAAAGCAGGAACATATCCAGATGTAAGAGGAAATCCTGTCACTCTCAAAGCAGGGGATATTTGGAAGTATGGAGAAACTACAATAGGGCAGCAAAGATATAGGCAAAGTGAACTGGATAAAATGGTCCCTGGAGGAGTTATTCGAAACGACTTTTATTTTGGTAATCAGATAGAAATAAAGATTGTTGAGAAGTATATGATTTATGGTTATTTCTTTAACCATGGAACTCTGCCTCCAGGCAATAAATATTTTAGATGAATTCTAACGAAAGAAGCAAAATGAGACTAACATTTGGAAGTGAAATATCAAATGGAATACCTTTTCCATTCTTTACTACTGATTTGGAAGATTTAATAAATATAACCTTTCAATCAAAAAAATATGGAGACAATATTTTAACAATATATTCAGGATTTATTTGTGTTTCAAAAGAATATGAATTCTTACATCCAATACGCAAACCTAAATTACTTAGAAAAGAAGCCGCATTGGAATTTGAATACAAATTAGATTTTGAAATATACAAAAATATGAATGATGAGCAGCGAAAAAAGTATGTTGCTACAGAGTATTTTGAGAACCTTAAAGGAGTTTTTGAAAAGAAAAAAATCAAAGATTTTGATAGTGAGTCGTTTTTAAAAGACCTAGAAATTCTATTGAAAGAACAAGGTTTATTAACCTGATTGCATCTTATTTCATTATTTTTAAAATGATTTTTATAAAACAAGTGAAGCATCTTACGAAATTAAAATGTTAGCCACTATAGTAATTAAATATAGGGACTGATAATTTAATGAAGCTAATTAAAGCAAATGAAATAAAATTTTAGAATCACAAACGATTGATATTTTGGCTAAATTCACCCAAGATAGAGAAACATTATTGAATATATATCAAATTCAAAATGACATATTTGATGATTTTGAATACAGAGATTCTACAGATGACATTTCAGTTTATGAGGGCCTTAAAGAGGTTGTAAATAATCTAAAAAATAGCCTGAGTAAGGCTTTTCCTATCCTGAATTACGGAAGTGTAGGTATGGATTTTCCCTGCTGACCGACCAATTTTTGATGTGCTCGCTGCAAATGCACTGGATTCTCAGTGATAGCCTGGTGTTGACGTGCCGCTTCTGCATACACACTCATTAGGTATTCTGCGTCAAAATGCTCGTCTCGTACAATCAGTGGGATGGGAAGAGAAGGGTGCTGAATAACTTCAAGCTCTTCCAACGACACGTAACCTAATTCAGGAAAGCCCATTCCCAAATCACACAAACCAAAGGCAATAGTAGGCTCAAAAGGATTTAATTCGCTTAAAAGCCAAGTAGCACTGCCAGCTATAGAAAATAATTTAACAACGGGTGGATGGTCTTCTGCTCGTCCTTTGAGCACGTCCCGTGCATTTTCAATCATTCTTTCGCGGAGTTCAGAGGGGATAAGTCGGGACATGAGGTAATTACCTTTATCAAAAAAAGATCGACTTTCAGCATAAACCAGCTCTGCAAAACAGAAGGGACCAGTGGTGTTTGATTAATGAGAAATAAACTCGTCTAAGGGGGCTTTCCCCTCGCGCCACAAGGGCCTTCGATAAACGGCCCTGACCGTGTCCCCTACCTTCCTTCACGGTGTTTTGTGCAGGTTGGGTGATTCCCCTCAGTCTTGGCCGCCCTTGCGTTTGCTACCCCCACCCTCGGCGGGAGCCAGAGTTGCATAGGTGCAACCCATAGCCAAAAGGAAAACGTAATGAATACAGCCTATCCTAAAATTCACTACATGAGCTCCCCAATGAAAATCGGAAAAACGCTGTGGCGATTGGTGATAAAAGAGTATGTGATATATGGTGAATTGGTGGAAGGTCAAAAACGTCTTTGTACTGAATATCAATGGAATGAAAAAGACCAATGGCAGCCAAGCTCCAAATGGTCAACTTACAATATCAATGATACCTATTACGGTATGCCTCGCCGATTAAGCAGGCTATACGACCGAGAAAAAGACCTAGTTGATTTTTGGATTCATGGTAAACCGATTCCTCAAGGAAAGCTTTTTGAATAAAATCTGGGTCGATAAAGTACGTCAAAAATATTCTTGCTGTAAAATTTGTTTAGGAGTAAACCATCGTTTACCCATAGACAAATATTTTCTTTTTTAGCTTCCTCCTTTTTCGCAAAGCCCTGTATTTTAATCTCTTCTCAGAACGACTAACTGGATTTTAAAACAAATCTGTTCAAATATAAACGATGGTTAACCTGCGGACAAAATCGGATGTAATGGATTATGAAACAGGCAGTTGCGTATTATCGGGTTTCAACGCACCGACAGGGGAAAAGTGGTCTGGGGCTGGAAGCACAACAAATCGCCGTGAAAAACTACTGTAAGCTTAGTGAATATGAGCTCATCCGTGAAGTCATGGAAGTAAAATCAACCCGTAAATGCAGGGCTGGCCTGTTACAGGCACTTGAACTGTGCAGGGAGATGAATGCAATTCTGGTGGTAGCAAGGCTTGATCGACTGGGTCGGGACGTAGAGCAAATTGCAGGAATCGTTAAATCGAACGTAGAAATTGTTGTAACCGATAATCCACACGCCAACCGATTTACCATTCATATTCTGGCAGCAGTGGCCGAAGACCAACGGCAGCGCATCAGCGAAAACACAAAAGATGCGCTGAGTGCGGCCAAAAGACGAGGGGTGATCCTGGGAAAAAATGGAACAATGCTTGCCATCGCCAATAAAAAAGCAGCGGAAGAATTTGCTCAGAAACTATCCCCACTGCTGAAACGGCTTAAAAATAAGGGAATTACCTCCGTGCGTTCCGTTTCTCAGGAACTCAACAAACGCGGTATTCCGACTTTTCGCGGGGACGGCCGCTGGCACCCCAGTACTGTTTATATCCTAATGAACCGTTTAAAATAAATGAATCCGTTCACCTTAAAGTGTACTTACCATGATTTCCTTCTCTGAAAATGACCTTCTCTTCGATGATATTTCCGTTTTGACCCAAGGCATGGGCACTGATGAATACGTTTATTCCTCGCCGGCCACTGATTGCGATTGCACTGGATATACTGACCCCTCAAATCGAAACGACCGTGATTCCCATCAACTCCCCTCAACTGCTCTTACGTCCGCTTGACGAGGAGCATTTCTACGTCGTTAATTGTGCCTATCCGAATTCTCTACGGATTCTGAATAGAAGCCAATATAACGTCTTGTCTGCCGTTGACGATCAGACTGATACCAAAACGTTAGCCCTTCGGTTGGGTATTCCCTCCGATACACTCGAAGCATTCCTGCAAATGTTGTCGGCTACTGAGATTGTTCGATTTGATACGGATTTCAGTCAGCCCGAGCGTCCTGCTACCCCCATTTCACTCAACTTTTGGATTCACACCACTAATCGCTGCAATCTCTCCTGTAGTTATTGCTATATCTCGACGCTAAACACCACAGGAGGAATGTCGGAAAAGGTAAAACAGCAACTGCTTAACAAGCTGGTACAAACCGTCCAACAAAGAAAGATTCGCCACGTCAAATTTCGGTTGGCAGGAGGAGAGCCATTGACGCAGTTCAAGTCTTGGAAAAGCTTAATCCCTCAAGCCAAGGAAGTGTTAAAAGCGTTAGGTTGCCAACTGGACATCGCTTTTATTACCAATTTGACCATCCTGACGGATGAAATTATCACTTTTTCTAAGGAGCAGGGCATCAGCTATGGAATTTCCCTGGACGGTTTGGAATCC
The DNA here is from genome assembly GCF_003711225.1 of Runella sp. SP2. Lineage (NCBI taxonomy): Bacteria > Pseudomonadati > Bacteroidota > Cytophagia > Cytophagales > Spirosomataceae > Runella > Runella sp. SP2. The sequence goes on along the minus strand of NZ_CP031030.1, from coordinate 456,084 downwards.
ACTCATGATGCCACTCGGACGTTTCGGAATGGTATTGGTTCTTTCAAAATCGTTGATGAAAACCTTAGGCGATTATTGGCTCATGGTTTGTCCGTATCAGTCAATACGGTGGTAACTAACCACAAATTGGAAGGGTTACCCGATTTGACGCGCTATCTGATTGCATTGGATGTACCGTTTCGCTATTCCATCGTTAAAGGAGAAGACATTGACGCGGAGCGACTGGAAAAATACCTGTCGGAGTCATATATGATCATGCGGGAAGCCATTCAAACGGGATGGCAATTTTCGCGTCGGCATCAATTTTGCGACCTCAAACTCAATGCGTTGGGCTTCCAAACCTGTGCATCGGGATTTTCGGGCGGAGCGATTTATGTGGATGGCACCTTAAATTATTGCCACGTTCATGCAGGTGATAAGTCACAACCCGCCTTTTCCATCTTCGATGAGGAGTTGGATCTGGTGGACATGATTGAGCGAGGCAGTCATTACGAAGATCAAAAATCGAAAGATTGCTCCTTATGCAAATACAAGTCTGTTTGCACCAGTGGCTGCCCCATCTACCGAGTCAATGGCAAAGACCCTCAATGCAGTCTCTACCATACTTTTATTCCCCAAATCTATCAGCTTCAGGCCAGAGAACGCTTGAAATTGCTACGGGATTACGAAATGATATAAGCCTGAAAGTGCTTCCTGAATCGTTCAGAAAGCACTTTTCTTTTGGTAGGTGAGGTAATCTTTGGCCATTGTCATTTCCGTGTTAGCCCTGCTACTCACGTTGTATCAAGCGTATGTGCAACGTGTCCACAACGCCAAATCACTCAAGCCTTTGGGTCAGGTTGATTTGGGAGACCAAAAAAAGCGTCTTTATATCCATATCCAAAATAATGGATTAGGCCCGATGATGATTGATAAGCTCACCTTTACCAAACAGGGACATCACTATAGTGCCATCAGTGATTGTTTAAATTTAGACCCTAAATCCTACTGGCACATATTGCTCAGTGACACAGTGAAAAAGGTCATCTTGCCGAATACCTATTTGGTCGTGTTTGAGAAAAACATCGAAAATTACTCACAGGAAGAAATCGAACCAATCCGAAAACAACTCTCTTTGATTATTTTGAAAGTGGATTATCGGGACATCTACGATAATACCTTTACCTTGGAGCGAAACTTGGAATGGTTCACTAGACACAAGACCGACAGAGAAAATCAGCACTAAGCCCCATTCCAATGGTAAAGAAGAATTCTTCACTACCTTTCTGGTGTATTTTTGTAATTTAAGGCATTGATAAGTAAAGATTATCATCGTAAATTTGCATGAATTTTAAATGAAAATTCTTGCATTTACCAATAAAGAGTGATAGTATCAATCTACGGAGGGGAACAAGATGAAACTGGATGAATTAAAACAACATTTGGAGACGGGCAAGGTGTACCGCCGAAGTGATTTGACCCGATGGTCTAAGTCCGTTGACCGCCATTTAGATATACTATTGGAAGAGGGAACGCTGCAAAAACTCTCCCAAGGATTATACTATGCTCCGGAGCAAACCGTTTTTGGGCAACTGCCGCCCAACGAAGAAATCCTAATCCGCAGCTTTCTGAAAGATGATCGTTTTTTGGTCACGTCCCCCAACGCCTATAACAGTTTAGGAGTTGGTACGACGCAGCTCTATAACCAACGCACCGTCTATAATCATAAACGCCACGGGCAGTTTAAATTGGGCAATCGCAACTTTGATTTTCGCATCAAACCTCACTTTCCCAAAAAAGTAACCGAAGAATTTTTACTGGTAGATCTGGTCAACAATCTGGATACGCTGGCCGAAGATCAAAAAGCCGTTCTTAAACACGTCTTTTCCAAAGCCATGACCATGGATGAAGAAAAACTACGGAAGGCCATCGCGGAATACGGCAACGTGAAAACCCAAAAGTTACTGGCTCCCTTTATACAGCAAATGGAAATATAACCCCTATGTCGCTTCCCTATCTGCATCAACACAACAGTTTTTCAGGACTTTTACGGATTTTGGAAGAGGAAACCCAAATCTTGGCGGGCCTGATTGAAAAAGATTATTGGATCATGCACGTTTTAAACGGGCTGAAAAAACAGGGATTTGATTTTGAGTTGAAAGGCGGTACGTCGTTATCAAAAGGCTATGGCATCATTGACCGTTTCTCGGAGGATATCGACATTCATATCACCCCTCCGAAGGAATTCAACATCAACGAGAATCCCAAAAACACGAACCCGAAGACCGCCCAAGCGCGAAAGAAATTTTATGATTGGTTAGCTGAAACGATTCAGATTGAGGGGATCGTTTCCATCGAGCGGGATTATGCCTTTGACGATACGGATTATTATCGCAGTGGCGGCATACGATTGTACTATCAAAGTCAAACCGATGCTGTGAGTGGAGTAAAAGAGGGGATTTTACTGGAAGCGGGTTTTGATACGGTGACCCCAAATCAAAAACGTCTGATAAGTTCTTGGGCCTATGAAAGGATCAAAGGCAATTCGGCGATTGAAGTCGTGGATAACCGTGCCGTTGATATTCCTTGCTATCACCTCGGCTATACCTTTGTCGAAAAGCTTCAAACGATTGCGACGAAGTTTCGTCAGATGCAAAACGGGGCAGGGATACGTCCGAATTTAATGAGGCAATATTATGATGTTGCCCGATTGTTAAACCACCCCGACGTGCAGGAATTTATCGGAACACCTGCCTACCACGCCCACAAAAACGAGCGATTTCCTGCCAAAGACAAAGAAATTTCAATCAGAGAAAATGAAGCGTTTTTGTTGAGCGACCCTGCGTTAAGAGCGCAATTCCGAAAGAGATATAAGGAAACAGCTTCGTTGTATTACAAGGGGCAACCCGATTTTGACAGTCTGTTGGATAAAATTCTGGCTTCTGTTGAACAACTATAAGCATTAATTTCCTCGTTTTCTCTGCCAGATTTACCCGCTGTTAACAAAGTAATGATTAAGATGCGGGGAAATTTCTGAGATCGTCAGAGCTATTTTTTCTTGAAAACGGGTAGGTGTTTCTTGGCGATTATCATTTCCGTGTTGGCATTACTGGCTACGTTTTATCAATTGTATCTGCAACGGATTCATAATGAAAAGTCACTCAAGCCTTTGGGTCAGGTTAATTTGGGAGATCAAAAAAAGCGTCTTTATATTCATGTCCAAAATAACGGATTGGGTCCCATGCTCATTGATACGCTTACATTTATCAAGCAGGGGCATTCCTATTCTGCCATTAGCGATTGTTTGAATTTAGACCCTAAATCTTATTGGCACATCTTGCTCAGTAATACGGCGAAAAAGATCATCTTGCCGAATGCCTATTTGGTAGTGTTCGAGAAAAATATTGAAAGCCATTCACTGGACGAAATAGAATCTATTCGAAAACAACTTTCTTCAATTAATTTAAAAGTGGAGTATCGGGACATTTATGAGAACAAATTCACTTTGCAGAGAAGTCTAGAATGGTTTTCTAGATACATGACCGATGAAAACAGTCACAGCGACTCAAATTAAAATAATAAATACCAATAGGAACATCTAAAATGTTATTCTCTTAATAAAGATTTTTCAAGAATTTATAGTTGCTGTTTGCCCGCATTACGGTAGCCGAAAGCATTTGTTCAAAAACTTTCATATTATTTAAAATCAGCTCTGAACGAGCTGTGTCGGAATCTTTAACACGAACGATAGCTCCATGCTCAATCTCGTATTTTATTGCGCTTTTTCCTCCATCAAAAATAGGTGATGCGGTAACTATAGTACCTGTATGACCGTTTCGAGCCAGTAATTCTATCACTTTCGGTGCTGTAGTTACTCCTGTTCCCACGATAACAACATGGAAGGATCTCCCCACCATTTTTAACAACTGTATTAACTCGTTCATTTTAATTAGGACGGTGGAGAGATTTTTTGTAGAGGTAAAATCTCGGGAAATGGATTGAATGTTCGGATTTGCGATTAGCCAATTCGCCCAGCGTTCTATTTCATTCCTGTCTTCATCATTCCAATATAGGTTTGGGGTTGAGTAAAAACCTGTTTTCTGTAGTTCATGAATAATTTGATGATGGCGTTTTAACATAGCAATATTGTGCGATTGAGGCATGGGGGTATTCATATGCGTTAAATCAGAGACAGAGAATGTTGCCCCTGTTCCTAAAGAGAACCCAATCTCGTTTAACTGCTGTAAGGTTTGTAACCGATTTTCTTCACCCATACCCCAAAAACTCTCCAAATGACTATCTTTCCCATTAAGAATGACCCAAAGATTGCAATCTCCATTAACATGAAGGTAACGACGGGTATCCACTTCTGTACCAAACTGGGTTCTCAAAACACCCTTGAGTGTAACTCGTCTCTTAAATAAAGTATCAATGCTCGCTGCAGCCCACCGAATAGGTAAGCTCTTCCCTTGATAAAAATACGTAAAATATGGCACGTATAGAGGAAATAGAAGTTTTCTCTCCTGCTGTATGGATACTTGTTCAAGGAATTTGCCTTCTGCCAAATAATCGGAAAAAGTATATTGAGAATTTTCTGGGCCTATTTCCTTGCGCTCACGGCAAATGATATAGCACTTTGAACATTCGTGTCGCATGCCACTTGATAATTTCCACGCACATCCACAAGGCGCGGTAATTTTTCTTCCGCAAGCAGAAAAGGCAGGACAACTACTCTCGCAATCATAAAAGAGCCCACCGAAATCGTTAGATTGGGGTCTCAATATTGGACTACCCATTATCTAATCGAGTTTAGTGACACTTTAATGATTACTTCCAAAGTAGGGCTCAACCGAATCAACTCAATGCGTGCTTGCTTTATCCTTTGAGCAGAAAGAATTGAGTTAAAGGCAACAGGAATTGTTCCAATTCTCTGCTGTTGTAGTGAGACTTCGAAAATGTTTTCTTCCAAACTCAGCGTCACAACATCTTTGATTTTTGCTTGTTTAACTGCATTTGAATCCACTTTCTCAAGCCTGATCGAAATTGTATCATTCTCTAAATTTCGGAAAGAATTTCCGCCAGTGGCAGCCGTACTGATCTGAATTTTTGGAGTTTGATTTCTTTGTCTTGTCGGTGTTCCGTTTCGATGGTTTCCCATGATTTCCAAATTTATGGTTTATAAAAATAAAATATCCCGAATGTTATTTCTGGGTTTACATTACTTTGTTGTAGATTTGGTAAAGAGAAAAACATGTTGTTGTTTCGCACGTGTAATATCTTTCTCTCATGTGCAACAAAAGACAAGTTTATTTTGTTTCATCAAAGAGAAAATATTTTCAATATTTTGCACATGTGTAACATTTTATAACTATGAGTACGACACTAAATACCGATTTATTGGCCACAATGCTGAGAGCACGACGTGGTAAAAATGGCTTACGGACTGTAGCCGAGGAAATTGGAGACGTGAGTGTCGCAACATTATCCCGAATTGAGCAAGGTAAAATCCCTGACGTCGACACGTTTATAAAAATCTGCCTTTGGCTAGAAGTACCTACAGATACATTTGTGATGCGTAATGAAGAAGTAGCTGAGTCCAATACCACCCAACAAACTATTGTTGCTCATCTGAGAGCTGATCGTGAATTAGATGCTGAAACAATGCAAATGTTAGTAAAACTGGTTAACTTAGCTTATTCAACTAAGTCCCCCCGACCAATCAGTGAAAATTAAAACGAGTTTACTACCCAAAGGCTTTACTGCAAAAGCCGAACGATTGGCTGAAAAATTTAGAGACGAATTAAATGTGCATCACTGTGGACATTTGTGTGCCTTTCGTCTAGCTAATCATCTTAAAGTCAGTATCTGCGAAGCTTCAGATTATGGAATTGAACCAGAATGGCTGGAACGCCTCACAGGCTGGTCAGGCCTTTATATGGTCAATCAGTTTAGCGAGAAAATTATCATCCATAATACAAATCATACATTAGGCCGTCAGCAGAGTACTATCATGCACGAGTTGGCGCATCTGGTATGCAAACATCCGCTTCCTGAGGATATTATCCTACCTGAATTGCCATTTTTACGACGTTATAACCCACAGCATGAACAGGAAGCGGAATATTTAGGGGCGACCTTACAAATGACCCGTAAAGGTTTAGTCTGGGCTATGCGACGTAGCATGACAGTCGCACAGATTGCGGATTATTACAAAGCTAGTCATGAAATGGTTGACTATCGCTTGAATATAACTGGGGTATCAAAACAATTTAAAAATTTTGGTTCTGTATGATTTGCCTGGGACTAACCCAACGTTATCAACAAAGTGATTGGATAGAAGCTTATAAAAGGCCAATAGAATCTTAGAAGTTCATTTGGGCGGTCCAACCGTTTTTTTAGTGAGGGTATTCTACAAACTTTAGTTGCACAAAGAACGGCCGGATGATAATCTATGTTAGACGGGCATTAATAGCCGTTGGGGGCATGATTGGGGGCATCCCACCGAAATATCCGTTACAATCCTAATCAATTCAAGTACTTCGGAGGGAAATGGCGATGCGACATCCGGCACCATTCTTTTTTTTACTGACATTATTTCTCATTACTGCTGCGAAAATTATTCAATTTTCGCAGTACGTTAAAGCTATCCTTGGTTTAACCCTCACTACCTGTCATGCACCCACAGTAACCAAAAGTGGGGGCATGATTGGGGGCATGCAATGGCTGGTCGTGGCGGCTGTTTTCAGCCTCAGTACCAAGAATCAGGAGGTTTAAAGTGGCTTTATCGAATAGGGCCTGTCAGGCCGCCAAACCCAAAATCAAATCCTATAAAATGGCAGACGGGGAAGGTTTATACCTTGAAGTCACCCCTGCGGGCACCAAACTCTGGCGGCTCAAATACCGACTTTATGGCAAAGAAAAACGGATTTCGATTGGTGCCTACCCCGATGTCTCCATCGTGGGGGCTCGTCAGGCCAAAGAAGAAATTAAAAAAGAAATCAAGGCGGGCATTGACCCCGTTTTAAAACGCCAGCAGGCGGCTCAAATAAATGCGTTGAACCAACAGCTCGACTTTAAGTCGATGGCAATGGAATGGTACTGGAAACAAGTTCCCTTGTGGAAACCAAAACACGCAACAATCATCAAACACCGCTTTGAAAAATACGTATTTCCGTTTTTAGGCCACTTTCCACTGACAGAGATAAAACCGCTACAGATGCTGAACTGCCTACAAAAGATGGAGAAAACAGCGCCTGACTTAACCCGCAGGATGAAGGCCGCCTGTAGCCACGTCTTTAAATATGCCATTGCGACGGGCAGGGCCGAGAATGACCCTACGTATGGTTTAGAAGCCGCCCTTAAAAAATTTAAACGAGGGCACTATGCTTCTATTTCGGTCGATGAGTTTCCCGAATTTTTAACGTGCCTCAACGATTATCGACGCCACCTTCATCGTCAAACGTTTTTAGCCCTCCACCTACTGCTTTTAACGTTTGTCCGCACCTGCGAACTGGTGGAAGCACGATGGGAAGAAATAAATTTTGAAAAAGCCATGTGGGTTATTCCTGCCCAACGCATGAAGATGAACCTCCCCCACGTTGTGCCGTTATCACGGCAAGCACTGGCCCTCTTTCAGGAGCTAAAAGAAATCAATGCTGGTCGAGAATTTATATTTACTGGGTATTACAACCCGAGAAAACCCATGTCCAAAAACACCATGCTCGTTGCCATCAAACGAATGGGGTACAATGGCAAAATGACGGGGCATGGATTCCGCGCCTTGGCGTTGGGGATATTAAAAGAAAAACTGGGCTATTCGCACGAAATTGCGGACAGACAGCTGGCACACGTCCCCAAAAGCAGCGTTGACCGAGCCTACGACCGAGCCCAGTTTTTGCCCCAACGTATCCAAATGATGCAGGAATACGCTGATTACATTGATAAAGTACGATAGGACAGCATTGCCCGAATGGGCAATCTTGTTGTCATCGTCACAGTTCCCTTCTTATTTATCATTAATAGAATCCATTATCCATTGACTGTGAATATCTTCCTATCGTAAGATGACTATATTCCTGTGACGGAAATCGCGTCAGGCAGGTAATTGGTTTTGAACCACGAGGAGGGTGTATGCAGAATACGAACGAACCGTTACTGGATCGAAAAAGTGCAGCTCGGTACCTTCGGGTATCTCCTGGTACGCTGGCCGTTTGGGATTGTACCAAACGTTACGACCTCAAGCCCATCAAAATTGGACGCGCCGTGCGTTACCGTCGCTCCGACTTGGACAAATTCATTGAGCAACGCCTCAGTAGCTGACCGCGCTTACTTTTCTTCTTCTCCTCACCATCCCCTATTGAACGGAGCACCGCTATGAACATAGCCGATGCCAAAACCATTCCCATGACTGAAATTCTGGACAGGCTTGGAACACCTCCCCAACGCGTCACGCAACTCAAAGCGTGGTATCTTTCGCCTTTGCGCCAAGAAAAAACGGCCAGTTTTCAGGTCGATTTAAAATCCAACCTTTGGTACGACTTCGGCGAGGGAATCGGCGGCGACTTGGTGCATTTTGTGTGCCTCTACCTCAAATCCCACCGCCAAGACCATACCGTTTCCGATGCCCTGCGCTGGATTAAAAACATGGTGGGAGCCGCCTACCAAATCACTCCCATTGTCTTTCCAGAGGAAAACCCACCCGATGCCGCCCTGTTGCTAAAAACCAAGAAACCCATTCAACATTTGGGGCTCATTAATTACCTCAAAAAACGCGGGATAGCGCTGGCACTCGCCCGCCAACACCTCAAAGAACTTCACCTTCGCAATCCACAGACCCAAAAAAGTTTTTTTGCCTTGGGGTTTGAAAACGAAGAGGGCGGTTTTGAGCTCAGAAACCCTTTTTTCAAAGGCTGTCTGCGCCCCAAGGCGATTAGTTTTATTCGCGGGACAACTCCCAAGCCCAACAGCATCCACCTCTTTGAGGGGTTTATGGATTATTTGTCGGCCCTTGCCCAGACCAATCACCACCGACTGAATGGCGATGCCATTGTCCTCAATTCGTTAGCTTGCCTCAAGCAAGCCCTGCCTTACCTCCACAACTACGGGTATCAACTGGCCTACAGCTGGATGGACAATGACCCTGCGGGTGAAAAAGCAACCGCCACCTTGGCCGACTTTTGTAAAACGCAGCAGGGACTCACCCACCAACCCATGAATGCCGTTTATGCGCCACACAAAGACGTCAATGCTTGGCACATGCACCAACGTAATTTGTCCATGTAGGGAGGGTTTGTCATGCTGCAAGAAGATATTCGAGCGCTTTACCGTGTCAACGAAGTCGAGATTGTTTATAAAAACAAGATCCCTTTTGAAGACCGTATTCAAATTACCAGTTCCTCGACAGCCTATGACATTTTGCGCCAAAGTTGGGACGACAATCGTATTGAACTCGTCGAACAGTTTAAAATTTTGTTGCTCGACCGCCGACATACCTGTTTGGGGGTGTCTGATATTGCCACGGGGGGCATTACGGGCTGTCTGGTTGACCCTCGAATTATCTTTGCCACCGCCCTAAAGACCCGAGCGAGTAGCCTCATTTTGGCCCACAATCACCCTTCGGGAACCCTCAAACCCAGCGAGGCCGACTTAGACCTGACGCGTAAATTAATGCAAGGGGGCAAGCTGCTGGAAATTTCCGTCATCGACCACCTGATTGTTACGCCGCACCGTTATTGTTCGTTGGCAGATGATGGTTTGATGCCCAGTTGACGTTGGAAACGCTCCATTTGTTTTTTCGTTTTATCGCCTTTCTATTCCTCTGAATGCAACAAGGGGATGTACCCGACGCCACTCAGTCCGCCAACCATAATTTTCGCCTGCTGACGCATTCCCCGCCCAACCAAAATTCAAGTGGGCTTCTTCGCTCTTACGTCGGGAAGGCAATCCCCGTCATTCCCAGGAAAAGAAAGGAAATCAACTCCTGAAAACTAACAACCAACCCGCTCTTTTTACCCAACTTTTACGGAGGCTTCCTTGAAACCAGCAACGACATCACAACCTGACATTTACGCCCGCGTCACCAATAAAATCCTCGCCGATTTGGAAAAGGGACACCTGACCTGGCGCAAGCCGTGGAATTCGCAGCAAATGGCGGGGCAGGTGATGCGCCCGCTGCGTTGGAACAACATTCCCTATTCGGGTATCAATACCTTGGTGCTGTGGGGAACCGCCGCCGAAAAAGGCTATCAATTACCTCATTGGATGACGTTTAATCAGGCCATTGAACTCAAAGCCAACGTCCGCAAGGGTGAGAAAGGCGAGCAAGTGGTGTATGCCGATAAAATAGTTCGGGATGAAGAAACGCCCGATGGCGAAACTAATTTCCGTCAAATTCCTTTCCTCAAAACTTACACGGTGTTCAATGCCGCCCAAATCGAAGGGCTACCCGCTTCTTACTATGCGGTTCCTGAAACCATCATGCCTGACAACGCGCCGCAGCGCATACAAACGTTGGAAGATTTTTTTGCCCAAACCAAAGCGGACATCTACACGGGTACGAAGGCCGCTTACCATCCGTTGACCGACCGCATTCAAATGCCGCCGCTGGAAAGTTTTGAAAGTGCCGTGGCCTACTACGGAACATTGGCGCACGAATTGACCCACTGGACCAAGCATCCTTCTCGCCTAAACCGTGATTTAGGCCGCAAACAGTATGGCGATGAAGGCTATGCCAAAGAAGAATTGGTGGCCGAATTAGGGGCGTGTTTCTTAGCGGCCGATTTAGGTTTTGAACCTATTCCCGAGCAAGAACATTCCGCTTACATTCAATCGTGGTTGCAGGTACTACAAAACGACAAGCGTTTTATTTTCTCCGCCGCTTCTCATGCCCAAAAAGCCGTGGAGTATATTCACACCCTCCCAGTTCCGTAGGGGGGTAGCCAGATGAGATATGCTTTTTCATCTCGGATAGTATTCATGCTATGCCTGCTTTGTTGAAGGTGTTGATGAATAGTAAGCCTAGCACAAAGACCCAGCTGGCGCTTATCCCTGCTTTTTACCTTGTAAAAAACATCACTGACTTCGTGTTACTTCGGGGAGCTATCTGGTTCTTTTTGAGCCCGTTTTGCTTCCATCATCTACCACACAACAAAGGAGAATGGATGATGACTACTGAAAATCAAACTACGAAAAAATCACCTACGCATACGGCTTACTACCTGAAAGCCAAAGAAGGGAGTGAAAAGCAAGATTGGATTATTACTGGAGTGGCTTGGGAACACGGCGATAAAGACGGGTTTAACCTGTCCCTGACAATTCTTGGTCAATCAATTGCTATCGTGATTCGTCGTAAAAATAAAAAATAATTAAATTTTTCTCTCAGTCGGACCGAGTTCAGCTCTGTCCGACTGAGTATAAATACGACCTTTAGAAAGAAATAAAAATGCTTAAAAATTTTTACATTTCTCATCATGAATATAGCTCAATTAATTGATTTTTGCCTAAGGATACAAAAACTCTCAATTTAAAATTATCAACACATCCGCCAATGATTACGAGTATTGGCTCAGGACAGTTATATATTTTCGATGTTGCAATATTCTTCATTTCCTGTATATCCTGTCTACTGGGGTTTGGGGAAGCATAAGGATGGAAATGCCATTCCCCAATATAATAATGTCCCTTTATCCAGCTTTTTTCAATAAGTTGTTTTAATCCTCTTATACCGCGTTTAAACCAAGTGAGACCCATTTTAGAATCGGATGGCGGACCTGTGATTTCACTAATGACAGCAAGAGTTTGATTCCATTTGTAATTGCCAATCAAAATTCCGCCTGTTTCGTTTTTGCCGGAAATGGCAGAATAACTTTCAATGTTCTTCTGTATACTTTGAGAAACCTCGACAGCAGATCTTCCATCTTTAGATTTAAAAATCATCATTATATATTTTTAATCATCACACCGGTAAATTCTCCGTCAGCATATTGCTTTTCAATGACAACAAGGCGTTCCTCTTTTGGTCGAGAAAGTTGTTGTTCAATTATCTTGAAGGCTGCACCTGCCAACATTTGGATATCGTCAATTCGAGCCGGAAATAACGGATGCCAACAGCCTATACCTTCTATAATTTCTGAAGTTTTTTGCATTATAGTGATATCCTGCTGTAAAAACGGATCTATTCTTTCTTTAAAGCTATTTTTTAGATTGGCAAATTTAGAATTAGTAGCCAGATAACAATAGAGGCGATCAGCATTGTAACCTGTAGAAACAGAAATAAAATGTGTAGACTTACTTGATAAATGATTGCTGAGAAGTTGAATTACATCATCTTCACCGGTGGCATCAATAACAACGTCAAAACCATCAAGAAATGCTGCTTCTTTGCTAAGAGTGTCCTCCAAACCGTTTTTTCTGAATGTACATCGATGAAAAGGAAACACTGAATTTATATGGGTGCTTAATGCCTCCGCTTTATTTTTCCCTACATCATTTAATGTCAATGTATGACGAGAAAGATTTCCTGCATGGACTTTATCATAATCCACAAAAGTAAGATTACTGCACCCAAGACGGCCGAATAGCTCCGCAAAAGTGGCTCCAAGCGCACCGGCTCCAATAAATAAAATTCGACTATTGGTAAGATCCTCGGAAATTCTCCCTCTGTTGGTTAATTGCATAGAATTCCAGTTTTCCGTTTTAATCCATTGAATTTTGGCAGTGCCGGAAATAAGTTCAGTAAATTGTTGTTTCCACAGTACTTCATTATCCCGAAATCCATTTAATTTAGGTAAGATCAATTTGAAGGCAAACCAATGAATCAACTCCTCAGGAGAACCAATTCGAACGGGGACAGGAAATCCCAGCGCAACCAGGTCCAACTTTATTTTTTCACGTTTACTTCTCGAATAGGTTTTGAGCAGGATTTGTAACAGATTGATTCCTTGAGCTTGGCATACAGCGTCAAGCTCTTTAAAAGTATAAGGAATCTGCCAGGGCTTCATTACAGGAATGCGTTTAAGCATTAACCATAGGCCTGCTTTTTCTTTATTTCGATTCTTGGAGTACTTGTTTCGATCATTAATGTATGATCCCCATACTTTTGCAGCGACTTCTTCTGAAAAAATGTCAAAGCGACTAATAGGATATGTTTCCGGCTGTTGGTCCAGCGGGTTATAATTAAAAAAACCGCTACTGCGTTGTTCGCTTTGCCACCTAACAAAAGAGTCATTATCTTCATTGAAGGCAATCCGATAATCGGTAGATGTTGGAAAATCCGGTAACTCAAAAGGATCACCGTTCTCTATAAGGGTATCTGTTGCCGCAGCTTCAAGCCAAATAAGACAGCGTTCAACATGCCATTTCAGACGATTAATAGCATCAACAGGTTCCGGTGAATATTTTTTTCTTCCCCAAGTACCTTGTCCGGTGTCTAAGCATATCTTTCCCGAACGCCACTTAGAATTATTGAGCAGCCGATTATTATTTTGATGCTGAAAAGTATGTTTTATGCCTTTATTCTCATCAGGCATAAAACAGATTTGACCAAGTGGGTATTGCGGATCAATGATGACTCGCCACTCAGTAACGGTTGGTATATATTCCGATTCCGGAACATCAATAGTCATTCGTATGTGCAATACCCACTTTTCTAAACGCTCCTCCCAATAAAAATCACCCAATCGCTCATAACCCGGCATATCTTCCAAAAGACGCCGAGCTGATCTCAATTCTTTCGTAGGCTCTCTGTCAGGCAAATCGTTTCGGGGTAACGTCTGAACTTTCTTTTCTTGGAGTAAATCCGCCAAGCGGCGCAGTAAGATTCCGGCTCTTGCTCTCTTCCTCTTCATTCCCCTCATAAGGAGGGAATTTTTCACCAAACAGCTCTCGCCACTTAGTTACTTGGGTTTTGAGCTTGTCGGCCTCAAAGGCTTCACGGGCTATTTTTGAATATTCTTGTACGGATTCATAAAATTCGGCAAAATCATCAGGTGATACCCGCTTCCAAACGTTATGTGTCGGTACCCCTCGGTCAGGCAATACAGGAGTAGTCCCAAGCAAATGCTGAATTTGATATTTGGCAATGATTGCTTCCATAGTTTTACAAACGCCCTCGGCTACCGACGTAATATTGTCCGGGCAGCAATCACCGATCATGTGTTCAATTGGGTATCCCTTTGGATATTTTAAATTCGTTAGCTTCAATGTACGCCACCATTTAAGTGCTTTTACCACATTCACGTAATGTCCGTTTGTGTTTTTATTTTTGTCTCTGGTCCAACGGATTTGCTCCAGCGGATGAGTTTCGACCCATTCTTCAGCATCGCGATCGGGTATCCAAAGTGGATTTATCTTCCATTCAGGCTCGGAACGGACGGATTCTGAAAGATAAACATACCCTTTGTGAAAGTCCGGTTCAGACCAACCTTTTGATAGTCTCCATTCATAATTGCCGCCGAAATCCTCCAACATCAGGTCGGTGGTAACGCTTCGTGATTTCAGGGCTGCTAAATCCACCTCCGATGGCGCTGCAGTTACCACAATATCCAAATCTACATAAGAAAGTTCTATACCGATAGAGCGACCTTGTAGTTTATATTTCCCCTTATAATATTTATCACAAAACGGAATAAATTTATTAATAGCTTCCTGCGGTGTCAGGTTATAGCGGTCCAGATTTGTCACAACAATAATGTCAACATCAGCCCTTTTGCCATTCAGAGGCCGAACGGCGGTCGCTCTGCGGTAACTTCCTTGAAGGAAGGTAGATACGATGATTGACTTTAAATCATCATACTCATTCAGTCGTCTACGAAGCGTTTCATGGCCTCTCTTCAAATCTTCCTTCTGTGAGGAAGTAAGCCTGATATCGGATAAAAAGTCACTAAAGTAAGAGTTAATTTTCATTAGAGATAAATTTAAGGTATAGTAATGATAGGATGATAACCACCCTCTCTTTCGTTCTCAAAATCAAATTCATATAATGTTACCTTACCTAAAGGCTTAATACGTTGCCCCAAATAAAAGGCTAACGCATTAGGTGCAGCGATAAACAGGTGAAGCTGACCTTTCGCAGATAACCCGTACCTTCTGGATCGCACAGTACCAATCAAGTCTCCGATGGCTGCCATAATGTGATTGGCATCTTTGATTGAGACTGGCCCCGTTTTCGGGCTAATTATGAAGTCAATGCTGCGGCTTACATTCGGCAGCATTTCTTGTATATAAGCATTTACCGGCGTTCGTATATCGTGCGTAACACTAATCGTAAGTGCAATATCTGAGCCCTCATTTGAAAATGCCTGTTCTTCAACAATCCACAACGGTTCCTGATACTCGCGAATCTTTTCTGCCTCTGCGCGCCATTGAAGTTTACCCGAAAACGTCTTTTGTACTACCGTTATATCCAGTCCGCCGTATTTACTGTCCATATGATAACCAAGTAGTAAAGCAATGGACAGATGTGTATCCAAATGTACGAATATCCGCTTTTTAGACGAAATGGCTTCCTGAGCAACACGTTCCAATTCCAATTTAATGTATTCCATTTCAGCGTACTCTTCCAATAAGAACCGGCCGGAAAAGCAGTGAAGAAAGCAAGCTATTGTATGGACTTCCAATTCCAGCGTCTCGGCCCCCCTTTGAAAACTTCGTACACCGATAACAAAAGCGTCTTCCTGCCGTGCTTCCTGCACTTCGGCCAGAAGCTCTTCCTGTCTGCAGATTTCTAAAATTTCATCTTTTGTAAAAATATTCCTGCCGGTTTTGTGAAGCTTTTGAATTAAATCTCCGTATTTACCGGAGAGCTGATCAGCAGGAATAGGCTTTAGACCTGAAAGTAAAAGACTATTGTTGAGATTTTCTCTTAAACGCTGTTCATCATCATAACTATGCTTGATGCGTAGTGAGGCTAAAACGGCTTTCAATTCATCATCGCTGCCCATTTTAAGGTGTTCTTTCCAAGCCTTACGGATTTCGCCATATTTTGATTTTTCTCCTCCTGTAAACAGCACCTGAAATCGAATGCCTCCAATATTATTCAACAGGTTTTTGAGATCATTACTATGATCTAAGCCCCAAGTATTGATGATATAGTACCGGCAATTGGCGAATTTAATCGGATCTTTAAGGTAAATTTTATAAAGCCGTTGCAATAGCGAATCTTGTTTTGCACCGATGAATTCTGGTTCCATAAACGCTTGCCATGTAAAACCCCTGTCATGGTCTACATGGAATTTCACCTGAAAGTATTCTTCAGCAATATTTGTGCCTGTGCTCCAGTCTTTAATAGCCGGTTCATAGTAAACCACAACATCATCAAAGCCAAAAGTACCGTCCAACTCCCAAGCAACTTTTTTAACCCGCGTATGAGATTGATTCAAGCAACAAGCCTTTAGCCAAAAAAACTTAGCTTGGTAATCATCACCATCCTGACGAGCAATAACACTCCTTCCCATAGTTTAAGAATTGAATTTAGAAATCAAACCTTTAAAAAACGGGAGATAGAAAATTGCAGAAGTACTCTTCGCGTACTCTTTAGTAGAAATTGGGTCTGTCTCAAATCCATAGTATAAATATTCGTTTCATATTAAAAAAATAAGGAAAAAAAGTCTTTTTGGAATGAGCTTTAGTCGGGCTAAACGGATGCCTTATTAATGTGAATTTATATTGAGAAACGCGCGCGCGATAAAATATCATGCCAATAAAGATACAAGGTGAACAGCTACCGAGAAAAGTTAGTTCACGAATAATCCCTTTTTGAAAAAATCCGTTATAGTGACGAAGCCTTTATTCAAAAAGGAGCTTGGTATACTATCTCGGAATAGAAAATAGCCTTTGGTTATTCTCCCGTTTTTTCGACCGTAATTTCAATGACAGTTCCATCCGGGGCTTCTTCGCTGACGACGTATCTGGATTCAATGGCTATAAGTTGGTGCGGTAACTGTTCGAGCAGCGCCATGAACAGAGCTTCCAGTCCGTAGCCTTTCAACGAAACCTGGTAGGTTGTAAAGTACAATTGGATGCGGTTGGTTTCGCCCTCAGGATTAAACTCGCCCGCAATCAGATATGAATAACTCAGAAAAAAACGTTTGCCGTCGGGCCATACCAAACACAAATTCAGCGGGCGAGCCAAGGTGTACTCGTTGGAAGCAACCCCCATCTCCTTTTCGGGGGCAGTATCTGCGGGGTTGCTTTCTTTCATCTGGTCAAAACGTAGCTTAAAGTTCGGGTTCATAGTGTCGGTCTTTGGATTTGTGCGGGGAGGGCTTGTCCTTCATGGGGGCTTTATTTTTAACAATTGCAGGTGACTTGCTGCGCTGGTTTCGCAGCTGTTGTTCCGCCAGTTCGTGCGTGCGGTTCTTTTTACCCACCAGCTCCATGGCCGATTGTCGGTCACCAAGCCGCTGGGCGTGCTGCATTAATTCTTCTTTGTTGTCGGTATAAATATGCACTCCACTCCGACCCCGTGACACCGAAACGTAAAACTGCTTGGCGTCCGTGGCGGGAAACGTCGCGGCGGGTTGGGCAATAAACACCTCATCCACCGTTTTTCCCTGCGAAGCGTGCGAGGTAATGCAATAGGCATGGGCCAAATGCCCGTAGTCCTTGTCCAGATGAAACTTGGCGCGGCTAACGGGATTTTGTAGCACCAACTCACCCTTTTTGTTCACCGAACTTACCGTGAGCAGCTCGCCGTTGTTGAGCCGCTTTTTGTGCTGGTCAAAACCGTTGCGGGTCAGTCGTACCCAATCCCCTTTGGAGAGCGCAATCTCGCTTTGTTTGTAGAGTTCAAAATCTCCGCTGCGGTGCAAGGGCAGTAGCGCTGTCTCGCCGTTTTCGTCTTTGAGTCGAACCCCGCTCTCGCTGCTACTTTCCACCTGCCATACACTGCCCCGTTTGAAGCCTGGTCGGTTTTGGTTCAGCTGAACCCGCATCCCAGGCTTAAAATGCTGCCAATCACTTTTTTCCGCTTCCGTCAAATTGAGGTTCATCAGGCGGGGAAGGGTGATTTCTTTCTTGCCCAATTGCTTGGATGCCCGCAGTTTCTCCCGAATGGCTTGGGTGACTTCCTCGCCCTGCTGATGAGTGGGAGAAACCACCAACGCTGATTTTCCCGCTTTGAGGGCTGCCGTATAAGCGTTAACCAATTGCTCGTGGGGGTTGAGGACATCAACTTGGTGAATAGCGCCCATCGCATTCAAGGTTGAAAACGCATTCTTGACTTCTCCCTGTGCCAAGTCCTCCACCGCCGAACGGTAGTTCTCATTCCGCTGGCGGTAAATTTTACTCACTTCTGCCGATTTGATGCCGCCTACCGTGTTCAAAATACGCAAAGCATCCCCGCGCACGACGGCGGCGTGTTGGCGAGTATCCCCGCCCAAAATCAGGCGAGCGTTCTTTTGGCTTGCCAACTCAAGCAGGGCACTCATGTCTTTGGTACCCAGTAGTCCCGCTTCGTCCACCCACAGCACTTGTCCCGTGAGCTGGTGCTGCATTTCTTTGTCCACCAGCAGTTTGGCCACAGTGTCGGCTTGCTCAAAGCCTTCTTCTTTCAATACGCCCCGTGAGGCCTGGGCCGTGGGAGCCACCACCGTTACTTTTTTGCCCGCCCCTTCGATGTGTTTGACGGCCTCTTGCATCAAGGTGGTTTTACCCGACCCCGCCGCTCCGCGAATGATGCACACGCGGTTGGTCGTCGTCAGTACGTGACGGACGGCTTCGGCCTGTTGACCACTCAAGTTAAGCTCGGGCGATTGAGCGTACAGGGGCACTAATTTGCCCTGACCCGCCCTTGCCAATTGTACCATACGCTGCTCTTGGGAAAGTACTTCTCGGGTCGTGCACAGGGTTTGCCCTGCTTCTTTGACGTGAATCAGCCGCTCATCCGTTTGGAAACAATCGGTAATCTGCGCCAAGGAAACCGATGGATGACCAATGCCTTGGCGGTAGGCGGTTTCCAACAAACGACGGTCTTGCAGTACCGAGGCCCGTTCAAAACCATGTTGCAGGGCGTGGTCAAGGCACTGCTGCGGGTTAAGTACTTTTTCTTTGATAGGCCGTTTGTCCCCTGATGGGTAGCGAACCACCCGTTGTCCTTCGTTTTGCTCACGGGTGTCTAAGGAGTGAATTTGACGTTTCCAATCCGACTTTAATTCGGCCATGCTGAGTCCCACCTGTTTTTTGGCGCGGGTCCTTGCGCCCAGTTCGCTCAGTTCTTTGGCATCCGTAATGCCCTTTTCCTGAGCGACCCGCCCAATCTCATCGGTGCGTTTGGAGAACAGGTCAATGACGCGCTGCGGTACGCCTTCCACTTCAAAGGACTTTTCCGTCCGTCGAATTTCGTAGCCCAATGCCATCAGTTGATCGGAGAGCCGTTTGTGAAAGCGGGCTTGGTAGTAGGGCATGTCGCGTTTGATGTCGCGGAATTGGGCGGCTTTGATTTGCCGTTCGGTTTCGTCCCAAGTGGCATTAAACACAAAACAATGCGCGTGCAGGTGGGGGTCGGGGGCATGACCTTCTACGGGGCGGGCGGTTTGGTGGATAAAATCAGCCCACACCAGCTCCCCCGTGGCGCGGTCATCGTAGGTATTATTTTTACGCACCCTGGTTTTAGCGTCGGCTTCGATGTCGAGCATGGTCGCCTGTACGCTCTGCCGAAAGGCTTCCAACAGGTGGTCATCCTTCGACAAGGCGTGAAGAATCGACACCGATTTAGGGCAGTGAAAATTGATGTCGTAGCCCGTCGTGCGTTCGTCTTTGGTGCGAGCCGTCAGCGGCTCACCCGTCAGGGGGTGGGTATTCTCGCACAGGGCAAAGAAGGCCTCCTTGGTGGCCTTTCCTGTCACCCCTAACCGCTCGGCTAATTTTCCCTCAATACGACCGCTAAGTTCTTGGTCGTTGATGTAGTAATCAGCCTTGGCGAGGGCTTCGGAAAAATAGGCTTTGGCGTGGGCAGCGCTGCTGCTTTGAATCATGCGGATCATGACACCAAGTGTATGGGGGTTTGGAGCGCCTTGGGGCACTTTTGCGTTTGGTTACTGCGGGTACATCACGGGTAAGCTCGGCAGTGCCCAAGCTGTGCAAAGCGAGCAAGGGGGAATGGTTAAACTTTTTTCATCAGACATCTTCCCTAAGCACAGCTTAGGTGGTTTTGAATCGGTATTTTTACAGGGCTTCGACCGTATCGTCATCGATAAAAGTGGTCACCAATTTACGACGGGTATCAGGATCGGCGGGACGCCTTCCGTAGAAGCTAACCCCTCGGGTTTGGGACGCATCCCGTCCTTCGACAAAAGAATTAACCATCTCTTCATTACAAATCATTTCGTCGATTTTATCCATGATAAAGTGGTCACCTTGGTGGTAAGCCCCGACATAGCTAAAGGAATAACATAAAGCCGATACTGCCAATAGAAGGCCAATAGGCTGAGCTGCCATCCATAAAACAAAACCCACTATGAAAAAAAATCCTGGTTCTAAAACCGTTTCAATTGTTCGTACATCAACAGGTTTACCTTTGAATTTGAGACTAGTAAAACGAGAAGAAATAACGCCAGACGATAAACTGAAACGACCAAAATCGAACACCGACGGCAGTCGTTGAATCTCTTGCCAGCGCTCCCAGCAGGTGTACAGAAATAGCGCCAGAAAAACATACCAGGTCGTATAGTAGCCAATAAGGTGAACGGAATAAGATTGACCCGTAAGACGTTCCATTATTCCAGCATAAATTAATGGAAAAATGGCCAGTAAACCACTCATAATAATCGCTGTAGAAAATGAAAAGTAGCGCTCTCCCATGTTCTTTCGAAGAAATACTTCAAGCAACAAGCGAGGCCAAGAACAAATAGCTAGAAAAAACACTAAAATTAGTTCTTTCATGGCATTGGTACGCATAAAAACTGTGCGGTAGTAAATATTCTTTTTCATAGACGTAAAGCATTAAATTTATAAGTGAGTAATTCCCGTTTAAGTGCAATACTGCTGGTTAAAGACCATTTTGGTGTGGTTCAGTCCCTTCAAGAGCGGGTCGCCTTGGCGGTGTACGTAACCTTCCACGCGAAAATTATTCAGGGGGCCTCCCGTTCGCAGGCGAACAAATTCTTCAGCCCGCACCATCCGTTCCAGTTTCAGTGATTTGGACTTGGTCGGAGGCGTATTTATTGGTTTCAATGTCGGCGTTGGCGTGAAAGATTTTGGTACCTAACGTACCTAAAAAGCTTTTGACGCGATACTCCGCCTTTTGTCCGCCCATGCAGGCGTAGTAGTTGGGCAAGTTCTGGGAAATATACACCGTGGCAATGCGACTACTACGGGCCGTGGCTTGGTAGTCGGCATCGTGTTCGTGTAGGAAGTTTTGCGCTTCGTCCGCCCACAGAAACACGGGGCGGGAACTGGCCGTGATGGGGCGTTTTTCCATTGCTCGTTGCCAAATGTATTTGAATAAAATTTGGCAATCGCGCCCGACTTTATGATAAAGCTTGACGGGCAAGTTAAGCAGGATGATTTTACCATGCCAGCAGTCTTCGGGCGTTAGGGTTGAGTCCTGACGGCAGAACAGGGAATAGACGGGTTCGCGCAGCAACCGAAACAAAAAGCCTGAGAAGGTAAAATCGATGATAGAACGGGTTTTCTCGGAAAGACTGATGAAGCTGTCAAAGAAGAATTGGTCGAGAAATTTCAGCAGTCGCGCTTCGGGTAATGCTTGGAGCAGTTCGGCCTCAAATTCGGGTTCATTTTGCAAGGCTGCCTGCTTGTGGGCAGGCAGGCGGTTAAACCACTCGTCCATGTTTTCGGTAACACGCTTACGTGCCGCTTCAAAAGCCTGCTGAAATGCTTTCGCTTCTCCTTCGTTAACTGAGGTTTGCAGTTGTTCGTGACTTTTGGGAATGGTTTGCACAATGTCGTACATCTGTTGCAGGGAGAGTTTGCCGTAGGCCAGTTGGCACAGGTCAATGACGTTAAAGATGAGCATGTCCAGAGCCGTCTCCCAAAAGGCATCATCGCTTTTACCACTGTCTTTGGCTTCTCCCGCGCGTATGACCGTTTTCAACACCTCGACGATATTTTCGGTGATAGAATTCTGGGATTGCCGGGATTCGTATTGCAGGAAGTTAAAGCGGTGGGTTCCGTTGGGTTCAAGCACCAATAAATCCCGCTCGCGCCCCGTTAGGCGGCAGTATTCCTGCCAAGCCTGTTTTTCGTCGGGTTTGACCGTCAGTACCAAGCCCCCGAAACCTTGAGCGAGGTATTTTAGCGCCAGCATTCGGCCCGAACCTGAGGTTTTTCCTGAGCCGATGCCACCGAAGATTTGCACGCCTTCCAAGGCATGACGCACGTTCCAACTTCCGCGCTCTTGCGAGGAAGCTAATTCAATAATGGGGCGGTCTAAATTGAACAACTCCATAGGTAATAAAAGGCATAGAAATGGTACTCAAATTTATTTTTGCCTGACTACCAAATAATTCACCCAAAAACGTAGATTTTATTTATCAAACGGCGGAAAAGGTGCCTAACAAGGGAGAGGCTTCAGCGGCGGCCTGACCTTGAGTAAGTAAATGTTCACGGTAACGAACAATGGTCAGGGCTTTGAAGTCAACCGCGGTCAGATGCGCTGGCAAACGAATGGTATCTCTTATCATCAGATCGTACAGCCAAAGTTCAGCCATCAGTGAGTGTTCCAAACGCGGTTCATAGCCCAAGAAACGCGTTAATCGTTCTTTGGCTTTTAGCCCAAAAATTTCGACCATTTTTTGGTAACTTTGTACAAAGTGAGGTGCTGCTTCGGTGGAAGCGTAATGCGCCATGTCGGCGTTGCGAATGAGCTGAATGTGTGCTTCGGCTTCGTGGGTGAATGCTTCCGACGATAATATTCCTTGGCGGTATTGTTGCAATAAAGCCCGCAGGTAAGGCTCAAAGGGCAGACTAACAGCGGGATGAGGTAAGTACCCTAATCGTCGTTCGATGAGGTCTTTGGTCGCGCTTTCCCAATCAGGTAGTACGGTGGCATTCAGCGCTAAGTCTTTCCACGAGATGGCTTCACTAATGGCTTCACTAATGGCTTCACTAATGGCTTCTTGATAGGCCTGTTCAAAGCGTTTTTCATCTCCCCCAAAAACGTTTTGAATGGTTTTTTCTCGCCACTCCATGAGAAACCTCCGCTAATAAAAAGATTCATCATTTTAGCATAATCCATCCATAAATCAAGTCTTAAATCACCAATAACATGAGCGACAAAGGGGATAATGACGACCAAGGCAAAAAGAAGGAACCCACCTTTCCCGAAGGATATGAATACTTGGATGATTTAATCAAAGGAAAGCTGAACCGTCGGGCGGAAATTGACAAGCAGTTGCAAGCAGCTTCGAAAGATGCGTCAAAGCCCAACCACCACACCCTCAAGTATTCCCCACCTGGTTTTACCACGGGGCCTTCGGGTAACAAAGAACGGCAGATGGAACAATGGAAAGCCGAAAAAACGCAGATTGAGGCGGATATTAACGAAAGTGTTGAACTACAAATGAGCGTTTTGGAGACCGACCCCGAGACGGCCGCCCAAATTCGTCAGACGCTGATGGATAAAATGTACCCTAACCCTTTTGAAGGAAAGGGGGAAAAGGAATTACAGCGGGTAGGGAAGGTCGAAAAAGACGTCAATAGTTCGCAGGATTTTATGCGTAACCTGATCAAAAATTATCGGGAAGGGGCGCCCAAAGATCCCAAATCGCCGCAGGAAATCAAAAGGGAAGCGGAGAAAAGTGAAAAGGAGTTCAACAACTCGCAGGGGTT
Source organism: Runella sp. SP2 (assembly GCF_003711225.1). Lineage (NCBI taxonomy): Bacteria > Pseudomonadati > Bacteroidota > Cytophagia > Cytophagales > Spirosomataceae > Runella > Runella sp. SP2. The sequence goes on along the minus strand of NZ_CP031030.1, from coordinate 432,321 downwards.
CATGCAGCAGCAATTGGCGTGGGTAAGAAATCCGGCGATTAAAGAAGAAAAGTCGGAGGGGCAGGCCAAACCGACTGCGCAGCAAACGATGTTAATGTCGGCACGGTTTTCGCAGTCGCTCAACTATACCAAGGCCTTGGAAAAATCGGCGGAGAAATCCGCTCCTGCGAAAGGAAAAGACAACAAATCTCCAGACAAAGAATAATCAGGGTTCGAGTTCAATGCCTCGATCTTTGCTTTTATCGGGTTGTTTTTCTGGTTGGGCAGGGCGGTTGCCGCTGAGCCAGGCAGGACGTTTGTCTTTGGCCTGTTCGCTTAAGAACTGCCGGTGTCCGTCCTGAAAGCCGTTGCCAGGTGTATGATCTTTCATCGCCTCCGTAAGCTGCCGCGCCAGTTCAGGCATGTGTTTAGCGATGGTATAGCCTTCATTAAAACGTTTTTGGTACTCGGACGGAACGGTGGTATTTTGTTCTTCCATGATTAAAAGGTGTTACGGGCGTGTTGCTGTAAATACGTGTCAATGGAATCCCGGTCGTAAAGGATGATTTTCTTTTGAGGTTGCGAGAAGCGTATTTTTCCTTCGTCCCGCAGTTTTTGCAGCGTCGTTTTTGACTTGATGTTCAATAGCTGCATGGCTTGTTCATCGGAAATCCATTTTTCCTTGTCTTCGCCATGAACTTGTTTTAAACGGGCGACGACCTGTTCAATTAAGGCATAAAAAGCCTCCTCCTCCAGACAAATAATTTTCATAATTTATGTTGTAGTATTATTTGACAGCTTAATGAGCCTTTGTTATTATGGGGATCAAATATGAAAGGAAGTGATTAATGTCTGAAAATGAAGAAGAACTATTTGTAGAAAAATTATATTACGATAACAACCAGATAAGAACTGAAACATCATTTAATACTGAACGTCTACACGGCCCGATGAAGGGTTGGTATGAAAATGGACAGCCTATGTTCAGTGGTGTTTGGAAAAATGGTAAACGTCATGGAGTGTGGGAACACATTGAAAAGGACGGTCAAAAAGAATATTTTTATTGGCATGAAGGGAAAGAAATTAGACTTAAAGTAGAACACCTTCATCTCATGGAAGCTTTCCTGACCAATCATAACTATAAAGTTGAAAGCCCACAGCAGAAATACGAGCCTGAATAACTACTCTCGGTTGTTATTGGATAACCACTTGTCCATATTGGATAAAGCTTCATCAATAGAATCACTTTCAAATATAGCATCAGCAATTATTATATCGGATGTTAGAAAACACAGTATTCGAAAAATAACCCCACCATTAACTATTGAATTTTCAATTTTAATACTTCCTCCATTTTTAATCAATGAATGTATATTACTGAATTTTTCAAAAGTTGTTAGTTTTGGAAGGGGAGCTGCTTTTATCTGTGATTCATCAAGATGATTTCTAAAATAATCAAGAATTCTTTTTGAGTTTACATTTTCCTTGTCACTAAAGTTTATCGTTGTCTCTTTCTGTGTTACATTCTTTTTGTCATGCTTACCCCTTTTTCTTAATAAAAAACATCTGAAACTGACAGGGTTACAATTGAGGTCACTCAAACCCGTAATTATACCGGAAAAAAAAGCTTCATTTTTATTTTTCAATCCGACATCGTCTACACTAAAGTTAATTAAAATGAAATTGGCAATGGGAAAAGAATCCTCAGCGAACCCTTTCTTAGAATTAGTAAATGTTTTTTCCTCTAAGATAATTTCAACAGTCGATTGTTTTCTTCTTACTTTACCTTTGAACACGCTTGTTGAGACGCCGGATTTCAATGCCTTTTTGCTAACATCCTGCTTGTGAATATAACTTGCATAGAAATCTACACTATTCTCATCATATGATATATCAAGTTCATCTATCCTTATATATTTCGCTAAATAATCATCTTTGATAATTTTGTCTTCCTCTTTATCTGAGTTGGTGTACTTTGCTTTAGCTACTTCGCCATAAAAATAACAAACATAATATTTGCCTATAGAAGCAGGCAGTAAATCATCAAATTGAAGATGTTTAATTCTATTATTTACCCAACTTTGAAGAGAATGAACGAGATCATGCTCATTCAGATTAGAAATATTGGTTGAAGGCATAGTAAGGCGATTCCTGCTACGGCTACTTAAAAACTGCCTTATACTAAGTTTGATTTCATTAAACTTCTTCAATTCTATATCAACTACATCTTCGGGTGTAAATTTTTCATCACATTTTTCAAATATAAATGTTTTTGTCATGAATTTTGAAAAGGCAAGAGCATAGTACATAGAATGCCCAATCATAAGGCTTTGATCACTTTGACTATTTAATTGAATCGCAAAAAAAACAGGCGTAGTCAGATTATCACTATCTGTTGCTTCTCTTACCAAATGTCCAATTAAAAAACTGCTTTGCGGATTATAAGTTACAACACCATTATATTCAGATGACAATGTTAAAATTTTAACAGGTACATAGCCGTTAATATCCATTTTTCCAATATAAAAATATTGAGTGGCAATTCCCCAAGTAGCATTCGCTCTTGATCTTCCATCCGTGCGCTCATAAATGCGCCAGTGACTATTATAAAACTTCTGAGGAAGCTTATTGAAAGCTGTCGTTTGCCAAAATTTGCCATACATGTCCATCAAGGAAGGATCGTGTACAGGGCTTTCATTAGAATATTTTTCTTCAATAACTTTTATTGTTTTTTCAATTTCTGCAAGATTTTTCTCGTCTCTACTTACTGAATTCTTAGCGGCTTCACATACAAAAAGAGCTAAATTTAAAGGAACAGTAATAGTAGGAAGTATACCTTTTTCAACATTTGAAAAATGTGTGTTCACTTTATCTTGCAGAGGACTTCTTATAGGAGGCTCTTTTTTCGGGAAAGCTTTTTTATATGATTCAGCCAATTTTTGTAAGGACATCTCTTTATATCTATCGCCTTCTTCTTTGAAATATAATTGTATTTGAAGGCATATATCAGCAATAGCATTTCGTTTTATAGAATAGTAGTGAGAAGAAAATGTAATACCGTTTTCTTCAATAAATTTTTTCTCCTCTTTAGAAAAATGCTGATCCGAGAAAGGAAGCTCCCTGTAGGGTTCGTCGACAATTTTTTTCTTAACTACAGCATTACGATGAATGACAGGTTTTTCTACTGCCTCAACTTTACGCTTCGCGGGGTTTTGGGAAGCATATTTCAAAGCTTGAGAAGCATGTGCTAAAATCAGATACCAAGGTTTACGGAGGTAGAATACAGGTACAGCCATAGTTTTATAATTTTCAGTGAAAGTATAAATATTCATACGAAGTTATAAAAACAAAACTCATAAAAAAACTTTTTTTAAAATATTTTTATGACGTCAGTTGGCCCAATAAGACACAAAACCCTTTTATATTTTCATATGAATATTGCATTTTTCATATGAATGTTAACCTATTGACATAACAAACCCGCTTAACTAGCTTTGACCCATATCTCTTACAAGAGAGGGAAAAACCTATGAAATAATCAAATCGTCCATATAAACAAGCAATGAGAAAAGAGACCTAATAGAATGTTTTTCTAAAAAATTGATGCTGCCTTGAGATGAAACAGGTTGCATGCTCTACGGTCCGGTATCATCCGGTTTTCAAGTTTTTCAAATTTAACTTTACATCTAAATACATCAAACTATGCTAAACGAATTGGACTCAGCACTGCAAGTTCATGACGAAAATCATGACCATAATAGTACAGTTGCAATAGGGAAAGTGAAGAAATTATGTCTAAAACCTTCAGACTTTTTAGGAGGAATTGCGATTTGGGGAGCGCTTAACCCGGTTTATAATACCTATGGAGGAGGACAGGAAGAAGGAGTGCATGTGCATGCAAGAAGAGAAATTGGTGGTAAGAAAGAAATTGATGAAACTTTCGACATTGTTCAAGTTCCTTATGAAAATGAAAGTGGGGCAGAGCTTTTGTTTGAAATTACCGGGAGCGATGCGTCTAATTACAACGTTAGTACAATTTTCAAGAAAAACTTGACGTTTTTGCCTTGTCCTAACTGTAACAAAATCCATTCAGATAAAGGATGGTTTGCTGTTCATCCTCATTCTATTCATCGATGCGAGCATTGTGATCATATCTTTACTTCTGATTTTAAGAGTATCAGTAACCCTATTATGATGCTCAAGAAATTATGTGGCGATACTCTGCAGGAACGAATTGTTATTGACCCTGTCGAACGTATAATGTTTGCTAAACAGGCTAATTTTAAAGGTGGTATCCAGATTTGGGGATCTAATCCTGCTATTTTGTGGACTTCCCCAAAATTTGAAGAAGGTGGTATTCATTTTCATGGATTTCGTAAGATTAATTCTCATATCCCCGAAGCGGATGAGACGTTTGGCAAAGTTAAAGTCGATGGCATTTATCTTGATCCTGAAATGGTAAGGCACCTAATGGCCCAATATGGATTAGAATACCTTAAAGGAAGAATACAATCAATAAATTGTCCATCATGCACTCATGACCACTTTGACACTTTTGATGATGCGGTTAATCCTCATAGCATTCATTGTTGTGAGAATTGTGGCTCATTGTTTTTATCTAAATTACCCATTGTCTCAAATCCCTTAGTTAGAACTTTTAAGGGGTTAAATCAAATGTACAATCAATTAAATAAAAAGGAAGTTTAAGATGAAAGCACAAATTCAATCACTCTTTATAAAAGAGCGGCATGGTTTCCCTATGCTACGAACAGATGAGATGGAATTAATAAGAGGTTTTGGTATCAAAGGTGATATTAATGCCGATATTATGAGCCCAAGGCAAGTTCTTATCGTTATTAATGAGGATTTAGAATACTTTAATATTCCACCAGGAGGCCTTCGCGAAAATATAGTGCTTAAAAACTTAGATCTATCCTTTTTTAAGCCTGGTAGTTTATTAGTATTGGGCGACGTAAAGATTAGATTGACTTTTAACTGCGAGCCGTGCAAAAGAATCAGCCAATTTGTAAAGCCCTCTGAAATTATGGGTCGAAGAGGAATATTAGGGGTAGTAATTGAGAGTGGAATAATTCATGAAAATATGGAAGCCACTCTATTACCTTCTATTTTCGATCCACTCTCAGATCTTCCTTTTGACCGATTTAAACACTTTGTTTCGCAAATACCTGAAGGAAAAGTTGTCACTTATAAAGAAATTACTCGTGGTATGGGGGTTGCTGAAAGCTACCTCAGGGCAATACCAACGTATATTACTAAATCAGATGACAACCTACCTATACACAGAATCGTGGATTCTGAAGGTGCACTTATTCAGAAATATATTCCAAATCAAAAGCATCTTCTAATCAATGAGAAGGTGATTTTGAGAGAAGCACCTGGTTTATTTGATGATTCAGCGTGGTTTGTTAGCCTTGAACGCCATTTATGGCATCAAGATTCTTTGTTTCTTAATTAATTCTAATCTATTTTTCAAATTAAAAAAGGCTGTCCCTCTCAAGAACAGCCTTTTTTAATGATTTTCTTTTCAAATTTTAGACATTCAGATTTAAGCGCCGCTATTTAACACCGCATCCAAGGCATCATCCGCATCCTTGTTGATAAAAGATGCCTGATAACCTACCGTCGTTGTAATATTGGAATGTCTGTAAAGTTTTTGCAGCATTTGAATGCTAATTTTATCACCTGCCTCACTAGCAAATGAGTGTCGTGCGATGTGCATTGTTAGTTTCTTTGTTATGTTTGCAGCTGGTGCGACGTCTTTTTTAAGACATTTATCAATTGCACTGGTTTTGAATGCAATTGTGCGCTCAAATACAAATTGATCCTTAACATCTACATCTTTTAACTCAGGGAAAATAAAATCATCTTTATATCTTTTTGACGACTCATATTGGGTTAAAATCTGATTGGCTTTTTCAGGAACTTTCAATGTTCCAACTTTATCATTTTTACCCATGACATAGATAAGTCGACCATCCTGGATATCACTCCATCGGAGCCTCAACACATCCGATACGCGCATTCCAGCAAAATAGTAAGCGAATAACCAAAGATTACGGCAATGGCTGGGTCTCTCTGGAAGTTCTACTGTTTCAAGTCTTTTAATTTCAGCAGGATTAAGTCCCACCTTACCAGTTTCAGGGAATTTAATAATCATCTTTCCCTTGCCGAAGGGAGAGCTATCCGCTTTTATCAACTTATCTCTTTTGGCATGGCTGAAAACTGAACGTACCATAGAGAGATGATTCATGGCCGATCTTTCAGACAGCTTCAAAGTGTTTTTGACATAGGACTTAAACGCTTCAAGCGTCGAAACTTCTATCTCCTGAAAGGCAATGTCTCGTTTTAAAAAATCTCTAAAGTGCTTCACTCTGGGTTTATCTGCAGTATATTGGTTGTATTTCCCTGCTGCTTTAAGACTTGATAGATATAATTCTGCTTGTGGAAAGAACATCGCAGCAGGAGCTTTCTTATTACTTTTCTTGATATAGCTTGCTGTAACTTCTTGCTTTTCTGTTTCAAGTTCAATTGCTTTGGCACTTAATTCCGCAATGCGTTTTGCAATGAGGTTATTAAGCCGCACTGAGTTCGGATAATTTTTACGAGCACATCCCTTTGCGGAATCCCATTGATCCAGTGTTACACTATACCCAATAGGTTCATAGTTTGTTTTACGGTTCTTGGTAATTCTGATGACAATAGGAAATGTCCCATCCTTTTTTTTGTCGGGTTTGATAACTGCTTTGATTGTTGCCATGATTCATTAATGGTTACCTTAGTATCAAAGATACGAAAAAAAATTCGTAAACTATTCGTAAACAAAATGTGTTTTTGTATGAATCCACATGAATACATATAAGACCAAACTAACAATAAATGTGTGAATATAAGATATATACAAACCTTTCAATGTAATTGAAAAGGATTTGACAAAGGACTGAAAATCCTTGTGTCGGCGGTTCGATTCCGTCCATCACCACCATCGGTAAAAGCCGTTATAACGCAAGTTGTAACGGCTTTTTTTGTTGGGAAATAATTTATTTTTAGTAGTACGAGAAGCGTTACCCTTATTTTTCACCAACGGCTTATTTCGCCCATCATCTCAAGCAATGAGACGGCAGTGACGTTTTTGGAAATGGGAAACCTTTCTGTCCCTGAATAAACGACAAATTGTTTGGTTGCCTGTAGGTCTTCACACCCTAAATAAAACTCTTTAGACACAGAAGGTGCCTGTGAGCGTTTTATTTCAATCGCATAACGTTGTTGGCTATTTTTTTCGATGACCAAATCAATTTCTGCTCCTGCGGATGTACGATAAAACCACGGCGTTAGTCCTGGCGGCAACACGGATAACAGATTTTCAATTACAAATCCTTCCCAGCTGGCTACAACCACAGGATGCCCCAATAAATCATCCAATGAAGTCAGGTTCAACAGCGCATGGGTCAAACCACTGTCTCGAATGTAAACTTTAGGCGTCCTGACAAGGCGTTTTCCAACATTGCCCGACCAAAGACGCAGGGTTCGAATGAGTAGCAGATCTTCTAGTAGCTCGATGTAACGCTTGGCAGTTGGGGCGGCAATATCCAAATTGGCTCCCAGCGCAGCTACGTTCAACTGCCCTCCTTGGCTGTGGGCCAACATAGTCCATAAACGTCGTAAGGTAACCGCTGGAATGCGGGGGCCAAATTGAGGCACCTCTCGTTCTAGGTAGGTATTGATAAAATTTAGTCGCCATCTCAGACTGGCCGCATCACTTGAATTTCATCCAAGATGATGAGTTGATGTTGATGCAATTCAAAATATGCCTCGGGTTCGCTGAGTTTGGCGCGATCTCGGGGACTTTCCAGATCAAGGTAAACGGGCTGGGGACTCATGGTATCAGCCAATTCCTGCGCCAGCGTGGTTTTCCCCACTTGGCGAGGCCCTAATACGCCAACGGCGGGAAATTCCTCCAGCAATTGCGCGATTTCTAAGGTGGTATTACGTTTAATTATCCTTGCAATTATAACACATTGTGTTTGATTTGCAAGGATGAAATTTGAAGGTTTTTATGAATAATTACTCAAATAGCCTCGAAAAAACTGGGTCGTGGATAGCCAATCCCGCGCGGATGTACGCTGAATTAGATTGGAAAAGCGAGTCATCAGCGATGCATTGGAAATTGCAAAAAAGCTTGTAGCTCAGAAGAAAAAGATTAACTTTTGAGCTAAGTCCAAGTGAAGAATCAAGGTCTAAGCCTACGCAAACTTTATAAGTTTTTAACTTGGAGACGACAAACGGTGTATGCTCGTCGTCATTGTAAACTGAAACAAGATAAAGAAATCTCTGATACGGTATTAGTTGATTTATACAAATCAGTATGAAAAGATCATATTGTATGGGGATTTGCGATGATTTATGCCTATTTACGCAACAAGGGAGACATTTTTTATAAAAAGCGAGGACATCGTTTGTACAAACAAGCACAATTAAGCTTGCACAGAAAGCCTCAAAAAGCCCGAATCCGCGAAGAATTCGGGGATTTATTATCACCTAAGTCTATTAATAAAAGCTGGGCTATGGATTTTTTTTCAGAAGTCATTATTGAACCTACTCAACAATGGGTACGTATTATCAACATTGTGGATGAATGTTCAAGAAAAGGACTGCGCGGCGGACCGTCCAAAATGGCATCATCGAGCAACTCAATGGTACACTCAGAAGAGAATGCTTAAATTTGAATTAGTTTTATTCACTCTCAGAACTCAACCAACACTTGGACAGTGGTATCAGGCATATCATTTTGATCGACCTCACAAGTCTATCAATTATTTAACCCCTGATGCTTTTGAAAGGAAAAATCAGAGTATCTACTATAAAATGGTTGCATCAGAAAGCAGGTAGGACAGAACTTTTTCAATAGTTATCTTTCTAGCGATTGAAGAGGGTCTCCAAAATTACCATCTATCTCTTGTTCAAGTGCACCATTTGCAAATGCTTTAGCAATCAAAAGGTCACGAACATTCGCAGTTTGTATAGTAATTATTTCCCGAAGTTGAAAGTCAAGCAGATCCTGTTTTATTTTTTTATAAAGGTATTCTGGTTCAGTTAAGCCAGTTTCACTTTTAGAACTAATAATCACTTTAAAGCAATTCCCTTCACGGATTAATTCAATTAGATATACATTTGAATACCAATAAAAGCACTTAAGAATTCCTTCCCGGCTAAACACCTGCGCATCAAGATGCAATTCCAGAAAATCTACTGTTATTTGATCACACAATCCAGTTGGCAGCATCGACATATGAGAAACATTTATTTAGGTAAGATAATATTTTTTTTCAAACATATATTTTTCCTCTGAAAAATTATCATACTTTTATCATTATGAAAAAAAAGCTACCTCTTCTTCTTCAGAGCATTGCATTAACGGCTATAACCAATATCAATGAGCAAGCCGCCGCCGCTGAAATTCCTGAGTTTACCAAAATCACATATGATAGTGAGATGATGAATCGAAATTTTACTAGTATTTTAAAGAAACCTGGTTTCATTCTTAAACGTATGAATAGTGAAACTGGAACTTATGAAGGGAATTTTCACCGCTCACATCGCTCACATTCATCGCATCGGTCACATTATTCCAGCTATGGAGGCAGTTCCGGTTCATCTTCCTCAGGCTATAGGGGCAGCTCTGGTTCGTCTTCCTCAGGCCGTTCCAGTTCGTCAGGATCCTCGTCCGGCACCAATTCTTTTACTACAGGCACTCCCAAATACAGTCTGGGAGATCGTACGCTGCGTTTTAATGATGAAGGAGCCGATGTCGTACAACTAAAGCAGCTCCTGCGAACACTTGGGTATACTATTGAGATATCATCCCTGCTTGAAAACTATTTTAATTCACAAACCGAAACAGCTGTTAAGCAGTTTCAGCAGAAAAATAATCTGAAGGTTGATGGAGTAGTGAGTCCTAACGTTTTAATGTATCTTAAATCAACAGCATCTCCATCAGAAGGCTTAAGTAACAGCTACAGTTCACTAAGCTGGGGAAATACCGGGCAGGAAGTCCTTGAATTGAAAAAACTGCTTGTAAGAAAAAAATTATTAAAACAACGGGATGGAGAGGGTCTCAATAATAGATTTGATGACGCAACCGAAGCGGCAGTAAAAGCATTTCAACTGTCACGCGGGCTTTCTCAAACAGGGGTTGTAGACAGAACTTTATTGCAACTGCTTCAACAACAATAGTCTAATTATGGCAGTATTGTTCTTCAAGCACGTACAAAAATCAATCCTTCTGCCTTTACTGCTGGCACTTTTGCTGTTCAACCCGGTTATCGTTTTCCTGCTTACGGGAAGTATCGGCTGGTGTATTGGGTCTGTAGCCAGCTTTACCTTTCTACTGATTTATACTTATCTAAAAGGAGCAGATTGGGCTTTCACACTTCTGGTTAACGTATTAACCGTAGGATCGATATGCTTCCATCTCGAAGTCACATTTCGACATGGATTCCCCGAGTATGTAATTGAAAATCTTTATACAATTCGAGACGATTATTACTTTAATAAGCCCCATCTGCTTTCTCATCTGGAAGATAAAGAGTATTCAGTTACTTATAAAACAAATCAACAGGGATACAGAATTCCTGAATTTGCTGCCGCCAATGAAAATGTTACGCATTGCGACTGGTTATTTCTTGGTGATTCCTTCACGCAGGGCGCTCAGGTTCCGTTCGAAGAACTTTATACCTCTCAACTTTATCGTTATTTTCCAAACAAAGTAATTGTTAATGCGGGAATCAGCGGTTTTTCTGTCGCCGACGAGTATCACTATTACCGAGCTGAAGGAAGGAAATTAAAACCAAAAAAGGTTTTCCTGCAAATTTGCAATTTCAATGACTTCATGAATGTTGCTCCTCGCCGTAATTCATGGACAGAGTATCTCATGCAATACTCAGATCTAGCTCGTTACCTACTGTTTAACATCCGTTACAAGCCTCCAGGGGAATTGCCTCTGGGAAGATGGACAGAGCCTTTTTATCCTACCCAAAAGGATAATGCGACCTACAATATATTCTACAACGAAACTTCTTCCGTTAAAGAAGCTGATTTAAAGGCATTCGCTCATTATGTTTCCGCTCTGGCTCAAGAAGTAAAAGCCGATGGTGCTGAACTAGTCATAATTCTTATTCCCACTAAAGAACAGACTTATTTCCGTTACCTGGATGAGGTTATCACTTCATTTAAGATACATCCCGAGCAATTGGATTTACTCAAGCCGAATAAAATTGTAAGCCATTTGGCAGATTCACTCCATATTCAATTGATTGATTTACTGCCAGGCTTTCAGGAGATTACTCAATTACAGTTTTTTGAGTATGATGAACATCTTAATCCACATGGCCATCAAACAACAGCGGACATTATCAGCCGTCATTTAAAAGATGAGTCTAGCGATGTGAATCTTATTAGTAAGGAACTGTTTTCAGACAGATATCCTGCCTACAGCCTAGATGGACAGCTTTTTACTTATCAATCAATCCGTGACGGCACGATGGAGCTATTCCTTAATGAAATGAAGAATAATCAGTCTCATCGGCTAACTTTTAATAAGGTTGATGAAAGCCATCCGATGCTTTCGCCAAACCAATCCTTAATTGTTTTTACGGAAGGCGACCCAGCAGAAAACCAAACTAAGGTGGCGATAATGAACTCAAACGGTTCCAATCGACGGTATATCACCAATGGTAAGAATGAGTATGGAGCAATCGCAACCTTCTCACCCAGCGGTCGGCACCTAACATATGCTGGCTGGTTCTATGACGCGAAAACTGAGCAATATTCAAATCCACAAATAATTCTTTTAGATATGGAACTCGGAACTAAAAAAGCTGTAACACGAGGTCTATTTGAGAGCTGGCGGCCAGTAATAGCCCCTAATGAAGATTTTGTAATTTATATATCCAAGCGTAACGGTAATTTTGATCTATATAAATTGGATTTAAAAACCGAGAAAGAAGAACAGCTTACTCGTACTTCCTTTGACGAGTGGGATCCAGTGATTTCACCCGACGGTTCTTACATCTTATACACTGCTAGAAAAAATGGCAACTGGGACCTTTTTGAACTTTCGCTCAGCAGTGGGCAAAATCGGCAACTTACCCGTTCATTGGGAGATGAATGGGATCCCGTCTACCATCCCAAAGAAAGTGTTATCGCTTATGCTGGCAAGTTTGGTATGTTTCAAAGTATTTACCGAAAACCGTTGGGACGGTAGCTGCAGGCAGAACCTTTCATCAAATGCTGTTTAATTCCATCCCATTTGTAATTTTCTTACTGACAGTTTTGACGCTGTTTAATCTGCTGCCAGCACGCCAGAGATTACACTGGTTATTGCTGTCCAGTTATTTTTTTTATGGCTGGTGGAATCCGTTGTTCCTGCCACTGCTTCTGGGTTCCACCATACTAAATTTTATAATCTCTCTATGGCTTGACAAATCTACAGGTCACAGAAAAGAATTGTTAGCGGCGGGTATTGGATTAAATATAGCTTTACTGTCTTATTTTAAATATCGAAATTTCTTTTTGGAGGCAATCGGATTCTCCCCAGTTACATCTTTAGTTCTGCCGTTAGGGATTTCTTTTATATGCTTACAGGCTATTTCTTATCTGATTGATGTGTACCGAAGAGAGACAGCCCCTCCCGATTTGCTTTCGTTCGCACTTTTCAAAGCTTTTTTCCCTCAACTGCTGGCGGGTCCCATAGAACGGGTCGGGACATTGATTCCACAGCTCACCTTCAAATCTCCCACTCAGTTTAGCTGGATTGTACAGGGCACTAAGTTTATTGTTTGGGGATATTATAAAAAAGTTCTAGTGGCCGATAAATTGGCTTTGGTAGTTGATCCAGTATTTTCGAATCCTCAACTATTCAATCCAATTCTGTTACTGGCAGCTACTATCTTGTTTTCTGGACAGATATACTGCGATTTTTCGGGCTACACAGACATCGCCCGAGGAGCTGCTCTGACATTTGGTGTCAACTTATCACCCAACTTCTGTAATCCTTTCGGCTCATCTTCATTGCAGATTTTTTGGCAACGTTGGCACCGTACATTACACTACTGGTTCAAAGATTATCTTTATGTCCCTCTTGAAAAAGTTGTGCCTCACAAGGCGAGGATACTTCTAGTATTTTTATTAAGCGGCCTTTGGCACGGTGCTAATTTAACCTTTGTCGCCTGGGGTCTTTTTCACGGAATACTCTATATAATTACCCATGAAGGTCAAAAAATTTTGATTCGGATACCGTATGCATTGCAGGTAGCTCTAACGTTTACACTGGTAACATTGGGATGGGTATTTTTCCGAGCTCAATCTCTGTCTCAGGCGGTTTATATATTCACTTCCTTTTCGCACATTCACGTATTATCATTATCTCAGGCAGCAACTGAGGGGCTTCAGCAACTGTATCAACATACAATAATAAGTCCAGCTTCTCTGAGTATTATTCTTTCCCTGCTGTTACTCTTTCTATTGATTGAGTACACAGGTATTCTGAAAAATTTACTGCAATCACCAATTGATCGAACCATCAGTATAAAACGCCTTATTCTTATGGATTTGCTGCTTATTCTGATGATACTTTTTGGAGATTGGGCCAGCAATTCATTCATTTACTATCAATTTTAAAATACTTTGGAAAGCCTTTCACAAAAACAGAAAGAGTTCAGGGCCTTTAAATCTCTTTCTAATTTCAGCACTGCAAACAATGCAAATTATTACCTGTTGCCGTTTCGCTTTGCAGCTCTTAATACAGAGCGAGAAGTCTTGGTTAACGAGGTAGGTGATTATTTAATGGTCCCCCAGGGAACAGCACAAAGAATCGTGGAACGCAGAATTAAACAAGAAGAAGAACTATATGCCGATTTGACAGCCAATTTTTTTATTTCTCAAACCCCTGTTCCCCCGCTTATTGATGTGCTCGCTACCAGATATCGTACCAAGAAGTCATTTTTAGATGATTTTACAGCTTTGCACATTTTTGTACTTACCCTTCGGTGTGAACACACCTGTCATTACTGTCAGGTATCACGGGTAACTCAGGATAAAAGCGCCTTTGATATGTCGTATGACCACTTGGACAAAGGTATTGAACTGATGATGCAATCGCCGAATCCCAATGTAACACTCGAATTTCAGGGAGGGGAACCTTTACTGGCCTTTGAGAAGATTGTGTATGCCGTCCGAAAGGCTGAATCCTTGGCGCGTCAATTGGGGAAACAACTAAACATTGTCATCTGTTCTAATTTAGCCCCTTTAACCGAGGACATACTGGCGTTCTGTCGAGAACACGGTATTCTTTTATCCACCTCCATTGATGGACCAAGTAACTTGCATAATGCGAATCGCAAGCGTCTGGGCAATAATAGTTATGAAATGGCGGTAAAAGGCATTGAACGTGCAAGGCAGGTACTGGGAGAAGAAAAGGTGTCGGCACTGATGACAACAGCCTCGCGTTCACTGGACTATCCTGTAGAAATAGTGGATGAATACGTAAAATTAGGCTTTAAAAACATTTTTCTGCGCCCGATAAGCCCTTATGGATTCGCGCGTCGAAACGTTCGAAAAAACAGCTATGAGACAGAAACTTTTCTGAAGTTCTATAAAAGGGCGCTGGAGCATATTCTGGCCTATAATCGACAGGGCTACCATCTGGTGGAGGATTATGCGAGCATCATACTGAGAAAAATCCTTACTCCCTTTCCAGTTGGTTATGTAGATTTACAATCCCCGTCTGGCCTTATTAACAGCGTTGTGCTGTTTAACTATAATGGAAAAATCTATGCTTCCGATGAAGCCCGAATGCTGGCCGAGATGCAGGATGACACCTTTTGCCTGGGGGATTTGAATAAAAATTCATATGAGGATATTTTTTACGGACCGAAAGCCTATGAAATAGCTCAGAATTGGTCAAATGAATCCTTAGCCGGGTGTTCGGATTGTGCGTTCCAAAGCTACTGCGGTGCCGACCCTGTATATCACCATGCCACTCAGGGAGATATGGCGGGCTATCGTCCAGACAGCGGT
Source organism: Runella sp. SP2 (assembly GCF_003711225.1). NCBI lineage: Bacteria > Pseudomonadati > Bacteroidota > Cytophagia > Cytophagales > Spirosomataceae > Runella > Runella sp. SP2. The sequence goes on along the minus strand of NZ_CP031030.1, from coordinate 417,249 downwards.
TTTTGTCAAAAGAACATGGAAATTATTCGTTATCTGCTGGAACTGATGGATAATGATCAGGAAGTACTTGCGATTTTCAGCCGTTGGGTCAGTAATTGTTAAAAGCTTTAAAACCATGACAACGTTATTACATATACGTGGCATTGCTCGCGGGATAAATTCTCCTTTGGTAGGAAGGGTAACCAGGAACATAAATAAGGAAACAGAACTATCCTATTTTTTACTCACACCAAACGTAGATACGAAAACCACTGGCCATTACATCGGTATTCTTACCTCTCAGCAGTATGAGCCTACTGCGCAGTCAGGTTTGCCGGTCGTCTACAGGCTGGCTACACTTTCCCATCTTGAGGAAGGCGATATTGTCGTGGTTAGTCCCGAGGGAAACGTAAATACACTATACAGGATCGGTTCCCGTCATAATACACTATTACTGACAGAACGCTGCAACAGTAACTGTCTGATGTGTTCACAGCCCCCTAAAGATCGTGATGATATTCCCTATTTTGTATGGCTTTATAAAAAACTCATTCCGATGCTTCCAAAGGATTGCAGGGAGTTAGGTCTTACAGGAGGCGAGCCTATGTTGCTGGGAGATTCATTCTTCGAATTGCTGGAATTGCTGAAATCAGAATTACCCGAGACAGAGCTTCATATTCTGACTAATGGAAGACTCTTTGCCAAATCAGAACTTGCCAAAAGATACGGGGATCTCAATTACAGAAGGAGTATGCTGGGTATCCCCCTTTACTCGGACTATTATCAAATTCACGATCATACAGTACAGGCAAAGGGGGCGTTTACACAAACCGTTTCAGGACTTTACAACTTGGCAAAGTATGACAGTCGGATTGAAATACGAATTGTATTACATCAATTAACGATACCCCGCCTAGTAAAGTTGGCTCAATACATCTACAAAAATTTGCCTTTTGTTGAACATATTGCCTTCATGGGATTAGAAAATATGGGCTATGCCCGGTCCAACTTTGAACTCCTGTGGATGGATCCAGTCGATTACCAACGTGAATTAACGGAAAGTGTAATGTATCTTATTACTCAGGGAATGAACGTATCTATATATAACATTCAACTATGCCTGATGCCAGAAGAGCTTTGGCCTTTTATGCGTAAATCTATTTCGGATTGGAAAAATATCTATCTGGATGAATGCCAGAATTGCAGTAAATTATCAGATTGTGGCGGGTTATTTGCTTCATCTGCGAAAGGCGCTCACAGTAAATTCATTAAAGCTTTCAACTCTTAATCATAATTTTTTTCTAAGTCGGGCTGACAAAATAGACTGCATGTTGTGCGGTAATTAGACACTACATTTACCGCACAACATGCGGTGAATAGAATATGTTCACCCATCATCAACCCCCTCAATACGTCAATTTCTTAATGTTATCCATGTAGCCTCGGCTGACGCGCACCCAATCGCCGTTTTGCATAATGACATCGTAGCTGCTGAGTTGTTTCTGGATTTCTTTTACAAACTCCAAGTGAATGATGGAAGAGCGATGCACCCGAATAAAGTGCTGCGGGTTGAGTTTTAGTTCGAGCTGGCTAATGCCGTAATTGCTCAAATAATTGCCTCGGTTAGTTATAATTTTGGAATAATCACCCTCGGCTGAAATCCAGATGATGTCGCGAACATTGACTGTCACCAGTTTTTGATTTTGCTGAATGAGAATCTTTTCGGGATACTGCAAGGGATTGATGAGGCTTTCGGCCAACGGTTGAACGGGGGTTAAATTCTGGCTCTGATTCAACCGCAATTTTTGAATGGCCGCCCTGAAACGCCCCCCCGTGTAAGGCTTCAGCAAATAATCAATCGCATGGACTTCAAAAGCCTGCAAAGCGTATTGATCGTAAGCAGTTGAGAAAATTATCTGCGGAATTTCTTCCAAATGCGTCAGCACGTCAAAACCCGTCAGGCCAGGCATTTGAATGTCCAAAAACACCACATCGGGTTTAAATTCATTGATAATCTTGACGGCATCGACGCCATTGTTGGCCTCCCCTACCACAATCATCGTAGGGTATTCCTGCAAATATTGCTTGATGAGCGTACGTCCCGCCGCTTCGTCGTCGGCAATTACTATTTTTTGCATGGCTGTTATTGGAGTGGTATTTCAAACCAAACTCGAAAACCGCTCGGTTGGTTTTGTTGAAAATGTAACGTTTTCCCAAACATCTTTTCTAAGCGCAATTTTGTGTTGGTCAACCCCACGCCTTTTCCAATAATTTCTCCTTCATTGACCAACCCAACCCCCGTGTCTGTAATCTCCACTATCAAGTCGTAGGTACTTTTTTTGATTGTTATTTTCACTTCTCCCCCTTCGATTTTGGGTGAAATACCGTGTTTGATGGCATTCTCCACAATCGGCTGAAGCAACATCGGTGGCACCCGTTCGGACATCAATGCTTCGTCCATCTCAATCGTTGTTTGCAACCTGCTGCCAAAACGGTCTTTTTCCAAGGCAAGATATTTTTCAACAAACTCCATCTCGTCTTTCAGTTTGACAAAATCCACCCGAGATGCTTTCAACTGGTACCGAAACAAATCGGCCAATTTCGCAATCATCTCCCGTGTGTCTTCCATTTCGGGCGGTACCGACGCGCTGATGGTATTGAAGACGTTGTACAAAAAATGCGGATTAAGCTGGGCTTTGATGGCCGAAAGTTCGCTTTCCAACGACGCCTGTCGAAGGGCATTTTCAGTTTCTTTTTGGCGTTGATAGTGCAAATGGTATTCGTAGGCGTGAAAAAAACCAAATTGAATGACGTAAATAAGCGCAGGAATGTAAATATCCCACACTTGACTCGACCCTCGCAAATGCCCACGCCCCAAGGCTTCCATCGTAAAATAGAACGCTTTTTGCCACGTAAAAACAAAAAGTAACATGGTGAATACGTGCAAAAGAATCTTGGTCGAAAGCTTCCAATGTGGAATCACGCGAAAGTAGAAATACCAAAGGGGAATGGTCAGGATAAATTTTAAGGCATAATCAAAAAATTGGCTGACGGCATAGTTGAGAAGCAGTGCGCCATACGTCATTTTAACGTACGACAACTCATTGAATGTCAACGTCAAACAATACAAAGCATACAACACAAAGTAAACTCCAACGACGGCTAGCAGTTCTCCAAGCCGAATTCTCCAAATGAGTTTTTTTTGCCAATTTATCATTTTTCTACGCCGTATTTTTTGTGAATGTGTTTCAAATCTCCCACAAATAATTCGATTCTGCTACGTTTTTTCGACGAATTGCCGTATAAGCCGTTCAACTGCACAAGAAGTCATTCGTCGGGTTATTTGTCAATTCACCGAATGTCTCTTTGATGGGTTTCGTCAGGACTGCAACTTTGTCCCATCAACCATCGCAACCATGAAAACCATCTTACTTCCATTACTCGTTTTATTAACCACCGTATCAATGGCCCAGCGCTTTTCCGTTTCAGGATTGGCAAAAAACGAACAAAACGAAGGCATTCCCTTTGCCACTGCCTCCCTTTTTAAAGTAGGCGACTCCAGCCTCGTAAAAGTTGAAAGCAGCACCGAAAATGGTCATTTTAAAATGAGCGGTATTGCCCCCGAGCACTACTATTTGGTCATTAGCAGCGTGGGTTTTCAAAAATACCGCTCGGTCAATTTCAAGCTCATAGATACCAACATTGACTTCGACGCCTTTGTTTTGCGCAGCGATAATCAGCTGGCCGAAGTGAAAGTTAAAGCCCAAAAACCGTTGGTCGAGGTTCTTTCGGACAAAACGGTTTTCAACGTCCAATCTTCCCTGAGTGCTACTGGAACAACGGGCTTGGAACTGCTGCGAAAATCGCCAGGGGTGGTGTTGGACAACAACGAAAACATCATTCTCGAAGGTAAAACGGGCGTCCGAATTTTCATTGACGGTAAGCCTTCGGTATTGCAAGGTGCAGACCTGAACCAATTCCTAAAATCACTCCAAGCCTCTGACATTGAAGCCATTGAAATAATCACCCAACCCTCCGCTCGCTACGATGCCGCAGGCAATGCGGGTATCATCAACATCCGACTCAAAAAAGACAAACGCTTCGGTACCAACGGGTCGTTGGCGCTGGGGTATGGTTATGGGCGTTTTGGAAAAGTTAATGGGTCGGTGTCGTTCAACCATCGAAACCGAAAAACCAACTTTTTTGGCACGTACAGCAACCGAACGGGACAAAATTGGTCGTATTTGAATTTTTACCGCGAACAAGTCAATACCATTTTTGACCAAAAAGCCGAGACCATCAACCACAACCAAAGCAATAACATCAAACTTGGCATGGACTACTTTGCATCGACAAAAAGTACGTTTGGCTTTATTTTGAACGCCAACCTCAATGCCAACGACAATACGTCGCTCAGTCGGACGCCCATTTACCCCCAAAACAGTACGCTCCCGACGCAGGTTTTGATTGCCGATAATACCGCTCAACAGCACAGCAACAACTTGTATCTCAACACCAACTATCGTTTCGCAGATACCCTTGGCCACGTTTTGAACGTGGACGTTGACTTGGGTTCGTACAACAGCAATCGCCACAGTTATCAGCCCAATTTTTATAAAAACGGGACCGAAACCCAAACGTTGTTCAGTCAAATTTACCGCATGAAAACCCCAACTGATATTGGCATTTTTTCGGCCAAAGTTGACTACGAACAGCCATTTCTGAAAGGGAAATTAGGAATGGGAGCAAAACTATCGATTGTAAAAACGAACAATACCTTCGATTTCTACGATGTGGTTGACGGCACAGACGCTTTCAATGCCAATCGCTCCAACAATTTTGTTTATACCGAACAAATCAACGCCGCTTACGTCAACTACAACCGAAGCCATCAAAAATTCGACCTTCAATTTGGTCTTCGCGCCGAGCAAACGGTGTCGGAAGGAAAATTGACTGGAACGCAAAAAAATGCCGATGCTTTTGTGCGCCGCAACTACACCAATCTCTTTCCCAGCGGTGGTATCACCTACAACGCCAATCCCAACAACAGCTTTGCGTTGACATACAGCCGCCGCATCGAACGACCTACGTATCAATCTCTTAACCCTTTCGAGTGGCAATTAGATGAATTGACCTACCAAAAAGGGAATGCGTTTTTGCAGCCCCAATACGTCAACAACCTCAAACTTGCCCATACTTACAAATACACCCTGACGACCTCGCTGAGCTACAGCTACGTCCGTGATTTTTTTGCCCAAATTACCGATACTACGGGCTACAATCGCAATTTTATGATGGAGCGTAACATCGCCGACCAGCAAATCATCAACTTGGGCGTTTCGTATCCGTTTCAGGCGGCTAAGTGGTGGAATGTGTATGTCAGCCTCGATGCGTACCACACCGCTTTTACATCTGACGAGAAGAAATTTATGAACGTGAAAGCCAACGTGTTGAGTCTGTACGGGCAAAACACCTTTAGCTTACCCCTAAAGTGGAACTTAGAAGTATCGGGTTGGTACAGTTCTCCCGGTATTTGGGGCGGCACCTACGTTACGCGCAGCCAAGGTTCGCTCGACTTTGCACTTCAAAAACGTATCCTCAAAGAAAAAGTATCATTCCGCGTGGCCATCAGCGATGTATTTTACACCTCTCCTTGGCGAGGTACAACCCAATTCGGCGGACTACGCATCACAGGTTCGGGCGGCTGGGAAAGTCGTACTGTCCGAATCAACTTGAGTTATAACTTTGGCAATAAACAAGTTAAATCGGCGCGGCAACGACAAACGGGGGTTGAAGAGGAGAAAAACAGGATTAATTGATTCTTTCAGCCTTCAGAGCATCTCTTCCTTATTATTAACCCTTTTTCTCATGCCCTACCTTGCCCATCCCTACAGGCAAGTAGGGCATTTTTAGTGAGTAGGTATTTTTCAAAAAAATTCGTTATCATTGCCATACTGATTGTGTATCAGTACCCTACTCACGCTTTGACCCTCAACTTTATGGCTCTCATTCAACCACTCGCAAACCAGTTCCACCGTGAACTGCTTCGTAAAAACCTTACCCGTATTTTTGGTGATTTTGACGATACCCTGCTACATAGCCTCGAACCTCAACTCCAATGGGTGGAAATAGGCGGAGGCGAACAGCTTTTTGCCCAAAAAGACGTCGGTGACTCGCTCTATTTTGTCATTAGCGGACGCCTACAGGCCCAAATAACGACCGAGGAGGGAACCCAGAAGGTCATCGGGGAAATTATGCGCGGTGAAACCGTGGGTGAAATGGCCATTTTTACGGGAGAACCTCGCTCAGCCACAATTGTCGCCATCCGTGATAGTGTTTTGGTAAAGCTGTCAAAGGAAGTCTTTGAAAAGGTCATCCTAGACTACCCAGCCGTTTCCATGAACGTCACCAAACTCATTATCAGCCGATTAAAAAACTCACAGGGGGGACGCAAAAGCGTAAAGAAGCCCGTTAATATTTGTTTATTGGCCTTACACGGCAGCATTTCTCTACCCGATTTCGCTCACGATTTGTACCAAGCATTAAGCGCTAAGGGAACCTCATATCTGGCCTCAAGCACGGCGGTGGACGAGTTTCATGGCATTACAGGTTTTTCCCAAACCAGTAAAAACGATAGAAAAGCCTACCACGAATTATCACAGTGGCTTGATAATCAGGAGTCGAAACACGAGTATATGCTCTACGTGACGGACTCCGAAAACACCGAATGGACGCAGCGGTGTATTCGCCAAGCCGATGAAATTATACTTATTGCAGACGCTACGCAGCCTGCGGAGCTGGTATCGCACGAACAAAGTATCAATTCTAGGTCTGCCACGACTGGCGTTCCGCAAGTGTTGGTGTTGCTGCATCCGTCCGATACAGTTTCGCCGCGCCACACCCGCGAGTGGCTGAGTTTGCGTCCAAACGTAAAATCTCACTACCATTTGCGCCGAAAAAGTCCTCAGGATATGAAGCGGTTGGCCCGTATTCTCAGTGCAACGGCCATTGGTTTTGTGGTGGCGGGCGGAGGAGCCAAAGGGTTTGCACACATTGGGGTGATGCGCGCTTTGGAAGAATTTGGCATCCCCATTGATTTTGTGGGTGGAACGAGCGTGGGCGCGATGGTGGCGGCGGCGGTATCGTTTGGAGAGCCTTCCGAAACGGTGCAACGTATTATGAAAAAGGGAGCCATGTTTAATCCAACCAAAGACTACAATTGGCTCCCTTTTATTTCACTCATTCGCGGCAAACGCATCAAACAGATGATTGACGACACGATTGAAGCCTTCGTAGGTGTTCGCCAAATCGACATAGAAGATACGTGGCTAACGCTTTTTGTGGTGTCAAGCAATTATACCCAAGCCCGCGAGGAAGTGCACACCCGTGGTTCTATGAGCAAATACCTGTTGGCCTCTACGGCCATTCCAGGCGTATTTCCGCCGATTATTGACGGCGACGACCTGCTGGTGGACGGCGGGACGTTCAACAATTTTCCTGCCGACGTGATGAGCCGTGCCAAGGTAGGCAAAGTGATTGGCGTGGACTTAGCCCGCGACCAAAACTATCGACTTGATTTAGAGGAAATTCCTAGTCCCAAGCAGTTATTACAAGACCGATTTCGTCCCAAAAAACAGCGTAAATATCGATTGCCTTCGCTTACCTCGTTGTTGCTCAATGCGACCTTGCTCTACAGTGCCGCGCGGCGCAACGAAGCCATCAGCTACTCCGATTTGTATTTCAACCCCGACGTGAGCCGCTTTGGGATCGTGAGTTGGGCAGCCTTCGACACCATTGTCGAAAAAGGCTATGAGCACGCCAAAGAGGTTCTCCAAAACATGAGTAGTGAAGAGTTGGCTTCGTACAAATCCTAAAGTTAACACGTTATGCAATTGCTTCAATCGCTGATACATAATTTTAAGCAACCGTCTTTTGGTATAGGGCGCGCCTACTATCCACTGCGTATTTTGGGCTACGCGTACGGCATTCTTTTGCTTGTTTTACAGGGTAATAGCCGTGGTTTCGACAGCAATATCTACTTCCTCATTGGTGTTTTTTTGATTTACCCCCACGTTTGTTTTTTGGTTTATAAATTTTCTGGTTCGAGTCGCTTTATCGAACTCTCGTTTTTAGTCATAGACACCTTTTGGGCGGGTATGTTTATTGGTATTATGTCGTTTGCGATATTCCCGACCATTATGTATATCGTAATGACCTGGACGGGAAATATAGGCGTGCGAGGCGTACGGCAGTGTCTTTATGGCGTCGTGGCGACCATCGTTGGCATCGGCGTGAGTAGTTTTTTAAAGCCAATTACCTTTGAGCCTAATAGTAGCTTATTGATAGAACTAATCTGCTGTGGTTTGGTCACGGTTTATGCGCTTTATTTTGGCTATACGGCCTATCTTTCTACGATTTATCAGAAAAAACTTAGGAAAGAGATTGAAGCCGAAAAGAAACGTTCAGAAGAGCTATTGCTCAATATTTTGCCCTACGAAACAGCCGCAGAATTAAAAAGCAAAGGCTACGTGGACGCCCAAACGTATGGGTTGGTGACGGTGATGTTTACTGATTTCAAGGATTTCACCAAAGTGTCTGAGCGTATGAGTGCGCAAGAATTAGTGTTGGAAATTGATAAAATATACCGAGAATTTGATCAAATCATTGACAAATACGGCATCGAAAAAATCAAGACCATCGGCGATGCGTACATGTGCGCGGGCGGGCTTCCAAAATCCAACCAGACCCATGCCGCAGATGTGGTGGCGGCGGCTATTGATATTTTAGAATTTATCCACCAAGAAATTGAAACACGCAAACGCTTGAATTTGCCCTACTTTGAAATTAGAATTGGCATCCACACGGGGCCGCTAGTGGCGGGCGTAGTGGGCATCAAAAAATTCAGCTATGACATTTGGGGTGATGCCGTCAACATTGCCAGCCGTATGGAAAGCAGTAGCGAAGCAGGAAAAATTAATATTTCGGAAACGACCTATCAACTCATCAAAGACCGTTACGCATGTCGCCATCGAGGTAAAATTACGGCCAAAAACAAAGGCGAAATCGACATGTATTTTGTAGAATAACCAACCTTTATCATGCGCTATCCACACCTTCTAATGACCCAAATGAACCATTATTTGTTAAACGCACTAAAACGGCTACTTTATTACTTCGTTACTTGTTATTCTGGGCTGGTTTATGGACAAACCTCCTCAACATTTGACAACATTTCTCCGAAACAACTGGCTAAGTTCAAAGCCGCAGGGGTGGTTAGTTACCGTGATTTTGGCGCCAAAGGAGATGGCAAAACCGACGACATGGATGCCATCGCCGCAACTCATGCTTTTGCAAACACCAACGGGCTCAAAGTCAAAGCCGACGCCAACGCCACTTATTACGTGAGCGGCAAAGAGCGGACGGCGATGATTCAAACCGATACCGATTTTGGCACGGCCGCCTTTATCATCGACGATACCGACGTCCAAAACCGCAATGCGTCGGTATTTACCGTCAGCTCTAACCTCCAGTCGTTTAAGCTTTCTACCATTTCTTCCCTCAAGCGGAACCAGAAAAAAATCGACGCGTCCTTGCCAAGTACTTGCCTTATAACCGTCACCAATTCCAACGTGAAGCAGTACATTCGGTTTGGGTTAAATCAAAACAACGGCTCTTCACAAACCGACATTTTTGTGGTTGACAAAAACGGTAACGTTGACATGAATGCTCCCATCATTTGGGATTTTGACCAAATCACTGACATGAACGTGTTGCCCATCGACGAAAAACCTTTGAAAATCACGGGAGGACGCTTCACAACCATTGCTAACAAAGCCGAATCAAAATATACCTATTATAGCCGAAACATTGCCGTTCGTCGGTCAAATGTTCTCATCGAAGGACTCGAACACCGCATCACGGGCGAGGGCGAAAACGGCGCGCCTTACGGCGGATTTATCAACGTCGGTGACTGTGCCTACGTCACCGTCAAAAACACCTTGCTGACGGGCCACCGCACCTACAGTACCATTGGCGCGGCAGGAAAACCCGTTTCGATGGGCACTTACGACCTGTCGGTCAATCGGGCGGTGAATGTGTCTTTTGTCAATTGTACCCAAACCAACAGCATCGACGACAATACGTATTGGGGCATTTTGGGCTCCAATTTTTGTAAAAACCTGCTGTACGACCGCTGTACACTCTCGCGTTTTGACGCGCACCAAGGCGTAGCCAACGCCACCATCCGCAATTCCACCCTCGGGCACATGGGCATCAATGCCATTGGAAGCGGCACATTTTTGGTCGAAAATTCCACCATTCGCGGTCGCAGCATCGTCAACCTTCGCTCCGACTACGGCAGCACGTGGCAAGGCGAGCTCATCATTCGCAACTGCGTTTTTGTCCCCGCAGGCGGCAAGCCTACCAGCGCCGACCTCATCAGTGGGTCATATTCTGGCTTGCACGATTTTGGTTATACCTGCTACATGCCCGAACGCATCACCATCGAAAACCTCCGCATCGACGATTCGCAGCACCCCGACAACTACCAAGGCCCTGCCATTTTTGCAAATTTTAACCCCCAGCTGACCGACAGTTCCTACCAAGAGAAATTCCCCTACGTCATCACCAAAGAGGTCGTTCTTCGCAACGTCACAACGGCCAGTGGGAAGGCCGTGCGGGTTAGCAACAACTTGTTTATGTTTAGGAATGTGAAGGTGACGACAGCCCCTTAATCATTTTTAATCCTTCCTTTTATTCTTCTGTTTTTGTTCCGAGCACGGCTTTTGTTTCGTAACTCGCATGGTTTTGTTATGCGCTTCTATTTTTGCAAAAAAACACCTCTCCACCCAAAAAAAAGCCCATTTGTTCAAAATGAGGAAAAGAATGTTCAAAATGAGGAAAAGAATTTCGTAACTATTCTGAGAGGGTACAAATAAAAAAAATCAATTGTTCAAAATGAGCAAAAGAATGTTCATTTTGGATTAACGGCCAATGCCCACAACCCGCCAAATTTGTATCATCATTCTATTCAGCAAAACACCTCTCTTTTTAATGGTTAAGATATTGCTTTAACTTTTCAAAACGTATGGAAAACTCTTAATTCCACTTCCACTTTGGTTTGCCCTACTCTAAAAAGGTCACCTACAAAAGGTGTCTAGGCGATAGCCTTGTCCTTCTCTGGTCACCTTCTATTTGAACTTTCGTGGTAGAAAGAAAAGGAGGAAACTGGGGGTTGTTTGACGAAACATCCCTCCCCTCCTTTGGCTGCCTACCCGATTTGTGTTTTTATCAACCTTCATAATCATTCTTTTCTACCCATGAAAAATTTCTTACTTCTTGTCTTAGCCTTATTAGTAAATCAGGTTTTATTCGCAGGAACCAAACCGACGGCCTGCAACCAAGTAGCCACTTCCACCGAAACCATGACTTGGAATGGTTCAGTAAGTACTGATTGGACTGACGCCTGCAACTGGTTTCCCAGTGGGGTACCAGGCGCAGGGAATTCGGTCGTTATCCCTAATACGACTAATGACCCTGTGGTAACTTCCTCTGTTAGTGTAAAACACATACAAATCCTTAATGGGGGGCGGCTCACAATTAATAACACAGGTACCCTTGATATAAGCCTGTTTAGCATTACAGGAATTATTCTTGAAACAGCATCCACCTTAATCAACAACGGCATCATCAACTTTTCCTCTACCGCAGTCAATATATTTGCAATGGTGGTAAACTCAGGGAGCACAGTTACGAATACAGGAACAATGAACGTTTCGTGCCGCTTCGGAATAGACAACCTAACTGGCGCCACATTCAACAACAACTCCTGCGGAAAAATCATTTTAACCGCCGAAAACAACAACGACTTCCGTAACGAGGGGACGTTTAACAATAATGGTTTGCTACAGGTCTATTGGTGGTTACACAACTCAGGTACAATTACTAATAACGGTGTCCTCAAATACGAAACCTTGAACAATAATGGTACTTTGAACAACAATCGAATTCTAATTGATGATAACGAATCACCTTTTTTTACTTTTGGTGCCAGCAACAATGCAACCGTCAATGGAATTTATACTGATGCAGCGGCAACACTTTCGGCGGGCTCATTTACCCAAGCTACGAATAACTTTTCCCCTTCTCCGTCGCTTCCTGGCGGTGAACAAACACTCTATGCTAAAATCACCCTCTCTGGGGGTAGTTGTGTGCTCATTGTTCCATTTTTATATACCAACAACATTCCCCTCCCTGTCATTACTGCCAATCCCAACTTCGTAGTAACCTGCCAAGGCACTAGCGCTTCTTTTTCCATTACGGCGACGGGAGCTACTTCTTATCAGTGGCAAGTAAGTTCCAACGGGGGTGTTAACTGGAGCGACTTGAGTAATGCCACACCTTACTCCAACGTCACGACCCCAACCCTTACCATTAGCGACGTAACAGGCTTGAACAACCGTCGGTATAGATGCGTGGCTACCAACAGCGGAGGAAGTACCGAGTCAAACGCAGCCATCTTGACGGTCAGCTCGCCTTCTTCTACGATCCCAGTAAACGTTACATGGCAAGGAACAATCAGTAACGACTGGAATGTCGCCTGCAACTGGAACCCAGCCAGTGTGCCAGGAGCAGGGAGCAGAGTAAACATACCTGATACACCCAACGACCCTGTGATTGGTACAAATGCGACTGTTTCGCAAATTATTCTTCTGGAAAACGCTCAACTTACAGTCAATAGTGGAGCATCTTTAAACATCACGATTGGCAACGGTTACGGTTTATTTTTGGAAAGTGGCACTACTTTCACTAATAACGGGACAACAACCCTACAAGCTAGTTCGGGCGAAATGTATGGTGCTTTTTACACTGAAGATGCCACTAATGTCACTATCAACAACAACGGCAATATAATCGCCCAGCCCTATGAAGCAGCATTTGGAGCATACCAAAGTACCATGACCGTCAACAACGCTTCCAATGCTACTATCACTGTAAATGGCTCAGGAACAGCCTTTAGCACTTTCAACTCAGCAGGAAATATAGCACTTACTAACAATGGCAGTATCCTATACAATGGCACAACCCGTCTATTTCACGACCTCAAAGGCTCTATTACGAACAACGGCCTGATAAAATCAACCAGTGGAATGGGTGTTTTCTTTTCCCTACCCATTACCATAACAAATGCCGCTTGTGCTCAGTTGATTGTCGGGGCAGGCGATGTATTCTCCAACACAGGAACTGTCATCACCAACAACGGCTACTTATACATTGCGGGAGAATTTAATGGCCAAGCCAACTTCACCAACAACGGTGTGTTTAAGTGCAGTACACTTTATCCTTCTATTAGCATTACGAACCACCCACAATCTTCCCTCATTGTTAACAATTCAGTGCCAATTTTTGCCTATGGAGGCAGTCCTGCCTCGTACAATGGCGTCATTAATGGCATTTTTACAGATGCAGATGCCACCAGCTCAGCAGGCACATTTAATAGTCCCAACTCATTCACTCCTTCAAATACCTTGCCAGCAGGCTCACAAACGCTCTATGCTAAAGTCACACCTAGTGGCAACGCTTGTAGCTATATTGTCCCCTTTACTTACACACTAGTACCTACCGTAACCGTAAGTCTCTCACAATTCTCTATTTCGGAGGATGGTGCATCAGATGGAACTGTTACTTTTACACTCTCCAACCCCGCTCCTGCTGGCTTTACTGTAAACTTTACCGTAGGCGGAACCGCTACCTTTGGAACTGACTACACACAAACAGGAGCAACCAACTTTACAAGTAGCTCAGGGTCGGTCACTTTTCAAAGTGGCAGTAAAACAGCAACAGTTACTATTGACCCGAGCTTAGATAATCAATTGGAATCCGATGAAACAGTAATCTTAACCATCACCAACAGTACAGGGTATCAACTAGGTAATCCTAGTTCGGGAACATTAACAATACTCAACGACGACGCAACAGAAATTACTATCAGAGGAAATAATAACCTCATTGAAAATCAAAGTACAACCCCTAATCTTAACAATTTTACCGATTTTGGCCCCAAAGGTGTAGCTGGTAGCGTCGAGCGGACATTTAGTATTGAAAACACTAGGAATCTAACTTTACTTCTAACAGGAGACCCACGAGTAGCTATTTCTGGCCCACATGCTAATGACTTCACGGTCATCACCCAGCCACCTGCATCTATATCCTCCAGCGCAACCTTTATCATTCGCTTTACACCTCAAGGACTTGGGGTACGCACCGCTAACATAAGTATAGCAAATAATGACTTAGACGAAAACCCTTACACTTTTACCATACAAGGAACGGGCATTCCACCTTCTCCAGAAATCAACATCAAAGGCAATGCTAACAATATCCTAAGCGGCAACAACCCACCCTCGACGACAAATGATACCGATTTTGGTAATAAAACCATTGGTACAGGCCCTGTATCCAAAACTTTTACCATTGAAAATACGGAGACAGGAAATTTAACACTTTCGGGAACACCTCTTGTCAACGTCACTGGCGCAAATCCCTCCGATTTTCAAATAACGACCCTTCCTAGCGCAACTATTCCCGCTGGAAGTTCGACTACGTTTGTTATTAGCTTTACGCCCAATGCTCCAGGCATTCGCACCGCTATCATCAGTATTGAGAATAACGATAGTAACGAAAACCCCTACACGTTCAACATACAAGGGACGGGTATATGCAATAATCCAACCATCGCCGCGGGGACGCCTACCAACCCCAGCACCTGCGCGGGAAGCAACGGAAGCATTCCGTTTGTGACTACGAATTTGAACGATGGCAGCTATACCCTCAATTACAAAAAAGGAACAACTACGCTTTCGACCACCGTCAATGTCACTAGTAATGCCTTTACCTTGAGTAACTTAACCCAAGGAACTTACTCCGAATTTAGCATTACTCACGCGGGATGTACGGGAAGTGATAACAACTCTCAAACCCTGTCTGAGCCCGCTGCACCTACCATCGCTGCGGGGACGCCTACCAACCCCAGCACTTGCGCGGGAAGCAACGGAAGCATTCCGTTTGTGACCACGAATTTGAACGATGGCAATTATACTTTGAATTACAAAAAAGGAATAACCGCGCTTTCAACCACCATCAGTATCGCCAGCAATGCCTTTACCTTGAGCAACTTAACCCAAGGAACTTACTCCGAATTTAGCATTACCAACGCAGGATGTACCGCCACCGATAACGCCGCCAAAACTTTAAATGACCCCGCTGTACCAACCATCGCCGCGGGGACACCTACCAACCCCAGCACCTGCGCGGGAAGCAACGGAAGCATTCCGTTTGTGACTACGAATTTGAACGATGACAGCTATACTTTGAATTACAAAAAAGGAACAACTGCACTTTCGACCACCATCAATGTCGCCAGCAATGCCTTTACCTTGAGCAACTTAACCCAAGGAACTTACTCCGAATTTAGCATTACCAACACGGGATGTACCGCCACCGACAACTCTGTCAAAACTTTAAATGACCCTGCTGCACCTACCATCGCCGCGGGGACACCTACCAACCCCAGCACCTGCGCGGGAAGCAACGGAAGCATTCCGTTTGTGACTACGAATTTGAACGATGACAGCTATACTTTGAATTACAAAAAAGGAACAACTGCGCTTTCAACCACCGTCAATGTCGCCAGCAATGCCTTTACCTTGAGCAACTTAACCCAAGGAACTTACTCCGAATTTAGCATTACTCACGCAGGATGCACGGGAAGTGATAACAACTCTCAAACCCTGTCTGACCCTGCTGCACCAACCATCGCTGCGGGGACACCTACCAACCCCAGCACTTGTGCGGGAAGCAACGGAAGCATTCCATTTGTAACTACGAATTTGAACGATGGCAATTATACTTTGAATTACAAAAAAGGAACAACTGCACTTTCGACCACCATCAATGTCGCCAGCAAGGCCTTTACCTTGAGTAACTTAACCCAAGGAACTTACTCCGAATTTAGCATTACCAACACGGGATGTACCGCCACCGACAACTCCGTCAAAACTTTAAATGACCCCGCCACCCCTACCATCGCTGCGGGGACACCTACCAACCCCAGCACCTGCGCGGGAAGCAACGGAAGCATTCCATTTGTGACTACGAATTTGAACGATGACAGCTATACTTTGAGTTACAAAAAAGGAACAACCGCGCTTTCAATAACAATTAACGTTGCTAGTAATGCCTTTACCTTGAGTAACTTAACCCAAGGAACTTACTCTGAGTTTAGCATTACCAACGCAGGATGCACCGCCACCGACAACGCCGTCAAAACTTTAAATGACCCCGCTGCACCAACCATCGCTGCGGTTACACCTACCAACCCCAGTACTTGCGCAGGAAGCAACGGAAGCATTCCATTTGTGACCACGAATTTGAACGATGGCAATTATACTTTGAATTACAAAAGAGGAACAACTGCGCTTTCAACCACCGTCAATGTTGCCAGCAATGCCTTTACCTTGAGTAACTTAACCCAAGGAACTTACTCCGAATTTAGCATTACTCACGCAGGATGCACCGCCACCGACAACTCCGTCAAAACTTTAAATGACCCCGCCACCCCAACCATCGCCGCGGGGACACCTACCAACCCCAGCACTTGCGCGGGAAGCAACGGAAGCATTCCGTTTGTGACTACGAATTTGAACGATGGCAATTATACTTTGAATTACAAAAAAGGAACAACCACGCTTTCGACCACCGTCAATGTCGCTAGCAATGTCTTTACCTTGAACAACTTAACCCAAGGAACTTACTCCGAATTTAGCATTACTCACGCAGGATGTACCGCCACCGATAACGCCGCCAAAACTTTAAATGACCCTGCTGCACCTACCATCGCTGCGGGGACACCTATCAACCCCAGCACTTGCGCGGGAAGCAACGGAAGCATTCCATTTGTGACTACGAATTTGACCGATGACAGCTATACTTTGAATTACAAAAAAGGAACAACCGCGCTTTCGACTACAATCAGTATCGCTAGTAATGCCTTTACCTTGAGCAATTTAACCCAAGGAACTTACTCCGAATTTAGCATTACTCACGCAGGATGTACCGCCACCGACAACTCCGTCAAAACTTTAAATGACCCCGCCACCCCTACCATCGCCGCAGGTACACCTACTAACCCCAGCACTTGCGCGGGAAGCAACGGAAGCATTCCATTTGTAACTACGAATTTGAACGATGGCAGCTATACTTTGAGTTACAAAAAAGGAACAACCGCGCTTTCGACAACAATCAGTATCGCTAGTAATGCCTTTACCTTGAGTAACTTAGACCAAGGAACTTACTCCGAATTTAGCATTACCAACACGGGATGTACCGCCACCGACAACTCTGTCAAAACTTTAAATGACCCTGCCACCCCTACCATCGCTGCGGGGACACCTACCAACCCCAGCACTTGCGCGGGAAGCAACGGAAGCATTCCATTTGTGACCACGAATTTGAACGATGGCAATTATACTTTGAATTACAAAAAAGGAACAACCGCGCTTTCGACCACCATTAACGTTGCTAGTAATGCCTTTACCTTGAGCAACTTAACCCAAGGAACTTACTCCGAATTTAGCATTACCAACGCAGGATGTACCGCCACCGACAACTCTGTCAAAACTTTAAATGACCCCGCCACCCCTACCATCGCTGCGGGGACACCTACCAACCCCAGCACCTGCGCGGGAAGCAACGGAAGCATTCCGTTTGTGACTACGAATTTGAACGATGACAGCTATACTTTGAATTACAAAAGAGGAACAACTGCGCTTTCAACCACCGTCAATGTTGCCAGCAATGCCTTTACCTTGAGCAACTTAACCCAAGGAACTTACTCTGAGTTTAGCATTACCAACGCAGGATGCACCGCCACCGACAACTCTGTCAAAACTTTAAATGACCCTGCTGCGCCAACCATCGCTGCGGGTACGCCTACCAACCCCAGCACTTGCGCGGGAAGCAACGGAAGCATTCCGTTTGTGACCACGAATTTGAACGATGACAGCTATACTTTGAATTACAAAAAAGGAACAACTGCGCTTTCAACCACCGTCAATGTCGCCAGCAATGCCTTTACCTTGAGTAACTTAACCCAAGGAACTTACTCCGAATTTAGCATTACTCACGCAGGGTGTACCGCCACCGATAACGCCGCCAAAACTTTAAATGACCCCGCTGTACCAACCATCGCCGCGGGTACACCTACCAACCCCAGCACTTGCGCGGGAAGCAACGGAAGCATTCCATTTGTAACTACGAATTTGAACGATGACAGCTATACTTTGAATTATAAAAAAGGAACAACCGCGCTTTCAACCACCATCAGTATCGCCAGCAATGCCTTTACCTTGAGCAACTTAACCCAAGGAACTTACTCCGAATTTAGCATTACCAACACGGGATGTACCGCCACCGACAACTCCGCCAAAACTTTAAATGACCCCGCAACCCCTACCATCGCCGCGGGTACACCTACCAACCCCAGCACTTGCGCGGGAAGCAACGGAAGCATTCCGTTTGTAACCACGAATTTGAACGATGGCAATTATACTTTGAATTACAAAAAAGGAACAACTGCGCTTTCGACCACCGTCAATGTCGCTAGTAATGCCTTTACCTTGAGTAACTTAACCCAAGGAACTTACTCCGAATTTAGCATTACCAACACGGGATGTACCGCCACCGACAACTCTGTCAAAACTTTAAATGACCCCGCCACCCCTACCATCGCCGCGGGTACACCTACCAACCCCAGCACTTGCGCGGGAAGCAACGGAAGCATTCCATTTGTGACCACGAATTTGAACGATGGTAGCTATACTTTGAATTACAAAAAAGGAACAACTGCACTTTCGACCACCATCAATGTCGCCAGCAATGCCTTTACCTTGAGTAACTTAGCCCAAGGAACTTACTCCGAATTTAGCATTACCAACACGGGATGTACCGCCACCGATAACGCCGCCAAAACTTTAAATGACCCCGCCACCCCTACCATCGCTGCGGGGACACCTACCAACCCCAGCACTTGCGCGGGAAGCAACGGAAGCATTCCATTTGTGACTACGAATTTGAATGACGGCAGCTATACCCTCAATTATAAAAAAGGAACAACCGCGCTTTCAGCCACCGTCAGTATCGCCAGCAATGCCTTTACCTTGAGCAACTTAACCCAAGGAACTTACTCCGAATTTAGCATTACTCACGCAGGATGCACCGCCACCGACAACTCAGTCAAAACTTTAAATGACCCCGCTGCACCTACCATCGCCGCGGGGACACCTACCAACCCTAGCACTTGCGCGGGAAGCAACGGAAGCATTCCGTTTGTGACCACGAATTTGAACGATGGTAGCTATACCCTCAATTACAAAAAAGGAACAACTGCGCTTTCGACCACAATCAGTATCGCTAGTAATGCCTTTACCTTGAGTAACTTAACCCAAGGAACTTACTCCGAATTTAGCATTACTCACGCGGGATGCACCGCCACCGACAACTCCGCCAAAACTTTAAATGACCCTGCCACCCCTACCATCGCCGCGGGGACACCTACCAACCCTAGCACTTGCGCGGGAAGCAACGGAAGCATTCCATTTGTAACCACGAATTTGAACGATGACAGCTATACCCTCAATTACAAAAAAGGAACAACCGCGCTTTCGACCACAATCAGTATCGCTAGTAATGCCTTTACCTTGAGCAACTTAACCCAAGGAACTTACTCCGAATTTAGCATTACTCACGCGGGATGCACCGCCACCGACAACTCAGTCAAAACGATTAACGCTTCTACTGCTCCGATGATGTTCACAGTCACGGGCGGCGGTGTATATTGCACTGAAAGTTCAGGAGTGGCTGTGGGATTGAATGGTTCAGAAGTCGGCATTAACTATCAACTCAAAAAAGACGGTAACAACACGGGGAGCATCGTAGCAGGTACGGGAGCAACAATAAGTTTTGGAACACAGTTGGCAGGTATTTACACAGTAGAAGCTACCCACAATTCAGGAAATTGTAGTGCTACTATGATAGGTAGTGTAACTGTAGCCGTCCAAAACAAACCAACGATTACTTTATCCACGTTACAACAAACCCTAAACGAAGGCAACAACCCAGTTTTGTGCGACACGGATGCCAATCCTGTTAACGGTTTACAGTTTAATGTTTCGGGTTTGTGTGTTTCGGGGTCACCTGTTTGGCGGGTACAAGTGGGCAACACTACATGGAGCGACTGGTCAGCGACAGCCCCAGTTTCCCAGCCGTCCAATAACCAACCCCACCGCTACCAAGCGGCTTGTGACGCCAATTGCGCTTCGACCTATTCTGGCGTGATAGAATTGACGATCAATAACCGCGCATCCGTTCCGCAAAATGTGTCGCTGTTGGTGGATGGCGTAACAGTTGCCGTGGGAGAGACGAAGGAAGTGTGTAGTTTGGTCAATATGCCTCTTACATTTAACGCCAATTGTGCTGCTGGCGAAGTGATTCTTTACTCAGTTGACGGTGGCGAATACAGTGCAGGAGTTCCCGTAGGTTTGGTGGACAATCAATTCCACAACTACCGCGTACGTTGCCGCAAATCAGACGGAACGCCATCTTGCGTGGAATCGGAGTCAGGGGTGATGCGCTTAAAATTGGTGGTAATTCCAGCAGCTCCGACGGTATCACTTTCATCAACAGCGAGTTGCGACGCGACAGCCAGTTTCAGTGGGCAGTCAACTTGTGGAAGCTTGCGCACGGTTTGGTACAATGCCACAACGAACGTGGCACTTCCAAGCCTGCCTTCGACCGTTCCAAGTCAGACGACGTCGTACTACGCTCGTTGTCAGACGGAAAATGGTTGTGTGAGCGAGAAGAGTAATGTCGTAACGTTTACGTTAACGCCAACCCAAGTAGCGCCCGTGATTACGGCTTCGCAAGAGATAGTTTGCACAGGCACAACGGTCACGATTTCAGCCAATTGCCCCGCAGGAAGCCAAACGTTCTGGAATACGGGTGTAACCGCGCCAAGCTTTGAAGTGGCATTTAGCAACGTAACTAAGCAAACCTACTGGGCGAAATGTATTTTTGAAGGTGGTTGCCAGAGCTCAGAGAGTGTTCGCAAGGATGTTTATTGGAATGCTTTTGTGGTAACATTGATCAATATCGGTGAAAGTAAATCAGCGATAAAAACCAACAACCGTTCAGCGTGGAGTAGCCAATTCATCACCCGCGACGGTGGCCCTGAATTGGAGCAGAGTACGCAGGTGAATCCAACCTTATACTACGTTGAAAATGCCAACAAAATGGCGCCTCGTTACTGGACAATCAACGTAGAAGCTTGCGGATTAAGCACTGACGGCTCATTGACATTTGACATGTTGGCAACGCCAGAAATGGGGGTAATTCGTTCCTTCAACACGCACGAGAACAATGCGCCGTATTTCATGTACGCCAACCGCGAGGGCTGGACGGAGCTTTATGCCCAAAACCACCCCGCCTACGGTTTCTACCAAGACAACGGTGCGGGTGGCAATTCGTACGATGCAGGGTTGCCCAAAGGATTATACAAATTGAGTATCCGTTATTGGGATATGAAGGGTTGGGGCAGCATCTATCCTTCAACGCGTAAACCACAAGGCAACGTGCTGGCTTACCAAGAATACTGGTTCCGCATTCAATCGCGAGATGGGGTAGGTGTGGGTGCAGCACGCGTAGCGGAGAGCGAAGAGGCAAAAAGCAAAGGGCAAGGGTCGGATAACGGAAAACAGATAACTGATAACGGCGTCTTTGCCACCGTTCTCCCCAACCCCGTCAGCAACATCCTGCGCTTAAAAGTGCAAGAGAGCAAGGGACAAGTGGTGCAAGCGGCTTTAACCGATGCTTCAGGTCGGGAGGTGTTGCGTCGTCAATTTGTACCCGAAACCAATACGCACCAAGAGGAATTTGGGGTGAGTGAATTGCCTGCGGGAGTGTACTTCTTGCAGGTGAGGACAGAGACAAATAAAGCAACTTTGAAGGTGATAAAATTGCCTTGATTTGTGAAAATGTCAAAAATGAGCTAAAGAAAGTCAAAAATGAGTTAATAAAAATTGAAAGCCCCTCAGAGGGGCTTTTTTTTATTGTCAAAAATGAGCTAAAGAAAGTCAATTTTGGGATAACACCTGTGTTTCACAAATCCCGAATTTTGGTACATCACTTTCACTCGTTTGGACATGAAAAAACGACTGTACTTTTTTGATTACCCTACTCATAATCTTTCATGGTAGAAAGGGAAGGAGGTTTGGGAGACATTTGACGAAATGTTTCTGCCTCCTTTTTCTACTACCGATTCATGTTAAACTCATTTTAAAATTTTCTACCAATGAAAAACTTATTTACACTTACATTTTGGGTTAGCATCATAGCTAGTTTTAGCTCATTAGCCCAAATCCCAGATATGTTAAGTATGCCTTCACTTGAAATTAGCCTCTCAAGGTCTGGTCTTGAACCCAAAATGGATGTTTTCGGCAACGGCTATCTAATTGTTAACGATAGTTCAGCGTCTATCATCAATCATCATACCCATTTTGGGACATCACTTTAACTCATCTAAATCACATGAAAAAGCTATTTATTTTGTTGTGTTTATTACTGGTTGGTATCAATCGTACTGTGCTGGTATTTGGTCAGACTATGTGCGTAAATCTGAGCTTACTAGGCACCAGCGATTTTACGCGAAGTATAGCCATGAGTGGGGCCAATACTGGAGGATTGGCCCCACTCTCAATTTATTCAGGTTCTGCTATTATTGATGCTAGTCCCGCACTGGCGGTTACCCGTTATGTCAGGCCTGGTGGCAACGACAGCAATACAGGTACTTCCTGGGCACAAGCTTATCAAACCCTGCAAAAAGCCATTGAAGTGGCTGTGGCTGGAGATCAAATCTGGCTGGCTTCAGGCACTTATTATCCCACCAAGGACAATGCAGGCAACATCCCTGACAATGGACAGCTCAAAACCTTTTTTATCAACAAAGATATTGCCATTTACGGGGGCTTTAACGGTACAGAATCTTCGCTTTCCCAGCGAAACTGGCGAACCAATATCGCAATCCTGAGCGGCGATGTGGGCACCGTCGGCGATGATGCTGACAATGCGTACCACGTAGTGTATATACAGGGCGTTTCGGCGGCCATGCGTTTGGATGGGGTAGCCGTTACCAAAGGAAACGCCAATGGCGGCGATGCCAATGATTTCAGCAATCCTGCTGTAAGCGGCATCGGTGGTGGTGTTTTCGTATATGCCACAGGTGGCATCACTTCGGCACCGACCATAAACAACTGCAGGCTTTACGACAACCAGGCCTCTGGAGGGGGGGGAGCAGGCGCAGCCAGTAAGGTGAGTGGCTCCAGTACGCCTACTTTCACCAATTGTTTGTTTGAAAACAATATTGCATCCCGCCACGGCGGGGCAGTGTTGAGCATGGCGGATGGCGATTTCAGTGGTACTCCATTCTCCACTCCCGTATTTGAACACTGCACTTTTTACAACAACAACGCATCGCTATCTAAAAAAGTGGGGTATTCCAATGCGCTTCAAGGTGGAGGCTCTACGGCTAGTTTTATTAAATGTATTCTTTGGGGAGACCCCACTGGTGACTGTCTGGGCACAGCCAGTTTTTCGGCTATCCGTTTAGAAAACAGCTTGTCTAAAGGTGGTTGCACCTTTGGCCTTACCTGCGTCGGAACCGTTCTCAACACGGATCCGCTTTTTGTAAATGCTGCAGGTGGGGATTTGCGCTTAGCAGTCAACTCGCCCGCAATAGATGGACCTGGCGGCGAGTATTTTACCAGCGCACCCGCCGAAAAAGATTACAACAACAACAACAGGCCGATTGGTTGCTACGATTACGGTGCCTTTGAAACAGCTACCTCAACGGCTACTGTTGTCACCTGCTATCAGGATATGGATGGTGACGGCTATGGAATTGCTGGTGTTACCAAACAATTCTGTACGAGTTGCGGCGAAGGCTGGGCTGACAATGCCCTAGATTGCGACGATAACCAAAACGCTGATCTGCCTTATTCACTCAATCAAAGTGGCACCTTTAGCCCGGTGGCAGGAACGGGTACCTCTGTAACGCTTGGCGATGATGCGGTGAGCAGTACTTTACCCATCGGTTTTACGTTTAGCTTCTTTGGGAACAGCTATACCGATTTTGCGATTAGTTCAAATGGCTTTATAACCTTTTCACCTTTTTCCTCTGGCTGCTGCTCCGGACAGAGTATTCCCAATACGTCTTCTCCCAATAATCTGATTGCTTTAGCCTGGGATGATTTAGATCCTTCTGCGGGTGGTAGCATCAACTACTTCACCACAGGCTCGGCACCCAACCGAAAGTTAATCGTCAATTATGTGGGCATTCCCATTGCTGGGAGTAGCTCCCCTAACGTCACCAGCCAGATCATCCTTTATGAAACTTCCAATTTAATTGAAATTCATTCTACCAATATCAATGGGGTTGACCCCGCTACCATGGGGATTGAAAATGCCAGCGGCACCATTGCCCTCGCAGTGCCGGGTAGAAATAGAGCTGCCTGGAGTGCAACCAACGACTATGTGGCTTTCGTTCCTGTCACAACAGGTCAGTTCATCACTACCTTTTATCGCGATATGGATGGCGATGGTTTTGGCAACCCCTCAATCACCCAAACTGCCTGTACTCAACCCAGCGGCTACGTCACCAACAACACTGATTGTAATGACAATAATGCTTTGGAGAAACCTGGTCAGGTATGGTATAAAGATACCGACAATGACAATTATGCTGAAACAGGTGCAGCTACCATTACGCAATGTCTACGTCCGCTAGGCTATAAAGTATCCACTGAATTATTGGCTACCTCGGGCGACTGCAACGACAACAATTCTGCAATCAGACCCGGCACTACCGAAATCTGCGACGGTATCGACAACAACTGTAATGGTTCTACTGACGAGGGCTGTAATCCCGATTATACCATCACTACAACTGGTGGTGGCATTATCATTACCGATGCAGTAGGCAATGGCGAAACGCTCAATGTCTCTCAAAATAGCACCAATATTCGTTTTGATGTGACTGGACGTACCTATTCCCTGAATGGGGGAACTACGCTCAGTTTTCCTGCCGATGTAGCCCTCGCTGGAGCAAGCTCCATTACGGTCAATAACGCAGCAGGGAATGACATCATCAACGTCGGTACATTTACGGCGAATCTGCCTTCGTTGACCATCAACGGCGGCACGGGCGATGACGAAGTGATCTTCAACGGAGACATCACCTTTGCGGCGAACGCGAACCTCGATTTGGACTTACAAAACGACGATTTGAATCCTGGGGTTGATGCGGTGAGGGTCGCCTTGAATGCGAATGTAAAACTGACGGGTACGGGAACGGCCACGGTCAAAGTGAGCAAAAACGTGCAAATTTTTACGGGTGGAAGTTTAGAAACGGTCGATGGGAATTTATTGGTAGAAGCCAATCAACAATCCACGGCCACGTCGGGTACTTTTTATGGTGTATTGATTTCTGGAACTGGTAGTTTACTTCAATCGACGGGTAATGGTTCTGTTACAGTGAAGGGCACAGGGGGAAATAACCCTGGAGGTGATCAGCTTGGAGTTTTTGTAACTGGTGGTGGTCAAATCCACGGCAATACGGTAAATGTAGTAGGCAAAGGTGGAGCCTCAGGAGGAGAGTTTTGTAGTGGGGTGATTATTTCGGGCACAAGTTCGATTACTTCCTCGGGAGGAAATGTGAGTGTTACAGGAACGGGAGGGAGTGGAGCTAATAGCTATGGAATTGATATAACGGGCTTGGGTTTGATTAGCACAGCTACTAACGGCGGTAACCTGAGCCTCATTGCTAACAGCATGAATATTCAGGCTTCTTTAAGTACCAATTCGGTTTCTACGCTCTGGCTTCGCCCCTTTACTGCGGGTATGCAAATTAACCTCGGTTCCTCTACTGACCCTACGAGTGGTCCATTAAGTTTGTCCGATGCGGAGCTCGATCGAATGACGACGGGAACGCTCATCATTGGGGATGCTACTGCGGGGGCCATCAGTTTCTCGTCAGGAGGGGTTACTCGTCCTGCATCTACGAACGTACAACTGATTAGTGGGGGCGATATAAACGTGAGCTTTGGTGGTTTCAATACAGGAGGAGGCACGTTGCTGTTAGACCCAGGCAGCTCACCTGCGGCCATCAAACCGACCTTCAACGGAACGGATGTAACGGCGAGTACGCTGACGTTAGGGGGCGATTTAAACATTTCCATCAACGGTACGGGCAGTGCCTACAGCCAACTCAAAGTAGTAGGTGGGGTAAATTTGTCGGGTTCCAACTTGGTGTTGAGCGGAACGCCTACGCTGGTAGGAGGGGAGACGTTTGTCATCGTGGACAATGATGGTACAGACGCCATCAGTAGTACCTTCAGCAATTTTAGTCAAGGCGCAACGCTGTCAAACTTTTTAAATTCAGGGTTGAATGCGAGGATTAGTTACACGGGAGGGACTAATAACAATGACGTAGTGATAACGGTGGATTGCGTCAGTCCCGCCACGCCGATAGTAGGTACAATAACGCAACCGACGTGTGCATTGGCCACGGGGAGCGTAGCGTTGAGTGGTTTGCCATCGAGTGGGACATGGACATTGACGCGTAACCCTGGGTCGATAACTAGCACAGGCAGTGGCTCGGCGACGACGGTTTCAGGCCTGGCCTCAGGCACGTACACCTTCACGGTGACCAATGATGCGGGCTGCGTATCGTTGGCGAGTGGGAACGTGGAGATTAATTCTCAGCCATCAACGCCAAGTGCGCCCGTGGTAGGTACAATAACGCAACCGACGTGTTCGACACCGACGGGAAGTGTGGTCTTGAGCGGTTTGCCATCGAGTGGTCAGTGGACGCTAACGCGTAACCCTGGGTCGGCGACTAGCACAGGTACGGGCGCAACGACGACGGTTTCAGGCTTGGCCTCAGGCACGTACACCTTCACGGTGACAAATGATGCGGGCTGCGTATCGTTGGTGAGTGGGAATGTGGAGATTAATTCTCAGCCATCAACGCCAAGTGCGCCCGTGGTAGGTACAATAACGCAACCGACGTGTACGACGCCGACGGGAAGTGTGGTCTTGAGCGGTTTACCATCGAGTGGGACATGGACATTGACGCGTAACCCTGGGTCGGTCACTAGCACAGGCAGTGGCTCGGCGACGACGGTGTCGGGCTTAGCTTCAGGAATATATACCTTTACGGTGACCAATGATGCAGGTTGTACATCGTTAGCAAGTGGGAACGTGGAGATTAATTCTCAGCCATCAACGCCAAATGCGCCCGTGGTAGGTACAATAACGCAACCGACCTGTGCATTGGCCACGGGGAGCGTAGCGCTGAGTGGTTTACCATCGAGTGGTCAGTGGACGCTAACGCGTAACCCTGGGTCTGTCACTAGTACAGGTACGGGCGCAACGACGACGGTTTCAGGCTTAGCTTCAGGAATATACACCTTTACGGTGACCAATGATGCGGGCTGCGTATCGTTGGCGAGTGGGAACGTGGAGATTAATTCTCAGCCATCAACGCCAAGTGCGCCCGTGGTAGGTACAATAACGCAACCTACGTGTTCGACACCGACGGGAAGTGTGGTCTTGAGCGGTTTACCATCGAGTGGTCAATGGACATTGACGCGTAACCCTGGGTCGGTCACTAGCGCAGGCAGTGGCTCGGTGACAACGGTGTCGGGCTTGTCCTCAGGTACGTACACCTTCACGGTGACCAATGATGCAGGTTGTACATCGGTAGCAAGTGGGAACGTGGAGATTAATTCTCAGCCATTAACGCCAAGTGCGCCCGTGGCAGGTACAATAACGCAACCGACGTGTGCATTGGCTACGGGGAGCGTAGCGTTGAGTGGTTTGCCATCGAGTGGGCAATGGACATTGACGCGTAACCCTGGGTCGGTCACTAGTACAGGCAGTGGCTCGGCGACGACGGTGTCGGGCTTGGTCTTAGGTACGTACACGTTTACGGTGACCAATGATGCGGGCTGCGTATCGTTGGCGAGTGGGAATGTGGAGATTAATTCTCAGCCATTAACGCCAAGTGCGCCCGTGGCAGGTACAATAACGCAACCGACGTGTGCATTGGCTACGGGGAGCGTAGCGTTGAGTGGTTTGCCATCGAGTGGGCAATGGACATTGACGCGTAACCCTGGGTCGGTCACTAGTACAGGCAGTGGCTCGGCGACGACGGTGTCGGGCTTGTCCTCAGGCACGTACACCTTCACGGTGACGAATGATGCAGGTTGTACATCGGTAGCAAGTGGGAACGTGGAGATTAATTCTCAGCCATCAACGCCAAGTGCGCCCGTGACAGGTACAATAACGCAGCCGACTTGCGCATTGGCCACGGGGAGCGTAGCGTTGAGTGGTTTGCCATCGAGTGGGACATGGACATTGACGCGTAACCCTGGTTCTGTCACTAGTACAGGTACGGGCGCAACGACGACGGTTTCAGGCTTGTCCTCAGGAATATATACCTTTACGGTGACCAATGATGCGGGCTGCGTATCGTTGGCGAGTGGGGATGTGGATATTATTGCGCCACCTAGCAATGTAAGCATCACAACGGCAGCAAGCTCACCTATTTGTGCAGGAGCGACTTCCTTCACAATCCCTTACACGGGTACGACGGGCAGCCCGATAAGCTATTCGATTACGGGAACAGGCATCACTTCAGTAACTAATGGTTTGCTCACATCAACGCCAATTGTAGTGAATTTGAGTGGCCCAGCAACGGGCAATTTGATTACTTACACCCTGACGGTGAGCAATGCGGGGGGCTGTGTTTCGCCAAATGTTACAGGAAGTGTAGCAGTGGTAGGCCCGCCAACGATTTCGTTGACTACGCTTCAACAAACGCTAAACGAAGGCAATTCTCAAGTTTTGTGCGACACGGATGCGAATCCAGTTAACGGTTTGCAGTTTACGGTTTCGGGTTCGTGTGTGGTGGGTTCGCCCGTTTGGCGAGTTCAAGTAGGGAATGGCGCATGGAGCAACTGGTCGGCGACAGCCCCAGTTTCCCAACCATCCAATAACCAACTCCACCGCTACCAAGCGGCCTGTGATGCTAATTGCGCTTCGACCTACTCGGGCGTGATAGAATTGACGATTAATAACCGCGCCTCCGTTCCTCAAAATGTGTCTTTAATGGTAGATGGAGTAACAGTTGCCGTAGGGGAGACGAAGGAAGTGTGCAGTTTGGTGAACATGCCTCTTACATTTAATGCCAATTGTTCAACTGGAGAAGTGGTTCTTTACTCGGTTGACGGTGGTGAATACAGCGCGGGCGTACCAGTTGGTTTGGTGGACAATCAATTCCACAACTACCGCGTACGTTGCCGCAAATCGGACGGAACGCCATCTTGTGTGGAATCGGAATCAGGGGTAATGCGCTTAAAATTGGTGACCATTCCTTCTGCACCGACGGTATCTTTGTCATCAACAGCGAGTTGTGATGCAACAGCAAGTTTCAGTGGACAGTCAACTTGTGGAAGCTTGCGGACAGTTTGGTACAATGCCACCACGAATGTGGCTTTGCCAAGCCTTCCCGCCACCGTTCCCAGCCAAACGACTTCATACTACGCTCGTTGCCAGACGGAAAATGGTTGCGTGAGTGAGAAAAGTAATGTCGTAACGTTTACTTTGACACCAACGCAAGTAGCGCCCGTGATTACGGCAAGTCAAGAGATCGTTTGCACAGGTACAACGGTCACGGTTTCGGCCAATTGCCCCGCAGGAAGTCAGACGTTTTGGAATACGGGTGTCACTGCGCCAAGTTTTGAGGTAGCTTTTAACAACGTGACCAAGCAAACGTACTGGGCGAAGTGTCTTTTTGAAGGTGGTTGTCAGAGTGTGGAAAGTATGAAAAAGGACATTTATTGGAACGCTTTTGTGGTGACGTTGATTAACATCGGCGAATCAAAATCGGCAGTGAAACCCGCCAACGATAAGTCGTTGTGGACAAGCCAATTCATCACCCGCGACGGTGGCCCCGAATTGGAGCAGAGTACGCAGGTAAATCCAACCTTATACTACGTTGAGAATGCCAACAAAATGGCTCCTCGTTACTGGACAATCAACGTAGAAGCTTGCGGATTAAGCACTGACGGCTCATTGACATTCGACATGTTGGCGACGCCAGAAATGGGGGTAATTCGTTCATTCAACACGCACGAGAACAATGCACCATACTTCATGTACGCCAACCGCGAGGGCTGGACGGAGTTGTACGCTCAAAATCACCCTGCTTATGGCTTCTACCAAGACAACGGTGCAGGTGGCAATTCGTACGATGCAGGTTTACCCAAAGGGTTGTACAAATTGAGCATTCGTTATTGGGACCAAAAAGGCTGGGGCAGCATTTATCCATCCACCCGCAAGCCTCAAGGCAACGTGTTGGCCTACCAAGAATACTGGTTCCGTATCCAGTCAAGAGATGGGGTAGGCGTAGGCGCAGCACGTGCAGCGGATAGTGAAGTGGCAAGAGGCAAAGAGCAAGGGTCGGATAACGGACAACCGATAACTGATAACGGCGTCTTTGCCACAGTCATGCCCAACCCAGTCAGCAACATCCTGCGCTTGAAAGTGCAAGAGAGCAAGGGGCAAGTGGTGCAAGCGGCATTAACTGATGCTTCGGGTCGGGAGGTATTGCGTCGTCAATTTGTACCCGAAACCAACACCCATCAAGAGGAGTTTGGGGTCAACGAACTTGCCGATGGACTCTACTTCCTACGGGTATCGACTCCCGATAAGTCAACCCATTTGAAAGTCATTAAAGTACATTAAAGTTGCAATTGGGCTATTGGTGAAATACCAATAGCCCAATTTTATTATCTACTTTCTGGTATCTTTTTTAACAAAACCCTTTTTCCTAAATTCACAATTGACGTATTTTGTTGTATTGGTTAAAAACCCATGCAAAAACTTCAATTGTGACCAATGCCTACTCTTTCTCCCTTTAAAAATAAACGTTTAGCAGCATCCATCCTGTTCATTCTCCTATTTTTGGGGTCATCAAGTGCTACGCCTTTGAACGCTCAAAGCCCCAAGATAGCTTCATTTTTAAAGCTAAAAGACCTAGCTCGGTTAGACAGTCTTGAAATGCACTTTATTTGGGCAAACGAAGAACCTGACAGCGCTTCGATGGCTGCTGATTTGAACGCGATTGAGCTCTACGCCAACCAATCGCAAGACAAGGCACTCCGTATTTTTAACAATTATCTAACCCTCAGGTACTTTACCTTTAAACCAGTTCCCAAGCCTAGCTCTAAGTATTTAGAAATGAAAAAATTGTTGGATGAGTTAGCCAAACTCCCCCAAACCCTTTTAACCGACCGAATTAGAGCTTATATAGAATTTAGAATGGGCATAATCCTCTACGACGATCGTGCCAATTCTGTCACCCTCGTCAATCATTTCCTTACGGCGGACCTGTTTTTTAGGAAAATAGGCTATGACAATGTCTTGTTAGCAGACCACAAGCTCAACCGCCTCGGAACGTACTACATGAACCAGGTCTCTGATTTTAAGACGGCCATCAAATATTTTAGAGAAGGAGAGAAGTATTTAGCCAAAGACCCTATTGACCGTTATCGAATTGAGTTTTACAAAAATTACGCCAACTGTTTGGTCTATTTAAAGCAATATAGCCAAGCCATTAAGTACAACAAATTGGCGATTGCCCAAGTACGACTGCGCAGAGATAGCTTGAAAATTGGAACTATCAATGGTAATATTGGCGAAATCATCCTCAATACCTCCCCTAACCCTGCCCAGTCAGAGCCTTATTTCAAGCAAGAGCTAGTATATCGGCAACGTTACAAACCCAAAGGGTTGGGCGATATTGCCAAGGCTTATGGGAATTTGTGCCAGGTAGCGGGCGTAAAAGGAAATAAAGCAGACGTTGCACGGTATTTTGATAAAGCAATTTTCACGCTGAACTCTGACCCCGACAAGCGTGACTATCACGCTTTGGTCGCATCATTATACAACAATCGCATGATTGCCGATTCGTTAATAGGAGATTTTAAAAGCGCTTATTATCACCGAAAAAGATATTATGAAGAATTAATTGTTAGCAATGAACAAGAAATTAAAGCCATTACCTCAGAAGCTTCAGTACGGTTTGACGTAGAAAAAAACAAGCTTCAAGCCGAACTTGCAAATGAACAAGCACAGAATGCGCGTTTTTGGATATTGGCCGTCTCTTTGGTACTTGCCATCGTTTTGTTTGGTGCTTACTTTGTTTATTACCGCCAAAAAACACGACGCGAAGAATTAATGCGACGCTTGTCTTTTGAGCAAAAAGAAGCCGAACGATTGATGGCGTTGGACGAAACCAAAACGCGCTTTTTTACCAATATTTCGCACGAGTTTCGCACCCCCCTAACCCTGCTCGTTGGCCCGTTGGCTGAGCTAGGCAAAAAATACCCCACCGAAGGCATGATTCCTATCATGCAACGAAACCTATCTCGCCTCCAAAACCTTATCAATCAACTCCTTGACCTTTCTAAACTCGAAGTTGGGAAGCTAGAACCCATCATTCAGTATGGCGACGTAGCCCATTTTTTACGTTACCAATTTGCGTCCTTTGAGTCGCTCGCGCAAAGCAAACAAATCATTTTTGAACGAACGCAAAGTCATCAAAAATGCCTTGCCTATTTTGACGAGGATAAACTGGAAAAAATCGTCACCAACTTATTGTCTAATGCTTTTAAGTTTACCAATGAAAATGGGCGCGTAAAAGTGAATGTACAGTACACTACTCCCGAAGGAGAAGGTAATGAGAAAGGCGCACTCCTTACGTTAACAGTGGCTGACAACGGGATTGGAATTGATGCCGAACGACTTCACCGAATTTTTGACCGTTTTTACCAAATTGATGACAGCCAACGACGCCACTACGAAGGGACGGGTATTGGATTGGCCTTGGTGAAAGAATTGGTTTTAGCCCTCAGAGGGACGATTGACGTGACAAGCAAGCCCGAAAAAGGAACCACTTTTGTCGTGACTCTCCCCTGCGATGCTGCCCATTGGAGTGAGTTTGTTCATGCTAGTCAAACAACTGTTGAAAAATTGGGTGCACCAATGGTGTTTGAATCTAGTGTTTCAAGCTCAATCGAAGCTCCTGTTGTCGATAAAAATAGCGAAGCTCCACTCCTACTTATTGTCGAAGACAACCCCGATTTGCGCCACTATATCCGAAGTATTTTTAGCAGTACGTATCGAATTGAAGAAGCGCAAGACGGCCAAATCGGTCTCCAAATGGCTACCGAACTAATTCCTGACGTTGTTATTTGTGACGTTATGATGCCACGGCTGGATGGGTTTGGCTTTTGTAAAGCCCTCAAAACTGACATTCGTACCAATCACATTCCTGTCGTGATGCTTACTGCAAAAGCTACGCTTAACGACCGACTCGAAGGGCTTGAGATAGGTGCCGACGATTATCTGTCGAAACCGTTTTATACGGAAGAGTTGCAAGTGCGAATCCAGAATTTGCTCAAAAAACAACAATTGCTCCAACAAAAGTACGCTCATTTGGCTCCAGTAGCTCAGGTGGCCGACGAAGTCGTTCCAGCAGCGTCGATGGATGACTTATTTTTACAAAAAGTAACCGACGTTTTAGCCAAAAACTATACCGAAAGTAGCTTTGACGTTGACCAGTTTGCCGCAGCAATGGGCTTAACGTCCGTGCAGCTACGTCGTAAATTGAAAGCGCTCACCAACCAAACCGTAACCGAATACGTTCGAAACTATCGTCTCCAAATAGCAGCTGATATGCTCCAAACCAACGCAGGAACCGTTTCAGAAATAGCTTATAAAGTGGGTTTTGAAAGTTTACCGTACTTCTCTAAAGTATTTAGCGAACGGTACGGTATTTCACCAAGTGAGTATGCTTAAACGTCAAAGGTTTCGCTTCATTACCTCCACACATCTTACCAATTCCTCTTCGTTCGACGATGCAAACCCCAGTCGCGTGCCATTGAGGGTTGGGTGAAGGTGTTTCCCGTTGGAAAAAAAGAGCTCTTGTTTGAGGCAACGTTCTGCAAAACGTTCTATATCAACACCTTTATCAAACAACGTCCAAATCGCCATGCCGCCGTCGGGAAGTTGAAACTGTACATAATCGCTCAATTCATTTTGAAGTAATTCGGCAAAGACATCCCGCCGTTTGCGGTATTCTTTCAGCGATTTTCGCAAATGCCGTTCTATGACGCCCGTTTGAAGGAGTTCGGCCACGGTATTTTCCAGCATCAAGTCACCTTGTCGGTCGATGATCCGCCGCAGGCGTGCCAAATGCGCAATGACATCCTCTGGCCCCACCAAATACCCCACCCGAAAGGCGGGCGAAATGGCTTTCGTAAACGACCCACAATACAGCACCATGCCCGCGCGGTCGGCACTCGCCAACGGTAATAAGGGCTTGCTTAGGTAGTGAAAATCGTAGTCGTAATCGTCTTCAAAGACAATAAAACCGTATTTTTCAGCCAATTTCAGTAAATTCAATCGGCGGTCGGCGCGCAGAGTCACGGTCGTCGGATAGTCGTGGTGGGAGGTTACATAAACCAAACGAACAGGTTTACGTTGGCATAGTTTTTCCAGCTCTTCTACAACCAGCCCATATTCATCCACCTCAATTTGCTCAATGTGCGCGCCCGCCTGTACAAAATTGGTCGTAGCCGTTCCCCAACTCATTTTTCCCGTCACGACCACGTCACCGCGTTGTACCAACCCCGCGCTCGCTAAGTGGATGCCCATGACCGTGCCACGCGTAATCAGGATATTTTCGGGCGTAATTTTAAGTCCACGGGTTTCGTTCAAATAGGTCGAAAGTTCTTGTCGCAACCAACCCGACCCTTTGGTATCTCCGTAGCCCAATTTTACATACTGATTCCCCAACAGTAATTGACTTCGATACACGCGACTTAATTCGGCGAGCGGCGCCAAGCGCGGATCAGGAAAACCATCGTCCAAATGCAAAGCATACCCCGACGTTAGCACATCGCGACGCAGGTGGAGTGGTTCTGAAAAAGTAAACCCTGCTTTTTTGGCAGGATTTACTTTTTCGAGCGTCTGTTTACTCAGTTTTTGGGGTTCAACTTCGGGTAACGTCTCAGCTACGTACGTCCCGCTGCCCGTTTTGCTTTCTAGCCAACCTTGTACCAACAGTTCGTCATAGGCTTGCACGACCGTTTTTCGGTGAATATCAAGCAGTTCGGCCAATGATCGAGTACCAATCAATTTTTGCCCCGCCCGCAGCTCACCCGTCCGAATCAACTGAATCAGCTGATTGGCCAATTGCAAATACGCAGGCTGCTTGGCGTTTTTATCAATAGATAATTGTAGCTGATGGACAAGCATAATGATTAATCTCTGTAATTAAGGGCTGGTTTTCGGTCGCCGACTAAGGCTTTGTAGGTAAAATCAGCACCGCGACGTTTTTCAAATTCGGCTTTGGCTTCCGAAATAATCTTTTCATTTTGGAACAAATCAATGGCCGTCGTTGCCAACGCTTTGGCTGCAATTATCATCCCTTTTCGGCCGATGCTCGTGCCACCCGCCGCTACTGCCTGCCAACTGTGGGCGGGCGTACCTGGCACCCACGTAGCCGTACGCAAACCGACCGTTGGCACCGCCCAACTTACATCACCCACGTCTGTCGAAGCGCTGCTTAATCCCTCGTTGGCCAATGGTTCAATCGTTTCAACCGAACTCAACGCACGAATCCCCATTCCTTGCGTTTTGCTGATTTCTTCGGCATATTTCAACTCTTCGGGCGTATATTTCATTCCCCCAATACCCTTCAGATTTTCGTGCATGAGTTGTGACAAAACATCGTTGGGCAAAATTTCGTGTACGCCTCCAATCACCTCTTCTTCTACCGTCGTACCCGTTGCGAGTGCTGCCCCCTGAGCCGCTTTCTGAACGCGATCCCAAATCGAAGCCACGTATTGACGACTCGGGTGCCGAACGTAGTAATACACTTCGGCAAAATCAGGAACAACGTTTGGCGCTTTCCCGCCGTTGGTAATCACGTAGTGGATTCGGGTAGCCGACGGAATGTGTTCACGCATCATATTGACGGCATAATTCATCACCTCTACCCCATCCAAAGCCGAGCGCCCGCGGTCAGGGGCAGCCGCAGCGTGCGACGAAATGCCTTTGAAACGAAATTTGGCCGATTTGTTCGCCAACGACGACGAAGAGCTTGCGCTGTTGCTATCGCCTGGATGCCAGTGTAATACCACGTCCACGTCTTTAAACAAACCATCGCGTACCATATATACTTTTCCCGACCCGCCTTCTTCGGCAGGTGTACCGTAAAACCGAATCGTTCCTTTGTGTCCTGATTGCACCAACCAGTTTTTAATGGCAACCACCGACGCCAACGAACCTACCCCAAACAGGTGGTGCCCACAGGCATGACCTGCAATGCCTCCAATTGATTTTTTGACGGGAATCGAGTCTTGCGAAAGCCCTGGGAGCGCATCAAATTCCCCCAGAATACCAATCACGGGTTTGCCTTCGCCAAAACTCGCCACAAAAGCGGTAGGCATATCTGCCACGGCCGACTGTACCTTAAAGCCTTCTTTACGAAGCTGATCTTGTAAAATGGCCGAGCTTTTGACTTCTTGGTACCCTACTTCGGCAAACGTCCAAATTTGCTTAGAGAGCACGCCGTACTGCTTTTCTTTTTGGTTAATTTCCTTGATAACACTTTCGTGGGCTTTGTTGGGAGCTTGCGCAAAGGCTGTACTTATCCCCGCTAAAAACACCCATAGGTTTTTGGTTTTCATCGTTTGTTTAGGTTAAAAAGTGGACTACTTACTTTATTAAAAGTGGACACGTATAGCAATCCAGTAAAGATATACTTTTGTCAAAAAAAAACCAACCCATGCAGCCAACACCACGCACAACTCCAAGCCGTTTGGCCAAACGCGCTCAGTACGACGAAGAAACCGTTTATTCGATTTTGGACGAATCGATGTTTTGTACCGTAAGTTTTACCATCGACGGACAACCTTTTGCACTTCCTACGGCATTTGCCCGCTACGAAGACCGTATTTATATTCATGGTTCAGTAGGGAGTCATTTTATTCGAGAACTAGAAAAAGGCGTTCCCGTTTGTATTTCGGTCATGTTGACTGATGCCTTGGTGGTGGCCAAATCAGCCTTTCATCATTCGGTCAATTATCGTTCGGTCGTGGTTTTTTCTAACGCCGAAAAAGTAGAAGACGCTACCCTTAAATGGGACGCACTCCGTTGGGTCACAGAAAAAATTGTCCCAAACAGTTGGGAATACCTGCGCCCCATGACGGAAAGCGAAGTTCGTAAAACCACCGTTTTGTCGTTTCCCATTGCAGAAGCATCGGCAAAGCTACGCACAGGAATGCCTAAAGACGACGAAGAAGACCAAGAACTGCCGATTTGGTCGGGGCTGATTCCGCTACGTACCGTTCGCGAAACTCCCGTGGGGAATGAATTCAGTAAAAATGTATCTTTACCCGAACATTTAACTCACCTACCCTCATGAAACGTTCCGACATCCAACACATGCCCCAGTTCTTTGACCGCTACATCTTGCTCGTTGATGACATTGACATCATCGACGGTCTGGAGGCAACGGCTGGCCTTTATCACGCGCCCGAAATCAAAGAAAAACTGGAGGCACTTGGCGACCAAGTCTATGCACCTGGCAAATGGACGGCCAAGGACATCATCCAACATTTGATTGATAACGAGCGCATTATGTCTTATCGAGCAATGCGTTTTGCCCGCAACGACAAAACGAGTCTGCCAGGATACGACGAAGATTTGTTCGGTGCCAACACCACCGCTAACCAACGCACGTTGGACGATTTGCTGGATGAATTTGCCGTAGTTCGTCAGTCAACCATCGCACTTTTTAAAAGTTTCAGCGACGAGATGTTCCACCGTTCGGGCGTTAGTTTTAACCAGCAAATTTCTCCCTTAGCTTTAGGGTTTGTGTTGATTGGCCACCCCATTCACCACTTACGAGTGTTGGAAGAGCGTTATTTTCCGTTGATTTAAGGTTCACTTACTACCATCATGTTCGCAAACAAAATTAGCTTGGCAGAAGCGTCTCAAAAACTCAGTCAACACCCCGAGGAATTTATCTCGTTGTTTCGGCGTAGCAACTTAGAAGTGGAACTTTACAAACCACACCTTGCGGACAAACAAACTCCCCACGACCGCGACGAAGCTTACATCATCGCATCAGGGAGCGCAACGTTTGAGTTAGAAGGAAATGTGACCGAAGTAGAAACGGGCGATTTTTTGTTTGTACCTGCCCATGCAGCCCACAAATTCACTCGTTTTTCAGAAGATTTTTCGACTTGGGTACTATTTTTTTAAAACTTTTTAAAAAAAATAAAAAAAAATTGTGACCTTGTATTCGACCTATAGTCTAAGCTATAGAGTTTTTCATAACGTTGAGTAAAGGTTAAAAATCCGAGTGGGCTTCCCGCTCGGATTTTTTTTTGCCCTACAAACTGGTATTATTGCTTTATCAAAAGCATTTTTCATCCCAAACTGGATTCCCAGGCAAACTACAAGCGCTCTTCTAATATGAAAATTTTTCGTCTAGCTCTGCTATTTTCTATTTTTTCCTTCACCCTTTTCGCCCAAAAATACACCTTCACGCACGACGATACGCTGCGGGGCAGCATTACCAAAGAACGTGCTTGGTGGGATTTGCAGTTTTATCACCTCAACACCCGCATCAACCCTGCCGATAGTACGATTGGCGGCAGTGTAACTGTTCGCTACAAAGTAATTCAGCCTTCACAAGTGCTCCAAATCGACCTTCAACGCCCCCTAACGATTTCTAAAATTACACAAGACGGTCAGGAGCTCACTTACAAGCGCGATGGTGACGCTTTTTTTATCACGTTGACAAAACCCCAAAAAGCCAATGCCCAAGAAGAAATCACGGTGTATTATGGTGGCCGACCTCGCATCGCGAAACGTGCTCCGTGGGACGGTGGTTTTTCTTGGAAGCGTGACCAAAATGGGCAACCATTTGTGGCAACTTCTTGCCAAGGCTTGGGAGCGAGTGTGTGGTGGCCTTGCAAAGACCACATGTATGATGAGCCCGACAGCATGAAAATCAGCATCACGGTGCCGCCAGGCCTGACGGATGTTTCCAACGGGCGTTTAAGTAGTATTACCAACAACGCCGACGGGTGGCGCACTTTTCATTGGTATGTTCAGAATCCCATCAACAATTACGGCGTAAACGTAAACATCGGCAACTACGTGAGCTGGAGCGAAACCTTTGAAGGCGAAAAAGGGAAACTCGACCTGTCGTTTTATGCACTACCCGAAAACGTAGAAAAAGCCAAAGTCCAATTCCAACAAGCGAGGTCGATGCTCAAAGCGTTTGAACATTGGTTTGGGCCGTATCCGTTTTATGAAGATGGGTTTAAACTCGTCGAAGTACCTTATTTGGGCATGGAACACCAAAGCTCAGTGACGTACGGCAACGGCTACCAAAACGGCTACCTCGGCCGCGACCTTTCGGCAACGGGCTGGGGCTTGAAGTGGGATTTTATCATCATCCACGAATCAGGGCACGAGTGGTTTGCCAATAATATTACCTACAAAGACATAGCAGACATGTGGATCCACGAAAGTTTTACTAATTATTCGGAAAACTTATACACTGAGTATCACCACGGTAAGCAAGCGGGGGCGGAATATGTGATTGGTTGTCGGAAATTAATTCGCAACGACAAGCCGATTATTGGCGTATATGGTGTTAATCACAGTGGCTCGGGCGATATGTACTACAAAGGCGGAAACATGCTCCATACCATTCGACAAATTGTGAACGACGACGAGAAGTGGCGCGGCATCTTGCGCGGATTGAATAAGACGTTTTACCACCAGACCGTTACGTCACCACAAATTGAAGAGTATATGAGCGCACAAGCGGGAATAAATCTGTCGAAAGTGTTTGACCAGTATCTCCGCGATGTTCGCATTCCAACGTTAGAGTACAAACTCGAAGGCAAACAACTTTCGTATCGCTGGAGCAATTGCGTAGCAGGTTTTGAGATGCCAGTAAAATTAAAAATTGGCGATAATTGGAAGACACTACAGCCAAATTCTGATTGGAAAACACTCAAAGTCGCTAAGGCAAGCGCTGTGATGATAGACCCTAATTTTTATGTAGAAATAAAAAAATTAGAATAAATCATTACACCATTCTTACGACGTATGCACATCCATTATGAACAACACTCGGATGGAGAAAAACCACTTTTCTCCATCCTCATTCCTACTTGGAATAATCTTTCACTGGTCAAACTTTGCGTTGAGAGCATCCGCAAAAACTCCACTTACAACCACCAGATTATTCTCCACATCAACGACGGCTCCGATGGCACTGTGGCCTGGGCCAAACAACAACAGCTTGACTTCACCCACACGGCCGAAAATGTCGGAATCTGCGTTGCTTGCAATGCCGCTTTTACGCTTTCTAAAGCCGATTATATCGTCTATATCAACGACGATATGTATGTGTGCCCCGAATGGGACAAGCGGCTTTTTCGGGCTGTAACGGATTATGGAAGCGACGATTTTTACTTTTCATCAACCATGATTGAACGCATTGACGCACACAGCGGCAATGTTTCTTCTCCGCATAATTATGGCGATAGCGTCGAGAATTTTAAGGAAGAACAATTGCTGAATGAATGGTCGAGTTTGATTATTCCCGACTGGCAGGGCGCCAATTACCCACCAAGTATCATGCACCGACGGATGTGGAATTTGATTGGCGGCTTCAGCGTCGAATTTAGTCCTGGCATGTATTCCGACCCTGATATTTGCAGAAAACTTTGGGCCGTAGGAGTACGTAACTTTAGGGGCATCGGCGATAGTCTTGTCTATCACTTTATGTCGAAGAGCGTATCGCGCATCAAAAAGAACGACGGTAGCAAGCAGTTTTACCAAAAATGGCGAATTTCAGCTCGTACGTTTTTTGATTATTACCTTCAATTTCAGCGCTCAACCCAAAACGCTTATTACAAAGGTATTCTGAGCGAACCCGCCGAAAGTACCGCGCTTCGTTTCAAACGTACCCGCGACAAAATAAAGTACTGGTTTTAAGTATTTGTGCAGCGGGGTACTCATACCCCGCTGAATAGCCTGCGCAAATAGGTCGTCAACTGTGCAGCGGGGTACTCATACCCCGCTGAGTAGCCTGCGCAAGTAGGTCGTCGGGGTATGAGTACCCCGACGCACGCCACGCACATACCTTAAAAACTTGGTGTTTTGTCATTCAAGAGTGTGGTATCCACTACGCTACCCGTACGAGGAGCGCCCGCTTCGATCCACCGCCGCACAAACTCAATTTGTCCTTTATAAAGCGCTTTTCCGTTGAGCGGCATGGGATTCCCGTAACTTAATCCACTGTGGTGACCACTGTCTCCCCAAACCAATTTATGATAAAAAAGACTTTGCAGCGAAAAATAAGGCGTCACTAGCTTTAGTTTGTCAGTGCGGGCATTGGTGTTTTTAGGGTCTTTGTTTACCAAAAAATCATACGATTTTCCCTTGGCCAACACCAAACCGTGTTGCGCAAATGTGCTCGTCTGCTCCGACGCATGACAGCCCGCAGTGGCGCAAGTGGGCGTCAAAATACGGTCTTGAAGCAAATCAAACGAGGCCGCTTGGGGTACAGAAACGGGCGTTTCTTTGGGCGTACAGCGCTCCAGCGCGATTCCCAACGCCAACATACTTCCTGCCAAGTACAACTGTTGTATAAAATTTTTCATAGTTAACTCAAAATTGGCACTGCATCAAAGTTAAACAATTCTCCATTCCCACGCTATTTTACTATTTTTGCAGCCTCAAATTTGACTTATTATCCCATGAGTAAGAAATACACCGTTACGGCGGCCCTCATTTACGCCAACGGCCCTATCCATATTGGTCACTTAGCAGGTTGTTATGTTCCTGCCGATATTTACGTGCGGTACTTACGTGCCAAAGGTGCCAATGTAGCTTTTGTAAGCGGCACCGACGAACACGGTGTACCCATCACCATCCGTGCAAAAAAAGAGGGAATTACGCCCCAAGAAGTAGTCGATAAGTACTATACGCAAATCAAGCAATCGTTTGCTGATTTTGGGATTTCGTTCGATGTTTACTCTCGCACGAGCCTGCCTGTTCACCACAGCACGTCGCAGGAGTTTTTTAAGACTATTTACGACAAAGACGGCTTCGTAGAAGAAACCAGCGAACAATATTACGACGAGGTAGCACAACAGTTTTTGGCCGACCGCTACATCGTTGGAACTTGTCCCGTTTGTGCAAACCCTAACGCCTACGGTGACCAGTGCGAACGCTGCGGAACCGCCCTCAGTCCAATGGAGTTAAAAGAACCACATTCGACACTTTCGGGCTCAAAACCTGTCTTAAAATCGACCAAAAACTGGTACTTACCTTTGGACAAAATGCAACCCGACGTGGAAAAATACGTAGGAAGCCATACCGAATGGAAAACCAACGTATTTGGTCAGTGTCAGTCGTGGTTAAAAGAAGGTCTTCGGCCACGCGCCATGACCCGCGACCTAGACTGGGGCATCAAAGTACCCCTTGCCGATACCGACGGAAAAGTGCTTTACGTGTGGTTTGAGGCGCCGATTGGGTACATTTCGGCCACCAAAGATTGGTTGATTCAGCAGAATGGCACCGATGCAGGCTGGGAGTCGTGGTGGAAAAAGTCGGACAACGAAGATACGAAGCTGATTCACTTTATTGGCAAAGACAACATCGTGTTTCACTGCATCATTTTCCCCGCTACGCTCATGGCGATGGGAGATGAATATTTATTGCCCGACAATGTTCCTGCCAACGAATTTATGAATTTGGAAGGCGATAAAATTTCAACTTCTCGCAACTGGGCCGTTTGGTTGCACGAATATTTAGAGGAACTTCCTGACAAACAAGACGTTCTGCGTTACGTATTGACCGCCAATGCTCCCGAAACCAAAGACAGCGAGTTTACGTGGAAAGACTTCCAAACCCGCAACAACAGCGAGTTGGTAGCGATTTACGGCAATTTTGTCAACCGTGCCGTTGTCTTAACGCACAAATACTGCAACGGTAGCGTTCCTGCCTTGGGTGAGTTAACGGATTTTGACCGTGAGACGCTCGCTTCATTGGCCGAACTCCCCGTCAAAATTGGGGATGCCCTCGAAAACTATCGTTTCCGCGAAGGCTTGGCGTTGTTGATGGATTTGGCGCGTTTGGGCAACAAATACTTGGCCGAAACCCAGCCTTGGCAAGTCATTAAAACCGACGCCGAGCGCGTAAATACCATCATGCACATTGCGCTTCAGATTGCCGCTAACCTGGCCATCGTGAGCGAGCCTTTCTTGCCGTTTACCGCCGAAAAGCTGCGCAACCAACTGTCGCTCAGCCAACAGCAGTGGGAAGAAGCGGGCAGAAGCGACCTGTTGGCAGAAGGCCAAGCCATTGGCGAAGCTTTCTTATTGTTTGAAAAAATCGAGGACTCGGTCATCGAAAAACAAGTACAAAAACTGCACGACGCAAAGAAAATGAACGAATTAGCGACCAAATCCGTCCCTGAACTTAAACCAACGGTTCAGTTCGACGATTTTGCCAAATTAGACCTTCGCATCGGTACCATTTTGGAAGCCGAACGCGTTCCTAAAAGTGATAAATTATTGAAATTTTTGGTGGACGATGGCTTTGAAAAACGCACGATTCTGAGCGGAATTGCCAAACATTTTTCACCCGAAGAAATGATTGGTCGCCAAGTGACGTTCATCGCCAACCTCGCCCCTCGCAAAATCATGGGACAAGAATCTAACGGGATGATTCTCATGGCCGAAGACCGCGACGGCAGCCTATCGCTACTCCAGCCCCACAAAGAAGTGTGGTCAGGCGCGTCGATTTCGTAACTTGATTCGAACCTGATTCTAAAAGTAAGCGGCTGCCCCAAAAGGGCAGCCGCTTACTTTTTAAAAATACCAATCAAACGATCGCCGTACTTCTCCCCTTCCAAGCGCTTACGGGCGTTTTATAGCTTGGTTTTTAGCGGCTATGAAGGCGATGTTATTGGTGTTAGTTTTTTATTTTTAGAGCACTATTTTTTTAAACCATTCCGACATTGTATCAAAATATCCATCACATGGTGGTTGATATTTATTACTGTTTTCAATAGTTTCTTTCATACCACCTGTTTTGCAACTTTTAAGGTTATGGTTACAATCAGGATAAGTCTTTATTGTTAGCTTAGCTTTAGTTCTTTTTCCTATTGTTTCTTTATAGAGGGCAATCGTTTCTCTCCAATTAATATTTGCGTCTTTTTCTCCAAAAATTGCTAGTACAGGGCATTGAATTTTCATAAGCGTTTTCCGAAAATTGGGAACGTATATCATTAGTCCTGTTTTTCTGTCAAATTTATGATGTTCACTTATAAATTGTTTCTGCTTAGACAAATAGGACTCTTCGGTTTCTGAAGAATTGTTTAAAAAAATCCAAAAAGAATCCTTCCTTAGATTTTGTGTCGCTTTTTGATATTCAGCAAATGCCCCACCTTTTCTAAATATATCATTACCTCGTTGCCATTCTGAAACCAATAGTTGTATTTCAGTTTCACTTCTTCCTTCAATTCTAAGATTTGTTTCAAGCAAGTAGCCAAAATTTTCTTTATCATCT
Source organism: Runella sp. SP2 (assembly GCF_003711225.1). Lineage (NCBI taxonomy): Bacteria > Pseudomonadati > Bacteroidota > Cytophagia > Cytophagales > Spirosomataceae > Runella > Runella sp. SP2. Next base: position 372,420 of record NZ_CP031030.1, on the reverse strand, counting down.
GTTCCACTCACCGAAATCCAATAGGCAATTTTTGGATATTCTTGAATTACCAAAGGGCAAATCCATCCTGCACGGCTAATCCCCCAAAGTCCAATATTGGTAGCCCCTGCAATATTTTTACTTTCTATTTCTTTAATTGCAGAAAGAACCTCATCAGCACTACTTTGTACTGTTTGATTTACGTCAAATTCACCTTCACTTTTTCCACAACCAGGTTTATCCCAAATAACACAAGCAAGTCCAAGTTTTACAAAGTTTGAGCGTAAATCGTAATACCAATTTCCTTCTACAATATTACTTTTTCCGTAACCTTGAACAATTAAAATTACTGAAGTCGGCTTTTGTCCAATTGGTAAATCCAGAAGTCCCCTAAGTTTTTTACCGTTATGAATAAACTCAAAACTTTCTGTTTTAATCTGTCCAAATGCTGAGTTATAAACGAACAGAATCAGGATAATGAAGGATCGTAATACCATAGTTTTTCTCGTTTACTACATAATTTTTCTATTGAAACTATCCTACTAAAACTACTAACAACAATCGAATGTGCGCCGCTCTAATATCTTTAAACACGGGATTTGGAGCAGCTGGACGTTCGCGCCATCGAAGACTGGGTGCTTTTTAACGTAACTTACAGAAAAACAAATCAATAAAAAGCGAGAGGCTATCCTTTTGGGACAACCTCTCGCTTTTATTTTTATTAGGCCATTGGATAACCCTCTAGTTCTTTCAAGCCCGATTTCAATTCATCGTCGGTCAAGAAATGGTCGGAGAGTTTACCGTCGAAATAGTCCATGTAAGCCTGCATATCCAAGAAACCGTGGCCGCAGAGGTTGAACAAAATCGTCTCTGATTTGCCTTCTTCTTTGCAACGCTGCGCTTCTCTAAATACCTGCGCGATGCCGTGCGTGGCTTCGGGCGCGGGGATAATTCCTTCGGCTTTGGCAAAAGCCACCCCTGCCTCAAAACACTCCAACTGCTGAATGGCATTGGCTTCGATGAGGCCGTCTTTCAACAACTGTGAACACAATACCGACGCTCCGTGGTAACGCAAACCACCCGCGTGAATGGCCGCAGGACGGAAGTTGTGACCCAAGGTGTACATCGGCAACAACGGGGTAAACCCAGCCGAATCGCCAAAGTCGTAGCGGAATTCACCCTTGGTAAGTTTAGGACACGAAGCAGGTTCTACCGCAATGGCGCGCACGTTTTTACCTTCGGTGATATTTTTGTGTAAAAATGGGAACGAAATCCCTGCAAAGTTGGAGCCACCACCCAGCGGCGCAATGACGACGTCGGGATAATCGCCCGCTTTTTCCATCTGTACCAAACACTCTTGGCCAATGATGGTCTGGTGCATCAACACGTGGTTCAGTACGCTTCCGAGGGCGTATTTACAGTTTTCGTCCTGAACGGCACACTCAATCGCCTCCGAAATAGCAATTCCTAAGCTTCCTGGGGTGTCGGGATATTGTTCCAAAATCTTCCGTCCCGACTGCGTCAGTTCCGAAGGAGAAGGGAAAATCTTGGCCCCAAACGATTCGATGAGGGCTTTGCGATACGGTTTTTGGTTATAGCTAATACGCACCTGAAACACCTCACACTCAATGCCAAACATCTGACAGGCAATGGCCAAGGCCGTTCCCCACTGCCCTGCGCCTGTTTCGGTAGTAATGCGTTTTACACCTTCCATCTTGTTGTAGTACGCCTGCGCCACCGCGGTGTTGGTTTTGTGGCTACCCGATGGACTTACGCCTTCGTATTTGTAGTAGATTTTTGCGGGCGTGTCCAGCATTTTTTCCAAGCGATGCGCACGGAACATGGGCGTTGGACGCCACAGCTTGTAGATTTCGCGTACTTCTTCGGGGATTTCGATGTATCTTTCTTGGGACACTTCTTGCTTAATCAGCTCCATCGGAAACAACGGAGCCAAATCGCCTGGCCCTACGGGCTGCTTGGTAGCGGGGTGCAAAGGCGGCAGCGGCTTGTTGGGCATATCTGCCTGAATGTTGTACCAATGTCTTGGAATTTCGTCTTCGGTGAGTAAGATTTTGTGTTGCTTTTCCGACATGATTTAAGGAATTAACGTGATTAGGAATATTAACCTTTAAACTTAAAAAGGATTTTCCCGACCTGCAATGACCTTTGTCGAAAAGTTTTACAAAAACCTTCCCGAAAGTTTCAGAACTTTCGGGAAGGTGCAGACTTTCGGGAAGGTACAGTTCTAAGCTAAAACTCCCCCTCGTCTAAGCATTTTTTTGAAATCGACATTTGGGCATGAAACTTGGCAACCTTCCCGAAAGTTTTAGAACTTTCGGGAAGGTATAGACTTTCGGGAAGATGCAGTTATAAGCTAAAACTCCCCCTCGTCTAGATATTTTTTTGAAATCGACATTTGGTCATGAAACTTGGCAACCTTCCCGAAAGTTTCAGAACTTTCGGGAAGGTTTAGACTTTCGGGAAGGTGCAGTTATAAGCTAAAACTCCCCCTCGTCTAAGCATTTTTTTGAAATCGGCATTTGGGCATGAAACTGAACAAACTCATTGATTCCCCCAAAGTATTCCAACACTTCGTCTCGTTTTAGGTTAGTCGGTTTCACACTTTTCAGCGCATGGTAAGAAGAAAACTCCCACCTATCCATGGAGTTGACAAAACCATGATGAATGGGATTAGCATGAATATAATGAATCAATTGTACCAAATAGTCTTCATTGTCAACCTCTCGTCGCTTGAAATTTGGCATAAATAAACTGCCCATTCTGTTTTGCTGGCGATTAAACGCTTGAGAGTATGAACTGTAAAGATTACCAAACGCTCGACTTATAAAAGCAGGCCAGTTCACTTCTTTAGTCACTGAATTGTACGGGGTATTTTTCACTCCCCATGCTATTTTTAACTCATGTTCTTCCTTAATTCGTACTAAAAGATGCAAGTGATTAGGCAATACGCATAGGTATCCAGAATTGGATTCATGAAAAAGGCATAACGTTGTAGAAAAAACTGATAATTGCCTCTGTTTGCAAACAAATTATCTCGGCCATTGGCGTGATTAAAGATATGATAGCAGGTACCAGGAACAAGTGGAATTTCGTAATTTTTCATTTTACAACTCCTTTAGGGTCAACAATAATTCACCTACGATTAGACTTTACATCATCGCTAAAGTTTCTGCTGAGCCTTAAACAAAAACTTCCCGAAAGCTTAGAGCTTTCGGGAAGTTGAAAAATTGTCGAAAAGTTTTATCAGGACCTTCCCGAAAGTTTCAAAACTTTCGGGAAGGTAGTACTCCTATTTTTTCAAATTCACCAAATACTCTACCAAATCGCGGATTTCGCGTTTTGACAAAATGCTTCCCATTGGTAGCATTCCCGACGGCATGTTTTCGCGCTTGCCGATGCGTGCCACAGGAATCACCAACGGCTCAGCGTCGGAGGTTTAGGGTTATACTGCATATTTCAACCCCAATGCTTCAACAAAAGCCTTCTCATTCTCCACTATTAAGCCTTTTCTAATGTCTAAAATTTTTCTTTGTGATATATCTTTATGGTAGGTATTGAATATTTCCCTCATTTCGCTTGTTAAAAAATAGTTTTCGTACTTTGAATTATATTCTTCAAGCATGAAAGACATATCTTTTGATTTAGGAAATTGCTCTGTCAAAAGATTAATCGTAGGTAAAACCCCTTCTGGTAATAAATTTCCTTTTTCATCCTTTATATCAACGAATAAATAATTCATATTTAGACCTTCAACCTTAGATGTTTCGATTATCTTAAAATCATTCGAGTAATTTAGCAAAAAGAGCACCAATGCTTTAGCTCGTACACTACCGAAAAAGATTTTGGGGGGAAATTCAAACACAGAAAATGCAGTATCAGGTCTGTCATTGAAAACAGGATCTTGTTCTTCGTCTTTTAGAAAGTCTTGAAATTGAAGGTATGCCGCCCGTTGCTTACTCAATGAATAAATAGTGAAGTAATTGGCATAAGTCGTAATCCAAAACCACTGTTTTAATTTTTCAAGATGTACCTTACTTGGATTTTCCACTTGGTTGAAAAAATCAGTGATAAAAATCAAGTGATTTCCATAAGGCAATAGTTTACTATCTAATACTAATAAATTTTCAAATAAAAAATGAACTGCTTTTTTTATGCTTTCAATAGTTTTTTTTGTAACTTCTACAAAATCAGCTCTTTTAACTAGCTTCTCAATTTTACTAGTATTTTTTTGGTTCATTTGGTCAAAATGGGCTTTCCCAAACGAATTTATAATACACTGAAAGATAACTTCACGTTTGATATTGTCAAAGTTGTAAACTTTTAATTCTTCTACTAGCATATCTATAGCACTCCCCAATCTAAAACCTCTTTTATCTTTATTGTAGGAAAGAGCTGAAACCATCCAATCTGGTGAAATAATAGACCCTTTGGAGTTTACTCTTGAGAATATTTCAACGGCATCTTCAATACCTCCCCCATTAATTTGTACTGAAGGAAGAGAATAATCAATGAAAATAGACCCCAGATTCCTGTATCTATCCATATATGATTCTACCTGTTCTTCCTCAAACCTTGTCCTTAATTCCCGCTCTCGGAGGAAAGCTGCTTTTGTATCGATAAGTTCGTATATTGGAACTTGGTAAGATTCTAAATCTCTTGTTCTCGGGATAAAAAACTCTTCTTCTTTTAAATCATAGCAGATAAAAAACTCTTTTTTCCATTCTTCTTCATCTATTTCTAGTTTTGTTTTATTTTTATCCAAAAGGCATCCAAACAAAGTAGATAATCTTTGAAATCCATCTAATATGTAATAAAACTCTCTATTCCCAGTTAAAGGGGTTGTGTAAGGACCCACTTTTTCCATACTTCTTTCAAAAATATTATCTTCTTCTGGTTTCCAAAGTAGCAAAGAACCAATCGGATAACCATTTTTTAGGCTATCAAACAAGTCTTTTCGTTTATTGTTGTCCCATGCTTTATCTCGTTGGAAGGGAGGAATTTGTAGCAGACCTTTTTCTAAATCTTCTATATAGTCTTTTAGGCGACGTACTCTGGGTTCTATTTTTAGCTTACTACTCATAGTAATTCACTTATTTTGTCAAGAATTTTTTGAAGTTCATCTGACCCTGCTCTATTTTGTAATCCTTCTTGAGTTACATTCTGGCTTAAAAATAGCTTTGGCAGTTCCGTTTTAACGCTTAGTTTTTTACCATTTTTATCTTTTATTTCTAATTCCCTATTTCTAAAAATATCTTTACTGGTAGCAGAAATACCTCCATACAAATCTTTTATTTCAGGAAGGAGTTGTTCAAATCGTTTATTTGGAAAACCACTGCCAATATCAAAAAAATCTTTTTGCACATCACTTAAGCTTAAATAGCATCGTATGTAATCTTCGTTATGCGAAATCTCTTCAAATACTGCATCCGGCAAATAGTTTTCCATTTCTCTTTTAGCTAAGATATGGAACGGAATCTCGTTCTCTTCGAGAAATTGAACAAGGTTTTGTTTCTCATCTTTTAATGGTTGGTCAGGATGCAATTTATCACTATCTATCAGTGCAAAATATCTTAAATAAGAATGGCTATTTTTGGGAAAGCTATCTTTATTTTCGTCAAATCTACGTTTTTCAGACCTTATTAAGTTTGGAATTGTGCTACCTGCTCCCATTCCAAATTTCAACCATCCATTATTCAGATGCTGCTCTATCTTTCTCCCTTTCTTTTTAAAGTTATTTAGTAACGCACGAATGAAATAAGCATCATTTTCTGCATTTTCAAGAATTAATGTTAAAGGTGTAGACAATATTTCATATGCTTCCATAGTGGAAAAATTGCCACTGGACTCATTAGAAATTTTCAACAAAGATGTAGGTTGGGGATTCAATCCTGACCAAGCTATATGTTCTTTTATTTCATCTTGAAAAGGCTTTGGTAATGATTTAAACCATTCACAGTTTAATAAAGACTCTATTTCGTCATAAATATACATTCTGTGACGTTCATCAACTTGTAACCAAATTTTGTATAGTTCTCTAATATTGGAGTCAGAATTATCTTCAAAAACATCCTTTGAGATAGTAAAAATCATAAGGCTTGTAATTTTTGAGCTTTTCTGATTCTGATAGTTTCGTATAAACTTTCACTAAAAATATTTTCAGGCCAGTAATCAACTTCACCTTGTTTATCTACGGTAACAGGTAACAAATTACTTTCGTTACGTTCTTCATCATAATCAACATAATAAATCGCTAAATCTTCACTGTTTAGTTTACCCTCTGCTACCAATGCTCTTAAGCGGAGAATAAAGTTTTGAGAATGAGTCTCTATAAAATATTTTTTATTATTATCCTTAAGTGATTTAACAAAGAGTTCTGCCAAATTCCCATGAGCCGCAGGGTGCAAATGTAATTCTGGTTCTTCGATACAAATCAATATTTCATTCTCGGCATCCATGCAAGCTCGTGCAACCAGTGGTAAGGCATGAACCATACCTAAACCAACATCCTTGATATTGATTCGTAAGTCTTCATTTTCTAAACGAATAGTATAAGGAGGTGTATCTTTGTTTATTGTCAAGCCCCAACCTTCAAAATTGAGTTTATAAAATTCAGAAACCTGTTTTACAAGGCTTTGGGGTGTCGTTAAAGCATCATCTATCAAAATTTGATAAACATGTTCACCAAATAAGCCAACCCTATTAAATTTTTGAGTTGATTTGTCAAAATAGCGTTCCAACCCCAATCGTAATGAAGAAATGTATTCTGTAGTTAGTGATAGATTATTAAGAAAGTTTCGCTTATAAATAAAACCATTAAAATCTTCTTCAGAAGGTTCTATTATTTCCTTATCATTGTATTTCCAGAAGAAAATTTTAGGAATACCCTCAAAATGACTAACGACTACCTCTAATTCATCTTCGCCACTCTTCAAATTAAATTCTAGTTGCCCTAACGGGTTTCTACCATAAATCAAATCTTTAAACTCACCACCAAGTTCTACACCATCGCTTTTCCATCGTAATGGTTCAGGAAAATCACCTGATAAAGAACCTTGTATTAATGTTGGCAACTTCAAAATAGCACTTTTTCCTGAACTGTTTTTTCCTATTAAAACAGTCATAGGTTTGATTATAAGGGTCTGCCAACTCTTGAAGACTTTATAATTCTTAAATTTTATTGTATTAACCATAATTCAAAGGCGGAAGGGTGTCGAACGAACAAATATATACAAACAAGCTCTTAGGTTGGATGATTCAATATAAAATAATGTAAAAAAACGCCACAAAACCTGAGCTTCGTGGCGTTTTTTGAATAAATGGTGCTGGGAATAGGTTTCTCCTACTTTTTCAAATTCACCAAATACTCTACCAAATCGCGGATTTCGCGTTTTGACAAAATGCTTCCCATCGGCGGCATCCCCGATGGCATATTTTCACGTTTGCCGATGCGTGCCACAGGAATCACCAACGGCTCAGCGTCGGAAGTTGTGATGGTCAGCTCTTCCGCCGTTTCTTTGGCCAACGTTCCGTTCACCACTTGACCGTCTTTCAAAGTGAGCGATACCATACCAAAGCCTGGTGCCAAACGCGCACTTGGTTCTACTAACGCTTGTAACAATTGTTCGCGCGTGAGAACATCACCAATGTGCGTCAACGAAGGCCCAACGGCTCCGCCCGTACCGCCAACGGCGTGGCAACGCACGCATTGCGCAGCCGAGTTATTGTTAAATATGTTGCGACCTGAAAAGCGATTTCCGCCAAAAAGTGATTCCGCATATTCATCCATCGTCGAAGCGCCTGGTTTTACTGTCGCCATTTTTTCCTTTAATGAAGCTACCCCCGAGGCTTCTACCGCTTCTTTCAGCTCCAACGACAAGTTTGGCGATAGTTTTTTAGCCTTCAGCTGATCAATCAAGTCGCTCAAGATTACCTGTGTTTTATCAGCTTCCATTTTCCCTAGTACTTCGAGCATTTTTTGTTGCTCCCGCGTTGTGCCTTTGGTAAAAATCGAATTGACAATCAAAGGTAAACTTGCTTTAGTAACGTTGTTATTGTTCAATAGACCCAACGCCACCGTGCGCACACTTTCTTCTTTGTCGTCCATTCCTTTCTTAACAATGGCATCAATTTGCGCATATCCGAGCTGGTTGAGGGCAGTCAAAATAGCACTTTTTACCCGAGGGCTTTCACTGGCATCAAAAATCGACACCAATTGTTCGTTGGCTTCGGTGATTTTTACATCCGCAATCAAGCCCACAATCGCCGCCAGAGGTTCGGCATTTTTCTCTTTTAAAAATTCATTAATGAAGGGCAACACTTTGGCTTTTACTGCCGCAGGGTCACGCTCAATTTTACCACGGTAACGACCATCCACGCGGTCGGTGTACGACGGATTTGCCCACGTTCCGAGCGCGGCTAATGCTTCTGCTTTTATGTCTTCTTTGAGGTCGGTGCGACGGGCAAAATCAAGCAACAATTGGAGTTCTTTATCGCCGCCCACGCGCAATGCCGCGTTGATGGCACGGCGTACAATCACCTCCGACGTAAAGCGGGTTTCTTTTAAAGTAGCCGCCAATGCTGGCAACGCTCCCACAATCGACAGGTCGTCGTTGATGGCACGGGCTGCTTCGGCTACGATGTATTCGTCTTTGTCGTTCAAGAAAACGGCTACATTTCCATTGCGTAAACGTCTCAATACCACCACTGCCGCTGTCCGCAATGCTTTGCTTGGGTTGTTAGCCAAGGCTACCATTGGTTCTACTTTTCCAATGCGCGACAAAGCCAAAACACCCGCATGACGAAGGTAAAGGTCTTCATCGTTGTTGGCACCAATCATTTCAATCAACGGTGTTACGGCATCTGCATAAGCAATGCGTCCCAACGCCTCAGCAGCGTAAAAACGAACGCGCGGGTTGGTATTTTTCAACAACGGTACCAACGCACTTCCTGCGTTTGCGATGCGTGCATCTCCGAGCATTTTGGCGGCTTGGGCGACGATTTCGGTATCTTTATCGTTCAACAACGACATCAACGTTGAAGCATTGGCTTGGTCGATGCGCGTCAACTGACCAATTCCCCAAATTCCGTGAATACGCGCCAATTGGCTTTGCGTTTGTTCGGCTGCTTTTATCAACTGCGGAAGTCCTTTTTTGCCACGATTTACCAATTCAAATTGCGCTTTTTGACGAACCCGCATATCTCCGTACGAAAGCAGCGAATACAGTTTTTCTTCGGTTTGCGCAGGGTAACTCAACTGAATCATCCGCTTGGTTTCTTCGCGTACGGCCGCTAGGTCATTTTTATCTTTGGTAACGTCCAATTTCCAGACGCGACCGTAGTTTTTGGTGTCCCAACCATTAATCCAGTCGGCGACGTACAAGGCCCCGTCGGGACCAAATTTGATGCCTGTTGGTAAAATCCCGCTCACAATGTCTTTTTCTCCATCAAGGTCAAACGTTGCTCCTTTTGGTTTCAACCCAAAGGACCAAATGTGTGACCGTGAGGGCGTTCCGACAAACTCTACCAAGAAAAACTTGTTCTTCCACTCCGACCCTAGCGCCGTACCTGGGTTGTACTCCATCCCCGTTGGGCCGTTGTGGTAGTTCATGATTGGGGGCAAAATATAGGCCGCTTGCCCCTCCCAACGTGGTTTGAACAATTTCTCGTTCATCCACACATTATACTTATTGTTGCGCGGATCGGTGTATTTTCCATACTGCCAATTAGAACGCCAACCTGCATCGTGTCCTTGTACCACGTGCACCAAACGCTCGCTTTCGCCTGGGTGGTCACCGTCGTTATCGGACGAAATAAGGTTGCCGTATTCATCAAAAACAAACTCGTGGGTGTTACGAAGTCCTGAGGCAAAAATCTCAAAATCAGAGCCGTCAGGATTAGAACGAGCGATAATTCCTGAATTGGGGTTTTCCCATTTTTTGCCGTCGGGCGCAGTGATATTCGCCCCAATGTCTCCAATGTTCCAATAAATACGTCCATCAGGCCCTTCAGTTACACCCGACATTCCGTGTCCGCCAAACCCAATGTGTACGCCGTATCCATGGCTGATGGATGTCTTTTTATCCATGATACCATCGCCATTAGTATCTTTCAAACGCCATAGGTCGGGGGCAATTCCCACAAAAATTTCGCCCGCACGCACCAGCATACCACCCGCTACGTCGGTAACTTCCTCGAAAAAGTCTTCCACCACCCGAAGCGAAACGTCGGCGATACCATCGTTGTTAGTATCTTCCAACCGCCAGATTTCGTCTTTTTCAACGGCCAAGTCTTTCCAATCGTGTATGCCATCTTCGTTGAGATCAGCGAGCCACTCGTTGGCTTTACTTTTCTCGGGAGAAAATGTTTTGCGCAAAAACGCCCGACGGTCTTCTACCGTTTGAAGCCCGATTGACTCCGTCATCCAATCACGGTGGCCGCGAATGTCAAATTCCGAATTTTTTTGGCGATTAGTACGGTTGATATAGACCCGCCCTTGGTCGTCGATAGCCATCGCCACGGGGTCGGGAGCAAGTGAATCAGACGCCCAAAGCGTCATTTGCAGGCCATCAGCGAGCTTAACAGGCGTTTTTTCACGGATTTCTTTGGCTCTGGCAATGGCCTTGGTAGGGTCTTCTTTGATGACAACGGGCTGGCTCGTACGTGGTGTTTTCATACACGACACCACCAAACAAGCCGTCCCGATTGCCGCCGAAAGTTGCAATTTTGACTGTTTTTTAAAACGCATGGGTTAATCAAACTTTTGTGAGAGAGATACTTAAAACTAAATAAAACGACCAAGTTATGCTTTTTACTTATCCCACGTCAGTTTTTTAGATGAGCCCTTCTTTTATCGCTTTTTTTATGCCAAATAGTGCGACTTAATTGTCGCAAGCGGGTATGAAAAAAGGATTAAAATCGCTTTGTGAGAAGTGTATGTATGCCTACCCAATCAAGTCGGTGTATATATTTGCAGCAACAGCACACCCTCTAAAGGGGTGGAAACGAACACTTTGACACATCAACAACCCACATCGTTTGTATGAAAATCTTATTAGTGGAAGACGAGTATAGACTCGCCTCTTTTATCCGAAAAGGTATTTCGGCCGAAGGCTATGAAGTAGAAGTTGCCTACGACGGGCGCATGGGTCTGTCACTTTTTCGTAAAAATAGTTACGACATCATTTTGTTGGACGTTAACCTCCCTCACATCAATGGTTTTGAGTTATGTCAGCTTATTCGGGCTGACAATGAAAGCGTCCCCGTTTTGATGCTAACGGCCCTCGATAGCCTCGCAGACAAAGCCGATGGCTTTAACGCGGGCGCGGACGACTATCTTGCCAAACCTTTTGAATTTCAGGAACTTCTTTTGCGTCTTCGGGCACTCACGCGGCGAAGCGGCACCAAACCAAAGCAAATCTTACGGTTGGCAGATTTGGAACTGAACCTTGATACCAAGACAGTCACTCGCGCTGGCCAACGCATCAACCTCACGACGCGCGAGTACTCTTTAATGGAATATTTGATGCTCAACAAAGGGAAAATCATCTCACGGGTGGACATAAGCGAACGCGTTTGGAGCTTGGATTTTGACAGCAGCACCAACGTCATTGACGTCTATATCAGCTATTTACGCAAAAAAATAGACAAAGGCTTTTCTACCAAACTCCTCCACACCATCGTCGGAATGGGTTATGTGCTACGCGAAGGATAATCGTTTCTCTAAATATGCTCATTCGAAATCGACTTACCATTATTTTTACCCTGCTTGCCACGGCCATTCAGGTGACGCTGTCGTTGTTGGTTTGGTATTTTTACTCGTTATACCGCCAAGAAGAATTTTATAGCCGATTGGAGGGAAAAGCACGGGTTGCAGGAAGGGTTTTGATTTCGAGGCGGCACCTGCACGATGATTTTTTTAAAAACATGGTTCGTACCGATTTGCTCACCATTGTCGAGGAACAAATTAGTATTTTTGACCAACAACATAAGTTAGTTTTTACCAACCGAACCCTCAAAGAATCAGACTATTACAAAGAAAAAATCCCACATCTACCCTCTTCTGATGCCATTTTTGAATTTCGTGCAGGCCACCTTGAGTCCATTTTGATTCCTTACAATGACCAAGGGCAGCGCTTTTTCATTTTTGCCTCGGGCTACGACCGCATTGGATTTGCCAAACTTGGCACGTTACAGCAAATCCTACTGTTGGCCAATATGTTAGGATTTTCCCTGATTGTATTAGCAGGTTGGTATTTTTCGGGAAGGGTGTTGAAACCCATTTCGCAAATCGTGGACGAAGTTGAGCAAATTACCGCCAAAGACCTACACAAACGCGTCAACGAAGGCAACCGCCGCGACGAAATTGCGCAGCTTGCGATGACCTTCAACCAAATGCTCTTTCGGCTCGAAGATGCCTTTGTCTCCCAACGGAGTTTTGTGGCCCACGCCTCGCACGAACTTCGTACTCCGCTTACCAACACCCTCGGCACGCTCGAAACATCGCTCCGCTACGACCAAAACCCCAACGACTGGCGCGACAGCATGGAAGTCGCCGTGGAAGAATTAAAAAAGGTCATTTCGCTCACCAATAGTTTGCTCGGACTGGCACGCGTCACCGATGGGGCGCTTACCCTCCAAAGTGTGCAGGTGGATGATTGTTTGCTGACGGCACTGGGGCAAATTCATGCCAAATACCCGCACCGAAGTTTACCCCTTCAATTTACAACCGACGACGACCACTCGCTGACAGTAAAAGGAAATGCAACTTTGCTGACCACTGCCTTTCTAAACCTCCTCGACAATGCCTGCAAGTACTCTACTGAGGCCGTTTCAGTACAACTTCAGACGACTTCTGATAAAATTTTGGTCATCATCAAAGACCACGGACGGGGCATTGCCGAAGTCGATATTGCCCACATTTTTGACCCACTTTACCGAGGAAAAAACGTAGAAGGCGTTCCTGGGTTTGGCATTGGCTTAGCCATGACGCAGAAAATCATTGAGCTACACCAAGGCTTTCTTCATTTGAATTCTAAAATCGACGAGGGTACCACCGTGTTGGTTTCTTTCTCTAATGTTTTCTAATTTCCTTCTCACATCGTTTTAATACCTAAGTGGTTGCTTTGTTTTGTCAATTAACACAGCATATCACCTATGCGACGCCATTATTTTCCATCGATTTTGCTTTACGGTTTAGGACTCACGTTGGCCCTGTCACTAGGCTTCAACGGCTTTTTACTTTACCAACAAACCCGCCAACGGAGCCTCTATGAATTTGAATTAGCCAGCGTGGCTAGCAGTGTCGATAATGTGTATTGTCGGCAGCAACTTTCGGAATGTATTCGTCACAACCAAGAGAAAGATAGCCTCTTACGAGAATTGGCCCAACACCCCAATGCTCCCCCGCTTTACAAAACAAACTCGCATTCAAAAAAATAAATCCACTCACATTATTCCCCATTCTCCCTACACAAAAAGTGAAATCAGTATGAATAAGACCCTCATGCTCGCAAGTTTCTGTGCCTTGTTGTGGTGTACAAGTTGCTCAGAAAAAGAAGAAGAGAAGGAAGAAATTACCAAGTTTTTGGTGACCAACCCCCTCAAAAAAGACACTACCATTACGAAAGATTACGTCTGCCAAATCCGTGCATTTCGCCATATTGAGCTCCGCGCTCAGCAGCGAGGCTACCTCCAAAATATCTACGTGGACGAAGGTCAGTTTATCAAAGAAGGCCAATTGATGTTTCAAATCATGCCCAAACTGTACGAAGCCGAAGTACAAAAAGCCGAAGCCGAAGCTAAGTTTGTCAGCATCGAATACCGAAACACCAAACGCCTTGCCGATAGCAACATCGTAGCGCCCAACGAATTGGCGATGGTCAATGCCAAGTGGGACAAAGCCAAAGCCGAACTTGCCTTAGCCCAAGTACATTTAGGTTTTACCAAAATCAAAGCGCCTTTTTCGGGCATCATGGACCATTTTCAAGTACGCCCTGGAAGTTTGGTGGATGAAGGCGATTTGCTCACCACGCTTTCTGACAACAGCAAAATGTGGGTGTATTTCAACGTACCCGAAGCCGAATACTTAGATTTTAAAGCCAAAGCACAAGACGGCAAAAAGATGTCGGTCAATTTGTTGATGGCTAATAATCAACTCTTTGGTCACTCGGGCATTGTCGAAACGATTGAGGCCGACTTCAACAACGAAACGGGTAACATTGCCTTTCGGGCTACTTTCCCCAACCCCAAAGGGCTGCTTCGTCACGGCGAAACAGGCAACATCCAAATGGTGGTTCCGCTTCGCAACGCCATCATTATTCCACAAAAAGCCACTTTTGAAATTCTAGAAAAACGCTATGTGTATGTGGTTGGAAAAGACAACGTTGTACGATCACGTGAAATCAATATTGCGGCCGAAATGCCCGACCTCTACGTGGTAAAAGATGGCTTAGCCGCCGACGAACGCATCTTGCTTGAAGGTATCCGTAAAGTACACGACAACGAGAAGATTCACTTTGATTACCAAGACCCGCACAAAGTGTTGGCCAATCTTAAAGTTTATACTGAGTAACAGCCGTCCCCAAAACCTCGCAAGAATATGTTTAGTAAATTCATACATCGACCAGTGCTTGCTATCGTCATCTCGCTGGTCATCATTTTCATGGGGATATTGGCTATTACTAGCTTACCTATCTCACAATTTCCCGAAATTTCGCCCCCAATGGTCATCGTACGGGCCTCTTACCCAGGGGCTAGTGCGAAGGTACTTACCGAATCGGTGCTGATTCCGATGGAACAGGCCATCAACGGCGTACCTGGCATGAAATACATGACTTCTGACGCCACCAGTGCGGGGGAAGCCAACATCCAGATTGTCTTTAACCTCGGCACTGACCCCGACCAAGCTGTCGTCAACGTCAATACGCGTATTGCGCAGGTACTCAACCGCTTGCCCGTTTTGGTGCAGCGCGAAGGGGTTATCGTCAACCGTATCGTTCCCAACATGTTGATGTACGTCAACTTGTACAGCAAAGACCCCAAAGCCAACATGAAGTTTCTCTTCAACTTTGCGGGAGTAAATATGTTACCTGAACTTCAACGGATTACGGGAATTGGGCAAGCCAGTATCTTGGGTAGTCGCCAGTACGCGATGCGGATTTGGCTCAAACCCGACCGTATGCGGGCTTACAATATTTCGGCCGACGAGGTGATGGAAGCCCTCAACGACCAAAGTGTGATTGGGTCGCCTGGGCGGATTGGTCGAAGCGATGGAAAACGCGCCGAAGCCTTGGAATACGTATTGACCTATCAAGGGCGTTTCAACGACGTGGAACAGTACAAAAATGTAATTGTGAAGGCAAATCCTAACGGTGAAATTCTGAAACTGAAAGACATTGCCGAAGTGGAGCTTGGTAGCGAATATTATGACATTTATTCCAACCTCAATGGCTTCCCGTCGGCAGCGATTATGCTCAAACAAACCTACGGAAGTAACGCCAGCGATGTCATTAAAAGCGTAAAAGCCAAACTGGACGAAATGAAGAAAACGTCGTTTCCGCCTGGCATGGATTACGAAATTAGCTACGACGTTTCGCACTTTTTGGATGCCTCCATCGAAAACGTTATTCACACCCTGCGCGATGCCTTTATTCTGGTGGCCTTGGTGGTGTTTATCTTCTTGGGCGACTGGCGCTCTACGCTCATCCCCACGCTGGCCGTGCCCGTGTCGTTGATTGGTGCCTTTATCTTTATGCAGCTCTTTGGCCTGACCATCAACATGATTACGCTCTTTGCGTTGGTACTTGCCATCGGTATTGTGGTCGATGACGCCATTGTGGTCGTGGAGGCCGTTCATGCCAAAATGGAAGAGGAACCTCACCTCACACCTTACAAAGCCGTCAAGAAAGTACTTCGCGAAATCAGCGGCGCCGTTATTGCCATTACGTTGTTGATGACCGCCGTGTTTGTCCCAGTTGCCTTTATGACGGGCCCCGTGGGGATTTTCTACCGCCAGTTTTCGATTACGATGGCTACGTCTATCGTCATTTCGGGGCTGGTAGCGCTTACCCTTACGCCTGTGCTTTGTGCCATGATTTTGAAAAATCACCACGGTCACAAACGCAAGAAAACCATCATCGACCGCTTTATTGATGCCTTCAACCGAGGTTTCGAGAAACTTACGGGTCGGTATGTGGGGCTTTTGCGTCTAATCGTCAACCGCCGCGTAGTGACGTGGGGAATCCTGTTGGCTTTTGGGGTCGGAATTTTCGGAATTACGGCCAAACTCCCGTCGGGCTTTATTCCGAGCGAAGACCAAGGCATGATTTACGCCATCGTACAAACGCCTCCAGGCTCCACCTTGGAACGCACCAACGACATTACCCGCAAACTCCAAGCGATTGCCGAAAAAGTAGAAGGCATTCAGTCGGTTTCGGCCCTTGCGGGTTACGAAGTCCTTACCGAAGGGCGGGGGTCAAACGCGGGTACGTGTTTGATTAACCTCAAACCTTGGGACGAGCGTAAACACACCGTCAATGAGATTATTTATGAATTAGAAGAACGAGCCAAAGTAATCCCAGGGGCGACCATCGAATTTTTTGACCCACCAGCCGTACCAGGGTACGGAGCTGCGGGTGGTTTTGCATTGCAATTGTTGGACAAAACCAACACGGGTGATTACAAACAACTCGAAAAAGTCAGCTCCGATTTTATGAGTGAACTCAAAAAGCGGAAAGAACTGACGGGCTTGTTTACCTTTTATAGTGCCAATTACCCCCAATACGAACTCGAAATCGACAATAAATTGGCCATGCAAAAGGGCGTTTCGATAGGCAATGCCATGAATACGCTTTCTATTTTGATTGGTAGTACGTACGAACTCGGTTTTATTAAGTTCCAGCGTTTCTTTAAGGTGTTTGTGCAAGCATCGCCCGAATACCGCCGACTCCCTGACGACATTATGAACCTGTACGTTAAAAATAAGTACGACGAAATGGTACCGTTCTCGGCCTTTATGCGCATCAAAAAATCGCAGGGCGCCAACGAAATCAACCGCTACAACATGTACACCACTGCGGCTTTCCGTGGGGCACCTGCCAAGGGGTACAGCAGTGGCGAGGCCATCAAGGTGATTCAGGAAGTGGCTAAGAAAACCCTCCCGCGCGGCTACGACATCGACTGGGGTGGCTTGTCGAAAGACGAAGTAATGCGGGGTAACGAGGCACTTTACATTTTCCTCATCGTATTGGCCTTTGTCTATTTTGTCCTTGCTGCCCAGTACGAGAGCTTTATTCTGCCGCTGGCGGTGGTGTTCTCGCTGCCTGCGGGGGTCTTCGGTTCTTTCCTACTCATTAAAGTGATGGGGCTTGCCAACGACATTTATGCCCAAGTAGGATTGGTGATGTTGGTTGGGTTGTTGGGGAAAAACGCGGTCTTGATTGTGGAGTTTGCCGTTCAGAAACACAAAGAAGGATTCACCGTTTTGAACGCCGCCATCGAAGGGGCCAAGGTACGTTTCCGCCCCATTTTGATGACGTCTTTTGCCTTCATTGCGGGGTTGATTCCGCTCGTGCTTGCCACGGGTGCAGGGGCCATCGGAAACCGTACGATTGGTTCGTCAGCCCTAGGAGGAATGCTTTTTGGGACTGTATTCGGCGTGATTATCGTTCCTGGGCTGTACTTTATTTTCGGAAAAATAGCCGAAGGTCGTCAGCTGATTAAAGGCGAAAAAGAGAATCCATTAACCGAAGAAATTGAGCACTAATGTTTAAGAAAATCATCATACTCGGTCTTGGAGTTGCGGGGTTAACGTTGGCCATTTCGGGCTGCAAAACCCCAGCGCTGGTCACCAGAACCGAACGAAATACCTTACCTGCGAGTTTCAATAACTCGCAGGACTCGACCAGCAGCGCCACGATTCGATGGAAGGAGTTTTTTACCGACCCTTACCTCACCGCACTGATTGACAGCGCCTTGCAAAACAATCAGGAGTTAAACATTACGATGCAGGAAATCGAAATGTCGCGCAACGAAATCATGGCTCGTCAAGGGGAATACAAACCTTTTGTGGGAATCCGTGGCAGTGCGGGTGTGGACAAAGTGGGGCGCTATACCAACATCGGAGCCAGCGAAGCCACCACCGACATCAAACCTGGCCGAGAAACCCCCGAACCGTTACCCAATTTTCTGGGTGGATTGTTTGCCACGTGGGAAATCGACATTTGGCATAAACTCCGTAATGCCAAAGATGCCGCCGTGCATCGGTACTTGGCCAGTGGCGAAGGCAGAAATTTTATGGTCACAAATCTAATTGCCGAAATCGCCAGTTCGTACTATGAGTTGTTGGCGCTTGATAGTCAATTAGCAATTATTCACCAAAACATTGACATTCAGAACAATGCGTTGCGAATTGTGCGACTTCAAAAAGAGTCCACCAAAGTGACAGAATTGGCCGTTCGGCGGTTTGAAGCTCAGGTGTTGAACACCCAAAGTTTGCAATACAACATCCAGCAACGAATCATCGAAACCGAAAACCATATCAATTTTTTGGTGGGACGTTATCCTCAAACCGTGGCGCGTAGTTCGCAAGATTTTAGCAATTTAGTCCCCGCGACCATTCATACGGGCTTGCCTTCGCAGTTATTAGCCAATCGTCCCGACATTCGTCAGGCAGAACAGGAATTGGCCGCCAATAAGCTAGATGTGCAAGTGGCCAAAGCGCGGTTTTATCCTTCGTTGGGAATTTCGGCAGGAATTGGTTATCAAGCTTTTAATCCGTTGTATTTGTTAAAAACGCCCCAATCACTCATTCTTTCTCTGGCGGGGGATTTAGCGGCACCGTTGGTCAATAAAAACGCCATCAAAGCCTCATATTTCAACGCCAATGCCAAGCAGATTCAGGCAGTTTATAACTACGAACGTACGTTGTTGAATGCGTATATTGAGGTAGCTAATCAAGTTTCTAAAATCAGCAATCTCGAAAAAACATACGACACCAAATCCAAAGAGGTTCAAGCACTTACGCAGTCAATCACAATTTCAAACAACTTGTTTAGCTCGGCCCGTGCCGATTACATGGAAGTGTTGTTGACACAACGCGACGCCATAGAATCGCGGTTTGACTTGGTCGAAACCAAGATGCAACAGATGAATGCCGTTGTGAATATTTACCGCGCCCTGGGCGGGGGTTGGAATTAAACCAAAATCCCACAAATTTATTTTCTGTGGTCAGTATGAAAAGGGGGTTCTTGCCATCTGTTAGATATAAACCCTTCAATAGCGACGTTGCGTTGCAACGTCGCTACAATCAAACGACCAATGAAACACCTTTTCACCACCCTTTTAATCGGTTGGGCGGCCATCGCCAGCGCCCAAGTGACCCAACGAAACCTGCTCGGTACGGCCTATTCGCTTGAAGCCGTCAAGCAGTCGCTTCTTCCCCAAGCCCAATTTAAACCCTACCCCAAAACCGCCGCCGAATGGCAATCCCAGCTTCCCGATAGTGTGACAGCACGGGTGATAAAAGCGGGAGAAGCTGTGTTGAACTACAAATTTGAAGCCATTCCAGCCAGTGTTTCGATGGATTTTGTACGCTCAGGCGACCGCGAACGCCACGGCAAACTTTCATACGGAAAACGAAACGCCCTCATTGACCTTATTTTGGCTGAGAGCGTGGAAGACAAAGGCCGATTTACGGAAGCCATTTTCAACGGCGTTTGGTCCATTTGTGAGGAAAGTTTTTGGGGTGTTCCTGCCCACATCAGCGGTACAGGTCTGCCCAACGTCGAAGACCCCGTCGTGGATTTGTTTGCGGCCGAAACGGCAGCCGTGCTTTCTTTCGCCGACTATTTTGTGGGTAAAAAATTAGATAAAATTAATAAACTCATTCGCAAGCGAATTTACTTTGAAACCAATCGGCGGTTGTTTGTACCCATGATTCAAAACCCCGACCGATACGGCTGGATGAGCAAGAAAAATGCCGTAAACAACTGGAATCCGTGGATTATGTCCAACTGGATGACGGCGACGCTGTTGTTAGAAAAAGACGAAAAACGCCGCGCCGAACAACTCCATGCGGCCATGCTCGGATTGGATTTATACCTCAACGGCCTCGGTGAGGATGGCGGCTGCGACGAAGGCCCAAGTTATTGGTTTGCGGCGGGAGCTTGTGTGTTTGACTGCCTTGAATTGCTCGAATCCGCGACTCAAAACAAAGTAAGTGCGTACCAACAGCCGCTTATTCAAAAAATGGCGTCTTACGTGTTCAAAACCCACATTGCGGACGATTACTTTGTCAACTTTGCCGATGCCGACCCCAAGCTCAAGCCCGACGGCATTATGTTGTATCGTTTTGGCAAAAAAATCAACGACCCGCAATTGATGCAGTTTGGCCTGTGGGCAACTGAAAAATACCCATTGGCGGTGTCTAACAACGGCTTTCACCGTATGCGCCGCATCCAGAATTTACTCACCATCAAAGAATTACCTTC
The DNA here is from genome assembly GCF_003711225.1 of Runella sp. SP2. Taxonomy (NCBI): domain Bacteria; kingdom Pseudomonadati; phylum Bacteroidota; class Cytophagia; order Cytophagales; family Spirosomataceae; genus Runella; species Runella sp. SP2. The sequence continues at coordinate 351,934 of NZ_CP031030.1, read as the reverse complement.
TACCAAAGCGACGTATCAACCCGTCAAAGACGCTTGGCTCGGCGATATTCAAGTACTAACGGCCCGTAGTTCCAACGGTCTGTACTTGGCTACCCACGGCGGGCACAATGCCGAAAGCCACAACCACAACGACGTGGGCGATTTTCTACTTTATGCCAACGGCGAACCTGTGATCATCGACGCAGGTCGCGGTAACTACACCGCCCGCACTTTTTCGTCGAAGCGGTACGAGCTTTGGTTTACCCAATCTCAGTACCATAACTTGCCGATTGTCAACGGACTAGGGCAACTCGCAGGGCGAACTTACGAGGCGCATAACGTCAAAAGTACCATCAACGAAAAAGAAGCAACTTTGTCGATGGACATTGCGCCTAGCTACACCAAAGAAGCGGGAATTCAGACATGGAATCGTTCGGTGAAGCTCAATCGCGTAAAAAATAGTGTCGAAATAAACGATGATTTTACGTTGGCTCAAAAACCCACTTCGCTCCAGCAAGTTTTTATGACGGTTTGCGACACGGATTTAACCACTCTTGGCAAAATCAAATTGACTACTCCCAAAGGACAAATCTTTGTTATTCAATACGATAGCAAGCTCTGGGATGTATCAACTGACCTGCCTTCTACCGACGGAATGGAATACGTCAGTTTCAAAACCAAATGGGACAATCGCCCCGTGCGTCGATTGATACTTTCGCACAAAGCACTGCCTCAGAAAGGAAAATCGACATTTTTAATTATGCCGAATTAGGTACATTGTTTGTTACTTTTTTTACGTTTTACCCGCAGATTAAGAGCCGCAGATATTCGCTGACGAAAATAGCTTCATTAAGTCGTTTATCTGCGTTTGTATTATTCTGCGCGCTTCTGCGGGTAAAAAATGAAATTATGTATTAAGCCTAGTATTTCCCCTTTTTTCATCGTCGATGTAGCTAAATAGGCGCTAAAGTCAAAACTTAGCGTTAACTTTACTTACACATTCTACACCAAAGGACCAAAACAGCTGTTTTTGACGCCTTATTGCTCATTTTTTTCCCTCAAGTGGCTAATCATGGCATGGTTCGTGTAAATGAAATTAAGTTAGTTACATTGACGATTGGTATGGAGATGCTGACTTTTAGGTTTACTTTACTCCTTTTTATAGTTGAATTTGTACTTGGCACACGGTCTCAAGCGTGCGTGGTAGATTCTTCTAATACGGGGTCGTCAGCGCATTCAACCAAGAAAATTGCGGTAGCTCCTCCCAAAAAAAACGTTCCTCAGAACCCCAAGCGGTTTCCTCAACTCAACAATGGTGGCATTCAGTACGCTTACAATCAGCGGTACCAAAGTGCGCAGTCAATGTTTCTACAAGCCCAAGAATACGATGCCAACAACGACACCTTACTGTATAATCTCGCACTCGTTACTGGCGTATTAAAAGAATACGACACCGCCCTGCAACTACTGACGCAGACAGGAGCTGGGAAGCGTTATTTGCACAATAAGGGCGTTTGGGAAGCGCAGAAAGGCGATATTCAACAGGGCTTGGCCACGTGGGAACACGCACCTCCTAACGATACACTTATTTTTAACATTGCACTGGCCCATTACAAATTGGGTGATTTGCAACAGTCACAAGATTGGAGCAAGCGAATTGGTTTTGCCAAAGCGGCCGAATTTCACGAACTAGCCGCCAATATTCAATTTAAACTTGGCGACTACAAACAAGCAGAACGCCTCTACGAAAAAGCCGACAAACTCGCAACGCGCGTGGGCAAGCACCCAAGCGGGCCTCGTTTTTTGGTACAACGCGGGAATAGCTCGCTGGCCTTGGCCGAATACACCACAGCGGAGGCGCTTTACCGCGAATACCTTACCACCAAAGACCCTTATTATCGCTTTGCGGCAAGGCTGGGTTTAGGCCACGCGCTGTATCGCCAACGTAAGTACCAGGAAGCGGTATTGGAGTACGACGCGGCTTGTCGGCTCAATGATTTTTCGGCCGAAGCGTGGCTAAGTTTGGGCAATGCGTACGTCGGCACCAACGGGCAACGCCAAGCCCAAAAAGCGTACGAACGGGCGCTGGATTTAGATTCGACCCAAAAGCACGCTTGGCTCGGTTTAGGCATTATTTATTATCGTCTCCAAAATTATAGCGAAGCGGTCTGTTGTTTTGAGCAAGCGGGTGAAATTTTGAATGCCAAAAATCCCCACCATGCCGATTTTTTTGCCGCACGGGCGTTTTGTCGGCTCTATTCTCACCAAACAGCCTTGGCAAAAGATGACGTTCAAACGGCAGTGCAACTTTCGGGGAAAGGACTACTTCCCTGCTTGGCCATGAGCGAGTATTGCCGCATCGAAGGGTATTTTTTGACTTCCTTAAAATGGCTGGAAAGGGCCATTCGAGCCAACCCCGAAATCAGCGTTCGGATGCTCGTCAATCGGGGGAATATTTATCTCAAATGCAACGAGTACCAGCAGGCCCTCGACGACTTCACCCAAGCCCACGCCCTCGACCCAAGCAATATCAACGCGAGCAACGGTTTGGGCGTTTCGTACCTAAACATCGACGACATCGACCGCGCGAAGGTACTCTACGATAGCCTTTTGCGAAAAAAGCAATTGCCGATGTTGTACAACAACCGTGGGATTGTTCAGTCGTATATGTCGTTGCGTGAACGCCACAACCGCGACCAAGCCGAAGAAGCCAAGTTTTCCGACTTATCGCTCAAAGATTTTGAAAAAGGTCTGGAAATTGATTCCACCAAAAAGGCGTACAATGTCAACATTGGGAATGTCTTCAAAAACCGCAACGAGGAGTCATCGGCCATTGCGCATTATCAATTGTATTTAAGCAAAAATGCCATCAACAACATGGGGGTTTTGTTTGCCAAAGACACACGCAAAGATTTTTCAAAGCACTACATCGACATTGCCATTACCTACGATTCGTCAAACACGATTTATTTGTACAATCGCGCCAAGCTTCACCACGACCATTTTAAAGACCAGTTTTTCCGCCGCGCCGATTTTCAACAGGCGTTTAAACTGAAACCTACCCAAGACATCAGCCTCAAGTACAGCCCCGATGGGTTTATTACGATTTTCTTGTTTGACTACGAATTTGAGACGTACCATTTTCCAGGCAATCCGCTATTCGACATTCATCCTCAGCCGATTAATGACTTTGCGTTTTTGCCGTCGTTGGATTTTATTCCGATGAAAGAAGGGGGAGAAATTAGGACGCGAAACGGAAAAGGAGGGTATTTGGTCACGAAAAATCAGCTTCAATTTCGGCCCGCTTCGCGCAAACAACGTGGGCGAACAAAGTGCCCTAAGATAAGATAACACCTTCCCGAAAGTTCAAAACTTTCGGGAAGGTAAACTCCACGCTTATATCCGATAATAATCCTCCCAGCCTTTGCGCGGCGGAATACCTGTCAGCATCGCGTTGGCAAAAGAATGATTGGTAATGGTTTTTGTCGTACGGTCAAACAACAGTTTCGTGTTCAGACGCTGCGCCATTACACCTAACGCAAACACTTGACATAACGGCCCTGCAATTTCAAACGGCGAACGCGTTTTTTCTTCTCCTTGGCACGCCAACAAGAAGTTTTTGAAGTGGTTGGATGGACTAGCTGGCACTACAGGCAGTTTCGACTGCATTTCTAACGCTTTTTCTTTGGGAATAATACTCAACGTGCTTCCGTGCGAGCCGCCCTTGAAAATGAGGTCTTTTGAATAAATAATCTTACCTGGATTCAAGGTCGCGGCCTTAATTTTCTGGCCTGCCACCACAGGAATATTCGGGTCAAGTTCTGACAAACCGTATCCGTCGGGCAACGGAGGTTGGTTGTTAACGCCGTCGTACCAAGTTACGTCCACGGCTGGCATTCCTTTTCGCTCGGGGAAGCGGAACAAAAGCGTCGATGACATTGGGAAGAAGAAATCATTGTGTCCGTCCAACTTCACCGCAGTCACTTCGTTTGGCAATCCAAGATCGAGGAATTGGTGCGCCGTATCCAAGATGTGCGCGCCCCAGTCGCCCAAAGCACCCATCCCGAAATCGTACCAGCAGCGCCAGTTACCGTAGTGGTATTTTTCGTTAAAATCGTGGTACATCGTGTTCAAATGCCACGTATCCCAATCCAACGTTGACGGAATGGGCTGAGCCTCGGGGTATTTTGAAATCTTAGGATCCCAACCGTGCCATCTGCGGGCCGAGTTCATGTGGGCCGTAATTTTGGTTACGTCTTTGATGATACCCGCATCTTTCCACGCTTTAAACTGGAAATAGTTTGCCTCCGAGTGCCCTTGGTTTCCCATTTGGGTCACCACTTTTGGGTTTTTCTTGGCCAACTTCATCAACAACTCCGATTCGTGGAAGGTCCGCGCCATTGGTTTTTCAACATAGACGTGCTTGCCCAACGACATCGCGTGGACGGCCACTACGTAGTGGGCAAAATCAGGAATTCCGATAGAAACCGCCTCAATCTGATTTCCCATGCTGTCAAACATTTTACGGAAATCTTGGAACTGTTTCGCATTGGGGAACATGGCCGCAATCTCTTGCGTATGCTTGGCGCCCATGTCGATGTCGCAAAGTGCCACAATCTCAGCCAAACCCGTTTTGTTGAGTTCTTTGATGATTTCACCCCCACGGAAGCCGATTCCAATGCAAGCCAATTTGACTTTTTCGCCTTTTCGTGCTGGGTTTGTCATGATGCTTGGGCTCAATTGCCCCAAAGCTAGGCCCGAACCCGCAACCCCTGCTTTTTTTATAAAATCCCTTCTGGTTGTCATTTGGTAACGATTATTTTTTTTCTAAAATTTTAATGTTTTTAAACCACACCTCGTCTCCGTGGTCTTGGAGTAAAATTGGCGCTTCGGTAGCATTGCCAAAATCGGCGTACTTTTTGTACTTGCTGTAGTTGACCAACGCCCGCCACATCTGGTTGTTGCGGTCGTATTCCACTATTTTCACGCCATTGAGCCAGTGTTCTACGTGGTTGTTGTTCACGACAATCATGGCCGTATTGAAGTCGTCCTTTTTAAGTGGTTTTTTGGGGTCGGCAGTAATCAAGTCGTACAAAGAACCCAAGGTACGGTTGCCCTCTACGCCAGCTTTGGCATCGGGGTGTTTGTCGTCATCCAACACTTGGTATTCGCAACCAATGCCCGACGAATTTACGAAGTACTTGATGCCGCTGTTGGCACCTTCCGTCAGTTTGAAGTCTATTTTTAGGACAAAGTTTTTGTACTTATTCGTCGTAATAATATCGCCTCCTCGGGCACTTTTTACGACTTTCAACACGCCACCTTCCGTTGACCAACCTGTAGCAGGAAAACCGTCGGCTTTCGTGCTTTTCCAGCCAGCGTTGGTTTTTCCGTCCCAAAGGAGTTTCCATCCTTCGGTCTTTTCCTTTTTCGTCAGGGTATTGTCTTCAGATTGGGCGTACGAGAGTGAAGTACAGAACAATAAAGAAGCCAACAAACTTTTTACTTTCATGCGTTCTTAGATTAATATTTACCCTAAGAAGGCATTTTTGGCCAAATGATACTGCAATCAGAGCGGAATTTTAAGCTCTACGCGCGTGCCTCGGGGGTTTCCCTGCTCGTCCATCAAGTCGATGGTAATGGCACTAACGGCCTGGGTACGGTTGGCATTGAGCAGGCGAATCCGACTATCGGTAAAGGAAGTACCGCGCGAAATGTGCGAGCGACGGCGGTGGGAGTTGATGTAGGCAGCGGCCTCGCGACCAATGCCATTATCTTCAATGATGCACAACAAATCATCAAACTGTCTCAGGATAACCACTTTAAGTTGACCTCCACCCTCTTCTTTCGGACGAAGCCCGTGCAAGATGGCGTTCTCGATATAGGGTTGGAGCAACATCGGCGGAATCTCCGTCCGCTCGGCATCGATGGTTTCGTCGATGTCGATGTGGTACTCAAATTTATTTTCAAATCGAAGTCGTTCTAAATCAATATAATACGACAATGCCCGCGTTTCGTCGGCCAGCGCCACGCGGTCGTTCACCGAGTTTTCCAACATCTGGCGAATCAGTTTTGAGAATTTTGCCAAATAATTCAGCGATTCTTTGGTCTCTTGTTTGAGGATAAAATGCTGAATCGACCCCAGCGCATTGAACAAAAAATGCGGATCCATTTGGGCTTTCAATGCCTGTAAACGCAGGTCGTGGTTGATGTGCTCAATGTCCAAGCGTTGGCGCTCAATTTCTTCGTTTTGTTGGCGAAGCAGCGCGTTGGTATCGTCCAAAATTGCTCGCTGACGGTCGGTTTCGTCCAACGCTTTTGTCAGCTTTTGTTGATTGCCACGATTGACCAATTGAAGATAAATAAAAGCTACCGTCAGCATAACCATGCCCCGAATGATACCCATGTGCGCTACGTGTGGGTTGTCGTAATGGGCATCATTGGCAATCCAGGCCGACCGTGGAACTAAGTCTGTCACGTAGTCAAACGACAACACCGTCAGAAATACCCACCCAAGCCCAAGCAGCATTTGAAACCACTCAGTGATTTGAAAAAGCAAAATAGGCAGGATAATCATGGCCATAAACGAAATTTTGGCCGCCGATGCAGGGCCTTCCGTTAGCAATCCAGCACCTATCAAATTAAACACAGGGGGCGTAATGACAAACCACCACCGCGCCGTCGAGTACCAACCCAAACGATTGATAAGCAGGGGCATTAAATAGCTCAGAATCGCTAAAAAATGCAGAATGAAGACATCTAATACTTGAATATAGTTGAACAACGGCCCAATGAGCACCAAACTTACCGTTGCGGCCAAGCGGTTGGTCAGAATCACTTTGTTTTTACGGTCTTCGGAAAGTTCGTCGGTAATGCCTTGTCTCGACACCCAACGCCACAAGGGACGAACCCAACGGGTCAACGTCCGTGAGAGGGCATTTTTCTTGGCATTTAACGATTCCGAAAGCGCTTTCAACATACGTTATGATTTTAAAACACGATAACGGATTTCGTAACGGTCAGGGACAGACGTCGAAACCGTAATCGTACCTGCTTGGGCTGCGTTGTAAAGCTCTATGCGTTGCCACATCAGGCTCAATGAAGCGTTGTCCGTCTCTGGTTTATTGCTGATTCCCAATAAAGGCTCTCCTGTTGGCGCATTTACTTCAATACTCCCCACAATGTATCCATTTTTATAGTCAAAGCCAACTTGCAGAAACCCCTCATTGTCTTTTCTAACCAAAATACTTCGGTGCAAAGCAGTTTCAATCAACGGGTATATCAACAACGTAGGAATCTGCCAGTCTTTGACGGCTTGGTCATACTGCACTTCAAAGCCAAACTTGTCGGCGTAACGGATTTTTTCCAATTGCAAGCACTGCGTCAACAACTGACATTCTTCTGCTACCGTACAAAAAGTTGTTTCGGACTGCTGCAACAAATTATTCATACATTCCGATAGCGCCGTCAGGTACGCAAGTGTACTTTTTCGTTCGTTGAGGCTTACAAAATACCGAAATGTATGCAGTGCATTGAAGACAAAATGAGGGGTCGTTTGCGACTGTAACACCCGTAGTTGTAAATCCCGATTGATACGCTCTATCTCGCTTTTTTGGGACAGAATCAACTCGTTTTGCGTTCTCAACACTTCCGAATAGTGCTTTTTACTGCGATAACGAAGGTAAAAAATAAACATCAATACCAACGCGAACACACCCGTGAGCAAAAGAATATTCCGCAGGTCACGCTGAAACTCCGATTCTTGCGCAGCTTCGATGACGCGTGCAGCAAACAAGTCTTTCTCAATTTGTAATAACTCCAAATCGTTTTGATTTCGCATCGAATCGTTCATCACGTTCAGAAACACCAATTTCCACATGTGCGCCCCCAAATACTGACGGGCGATTTGCTCAAAATCACGCTGAAAATCAGCACTTTCAAAGTACGCATCGACGGGCTCTTTCCAATCACTTTTCATGGGATAAATACCCGCAAAACCTGGACGTTTTACGGCCCAAACAGGCTGGCGTTTGACTTTGAGGCCACGCTGGAGCGCCACAATGTATATCGACAATGGCAGATACCCAAACGCTTTTTCATCTTGGGAAATCGCCTCGGCAATTTCGTAATCGTTGTTTTTGAACGTTGTCGCCACCTGAGGAATTCGTGAGCGAAGTTTGGCAAGATCTTCGGCCATGGTGGTGTTGTCCATCGCAAAGCTGTGCATCTGTTTGGCACCGTCTAAAAACGCTTCGGGTGATTTGTACAATGCTCGATTGGCGTGCGTCACGAGCACGTTGAGATCGGGCATGTAGGGCGGGGTAAATTGAAGAAACTTGGCCCGTTCGGCGGTGATTGAGATGTAACCCCACGCAAAAACCCCTGCTTGTTTGCTGTTTTTGATGGCCGCTATCATCTGCTGAAAATCGGGATTTTCCACCCAGTTCACGGCCAATTTTACCCCGTATTTTTTTTCGGTAAAACGCACAAATGCTTCCATCACTTCGTACTCCACACCCATCAACCGCCCATCCGAAGCCTTAAACACAAACGGGTCGATGCCATTCCAAAGCGACGTGACTGTTCCTTGTTTATTGCGCAGTATTTCTTTCCACGAATCTCCCTGATACGAGGCTGTTATCTGCGCAAAAACACTTAGTCTCCACAGCACAGCCAGCCCTATCAGTAGCATTTTTTTCATTGATTTCTGTTCGCGATTTTGGAGTTTTATCTTAACCTCCAAAAATACCAAAACCCAGCGAGACCATTGGCATATATATACGTAAAATGCCCCGAAACGGGGCATCCACTTATTTAGCGTAACAAATACGTCTTTTTCCGAAAAAATAATCCCCTAAAAATACTTAATGAATAGCTCAATAAGCTTCTTGACTTTGTCGGTATAAGGCGGATAAATAAACTTCATCGTTCCAAATTGTCGTTTGGTTACTCCCCGCAGGTTGCTCATTTCTTGAAACCCGAAAAAACCATTCGACTTTCCAATTCCGCTGTTGTTTACGCCCCCAAAAGGTACTTCGGCGTTGCTAAACTGCAACATCATGTCGTTGATGACCGTATCGCCCGCCGTGGTATTATTCAGAAAATAATCGATGCTCCGTTGACTGTTACTGTGAATGTACAAAGCCAGCGGTTTTTCTTTGCTGTTAACGTACCCAATCACCTCCTCTTTATCGCGGTAGGTCAGTACGGGTAGCACAGGCCCAAAAATCTCCTCTTGCATCACTTTCATGCCGTCGTTGACATGGGTAAGGAGCGTTGGTTCAATAAAGTTTTGGTCAGCAATGGTCGCCCCTCCTACTTCAATTTTAGCGCCCTTTTCTACGGCGTCGTTCAGATACCCTTTAATGCGCTGAAAATGACGTTGGTTTACAATGCGGGCGTAGCTATCGGAGGCTTCCACTTTGTAGCCGTCTGAGGTGTACATCTTTTTGACAACTTCGCGATAGGCATTGACAAATGCGTCTTTTTTCGACTCATGAATCATCACGTAATCAGCCGCAATGCAGGTTTGACCGTTGTTCAAACATTTACTCCAAGCCGTCATTTCAGCCGCTTTCTGAATATCTGCCGTTTCGTCGATGATATTAGGCGACTTTCCTCCCAGCTCCAGCGTCACCGAAGCCAAATGCTCCGCCGCCGCGCGCATCACTATTTTACCAATGGAAGGCGCTCCCGTAAAAAAGATATGATTAAATGGTAGTTTCAACAGCTCCGTGGCGACAGTCGCATCGCCTTCTACTACCGCCACTTCGTTTTCATCAAACAATTCACCAATCATTTTTTTGATAAATCCCGAGGTATTGGGCGTCATTTCTGACGGCTTGATGATGGCAACATTTCCCGCCGCAATGGCCGATACCAACGGCTTAATAGCCAACGAAAGCGGGTAGTTCCAAGGAGAAATAATGAGTACATTTCCCTTGGGCTCGTGTTTGATGTAGCTTACGGTGCCTATCATCCCCATGGGCGTCGAAAGCCGTTGTGGCGCCATCCAACGTTTCAGGTTTTTGCAGGCAAATTTTATCTCCGACGTAATGCTATAAACTTCCCCCAAAAGCACTTCAGAAGCTGGTTTTCGGAAGTCATCGTACATGACTTTTTCCACTTCGGCTTGGTGTTCCATCAAATACGCCTGAATCTTTTGGAGTTTTTCTTTCCGCTCATTGGCGTCTGTGAGGGCAATGTAGGCAGCTTTGCGCCGCTGTTTTTCAAAAATACGCTTACAGTCCGCGTGGACTACTGGTTCTTGTACTATCATAGGTTTTTGGTCAAAAAGGTTAGGTTAAGTCAGCGTTGGGTAAGTACAAAAATACAATTTTCTAGCAGGATAATTACATATTTTTAGTAAAACAGAAATTTATCTACTTTTACTAAAATTTTTATCAAAATCGCCATGAGCATTGTCAGCGACAACATGAAATACTTGCGGAAATTGCACGGAATGACGCAAGACCAATTTGCCCGTAGAATTGGCATAAAACGGGCTTCTGTGGGCGCTTATGAGGAACAACGCGCCAATCCCAACATCGACGTTTTGAAGGTAATGTCGAAGTTGTTCAATGTTTCTGTTGACGATTTGCTAAAAAAAGACCTTCGGAAAATCCGTGAAACACCGAGCCTTATTCCCATCGACAAACCAGCGGTTTCGTCGTTGGTATCGGAGCCTCAAGAAAAAGAGCCACAGACACTTTCGAGCATTTTTGACCAGTTTTATGTACCGCCTACATCCACGCAGCCGCGCCCACAGCCTGTGCCTGTAAGCCCACCCGCTGCCGTAGCGCCGCCTGTGATTGAGCCTCCCAAACCACCGAGCCCGCCCAGTTACTCGGCGCCCATTGCACCGCCGCCTGTTGTACCGAGTTATGCCCCAACGACGACGTTCAACAACAATTACGACGGCGGTTCGGCTACCATTGTCCAAACACCGAGTGCGTACGACAAGCCAAACCCCCAGGCGATTCCTTACGTTCGGCAGTCGCAAATGAAGGAGTACATCGACAAATTTTCGCAAAACGATTACGTCAAACGTCTTCCTTCTTTTGAATTTCCCCTTTTGCCCAGCGGCAGTTACCGTGCTTTTGAAGCAGGCGACGATTTTTCGTACGTCAATTCGTTTTTGGTGGGTCAACAAATCAGCAATTGGTACGACATCGCCGACGGTAAAATGTACGTCTTGGTAGCGCGCAACTTAGGGGTGGTCTGCCGACGGGTTTATAACCAAGTAAAAATCAAAGGAACACTTTTGTTGAGTTCAGATAAAGTAAACATTCCTACCTTTGAAGTGCCCATCAAGGATGTACTGGAAGTGTGGGAAATCAAGGCATTTTTTAGCACAGTTTTGCCCGAGCCTACCGTTTCGCTTGACCATCTTCGGTATTTAGTGAATCAAATGCACGAAGAACTGAACCAAATTAAGAAATAGATGGGTTGTTAATACATGTCTAAAGTTATTCTCATTACTGGAGCTTCGACGGGAATAGGTCGCACTACCGCCGAGTACTTAACAAAACTAGGGCATCGCGTGTATGGCACTAGCCGAAAACCCTTCAACGAGGTCGTTTCTTTTCAAACGGTTGTGATGGACGTCACCGACGATGCTTCGGTGCAAAACGCCATCGCCCACGTTCTGCAACGTGAACAGCAAATCGACATCCTCATCAACAATGCGGGCTTGGGAATTATTGGCGCCCTTGAAGAGGTTCCCGAAGAAATGATTCAACGGGTTTTTGACACCAACGTCTGGGGACTTTTGCGGGTTTGCCGCGCCGTGTTGCCCGCCATGCGCCAACGCCGCAGTGGACTTATCATCAACGTAGGCTCCATTGCAGGTCGCATGGGCTTACCTTTTCGGGGCATCTATAGTGCGAGCAAAGCATCGGTAGAAATCCTGACCGAAACCCTCAGCATCGAACTCAAACCTTTTGGTATTGAAGCGTGTAGCGTATTGCCTGGCGACGTCCGCACCAACATCAACGCCAACCGTTTGGTGGCGCATAGCCCTTCCAATTCGCCTTACCGCGCTTACGTGGACGACATGAATGCCAAGGTAAAGGCTGAAGTAAGCGAAGCCGCCGAACCGATGTACATTGCCCAAACGATTGAGAAAATTATCAACGCCAAGTCGCCCAATATTTATTACGTAGCAGGGCCATTCCTCCAGCGCGCTTCGTTATGGCTCAAGCGCTTCCTTCCAAGCCGCATTTTTGAATACTTGCTTCGCGAAAATTATGGAATGAAATGAGGGGAATTAAGAATTAAAAATGGGCGCGTTGCGAAGAATGCCGTTCCTAATTCTTACGCAAACTTTTCAAGATAAGTACTTGATTTTGTGCCTCATAGAGGCTTAACATTTGTAGAACAATAAGGGTTTGTCCGATTTGGTGTACCATAGGTACACCACTTGTAAGCGATGTTGTGTACCTACGGCCCACTAAAAATAAGAAAATAGATCCCTGTAACTACAAATAGGTAGTGCCTAAAGGCACATTTCTTGAAAAATTCGCGTTAATTCTTCATTTTTAATTCCTAATTCAAATTTTCCCTAAAGGCTTTTTTCGTGTAAAACTTCACATTATGTTGGCGAAGAAACTCCTTGATGATGTCGGCGCTAATGCAAACGCCTACGTGCAAAAAGGGGTGGTTAGAAATCTTGGCGCGGTGGGTTCCCCCTACCCAAACGTCGTGATTGACCATGTCAAACCCCATGTGCAAGTGGCGAGTCGATTGTTGCATTCCGTAAACAGTTCCTTCGGTATCAAACAACGGGCCACCGCTTTGTCCTACCAATCCTGGGGTACTCATTTCAATCGCAAAAGGAGTTCCTGACTCGTCGGCAATATATCGGGTAACAATTCCATCAATGGGAAACGAAGGGGTAACTTGGTTATGGGTTCGCACCCACTCAATGTCGTCCAAATCTGAATTATAGCGAAAGTTGGTGTATTCGGCAAACGGATACCCCAAGCGGCACAATGACTTTCCAGGCTTCGCACTAGATCCATCGGCAACAAATTCGGCAGGACGTTGAAAAAACTTTTGCCCCGTTCCTTCAAAACGCAAAAGTGCTAAATCGTATTTTGGGTGATACGTAACGTGGATTTGAGAGAGACTTTCAAAGCAATTGATAAAATCGAATTTTTGCCCAATGACCGTCCCCAACTTCATATTAAACTGGTCTTCCAATCGTTGCCGCAAATAGTCGTGCTGAGGCTCGCGTAAAATTTTACGGTACTCAGCCATAAAACGTGCATAGTGCTGCTGGATAGCTCCCACGTTGACAATCAAGTCGGCTACGTGCTTGCAAGTGATGGCATCGCCATTTTCATTGATAAAAAATAAGGTCGCCGCGCCTGGTCTGATTTCGGCTTGGTTGTATAAACGGGTGATAATATGAATAGGTCGAGTAAACTCACTAACGCGTTCGATGGCTTTTACAAACATTTTTTCTCTTAGGTATAAAGTTATTGCAAGGTATAGTACAATTCTCGTACCACAAAAAAGCCCTCAGCTGGATTTCTGAGGGCTTTGGGGATTAAAAAAGAGGAAGAAAATCGTTAGGCCAACGGCGCACCCGCTAAGATTTGCGGACTTGCATAATCACTGTATTTGGCAAAGTTGCTACGGAACAAATCAGCAAGGTGCAAAGCGGCGTGGTCATAAGCTACGGCATCTTTCCAAGTCGCACGTGGGTTAAGCAATTCGCTAGGCACATTTGGGCACGTTTCGGGCATTTCAAAGCCAAAAATCGGGTGTTTTACGTAGTTTACCGCTTCCAAATCGCCTTTTAATACCGCCGTTATCATCGCCCGCGTATAGGCCAGTTTCATCCGCTCACCTTCGCCATAGCCACCGCCCGTCCAGCCCGTGTTAATCAGCCAAACGTTTACTTGGTGTTGGTTAATTTTTTTTCCCAACAAATCAGCATAACGTGTTGGATGAAGCGGTAAAAAAGCCGCTCCAAAACAAGCCGAAAAAGTAGCTTGCGGTTCTTTGATGCCCATTTCGGTGCCTGCTATTTTGGCAGTATATCCCGAAATAAAGTGATACATGGCCTGACCTGTCGTCAGTTTTGAAATCGGTGGCAGTACGCCAAACGAATCGGTAGCCAAGAAAAAGATGTTCTTAGGCGCGTCTCCCCGCGACGGCTGCATGATATTTGGGATGTAGTCAATGGGGTACGCAGTGCGGGTATTTTGCGTCACCGAGCTATTGGTATAATCAACGGTGCGCGTTCCTTCGTGAAAGCGGGTATTTTCGACAATCGTCCCAAAACGAATCGCGTTAAAAATCTCAGGTTCGCGCTCTTGGGTCAGGTTAATGACTTTGGCATAACACCCACCTTCAAAATTAAACACTGTGTCACCCGTCCAGCCGTGCTCATCGTCCCCAATTAACGAGCGGTTGGGGTCGGCCGATAAAGTGGTTTTTCCCGTCCCCGACAAGCCAAAGAAAACAGCAGTATCGCCTTCTTTGCCGACGTTGGCCGAGCAGTGCATCGACAACGTGCCGCGTTCGTGGGGCAATTTGTAGTTTAGCACCGAAAACACCCCTTTTTTCATTTCACCCGCGTAGCCCGTTCCCCCAATCAAAATCACATTTTTGGTCAGGTTTAGAATGGCAAAATTTTCGCTGCGGGTTCCGTCAACGAAGGGGTCGGCTTTAAATTCGGGGATATTGATAATGGTAAACTCTGACTCAAACTGGCTCAATTCTTCCTGAGAAGGGCGCAAAAACATGTTATGGCAAAACAAATTGTGCCACGCCCAGGTGTTGACCACAGTCAGATTGAGACGATAATCGGGGTGATCGCAGACGTAGCCTTGACGAACATACACCGTTTTACCCTCCAAAAAGTCCAGCATTTTTTTGTGTAAAGCATCAAACTTTAGGGCATCAAACGGGGTATTGATGTCGCTCCACCAGACCGAGTGTAACGTTTTTTCGTCGTTGACGATGTAGCGGTCTTGCGGCGAGCGTCCCGTAAACTCGCCCGTATCGGCCATCAATGCCCCTGTGTCAGTAAGGTGGCCTTCGCCGTTGAGGAGCGCCTGTTCGACCAACGTCGCTGGCGGTAAATTGAAATGAAATTTGTTGACCCGTTGTAATCCTAACGAGTCGCGAACCTCTTCGGTATCGACGAGGGCGCGTTCCAAAATTGCAGTCATGCTAGTATGTTGTATTGATGAAGTGGAAGGGGTTAAACTAACCACTACAAAAGTACACAGCAAGCGTAATTATAAAAATAACCGTTGGCGTTTTTTATAATTTTTGACGATTATTTCATCAGCGATTTAAAATTTTCTTCAACTCCTTCACATTCCCGATAATAATCAGGCGATCTCCTGGCCTCAGTTCGGTTTCGGCATCAATATCTAGGTTGAGTTTTTTAATTTTTCGGGTATTTCCCCAGAGGCTTTTTTCATTTTTAACCTGCACGTACGCTACTACTTTTAGCTCTTTGGCCTGCGCCAGCTCCGTTTCGGATAATTTTTGGTAATAAAACTTTTGGGGAATCGACAATTCCATCATCGACGAATTATCACAAATCTGCACGGAGTTATCGACCAAAGGCAGAGTTAACTTTTTGGCAACTCGTTCGGCGGCGTCTTCTTCGGGAAAAAGAATTTCGTCCACGCCCAAGGCTTCAATCACCGTTCGATGCACATCGTTGAAAGCTCTACCGATGAGCTTTTTCACATTTTGTTGTTTCAGCAACGCCGTAATCAGTACCGAAGCCGCAAAGTCTTCCCCAATCGCCACCACTACCACGTCCATTTCTTTCAGGGGAACAGTGTGAAGGTTGGTTGCGTCGGTACAATCCATACAAACGGTATGCGTAATTCTATTTTTGAGGGATTCGACTTTATTGAGGCTAATATCGGCCCCAATCACCTCGTGCCCCATGTCGGTAAGCCGAATGCTGAGGGTAGAGCCAAAATTTCCAAGACCTACTACAAAAAACTTCATGATTTTCTAGTTTATAAAAACGTTTTCGTTGGGGTACTGATACTTCATCGCTTTGGTTCTTCGGAAAAATGCCATGAGTAGCGTAAATGTCCCAATTCTTCCAATAAACATAAGGAGAATCAGCACTATTTTAGTTTCTTCCCCAAAAAACGGGGTAAGATTCAGGCTCAAACCAGCCGTACTGAAAGCGGAAAAGCACTCAAATGCGACCCCAATAAGCGGTTTTTCTGGCTCTAAAACGGTGATAACCAAAATAGCTGGCCCTATGATTAGCAACGAGAGTGTCATCACCGCAAATGCCCTTCGTACTGACTCCGTCGGAATTCGACGTCTAAACATTTCTACATGTTCTTTCCCTTGAGCTAAACTAAATACATTTAGCAACGCCACCGCAAAAGTAGTTGTCTTGATACCGCCACCTGTTGAGCCAGGAGATGCCCCAATCCACATTAGTAACAACAACACTAACACCGTTGCTGGCGAGATTTGTCCCATATCGAAGGAGGCAAACCCTGCCGTTCGAGGCGTCACTGCCGCAAAGACTGACGTAGTGAGTTTATCAAAAAAACTATTTTGTAACAGCAGTATCCCTCTGGCTTCACTCCACCAAAAAGACAAGGTTCCAAAGCCAATCAATGCCACTGTCATAAACAAAACCAAACGGGTATTAATACTAAGCAAGCGCGATAAATGATGTATTTTTTCTTTGTAACGAAACAAATAATACAACTGACGAAGGTAATGTTTCAAGAATAAATAAAGGTCATCAATTATGCTAAACCCAATTCCTCCAAACACAACGAGCACAATAATAATCCACTGAAAACCAGCACTATTTCGCAAAAAATCATTTAAGAGACCATTGGGAACGGTAGAAAAACCTGCATTACAAAATGCCGAAACACTATGAAACAAAGCAAAGCGAAATCGCTGCCCATTGGTAAGAAAAAGGGCATTATCGTCGAGCATAAAGTAGATAAAAATAGCTCCAACCAACTCAATACCCAGCGTAATTAAAATAATTTTCAGCAAAGTCCTAAAGACATCCCCAATACGGTCGGAAGTGGCAATATCTTTTAGAAACAACTGATTTTCAATCGAAAAACCACCTTGGTAAAGATACCCAAAGAAACTGGTAAATGACAGCATCCCCAACCCACCCAGTTGAATCAATAGTAGCAATATAATCTTACCCAAACGGGTAAATTCTACAGCCACATCCACCGTCGATAGCCCCGTCACGCATACTGCACTTACCGACGTAAACAGCGCATCAACAAAGCTAAGGCCATGAACCGTAGCCCGAGGCAGCATAAGTAACCCCGCCCCTACCAATGCCAACAATAAGAAGCTAAGGATGAATGAAAGCGCGGGATTGAAGCGTTGGGAGTAAAGCGAAAGGACTTTACGTGAAACGTCAAAAAGCAACAAAAATCCACAAATAGCCAAGCTGCCCACGTTCATCCACGAATGCGGTGCAAAGGCATGTTTGAGGTGATTAAATTTATAACCACAAACAAATAACAGCACGATAATCAAGAGCAGCCGCAACGCGTTGCTCAGGTTACTTTTACTCGGGAACAGCAACGTACGAAGGATAAAAGCAACCGTAAAAGTGCTCAGAAAAAGCAAATAGACACTCGAAAAAAAAACGGGCTTAGAGACATGCCGAAATCCCAGGTCATAGGCCATTACAACGGCTGTAACAAGCCCCACGTAAAAAGAAAATTGCTCAAAAAAATTATGCAATGAATGGAGCAACTTTATCTTAAAACGCTGATAGCGGTGGTAAAGACGACGTAAAGCCATTGAATCCCAAATAGGTTGTAAAACGATTTTAAAGAACCGAATTAGTTACATTTTGGTGAGACTATCAAACTTACCCCCGTTTTTTATCTTCCTATGCTCCTCCTTATTCCCCCGTCCCAAGGTTATTTCACCCGTTTTTTCGGCCTTTTCTATACCTTTGCTAAAAAATACGCACTTCACACATGAAACGCCTGCTGTTCCTATTCTTTCTTGCTTTTTTATTGGTAAAAACCAGTTTCGCGCAACAAACTACCCCACCCTTTCTCCAAAACCCCAATCAACGTTGGGTTGACTCGGTATTCAATAGCCTTACCGCCGACGAACGCATTGCACAACTCATCATGGTCGCGGCGCACGGATACCCCAACAACCCAAGCCGTGTGATTATTGATACGACTTTTACCAACCCGCGTGTGGTAGCAAAGTATATTAGAGATTACAAAGTAGGGGGAGTAATCTTCTTCCAAGGTGGGCCAGTTCAGCAAGCACAGTTGACGAACTATTATCAGTCGATTTCGAAAGTACCGTTGTTGGTCGCTATGGACTCGGAGTGGGGACTCGCCATGCGCCTCGACAGTTCGGTACGTTTTCCATACCAAATGACGATGGGGGCGATTCAGGGCAACGACGAGCTGATTTATAAAATGGGAAAACTCCTCGCCGCCCAAAAACGCCGCTTGGGAGTACACATCAATTTTGCACCTTCGGTCGATGTCAATAACAACGCCAACAACCCTGTCATTAACTTCCGTTCGTTTGGCGAAAACCCACAGAAAGTTTACGAAAAAAGCTACGCCTACATGAAGGGAATGCAAGACGGAGGCATTTTGAGTTCGCTCAAGCACTTTCCTGGACACGGCGATACGGGCGTGGACTCACACTACGACCTGCCCGTTATTCCTCATAACCGCGCCCGCCTCGACTCGGTGGAGCTATATCCATTTCGTAAATTGATTGAACAAGGTGCCGACGGAATCATGATGGCACACTTGGCCATTCCAGTATTAGATACGGCCAAAAACGTACCTTCTACGCTTTCAAAACCCATCGTAACAGGGTTGCTCCGCGACCAACTCAAGTTCAACGGCCTGATTTATTCGGACGCCATGAACATGAAAGGGCTTACGAAGTATTTTCCGAACGGCTTAGGCGATGCCAAAGGATTGGAAGCAGGCATGGATGTGCTGGAATTTAGCCCCAATGTCCCTGCGGCCATTGCGGAAATCAAAAAAGCCGTGGCCGAAGGACGTATTTCTCAAGCGGAAATTGACGCACGGGTAAAAAAAGTATTGGCCGCAAAAGCATGGGTAGGACTCGACAAGTTTACCCCCATTAAAACCCAAAACCTGATTGAAGACATCAACGATAAACAATCAGAACTTATCAATCGCCAATTGACCGAAAATTCCCTGACCGTCCTCAAAAACAACGATAACGTCCTCCCTATCAAAGATTTAGACAAAGTAAGTATTGCTTCTATTTCATTGACCGACGCACCCGCCATTACCACCGTTACGAAAGATGGGGTCATTGCCCTTGGTACGCGCAACGAAACGGCTTTTACGGGAGAATTGACCACGTTCCAAAAAACGCTGTCGCTTTATACCAACATCGACCATTACGTTATTCACCCAAAAACGCCTGACAGCATTCAAGGTAGCATTCGGGCGGCGCTCAAAAGCTACGACATTGTACTGGTAGGGGCGCATTTGAACAACATTCGCCCAGGTACCAACTACGGCATTACGCCCACCACCGCAGCTTGGGTAAAAGAACTTGCGGCCAACGGCAATTCGGTCATCACGGTATTTGGAAATGTCTATGCACTCAACAAACTGCAAGACATTGGCAAGTCCAAAGGTTTGGTAATGGCCTATCAGTTGACGCCATTTACGGAAGAATTGTCGGCCCAATTGATATTCGGCGCTATTCCTGCCAAAGGAAAACTTCCCGTATCGGTCAATACCCAATTTCCGTACGGAGCAGGTATCGAAACGCCTGCCATCGGTCGGCTAAAATACACCATTCCAGAGGAAGTGGGCTTGGATAGCAAGTGGCTTTCTTTCAAAATTGACTCCATTGCCAACAATGCCATCGCGTTGAAGGCGGCGCCGAGTATGGTGGTACAATTGGCCAAAGACGGCAAAGTATTTTATCGGAAAAGTTACAGCCCCCCAACCCCCAATGGGGGAGAATTAGTAGCTCCCCCATTGGGGGTTGGGGGGCTATATGATTTTGCTTCTGTTACCAAAATTGCTGCCTCTACCCTTGCATTGGCCAAATTGCACAGCGAAGGTAAGTTCAACTTGGACGGGACAATGAAAGATTACTTACCGTTCTTGAAAAAATCGAACAAAGCTGATTTGGTTTGGCGACAAGTGCTTACCCACCAAGCTGGGCTAAAAGCGTTTATAAACTTCTGGCGCGATTGCCGCAAGCCAAATGGCAAATGGAAGCCTCGGACGTTCCGCTGGGGTAAAGAAGCCCACGGCGCTTATACGGTACAGATTACGGACAGCCTTTGGTTACATAAAAAATACCATAATAAGCTGTTTGCCTCGCTCAAAAACTCAGCCCTCAACGAGAAAAAAGAGTACGTGTATTCCGACTTGTCGTTTATGCTTTATCCGCAAGTGGTGAAGAACCTCACGGGAGTCGAATTTGAGGATTATTTGAAGTCGAATGTTTATCAGAAAATCGGTGCCAGTAGCCTTACATTCAACCCACTTCGCTTCAACAAACTAAGTCAAATTGCTCCGACGGAACGGGATACATTTTTCCGCCAAACGCTGGTTCACGGGCGCGTACACGACGAAGCAGCCGCCATGTTGAATGGCGTAAGTGGTCACGCAGGCTTGTTTGGCAATGCCAATGATTTGATGAAAGTAACACAGTTGTTCCTCCAAAAAGGCAGCTACGGTGGCGAATCGTTCATTTCAGAAAAAACAATGGATGAATTTACGCGCTATCAATTCCCAGAATCACGCCGAGGAATTGGTTTTGACAAGCCTAGCCGCGTTTACAACGGCAATGCGCCCAAAAGCGCCAGTCCGCAAAGCTACGGGCATACAGGTTTCACAGGCATTATGATTTGGAACGACCCTGCTTACAACCTCAATTACGTATTTTTGTCAAACCGCGTTTATCCAACGCGTGACAACAACAAACTATCCTCCCTCAACGTCCGTACGGCCATCATGCAAGTAGTGTATGATGGATTAGGAATAAAGTAAAGTTGATATATTTGTAAAAAATACCACATGTTACAAGCATCTCAAAAACAGCAAATTTTACACTATTTACGTCCTTTTCACCCGACGTTAGTAGGAGTTTTTGGCTCTTATGCTCGTAACGAACAGCGTCCTGATAGCGATCTTGATATTTTGGTAAAATTTGCCCAACCAGTTAATTTACTAGATATTATTGGGCTTGAAATGGACCTTTCGGATGCCCTTGGTATCAAAGTAGATTTGGTAACAGAGCCTTCCCTGTTACCAAATCTACGGCCTTACATCGAAAAAGATTTACTTTTACTATTATGAGTAAATCTCCTTTAATTTATGTGGGTCATATCTTGACCTGTATCAACTCCATTCTTGATTATACAACAGGCATGGATAGTGACGCCTTTTTAAGAAATAAACTTGTTCAAGATGCAGTGCTAAGAAACTTCGAAGTCATTGGCGAAGCTACTAAACAAATTGATGATTTCTTTAGAGTCAAATATCCTCATGTTCCTTGGCGACGAATGGCAGGCCTGCGCGACAAATTAATTCACGACTACATGGGTGTTGACCTTTGGGCTGTCTGGCAAGTAATTATGGACATTCTTCCTCAGCAAAAAATAGACATAGAGGCTATTTTACGAGCAGAAGCAGCCCCCTAACCACATCCCTTATTTTCCTTCCAAATACCTCTGAATATTCTCGGCAACCTTATCCATAAGACGAATTCTAGCTTCGATACTCGACCAAGCTATGTGAGGGGCGAGCAGCAGTTTTTCGGGGTTTTTAAGTTGTAAATAAGGATGGCTCGCAGGGATCGGTTCCTGTGTAAATACATCAATGGCTGCCCCCGCAATCAAATCATCATCGAGTGCTCGTACCAAATCTGCTTCATTTACAATGCCACCCCGACTTGTATTGAGCAACAAAGCCGTAGGCTTCATTTGGGCTATACGCTCATAGGTAAGTAAGTTATCGGTATGTTCGTTGAGCGGTGCATGTACCGAAAGCACATCGCACGTCGCCAAAAATTCATCCAACGAAAGGGAAGCATACGGTACATCATACGTTTGCCCAGACGCTGAATAGTACACGACTTCACAACCAAACGCGGCTGCAATCTGCGCGACTTGACGGCCAATTTCTCCCAGCCCCAAAATTCCAAAACGTTTCCCTCGCAGCTCCCAATAAGGCCGACCAAGGTGCGTAAACATTCGTTCTTTAGAATATTCCCCCGATTTAACATACGCATCGTAGTAAGCCGTCGAGTTGAGCAATGCCAACAACAACGCCATGGTTTCTTGTGCCACACTGTCGGTCGAGTACCCTTTTACGTTCTTTATTTGTATCCCCAACTCCTTGGCGGCAACCAAATCCACGTTGTTCATTCCCGTAGCCGCCACACAAATCAGCTTCAACGAGGGCGAGTTTTCCATCGATTGACGAACTACTTTAACTTTGTTAGTAATCACAACTTCGGCCCCCTCTATTCGCGAGGCAACTTCGTCGAGTTGGGTATCAGGGTAAAAAACAACTTCTCCTAATTCAGACAGTTTAACAAGGTTAGGAATTTCTCCTAACGTGCGAGCATCTAAAAAAACGATTTTCACGGGGATATAGCTTGAAGGATTAACGTATGGTGGCCTCGAATGGCCATTTATTAAAGCAAAAAACAGGCTCAAAATAACCCTGTTACCTAACAAAAAATCCCTGCTTTGTGGCAGGGATTTTCTCAAATTAGTTTTTTATCAATACCTTGACTACTGCGCCAATTTCTCAGCGATCAGTCCTTCGAGGTATTCTTTGATAGCTCCAATTTTGATTTGGCTAATCACATCTTCGCAGAAAGCATACATCAGCAACGTCTGTGCTTCTGCTTTAGGAATCCCGCGTGAGCGCATGTAAAACAACGCTTCGTCGTTAAGTTTCCCCGTTGTCGTTCCGTGCGAACACTTTACGTCATCGTTAAAAATTTCCAACTGTGGCTTGGTATTCATGATAGCCTCGTCGGAAAGCACCACGTTACGGCACGATTGGTACGCGTTGGTTTTGCTGGCCCCATCACGCACAAAAATCTTCCCGTTGAAGACACCCGTTGATTTATCTTTTAAAATCCCTTTGTACAACTCATTGCTGTACGAGTTTGGCTTTGCATGATCAACAAGTGTGTGATTATCTACGTGCTGTTTTCCGTTCGGGAAGTACAAACCGTACATAAACGCCTCACAATTTTGGCCATCCAACACAATGTTAAGGTTGTTTCTGACAAACCCACCATTGATGGTTACCGTTACGGCGTAGAAATGGCTATTTTGCTTTTGGCATACTTGAGTAGTACCAATATGATACGACTTTTCGGTATCGTTTTGTACTTTGTAGTATTGAACATTGGCATTTTCTTCCACCACAATTTCGGTCACGGTATTTGTAAATGCCCCATTCTCACCCATCGTACGGAACGCTTCGGCGATTTTCACTTCGGCATTTTTACCAACCACCACCAAGTTACGAGGCTGTGAAGCTACGTTAATGCTACGGGCATCGGTAATAAAACGCAAGATAATGGGTTGTTCTACTACTTTTCCCGCAGGCACGTTGATGACAACGCCATCGTGGGCAAAAGCGGTATTAAGGGCCGTAAAAGCTTCGTTTTGGTAATTGGCGTATTGGGCAAAATACGTTTCCAACAAAGTCGGATTTTCTTTTACCGCTTGGCCAAAGTTCAAAATTTGCAGTTGGCTTTCAGGCGAAACAATGTTCGACAGTTCCGCATTATAAATGCCGTTGATAAAGTACAAAACGTTTCCTTCCAAATTAGGGATTGAAAGGGCAGCAAGTTCATTTTCCCCGAACTCCGTTTTGACGCCAAAGTCAAACGCCTGCTTTACTAAATTGCTGACGTTGCTATATTTCCACTCCTCGTGCTTGATAGTTGGGAAGCCCAATGTCTCAAAGTTTTGCATTGCCGCCCGACGCGTCTGATGCACCGCCGATTTGGTTTCGCCATTAAGACGTCCTTCGGTCGCTTGAAAATTGGCAACGAGTTGTTCTTTTAAATCGTTATTGAGGGTATTGCTCATTAGTGTTTTTGTAAAATTGTCAACTGTTAATTAGCTAAATCAATAACCAATCAACCATTAACTAGTAACTCATTTACATCGTTGCCGCTACTTCTGCCTTGATCCAGTCGTATCCTTTTTCTTCCAACTCAAGCGCCAATTCTTTAGGGCCTGATTTTACGATACGGCCTTTGTACAATACGTGTACGTAATCAGGCACAATGTAGTCGAGCAAACGCTGGTAGTGCGTCACTACGATAACTGCGTTTTCTGGCGAGCGCAACTTGTTTACCCCTTCGGCCACGATACGAAGCGCGTCGATATCCAATCCTGAATCTGTCTCGTCCAAAATCGCTAATTTTGGCTCCAACATCGCCATTTGGAAAATCTCATTGCGTTTTTTCTCACCACCCGAAAAACCTTCGTTCAACGAACGCTTCAACAATGAGTCGTCGATGTTTACCAATTTGGCTTTTTCACGCATCAATTTCAAAAACTGTGCTGCATCCAATGACTCTTCTCCGCGCGATTTGCGGATTTCGTTAAGCGCAGTTTTGAGAAAGTTGATAGTCGTTACCCCTGGAATTTCTACAGGATATTGAAACGCTAAGAAAATACCCGCAGCCGCTCTTTCTTCGGGCGACATTTCAAGCAAATCTTCTCCGTCAAAATCAACGCTACCGCCTGTTACTTCATATTCTTCTCGCCCCGCCAAAACCGAGGCCAAAGTACTTTTACCAGAGCCGTTTGGCCCCATTATCGCATGGACTTCGCCAGCTTTGATTTCCAAATTGATTCCTTTCAAAATCGCCTTGTCGTCAACCGACGCTTGTAAATCCGTGATTGTAAGCATAATACGTGTTTGTTATCTAGGTAAGGACGAGAATAATTCTCGTAATACATCCGAAAAAGTCTGCAAAATTACAACAAAGAGTCCATAAACCCTTGTGTTTGAGTAACAATTCTAATGAAGGAAAAGTTGGTCTCCCTGCTAAAATGTTTCCCTATATCTTACAAAATCAAGGCGATGCCTGGATTTAGAATCTACACAGAGCAACTTTAACTTGCTTTTAATACGACTTTAAAATGGCTTTAATACCCCTCTAGCACTTTTGGAGCGTTAAATCAACAGCCTACGTCTAATTACTCATTCATTATAATCTAGCCATGCGTATTGTTCCATTGCTTTTTGCCATCACGATGGTGACTTTAAGCGCACGCCCCGTTCACGCCCAATCCGACTCGTTGCAACTTTCTTTGCCCCAAGCCGAGCAACAGTTTATCCAAAAAAACTTTGTGTTGTTGGCTCAAAAATACAACGTCAACGTAGCCGAAGCGGCCAAAGAACAAGCCAAGCTTTGGTACAACCCCAATTTGTTTGTAGAAACCAATCTCTACAACGGATATAGCAACAAACTTCTCCCCTACGGCCGTAACGATGATTTGTACAACCCAACGGGCGGTGTCGTCAATGTTCAAGTGCAACAAATCGTCAGTTTGGTAAAACTCAGAAGTAAGCTCGTTCAGCTGGCCGAAACCAACATTTCTCTTCAACAATCTGCCTTTCAAGACTTGATGCGAAACGTTCGATTTCAGTTGGCGCAGTCATTTGGCAACTTGGCCGCCAACCAACAAAAACTAACCATGCTCCAACTACAAGGCCAACAACTTGCCTCGCTTTTAGAAGCATTTCGGGCGCAATTGAAACTCGGGGTCATTGCTCCTTATGAAGTAACGCGTCTTGAATTGGAACAAAAAAATTGGGAAAGTGACCTTACCGATTTGCAAGCCCAAATCAGTCAAGATGAAGCGACGTTGCGAACATTGTTGTCCATCAATGGTTCAACGTATATTATTCCCGTTAATGAAGCTTCTACGCCTAAAGCTGCGGGTTCGTTGAACGATTTGGTCAGCCAAGCCCTTACATTACGCCCCGATTTACAACTTGCCGACCAACAAATCACCTATAACCAACAAAACCTCACCTACCAAAAAGCCCTCGCCACGCCTAACCTTACTTTAGGTGCCGATTACCAACATGTCGGTGGGCCTTTCCCAAATTATGTAGGTGTGCAAGCATTGATTGACTTACCTGTCCGCAATAAGAACCAAGGCAATATTCAAGCCGCACGCTGGAGCATCGACCAAGCGAAGGAAGGACGCAACGCCGTGGGGATTCAGGTAGAGCAAGAAGTTGTAAATGCCTACCAACAATACAGCCAAGCCACGCAATTACAAGCCAAAATCACTCCCGAATACCTCCAAAGTATCCAAGATATTTCTAAAAATGCCACCGAAGACTACACCCGTCGGGTGATTGATTTGGTGAGTTTTATTGACAAAATTAGGGCCTATAAAGACGCACAATTGATGCTCATCGACAGTGCTAATCGCCTGTACCAGGCCCAACAACAACTTAACTACGTCACCAACGCGAAGGTGTTTTAACTCTCAATTCTGCCATCCAATGAAAACCAAGTTACTATTGTGGGTACTCTGCCTACCCGCTATCGTTCTCGTCTCGTGCCAAAGCGAACAAAAAAACGAAGAGCCTAAGACCAAAGATATGGGTTCGGCGTTTCGCACCGATACGGTTCAACTTCGTAATTACGAACAAGAACTACAGTTTACGGGCCAAGTCTCATTTGACCAAAAACAAGTGGACCGCGTCTATCCGATGGTGAGCGGTAATGTGCTAGATGTCAATGCTGAATTGGGGGCTTTTGTCAAAAAAGGGCAAGTATTGGCCAAACTTCAAAGCGCCGATGTCAGCCAGTTTGTAAAGGATTATAACACCGCCAAATCGAACTACGACATTGCCAAACGCAACGCCGATAACGTAGAGCAACTCTATAAAACCAAGTTTTCGTCAGAAAATGACTTGGTCAATGCCCGTAAACAACTCGAAATCGCCTCATCGGAATTGGAACGTTCGAGCCAAGTGTTGAAAATGTACGGTGGTACTTCGGCCAATAGCCAGCCTATTTTTACCGTTTCGGCGCCTGTGAGTGGCTATATTGTGGAACGCAACATTAATCCCAATATGCAAATTCGCCCCGACAACGGAAATAGCCTTTTTACGATTTCTAATCTTTCGGACGTGTGGGTGCTTATCAACATTTATGAGTCCGACATTCAGGCCGTCAAAGTGGGTCAGGAGGTAAATATCAGCACGCTTGCTTATCCCGACCGCGTGTTTCAAGGCCGTATTGATAACATTAGTCAAGTCATCGACAACGACAGCAAGGTGCTTCAAGCGCGCGTAGTGCTTCAAAACCCAGGAGGTTTGCTCAAACCCGATATGTTTTGTACGGTAAAACTCCACATCGAAAAACCCGAAAAACTGTTGGCGGTCAACCCCAAATCGGTCATTTTTAGCGAAGATCGTTATTTTGTCATTCTCGACAAAGGCAAGGGAAATTATAAATCAGTTCCCGTAGAAGTCATTAAAAGTACCTCCAAATACAGCTACATCAAAGCTAATCTCCGCGACGGCGACCAAGTCGTGACCGAAGGTGCGCTTTTGTTATTCAATGAATTAACCGACTAAGTCATGAACAAATTCATCAAAAATATCATTGGCTTTTCACTCAAAAACAAGGGCATTGTCTTTTTTGTTACCTTGTTGGTCGTGATTGCGGGGGCGGTAAGTTTTTACAATACCCCCGTCGAAGCCTACCCCGACGTCACCAATACCGAGGTCGTGATTATCTCCCAATGGCCTGGTCGGAGTGCCGAAGAAGTAGAACGTTTCATTTCGATTCCGATTGAAACCGAAATGAACTCCATCAGCCGCCGTACGGCCATTCGTAGCGTCAATTTGTTTGGTTTATCATTTATCAAAATCATTTTTGAGGACGGGGTTGACAACTTCAACGCCCGCATGGAAGCCAGCCAAAAGCTCTCCAACGTGGATCTTCCCGAGGGTGTAAACGCCGAAATTCAACCTCCCGCAGGGCCTACGGGCGAGATTTACCGCTACACGCTTACGTCGCCCACCAAATCGGTGACCGAACTCAAGACGATTCAAGATTGGGTGATTCAGAAAAACATCACAGCCGTACAGGGCGTAGCCGATGTAGTGAGCTTTGGTGGACGTGTGCGTACGTTTGAAGTAAGCGTAAACCCAAATTTACTTACCAAATACAACCTCACCGCGCTCGACGTGTATGGTGCGCTCCAACGCGCCAATGTCAACGTAGGGGGCGACATCATACGAGAAGGACAGCAAGCCTTTGTAGTGCGCGGGATTGGTATCGTAAAAGACGTACCCGACATTGAAAAAATCATCGTCAAAAACATCAACGGTGTTCCCGTTCGGATTTCAAACATCAGTACGGTTCGTGCCTCAAATTTGCCACAGTTGGGCATTGTTGGTCGCGATTTTCACGACGATGTGGTGGAGGGCATCGTACTCATGCGAAAAGGGGAAAACCCTGGCGAAGTGTTGCCCAAACTCAAAGAAAAAGTAGCTTATCTTAACTCGACAGTATTGCCCCAAGACGTTAAAATCAAGGTATTTTACGACCGTACCGAACTCAACAACCACACCATGCACACCGTGGGCGAAAACGTGGCGTTGGGGATTACACTCGTAACGGTGATTCTTTTGATTTTCTTGGCCGATTGGCGTACAACTGTTACGGTGGCGCTTATCATTCCGTTGGCGTTATTGTTTGCCTTTATTTTAATGCGGGTCAAAGGAATGACCGCCAATCTACTTTCTATCGGCGCCATCGACTTTGGTATCATCATCGACGGGGCTGTAGTAATGGTCGAAGGGCTGTTTGTAATGCTGGCACATTGGGCCGAAAAAGAGGGTATGGAGCGTTTCAACAAACGGGCTAAACTCAGCCGAATCCTCAAAACAGCCGTAGAAATGGGAAAATCTATTTTTACGTCTAAGCTCATCATTATCACGGCCTTATTACCTATTTTCTCTTTCCAAAAAGTGGAAGGAAAGCTATTTAGTCCATTGGCATTTACGATTGGCTTTGCCTTGTTGGGTGCGTTGTTGTTGGCCCTTACGTTTGTGCCAGTATTGAGTAGTATTTTGCTGAACAAAAACGTCCGCGAACGTCACAACCCCATCATTACGGGGCTCAACAAAGCCTATGCTCCTTTACTCGATGCTGTTATGAGTCACCCCAAACGGGCCATGGTGGCGGGCGTAACGGCGCTCGGTTTGGCACTTGGCGCGTTCCACTTTGTAGGTTCTGAGTTTTTACCCCAGCTCAACGAAGGCTCGATTTACGTTCGGGCGAGTATGCCCCTCAGTATCAGCCTCGAAGACAGCTATCACTTTACGCGTAAATTCCGTCAAGTGTTTGAGCAGTTCCCTGAAGTAAGAGGTGTCATTAGCCAAACAGGTCGCCCCAACGACGGTACCGACCCCACGGGCTTTTTCAACCAAGAGTTTTTTGTGGACTTATACCCTGCCAACGAATGGAAACGCAACATCACCAAAGACCAGTTGGTAGCCGAAATGCAGGCAAAATTGGCAGGCTTCAAAGGCGTGGACTTCGGATTCTCGCAACCTATTTCGGACAACGTCGCCGAGGCAGTTTCGGGGGTAAAAGGGTCGATAGCAGTAAAAGTGCAAGGAGATGACCTCAATATATTAGACAAAAAGATTACGCAAGTTTTCAATGTCCTCAAAAAAGTACCTGGCGTGGAAGATTTAGGCGTGTTCCGTAACTTGGGACAACCCGAACTTCGCATTACCCTCAACCCTGATAAAATGGCCCAATACGGCATTGATGCCGCCGACGCCAATGCGGTCATCGAAATGGCGATTGGCGGAAAAGCCGTAAGCCAAGTGTATGAAGGTGAACGAAAATTTGATTTACGCCTGCGCTATGATCAGCCGTTCCGTTCGTCGATTGAGCAAATTGGTCAACTCCAAGTACCTACCCTCAACGGCGGAAAAATACCTTTAAAACAAATAGCAAGCATCGAAAACGTCGCTGGGCCTGCCTTTATCTACCGCGAAGACAACGCCCGCTTTATTGCCGTGAAGTTTTCGGTACGAGGCCGTGACTTGGGAAGCACCATTGCCGAAGCCCAAAAGAAAGTAAATGCCGTTGTAAAATTGCCCAAAGGCTACGAAATGAAGTGGAACGGGGAATTTGAAAACCAACAACGCGCCCAAAACCGCTTGGCCTTGGTGGTGCCCATCAGCTTGATTTTGATTTTCTTTATCTTGTTTGTATCCTTTGGCAACGCCCTCGACTCCATTCTGGTGCTCCTCAACGTGCCTTTTGCGCTCATTGGCGGAATTGCGGCGCTGCTTCTGACGGGAGTCAACTTTAGTATTTCGGCGGGGGTTGGGTTTATTGCCCTGTTCGGGATTGCGACCCAAAACGGGGTTATTCTCATCAACAATTACCACAAAAACCTGAAAGCAGGAATGCCGTTGATTGAGGCGATTAAAGACGGCTCGAAGGCAATGCTACGCCCCATTGTGATGACGGCCTTAATGGCTTCGTTGGGTTTGCTACCTGCCGCTATTTCAACAGGCATTGGCTCTGAAACTCAAAAACCGCTGGCGATTGTCGTCATCGGTGGGCTTATCACGGCTACCTTATTATCGCTGCTCATCCTTCCTACGGTCTATGAATGGATTTACAGCAGCCGCGAAAAACGCAAACAATTGTTAAAACAGTAACTTCAATGGTCTAATTGATGACAGAAAACGCTACTCGGGGCTTCCAAGTAGCGTTTCTTTGTATTTATGTAGGTCATTCTTGTTTTGTCATTCCGACGTAATTCTTTGTCATTCCGACGCAAGGAGGAATCCATATCAACAAAAAAGAGCCTACAGCCCCCTCCTTACGTCGGGGTGACAAAAGAGAAGATTTTCTGAAAGTCTGCGTATTAGCTAAACTTCTTCTTCAAATACTCGATCGAGTGCTTGTACGCATCAGCCGTCGCCGTTGCGTCGTGTTTAGGGTTACTTGGGTTCGCAAAACCGTGTACTGCGTCGTACATTTTCACGGTTACTTGCTTGCCCGCTGCCTTCATATTTTGCTCAAACTGCTCTACCATTTCGGGCGAAGGGGCTTTGTCTTGTTTTCCAAAAATACCCAATACGTCCACGTTCAACGTTTTGAGTTTTTCTACATCCTGCTCAGGGCGACCGTAGTACATCACGCAACCTACCGCTTGCTTGCCTTCCAACAACGCCGACTGCAACGACAACATACCGCCGAAGCACCAACCTACACTCGCAATTTTGGCTTTTTTACCAACGTGCGCCAATGCCCCTTGCATGATGGCCGTCAAACGCTCTTTGGGTACCGATTGCATGATTTTGCCCGCTTCTTGCGGAGTTGTACCCACTTGGCCGTCGTACATATCCAAGGCCAACACGTTTACATCACCCAAATCGTTGTAGAACGTCTCGGCTTCGTGCTTGATGTGGTCGTTGAGCCCCCACCATTCTTGATAGACAAAAAGCCATTTGTCTGACTTTTTAGGTGCTTTAATCAAAAAGCCTGACGCCTCTTTTCCATCAGGTGTCGAAAACTTAATGGTTTCCCCTTTGCCCGCATAACGGTAAGTTTCGGGAGCTTCGTGCATGGCCATAAAGTTGGCATCAGCCGCCCACGCTGCCATGTCATGCGAGGTTTGACACAATGGAATAGGTGCCTCTACTGGACGTTGAACAAATGCCTGCATAGCAAACATCGCTCCGACGAGAATCAATTTTTTCATTGGTGAATGAGTTAAACAGTGATATATGTTGGTACACGTATTTTTTAACCAAAATTGCAAAAAATGGTTTAAAAATGCACGTTAAAAAAATCCTACAAAAATAGTTTGC
This sequence comes from Runella sp. SP2, assembly GCF_003711225.1. Classification (NCBI taxonomy): domain Bacteria; kingdom Pseudomonadati; phylum Bacteroidota; class Cytophagia; order Cytophagales; family Spirosomataceae; genus Runella; species Runella sp. SP2. Next base: position 320,051 of record NZ_CP031030.1, on the reverse strand, counting down.
AAACTACAGTTATAGTACTATATTTGTAGTATGGAAAAGCTAACCAACAAAGAAGAAGAAATTATGCACGCGCTTTGGAAAGTAGAACGTGCTTTTGTGAAAGACCTTATGCCGTTTTTCACCAACCCGCCATTGCACTACAATACCGTCTCAACCATCATTCGGAATCTCGAAGAGAAGGGCTACATCGGGCATCGAACCTACGGAAATACCTACGAATATTATCCGCTGGTGTCAAAAGAGTCTTACCAAAACCAATTCGTTATCAGCAAGTTGGTTGACAATTATTTTGACAATTCGTACAAAAACTTGGTTTCGTATTTTGCCCAAAACGACAAAGTCTCCGCCGATGAACTGCGCGAAATCCTCCGCATGATTGAAGGCGGTAGCGATACCTAGCCATTGCCACTCAACCATTTTTTCACCTCTTAACCTCGACTAAACCGTGAATTTCGACCTTCTCTCCTATTTGCTGAAAGCCAGTTTGGTGATGGCAATTTTGACAGGCGCTTACGCTTGGCTCGTCAAACGCGAAACTTTTTTGCAGGTGAATCGATGGTTGCTGTGGATCAACGTGGCCGCGACCTTGATTTTACCCATCGTCCCCGTCCCCGATTGGGAATGGGTACCCGATGCCCCCGCCCAAATTGTCAGCCAAGCCGCTTCTTGGAGCAAGGAAAAAGCGCCAAAGCAGCTCCTTCCAAACGTTCAAAAGTCGCCTCGCGTTGCTGCACCAACGTACAAGGAAGAAAGCCAGTCTAAGGTAGCCAATCCTGTCGCTCCCCCTCAAAAGACATGGACACTCTTTTCTTGGATTGCGTTGGTCTATTGGCTGGGTGTGGGGCTGTTAGGGGCAAAATTTTTGCTACAATTGGCTTCCCTTTGGCGGCTCAAGCAAAAAAGCACGCTTTATGCTACGGATTACAGCGTGGTATTGGTCGAAAACCCAACCCTTACAGCCCCTTTTTCATTTTTTCACTGGATTTTTTACAACCCCCACCAACACACCACCGACGAATGGGAACAGGTGTGGACACACGAGTGCATTCACGCTCAGCAGTACCACAGCCTCGATATGCTCAGTTCGGAGCTGCTAAAGTGTGTTTTTTGGTTCAATCCTTTTGCGTGGTGGCACCAGCGTTTGGTGCAAGAAACCCTCGAATACATCACCGACCGCGCCGTGCTTGACACGGGTGTTGAAAAGAAATCGTATCAATTTCATTTGTTACGAAGTACCCTCAATACCTCTCAACAAACCTTCGCCAACCACTTCAACCAATCTTTACTAAAAAACAGAATAGCCATGATGAACAAACGTAAATCTAACTGGAAAGCCTTCGGTAAGTATGGGCTGTTTATTGCGTCGATTTGGGTATGCGCGGCGTTTACGAAGCCTTATCGGGAGGAGGTTGCCTCCCAAATCATCACAAATTTGCCGCAACTAAGTAGTCTGATGCCTTCTCCCAAAGATGACAAAAAAGGCAAGCCTACCCCAAAAACGGTGGAGGTTGATTTGGGAGAAATCAGGGTGTATCAAAAAACGTCAACAGAACCACCAAAAGATGGGCAAATAGAAAGTGGCCTAAAATTAACCAACAAAAAGTACGTGAAGTACAGTGAGAAGAATGAAATTCAAGTGCTGATAACGTCCAAGACTACGCTCTCCGATATGGTTGAAATCCAACAAGAATTCAAACAACTGGGGAAAGATTTAAAAATCATTCAATGGATTACGGATTCATCAGGGCGTTTCTTGCGTAAACTTTCGGTGGAGGTTACTCCTTTTGCTGGGAAAATGTCCACACTGATTTCACAAGGTACAGACACCACCTTTATGCCCATGAAACCCATTCAGTTGACCGTTCCCGTTTCTAATTTTGGCAACAAGTGGGGATACGGTGATTGTTGTATTGACCCTACCCAACAGGCACTTTCGCGCGAGGAGGACGATATTGCCAAATTTGAAGCGTTGGAAATAAACACAAAGCCTGACGTAATCGCAAGATTCAAACGTGGAGGTGACTATTTCAAACCTACGCATATTTTTCTTCCACAGTCGTTGCATTACGAAGGGTCAATGACTGCTTACCAAGCCTTTACTACTACTAAAAACACCGACCGCATCACTCTTTCCGTCAAAGAGCCTTACCGAAGCGCTCATTTTAGACTCAATGGCAAAAAAGTCAGCATTGAACAAATTGAAAAGTTATCGCCTGAGCGGTTTTTAAGAGCTGAGAAGTACGAAGTTACCGACGCTCTTGGAAAAATAAACGATACGTACTTTGTTGTTTACACCAAACTGTAAATCCATGAAAACCTTCACCTCCCCCGAACATTTTACGTTTACCAACCACTTCAATCAATCGCTACTCAAAAGTCGGATTGCAATGATGAACAAACGTAAATCCAACTGGAAAGCGGTTGGTAAATACGGGCTGTTTATTACGTCGATTTGGGTATGCGCGGCGTTTACGAAGCCGTATCGAGCAAAAGTCGCAGCTCAAATCGTTGAGCAAGTCCCTGAATTGGAAGCAGTTCTAACTCCAAAAACGAAGCATGAAACTATCTTCAATGATTTTATTTTTGAAGCTCCTGTCCGCTCCTCTTTGGACTCGACATCATTTTCAGACATTCAGAACCCCGTTGTTACCAATACCGATACTCAAAAATACATTTCGGCAACAAAATATATCATTTATAAAAATGATGCACTTTATTGGCTAATTACCCCTAAAACAACAATGGAAGATTTGGTGGATATGAAAAAAGAGTTTGTCAAACATAACCAAACTTTTGAAGTATCAGGCTTCCAGTTAGACCCACTTAATTCATTCATTATTTCAGTTGAGGCAAAAGGGAATGGTTGTGGTTATAAATCGTTTATCCCTGACAATTACGACAAACCCGTAAGTTCACATGGAGGCTATGTTTCTTTAACCCAAAAAAGTTGTGGTACTCTTGATAGTCAAAAAATGCCAGATGAATTAAAGGTACTAGCCCAAAAAGACGACCAATTAGCTCAGGTACTACGGCAAAAAAACAGAATCAGCTATTTGGAAATAAAAACAAGCGACAGTTTAGGCCCAGGAGGAAGCACGTCAATCACAAAAGAGACCTTACTAAAATTAGCCAAGCCAACTCCTCAAAATTCCCTTGTAAAACAATCTAATTATCTCAATCTAACAGAAAACGATTTTCTCAGCATTGCCAAACCACGACGTAACGATATTATTTTATTAAATGGTAATCCGTCAACACTTGAGGAGGTAGAAAAAATACACATTAAAGACTTTTACTCGGCCATTTTTAAAGAAACTTGGCAAGAAAATAAACTCTTGAGGCAGCATTATATTTTGATTTTTACCGAACCCCTAAATCCATGAAAACCTTCACCTCTCCCGAACACTTTACGTTTACCAACCACTTCAATCAATCGCTGCTCAAAAGTCGGATTACGATGATGAACAAACGTAAATCTAGCTGGAAAGCCTTTGGTAAGTACGGGCTGTTTATTGCGTCGATTTGGGTATGTGCGGCGTTTACGAAGCCCTATCGGGAGGAGGTTCAAAAGATAATTGTTCAGAAAGTACCTGAGTTGAAGGCCGTTTTAATTCCGCCGCAAGCGCCTCCAAGCGTCCATTTCAATGATTTTAAACTAGCCCCTGCTCCCCTTGCGGTAGCGAAAACGGCTTCAATCACTCTTTCGGACACCTTATTGTCTAAAACGCCTTACGTTGTATTTCAAAACAATCGGCTTTACTGGGTTCTTACGCACAAATGTACGTTGCAGGATTTAGCCAATATTCAAGACGAGTTTCGAAAAATTGGGTGGAGTTTTTCGGTTAACCAAATCAAATTTGACCCAATCAGCCATTTTATCACTGCCATTAATCTGGAAACTATCTGGACCCACAATGATAAAAAAAGCCAATGCCAAAGCAGGATTGATGATGCTAAAAAACCAATTGCGCCCACGGGTGGCTACATAGAAATCGCAAGAAATTTTTGTAGCGCAGGCCGTTCCTACACAGCCGTTTCCTCTCTCGCTGACCTTGCTCAAAAAGACGAAAATGAAGTTTACGATTGGTTTCATGCACACCGTTACGAGCACTTCAAACGTGAATACCAAGAACGCAGAAAAGACCCTGCGAATCATAAAAAAATGAGTTTGTCCGAGTTTAAGGAAAGCGGACTCAGTTATTTATGCCAAACAGGCGCACGTAACCAAATTTACTTTTCGTCCGAAAAACATTTACGCATTGAAAGTTTTTACCGAGACGCTCTTTTTATCATCGACAACCAAACCTCTACCCTCGAAGATGCCGAAAAACTGACAATCAATGACTTATACGCCGTGCATTGTTATGCTTGGCACGACGACGAAAACCCTCCAATCATTAAGCGAACGTTTGCCATTTTCACGAATCAATCACCCATACTGCCATGAAAACCTTCACCTCCCCCGAACACTTTACGTTTACCAACCACTTCAATCAATCGCTGCTCAAAAGTCGGATTTCGATGATGAACCGAGCTTCCACTTGGCGAAGCAGCTGGCGATATGCTTCGTTTGTTGTGGCAATGGGCATTATTTTAATGTGTTTGCAGTCTTACTCTCCCGCCCAACTTACGTCGTTGAGCCCACCAGAGTTTGGAACCCGTTATTTGGTGGCTAAAAAAGGAAAACTGTACGGTGTTATCACTCCTTATGCCACCGATAAAGACCTCGCTGCCATTCAAAAAACACTAAAAAAACACGGCGTTGCTTTTGAACTTCAAGGAGTAGAACGTGACGCGGAAGGACGCATTTCGGACATTAAAAACGTAATTTTGGGTGACTACGGCAGCGAAGCCATGAAAGTTGTCAAGCGAAGAGACAAGACATCAGAAGGATATAAAATGGCCTTTTTTGATTTTTGTTACGACCCAGAAGTGGGTTGCTATCCCGACATTCACCCGTCTGACTACCCCAATTCGCTTTCTCAAGTCCTAGCGCAAGAAGGTTTATTTACCTACAACAGCGCATTTAAGCAATCTCTATTTGACATTTCTTTCAAAGATAAAATCAGAGGGACTCAAACCTATCCCGCCGAATATCGCAAAAAAATGGAAAGAACTTGGTCGGGCAACATGAATCAGTTATTGGAAGCAAGTTTTTTCAAACGACAGGGGACGATGGTGTACGTGCGTCCCGACAAATACTTAGACGTCTATCCAAAATACCACGAAAACATCACCTTATTTGTAGATGGAAAAGAGGTAAGCAAGGAAGAAATTCAGAAAGTACACATCCGTCAAGTGGCTGTGGTGTATGCACACAAACGCCGCGCTCAGGAGCAATTATTGGGCATCTCAAACCGAAAGCATGGGGAAACGGATTACGTTGTTTGGATAGAACGCGCCTCCAATCGCTTGCAGCGCGACTCTAGCCATTATGTCGTTAGTCCATTTTACACAGGCGACTTCTAAAAACAAAGACACCTAGGGTCAAACCGACCCTAGGTGTGCTATAAACAACCCATTCTCGCAAGATTTTTATAGTTTGAGTGCTATTTTCAGCACTATACTTCTAATGTCTCTACAATTTCTAAATGACACACAAGCACGGGAATGTGCGTAGCGAGTACCATTTTTTTCGACACGCTCGGATTAATAATGCCCGATAACCAATCCCGCTTACGGGTAGCCATTACGATCAGATCCGCGTGTTGTTCATCCGCATATTTTTGAAGCCCACCCACGACTGAATCAGCTTCTACGACCTGCAAAGTGTACTTTTTAGTACCCAAAACCGCCGCAATGTCTTGCACAAACTCCTCATCGTTAAACACATCCACTTCAAAAGGTGCTCTTACTTTCACTAAATCAAGCTCCGCTTTAAAGTGTTCGGCAAGATTGAATGCAAATCCAAGCGCATTTTCTTCGGGGCGTTCGAGTTCGGTCGCATACACAATTTTCCGAATCGTACGAATTTCTGTTTGTGGCGGTAAAACCAACACAGGACAACTTGCTTTTCCTGCCACTCCCGCCGCTACACTCCCAATTATTTTATCCATCCACCCCCCTTTTCCTGTTCTCCCCATCACCACTAAAATCGGCTTTTGGGTTTTGATTTCTTCCAAAACCACTTCTGAGGCAGCTCCATAAACGAGTTTACTTTGGCACGCAAAACCATCCGCTCTACAATCGTTCTCCCACTTCAAGAGGGTCTCTTGGTTGAGTTTTTCGGTTTGTTCGGCCAACGCTACGAGCGTTTCAGCAGGCAGGTTGGGATCCACAACGGGCGGATGAAAGGCGTGAACCAATGATATACCTGCGTCGTAACGTTCGGCTATTTCCTGCGCAAACTCCAACGCTCGTTGTGAATTTTCGGAAAAATCTATCGGAACTAATATTGCTCTCATCGTTGTGTGTGGTTGAATTGAACGATGTAAAATTCTCTCTATAAAACTGAAAAATGTATGACAAAAATCAGTTATCTTCCTGATTGACATCAATTAGGACAGTAGATGCCTACTTTTTGCGAATTTTAACCCTAAAAACCACATATATGAAGCATTTTTTTTCTACTAGTACGCTTGTTTATCTTCTTTTCGCAGGCGCAATTTTTGCCCAGAAAAACCCTGCCGCCGCAGGATTTGACCAAGCAGGCTCCGACCCCAAAGCCATTGAACTTGCCGATAAAGCGATGGATGCAATGGGCGGGCGCAAAAATTGGGACAAAACCCGTTTTATTGCCTGGAACTTCTTCGGAAACCGAAAATTGATTTGGGACAAATGGACAGGGAACGTCCGCGTTGACAATGTCAATAATGACCAAACCATTTTATTAAACATCAACGACGGCAAAGGACGGATTTTCAAATACGGACAAGAACAAACCCACGCTGACTCATTGGCGAAGTATTTAAAACAAGGGAAAGGTGCTTGGATTAATGACGGCTACTGGCTTACCATGCCCTTCAAACTCAAAGATTCGGGTGTTACTTTAAAATACCTTGGGGAAGAAAAAACACAAGACGGAGCCGATGCCGATGTGATTCAATTGACGTTCAAAAACGTAGGGAACACGCCTGATAATAAGTACAAGGTTTGGGTCAACAAAGCCAATCATTTGGTGTGGCAATGGGCGTATTATCCCAAATTTGACGCCGAAAAACCTGGCTTCATCCGCCCGTGGACCGATTACAAAAAACACGGAAAAATTTTACTTTCGGGCGAGCGTGGCGACCGCGACCTGACCGATATTATGGTATTTGATCAGCTTCCTGAAAGCATTTTCACGGACTTTAAACGCCCTGATTTAAGTCAATACGCTCAGGCTAAATAACGGCTCATTTTACTCGAATTTAGCGTAGAAAGTTGTGCTTCGTAGCTGGTTTAGTCGTTGATAACCTCTATTAGCCAGCTTTCTACTGATTTCATTTTTGTCGAAAAATTCACGCCCACTGCCACCAATTCTTTCCCCAGTGATTTGTAGGGTGCCAAATATCCTTTTGTCTTTACTTGCTCCAACGCCTCCAAAGAAGTTTTGTCTAACTTAAATTCAAACGCATACACGTAAAGTTGTGTTTGCACCAACGCATCACAACGACCCCGTGAAGTATGAACTTCCGACTGTACATATACGCCCAATAAGGTAAACGTCAAATGGATGAGTGCGTGGTAAAAACGCTCATTCTCATTTTGCCACAAATCATATGGCAACGACGAAAATACTGTATCTATCACTTCCATTGCCTTCGCTAAGTCATTGTTTTGCAAAGCATTCCGAAGGTGTACTACCAAAGGTAACCCCTCACCCAATGAACCTTGGCGATAGCTTTGCAGCAAATATTGCAAAAACGATTGCTTCACTTCTTGGTTAGGATAATCCAACACATAAATCCCATCTTCTTTTGACCGTATCGTCAAATAGCCCGTTTGGAATAAGATAGGATAGACTTCTAACTGTTCAATATCAAAGGTATCTAAACTAATTTCAGAAACCTCTTGCCCTTCAATCTGATAAATTCCTTGCTTACGCAACAGTCCAATTAACCACGTAGGCGTCCCTGTACTGAACCAGTAATTTTGGAAGCTACCATTGTCAGCAAAAAAATTAAGCAACGAAAATGGGTTATAAACACTGGCCTTGCCTCCCCATGAATAGCCGTTATACCAATGCTTGATTTGCTCTAAAAATACCTCCTCCGTAATCCCTCTTTCACTGGCTAAGTCTGAAATTTCTGCCTTAAAATTCAAAACAAGTTCTTCTTGATTGATACCAACCAAATCCGAAAACTGTGGATTGAGGGTAAGGTCTCGCAGGTTATTCAAATCAGAAAACACACTGACTTTCGCAAACTTGCTCACGCCCGTCAACAACACAAACTCCAAATGTTCATCCGAAGGTTTAAGTATCCCATAAAATGACTTTAACAATTGACGATTCTGATGCGCAATGGGCAATTCCTCCAAATAATCTACTATCGGCTTGTCATACTCATCCACCAACACCACCACCTTGCGACCCGTCTTGATATGAAGTTTCTCAATTAACTCCTGAAACATAAAGCCCACCCCTTCACTCTCTAGTACTAACGCGTGGCGGCGCGCTTCGTTGCGCAACGTCGTTATCAGCGATTGTTCCAAACCCACATCACGCAAACTCATTTGGTTAAAATAAATCACAAGTGTAGGGTTCGTCTGGCTAAAATCCCATTTATCCCCAATATACAAGCCTTCAAATAACTCCTTCTTGCCCTCGTACAAGGCCTGCAACGTACTCACCAACAATGATTTTCCAAAGCGACGAGGACGCGATAGAAAGTAAAAACCTGCTTGTTGCGTCAGACGATGAATGGAGACCGTTTTGTCAATATAAACAAACCCTCCCTCACGGAGTTTCTGAAAATTCTGAATTCCTATCGGATATTTTTGCATCGTTTCTCGCTTTCTTTAAACAAAGATAGACAGAAATTTTTATCAGAGAATCAATTCAAAACAGCTACGTCCCAGCTTTCAACCGACTTCGTGGCCGTCGAAAAATTCACGCCCACTGCCACCAATTCTTTCCCCAGTGATTTGTAGGGTGCCAAATATCCTTTTGTCTTTACTTGCTCCAACGCCTCCGATGACGTTTTGTCTAACTTAAATTCAAACGCATACACGTAACGCTGCGTTTGTACCAACGCATCACAACGACCCCGTGAAGTATGAACTTCCGACTGTACATATACGCCCAATAAGGTAAACGTCAAATGGATAAGTGCGTGGTAGAAACGCTCATTCTCATTTTGCCACAAATCATATGGCAACGACGAAAATACTGTATCTATCACTTCCATTGCCTTCGCTAAGTCATTGTTTTGCAAAGCATTCCGAAGGTGTACTACCAAAGGTAACCCCTCACCCAATGAACCTTGGCGATAGCTTTGCAGCAAATATTGCAAAAACGATTGCTTCACTTCTTGGTTAGGATAATCCAACACGTAAATCCCATCTTCCCCCGAACGTATCGTCAAATAGCCCGTTTGGAATAAGATAGGATAGACTTCTAACCGTTCAATATCAAAGGTATCTAAACTAATTTCAGAAACCTCTTGCCCTTCAATCTGATAAATTCCTTGCTTACGCAACAGTCCAATTAACCACGTAGGTGTGCCTGTACTGAACCAGTAATTTTGAAAAGCGCCCCGCTTTGAAAAGAAATTTAATAATGAAAAAGGATTATAAACCCTATCCGTCCCGTTCCAAGAATACCCATTGTACCACGCTTTTACTTTTTCCAGAAACGCTTCTCTAGTAATTTCTTGTTTTGCCGCCAAAACACTAATCTCTTCCTCAAAACTAGCTTCCAATTCAGGTTGGCTAATCCCTACCAAATTAGCGTAATCATCATCTAAACTTATGTCATTAAGATTATTCAAATCCGAAAACACACTGACCTTGGCGAATTTGCTTACACCCGTCAACAACACAAACTCCAAATGCTCGTCCGAAGGTTTGAGTATTCCATAAAATGACTTTAACAATTGACGATTCTGATGCGCAATGGGCAACTCCTCCAAATAATCCACTATCGGCTTGTCGTACTCATCCACCAACACCACCACTTTACGACCCGTCTTGATATGAAGTTTCTCAATTAACTCCTGAAACATAAAGCCCACCCCTTCACTCTCTAGTACTAACTCGTGGCGGCGCGCTTCGTTGCGCAAAGTCGTTATCAGCGATTGTTCCAAACCCACATCACGCAAACTCATTTGGTTAAAATAAATCACAAGCGTGGGATTTGTCTGGCTAAAATCCCATTTATCCCCAATATACAAGCCTTCAAATAACTCCTTCTTGCCCTCGTACAAGGCCTGCAACGTACTCACCAGCAATGATTTCCCAAAGCGACGAGGACGCGATAGAAAGTAATATTTCCCCCTACTCACCAAGCGGTAAATTAACGCTGTTTTATCCACATAGAGATACCCCCCCGTGATAAGCTCTTGAAAATTCTGGATTCCTATCGGATATTTTTGCATCGTCCTTCGCTTTATTAAAACAAAGATAGACCGAAATTTTGTCGTTTAAAATCCACTATTTTTTATTTAGTTTTGGCAACTGCATTCCCACAACATTTGCCTCATGTTAACTTACAACCTGTTTAGTGGCTTCATTTATTGTTGGCTCCTTTTTGGGACAGTTGTCTGCTTCGCACAGTTACCAAGCCAAGCCCTCCCCCTCAACCCTGTTTATCATAGTAAAGCCATTGCCATTGAAAAAGAAGCGCTTCAGAAAAAAGATACTGTTTTGTTGGCCGAAGCCTATTATCAGTACTTTAAAAGTTTTTCAGCGGCTGGAGATTACCAAAATGCCCACGCCTATTTCACCAAATCACTCAGGATTCAAGAGAAGCGAGGGGAAACTTACGAACTAGGCCGTCTTTATTTTTACTTATGTGAAATGGCCGTAAGTACCTTACAATACGAAGATGCACTCAAGCACATCCGAAAATCTCTTGCCATCGCAAAGAAAATTCAATCAGCAGTTGGCTTGATGCGAGCTTACAAATCTTTGGCAGAAATTCACAAACAAAACTGGCAAACACCCCAGTATCCTCGTCGCCCTTCACCAAGGCTCGATAGTGCGCAATTTTATTATCAAAAACTCCTTGATATAGCCCAAAAAAGCAACAATAATGAAGCATTGGCAGAAGTCTATGAAGGACTTGGAAAGTTGTTAATGGATCGTAACTCACCTAAAGCAATTGGCTATTTTGAATCATGTTGCTTTCTTTTTACAAATAAAGTTAAAAGAAGCTCAGGCGTGATTTCAGTCTCCGTCAACCTTTTATCAGCCTATATTCATTTCAAAAAATACAACCAAGCAACAGTATTGGCTCAAAAAATTGAAGACATGATTGATACGGTTTATGTCAACGCGAAAATTCAGGCCAAATTCCAACAGGAGCTTGTCAACCTCTATAAAGCAACTCAAAATTGGAAAAAAGCCCTTGAACATTCCGAAAAACTCAATAAAATTGAATACAAAGAACTGATGGATGACCGACAAGGAGCATTGAGTAAATTGAGTATTGTCTATGAAACTGAGAAAAAAGAAAAACAAATTCAACTCCAACAACAAGAAATCAACAGCCGAATTGAAACCGAAAAAAGCCAACAAATTTCCATTGTACTAGCCCTTGTCTTATTGGCAGTTACGGCTGTGGCGAGTATTATTTTCTACAATTTGTATCGCAAAAATCAACGCATTGGCCTCAAAAACCAAGAACTTGTTCATGAACAGAACCACCGTGTAAAAAACAATTTACAAACCGTCTCAAGCCTTCTCAGTCTTCAGGCAAGACAACTGACCGACCCTACCGCCATTCAGGCCATTACTAATAGCCAACTTCGTATTCAGTCGATGGTCATTTTACACCGAAGGCTCTACGATACTGAGCAGCTCGCCCACGTTTTTTTACCCGCTTTCATCAAAGAAATCACCGAGGCAGTTCACAAAACTTTTGGCTACGCACACATTATTCCTAAACTCACCATTGAAAATATATACTTACACGCTGACAAAGCCATACCACTTGGTTTAATTCTCAATGAACTAATTACGAACTGCTGCAAATATGCCTACCCAACCCAATCAGACCCGTTGTTACTAATTGAATGTAAACGACTTAACGATGAAATACACCTCATCGTTTCTGACAATGGACTCAATTCACATTGTTCAGAAAACGTCAAAAAAACATTTGGTATGAAACTCGTCAGAGCCCAAATCGAACAACTTTATGCCCAGTTTCAAATAGATACATCCAAAGGGTATCAGTTTAGTATGAATTTTAAAGGTTAATTTCTTAGTTTACGGTCAGTAGCTTTACCTTTTTTTCTTTTAGATTTGCCAAGTTAAAACCCAAACCTATCCACTCGTTATGCAGCCGTTAAGGATTCTCGTTGTTGAAGACCAAACAATTACGGCATTGGACATCAAAGAAACACTGGAAGACGTAGGCCACATTGTCGTGGATACGCCTCGCAACTATGAGTCCGCCATCGCATCAGTCAAAAAATACTTGCCTGATTTAGCCATTATCGACATTAAACTTACCAATTCGGCAGCGGATGGTATCATTACAGCCGAAAAAATCCGTTCTATCCATCCCATCCCGTTTATTTTCCTCACCGCTAATTCTGAAAAAGCGACCTTCGACCGTGCCAAAGAGACGCTTCCATCGGCCTACTTGTTAAAGCCATTTGACCCCGACGAGCTAAGAATGCAGATTGAAATTGTTTGGCTGAATCATAAAAACAATCAACCCAATTACGCTCCAACGGGACTGTTTTTTTCGGTAATAAACAAAGGTTATCAAAAAATCAACCCTCACGAAGTAGTTGTCATTGAGGCCGATGGAGCCTATGTAAATGTTTTTCTAGTGGAGCAGCAAAAGCCTTTTGAGATTAGCATGAACCTTAACAGAATCTCGTCCCATTTTGCTTCTCCCAATTTTTTTAGGCTCTCTCGTTCCTACTTAATTAACCTCGATTATGTAGAGCGAATCGTCGAAAACACGCTTTTTTTACGAGGCTTCCATCAAAGTATTCCTATCCCAAACACCAGTAAAGCCGAATTAGTCCAAAAATTAACAATCGTCAAAACCAATCAAAACTAATCATACGTTGACCAACTTACCCATCCCCCAAAAACCCGCCATTTTAGACGCCATTGACGCCGATGCGGCAGCCATCAGTTTTGGACAACCTTCCGATGACCTTACGGGGGCATTTCTTCGTACGCTTATTGCCAGTAAACCCGCAGGCAAATTTCTGGAACTAGGTACAGGGGCTGGCCGCGCCACGGGTTGGATGCTCGAAGGTATGACCTCTGACGCACACCTTATTTCGGTAGAGTCTGACGAAGCCCTCATTGCCATTGCCCAAAAACACCTCGGCGCCGACCCTAGGCTCCAGCTCATTCATAGTTTGGGTGAAGAGGTGATTGTAAAACTTCCTCACGGACAGTTTGACCTCATTTTTGCCGATACGTGGCCTGGGAAATACAACCATTTGGAAGAAACACTGGCATTGGTCAAGGAAGGTGGTTTTTATATCATTGACGACATGTTGCCCCAGCCCAACTGGCCCGAAGGCCACGATAAAAAAGCAGCGAATCTCATCCAAACCCTCGAAAATGACCCACGTTTTCAGCTGGTAAAAATGACGTGGGCTTCGGGAATGATTGTGCTCGTGAAGAAGGCATAAATCAATTCTAAAACCCAATTTTACCATTTCTTTGCCCTCAAGCGGCTCAGGGTTTCGGAGGTAATTCCCAAATACGAAGCAATGTACTTGAGCGGTATTCGCTTGCTAATATCTGGAAACGACGTAATCAGCTGACGGTATCGCTCGTCGGCTGTTTTTTTTCGCAAACTTTGGGTGCGCTGTTCGCTCAACACATAATAACGTTCTGTCAGCAGCCTTCCGACTTGGTTAAATCCTGGATGTTGGAGGTACAACTGGTGAAGTCGCTGGTAAGAAATAGACCACAAAACACAGTCTTCGAGCGTCTCAATCAGTTCTTCGGAGGGGTGTTGGGTATAAAAACTGACAATAGAAATGACAAAATCGCCCTCTTTCATAAACCACGAGTTTACCTCCGTTCCTTCTTTTAGATAATACCCTCTTAGGCAACCTTTTTCAACAAAGTACATCTTTTTGGCCACTTGCCCCTCTTGCAAAATCACCGTTTTTTTAGGAATTTCTTCCCTGACAACCGCCTCTTGAAGCGCCGCTTCAAAATCGGGGGTAACAGTTGGCCAAAAATGTTTAATAAGTGCGGTTAGTGATTCCATGACGATGAGTGAAAACAAAAGAAGCCGCCATTGTGTGGCGACCTCCTAATCTAAGCAATAAATGTATGTGATTAGCTCAACGCGTTCACAATTTCTTTGAACTGCTCTACGTCAATTGTTTTTGCCTCAACTGCCACTTGGCCGCTCAAGTACTCAAACACTTTGTCGTCAAACACCAAGTTGAACATCTTTGAGTAGTTGTTCTCTTTTTCAGTCGTTAGGTAGTTCATCGCAATTTTGCGGATGGTTTCTTCCATCTGGTCTCCCATTGAATCACCGTAGATACCAAATTGCTCACGAACCATGTCCTCAGCGCGCGCAATCACTTCTGATTGTTCTACTTTGATTTCGGTTTGCTCGGCCAATTTGTTCTTAATCAACGACAACTTCAACGATTTTGTGAACTGAGGATAGTCAGCGTCGATTTGCTCAAGTGTAAATTTACCTTCGTTCAACTGGAACAACCAATCTTTCAAAAACGCTTCTGGAAGGTCGATTTGGATGTTGTCCAACAACAATTGGTCGATGTCACGGCGCAACAATGAATCTGCTTCACGTGCATAATTACGTTGGATGATTTCGGCCACTTGCGAGCGGAACGATTCTTCGTCTTCGGCTTTACCTACGCCCAACACCTTATCAAAAAACTCTTGATTGATTTCTGAAGGCGCTTGGCGCGTGATGTCTTCTACTACAAAAGAAAATTCACCCGCAAACTCAGCGATTTCTTCTTCTTTTTTACCCGTCAAGAGCGCAATCGCTTTGTCGTCCACAAACGTATCACGAATATCAAATGTTACTTCGCTTCCTTTGGTCAAACCAACGAATTTCGCTTGTGCTTCTTCTTTGATTTGTTTTGAAGGAATCGCCGTTTTAGTAGAGAATTCACCACCGACTTGCTTCAATTCACCATAAAGCATATCACCTGCTTCTGACGTTTCAGGGTTGATTTGGCTTGTGAACTGCGTACGAAGGTTTTCGATGGTATCATTAAGTTCCTTTTCTCCTGCCTCAATCGTATAAGAAGAAACCGCAGGCAATGCACCAATATTTACCTCAAAATCAGAGGCTAAACCTAATTCGTAGCTAAATTCAAATTCCGTTTGTTTGTCCCAATTTACCGCATCAGTTTTTTCGCGGTTAATTTGCGGGTCGCCCACTACGGCAAGTTTATTGTCACGGATATAGTTACTTACGGTTTCAGAAAGCAAGTTATTCACTTCGTCGATAACAATGCTTTTACCGTACATTCTTTGGATTACAGTAGCAGGTACTTTTCCAGGACGGAAACCTTTCAAAGCTACGCGCTTGCTATAATCTTTGATTGTTTTATCTACTTTTGGTTGATAATCCTCTTTCGCTAATTTGATGGTTAGCGTGGCATTGGTGGGTGTGCTTTTTTCTAACAGAACCTCCATGATATATGTTTAAATTTCTGAATTGGGGATTTTGAAAATATGCTATAAAAAAAATGAGTGAATTAGGTTAGCGAAAAAGTGGGTAAGAAATCACTAAATCACTAAGTCACTAAATCACTCATTTATGAAACCAGATAGTGCGGGCGGAGGGACTCGAACCCCCATGCCTTGCGGCGCCAGATCCTAAGTCTGGTATGTCTACCAATTTCACCACGCCCGCAGCGTGTGTGTTTGGGGATGCAAAACTACCTTTTGTAAATACAATATGCAAGCTTTTTTTTATTTTTTTTATCTTTCTTAAAATTGAAAACTTACATCAACCCTCCCTTATCAACTATTTATCAACAACTTACGCCAGCAAAAAACTCAAAAAAAAATTTCAACAACCATAAAAAACTTGTTAAAAACACAACGATTTATTACCTTAGTCGTATTGAGTACAACAAATTTCGGATGACCGAACACCAATAACATGCCCATCGAAGTAGAAATTGATTTGGAATTGGAGCGCTTAGAAATTCTCAAAAGGTATCGAAAACTATTACGCGCCGCCAAACCCTTCTTAAAAGACGGCGATGCCAAACTGATTAAGAAAGCATTCAACTTATCAGTAGAAGCACATAAAGACATGCGCCGCAAGTCGGGGGAGCCGTATATCTACCACCCCATTGCCGTTGCCCAGATATGCGTAGAGGAAATCGGCCTCGGTACTACCTCTATTATATGTGCGTTGCTTCACGATGTAGTAGAAGACACAGACTACACCCTCAAAGACATCGAACATCAATTTGGCCCTAAGGTTGCCCAAATCATCGACGGCCTAACCAAAATTTCGGGACAGTTTGAGTTTGGCACGTCGCAACAAGCCGAAAACTTCCGCAAGATGCTCCTTACGCTCTCGGATGACATTCGGGTTATTATGATTAAGCTCGCCGATCGCCTCCACAACATGCGCACCCTCGACAGCATGGCGCGTGACAAGCAGCTAAAAATTGCGTCTGAGACTATCTTTATCTATGCCCCACTCGCCCACCGTTTGGGATTGCACTCGATAAAAACCGACCTTGAAGACCTCTACCTCAAATATACCGAGCCCGAAAGTTACGAGGAAATCAAGAACAAACTGCGTGCTACCAAAACTGCTCGCGATAGGTTTATTAATAAGTTTATCGAACCTATCGATATCGACCTCAAAGAACAAGGCTACGACTTTGTCATTAAAGGACGCCCCAAGTCGATTTATTCGATTTGGAACAAAATGAGGAAACAAAAAAAGCCATTTGAAGAAATCTACGATTTGTTTGCCGTACGGATTATTATGAATTCGGTGGACATTAAGGCGGAAAAATCGGATTGCTGGCACGCTTACTCCATCGTTACTGACCACTACACGCCCAACATCGACCGCCTCAAGGATTGGTTGGCCACCCCCCGTGCCAATGGCTACGAGTCGTTGCACATCACGGTTATGTACCGCCCCGAGGGAGCCGACAAAGGTCAGTGGGTGGAAGTGCAAGTTCGTTCAAAACGAATGGACGAAATTGCCGAAAAGGGCGTAGCCGCGCACTGGAAATACAAAGGTAACGATACCCGCACGGGGCAAGGAATCGACCAGTGGATTAACCAAGTCCGCGAAATGCTCGAAGCAACCAAAGACAGCAAATCGGCAGCCTTGGAGTTTTTGGATGATTTCCGCAGCAACTTGTTTGCCGAGGAAGTATTTGTCTTTACCCCAAAAGGGGAGCTTCGGGTACTACAACGCGGCGCTACAGCCCTAGACTTTGCCTTCGACATTCACTCGGAAGTGGGAGCTCGCTGCATCGCAGCCAAAGTTAATAATACGTTGGTACCCATTAGTCAGCCACTAAACAACGGCGACCAAGTGGAAATCATCACCGCCAAACGTCAAAAACCAAGCGAAGACTGGTTAAAGTTTGTCGTTACCTCCAAAGCAAAAGCTCGTATTAAAGAACTGATCAAGGAGGAAAACAAACAATACATCAGCGACGGCCGTAGTATTATTGAGAAAAAGTGTAAAATCTTACACCTTGACGTTACCCTTGAGCTTATCAATCAGCTGAGGGCGTATTTTAACTGTAAAACCCCCAGCGACCTGTATTACCGTTTTGGAAAAGCCTATATTCAACCTGACGAAATCAAGAAATTTAAACAGGAAAAAGAGGCAAAACAGAATATACAAGCCAAAATCAATACCGACGACCTCCAAGACGGCAAGCAGTTTACCAAAGAGCTCAAAAAAATGCACGGCGAGCGTACCGACGCCGACGCGCTGCTCATTGGCGAAGACATGGACAAGATTGACTACATCTTGGCCCAATGCTGCAACCCTATTCCTGGCGATGACGTATTTGGGTTTGTGACGGTCAACGAAGGCATCAAAATTCACCGAACTACCTGCCCCAATGCGCCCGAACTTTTGTCGAACCACGGCAACCGCGTTATTAAAGCAAAATGGACGTCACAACAAAAAATTGCTTTTTTGGCAGGACTCCGCATCGACGGCACCGACCGCGTGGGATTGGTCAACGATTTGACTCGGATTATTTCCAATGAGCTCCACATTAATATTCGTTCTATTTCGGTAGAAACCGAAGAGGGGCTCTTTGAAGGACTCATCAAACTGTATGTCTATGACACTCGGCACTTAGAACAACTCATCCACAAAATCGAAAAAGTAGATGGTGTATTTAAAGTAGCGCGGTTTGATTGAAAATTAGTACTTTTGCCACTCTAATTTGAAAATTTGCAAATGCACCCAATTTGAAGATTAAGGGCCATTTTCAAATTTTCAAATTTTCAAATTTTCTTATTGTAATCATGCCACAGGCCAAGCACGAAAACTTAGAAGCTGCGAAGCGCATTCTGACTGCCTACTTAGAGCGCAAAGGGCTTCGCAAAACCCCTGAGCGATTTGCGATATTGGAAGAAATATACACCCGCGAAGACCACTTCGACGTGGATGAGCTCTATATTTCGATGAAAAACAAAAAGTATCGGGTAAGCAGGGCAACTGTTTATAATACATTGGATGTACTCGTTGACTGTGATTTGGTAACGAAACACCAGTTTGGCAAAAATCTGGCCCAATACGAAAAAGCTTACGGTTCTCGCCAACACGATCACCTTATTTGTATGGATTGCCACCAAGTAATGGAGTTTTGTGACCCTCGTGTCCAAAATATTCAAAACATGGTGGGCGAACTTCTTAAATTTAACGTACTTCATCACTCGTTAATTTTTTATGGTAATTGCCAACGGGCAAACTGTGAAAATAAAACCAAGGCCATCGCCGAACGGCCCAAAAGAATAGAAGTTGAATAGTGCGGAGAGGGGGCTACTTGCCCAACATGCACCGTGCCCTACCCCAACCCTATGGGCATGTATCACATCCAATAAAATCCCCTTCAGGGTTAGGGGTTATAATTTCTAATGAAAGTTGATGTATTACTCGGCCTCCAATGGGGCGACGAAGGAAAAGGGAAAATAGTGGACGTTTTGGCGCCACAATACCAAGTGGTGGCACGCTTCCAAGGTGGGCCTAACGCGGGGCATACACTCGAATTTGACGGTTTTAAGCACGTTTTGCACCAAATTCCGTCGGGAATTTTCCGTCCTGAAATCAAAAACGTTATCGGAAACGGACTTGTACTTGACCCCATCGTCCTCAAAAAAGAAATTGATGGCTTGGCTAAGTTCAATCTCCCACTTGATAAAAATTTGTTTATCTCCAAAAAAGCGGCGGTTATTGTTCCAACCCACCGCTTGCTTGATGCTGCCTACGAACAATCAAAAGGTGCTGCCAAAATTGGTTCTACATTGCGCGGTATTGGCCCTACTTACCAAGATAAAGTAGCGCGGATGGGGTTGCGGATGGGTGACATTCTTTCGCCAAATTTCAAAGAGAAGTACAACCACCTAGTAGATCAGCACAAGGTCATCCTCAAGTTTTACAACTATGAGTTTGAAACCTCACTTGCTGAAGCTGAACAAGCGTTCTTTGAAGCAATCGAATTCCTCAAACAATTCCAGTTTGTGGACAGCGAATACGTAGTAAATGAATCACTCGAAGCAGGCCAAACGGTATTGGCAGAAGGTGCACAAGGTTCATTGTTGGACATTGACTTTGGCTCGTATCCTTTTGTAACCAGTTCTACCACCACCGCTGCGGGGGCTTGTACTGGCTTGGGGGTTGCACCAAAGCACATCGGCGAGGTATTTGGGATTTTTAAAGCTTACTGCACACGCGTAGGAAGCGGTCCGTTCCCTACCGAATTGTTGGATGAAGTCGGGGAGCGTATTCGTCAAGAAGGACGTGAGTTTGGTTCAACCACGGGGCGTCCGCGTCGTTGTGGATGGATTGACCTTCCTGCCCTCAAATACGCCATTATGATTAATGGTGTCACACAGTTGGTCATGATGAAAGTCGATGTTTTGAATATTTTTGAAGAAATTCAAATTTGTACGCACTACCAATTGCCCGACGGTACCACTACCGACCAGCTTCCTTACGACCTTTGCGACGACGAAGTAACGCCTGTTTACAAAACGTTGAAGGGTTGGGCTACATCATTAGAAAACCTTCATTCATACAACGAGATTCCAGCAGAACTTGCTGCTTATATTGAGTTCTTAGAAGCCGAATTGAAACTTCCAATTAGCTTTATCTCAACTGGCCCTGACCGCGAAGCCATCATTCACCGCGAAGCACAGACAGCTTAAATCAGCAGTTAGAAGTCTGTTGATAGCAGTTAGCCAATAGGTAATCATAAAAATGCCGTCGCCCAAAAGCGACGGCATTTTTATTGGTGTTCCTTTAACCCTACGTCACGTATTATTGATAATATCTATGTACCTCTAAAACTCAGGATTTGAAACAAAATTCAGGAACGAATTGCTGTACGTTTTATACTTTTCTTCATTGACTTGGTACAGGTATGCTCCTTTTTTAGAAGACTTTTGCTTTTCCTTTAACTTCACCAACAAATGCGTTGAAAGAATTTTACGGCTAAAATTCCGCTTATCAAAGGTTGTTTGAAAGATGGCTTCGTACAGTTTTTGAAGCTGAGGAATCGTAAATTTTTCGGGAAGTAATTCAAAACCTAATGGGTGCAAGGCAGCTTTATAACGCAGTTTTTGAATGGCCAAATCAATCATTTGACGATGATCAAACAAGATGGCCTCGGGCATTTCGCTGACTGGAAACCACTGCGCATGATGCACTTCCGAAACACTCGAATCATAATGTTCGACGTTAATCAGCGCAAAATACGCTACCGAAACTGTCCGTGCGATGGGGTCACGATGAATATCCCCAAAAGTGTATAGCTGTTCGAGATAGACCTCCTTCAATCCCGTAAGCTCGTACAAAATACGTTCGGCTGACTGTTCAAGGTTTTCATTCCCATCCAGCCACCCTCCCATCAGCGACCAAGTGTCGATGGTAGAATCAGGGCCACGTTTTACCAGAAGGATATTTAGCTGGTTGCCATCAAACCCAAAAATAATGGAGTCAAGCGCAACAAGGTATTTAGTTTGTTTACTGTAGGATGCTATATCGAGCATAGAGTACTTTTTTCATCATAGGTTCAAAGTCGAAAAATAGTACATTTTACCTATACCCCAATCGTATCCCCTTCATCCATCAGTTTTTTTTCTTCAATATACCCAATTATCAAGTCTGCGACATTCACGCCTGTCACCTTTTCGATACCCTCCAACCCTGGCGAAGAGTTTACTTCCATAATCATCGGCCCCCGATTAGACCGAATCATATCAACTCCCGCTACCCGCACGCCAAGTGCCTTTGCCGCTTGCAAAGCTGCTTTTTCTTCTTCTGGTGGTAACACAATTGCTTCTGCTTTTCCGCCACGGTGGAGGTTTGAACGAAATTCCCCCGTCGTTCCTTGACGTTTCATGGCAGCTACCACCTTATTCCCAACCACAAAAGCCCGAATATCCGCCCCGTTTGCTTCCGCAATGTATTCTTGAATCAAGACGTTGGTTTTTAGCCCATAAAAGGCTTCAATCGTCGATTTGGCTGCCTTATTAGACTCAGCCAACACCACACCTACACCTTGTGTACCTTCTAATAGTTTAATAATAACGGGCGGTCCATCCACTAATTTAATCAAGCTATCAATGTCTTTTGCTTGATTGGCAAAAACTGTTTTGGGTATTTGAACCCCAGCTTTAGAAAGAATTTGAAGGCTTCGCAGTTTGTTTCGCGACCGCATGATGGCCTGCGACTTCACCGTGGTAAAGACTTTCATCATCTCAAACTGGCGCACTACGGCACTTCCATAGTCGGTTACCGATGCGCCGATTCGAGGAATGACGGCGTCGATTCCTTCAATTTCTGTATTTTTATACAAAATAACAGGCTTTTCTTCCTCGATGAGTACGTGGCACAAGGCGTGATTGATGACAACAGCCTCATGGCCGCGCTGCTGAATGGCCTCGACTAGCTTTCGAGTAGAATATAACTTAGCATTGGTTGATAAAACCGCAATTTTCATAATTGGAAAGACAAACAATGGAACGCTACACAAGGCTTCCTTATATCCTTGTATTTTATGTTCCTGCGTGACAAAATTATAAGGAAGTACGTTGAGATAATATTACGTTTTTGTTAACTACGCTTTGGCTCTACTTTTGCGTTGCATAAAATCGTAGGATAAATTTTCGAGAGAGACATCCACTAAAAACCGACTGCGCAACAGCTTTCGCCCCAAAAGCACGGGGTACCGCATCTGAGAGCGGTCGGCGAGCGAAAATTCAGTTCTGATAATTTTGCCAAAAAGTATCACTTTTGTTTTGATGACATACCGCATTTCAGTCTGGCCAAACGAGTTTTTAATGGCTTTTAGCTCAAATTGATCTGTGGTAAATTTTTGGTGTTTTTCACTGCGATGCGCAGGCAAGAAAAAAGAAAGTACCCCTTCTTCCACGCTTATCTTAAAACAATGGATAGAGGAAGTATAAGCGCCCGTGTCAATTTTTACACGAACATTCATTAATCCCAAATCAGGGAAATCTATCATATCGTTACGGCCGATGACCCGTTTTTCGGTCGCACTAGGCTTCTTTTTCTTCTTGACTTCCATCGTAGCAAAAGTACAGCAAAAAGTTAACTTGTTACAAAACGTTTCATCTGTTTTTAATGGTAAAATTCCTTACAATTTTGGTAGTATCTTAACCAAAAATAGGACAAAAACACTTTTTATTTGCACACTCAAACTACTTTCAAGTAAGTGACACAATCAGAAAAAACTTTATTGGATTATACATATATAAAAGAAAATTTTATATTAACAAACTAAAAGTATATTGTTTAAAAATTATAAATAAATCGCTTTTTCAGTCAAAATATAGTCAGTATTTGCAAAAAATAGCCAAGTTTTTTGCACTATAACAGTATATATTTGTACATTGTATTATGTAAGGTATTTTAGCAGCGCTTTACTCCTATCTATCAACCTAAACATATTTTATGACCCACTGATACTCAACTTCTTGAGGGGTGTTTTCAGGCAGCTACAGCCTATTCGTCCTAACCCCAAAAATTGATTTTCTCTGATACCGAATTTTTTTCATTTTATCTATCAACTCAATAATCACAATTTCTTATGACAAAAGTGAGCTACAAACTCAGTTTGCTAAGAATGCCTCTGGCTATGCTACTCGTGGGTCACACGATTAGTAGTTATGCCCAAGAAGCAACTCGGTGGCAAGCACGTCAAGAAAGCAAATCGGTGGTATTTGCTAAACTCCAACCTGAGCGCAACTCAGGGAACCTGGCGATTACCGTCAAAGGTAAAATCACAGACGAGCAAGGGCAGCCTCTGCCTGGCGTAAGTGTAGTGGTCAAAGGAACCTCAGTAGGTACATCCAGCGACATAAACGGTGCTTATTCTATCAACGTTACTGATGAAAAAAGTGCAATCTTAGTATTCTCCTTCATTGGTTATCTTTCACAAGAAATCCCTGTAAACAACCGTTCGAGTGTCAACATAACGATGGCTGTTGATGTAAAAGCACTGAATGAAGTAGTAGTTGTAGGTTATGGTACACAAAAGAAAGAAACCATCACTGGATCGGTTGTAAGTGTAAAAGGAACCGATTTGGTAAAATCACCTGCAGCCAACTTATCTAACTCCTTAGCTGGGCGTTTACCAGGGGTAACTGCGGTAAACCGCAGCGGTCTTCCTGGAGGTGATGGCTCGGCCATCAGGATTCGTGGTTCAAATACCCTCAACAACAACGGTGCCCTTATCGTAATCGATGGGATTCCTAACCGTGCAGGGGGCTTAGACCGTATCAATCCAGCTGACATCGAAAGTATTTCCGTTTTGAAAGATGCGGCGGCGGCTATTTACGGTTCACGTGCGGCTAACGGGGTTATTTTGATTACGACTAAGCGTGGAAAAACGGGGAAACCTGAGCTTTCGTATTCATTCAACCAAGGATGGTCTAACCCAACGGTTATTCCTAAATTAACCAACGCGGCTCAATACACGAGCATGTTGAATGATTTGGACATTTATCAATTGCCTGTATCTGAGTGGGCAGCGGCAAACCAAGCATACAAAACCACAGGTTCGTTTACTCGCCCCAATGGTACAGTAAGAAATGCGCCTTTTACGCCTCAAGCCATTCAAAAATACGCAGATGGCACTGACCCTTGGAACTATCCTAACACTGACTGGTACGGTTCTACCCTCAAAAACTGGTCGCCACAAGCACGCCATAATGTTCAACTAAATGGTGGAACAGAGAACTTCTCTTATTTGGCTTCATTGGGTTACCAAAACCAGGATGCTAACTATATCCAGTCATCTACTGGTTATAAGCAGTATGATATGCGTTTGAACTTTGACGCTAAAATCAACAAGTATATCACTTTGACATTAGGTATCGTAGGTCGTCAAGAGGCACGTCGTTACTCTACGCAATCACCAGGAGCGATTTTCCGTATGTTGATGCGTGGTAAACCACAAGAACCAGCTTTCTGGCCAGATGGTCGTCCTGGACCTGATATTGAAAACGGACAAAACCCAGTGGTTATTACGACTGACTTGGCTGGTTATGACCGCGATACTCGTAATTACTTCCAATCTAACGGGCAAATTGACATTAAATTCCCGTGGGTTGACGGGCTTAAATTGAGCATGAACGCTGCGATTGACAACCTGGCTCAAAACAACAAAACATGGCTTATTCCGTGGACACTTTATCAAAAAGGGTCGGGGGTTGATGCCAACGGGAACCCTAATCTTGTTCCTGCAAGACGCGGCCCTGCTGATCCAAGTTTGAACCAAGTTAATATCAACCAACTTAACATTTTGTTGGGAACTGTTCTTTCTTACGATAAGACGATTGGAAACCATACCTTCAATTTATTGGCAGGTACCAACCGTGAAACCATCAATGGAAATAACTTCTCGGCTTTCCGTCGCTTCTTCCTTTCTACGGCTTTGGATCAGATGTTTGCTGGTGGTGACTTGCAGCGTAACAACAACGGTGGTGCATTTGAAACGGCTCGTCTTAACTATTTTGGTCGCGTAGGTTATAACTTCAAAGAGAAGTACATCGGAGAATTCCTATGGCGTTATGATGCCTCAGATATCTTCCCCCAACAAACGCGTTATGGTTTCTTCCCAGGTATCATGGCAGGATGGGTAATTTCGGAAGAAAGTTTCTTCAAGAAAGCACTACCTGCGGTTAATTTCTTGAAACTTCGCGGGTCAATCGGCCAGTTGGGTAATGACCAAATTGCCAGTAACCCTGCCGATATTTCTTATCAATACCTCTCTACGTACGGATTTAGAAGCTATATCTTAGGTAATACAGAAACAAAAACATTGTTTGAAGCACGTATTCCTAATACGCAAATTACGTGGGAAGTGGCTACCAACTCTAACATTGGTTTAGAAGGTCAGTTGTTCAACGGCAATGTATTCTTTGAATTTGATTTGTTTTCTAACAAACGTACCAACATCCTTTGGACAAAAAATGCTTCAGTACCTCAAAGTACAGGTTTGACACTACCTCGCCAGAACTTGGGTGAAGTACTCAATAAAGGTTGGGAGTTTAACATCGGTTACCGCAACCAAAAAGATGGCTTCAAGTACAATGTAAGTCTTAATGGTGGATATGCTCAAAACAAAATTTTGTTCTGGGACGAAGCACCAGGAGCACCAGAATGGCAACGTACTACTGGTAAGCCTATGTTTACTTACCAAGCTTATGTTTATGACGGGGTGTTTAAAGACCAAGCAGCAATTGATGCAAATACCATCAATTATACAGCACTTGTCAATAACCTACGTCCTGGTGATATGAAATACAAAGACCACAATGGCGACGGAAAAATCACTCCTGACGACCAAGTACGTACCAACTTCACCAACATTCCTTTGTTTACTGGAGGTTTGAATTTATCAGCTAGTTACAAAAACTTTGACCTGACAGTTCTACTTCAAGGAGCAGCGGGTGCAAAGCAATACGTAAGTGCTGCTGAAATGGGTAATATCGGAAACTACTTGTTAGACATCTACGAAAATCGTTGGACAATTGACAATCCAAGCGACGTACACCCTCGTATTGCCAACCGCAATGACCAGTACTACTCAACCAACAATACGTACTGGCTCAGAAGCTCAGATTACATCCGTTTGAAAAACTTAGAGGTAGGATATAACGTTCCTTCTACTCTTGTTAAGAAAGTCGGAATGAATAACCTCAGAGTTTATTTCAATGGTTTAAACCTTTTCACTGTTGATAAGTTAAAAGTATTTGACCCCGAAACCGATAACTCTACTGGACAGTACTATCCTCAGCAGAAAATCGTAAACGTAGGTCTTGTTGCTTCATTCTAACAACATAAACCAGAACAAAATGAAAAGATACAAAATTTTAGTTGCGTCGCTTCTTGCCTTCTCGGTAGTTGTGACAAGTTGTAATGATGACTTTGTAAATACAGAGCCACTCAATGAACTTTCAGAAAATGCAGTGTGGACGGATGCAGCCCTTGCAGAGGCTTTTGTTTCAGAAATCTATGCTGGTTTTGGAAATGGAGGTTTCGACGAGCAAATGTTAGCCTCTCTGACGGACGAAACCATTTTTACGCACCCAGGCCGTGGTATTACCACCATCACAGAAGGACGTTCTAACCCTGCTGATATTGGTTGGGTAAACGGGACTCTCAGCTGGCAGCAAATGTACTTGCGTATCCGCGCATGTAACCTTGCGCTCAAAAACCTAGCTAGCCCTAAGTTTACCAACACTGGTACCATCGTGGAGCGCTTGACAGGTGAAGCTAAATTCATGCGTGCTTATTATTATCACCAATTGGCTCGCTACTATGGCGGCGTACCTCTCATCGACCGCCCTTATGAATTAGGCGAGGCCGATTTTATGGCGACTCGTAACACTTGGGCTGAGACGGTTGCTTTCATTGTCAAAGATTTGGACGAGGCCGCTGCCTTATTAAAAGGCAGAAGCATGGCCGCTGGCCGTGCTAACGAAGCTGCTGCACTAGCACTCAAAGCACGTATTTTAACTTACGATGCGAGTGACTTGCACGATGCCACCAAAATGAAGGCAGGTTCTACCACTCTTGCTGGATTTAGTAAACCTGAGCTCATTGCCAATACTACTGGTACTCAGGCAGAGCGTTGGCAAAAAGCAAAGGCTGCTGCAAAAGCCGTCTTGGATTTGCCAGGCTACGGTAACTTGCTCAACCTAACAGCGCCTGTTACACCACAACAAGGAACGACCAACTACATGAACAACTCTCTTTCGCGAAATGGAGGTCAAAATGAATTGTTGATGGCTCGTTACTTTATCAATGCAAAACAAGAAAACGGTGGTCGCCAAGGGTTGTTTAATGGCCCCAATGGCTACAATAACTGGGCTGGTAATACGCCGATTCAGTTGATGATTGATGATTA
Source organism: Runella sp. SP2 (assembly GCF_003711225.1). Lineage (NCBI taxonomy): Bacteria > Pseudomonadati > Bacteroidota > Cytophagia > Cytophagales > Spirosomataceae > Runella > Runella sp. SP2. The sequence goes on along the minus strand of NZ_CP031030.1, from coordinate 292,323 downwards.
CGAAATGATGGATGGAACGAAGTTTGACTGGAAAAACCCTGCACACGCTTCTGACCCATACGTTAACCGTGACCCACGTTTTTATTCTTCGATTTTGTTTGAAGGGTCACCTTGGAAAGTTCGTAGTAATGCCAACCTACCTCGTGACCCTGCTAGCCAAATCCAAACAGGCCGCTACGAAATCGTGAATGCTTCGGGTGCTAAGGTAACTCACTTTGGTTTGGATACACGTCAAAGCCCCATTGAAGACTGGAACGGTAGCTACACTGGCTATTATATCCGTAAGTTTACTGATCCTAACCCTGCGATTGTTGACCAAAATACGTGGCAAGAAGTGCCTTGGCCAATTTTACGATACACTGAAATGGTGTTTAACTACGCTGAAGCATGTATTGAGCTTGGACAAGATGAAGAAGCTCGTAATTGGTTGAACAAAATCCGTTTCCGCGCAGGTATGCCAGCCATTACTGAGTCGGGCAATGCACTTCGTCAGCGTTTCCGCAACGAAAAGCGCATTGAGATGTTCTTAGAAGAACAACGCTACCACGATGCCCGTCGTTGGATGATTGCCCCAACTACGCTTGGCCGTAAAGCAAACGGTATCAGTGTTGTTGGAACGCTCAAGCCAGGCAAAACGGTAAGTCTTTACAAATACGACAAAGAAAACTACAATTATTCTTACACTGTATTTGAAATTGACCCAGGTAAGGAAAACCGTAACTGGAACGATAAATTGTACTACTTGCCAATCCACCGCGATGAAATCAACCGTAACAGTAAGTTGGTTCAAAACCCTGGTTACTAGGCCATTTCAAAGCAGTTGCTTATTTGAAAAAATCTACCTCTGCCTTAGAGGTAGATTTTTTCTTTTATTTTTGAGAAAATGTACGTTTTATGACGCGGCTATTGTCTATCATTACCATTACTTATAACGCGGAAGTCTTTTTAGAACGCACCCTCAAAAGTATAACTGCCAACTTGGCCTCCCTTGCTCCCGACCAACGCTCGCTTGTCGAGTATATCATTGTTGATGGAGCTTCAAAAGATACCACCTTATCCATCGCAAAGTCGTATCATTCAATCATCAATAAGCTCGTTTCGGAACCTGACAAAGGCTTATATGACGCGATGAACAAAGGACTAGGATTAGCAACGGGCGAGTACGTTTGGTTCATGAATGCAGGCGACGAAATACGCAATAATGAAGTACTTGCACGATTGTTTCCGCTGCTATCCGCCAAAGCCGATGTTTATTACAGCGACGCTTTGTTTGTAAACAATGATGGCTCCGTCGTTGGCCTCCGCTCTCAAGTTACCCCCCACAGCCTACCTCGGCAACTTACTTGGCAGGACATGGCACTGGGAATGAAAGTATGCCATCAGGCTTTTATTGCCAAAAGGGCATTGGCACCGTTATATGATGTAAAAAACCTCAGTGCTGATATTGGCTGGGAAATTGATATTTTAAAAAAATCACACCAAACTTACTTAGTAGAATTTGTTTTGTGTAAATACCTCACGGGAGGCATTTCGGTACAAAAGCACCGAAAATCACTCATTGACAGGTTCAACGTTTTATCAAAACACTTTGGCTTTTTACCAACGCTCTGGAATCACGTTCTTATCGTGCTAAGAAGTATATTACGAAAAATGACGTAAACCCCTTAATCACATCTTGACCATGAAGGCAGTTAGCTTGTTCTTAGTAGTACAGCTTTTCATTTACTCAGTGAAGGCCCAAGATTTTTTCAAAGTCAAAGCGGGCGAAGAGCCTAAGAAAGCTATTCCCGCCACGCTCCAGTATCTACATCCCCAATTCCAAACTGGAAAAGTTGTTTTTTTAAATGGCACAACCTCTGTTGCCCAACTAAATTACAATTTACTTTTAAGTGAAATACATTTTATTAACAACAACAAAGACACACTATCTTTGGCCAATGAACAATTAATCAAAGAAATTTTTGTCGGAAGTCAGCAATTTATTTTTGACGCCAAATATGGTTACCTCCTCATCGAACCTGCCCCTGAATCACTGATTCGACTCGGTACGAAACAGGAATTAAGAGTAACCAACGTTGAAAGAGTCGGAGGCTATCAGCAATCATTAGGAGCTACTTCTACTAAGTCTTATTCCTCATTTTCCAATGGAAATGCTTCCGTGCAAAAATTAGACCCAAAAGGCGATGTTGTGTTCAGAAAATATGGCATCCATTTCTTTATTGACCAGAATAATCGCTGCTACAAAACCACCAAATCGTCACTCCACAAGATTTTCCCTAAGTATAAAAAACAGATAGACAGTTATTTACAAGAAAATACCATCGACTTCCAAAATGAAAAAGACCTAAATGATATTATTCAATTTTGTCGTCAATTCACCTAGTTTACTTTCGATTTCTACTTTTTTATGAAGCTAACATCTACTCTTTATATAACCTGTTTTGCCTTTTTCCTTGCCAGTTGTAACGACACGTCCAACAACCAAGGCGAACAAGAATCCAACGAACCTACCCTTTTTACGCAGCTAACCGCCGAACAAACGGGGGTTGACTTTCAAAACATCATCAACGAAGGTCTGAATACCAACGTTTTGATGTACGAATATTTCTACAACGGCGGTGGTGTGGCCGTGGGCGACCTCAACGGTGATAAGCTCGAAGACCTGTATTTTACGGCCAACATGAGCGACAATAAACTGTACCTCAACCGTGGCAACATGAAATTTGAGGATATTACGTTGCCTTCTGGAGCTGCTGGACGCTCGGGGCCGTGGAAAACGGGTGTGACCATGGCCGACGTCAACGGCGATGGAAAACTTGATATTTACGTCTGCCACTCGGGCAATTTGATGCCTGAGAAAAAAGCCAACGAACTGTTTATCAACCAAGGTAACAACGCTCAAGGCGTTCCTACCTTCGTGGAACAAGCTGCTGAATATGGCCTCAACAGCATGGCATCGAGCACCAATGCGTATTTCTTTGACTACGACCGCGATGGCGATTTGGATTTGTTTTTGCTCAATCACAACATCAAATCGTTGCCCGTCTTGAATGAATCCAATAGTGCCGAATGGATAAAAATGAATGATGAGGTAAGTGGCTCTCGCCTTTATCGTAACAGCCCCCTAACCCCCAATGGGGGAACTAAATTTGTTGATGTAACCACCCAATCGGGTATCAATAGTTCTCCGCTTTCGTATGGTTTAGGGGCAGGAATCGCCGATTTTAACCAAGATGGCTGGCCTGATATTTACGTAAGTAATGACTATACCATCCCCGACCGCCTCTATATCAACAACCAAAAAGGAGGATTTACCGACCAACTTGGGCAGTCGATTGGGCATATTTCACAGTTTTCGATGGGCAACGACGTAGCCGATGTGAACAATGATGCTCAGCCTGATATTTTTACCCTCGACATGTTGCCCGAGGACAACCGACGTCAAAAATTGCTCATGGCCCCCGACAACTACGAAAAGTTTGACATGACCGTGCGCTCGGGTTTTCAAAAGCAGTTTATGCGGAATATGTTGCAACTAATCAGCCCCAGCCCCCTAACCCCCAATGGGGGGACTAATGTTCCCCCATTGGGGGTTAGGGGGCTGGAAATCGGTCAAATGGCGGGAATCTCAAACACCGATTGGAGCTGGGCGGCGCTGTTTGCCGATTATGACAACGACGGTTGGAAAGACCTATACATTACCAACGGCTACTTGCGCGACTATACGAACCTAGATTTTCTGAAATACATGAACGAGTTTCAGCAAAATGCGGCCAACGTAACCCGAGATGACGTGATGAAGCTCGTGCAACAGATGCCCGCCTCGAACGTCGTCAATTATGCCTATAAAAACAACAAAGACCTGACCTTCAAAAACGTTGGTATGGCTTGGGGATTGGGTCAACATTCCAACAGCAATGGTGCGGTATATGCCGATTTGGACAACGATGGCGACTTGGACTTGGTCGTAAATAACATCAACGCGCCCGCTTTTATTTATCAAAACGACGCCAACAAAAAACTCCAAAACCACTACCTCAAAATCAGTTTGGCTGGCTCAGAAAACAATCGTTTTGGGATTGGAGCTAAAGTGACCATTTTCCAAAAAGGCCAACCTCAGTACCTCGAACAAATGCCCATGCGTGGGTATCAGTCGAGCGTGTCGGGTGTGCTCAATTTTGGGTTAGGGACAAACGCCACCATTGATTCGCTGCACATTACTTGGCCAAACGGCAAACAACAGCGCCTTGCCAACCTTAAAGGTGACCAATGGCTGACGCTCAATGTGAAAGACGCGACGTTGAATCCTTTCAAGGCTGCGCCTCCCGCGCCACTTTTTCAACCTACCTCCTCGCCCATTGCGTACCAACAACCCCCAACTGGCTTTAATGACTTTAAACGTCAGATTTTGATGGTCAACCCACAATCGTACGTGGGGCCGTGCCTTGCCAAAGGCGATGTGAATGGCGACGGCCTCGAAGACGTCTTTGTGGGAGGTGGAAACGGCCAAGCTGGCGCTTTGTTTTTGCAACAAAAAGGCAGTTCGGACGCCGCTCCGCGTTTTGCCAAAAAAGCGCAATCCGCTTTTGAAATGGATGCCAAAAGCGATGCTTCGGACGCTGTGTTTTTTGATGCCGATGGCGATAAAGACCTTGATTTATACGTTTGTCACGGAGGGTATGCCAATTTTCAGCCCAACGACCCGCTTTTGCAGGATGCACTTTACCTAAACGATGGACAAGGAAATTTCACCAAAAACGCCGCCGCACTTCCTTCAATGCCCGTAAGCACAAGCTGCGTTCGGGTAGCGGATGTGAATGGCGACGGCAAACCTGACTTGTTTGTAGGTGGGCGAGTTGTGCCAGGAAGCTACCCTGAGACTCCGCAAAGTTTTATACTCAGCCCCCTAGCCCCCAATGGGGGAACAAAAGAAGTACGTTTTAAAGATATTACAACTCAAACTGCTCCCGAAATTCGCATTTTAGGCATGATAACGGATGCGGCCTGGCTCGACCTCAATGGCGATAAAAAGCCTGAGTTGATTGTGGTGGGCGAATGGATGCCCGTCACGGTATTTGAAAACGTCAATGGAAAATTGGAGAACAAAACGGATGCCTATTTTGGCCAAAAATACAGCGGTTGGTGGAACAAATTGCTGGTGGACGATTTCAACGGCGATGGAAAAATGGACTTGGTCGTGGGGAATTTGGGTTTAAACTCGCAAGTGAAAGCCTCGAAGGAACAACCTGCTGAATTGTACTTCAAGGATTTTGACCAAAACGGACGAATTGACCCCATTTTGTGTACCTACATCCAAGGAAAAAGCTACCCGTACGTCACGCGTGATGAGTTGATTGGGCAGCTTCCGATTATGGGCAAGCGCTACACCGACTACAAAACGTACGCCGAAGCGACGCTGCAAGATGTTTTTGATTCGTCGGAGTTGAGTGGTGCGGGACATTTGGAAGCCACTCATCTTGCCACCACTTTGTTTATCCGTGGTGCCGATGGCAAATTTGCCCCCCAAGCCCTTCCGCTCGAAGTTCAAGCATCACCTGTTCATGCGTTGGTGGCTTTGGATTATGACAAAGACGGCAAAAAAGACCTCCTGCTTTGCGGAAACCAATTGCATACTCGCCTGCGCTTTGGGCATTACGACGCCAATTTTGGGGTGCTTTTGCACAACAACGGCCAAGGAAAATTCAGTTATGTTCCGCAGGCTCGTTCAGGCTTTATGTTACAAGGCGAAGTTCGCAGTGTTCTTTCCGTTAATAATTACCTCTTTTTCGGGATTAACCAACAGGGCGTAGTTTCGTACAAAAGCAATTAAGACACGTTAGAAACTTGAAACCATGTGCGCCCCGAATCGTAGTTCGGGGCGTGCTGTGTTAGGCGTTTAACAAAGTAGTGGGCAAACTAAGCGACACAGTTGTTCCCTGATTGGGAACGGATTGAATCTCTAATTTACCTTGGTGAATGGTCATCACTTTATTCGCCAAGGTAAGCCCCAATCCAAACCCTTTGATATCACCTACATTTTCGGCGCGCATCATTGGCAAAAAAACCTCATCAAGCTGAGACTCAGGAATGCCAATACCTTTATCAACAACCTCAATAACAGTCCAATGTGGTTGATAATCTAACTGAACCAAAACAGGCTGATGCGCAGAATACTTACAAGCATTGTCAATGATATTGATTAAAACTGTTCGGAGTAAACTATTATTCCCGACCACTTTAATGACAGAACTACGTTCAATAAAAGCATCACTCAATTGGAGGTCAACGAGTTGCGATGGATACTTTTCTTGAAAATACCCCATCGTATCTAAAATGGTATCGACAACATTTATATCTTCCTGCAAACGACTGTCTTTCAAGCCTTCTACTTCGGTCAATTGCAAAAGCACTGTTGCCAATTCGATGGCACCTTCCAAACGAACGAGGGCTTTTTCGGTACTTTCGCGGGTAGTTGCCAGCGATTTATCGTAGGCCAAACTTGTTTCTAACATTCCCTTCACAACCGTCAATGGTGTCCGAATTTCGTGCGAGGCATAACGAATAAAATGCTCATGACTACGCATTGATTGCTGCAACCGATTCAATAGCAGGTTGAAGGCGTCGGCCAAATAACTCGCCTCGTTGGGCTTTGTATTGTCGTATTGCAACCGAAACGAGAAGTCATTTACACTCGCCCCATTGATTTGCCGAATCAATCGGTCAAAAGGTTGCATGGCCCGTTGGGCAAACAAAAAACCCACAAAAACGATGATGACAAGCGCAATGTTGTTGCCCGCAATTAAGGTCAAGATGAGGTTATCTCCCGTTTGTCGCCCCGTCAAATCATAGGCCGTGACGATTGCAACGTACTTTTCTCCCTTATTGATAAACGAAAGTGCGACCCCTTCCATCGGATATTCCCAAGTGGAAGTGTTGTAACTAAAATAAACCTCTCCCTTGCGGGCTTCTTGAAGTATTTTGGCCGACGGGACGTATGCTTCCGAAGTCGAATATACTCGCTTGTTTTGTGAATCAAACAATGATTCATGCTGATCGAGCAGCGTCAAATAGCTGGATTGCCAAAACTCATTTCTATTTTTAAAATACGACTGAATTGCAAGCGCCCTTCGCTGCAAACGGGTTTTCATCAGCGAACGGCGGTTGGTTTCGTAGGCTTGGTATATAAAAATTGAAAATAGAAAAAGGATAGTCGCAACCAATAGACCAAATGCGATGGTTATTCTCTGTTTAATTCTCATGGTTCTAGCCCTATCATGTAGCCTACGCCAAAAACAGTGTGTACCAACTTTGGTTCTTCGGTATCAATTTTTCGACGCAAATAATTGATATAGACATCCACTACGTTGGTGTTGGTATTAAAATGAATATCCCAGACATTCTCTTGAATATTTACCCGACTCATAACGCGTCCTTGGTTTATCAGTAGGTATTCAAGTAGCGCATACTCGCGCGCCGTAAGAATAATGCGCTTCCCTCCTCGCCACACTTGATGCGAGTCGGTATCAAGTACCAAATCCGCTACTTCGAGGCGTTTGGGTACCATAGGCTGAACAGAATGGCGACGAGAGAGCGCTTTAAGTCGAAACAACAATTCTTTAAACGCAAAAGGCTTTGTCAAATAATCATCCGCACCAGCCTCAAAACCAGCGACTTTATTATCTAAGCTACCCAAAGCTGTGAGTAATAAAACGGGAATAGCTGGCCAATTTTGTTTGATATAATGACACAAATCGTAGCCGTTCATTCCAGGAAGACTTACGTCTAAAACAACCACATCAAAGCGATGGTCATTGACAAAACTTCGGCCAATTGTTCCATCAAAAGCCAACGTTACGGAGTTTCCTTCCGAGTGTAATCCTTTCTGAATAAACTGCGCAAGCTCCGCGTCGTCTTCTACTACTAATACATTCATAACACGTTATGGCATGGTTTTTCAACTTCATTAATACCGCTAAAGTAACCAATTTATCCCCTTGAATGGGTTTTTAATCAAATTCTAATAATTGTCTAATTAGCCTCTAATGGGATGGGTACGTACTTTGGAAAATCGTTGTAAGTGCGCCAATTTACCAACACCATTTACCTTTAACCAACACATGATAGCGGGTCGTCTTTATCAATATTTTGCTTTTTTACTTGTGCTATTCAGCGTGAGTAGTCTTCATGCCCAGACACTTACGTTAGAACAAGCCATCGAGTTAACGATACAACATTATCCCACCATTTCAGCAAAAAGGGCGGCCTTAGATGCCGCCCGAACCAATGCCGCTGTGATGCGTGAAAGCCGACTTCCCAACGTACGGTTGCATGACCAAATAGACTTAGGGACCGCCAATGGCATGTCGGGTTCGTATTTTTCACTTGGGCTTATTGTCCCCACTTCTGGCGCCCGAAGAGGTGTCAATCGCATGGACTTAGCTTCGGGGAATATTGCCCTAGCAAGCATGGATTGGGAAATTTATAATTTTGGAAGGTACAAATCAGAAGACCAGCTTGCCCGTACTGAGGCGGTTGTAGGAGAATCAATACTGGAGAAAGAAAAGTTTCAACTACAGCAATTGGTCATCGGAACGTACCTAGAAATGCTTCGATTTGGTCAACAGTTAACCATTGAACAGCAGAATATTGCCCGCATTGACACTGCCCGACGAATCATTACCAACCTTGTCAACAATGGCATCAAAGCAGGGTTAGACTCCTCGCTCGTAAGGGTACAAGTATCAAAAGCTCAGATAGCGTATCGTCAGGTGTTAGAGAGTTATTACCAAGCCCAAATACGATTGGCCACGCTCACGGGCAAGCCCGTCAATGCACTGAAAATAGACACCACGTTTCGTCTTGAGTCTTCTTTGGAAAGCCTTCTCCCAACCGACGTTTCGGCCAATCATCCCTTACTGAAATACCAAGAAAGTATCGTACGGAGGCAGTCAGCAGAAATAGACGTCATTCGGAAAGCGGCCATGCCTAGGGTTTCTTTTTTAGCCGCCGCATCGGCGCGGGGTTCAAGTATCAATGTAGAAAATAAGTACGGCCCGCTGCCAGCTGGCTTGGTGTATAGCCGCGCCAATGTCCTGACGGGGCTGGCCATTACGGTCAATTTGATGGATTTTCGGCGGGTAGCCAATCGGATTAGGTTACAGCAATACCGCGTTCAGGAAGCGAGTTTCCAACAAGCATCCGAACAGCTTCAATTGCAAAACATTTCCACGACAGCCGATTCGGTATTGGCTGTTTTACAACAAGAACTCCACGATTTTTCGAGTTCGCTTCGTGCCGCCTCGGATGTATATCAGCAACGCTTGTCGCGTTACCAAAATGGTTTAGATAACATCCTTGGCCTGAGTGAATCCCTCCAATTACTGACGTCGGTTGAGAAAGACTACCTAGCGGCGCAGCATCGTTCGGTCGCTCTGCTTTTACAAAAAGCGTACGTTACCAACGATTTTGGCACATTTTTCAAGCTTTTCAAACACCGATAGCCCCCATCATTTGTCGTTATGTCGCTCCTATCCACTTCATTAAAACGTCCATTATCTGCACTCGTGCTGATTGGGGGAATGCTCATTTTTTCCATTTTGGCCACTACCAGAATCCCCATTGATATTTTTCCAAAGCTTAACTCCCCCGTGATTTACGTTATCGAGCCCTACGGAGGGATGTCGCCTGCTCAAATGGAAGGTTTTTTTGCGACACGTATGCAAGACCAGTTTTTGTATGTGTCGGGTATAAAAGAAATTCAGAGTCGCAGTGTACAAGGACTGACAATTGTCAAATTAGCGTTTTACGAAGGCACTGACATGGCCCAAGCGGCGGCCGAAGTGGCGATTCAGGTAAATCGTGCTATGAAATTTTTTCCCCCAGGTGCTTTACCCCCCCAAGTAGTACGGTACGATGCGTCGTCGGTACCGATTGGCGATTTAGTCTTTAGTAGCAAAACGCGGGCGCTGAAAGAAATCCACGAGTTGGCCGTTACCCGCATTCGCCCCCTTTTCTCAACCATTCCTGGACTTTCAGCGCCCCCGCCAATTGGTACCAACTCCCGAACGATTGTCATCAACCTTAATCCCGAGAAAATTCGCAGCCTGCATGTGTCGCCCGATGAGGTCGTGGATGCCATGGCCGCTAACAATGTCATGACGCCGTCGGGAAATATTCGGGTAGAAAACAAATCGTACATCACCACCCTCAACTCGCTCGAAGACAAGGTAGAAGATTTTAACCAAATTTCGATTGTTACCAAAGGCCACCGCACGATTTTTTTGAAGGACTTAGCTACCGTTTCAGACGGCTCAGACGTGACGGCGGGCTATGCGTTGGTCAACGGGAGTCGGTCGTCGTATATTCCTGTCGTAAAAACAGCAGATGCCTCTACTTGGGATGTGGTTACGAAATTAAAGGCAAAATTGCCCGAAATGCGCAGTCTATTGCCCGACGACATCGAGGTTTCGTATGAGTTTGACCAGTCGATTTTTGTAATCAATGCCGTCAAAAGTCTTTTGTTTGAAGGTGGGCTTGGTGCCATTCTTACGGGCTTGATGGTTTTGCTCTTTCTGGGCGATTGGCGCAGTTCTTTGATTGTCATTTTAACTATTCCTATATCAATAACCATTTCTGTTTTTTTGTTGAATTTGGCAGGTCAGACCATCAATATTATGACGTTGTCTGGCCTGTCTTTGGCGATTGGTATCTTAGTAGATCAGGCCACAGTCACCATCGAAAACATTCACCAACACCTAGAAATGGGCAAACCTAAAAAGCAGGCTATTTTTGAGGCTTGCCAAGAAGTTGCTTTGCCGTTGTTGTTGATTCTGTTGTGTATTTTAGCAGTTTTTGCGCCTTCTTTTCTAATGACAGGCGTTCCCAAAGCAATGTTTTTGCCACTATCGCTTTCGATTGGCTTTGCCATGACCGTCTCGTATTTTTTGGCACAAAGCTTGGTTCCGATTCTTTCCAATTATCTAATCAAAGTCCACCACAAACCTAAAGACCCTGATTTTGAAGCAAAACCCAGTTTTTTTGATTCCTTGAAAAATGGATTTATTCAACAAACCCAGCAACTATTGAAGTTCAACCGCTGGATGGTAACGGGCTATACTGTGCTGGTTTTGTTATTGGCAGGACTTGGTTTTATGTTCATTGGGAAAGACATGCTACCGCAAATCAACGGTGGACAGCTGGTGATTCGGATGAAAACCCCCGATGGTACGCGGCTCGAACGCACCGAAGAACGGGTAAAAAAACTGTTGGAGGTCGTCGATGAAGTTTCCGAAGGCAACCTGGCCGTTTCTTCGGCTTATGTGGGGGTAGTTCCTACCAATTACGCAACCACCAACCTCTACGTAAGCACCAGCGGGTCGAATGATGCGGTGATTAAAGTAGCCCTAAACAACGACTACCACGTCAATATGCAGGATTTTAAGGAACAGCTGCGAACCACTGTGGCAGAAAAAATGCCTGACCTGACCCTGTCGTTTGAGCCTGCTGACCTGACCGAAAAACTGATGAGCCAAGGAGCTTACACGCCCATCGAAGTACAAGTGGCAGGGCGAGATATGAAACAAATTGAGGGCTACGCCAACAAGCTAGTGACCCAACTGACCCATGTGCCTTTTTTGCGCGACGTTCGTATCATTCAGCCGCTCAAATTCCCTGTTATTAATATCCGCTTAGACCGCCGAAAATTGGCCTTAATGGGCTTATCTCTACAGGACGTCACTCGTTCGGTTACAGCCTCCACCTCATCTAGTCGTTTTACCGAAAAAAACCAATGGCTCGATAAACAGTCGGCCTATACGTATCAGGTACAGGTACAAATTCCCGAATATGCCATGAGCAACCTTACGCAATTAAAAGAAATTCCGCTGGTTGCGGGGCAAGTTCGCCCTGTTTTGTCGGACGTGGCCGTTTTTTCAATGGATACTTTACCAGGAGAATACGCGCGCACAGGGCCTCGGCGCTTTGTAACCGTTTCGGCCAATATTCACCACAAAGATTTGGGGAATGCCACCAAGGCCGTCGAAAAGTCAATGGCTGAACTAGGCGATACCCCCAAAGGACTTCTTACCGAAATCAAAGGGATGTCGTCTTTGCTTATCGAAACCCTCCAAAGCTTACAAGAAGGACTAGCCATCGCGATTTTGGCCATATTTTTATTGTTGGCAGCTAATTATCAATCATTTAAACTTTCTATTGTCGTCTTATCAACGATTCCCGCCGTGTTGGTTGGAGCCATTGGGCTATTGCTGTTAACGGGTAGCACCCTCAACCTACAATCGTACATGGGCATCATCATGTCGGTTGGCATTTCGGTGGCCAACGCCATTTTAATTGTCACGAATGCCGAACAACTTCGTATGCTGTACCACGATGCCACACAAGCCGCCATCGACAGCGTTGGGATTCGACTCCGCCCAGTGCTTATGACCAGTTTTGCGATGATTGCGGGCATGGTGCCAATGGCACTAGGAATGGGCGAAGCAGGTGAGCAAGTCGCTCCTTTGGGCCGAGCGGTTATCGGTGGGTTGATTGCATCCACCTTTGCGGCACTTTACATTGTTCCGCAAGTGTATGTACTACTCCAACAAAAAAACTCATTTGGCAATCCATCACTTCTCCCTGGCGCTGAACCAGTTTCCGATGCTGACATTACCGAAACCCCATCCATCAATCATCATTCTTTAGCTCATTAATAGCAATGAAAACCATTATATTTATTTGTTTAGCCGTGTTTATTGCTTTCGTAAGCTTCGTCCTCTTTCGGTCGTCCAAGTCCACCTCATTACCAGCGCAAAAGGCCAAAATCCAAAAGGTACAACCCACTTATACCCTCGGACGGGTGTCGCAGGAGAAAGTAGGAGAAGTTGTGCAACTGCCTGCCGAATTTAGGGCTTATCAGGAAGTAAACATCTATCCAAAAGCCGATGGTTTTGTAGAAAAAGTACTGGTTGATCGCGGGAGTTTAGTCCGTAAGGGTCAAATTTTAATGATATTAGACTCGCCAGAATCAGAGGAGAAGTTAATAGCAGCTCGCTCCAATAACCTTAAAGCCAACGCCTTACTAACCGCCAGTCGGGAGCACTATTTGCGGTTGAAAGCCAGTAGCAAGGTGGCTGGCTCTGTAGCCGCACTTGAGTTGGAGACTGCACGTGCCCGAATGATGGCCGACAGTGCTTATACCTTAGGCGAAGAAGCCAATTTCAGAGCCCTTACCAAAATCAGAGATTACTTAACCGTACGCGCACCTTTCGATGGCGTCATTACCGAACGGAACGTTCATCCTGGAACATTGGTGGGTTCGGGGGCAAAAATGGAGCGTCCGATGTTGGTGCTACAACAACATAGCCGCTTAAGGTTAGTCGTAGATATTCCCGAATCTTACAGTGTTGGGCTAACATCAGGCAAAACCGTTAGCTATACCGTTAGTGCCTTTCCTGGCCAAGTTTTTCAAGGAAAAATCAGTCGTCGTTCGGGGGACTTAAACGACCAATTCCGCTCTGAAACTGTCGAAATTGACGTTCCAAACGAAAAAAATACCTTTAAATCTGGGATGTTTGCCGAAGTAATTTTAGACACTCAGGGTTCTCCTGACGCCTTGTCTGTACCCACCTCAGCCGTCATCACTTCTACCGAACGACAATACGTTATCTGCGTCGAAAATGGTCAAACTCGTTTCGTTGACGTCAGACGTGGGCAACAATCGGGCGAAAGAGTCGAAGTTTTCGGTCGCCTTACCCCAGAAAGTCAAATCATTGTCAACGCGCGAGAAGACATCAAGGAAGGAACCCAAATTTAATGAAACGAACATTTGTTTTTCTTCAATTGCTAGGGGCATTTTGGGCAATGTCCACTGGGGCTTCATTTTCGCAAAGTAAATTGGCAAACAATACCAACGGCATTTACCTCACCTTTGATGACTTTATCCATCACCGCCTCACCAATGGCTTTTCTAACGATGCCAAAGGCTATCATTTGCGCATTCCTCGCATGACTCGAATGAAATTAACCACCCCAGATTCAACCTACAACTACAGTTTGGAAGATGTGTTTGGATACCGAGAAAATGGGGTAGATTGGTGTTACAAAGAAGGCTATTTGCTCGAAATTTTGGGTTATGAAGCCACATCCTCTTTACCCAAGGAAGAATTATGGCTTTTTGCACGGCACGATTGGTCTGATACGGGCTCTTCTCAAACGTACTTTTTTAGCAAAACATTTCATGATAAACTCGTTTGGTTTACGCTCAAAAAAATAAGAAAGGCGTATGAAGAAGACCAGCCATTTTTGAATTTATTAAAAATGGTCAAAAAAGGGCGTTTGTTAGACAATGCTAATAATACAGGAGAGCCATTGATATTAGACATTTTTTCGTCAGCTCACAAACTGCATTTTAGTTCCCAGTTTTTACCCTCTCATAGTTCGGGCAGCCGTCAGTGAAATATCCAAAAAAAGCACTTTGGCGCGGGCATTTCGTTCAAGGTGGTAATACCCTTCCGTCATTTCTTGAATGAGTAATTCGATGGAAGCAGGCACAACTGCCTTACCAAATTTTTGAACAAAACCCAGTTCTTCATCTTGCAAACGAAGCAAATCTTCTACACCGTTTTGCCACAAAAACAAATCACGGAAAAGATTGAGGGTATAGTCAAAAATCCCTTTTTGCTTTTCTTTCCCAAGGCCATCAAACTCATCGGCCAGCTTCACCAAAGCGGCAAAATCGCGCGAATAACACTTCCGCATCCAGTTGGCAAACCACGCATGTCGGTCGTCTTCGGTTTCTTGCGTTAGGCGCATAGCTTCCGACAAATTGCCCTCACACAAATACGCAATTTGCCGCGCACGGCGTTCGTCGATTCCTTTTTGGGTCAAAAATTGCGCCACTTCGTCGTCATCAAAAGCCCGCACTGCAACCCGTTGCGTCCGCGAAATGATGGTTGTCAATAGCTTATCCGACTGACTCGAAATGAGCAAAAACAACGTCTTTTGGGGAGGCTCTTCCAAAATTTTAAGCAGTGCATTGGCCGCTGCCGTATTGAGCAATTCTGGTTGCCAAAACAACATAATTTTGTACTCGCCCTCGAAAGATTTCAGCGAAAGTTTATTGATAATTCCGCGCGATTCACGTATCGGAACGATGCCCTGTTGGTTTCCCGTGGCGTTGATGTACCCCAGCCATTCCGACAGGGTGCGGTAGGGTTGTGCCTCCAAAAAAGAACGCCACTTGGGCGTAAGTTCGGCCAATAAATCCTCACCTTCCTTGGGGGTACGGGGCAAAGGAAATATGTGATACACATCGGGATGAACGAGTTTGCGCATTTTGATACACGACGAACACCGCCCACAAGAATCCTCAGGCTGTCGGTCTTCGCAATTGACATAAGTGGCAAACGCCCAAGCCAGCGCAATACCTGCTCCGCCTACAGGCCCGTCAAATAACTGGGCATGAGCGACGTGGTTGGTTTGAACTGAGCGAATCAGTGCGCGTTTGGTTTCATCGTGACCGATAATATCTTTAAACAGCAAAACAGAACGAAGTTTAATGTAGGCTGTAAAATTAAAGAAAGGCAACTTGTATAGTTACAAATTTCGTGAAAATCATTTCCTCGCCATGCTACTAATTATTTTCGAGTTTAGACAGGAGTACGAACGAATGCAAGATTGCATTCATTCTAAACCACATAGCTCACCTGTTACTTTTGCCCAATTTTTCAGTATTCAAATGAGACTGAGAATATGATTAAATTCAAGCCTTAGTATATTTACTTCAAAACCCAACATAGACCCATGCACGCAGGAAAAAGATATTCAACCGCCGAACTTCTCATCTGGACCCGTAAAAACATCTTCAAATTCGTCATTCTGAGCGTCATACCTGTGCTTTTGTACGAATATGTAAATTTGCAATGGCTGGCTGTACCTTGGACAGTAGTAGCCTTGTTAGGTACCGCCACGGCCTTCATTGTGGGTTTTAAGAATACCCAAACCTACAACCGAACCTGGGAGGCGCGGCAAATTTGGGGTAGTATTCTCAACAGTAGCCGCGCGTGGGGCGTTATGGCACGCGATTTTTTGGATAATCCTCAACAGTCTAAACAACTGGTTTATCGGCATTTTGCTTGGCTAACTGCCTTGCGCTATGCCATGCGCGATGGCCGCTCGTGGGAAGCACAGTCGCTTCAACATAACATAGAGTACCAAGACAAATACTATTCTGTTCCTGAAAAACAAAGCTCGTTGGAAAGCGAATTGGAAAAGTACCTTTCGAAAGACGAACTTTCGTATATTATGGGTACTAAAAACAAGGCGGCTCAACTGCTGAGCTTACAAAGTAAAACCATCAAGGAGCTGTACCGCAACCACCAAATCGACAGCATTCAATTTGTTGAAATGCAACGCGCCATCAAGGATTTGTACGACCAGCAAGGCCGCAGCGAACGCATCAAAAACTTCCCCTATCCGCGTCAGTTTGCGACGATTAACACCGTTTTTATTCGGATTTTTTGCATTCTCCTCCCCTACGGAATGCTCAAAGATTTTGACAAACTCAACGAAACCATTTCGGGCGTGTTGCAAGGACACATGATTTGGTTTGTGGTGCCGTTTAGTATTCTGATTTGCTGGATGTACACCACGCTCGACCAAGTGGGTGAAAGTACCGAAAACCCATTTGAAGGAAGTCCCAACGACGTTCCGATTTCCCAAATGAGCCGAACCATCGAAATTGATATGCGGGAAATGCTTGGTGAAACTGACCTTCCGCCCGCCATTCAACCCCAAAACAACATTGTTTTATAGCCCAAATTCGCAAAAATCATGCTCAAGAAAGAGAAATTAAAAATCATTCGTCAGTGGTATCCTAATGCCATTACGACCATCGACAGCGTCAATCGTTTTATTGACTTTATCGAAGAACACCTCAACCTCGAACCCGAACAAGTAATGCTTGCCGACAGCGTTTGCAGCGACGACGTCAACAGTATTCAATACCCTGCTCGTACCAAAGAACTGCTCGGCCCCTTCAAAATGGGTGGCCTAGACGGGTTTCCTTTTACGGGGCTAACGGGCATGGGCGCTTTTGCCAGCCACGTTCCTGACAATGGCGCGGTGTTTATTTACTACGGCCCGCATATCGGGATTACCAAAACGGGCACTATTGGCGAAATTCACCGTTTTGGACAACACAAAAACAGCGGCTGCTGCGGGGCTGCGAAAGGAGCCTTGGCAAAGTTAATGACCAACCAAATCGTTGAGGGAAACATCACTGAATTGGATTACCAAATGAACATGCTTGAACAGATATTGCTCAAACAAAAAGAACGCATTCTTTCCGCCCAAACCCCTCTTTATGAAGCGACTGAAGTAATTTATGAAGCCATTGACGCTCGTATTTGTGAATTGGTTTCCAAAACTACCTACAACTGCAAATACGTGATTTTGATGGGTGCAGTTCTTATCAACAGCGATACCGACATGGGATCTTATACCTCCGCCAAACGCTTTGAATTAATTGACTTGGAATCGGGTCAAAAACGTGATTTGATGGAATTGCTGACTGTATAATTCCTACCTTTGTGGCAAAAAATAACACATGATTTTAGATAAAATTAAAGCCAACGAAATCAGTTTTCAAGAAGTGATTGCCCACATTGAGGCAAATTTTGAATTTACCCCTACGGCCTTCAAAAACGGCGAAACGTACAATGAGGCAGGACAAAATTCAGGTTCGTGCAAAGTATTTTCTTTTGCCAAAATAGCTGGCTTGAGCCAACAAGAAACTTTGCATTGCTTTGGTGATTTTTACAACAAAGACGTCCTCGGTAACCCCGACGGCAACGATCACCAAAACATCCGCAACTTTATCAAGTACGGCTGGGACGGTATTCAGTTTGAAGGCGAAGCATTAAAAGCGAAATAATTCGTGAGATAAACTGCAACATTTAAAAAGCACGAACCCATGTTACAATCCAAAGCCGCCATTGCCGATGGCAACGGTCATTTTTCCATTCAAAACATCACCGTAGCCGACCCACAAGGTGATGAGGTATTGGTAGAAATCAAAGCCGCAGGAGTATGCCATACCGACTGGGATTCGCAGTCGTGGGGAAAGCCGCTGGTAATGGGACATGAAGGGGCTGGTATTATAAAAAGAGTAGGGAATCGCGTAAAATCGCTGCAAGTGGGTGACAAAGTAATGCTCAATTGGGCGATTCCCTGCTATGAATGTTTTCAATGCCAAGAAGGAAATCAGCACATTTGCGAACGTAATTCGGCCGTCACGGCGGGGAATAAACTAAGCGAAGGACACGCCACTTTTAGTTCAACCACCTACAACGATGTACCAATTGAGCGCGCTTTTAGCCTCGGCACCATGTCCGAATACACCCTTGTGCGTGAGGCCGCTTGTGTAAAAATGCACGTTGAGATGCCGTTCGCTTCTGCGGCGATTGTGGGTTGTGGCGTAATGACGGGCTACGGGTCGGTAGTGAATGCGGCCAAGGTAAAACCAGGCACATCGGTGGTAGTGTTGGGTACGGGCGGTGTAGGTCTGAATGTTATCCAAGGCGCACGCATCGCAGGCGCTGGCAAAATCATTGCCGTCGATATCAATCCTTTACGGCTCGAAATGGCCAAAGAATACGGCGCCACGCACACGGTTCTGGCCGAAAAAACCGACAAAGGTTTGTCGAATGCGTCAAAAGTAGTCAAAACCATGACCAACGGGCGCGGCGCTGATTATGCATTTGAGTGCACAGCCATTCCAGAATTGGGGGCAGCACCGTTGGCGATGGTTCGAAATGCGGGCATGGCAGTGCAGGTCAGCGGCATAGAGCAGGAGATTGTGATTGATATGAATCTATTTGAATGGGATAAGGTGTATATCAATCCATTGTACGGCAAGACCCGTCCACAAATAGACTTCCCCATTTTGCAAGACCTCTACGCCAAAGGTGCTTTGATTTTAGACGAAATGGTGACCCGCACTTACTCGCTTAGCGATTTATCGCAGGCGTTTGCCGACATGCACGCGGGCGTGAATGCCAAAGGAGTCATTGTGTTTTAAAAACAACCCTATGAGTTCATTTTTTACGACTGAAAATGCCTTTTTTCAAGGTTTACACTTTATCACCGTTAAAAGTAATGCGTTGAAAAAACGGGCAGATTTGACCGTTTACACCCCCTCAGCCACCGAGGGAGTGCTACCTATTGTCATTTTGTTGCACGGAGTGTATGGCAGTCATTGGGCTTGGGCAGTAAAAGGAAAAGTACACGAAACGGCACAACAACTCATAGACGCGGGGCAAATCAAACCCATGATATTGGTGATGCCGTCTGATGGATTGTACGGTGATGGCAGTGGTTATGTACCCCACAAAACCGCCGATTACGAGCGCTGGATTGTAGAAGATGTGGTAGAAGTAATAAAAGAGCAGTTCCCGCAAGCGACGAACGAGTCCCCCATTTTTATTACGGGGCTGTCGATGGGTGGTTTTGGAGCAATGCGCTTGGGAGCAAAATACCCCAGTTTGTTTCGGGCATTTTCGGGCTTGTCAAGTATCACCCATTTTAGTCAGCTTGCTGAGTTTGTGGAAGATTTCGACCAACTACAATCAGATGCGTTGGAACAAGACGGCGTTTGGGACTATTTGCTCAAAAACAAAGACCATTTACCTCCTTTCCGTCTCGATTGTGGCAGCGAAGATATTTTAATTGAGCACAACCGAGAATTACACAAAAACCTATCTATCAACGACATACAACACACCTACCAAGAATTTTCAGGTGGTCATTCGTGGGAGTATTGGGAAGAACACATAGCGGATACACTGCTGTTTTTTAATCAATACGTTTAAGTTTAAATTGTATCACTTATCCCCATCTCTGCCATCAATTCTAACCCATAGTTTCTGATAACCTTCACTACTTCAATGGCGCGAAGTCCGCGTTCGGTGATGGTGTATTCGGTTTTGGGTGGCACCACTGCATATACTTTTCTTACCACAAACCCATCCTCTTCGAGTTCGCGCAGTTGAGTAGTAAGCATTTTTTGCGATATGTGCGGGATGTCTTTCTGTAACTCACTGTACCGCATAACACGGTCTTTCAACCGCCACAAAATCGGCATTTTCCACGTCCCTCCAATTCGGTCCATTGCGAACTCTACTGGATTGTAATACATTTTGCCGTTGTATCTAAAATCTCCCATTTTAAATTAGTCAGTGTAAAACTATTTGAACCCGCTGATTGCGCAGAATAAATACCCGCAAAACAGCGCAGAATCAGTCAGCGAAAATCTGCGTAACAATCTGCGTGAGTCTGCGGGTAAAAAATCCAGCCCACTGATTGCGAAGCAGTTACACTTATTCGAGACCTATCTGTCTTCAAAAATAAACATACATCTTCATAATTTTATACATACTTTTTAGTGCGTATCGTACAAAAAAGTGGTACACATGGTTTTGTATGCTTGGTCACCCAATTTTGCTCCACAAATAAACAACCAACACACATCACAATGATTACAGAAATTAACAGCTACGTTCATTTCCACGGCGCACCTACTAAGGGCAAAATTTTAATGGTGGCTAGTTCGCCAAGTATCTCACAGCAAACAGGTTGGCCCATTGGATTTTGGGTGGCAGAGCTTACGCATCCACTTCGTGTTTTCCAAGAAGCAGGCTATGAAGTAGAGCTGGTTTCGACCGAAGGTGGAAAATTGGAGATGGACACCTACTCTAATCCCACCGATGCCAGTGGCTATTCTGCCCACGACGTAATTTCGTTGGGCTACATGCAACAGCAGTGGTTCAACGAGATGCTCACCAACACCAAAAAACTAACCGAAGTAAAGGCAGACGAGTACGATGCCATCTTTTTGGTAGGTGGCCAAGGGCCGATGTACACGTTTAGAGGCAACCAAGAACTAGAAAAACTTTTTGCGAATTTCTACGAAGCTGGCAAGCCCAGTGCCGCCGTTTGTCACTCGACAACGTTGTTGCTCGAAGCTAAAAAATCAAACGGAGAATTGATTGTTGCGGGAAAAACGTGGACGGGTTTTGCCGATGCCGAAGAAGAATTTGCTGACCAAGCCGTGGGCATGAAAATTCAGCCCTACCGCATTGAAACCGAAGCGCAAAAATTAGCAGGAACGACTTTCAAAGTAGCCGCACCATTCTCTTCGTATGCGATTCAAGACGGAAATTTGATTACGGGTCAACAGCAAAATTCGGGTGCCGCAGCGGCTGAATTAGTGGTAAAATCGTTGGGTAATTAATTTAACAAACCTTTCACACAGATTTTTACAGATTTAACACACAGATAAACGCAGAACTAATCTGGGTTTATCTGTGAACAATAATCTGTGTGAAAAAACACCTACAACACTCATCAACGATGGTGCTTAACAGTGTAAAATTTCTCCTTCTTTTCCTACTCACAGGCTTTATATCCTCCCATGCCCAATCAGTAGAAATATATGCGGGGCATAAACGGGCGGGCATAGACTTAATGTGGTTTAAAAACTTCAAAAATATCGAAAACGAAACCACACCGTTCCTGTTTTTTAGCCGTAACCGAGCAAGTACCGATTACCAAAATTCACCCACCGCCTTTGGTTCGACTAATGCCCTTTCGTATAATTTCAAAAATGGACTAGGGATTGTTGGCGTTGCCTCTTTTCTAAATGCAGGGTTCACCCCAAAAGTGGGCATTCAATACAACAAACAAAAAGAGAACTTTATGTTTTTTGGCTGGCTTGTGACTGATGTAAAAAAAGAAAATAACATCGATTTATTTGGTCTTTTCCGCTATCAACCTACCATTAACCGTCAATGGAAAGGCTTTTTTCAAGCTGAAGTATTTCCTGTGTATTCCCCAAATACGCAACTTTGGAACCTTACTCAGCGCTTTCGATTGGGTACAAGGTTTCATACATGGGCGGGTGGACTGATGCTAGACCTCAATCAAACAGGGAAAAAGGAATTCTCCAGCACACAAAATCTAGGAATTTTTATACGCAACGAATTCTAACCACCATGATTCTACGCAAAGTATTTAACCCCATTGCCGTCGCTCGATACATGCTTACCGAGTTACTGGTTTCTACTTTACTTACGGTAGGCGTATTTTTTTTGTATCACAATCAGCACCTTGAAAAAGTAGTTTTACCCTTTTCTGTCGCGGCCATTTTAGGGAGTGCGTTGGCCATTTTTTTAGCTTTTCGCAACAACAATTCCTACAGTCGTTGGTGGGAAGCTCGCACCCTTTGGGGGAGTATTATTAACAATAGTCGAATTTTTGCCCGCCAAATCATCGCCAATGCCGACAACGCCGTCGCGGTTGGCAAAGCCTCCCCACAGCAGGTCGATGATTACAAAAAGGAATTGATTTACCGTCAAATTGCCTTTGCTCATGCGCTACGCTTACACCTTCGTCGTCAGGATTCATGGGACGAGGTCAAACACTTATTGTCAGAACATGAGTACCAACACCTCCTCCAAAAAACTAACAAACCCAACTATTTACTTCAAAATCAAGGTATTCGTATCAAAGAAGGAATGCGTTCAGAAATTTTAGGAGCATTCGACAACATTAGTCTCGAACCTACACTAGCGGGTTTTAATAATTTTCAAGGAGCGTGCGAACGCATTAAAAACACGCCCCTTCTGCGTCAATACCATTTTTTCACCAAATTATTTATGCTGGTGTTTATGGTTATTCTTCCGTTTTCGTTGATAAGTGACTTCAACAAAATGGGCATTCCTGCCCTGATGATTCCCGTGAGTATGCTCGTTTCGTTTGTGTTTGGGGTAATGGGTAAAGTAGGTGAAGTCAACGAAGACCCGTTTGAGAATCGAATCACCGATGTTCCGATGACGTCTATTTGCAATACCATTGAGCGAGACTTGAAAGAAATGCTGGAAGAACGTAACTTACCTGCAAAAATTGAAGCTCAAAACGGATTTCTCCACTAATGAAAAAGCACTTACTGAAATACAGATTTGAGTTTTTACTCAGCATTTTGACCCTCGCTATTTTTGATAAAATCGTCATTTTCTCCGATACTATTTACTCCAGTTATGTTTGGCCTACCAACATGCTTTTGTTGGGCGTAGGGTCGTTTGGCTTATTTCACGACCAAAATTTGCTGATAAAGTGGGTAAAAAATATTTTAATTATTTCAGTAATCGCCGTACCGATAGCGGCACGAACTATCTTCGTCAATTCGGTACTGACCCAGGTTGCCTTATGGTCTTATTTGCTTTTTTATACCATTATTTTCACCGAGGTTATCAGGCAAATTATCAATAAAAACGAAGTAACCGAAAGCATCATCATGGGGTCGTTAAGTGGCTTTTTACTCATCATTGTCGTCGCTTCTTTTAGCTTTTTACTTATCGACTTTCATCTTCCCAATGCTTTCCAAAATCTCCAAGGAACGACTATTCCAGAGAAGTACCATCAAGTCGTTTATTTTAGTAGCATTACCCTAACGACCATTGGGTACGGCGACATCACCCCCAAGGCCGACAATGCTAGGCTATTAGCTGCTTTTTGGGGTGTAGTAGGGCAGTTTTATATGGTGGCCGTCGTCGGTATTATCATTTCAAAATTCACCTCTAAATAATCACTAGAATCCATGAAAATTGCAATCATTGGCTCAGGCAACGTCGGCGGGGCGTTGGCTCAGAAGTTTATCGGTGCAGGACATACCGTCTTAATGGGAGCAAAGTTTCCGTTGAGCGACAAGTCAATCAAACTCGCCACCCAAATCGGTGAAGATAGATTCGCAAGCATCGAAAGTGCCGTTCAACAATGCGAAGTCATCGTGCTTGCTACGCCCGCACCCATGGCCGTAGAAGTAGCTCAATCGCTGGGCGATACCACGGGAAAAGTTATCATCGACACCATGAACATCGTGATGGGGCGCGGCCCCGCAGGTTTTACCAATACCTCGGAAGCCATTTTGGCCAACATCGCCACCACCGATGTCGTAAAGTGTTTTAACACCACAGGCTTTAACAACATGCTCGACCCTACTTATGGTGACCACGCCATCGACGCATTTGTGGCGGGTGACTCAGAAAAAGGCAAAGCCATCGCTTCGCAATTAGCGTTGGATGCGGGTTTTGGTGCTTGCTACGATGTGGGCGGAAATGACAAATTCCAACTCATGGAACAGTTTGCATTCTTTTGGATAAACCTTGCGATGTTCAAAGGCCAAGGCCGCGACATTGGTTTTAAGCTATTGACACGCTAGGTGCTCAAGCACATTCTGTACTTACTTTTAGCAAAACGCCACCCTACGGAGACTCCCGCAGGGTGGCGTTTTTTTGCACCAAGCTATCAAATTACAATTTCGCAATGGCCTTTGATTTTGAAAGTTTACTCGGTTTTGCCGATGCTGTTTTGGTGCAAGATGTTTGGCAATTTTTGTCGTTTTTGGCGCAAGCCTCAGTTTTTTCGCAAGCAGTTTTGCAACACTTCGACTTGTCGCAGCAGTTAGGATTCGATTGAGCTGATACTTCGGCCGCAGCAACGGCTACCAAAAACAACGCAGACAAAAGAACTTTTTTCATGATAAAAATACGTTAAAGAGTGATTAATTGATTTGATTGTTTTAACGCTACAAAGGTAAGGCAGCCTCCCCTTTGCTTGGTGTCATCGGGGTGTTACCCACTTGTTATCAAGTTGTTATTTTAGGGTTTAATTCTCTGGCTAGATGTTACATTTGTTCTATGAAAATTCAACGAAACAACCTATCGGTCATTCTTATCGCGTCGGCACTGGGAGGAATTGCGCTGGTAGTAATTCAATTGATTTGGATGCGGCACTCCTGGCAACTCTCAGAAGAGATTTTTAATCAGCGCGTGTCGATGGCGCTTTGTGCTACCATCGAAACCTACGACGGTGGTTCTTTGTGCGCGGGGAGTCATTGTTCGATGGCCAAAAACTCGGAAACGCTTATCCTCGCCAACGTCAATGATTTACCCGCAGGTTTGATTGACAAGCCCGATTTTCGAACCGAACTCAACAAAACGCTGGCATTCTATCAAATTGATTTGGACTACCAGTTGAGCCTTTCGACGACCAAACAATGTCAACCCGATGTTTACCAAACCGTCGTCTCGTTGCCATCTTTAAAAGGCAACGAAGCATATCTACGAATGAGTTTTCCCAATAAAAAAAGCTTCATTCTCCGCAGTATGAACTTAATGATGTTCGCTACGGTCGTGATTTTGATTTTTGTAACAGTACTCCTATTACTTGTCAACTGGTCGTTGATGAAACAAAAACGTTTGCTACAAACCAACGTTGATTTTTTCAATAACATGGCCCATGAATTCCGAACTCCACTCAGCAATATCGGATTGGCAGTGAACATGTTATCCAAAAAGCACAGCGAACTGAAAGACAATCAATTAATAGATATCATCCGTCGCGAAAACAAGCAACTGCTGCACGAAGTAGAGCGGGTATTACAGTTGGCCAAAGTTGAAAATGGCGACTATGCCCTCGAAAAAGAACGCGTATCGGTAAGTCAGCTCCTTCAAAATGCCATTGATAGCTTGTCCATGCCGATTGCCGAGCGCCAAGCTACGCTCTTACTCGAAGATGTCCCTGACGACCTTTATATTTTTGGAGATAAACAACATTTGGGAAATGTTTTCCGCAATTTGCTTGATAACGCCCTCAAATACACCAAAGAACGTCCCTTGATTCGGATTTCGGTTCAAACCGACGATAAAGGCGTCATCGTAGCAGTTCAGGATAACGGCATTGGAATTCCGACAAACCAACGAGAAATGATTTTTGAGAAATTTCAACGCATTCATCACGGAGATAAGCACGCTGCCAAAGGTTTTGGGCTAGGGTTGGCCTACGTTAAAAGTATGATTGAACTGCACAACGGCTTTGTGCGGGTTAGTAGCGAAGAAAATCGTGGAAGTAAGTTTGAGGTATATCTCCCTACGGTATCAAACGAGGGTTTGACTAGGTCAGACGATAGTAAGACCGTGAAAAATCGTCAAAGTATGGTCTGACTACCGTCTGACCATCAATGGCCTTAACTAACCCCCACAATCATCTGAAAATGAATCAAAAACAACGCATTTTACTGGTAGAAGATGACCTCAGCATGGGCTTTTTGCTGACAGAGTTTTTGGAGGACAATGGCTTTGAAGTAAAACTGTGCCGCGACGGAGAAAGTGGACTTGTCGCCCTTCAACGTAGCCCGTTTGACCTATGTATTTTTGACATAATGATGCCCAACATGGATGGTTTTACGCTGGCACAACATTGTCGAGCAAAATCAACAACCACTCCATTCTTATTTTTAACAGCACGGTCTCTCAAAGACGACAAACTCAAAGGGTTTGAGTTGGGTGCCGAAGATTACATTACCAAGCCCTTTGACGAAGACGAGTTGCTGTGCCGTATCAAAGTGCTACTGCGTCGGCAAGTCTCCCCTGCTACCGCCGTGCCCAGCCAACGGTTTTCCATCGGTGCGTATGTGTTTGATTATTCGAGGCAAGAGCTAACGTACCAAAACGAAACGTGGCGCTTGACCGAAACCGAGAACGAAGTATTAAAACTACTGTGTCAGCACCAAAACCAAATCTTGAGACGTGAAGATGCTGTGGAGAAAATTTATGGCAAAAAGGACTATTTCTTAGGTCGGAGTTTTGACGTTTTTATTTCAAAACTTCGCAAAATGCTCCAGCACGACCCCCGTATTAGCATCGACAATGTATTTCGGGTGGGTTTCATTTTAAATGTACAAACCGACACTATTTTGCCAATTTCTTCCCAGGTTTAGCACCGCTATTTGTATCTTTGCAGGGTCAACAGCCTTACAAAACAAATTACTCATGGAAGAAAAATTTTCCCTCAAAGACCATCTTTTTAACCCGTCGAAGGTGGCATTTCTCACTCGTTCAATCGCCAATGTGTATCCCGCTTTTGAACAAGAACTATTTCAACAAGAAGTCCTTAAAGCCTTTCCTCAACTAGAACTGAAAGAACGCATCGCACACATTCGGCAGTGTTTTCGGAAATACTTACCCGAAGATTATCAAAAGGCTACCAACATTTTGCTTCAAGTACTTCCCGCGCCTTTGGACGAAACCTTGAGTGACAATGACTTCGGGGATTTTATTTATGCCCCTTTCAGTGATTTTGTGGCGCATTATGGCTGCACCCGCGAGCAGCTCCATTTTTCGTTGGAAGCCATCAAAGAAATGACCAAACGTTTTTCTGCCGAGTTTTCTATTCGATTTTTTATCAACGCCTTTCCCCAAGAAACCCTAGCGGCGCTCCTCACTTGGGCCAACGATTCCAATTACCACGTTCGGCGTCTTTGCAGTGAAGGGAGTCGGCCTAAATTGCCGTGGGCTCAAAAAATTCATATTGCCGCCGAAGATGCCTTGCCCATTCTTCATCGTCTTTATGCCGATAAAACCCGTTTTGTTACAAGAAGTGTCGCTAATCACCTCAATGATATTGCCAAAATTCAGCCTGAATTGGTGCTAACTACCTTAAAACAATGGCAATCATCGGGCAAACAGGCCGAAGGTGAGATGAACTTCATGACCAAACATTCGTTACGAACTTTGGTAAAAATGGGTCATCCCGAAGCGCTTCATATGTTAGGATTTGGAAACAGCACCAACCTCAACCTCAGTGCGGTGCAGTTCGATACGCGGGTGAAAGTAGGCGACTCACTTTCGTTTTCATTTGAACTAAGCAGCACCGAAACCAAAACCGCCGTAGTGGATTATATTCTGTATTTTCAGAATAAGCAAGGAGTAATGACCAGCAAAAAAGTCTTTAAATTACAAACGCTCACCCTTCATCCCGAAACTCCTCAAACACTTTCCAAACGCCACGTTTTTCGTCCCAACATGACTACGCGGCAACTATACGCAGGCACCCATCAGATTGACATTCAAGTCAATGGAGCGGTGCTAGCCTCTTTTCAGTTTGAATTGGAAGTATAAAAACAGAAGATTGATTTCGTCGGGTTGTGAGCAATCTGATTGTGTGGAAGGTTGCTCACAACCCGATTATCGTGTCGAGGGTTTCTCAAAACCCGACGCTTCCCCCCCCGTTCAACCCGACGCTTTTCCCAGCGTTTTTTTATTTCGTCGAAAGCTGGCGCAGCTTGGTATTTTGGGTGCGAATCCGTTGGCAAAGAATTTTGATGATGTTCCGAAGCACTTCGCCACGTTCGTCCATCAAATCATAAAAATCCCCTTGGTCGATTCGGAATAGTTGCACGTCTGTCAAGGTCACTACCGCCGCCGAGCGAGGTTCGGTATCAAGTAGGGCTAATTCCCCAAAAACATCTCCCCGACCAAAGGTCGCCAGCTGAACTTTGCCATCGTAGATTCCCACTTCGCCGTCATAAATCACAAACATACTTGTTCCCAAGTCACCCTTATCAAAAATCGTTTGACCTTCGTGGTAGCTAACTTCGCGCATGATGGGCGCAATGCTACTCAGGACGTTTTCGGGGGTTTCGGCAAAAAGTTCGGTGTTTTTTAGAACCATAACCCGTTCCGTAATCGAAACCGTAGCGGTGGCAGAAGAATGACTCATAAGGCGTAAATCGGGGTATTGAAATAAGGTTTCGAGCGGGATACCACGCAAAGCCAATCGGATAGTCCAATCGGTAAAATAGCGCGTTCCTTGCTGTAAAATATAGTCTTTGATTGATCCATTAGCTGTCGATGCCCCCAGTTGAGCATCCATTAAGCGGATTTTATCGGCATCGGCAACGTTGTCGAGCAGCGCGTGTAAGCTCGCATATACCTGACGAGGCACCACATTTTGAAGTAATTCGAGCGAATTGGCGCGGCGTTCGCGCGAGCTGTGCAACAAACTTGCCTGCGTGCTCAGAATCGCCTCTTGGTCATATTGTTGCATTAGCAAGCCAAAAATCCGCTGAATCAGCACTTCTTGTTCGTAGTTAAGGCTATTTTTAAGGTCATTGCCGAGGTCTGTTTCATTGGTAGCGTGCAATAAACGTTGTGCCAACAAAAACTCTTCTTTCAGCAATTGCTCAAAAATAATAGCTTTACCTCGCGCATTGGGGTAGTTTTTCAACGCCTGCAAAGCCGAAGTTCGAATCGTTACGTCGGGGCGTTGAAGCATTGCTACCAACAAAGCGTGGGCTTCTTCCGACTGCATTTGCCCTGCGGTCACTATCACACGTTGGGTCACTGTCAAGGAGTTAGCCGAAGTTTCTAAAGCAGATAGTACAGGTATGGCTTCTAACTGAGCCAAGCTTCGTGCCGCTTGCCGCCAATATATTTTTTCTTTTAACAATCCCGCTACTTGCTCCGTCAGCGCTGGATCTTTTAACTTTCCCGCAGTCTCAATCGCTGCCATGACCACCGTGGGGTCAGACTGTTTTAGTGCATTACCTATCAGTTTAGTGTGGATTGATAAGCCCAATTCTTTGACTATTTCGAGAGCGGCCAACTGGCTTTTCACCTGCTCACTTTGCAGCATGGCTTTCAGCGCGGTTTGCCCTTGTACTTGTTCAGGATGGGTGGTCAGCAGTCCAAGTAATGCACCCTTTCTAACCACCAAATCGTCGTGGTACAAAAACTCTACCGCCGCCGATTCAGAATCTTTACTTAATACAAATGCCGCTTTCTCCCGTACGCTGGCTTCAGCGTCGTGCAAAATCATCATTCGCAGCTGGGCAGGTTTGAGCTTTACTTTAAGTTGGTCGGTAATATCCAAGGCTTTCACCCGAATCCGTTCGTTGGAATGCCCTACCAGCTCCGTCACGTACCGATACAGCCGATCTGATGACACACTTTTCGGCCGATTGGCCACCAACCATTCAATCGCGTTGATTACTTCCTTGGGTTTGTCACTTTGCAAGTTCTTTAACACGGCATGAACGGCTTCGTCGGGCACGGCCAAATCTTCGGCCGCCATAAAACGTTTGCTCAATGCTTCTTGCAACGTAAGCACGTATTGACGGTACGTTCTCCTCAAAAACCACAAGGCAAACAACGCCCCAATCACAATTTCTTCTACCAAAAACCAGTCACCTCCTTGCCACAAATGATGGCTCAAATACAGCATCAATCCACCAATTCCTAGTCCCAGTGGCTCGTAGAAACCTTTGGCGAGGGTATGTCCGCGCAGACGTTGGTGGGTAGAAAGTGGCTGAAAAAGCACCAAAAACACAGGGTCGAAAAGTGCTCGACGCACAACCTCAAAACCTAAATAGACAAAGCAATAAGCCACCAATTGCACCGACACATCGGCCTCCGTGAAGAAAATCACGCCCAATGCCATCGACACCAATATTCCTCCTACGGGAAGCAATGCCAACATTCGGTTGATGCCAAAATACTCGACCGTTTGGCGTGAAACAATCAGCTTCACAAACGTTGCCAGTAAATAGGTAAGTGCCAGCACAATACCGAGGTATTTCATCACGTCGGCTTGGCTGTGGAGTTTGTATTTTACGTTAATAAAAAAAGCGTATTCTACTCCCGTTGCCATGATGGCTACCGCCGTTAGGCTTAGACACATGGCAAAAATCAATTCACTTCCCCCAAACAACTGCGCAATCAAGCGGGGCATTTGAGTGCGGCGTACGGGAGCATGCCCGTGTTCGGTGGCGACTTTGTGCGACCGAAACGTTTGCACGGCGGTGTACATCGCCGCCCAAAAGAACCCAAATGCCAATAAAATAAGCACCAGCAGTTCGGTATGACCATGAATTAAGACTGCCAAAACACCCCCAAGGGCTTTAGCGGGCATGTCTCCTGCGCTAATCACTCCAAACAACCGTTTGCTCTGGCGAACATCAAATACAACCGCCGAGACGCCCCAAAATTCAAGATTTGTTAATAAATAAATCGCTCGAAAGCCCACCATGATGGCCACCGAAGCCGCCACCGAATGCCCAAAATAAACCAACGCCAAAATGACAGCTGTCAGCAACAGCACCGCCCCAAGCACCCGAATCACCAGGCGGTCGAGCAACAAATGGTGTTCAAAATAGCTATAGATTTTCCCCACCAGCATCATCCCCACCGCCGAAGCCATGTACGCCAGCGGAAGACTCGTTTCTGGGTGATTTTCAAGGAGAATGACGTTGGCCGACACGTAAATAAGCATCGTACCAAAGCCTAAAAAAAAGTGGTGCAAGAAAAACAGTCCTACGGTTCGGACTTCTTCAGCCCTGATGCCTAACGAACGGTATAGTGGGTAAAAAGACATAGCGAGTAAGCAATATTGGACAAAAATACAGATATTGGACAAAAAACAACTTATTGCGACCTTTGATATAACTTATTCCTAACAAAACCTCGTTCGGTCACGGTTATGAGCTTTATACTTCCTTTTCTGGTAGCTTTCTTTTTGCTACCTTTTGTTCAAAAGTTTTTACAAACTGCTGAGCGCCTGCCCGAGTGGCACGACCGAATTCGCATCGGGCGATTGATTGCATTTGGTTTTTTATTGGTGGAGGTTGTGACCGATGGCGAAAAAATCTCCCCACCCGTTTTTTTTGGCTTACTTATTTTGGTGGCATACCCCGCCTATCTTTTAAAAGAAGAAGTGCCAAATGCCCGCTTGTTGTTTTGGATGATTGTGCCGTTAGGCGTTGTTTTCTTTATTGATAACTTGGCCGAATACTGGATGCCTCGCTTCTACGAAAACTACGACCTCTTCTTTCAAACGGCCAAATCCATCGTTTTTGTCCTCAGTTTTGTGCTTGCCATTATTGCCCGAAATCAGCAACGAGAATTTAACAAGCAGCGCCAAAAACTTGTCCAAGAAGAGGAAAATAACCGCGTTTTGGAAGCCAAAAAATTGGATTTGGAATACCAAGTGGCCGAGCGTACTGCCGAAATCACCAAACAAAAAGAAGAATTACAACAAGCCCTCGAACACCTCAAAGCCACCCAAGAGCAACTGATTCAGTCGGAAAAACTGGCGAGCTTGGGCGAACTCACGGCGGGCATCGCCCACGAGATTCAGAACCCGCTCAACTTTGTCAATAACTTCTCGGAAGTGTCGGTTGAACTGCTCGACGAACTCAAAGCGGAACGTGCCAGACCCAAAGAAGACCGCGACGAAGGACTTGAAAATGAGATTTTGGACGATATTTTTCAGAATTTAGAAAAAATAAACCATCACGGAAAGCGCGCTTCGAGCATCGTTACGGGGATGCTTCAGCACTCACGAGCCAGTACGGGTAAAAAAGAACCCGTCAATCTCAACGCCCTCGCCGACGAGTATTTACGCCTAAGTTACCACGGCTTGCGCGCGAAAGACAAGTCATTCAATGCCAAAATGAATACGTTTTTTGATGAATCTTTGCCCAAAGTCAACGTCATTCCGCAGGATTTTGGGCGGGTATTGCTCAACCTCATCAACAATGCTTTTTACGCCGTACAAGCCCGAAGCCTCAGCCAACCCGAAAACTATATGCCTACCGTGACGGTTAGTACCCAAAAAACCGACCAAGGAATTGTCATTAAAGTAGGCGACAACGGAACGGGTATTCCTGAAGAACTCAAATCCAAAATTTTCCAACCTTTTTTCACCACCAAACCCACGGGGCAGGGAACGGGGCTAGGGCTGAGTTTGGCCTACGACATCGTCACCAAAAGCCACGGAGGAACCATCGAGCTCGACAGTGTCGAAGGAGAAGGAACGACATTTACCATTATTTTACCCACTCATTGATGAAGCATTGTTTATTCCTCTTTCTTTTCTGCGCTGCCACCCTCGCCAATGCGCAGCTTCCTCCCCTCCAAGTGGACTCTCTGCCTCCTGCTGGAAAACCCTTTGACAAAGGATGGAGCTGGCGGCCAGAAAACGCAAAAGATACCGTTTGGAAGCCCATCGACGTGTCTTTACCCTTTTCTGAAAACCCTGATTTTGCTTCCTCAAAAGTCAGTTGGTTGCGGCTTATCCTAACAATAGACTCCAACCTGTGTCAACGCCCGCTCGCCCTTCTTACCCGTCAGACGGGTGCATCCGAAGTCTATCTCAACGGAAAGCGCCTTCGTCAGCTTGGAAAAGTGAGCGAAGACCCCACCTCCGAAAGCACCTATTCGACAGGCTTGGGCAGTATTTCGTACCTTGTTTTTCCCAAAGCAGGAATTTATACCCTCACCGTTCGGCATTCGTACACCAGTCGTCCAACGGCGTTTTTGCAAAAGTTATTTCCTTCCAAAAAGGTGCTGTTTGAATGTACACTGATTGAGCCAACGGGACGTTTTGAAAAAGCCTTTCAATCAGGCAGATACGTCGCTTGGTATCATTGGTCATTGGCGGGGTTATTTCTGGTCATGGCCGTTTTGCATTTTATCCTTTATCTCTACAATACAATCAAAAGCTACAACCGCACCTTTGCTCTGTGTCTTTTGTTTGCCACGCTGCATTTTGTGACAGGTGATGTTTTATTTGGCACCACCCATCCTTTCACCGCCTCACTTCTCACTTTTGCCTACAGTCTCTTTATTTCACTTTATATACTCATCCTTTGCTACACCATTATCAGCTACCTACAGCAGCCCATTTCTTGGTTTTTTAAGGTGGTAGGTGTTGTTTTTATAGGTGTTACTTCTACAAGCCTTCTTGTCCCCAACGCTCCGTTCACCCAATACATCTATTACGGGAGTATTCTTGGGCTGTTGATAGAAGTCGTCCGAAAAGTTGTACTTGCCCGCAAATCCAATCAGCTCGACTCCCGTTCTCTGATTCTTTCGTTTGTCTTAATGATTGTTTTTTTGAGCGCTCGTTTGCTCATTATTTCGGGAACTATTCAAGTCGGTTCGGTGCAAAACTGGGCCAATTTCTTAATGATTTCTTTTTATGCGTGTACGCCGCTGACACTTTCTATGTTGATTGCGCGTAGTATTTCAACCACCGAAAAAGAATTACAGTCAAAGCTAAAAGAGGTAGAAGAGTTATCGTTGGAAAAACAACGCATTCTTTCTCAACAAAATGACCTGCTTGAAAAACAAGTAGCCGAACGAACCGCTGCCCTCACGCAATCTTTAAAACACCTACAAGCCACCCAACAACAACTGATTCAGTCGGAAAAACTGGCGAGTTTGGGAGAACTTACGGCGGGCATCGCCCACGAAATACAGAACCCGCTTAACTTTGTCAATAACTTCTCGGAAGTGTCGGTAGAACTGCTCGACGAACTCAAATCGGAACGTACCAAAGAAGAGCGCGACGAAGAATTGGAGAACGAGATTTTGGATGATATTTTTCGAAACCTAGAAAAAATAAACCACCACGGGAAACGCGCATCGAGTATTGTAACAGGGATGCTCCAGCACTCACGCGCAAGCACGGGTAAAAAAGAGCCCATCAACCTCAATACCCTCGCCGACGAATATTTGCGTTTGAGTTACCACGGACTACGTGCCAAAGACAAGTCATTTAATGCCAAAATGAATACGTTTTTTGATGAATCTTTGCCAAAAGTCAACGTCATTCCGCAGGATTTTGGGCGGGTATTGCTCAACCTCATCAACAACGCTTTTTACGCCGTGCAGGCCAAGGGAAAATTAGGAATCATAGACTATTCCCCCACGGTTTCGGTACATACCCAAACCACCGAACAGGCAATCGTCATCAAAGTAGAAGACAACGGAACGGGCATTCCTGATGAGCTCAAATCCAAAATTTTCCAACCCTTTTTTACCACCAAACCCACGGGGCAAGGCACGGGTCTGGGGCTAAGTTTGGCCTACGACATCGTCACCAAAGGCCACGGAGGAACCATCGAACTCGACAGCATTGAAGGAACAGGGACGACGTTTACCATTACTTTGCCCAATCCTTCCTAACCTCATTTTTTATGAAGCATTTATTAAAAGTTTTTCTATTCATTCTAGTCGGTTGTCAAGCTTGGGCCCAAAACCGCGCCCCTATCAAGAGCATTTCCTCGGATGGCACCTCTTTGTCTAAGTTTTGGAAATGGAAAGAAGGCGATAACGCCGAGTGGGCGGCTCCGTCGTTCAATGACTCTACTTGGAAAGATTCACCCGTTTTGTACAAAAATATCAGCCATTTCCCCGAACTGCGCGAAGCCCAAATTGGCTGGTTTCGCAAACCACTGCGCGTTGATTCGAGTCTTGCAAAAAAGACGTTGTTCCTAAGCATTGAACAAATGGGTGCGTCGGAAATTTACCTCGATGGCAAGCTGCTCCACAAGGTTGGGGTCGTCAGTACCAACCCCGCCGTAGAAAAAACCAAGGTGCTGGCCGAATTGCTCCCAATCACACTTCCAGACACGTTGCAGCACGTTTTAGCCATTCGCTATTCATTTACGAAAAGCAATTTCTATTTTCCAGGCACGGGTCAAGAGCTTTTCAAAATCAAACTTCACGACATTAATCGCTGGGGAGGTTCCTTTTATCGGGATAACCTAGAAATGAGTCGAGCGCTGGCATTTTGCATTGGCGTTTTCTTTATTTTCAGCTTATTACACTTTCTTTTTTATTCAACCAACCGCCAGCAAAAGGTTAGTTTATCGCTGGGGTTTACGTTGTTATTGTTTGGTATTTCGTTTTTCGCCGACTTCCTCGACGACCATATTACCACCATTAGTGGCCACGAAATCAATGAGTTAATCACGCTGATTACACTTTATCTTGGTCTTCTTCTCATCAATGTCTCGCTGTATCTCTACCTCGATCAGCCCTTCAAGTATTTCTTTTACCTGCAAACAGGACTCATGGCGTTGGCCTTGACATCCACGATTTTTGACATCACGCTCCCCTTTGAGATTCAAACTTGGCCTTTCTTCGTTTTGCTGTTTGTTGACTTTATTCGGGTCAGTATCCTCGCCGACCGCCGACGCCACCCCAACGCCAAAGTGCCCGTCAATACCCTCATCGCGATGGCGGTTTGTATCGTGGTGTTCTTTGCGGTCTCCATTCTGTTTGGGATGTTGGCTTACAACTTTAATTCGCCTCAATCTACTAGCGAATATTTCCTGGTTGTTTTAGGCATTTTAGCGCTCATCTTTGTATTGAGTATTCCCGTTGGACTCTCGTTGTCATTGGTAAAAGAATACACCCGAACACACCGTTCATTGCTCAAAAAAATCACCGAAATCGAAGAACTTTCGGCGCGAAATTTAGCCCAAGAGCAAGAAAAACAGCACCTCTTGAGTACCCAAAATGAGTTGCTCGAAAAACAAGTAGCCACGCGTACATCCGAACTCAAAAAGTCATTGCAAAGCCTCAAAGCCACGCAAGCGCAGTTGGTGCAATCAGAAAAATTGGCTTCATTGGGAGAGTTGACGGCGGGCATTGCCCACGAGATTCAGAATCCGTTGAATTTTGTCAATAATTTCTCGGAAGTATCAACCGAATTAATCGACGAAATGAAAGAAGAACTTGAGCGCGGCGACACCGAAGAAGTGAAAGCCATTGCGGGCGATTTACGACAAAACCTGCAAAAGATTGTCCACCACGGCAAACGCGCCAGCAGCATCGTCAAAGGCATGTTGGAACACTCACGGACGGGCACAGGCGAACGACAACTCACCGACATCAATGCCTTGTGCGACGAATACCTGCGCCTCTCTTACCACGGAATGCGCGCCAAAGACAAAAGTTTTAATGCTGATTTTGAGTTGATTACCGAACCTAATCTACCCCAAATCAACGTAGTTTCTCAAGACATTGGCCGCGTGCTGCTCAACCTTATTAACAACGCGTTTTACGCCGTCAATGTGGCACGGGCTTCTAGCCCTTCTTTCAAACCCAAGGTGAGTGTGCTCACCGAAAAAAGCGACAATCAGCTCATTATCAAAGTCAAAGACAATGGATTAGGCATGAGCGACAAAGTGAAAGCGAAAGTTTTTCAACCTTTTTTTACCACCAAGCCTACGGGCCAAGGCACTGGTTTAGGTTTATCGTTGGCCTATGACATCATTACCAAAGGCCACGGTGGCAAAATCGAAGTAGAATCGGAAGAGGGTAACGGTACTACATTTACGATTCGACTTCCCCTTGTAACCGCGCCCATTGCCGTTTCCTAATGTTTCCAAACCATTCTTTTCAATACAGCCTTTCCATGAAAAACCCGATTTTAATCCTTTTCTTTTTGCTGTTTTGGGTCGTTGCCCAAGGCCAAAACGTCAGTAGCATCGACAGTATTCCGTCCAAAGGGTTGGTGTTGACCAATGGATGGAAATGGCACGCGGGCGACAACCATGAATGGACTAATCCCGAATTTGACGACAGTGATTGGCAAATAGTTGACCCCACACAAGACGTAAATACCATACCAGGGCTTTCGCAAAAAGGCTACGGATGGTTCCGAACGACGATTGAGTTTTCACCCGTAGTTGCTCAAAAACTGACTACCCTTCAAATCAGCCAAAGCGTGGCCTCGGAAGTGTATATCAATGGGCTGCTGGCACGTACCATCGGTAAAATTGACCTAAAGCGGGGTGTTGTACAAGCGGCCCACATTTTTCAAAACAGCTCCATCGGTCTTCCTTATTCGGTCAGTTATCCGTTTGTGCAAATTTCTGTTCGGGTAGCGTACGAGCGAAACTCGTTTTACAATCGCGTAGGGTTCAACAAAAACCACTGTTTTAGGGCAACGCTCATAGAAACCGAAAACGCGCCCAAAACCTCGGCCTACCTACGTTTACAAAGTTATTACGGGTGGTTTCAAGTAGGCGTATTTTTTATTCTTACCTTTTTACATTTATCGTTTTTCTTTCTCTACCGCACGCAACGCGCCAATCTTTTTTTCTCAGGTACGACCTTCGCCTTGGGGGTTGCGTTTTTTTGTATTCCCCTTTCGTTCGATTTTGTCGAGACGCTCTCCCTCTATTTCATCGTCGAATTTAT
This sequence comes from Runella sp. SP2, assembly GCF_003711225.1. Lineage (NCBI taxonomy): Bacteria > Pseudomonadati > Bacteroidota > Cytophagia > Cytophagales > Spirosomataceae > Runella > Runella sp. SP2. The sequence continues at coordinate 254,434 of NZ_CP031030.1, read as the reverse complement.
TCAAACTATTTCTTTTCCCATTGCTTATTTGTTCCTAATCCGTGCCATTTACGAGATTTTTCACCAAAAAACGGGCATCCTCTTTTGGCTTATCGTTGTGTTTGGCACTTTTATCATGCTTAGCCTTTTTACGCCGTACTCGCTTGGTTCTATATGGGCCGAATTTGGCACGGAACTCCTAATGACCGCCGAAGTGATTCGGGTAACGCTCGTTGCACTTCGTAAACACCAGCCTGGCGCACGCCTCATTATGATTGGGATGTGTCTTTCGCTGGTCATGTTTATGTTGTTTTACTTCGATGTTCTCCTCGAATACTACGGCCTAGCGCCCCTGTTTCCGCAAGGTTTTGGAGGCATTATTACCTACCAAATCGCCGTTTTGTGCGTTCCGCTTTCAATCTCGCTTTACTTAGCCATCAGCTTTTCCCAAACCAATAAAGTACTGATTGAAAAGTTGCAGGAAAATAACTCGCTTACCCAAAAGACGTTGCAGCAAGAACAAGAAAAACAACAAATTTTGGAGGCCCAGAACGAAACCCTCGAACGCCAAGTGCGCGAGCGAACATCCAAGCTAGAGAAGTCGCTGGAAGAGTTAAAAGCAGCGCAAGACCAACTGGTGCAAAAGGAAAAAATGGCGAGTCTTGGTGAACTAACCGCAGGGATTGCCCACGAAATTCAGAATCCGTTGAACTTTGTCAATAACTTTTCGGAATTATCCATTGAACTTGTGAGCGAATTGAAAGAGGAATTTGAAAAGCCCGACACTGAAAAAGAACCTGACCTTATCAGCGAACTACTCGCCGATTTAACCCAAAACCAAGAGAAAATCAATCACCACGGCAAGCGCGCTTCTTCCATCGTCAAGGGCATGCTCGGCCACTCGCGGATGGGCACTGGCGAACGCCAACCCACCGACATCAACGCCCTGTGCGACGAATATTTGCGGCTCTCCTTTCACGGAATGAGGGCCAAAGACAAATCGTTCAATGCTGATTTTCAGGCTAATCTTGACCCTTCTCTCCCAGCTGTCAATGTCGTACCGCAAGACCTTGGCCGCGTCCTGTTAAATTTGTTTAATAACGCCTTTTACGCCGTCAACCAACGAAATACCGTAGGGACGTTGCATGCAACGTCCCTACCAGCCCCAACCGTATCGGTACAAACAAAACGCCTTGCAATTGCAGTCGAAATAAAAGTAAGCGACAACGGAAACGGGATTCCAAATGACATTTTACCCAAAATCTTCCAACCTTTCTTCACCACCAAACCCACGGGCGAGGGTACAGGGCTTGGCTTGAGTTTGAGTTATGACATCATTACCAAAGGGCACGGTGGCACCTTGAGAGTAGAAAGTGCAGAAGGAAAAGGAACAACGTTTACGATTACGCTACCGATTTCAGTACTTCCCTCCGTTTGATTCCCCTAAAAACTCACTCATCTATGAAACTCGAAACTACGTTATTCAAAAAAAGTCACTTCTACTTCATTGGATTTTTCCTGTTGATGGTCATCGGCTTTTGGTTTAGTTATTTTTCCCGATTGCTAGACCAAGCCAATTATCGAATGCACACCCACGGTATCAGCCTCATTTTGTGGTGCGCCATGCTGGTTGTGCAACCTTACCTCATTCGCCAAAAGAAAACGGCATTGCACCGCCAGGTTGGGAAATATTCTTACGTATTGGTTCCGTTGATTATCCTCACTACGTTGGATTTGCTCAAATTCCAAATTGGCAAGAGCCAAGCGTTAGGAACGATGGAATATTTCTTTATTGCATTGGTAATCAACGCGCTCATTGCTTTTTTGATTTTGTACGGTTTGGGAATTTATTACAAAAAGAAAGCGACCATTCACGCACGGTACTTGGTTTGCAGTACTTTTCCCATGGTTACGCCCATTACCGACCGACTCATTGGTCATTTTGCGCCTGGTATTCGGGCTTATTTGCCCACATTAGAAGGATGGCCTATCACGCCCGTGGCAGGTTTTTTATTGACCGATTTGCTCTTGATAGCGCTCAGTATTTGGGATTGGCGGTCGCACAAACGGCTGAATGTATTTCCGCTTGCTTTGGGGGTTCTGTTGGTCTATCATTATTCTGTGCTCAATTTCTACAAGTTTCCTTTTTGGCAAGCTTTCTGTCAATGGTTTTATGAGTTGAGTTTTTGATGGCTTATTTAAAAACATGTGTAGATTGCGGTAAAATTGGCGTACCATCTTTTTATTTCATCAATATGCTAAATCGTACCTCTACCTTCACATTGTTTACCTTGTTGAGTTGTTCTGTCTTTCTTCCAAAGCACGGAAATGCCCAAGAAAACGGCGAAGGCAAAAGCGGAAAAGTAGAAGCTTCTTACGTAAAGGAAATAGAGCAATTGGCCAAAACCAAGCCATTACAGGCCGCGTTTCAGTCTATTCTAGGCCAAACCCAACGCAACCGAAACGAGCTTATCATGCTCACCGAAATTCCTGCGCCACCGTTTATGGAAACCAAGCGCGGCGAACGCTTTGCCAGTATGCTCAAAGATGCGGGCGCTGATTCGGTTTGGACGGATAAAGAAGGAAATGTACTCGCACTTCGCAAGGGAAAGAAGCGCACGCGCACGGTTGCTTTTGACGCCCATTTGGACACCGTTTTTCCGCTCGAAACCAAGATTAAAGTAAGCAGCAATGCCGATACGCTCTTTGCGCCAGGCATTGCCGACAATACCCGTGGCTTGGTCTTGTTGCTGTCGGTAGTCAGAGCGCTGGAAGAAGCCAAGGTAGAAACCGAAGCAGATGTGCTGTTTGTGGGCTCGGTGGGCGAAGAAGGCTTGGGAGATTTGCGCGGCACCAAGTTTTTGTTTACCGACCAAAGTCGCCGCATCGACTCTTGGATTGCCATCGACGGCGGTGAAACGGGCACGCTTATCAACATGGGTTTGGGTTCGTTTCGTTACCGTGTCACGTTTCGTGGCCCTGGCGGTCACTCGTGGGGAGCTTTTGGGTTGGCCAATCCCCAACACGCGCTCGGTTCTGCCATTCATTATTTTTCCAAAGCGGCGGATAAGTTTACGCGTTCGGGCGCTCGCACAAGCTATAACGTAGGGCGCATTGGTGGCGGAACGTCGGTCAATTCGATTGCATTTGAGTCTTGGATGGAAGTCGATATGCGTTCAGAAATTCCCGAAAACCTCAACATGGTCGATTCGTTACTAAAAGCCTCCATTCAGCAAGCCTTGGTGGAGCACAATGCCATGAAACGCATGGGGCCCGCGTTGACGGTAGAAATCAAAAAAATAGGCGATCGTCCTTCTGGCGAACTTCCCGAAAGTGTTCCGCTCATTCAGCGCGCCATGGCCGCTACTACCTACTTTGGGGTATCGCCTCGACTAACCCGTGGCTCAACCAATTCCAACGTGCCTATTTCCAAAGGAATACCTGCGATTACGCTCGGACAAGGCGGAAAAACGGGCAATAACCACGCCCTTAACGAGTGGTGGTACGACGAAAAAGACAGCTATAAAGCCATTCAACTTGCCCTGCTGACGCTTGTATCGGAGGCAGGTTTGGCCAAATAAAACTACCTAAACGCCCATTCATCATGAAAAAACTCTTTTTTATTTGTTTATTGTTCTTGACAAATTGGTCATTTGGACAAAGTTCCGACCTCAACGAACGTGTCAAGGCGTTGGAAGACAAACTCCAATTTATGGAACAAGGTCTGACCAAAACCATCGACGACCTGCTTTGGTATGAAAAACTGGGCGATGTCGCCATCATTGACAAAGTTCGGTACGCCAGCAAGCCTCCGCACGTGGTACGCAACCCCACTGGGCAAGGCGCCTACAATCCCGTGGTTATTCCTGCCTATACTTTTATTCCAAAAAAATACGCGGAGTCTAAAAAGTTGCCGTTGATTGTGCTCATTCACGGGGGTGTTCACGGCGATTTTAATACGTTTTATGCCCACATTGTCCGCGAAATGGTTGAGCAAGGATACATCATCATCGCTCCCGAATACCGAGGAAGTACGGGCTACGGAAGCACTTTTTACCGCCAAATCGACTACGGTGCCTATGAAAACGATGATGTGTTGGCAGGAAAACGCTGGGCCGTCGAAAACATACCACAAGTCGATGCCGAACGCGTAGGAATTATGGGGTGGAGCCACGGCGGGATGATTACGCTCATGAATATTTTTGACCATCCCGAAGATTACCGCGTTGCCTACGCTGGCGTGCCTGTGAGTGACTTGATTGCCCGCATGGGCTACAAAACCCAAAGCTATCGCAACGAGTTCTCGTCACCCAATCACATTGGGAAAGATGCTGCCGAAAACGTGGCCGAATACCGCCGCCGCTCGCCGCTTTGGAATGCTCAAAAACTGAAAACCCCACTGCTCATTCACACCAATACCAACGACGAGGACGTCAACGTACTGGAAGTAGAAGGACTTATCAACGCACTGAAAGCCAACGGCAAAAAATTTGAGTATAAAATTTACCAAGAAGCCCCAGGTGGGCATACTTTCAACCGAATTGACACAAAATTAGCCAAAGAATCGCGGCAAGAGATCTACCGCTTCCTTGCGCCCCACCTTACACCGCCTAATCCTGTTAAATAACCTAAATCAGCCATTGCTATGAAACATTACCTCTATCTAGTTGCTTTTTGGGCTTGGTTTGCTCCTTGCACTTTCGGCCAATCTGTTTCCTCCGACACGGCAAAAGTGGAAAAAAAGGCCAATTTTGGCCCGCTCTTTAAAAACGATGATGTCATCAAATTGCGAATTGTCACCAACATTAAGGCGCTTCAAAAAGATCGTGGGGCTTCTCCTTCCAACCACTGGGCCGAATTGTATTATGCCCGCAAGAAGAAAGGTGACTTAAAAATTCCAATTAAACTCAAAGTGCGTGGAAACTTCCGCAAAGCATCCAAAAATTGTATTTTTCCGCCTTTATTACTGGATTTACCGCAAAAGAAAGACAAAAACTCCATCTTTGAACGCCAAAATCGGCTTAAACTCGTTACGCATTGCCAAAGTGAAGAATATATTTTCAACGAATACTTGGTGTATCGAATGTACAACCTGATTACAAATTACAGTTTTCGGGCACGAATTGCTCAGGTGACGTACGAAGATTCGGCAGGGCTTCAAAAACCCGTAACAAGCTATGCGTTTTTGCTTGAAGATGAGGACGATATGGCCAAACGCAACAAAGCCAAAGATTATACAATCAAACAAATTCCGATGCCCCGCATTGATTCTCTTCAAATGGCAACGGTTGCGGTGTTTGAATACATGATTGGCAACACCGATTGGTCTGTGCCTTATTTGCACAATATCAAGCTGTTAGCACCCAAAGGAGGAAAATATCCGATTCCTGTTCCTTATGATTTTGACCATTCGGGCATTGTAGAAGCAAAATACGCCCAACCTGCCGAGCAATTGGAACTTGCCTCAGTACGCGAGCGACTTTACCGAGGATTGACCTATCCGCCCGCTTTGCTCCAGCAGGTTTTTGCACGGTTTAAAGCAGCTAAACCCGAAATTTATGCGTTGTATCAAAACAACCCTCATCTAAAACCAGGTTACGTCAAGCGCACCCTTCGGTATTTGGATGATTTTTATTCGATTATCGACAATCCTAAAGATGTAAAGCGCTTGCTGATTTATGGTGGGGGAAAACCACAGGCGGCGGGTGTTGTGATCAAAGGGCTCAACTAACCCCAAATAACACCAACAAAAAACTAAGCAGCACCAACGGAAAACCAATCATAAACACCAAATAAGTGATTTTTAACAACCGATATTTACGCTCAATGACAAACCCTTGGGCGTAAATATTGTCAATCATCGTTTCTTTTACTCGTTCCTCTTCCGTTACCAGTTGCTTCATTGCTTCTTTGTACTCATCGCGCGATAGCGCCAAATAATCCCCGAAAAACAACAAGTCAATTTTGGATTTATCCAACGTCAGACGCTCGGCTTTGGAGCGTACCGACGGGCGGGTAGAAAGCAACGCCAAGGTAATCGTCGCTAGGCAAACCACTACCAACAAGGTCATCGGCACCAATAACCGAGGATTGGACTCTACTTCACTCACCAAGAAAGTGATAACCACCGAAATGATGATAGAATTAATCGAAATCATCAAGCCCGCTTTTTGGTCGGCCATGGCGCTGAGCTGAAGATGACTTGCTAAAGTCGTCCGAAACATTGTTTCTGCACTACGGCCTTCTTTTTTTTTCTTCTTCTTTTTCTCTTTCTTCGACTTGTCTTTTTCTTTGGGTTGTTCAAACTCTTCCATTGGTCTATTTTTTAAGATTGACGCGCCCAAAGTATAAAGTCAGTAGAGGGTACTTGGGACAATTCGGATTTTAAAATAGTGATGATTTGTCCACGGTGATAAGCCGCGTGGTGGCTCAAGTGCGTTAAAATATCACCTAACGACGACTGAAAAGTAGCACCAGTGGTGGTTTGGTAGGTAATAATTTTATCAAAATCGGCTTCGTCGGTATCTTTTACAAAGCTTGACCATTTTTGGTAACTGTGTTCCAACGTTTCGGAAAGCCAAGCCACAGGCAAGACGTCCCACACGCCTACCACCAAATGATCATTGGCAACGCGTGTAAACCAAACCATTTGTGCATTCAGCACATGGCTCATCAGCGACAAAGCTCTTTCGGGAGGTGTTTCGAGCGATTCAATGGAAGCGACCAATTGGGCGTTGGCCCAACGTTCATAATCAAGAAGTCGGAGAAAATGCGTTTTCATGGGAACAAAGGCTATGATTACTTCGACAATATACCCAATTACCATTTAATCAGTGCAGACGCCCACGTAAAACCGCTACCAAAAGCAGCCAAACAAACAAGGTCGCCTTCTTTGACGCGCCCTTCTTCCCAAGCTTCGGTGAGGGCAATCGGAATGGAGGCGGCAGTGGTGTTGCCGTATTTATGAATGTTGTTATAAACTTGGTCTTCGCGCAGACCCATCTGCTGGCGGATATATTCACTGATACGGATGTTCGCTTGGTGAGGTACTAGCAGCGAAATATCTTCAGGCTTGTAGCCATTGGCATCCAAGGCTTCGTTGATAGCTTCGGCAAAACGGACAACGGCGTGTTTAAAGACCGCGTTTCCGTTCATTATTACTTCAAATCCCCCCTCGTCCACCATCTCTTTGGTAGCCGAGCGAACGGGGCGACTACTGCCTGGGTCTTTTACAAACAAGTCTTCAGCAAAACGACCGTCGGCGTGTAAGTGCGTAGAAAGCACGCGGTGGGTCGGATCTTCGGTGGCCTGCACGACGGCAGCCCCTGCGCCATCCCCAAAAATCACCGCGACGTTGCGGCCTTTATTGCTTTTATCAGTCCAAGTCGATTGAATTTCGGCACCAATGACCAAAATCGTTTTATACGTATTGGTTTTGATGAATTGATCAGCAATCGAAAGCGCATACACAAAACCCGAACATTGTTCCCGAATGTCAATCACAGGAATACCAATGAGGTCGAGTTCGCGCTGCATCAAAAACGCCGAACCTGGAAAAAAATAGTCGGGCGTAATGGTGGCATACACAATCATGTCAACATCCGACGGTTGCAAACCTGCCCGTTCGAGGGCCTGACGCGCCGCCGCAGTAGCCATGCTCGCGTTGGTATCTTTGCCGTAGGTAAAGTAACGGCGTTCTTGAATCCCAGTCCGCTCACGAATCCACTGATCCGACGTATCCATCAGTTTGCTCAAGTCATCATTGGTTACTACGTTTTCGGGTACGTAAAAACCCAAACCTGTAATTTTGGAATATGGCATGATTGTAGGAGTATTAAATAACAAAAGGCAGAACTTCCTTCCGAATGCTCTGCCTTTATCGCTTCACTAAGCTTCTTTCAACGTGTAAGTATAGTCTTCCATAATCAAATTGGCCAACAATTTACTGCAAGCCGTTTCGACGAGTTGTTGGGCGGCAGCCTCTGAATCAGCGTCTAAACTCAAAGTGATGTGTTTGCCAATACGGACATCAGATACGTCGTCGATACCCAAATTATGAAGCCCGAGTTTAACGGCTTTCCCTTGTGGATCAAGGATTTCTTTTTGGGGCATGACGTTGATTTCGGCGATGAATTTCATAGAACTTAAAGCCCCCCACCCCCAATGGGGGAGATTTTGATTGTTAAGCCCCTTTTGGGGATTTGGGGGCTATGAATGAGAGTAAAATGTAAATACCGACTATCAGCGGAACGGCTGCAAATTTCAGCAAAATCAATAAAACCACCGACACCCCAAGGAAAATATATTTGAGTTGATTTTCTTTCCAACCAAAACTTTTGAATTTAAAGGCCAACAAAGGCACTTCCATGATCATCAAAAACGACATCACGAGCGTGTAGCTTATCAAGACCGTTGGATTAACAATAATGGATTGAGACTCAGGATACATCCTGAGAATAAAAGGAAGCGAGGCTACGACAATGGCATTGGCAGGGGTAGGCACCCCAATAAATGAATCGGCTTGGCGGGTATCAATGTTGAATTTGGCCAAACGCAAGGCCGAAAAAACCGCCAGCAAAAATGCAACGAAAGACACCAACATGCCCTCAATTTCGATGGAATCGTTGGTACGTTCGAGGTATTGAAACACAATCATGGAAGGCAAAACACCGAAGGTTACCATGTCGGCCAATGAATCCAATTCTTTGCCAATGGGCGAGGATTGATTTAAAAGTCGCGCGGCAAAGCCATCAAAAAAGTCCAACACCGCAGCCAAAAATATCAAGGCTCCCGCCAAAATCAAATCACCCCGAAAGCTGAACACAATACCTAAGCACCCACAAAGGAGATTGCCGCAGGTCATTAAATTGGGAATCGTAAAAAGGCGCATACGTTTATTTCAAAAAAGGATTATAACGGCGTTCGTAGCCGATGGTGGTGGGTTCCATGTGCCCTGCATAGACCTGATAGTCGTCGTCGAGCGTAAAAAACTTGGTACGAATGCTATTCAGGAGAGCCGCGTGGTCGCACAAAGGAAAATCGGTACGGCCTACACTTCCTTTAAATAATACGTCGCCGCCAATCACAAATTTTTGTGGATGACAAATAAAGGCAATGTGCCCTGGCGCATGACCTGGTACAAAGACCACGTCCAACGACGACTGCCCGAACGTCACTTTGTCTCCTTCTTCCAAAAACGCATCGGCCTCTACGGGCTCAAACCCAGGAATTCCCCATAGTTTGCAACGACTTTCGACCGCTTCCAATACAGGCAATTCTTTTTTGTGCATGTACATTTTTACGCCATATTTACGCTTCACAAATGCGCTCCCAAAGACATGGTCCAAATGCGCATGAGTTTGGAGTAAAGCTGTAACTTTTAATCCTTTTTCAGTAATAAAATTAGCCAATGTTTCCTTTTCCGACTGCATCAAACAACCTGGATCGATGATGACCGCTTCCTTGGTCTCGTCATAAAGAACGTAGGTATTTTCTGAAAAAGGAGAAAAAACAAAAGAAGTGATTTGAATCATAGTAGTTAAGCTATTCTGCCGCTAAGTTACTAAAGTATTTCCGAAACCAGACGAGTTCTATGCCCAATCCACCTTTCCCTCCGCCCTTCCTCGACCAACGCACGGGCGACTACTATTTAGAAGGCCCCAAAAGCCGTCGATTTGAGTTTTTGTTTGTGCTCGAAGTTTTTTGGGAATTTCTGAAAGGAATCCGTGCCCTGCACTTTGTTGGCCCTTGTGTCACGGTGTTTGGGTCGGCAAGGTTTAAAGAAGGAAGCGAGCACTACGAACAAGCCCGTGAGATGGGTCGGCGTATCGCGGTAGAGCTTGGGCTTACGGTGATGACAGGCGGCGGACCTGGCATCATGGAAGCCGCCAACCGTGGGGCGTTTGAAGCAGGCGGCCGCTCAGTGGGTTGTAATATCATTCTTCCGCACGAACAAAGTGAAAACCCTTACATGCACAAATGGGTAAAAATCAAGTACTTTTTTATTCGTAAAGTGCTTCTGGTCAAATATTCTTATGCCTTTGTGATTATGCCAGGCGGCGTAGGCACCATGGACGAGCTGTTTGAAACCCTAACGCTTATTCAAACGGGAACGATTCAGAACTTCCCGATGGTATTGATTGGTAAATCTTACTATGAACCACTCATTGAAATGCTCCAAAAAATGCAGGCCAAAGGGACTATTTCTCCCAACGACCTCAATTTGCTCAAAATCACCGACGATCTTGAAGAAGCGACCCAGCACATCCAAAGTTATTTGAAGGCAAATTTTAAAATCCAACGCCGCCGTCGTCCTATCTGGTGGTTGTTTGAAAAGAGTTAGCGGTTCACTTTTCTTTTTCTCCCTATTCAATGGCAAATACCAACGCCTTGGCTATTCAATTTTGAACCTTGGGGAGCTTTGGTTGTAGCTTTGAACCATCAAACAAAAACATAACCGCGCTCGACAATGGACTTTCTCGCAACTACCGCCTTGACTTCGTTACATGACTTGGCTAGTCGGATGCCTCATTCGCTCACCGAAGCTGATAATCAAACCCTTAACGACATTTATTTTGAGTCAGTCGAAGATTTAGAAAACCCTGAGTCGTTGTTCAATTATACGCTTACGAAAGCCATGCGTAAGCACACTACAGGTACACAGAGCCAAGAACATATTTATTTGCAACGTTTTGAAATTCCCCAAATTCGTTTGTTTGAGTTGTTGATTCAGCAATTTCCCTTGGCCAATTTGAGCCAACATTGCACCAATACTTTATTGATTGACGCCCTCGCCCAGCACACCCACCCCGTCTTGATGGACATCGGTATCGGGACTGGTTTTCAGGTGGCTAACATCATTGAAGGGTTGTCTAAAAAAGAAAACAGCAACGTCAAACACCTCACTGTCGTTGGTATTGAGCCATTTGCGGATGCCGTGACGACTGCCCACGAAAATGTAAAACGCGTGAGTGCCCAAGCTCCATTCACGGTTGAATTGGTGACAGAGGTCGCATTTATCGAAAACTATACCTTGGAAACGTTGCAAGCGCTTCTCCCCGCGCAACACGACGGAATTTATGCCAACGCCTCGTTTGCCTTACACCATATTCAACACGCTTCGCAACGTAAAACAGTATTTGAACTGCTAAAAACGCTTGGCATTAAAGCGTTGGCTCTGAGCGAACCCAATTCCAATCATTACGAACCCAATTACCAGCGTCGCTTCCAAAATTGCGTCAATCACTACGGCGCATTGTTCAGAATCATTGATACCCTCGATATAAACAGTACAGAAAAAGCAGCCTTGAAACTATTCTTTAGCCGTGAAATCGACGATGTTCTTGGCAATTCGGAGGAAGTTCGCGTAGAAAAACACTACGCCACTGAGCAATGGGAACAACTGATGGCCGAAACTGGATTCCAACTTGAAAAACGCGCGGCTCAGTTCCTATACACCCGCCTCAACGGAACAGATTTACAAACCGACCTGCCCAATCGCTACGCCACGGTCTTTGAAGGAGAAGAAATTACAAGTCTTTTCTGGGCTGTTTAATCATTTCATTGTTTTCCCCGCAGATTTCACAGAATTAATACCCGCGGAGTAGCGCAGAAACAGTCAGCGGAAATCTGCGAAAAAATCTGCGCCAATCAGCAGGTAAAACTTTCAACAACCTTAGCTGACGATAAGCCATAATAAACGCTTCAATAACTCTCTAAACCTTTTTCTAAAATAACAGAACCATGAACTCAATTGCACAACTGGCGGTACCCCGCGAGATACGAAAATCTTTTGCCTTTACTCCACAGACTATCTCAGTCGAAACACCTGAAACGGTCGCTCGGCTCCACTGCAACGAAACGCCTTTCGATTTACCAGAAGCATTAAAGCAGCAATTGACCGCCAAAATGGCATCGTTGGCCTGGAATCATTATCCCGATTTTCACAATACCGCACTCAAAGCGCTCATTGCCCAACAAGTCAGTGTTACTCCTGAAAATATACTCTTGGGAAATGGTTCTTCACAACTCATCCAACAAATCGTCAGTTGTTTTTCGAAGGTATTTTCGACGGCCATTCTCGAAAGCCCCACATTTACTTTTTACCACCAAGTATGTCAAAACGAGCGTATGAGCTATAAAGAATGGGTATTGTCACCAAACACGGGTTTTGACCTTGCGTCTTTTCCTCAAGTGACGGAGCCTGCTTTGGTGGTGTTAACTTCTCCCAACAACCCTACGGGCGCAACACTTCCGTTGGCCCACCTTCAAACATTGCTAGAAAAACACCCCGAATGTGTCTTTGTGATTGATGAAGCTTACGGTGATTTTGGGAGCGAAACGGCACTTTCGTTGGTACAACGCTATACCAACTTACTTGTACTCCGTACATTTTCAAAAGGGTACGGTTTGCCTAGTGTTCGTTTCGGTTATGCCGCTGGCAACGCTGCTCTTATCCAATTAGTGAAGAAATATACGATTCCTTTTACGGTCAATTGTTTTACGGAAGTTATTGTTTCAGAAGCGCTTACCAACGTCGATTTTATCAAATTTCAACAAGAAAACATCCAACGTATCAACAACTTACGTGATTTTGTTTACCAGCTTATCGACGAAGTATCAACTCCCCATACATTTTCGGTTCAGCCTTCAGCGGCCAACTTTTTGTTGCTCAGTTTTCAAGACGCAGATTTGTACAACAACCTCAAACTTGCCCTTCAAGCCAACTGTATTTTGGTAGCTTATCCGCTCCAAAACTGCCTCCGCCTCACCATCGGCACCGAAGTAGAAATGCACCGTGTGGTACGCCTTATCAAAAAAACGATGGCGCAACATAAAAGCCGCGCCATCGAAACAAATGTTGTCTGTAACTAAGCAAAAGGGAAGCTAACTACCAAATTTGCTCCAAATCTTTGGGTGTGTAAGTATGATTTCTTTCCGCATACACCGTATTTGAATCTGGACGTTTTACATTCATTGGATTTTTGGTAGAAAGGCGATAAAGCGTCGCAATCGGCCACAAAAATACATAAAAGAGAACCGTCAAAATAACGCGTGAGTTAAACCAGCCGAGTCCTTCCGCGATTTTAAACCAGATTTTAACGATAAAATCGCCAACGATTGGGATAAAAACACTGATAAGCCCTACTGCACCTGCTGCATATAACAAATACGTAGCTGCATTTTTGAAAATAAAAGAAAACACCACCAGCCCAGTAACAATCACCAACTGGGCTTTACTTTTTTCTGCTTCTGACATTTTTAGGGAAAAAGTTATCTGTTATCCGTTACTGGTTATTGGGAAGTCCGATAACCAGTAATGGATAACGTTCAATTAAAACAATGTATAAATGAAAGGTGCTACGGCAGAGCCACCACCAATCACGATGATGATACCAATCAATAACAAAAGGATGATCATTGGAGCTAACCACCATTTTTTACGCTCGCTCAAGAACGCCAACAAGTCTTTTAGAAAATCCATTTTTTAAAACGTTTTATAGTGCAAAAATAACCATTATTACTAGTCTAACCAACTCAATATGAATTACGAATCACATTGTTTTTCAACACATAGGAGGCTACATTGTTAGAGAATATCCGACAACCATCGTCCGTCAAATGGCAAATATCACAGAAATTTCGGCCTTCGCGGGGTAAAAGAGGCATCATATCCATGTAATGAACACCTTTATGAGCATTTGCAACTTGTTGCATCATGGCACGGTGGGCAAGAATTCCTTTTTCTACTGCCAAGGGCGTTCCCCAGGTCCGAATAGGTGACGACAAATCACAGCCTGCATAATCCCATTCTTGGTCTTTAAAGTTAGATTTACGCCATTTTTCGGGGATGTAATACGTAAAATTTACCAAAAGCAATGGTTCTTTACGCGCTTGCGCTGTTGCTACAATCTGAGTCAGATTTTTTTGATAAACAGGAGCTGTTTTAACATCAAATGCTTCCGAATAAAAACGTTCATCGGGTGCATCATTGATAAAATACCGTTTTCCAACAAGCGTAGAGGCATAATTTAAAAACAAGTGAACCATAAACGGAATCACTGTATAGCGCATCTCGGGATGTTGTTTTATCAAAGCAATATCATGGTACCAGCGCACATGGGTATAGTCAGAGCGAAACAGCGACGCAGGCACATTATTAAAACGGGTTTCGTTAATGCCTTCATAATAAATCACCAAATCGAAGTGCTTATTTTTCAACGATTTGTATTTATACAAATTATCGCTGGTCGTATGCCCCAAATTGGCTAAGTTAAAGTACCGAACTTTAGACGTATTCAGCCCTTTTCGTAGCGAATCTTGCAGATAGCGAGCCACTTTGCTCCTCCATTCATCAGCCACAACCGACCCACCCAAAACAAGAATATCCAACGAATCATTATCCGCTGAAATAGTCGAATTTTGAACGAGTTTCAATTCCTTATAGAAATGTTCCTCAACGGCCAAGTCGGGTCTAACAAAAGGAATTTCTTTACTGATTTTCAGGGTTAGACGAAAAGCTAGTTCGCAAAAAAGCCCAATCAATACGATGGTAATTAAAGCAAACAAACCTTTCTGCCTCGCACTGTTACGGGGTGCTTGCATGAATCTGTTTATATAATAAGTCGGCAATCAACGCATTTACTTTGGCGCTTGCGTGACCGTCGTTTTTACCCACAATTCGCTCCTTTGGGGGAATACTGCCCAAATGATCGCTAAGGCGAACGACCGGAATTTTCTGATTTATGAAAAAGTCTTCAATAGGCTTGGTATAACCATTGCTTTTTTCAACATTCTGTAAAAATGGCACCATCACCACGTACATCGGGGCATTGTTCTGGCGCGCATAGTCCACAATCTTCTGTAAATCACGCAAATGCGGATTCAGAATGGTTGTGTCGGTATATGATTTTTGGACAAAATCAGTAATCGACGCAGGAGGCATGTGCGGAAACTGCCAATAGAGGTAGTTGGGAAAATAAAAACGCATCACCAACGACCCTACTCCTGGGAACTTAATATCATCGTAAGGTTGAAACTGTGCCAAAGTCAATTTAGCATCGCGCGCCGCTTTCTCAATGTCATTTGGAAAATATTCCAGTACCAATATTTCGGGCTTTACGGGAAACTTTTGCAAACGCTGAAATTCATCGCGCGTATCTGACCCCGAAACACCTAGATTATACACGGCGTAGTTGTCTGCCCCCAATTTTTGTTCTAATTGGTCAGAGAAACGATCTTCCGTATTTTCCAATCCGTGCCCCGCCGCAAACGAGTCTCCCAAAACCAATACCTTCTTTTTCTTTTCGGCGTTTGTTTTAGGAAAATCACGGTAGCCTTCGGGTGTAATAGGGCGCCAATACTTTTCAAACCAAATCTGAGAGGCTTTACTGAGGTCACCTTCGTGGCTTTGCGAAATAAACATAAAGGTGATTTCCAATAACCCCACCAGCCAAACAATCATAATCCCTAGCGTAGCAATGTTGGCGACAATTTTGTTGCTTTTTTCATTTTTAATCACCCCGTAATAAAACATACGGAGCAATTCCACCAAAACCAACAACAGCGCCATTGCTTTCGCAACGCGAATAAAGAAGTTATCAACCAATCCTGCGTAGGGATAGTCAAATTTGATATTCCATTTGTCAGGGAAAAACAACAAGGCAAATGGAATACCAAGCAATAAAAGTCTAAAAACAGACGTGACGAGTTTTGAAGTCATTTTTTAATCGAGGACAAACTCTTCTTTCCAGTTATCGGTATCTTGCCACTCGGGCTGCTGACGTTTGTCAAACAAATAGTTACCCACTACCAAGTAGTCCATTTCGGTACGCATGAAACAGCGGTAGGCATCATTTGGCGTGCTAACGATAGGCTCCCCACGTACGTTAAAACTGGTGTTCACGATTACTCCATAGCCTGTCAACTTCTCAAAATCACTGATGAGTTGATAATAACGTGGGTTGGTATCTTGGTGAACGGTCTGAATCCGTGCCGAGAAGTCGATGTGCGTAATCGATGGCAAGTCTGAGCGCAAATAATAAAGCTTCTCCCGAAGATCAAAACTATCGTAGTCGGCAGGCAAAGGTTTGCGACGAGTATCTTTCACGGGGTGTACCAACAACATATACGGAGAGATTCCTTCGTAATCGAAATAATCACCTACTTTCTCGGCCAACACCGAAGGTGCAAACGGACGGAACGATTCGCGGTATTTGATTTTTACGTTGAGTTTTTTCTGCATTTCAGCATTCCGTGGGTCGCCCAAAATACTACGCGCACCCAACGCCCGTGGTCCAAATTCCATACGGCCTTGCACCCAACCTACGACGTTTCCATCTGCCAAAATCTGAGCAACTTCTTTGGTTAAGTCGTCCAATTTGTCAAAATGCTTAAACGAAGCTTTGTATTTTTTCGCGACAAGCTCCACGTCGATGTCAGAGAAAGTTGGCCCTAAGTAAGAACCTCTCATGGCATCACGCTTGTAGTTAATGACGCGTTTTTGGTCAAAATAAATATAATAACCCGTCAAAGCAGCACCTAACGCCCCACCAGCATCACCTGCGGCAGGTTGGATATACACTTCTTTGAAAACGTTCGATTTTTGTAATTTTCCGTTCGATACACAATTAAGGGCTACCCCACCCGCCAAGCACAAATAATCGGCTCCTGTGAGACGTTTGGCTTCTTGCGCCATTTTCACTACCACCTCTTCGGTCACGCGCTGAATCGCCAAACCGAGGTTACAGTGATGGGCTTCGAGGGGGTCTTCAGGACGGCGGGTTTTCATGCCAAACATGCGCTCCCACTCACCTTCGTTCACCATTTTTAAGCCTGTTGCATAATCAAAATAGCGTTGGTCTAACCAAATAGAGCCGTCTTCTTTGATTTCAATCAGTTCTTTTTTGATGGTCTCGATGTATTTATCAACTTCGGGAGATGTTGGGTTTCCGTAAGGTGCCAAACCCATCAATTTATACTCTCCAGAGTTTACTCTAAATCCTAGGAAGTACGTAAAAGCAGAATACAACAACCCCAATGAGTGCGGGAAACGCAATTCTTTGAGAATTGACATCTTGTTTCCTTCCCCCAAACAGATAGAAGCGGTAGCCCACTCACCCACCCCGTCGATGGTCAAGACGGCGGCCTTTTCGTAGGGAGATGGATAGTAAGCACTTGCTGCGTGTGATAAGTGGTGCTCGGGGAACAGAAGCTTAACGGGCTTCTTTTTGTCGTAACCTATTTTTTCTAATTCCTCGTTGATAAGGCGCTTCAAGAACATTTTTTCTTTGATCCACACAGGAATCGCCGTAATAAATGACTTCAATCCCTTAGGAGCAAAGGTATAATAGGTTTCGAGCAAGCGCTCAAATTTCAAAAGGGGCTTGTCATAGAAGACAATAGCGTCCAATTCATTGAGGGTAGTTCCACCGTATTCTAAACAGTATTTGACCGCATTGGTAGGAAAATTAGGGTCATGTTTTTTGCGAGTGAAACGCTCTTCTTGTGCTGCTGCTACAATTTCGCCGTTATCGATGAGGGCGGCTGCGGAGTCGTGATAAAATGCTGAAATTCCAAGGATTTTCATTCAACCAGAATTATATAAGGCAACAAAACTACGCAGGATTACCTAATATTTCAAAAAATTAGGAAATAGGTTATTTAATGGTAGCTCTTTCCCGTTTACTTTTGCAGAAACTTAAATTGAGACAAAATTGAAAATAGCAGCAATTGATATTGGCTCAAACGCGGCACGTTTGCAAATTTCATCGGTTCTGAAAGATGGAGGTTACACTAGTTTCAAAAAGGTAGAGTACGTCCGCTTTCCACTTCGCTTGGGGCATGATGTGTTCACTTACGGTAGCCTAACCCCCGAAAGCCAAGAACGTACCATCAAACTTATGAAGTGTTACAAGCTGTTGCTAGAGCTTCATGAAGTGGAAGGATACATGGCTTGCGCCACCTCAGCCATGCGTGAATCGGCCAATGGGCAAGAGGTAGTTGAACGCATCGCCCACGAAACGGGAATAAAAATCCACATCATCGACGGCAGTAAAGAGGCAGAACTTATCAATAATGTAGTGGTTCAGGCCCTGGTAGATGGCCAATACTTGCAC
The DNA here is from genome assembly GCF_003711225.1 of Runella sp. SP2. NCBI lineage: Bacteria > Pseudomonadati > Bacteroidota > Cytophagia > Cytophagales > Spirosomataceae > Runella > Runella sp. SP2. The sequence continues at coordinate 236,339 of NZ_CP031030.1, read as the reverse complement.
ATCGACGTTGGGGGCGGTAGTACGGAGTTGAACCTGTATTTTAACCGTCAAAAAGTGGCTTCTAAGTCATTTAAGATTGGTTCAGTACGGTTGCTAGAAGGCAAAGAAAGCAAGGGGGCTTGGCAAAAAATGGAACGCTGGATTGAAGAAAACGTGGACAACTATGAGCCTGTAAAGGCGGTAGGAACGGGCGGTAACATTTCTAAGCTTTTTAATTTGGTCTCAAAAACATCCGATAACGCAACGTCTGTTGAAGAACTTACTCGAATGCGCGACTACATTGCTTCCTTCAGCCAAGAAGACCGCGTCCATAAACTTCGCCTCAACGCCGACCGTGCCGATGTCATCGTACCTGCTTCTGATATTTACATTTCGGTGATGAAGTGGGCGGGAGCGTCCGAAATTATCGTTCCTGACTTAGGACTAAAAGATGGAATTATCCAGTTGGTGTACGAAAATTTGTGTAAAAAATAGCGGGCTTGAATCGAAAATTTTACACAAAAATAATCTTGACACCTACGAGGTGAATGTCTATTTTTAAGCATTCACCTCTTTTGCGGAAGTCTTTTTGTCAAAAAGTTTTTCATAATCAGGGCTTTCGGTTTTACCCCACCTATCCCAAAAGGTAAAATACAGTCCGTAGTTGTACTTAAACTGCGAATGATGCAGGCTATGGTGCGTAGCTCCTATCCACCATTTTCCAAACCAATGCCGATGAAAATCGCGGGGATAAAGCTCCGTGTTCAGGTGATTGATAACGCTCGTTGTGGTCATTATGAGCAAAATAACCACAATTGCGCTGTAATGCAGGGGAATCACAAACGTCAACGCAGGCAGAACCAACGCCTGTAAAATACTCTCTGTTGGGTGAAAAGAGAAAGAAGTCCAAGCGGAGGTAGTGATGCTATCGTGGTGGGCTTTGTGCACCCATTTATATACCTTTGGAAGGTGCATCCAGCGGTGGAGCCAGTAGTAATAGGTTTCGTGCAAAAACAAAACTAAGCCAATACTAAACACAAACCACAGAACGGAATACTGGCTAAAATCGGTGTAAATTTTTGTATAACCTTTCTGCCAAAGCACCACCATGGCCGTACCAACAACGGCAAAAATGACCGATGTAATAAACGAAAAGCCGATTTCGCGCCAATGTTGTTCGGGACGACGAGGTCGTAAATTGACTTCTCTTGGCTGAAAATAAGCTTGGTATTTTACTTTAAACAAGTAGTAAAACAAGGCAGCAATGAGCACATAACGCCCAAAAATGCCTAAAAACATAAAAAAAGCCGTTTGGGCAAAAATATCGGGCTGGGCAAAATCAATGGTTTCCATGTTTTTTTTAACAACAATACACGAGTAAGTGTTTGGCTGTAACACTATAAAATCGCCTTAATTATCCGACTTTGAAGTTCATAAAAGGGACAAAGTGTCCAATAAAGCATTTTATTACTCCCGAACCGCTGCCCGTCTGATACGGTCATTCATAGCTCGGCCTAAATCTTTTTCGGGCAAAAGTTCAGTACAAATCACCTCAACCTCAAGCGCATCAAGTTGGCGCATGTATGCAAAAAGGTGCTTGGCCGCCTCAGCATAACTCCCCGACGGCGATAAAATGCGCTGGTGCTCGGCAGGAACTAGCGTAGAAGTTTTTTTGAAGGCCAAATATCCCACTTTTTGAGCGTTATACGCTTTCAATACCTCCTCCAAGGCGTTAATAAAAAGCGGTTTTCGAGGAGAATAATGACTTTTCAACATACCTGGCGCTTTGGGATTGGAGCTTGAATGTGCCACCAAACGGACTGGACCCACTACGTTTTCGATGGCCTCTACCGATGCTCCACCCAACCGATATACCACCGTTTCTTCTTCTTCAAAACCCACAATCGTCGATTCGATTCCAACTTGACTGGCACCTCCATCCAAAATGTAAGGTATTTTTTTACCCAACTGCTTATCAACGTGCTGCGCCGAGGTCGGGCTAATGTAGCCAAAAGGATTGGCACTGGGCGCTGCCAATGGAAAATCAAGTTCGGAGAGTAACTCCAGCGTCAGAGGATGGTTTGGGATACGTACCGCTACAGTTCCTAGCCCCGACGTTACCAAATCAGAAATGGCTTCTGACTTTGGCAAGAGCAGCGTCAATGGCCCAGGCCAGAATGCCTCGGCCAATTGCTGGGCTTTTGGTGGGAAATCGACTACAAACGTTTTGACTTTCTCCAACGAGTTGGTGTGCACAATTAGTGGGTCAAATTGTGGGCGATTTTTAACCTTAAAAATTTGAAGAACAGCGTCATCATTTAACGCATTTCCCGCCAAACCATAAACCGTTTCGGTCGGAATCCCCACCACTTCCCCCGCTTCAAGGAGTTTTTTTACTGCTAAAATATCAGTTCCAATCATTGCCATGCTGCAAAGTTAGCGGAGAGTTTACAGTTCACGGTTTACCTTTTGGGGATTTTTTGTTTATTTGAACAGGATTTTAGGGTTTTGACATGAATTTCAACTACGAACTCACACTTGTCGAGTATATTTTTATTGCTGCATTCCTCATTTTGTACAGTGTTTACATTGGACGAACCTTGTACGTTGCCAAGGCATTGGGTAGTACTGCGCGGGGCGTAGTCATCAAGTTTTTTTTAAGAACTACCTACGTTGCCCTATTAATTGTGGCGATTTTAGGCCCTTTTTTTGGTGAACCCGAACGCGACATTGTTGCCGAAGGAAAAGACATCATGGTGCTCGTCGATGTATCAAAATCAATGGATGCGACTGATGTTCAGCCTTCTCGCCTCGATAAAGTCAAATTTGAACTACAACGCCTCACCACTTCCCTCAGTGGAAATCGGTTTGGCCTCATGGTTTTTTCTAGTAGCCCATTTTTACAAGTTCCGCTTACGTTCGACCTAAACGCCTTTAGTCTATTTACCCAAACCCTCAACACTTCTCAAGTCAGCAACCACGGTACTGATATTTGCAGTGCTTTGGATTTGGGGGTGGAAAAACTTGTCCAAAACCGCTCGACCAATACCTCAAAAATTATTTTACTCCTGACCGACGGGGAAAATTTTGGCGCTTGCGAACGTCAAACTTTTACCAATATCAAAAAATTTGACCTTAAACTGATGATTGTGGGAATAGGCACCACCAACGGTGGCCGAATTAAAGAAGGAACAGGATGGGTAAAAGACGACAACGACCAAATTGTCACCACGCGTCTCAACAATGCTTATTTGAGAGAGTTAGCAAAATCTACCAACGGAAAGTACTTCGAAATCAACAGCCAACAAAACGCCATCGGAGATGTTGTTGACGCCATCAATTCGGTGGAAAATCGGCTAATTGATAGCCGTAAAGTGGCCGTTGTAAGTAATAAGTACAGGTATTTCTTGATGGTCGCGCTCGTTTTAATTGCCCTCGACATCTTAGTAACAGTATCGACGTTCCAAGTGTAGCTAACCGCCTTACTTTTTATTTTTCACTAAACCCACTGACACCCCACCATGTCGGACTCAACAAACAATACCCATTTAGAAGCCTCCCTTACACCCACTTTACTTTGGGGGTTGGGGGTTGGTTACGTTATTTCAGGAATGTACTTTGGCTGGAATTTTGGCCTTGAAAAAGGCGGCTCCCTCGGCATGGCCCTTGCCACGGGGCTCGTTGTCATTATGTACGTCTGTTTTACGTTTGGCTACGCCGAGCTTTCCTGCGCCATTCCCAAAGCAGGCGGCATTTTTGACTACGCCACTCGCGCATTAGGTCGCGACTGGGGGTTTGTAGCAGGCATTGCCCAAGTCGTTGAATTTGTTTTGGCTCCCCCCGCCATCGCCGTTGGAATAGGCGCCCACGTCAATCTTTTTTTTCCAGAATTACCCCCCACGTATGCCGCTATCGGTGCATATATAGTATTTACCTCGCTCAACATCATTGGGGTAAAATTGGCAGCTACTTTTGAGCTCTTGATCACCTTTGTTGCCATTGCAGGGCTTCTATTATTTGCCTCCATTACGTTCGGGGCGGTTTCGGTTCAGCATTTATCGCACAATGCCCTACCCAATGGCTGGTCGGGCGTATGGGCTGCCATTCCTTTTGCCATTTGGTTTTTTTTAGGCATCGAAGGGCTGGCCAACGCCGCCGAAGAAAGTAAAAACCCCCAACGCGACCTGACACATGGCTTTGGTTCAGCAATGTTTACCCTCGTCATACTTTGTAGTATTACCTTCATCGGTTCGGTGGGGATTGCGGGCTGGGAGGCTGTCATCTACAAAGCCGATGGCAGCTCTTCTGACTCTCCCCTGCCTTTGGCACTGGCACGCTTGGTCGGAGAGTCTTCGATTTGGTACAGTGCCGTTATTGTAACAGGCTTGTTTGGCTTGGTAGCTTCGTTTCACGGGTTGCTCATGGCAGCTGGGCGTGCCACGTTTGAAATGGGTCGCGTTGGACACTTTCCACGGATTTTGGGTCAAATTCACCCCAAACTCCAAACCCCCGCCAATGCCTTACTGGTAAATATGTTAGTCGGAATCATCGTTTTGTTGTCCAATACCTCGGCCGACATCATCGTGTTATCAGTCCTCGGAGCGCTTACTCTTTATGGCTTTGGGAGTATTTGTGTGCTACGCCTCCGCCAAAACGAGCCCCACCTTCCTAGGCCCTTTCGCGCCCCTGCTTATCCCTATATTCCTTGGTGTGCTTTTGGACTTACTTTGGTGTCATTAATTGCCGTCGTCGTTTCCAATCCACTCTTAGCTGCTTATTATGTCGGCACACTTGTGGTTAGTTTTACCATTTATTGGGCAATTAGTATGTATCAAAAGGAATAAAAGTCATTTCAATAAAAATTTCGCACTTTTTAATTTCTTTTTTATTGAAGAAAGCATTAGCTTTGTTCTCGAATTCAATTCTTTCTCATTTGAGAAATTGGATTTATAGAAATGGTGTGGATAACGTCGGAAAGCTGTTCGAAATTTCGAGCAGCTTTTTGTTTTTTCAGCCCTCCTGATTTCCACTCAAAAGCCCGTACTTTTGTGCCATCATTTAGCAACAGGGCCTATTTATGTGGGATATTTACCTAAAACACTTTAAAGATTTTTTACTCCTCGAACGCGGTCTGGCCGACAACTCCGTGGAAGCTTACGTACGCGATGCCACCAAACTCGCCGAATACATCGAATTGATGGGAGGCAAAGAAATAACGGCGGTAGTTGAGTTCGATATTTTGGGATTTTTGGGCTACCTGCACGATTTGGGTCTGGCTGCGCATTCGCAAGCGCGAATTTTATCGGGTCTGAAAGCATTTTTCAAGTACTTACTTCTCGAAAATATCCTTACAATTGACCCAACTCAACTCATTGAATCTCCCCATCTGTCGCGGCATTTGCCCGATGTTCTCACTTACCCCGAAATTTTAGCGTTATTAGAAGCTAATGACCTTTCGACCCCCGAAGGAATGCGCAACCGTGCCATGTTGGAAGTGCTGTACAGTTCGGGGCTGCGGGTATCTGAGTTGGTCGATTTACAAATCACAAATTGTTATTTTGACGCAGGTTTTTTGCGAGTAATCGGAAAAGGAAGCAAAACCCGACTGGTACCCATTGGCAGTGATGCTGTCAAACAAACTTTGCTTTACATCAACCATACCCGTAGCGCGCTCGAAGTACAGAAAGGCCACGAAGATTTTGTGTTTTTAAACCGTCGGGGTAAGCAGCTTACCCGTGTTATGGTGTTTTTGGTCATCAAAAACTTGGTTGAAGTAGCTGGAATACCAAAGAAAGTCAGTCCGCACACTTTTCGTCATTCGTTTGCCACGCACCTCATCGAAGGAGGGGCAGACTTGCGCGCGGTTCAGGAAATGCTCGGCCACGAGTCGATTACTACCACTGAAATTTACACCCACCTCGACCGCGAATACCTCCGCGAAGTAGTGACAAAATATCACCCAAGGGCCTAAAAAAAAGTCGCGGGGGGCATGGCCCCCCGCGATCTCCGCTTTTACTTTACCCCTTATTCAAATCACATAAAAACGTGAATTGAGAAGCTCTTTATGCGTTATCACTACTAGATTTTTCCCCCACAAAATAGTGCTCAGTATGTTTAAAGAGCAGGTTGAAGGAGGTCATCGAACCGTAAATCTTGGTGATGTATTGCTGTATATTTACTTTTTCTTCATCTTCTAATTTGCTGGCATTAATGCGTTGCTCCAGTACGCGTAGGCGGTCGCGAGTCATCACGATTTTATGGAAAAAACTATCAATTGTCATTTCTTTGGGAGCCAAATCACTTCTTCCAGGCTTCAAAATCAATTTTCCACCTTTCCATTTATCTCCCAGTGGCACTACTTCCGTCGCATCCATCCACTTTTGAAGGATTTTTGTCAGAGACTGCTCCACGTCAAAAAGACTTACTAAATCTGTATCCAGTTCTACCGCTTCTATAATCTCCAAAGGAGTGTCCAATTTAATGACCTTGTTTCCGTGCTCAATAAATGTGATACTATAACTGGTCGATTTCACATTTATCACTACCCCATCTCCAAACTCTGAATGACGTACACGAGAACCCACTCCTAAAATCTGCATTGTTACTAACTGTTTTTATGAGCTATGCTTTTCTATTAAACAACTAGCGTGCCAAACTCTACTTTATTAATCAAAAATTTTTTTTTATTCCATAAATAAAAATTTATCAGTGGGTTACAAATTAGTTTTTTTTACTAATCAACATAACAAAATATACCAAAATCAAAGCCATTGAAGAGAAAAAAGCGCTCTGAGTGATAGCTAAAAAAGTTATTTTACTCGAAGCACGCCACTTTTTATAGCGATTCAAAGAAAAAACATAAATTTACCCAAACAAAAAACCTTTCACCAGCAATGATTCAGACGCGCATTATACCCCGCACGCACTCGGCTTACGACCCGCCATTAATCATCAAAATGTTGTTTAACCAAGTTACCAAATACAACCCCCAACGCGAGATTGTCTATCGCGATTTGTTCCGAATGGACTATCATACCTTCGACAAACGCGTGCGTCAACTGGCCAATGTTCTTACAGAAATTGGGGTAAAAGCAGGTGATACGGTGGCCGTTATGGACTGGGATAGCCACCGTTATTTGGAGTGCTTCTTTGCGATACCGTGCTTAGGAGCGGTTTTACATACGATAAATGTTCGGCTTTCGCCTGCTCAAATTCTTTATACCATGAACCACGCCGACGACAAAGTGGTCATCGTTCACGAAGATTTTGTGCCCATCATTGAAGCCATCAAAGACCAACTTACCACCGTCGAGAAATTTATCATCGTCAGTGATAAAGTATATCAAGACCTCAATGCGCCGTTGGTCGGAACCTCATTTCGCCTTGAAGGTGAATACGAAAGCCTCCTCAGTAACGCTTCTGACCAATACGCTTTCCCTGATTTTGACGAAAATAGTTTAGCCACAACTTTCTACACCACAGGAACAACGGGGAATCCGAAAGGGGTGTATTTCTCTCATCGCCAACTGGTCATGCACACATTTTGTCTATTGGCGTATTTTCCTGGCTACCGAGCCTTGCCACTAGACCACCGCGATGTGTATATGCCCATCACGCCGTTATTCCACGTCCACGGCTGGGGCTTTCCTTACTTGGCGACCATGCTTAACTTTAAACAGGTATATCCAGGGCGTTACGAACCCGAAATGTTGTTGAGGTTGTTATTAAAAGAAAAAGTAACGTTCTCCCACTGCGTTCCTACCATTCTAAATATGCTCGTCAACAACCCCGTAGCGAAACAAGTGGATTTGAGTAAATGGAGCGTTCTGATTGGCGGCTCGGCCCTTACAAAAGGACTGGCTAAAGCGGCGTTAGAACTAGGCATCAACGTGACGCAAGGCTACGGAATGTCCGAAACCGCGCCTATTATGTCGGTAGTACACATGACAGACGAGCAACTTCAATTGAGTATCGACGAACAACTTCCGTTCCGAACCAAAGCGGGAAAAATTGCGCCGTTTGTAGAATTGGATATTATTGATGACGACGGCAATTCGCTCCCACACGATGGCGATGCCGTGGGCGAATTGGTCGCGCGTGGGCCGTGGATGACACAAGGCTATTATAAAGATGCCGAAGCGTCGGAAAAACTGTGGGCAGGCGGATGGTTACATACGGGCGACGTAGCGGCAATTGGTTCCGATTATTACGTCACCATCGCCGACCGCGTGAAGGATGTCATCAAAACGGGCGGTGAATGGGTTTCTTCGCTCGATATTGAGAATTTGCTTTCACAAGTAGAAGGCGTGGCCGAGTCGGCGGTGATTGGGTTTCCCGACCCGCGCTGGGGAGAACGCCCTCATGCCATTTTAGTCATCAAACCCGATTATCAAGACAAACTCACGCCCGAAGGAATCAAAGCAGGACTCCAAGCACGGGTTGACAGCGGCGAAATCAACAAATGGTACGTGCCTGACAACATTAAATTTGTCCCCGAAATCCCGAAAACGTCGGTAGGTAAAATTGACAAAAAACGGATTCGGGTAGAGATGAAGGAGTTAATTTTAGGTCATTAATAACGGGAAGGAAATTTGAACACAGACTGGACGGAGGAGACAGATTTACAATGGTATGCAATAGAAAAATCAGTGTAAATCCGTTTAATCTGTTGTATCTGTGTTCAAATTTTATGATTTTGTGCAAAATTCCCTTCCCTAATGAGCAAAGCATCTACGAACCCTCCCTCCTCCACAAACACACTTCTCGGGGCTGCCTTTCTGATGGCGACATCAGCGGTAGGCCCAGGCTTTTTAACCCAAACTACCGTTTTTACCCAGCAACTGCTCGCCAACTTCGGCTTTGTGATTCTGCTTTCGATTTTGCTTGATTTAGGGGCGCAGCTTAACATTTGGCGCATCATTGCCATTACCGAAAAACGTGCCCAAGACATCGCCAACGGCCTATTTTTTGGCTTGGGCTATTTACTTTCTGCCCTGATAGTCATCGGAGGATTGGCATTTAACATTGGTAACGTCGCAGGGGCTGGCTTAGGGATTGAAGTCATGAGCGGGTTGGATGTCAAAATTGGCGCGTTGGTGAGTGCAGGCATTGGCATCGCCTTGTTTCTACTTCCCGAAGCGGGCAAAGCCATGGACAACTTCGCCAAGTATTTGGGTATCTTGATGTTGTTACTTATCGCTTACGTAGTTTTTTCAGCCAATCCTCCCGTGGGTGAGGCCATTATTCGCACCGTCGCTCCCCAACAATTTGACCCCATTGCCACCATCACGCTCGTTGGCGGAACCGTCGGCGGGTACATCACTTTTGCGGGCGGCCACCGCTTGCTCGAAGCGGGGATAAAAGGCGCGCAGTACCTTCCCCAAGTCAACCGAAGTGCTACCACAGGTATTTTGGTTACTTCCATCATCCGTTATTTTTTGTTTTTAGCAACGTTAGGGATCGTGGCTACGGGTCTTACTTTGAGCAAAGACAATCCGCCCGCTTCGGTTTTTCAGTTGGCCGCTGGGCAGGTAGGTTATCGCTTGTTTGGGGTGTTGATGTGGAGTGCCGCCATCACGTCGGTCATTGGTTCGGCTTATACGTCGGTTTCATTTTTACGTACCTTCCACCCATCCCTCGAACGCAATCACCGCTACCTAACCGTCGCATTTATTGCGGTTTCTACCATTATCTTTTTGGCCGTTGGCAAACCCGTTCAGATTTTGGTGTTTGTCGGTACCGTCAATGGTTTTATTCTACCCATTGCGCTATCGGTTATGCTCATTGCGGCCCGCAACAAACGATTGGTCGGCAACTACCAACACCCGCTTTGGTTACAACTTGCGGGCTGGCTGGTCGTCCTCATCATGAGCGGCATGGCGGTTCAGACGTTGTTGAAATAATAAAAAGCAAGGGGCAAAGCGCAAAAAGCAAGTACAACAAAAACTTGTCAACTGTAAACTACAAACCGTAAACAAACATTGAAACGTATCGGTCTTATTTCTGACACCCACCATTTTTTGGACGACGCCGTTTTTACCCACTTTGACCAATGCGACGAAATTTGGCACGCGGGCGACGTGGGTAGCGTCGAAATTTTGGATAAACTAGCTCAATTTAAACCGCTACGAGCGGTATATGGCAACATCGACGCCAAGGAAGTCCGCTGGCAAGCCCCCGAACACCAACGTTTTGAGCTGGAAGGTTTTCGGGTTTGGATGACGCACATTGGTGGCGCTCCCCCGAAATACAACCCGCACGTTCGGCCAGAGTTGGTCAATGCCACCCCCGATATTTTTGTGTGTGGCCACTCGCACATCCTCCGCGTCATGCGCGACCCGCAACTTCACAATATGCTTTACCTCAACCCAGGCGCGGCAGGCCGAGAAGGTTTTCACAAAATACGTACCCTATTACGGTTTGTTTTAGACAGCGGTAAAATCAGCCAAATGGAAGTGGTTGAGTTGGGAAAACGAGGAGCGATTGGTTAGACTAGACATACTAATATGCTATTTATTAGAAGTACATACCAAATATTATTGTTATATTTTGGTGTATATTTATTTTTTTGTTTTTTCCCTTTGAATACAAAATAAAATATTGCTCATTTGTACTTATTAGTTACTCGGCAGTAAAGCCGATTTTTGCCCCTACTTTGATAGTTGAAATTTCGTTCAGGTACTCACTAAGCCCGTTTTGGGTTTATAATTGTTGTATTATGCCTAAGCTAACTATCAAAAAAATCTTTTTTTACCTACAAGACAGCCCATTTCCAAAAGACGAAGAAGTTCTTTTGCTAACAACGCTCACTCAGCGAGAGTTAGAACTACTCATTCTACTTATTGATGCTCCATCCAACGAAGAATTGGCTCAAAAGCTACACATAGAAATCAAAAGTGTAGAAACCTGTAAAACCCGCATTGGTGAAAAACTCAACCAAACGGGCAAGGGGGCGCTCTTGCGCTTTGCACTGAAATACCGAAGCCTACTCGAACCCCTCAAAACTAAGGGGTTAACTCCCTATTTTGGTAAGAATAGACCTTTTTTATCGGGCTGACAAGAAAGTTATACACTTTCCTACACTACCAACCCTCTAATGGCTAAACAGGCAAGAATAGCATGGGAAGACAGAAAATGGCATGAATCAGAGAGATTCGATGATTGGGCTTCTGTAACTTGGAGAGAATCTGGAAATTCCAATCAGGGCATATTTGTTGAATGGAGACATCTAAATTGTGCTTTATGTTCATGGTCAAACGGATTCACAGTTAATCTATACGCCGGCAATGAATTCAGTCTTTATAATCCAGATGCAAGGCGTTTGGGGTGCTATGTTTCACATAATTGGGGAAATTATAGTTTTGATAGAGGAAATTACTAACAAAGAGACATGCTCTAATTTGTAACCTGAAAGCATTTGAGGTTTTGATAGGTGAACTAAAAATCCTTCTTTTTGGTGCATTTATCAAAACTTCATCTCATTTTTCCAAAAATTAAAAACTGTACAAAATTGATTGTCAACACTTTAAACAATTACTCTTTGCTTCTTGACACCATCAGCTAAGTGGTTCTATGTGATTTGTCTGGGACTAACCCATGGCAGCGGCCGTAGGTTAGAGTCCCACAAATTTCACATAGAGCCAGCTAAGTAAGCACAACTAATATTATACAAATCAACTTATTTCTTTCTCAATGAGAATAACAGCCTATTTATCCGCAGTTTGTATTGTCTTGACTTCCTGTTTGAGTGAAGATGCAAAATTTGTCAATAATGCCTTGGGAGATATGAAAGGCACTTGGAAAGCTACTGAATTTAAAGAGCTTAAGTTTCCAAACTCTCCGCCGAATGACACCCCACCAAAATTCCCTTCCATACAAACCATAACGTTTGAGGATTGCGACTATATAAAATCCGGCAACAAGTGCTTTGGCAGTATAAAATTACAGGATAAGCCTGTGTTTAAGGTTCAATACCATATTTCAAGTCAGGCAAAAGCATTGACGTTTACATATCCTTCAACTATTCAACTGAGCAAAGAAGACAGCCTTCTTTTATCAAAATCATGGTGGTTAAACCGCACTAAACTCGATCAAATGGTTGTAGAGCAAGCCAATTCATATCCTTATTATTCTATCACCTACACCAAAGAGTTATAAGTTAATCCTTTTTTTAGATGTTTCATTTCCTGAAAATTGTCTTGTTGGTTTTTATCATCGGAAAATTGCAGGGGCAAGAAATACGCAATGGCTATGTATATGAAGTAGATACCAAAGAAACACTCGCGGGCGTTTCGGTAACTATCTTGGGATCTCAAATAGGCACTACAACCAACGCATACGGATTCTTCTCCATTAAAATTCCGTCTGGGCAGCCGATAAAACTGCTGTTCAGTTTATTGGGCTATCAAAAATCCGAGCAACCGCTAACCGCGTCCCAACAAACGCCACTCCAAGTTTTTCTTCAACCCGAAACGCTGCAATTACAAGAGGTAACAATCTCAGGCAAAGCGCAACAGGTAGCCCCTGCCGAAATGAGTGTGGTGAGGTTACCCATAGCTCAAATCAAACAAATACCGACCTTACTTGGCGAGAAAGATGTCATTAAAGCCCTGCAACTGCTGCCGGGCGTACAAAAAAGCACCGAAGGGAGCACCGCACTGTATGTGCGCGGTGGTGGTCCTGACCAAAATCTCATCTTGCTCGACGAAGCCCAAGTGTATAACGCCAACCACCTGTTTGGGTTTTTCTCAGTGTTTAATGGCGATGCCATCAAGAATGTAAGTTTTTGGAAAGGGGGCTTTCCAGCGAGGTATGGCGGGCGACTGTCGTCGGTGATAGATTTGCAGATGAAAGACGGCGGCAAAGACAAACTACGCGGCGAAGGGGGTATTGGACTACTTTCTAGCCGTTTATCCCTGAATGGTCCTATCCAAAAAGGCAAATCATCGTTTCTGTTGTCAGGTCGTCGAAGCTACATTGATGTATTAACCGAGCCTTTTTTACCTGCCGACCAAAAGTTTGGGTATCGTTTCTACGATCTTAACGCCAAACTTCATTTTGATTTATCAGCCAAAGATAAATTGTATTTGAGCGGTTATTTTGGCAATGACCGCCTGCGTATCAGCGAGCAGGTGGAACGCAGCACTTCCAGCATTACTTCCCAAACCCGCATGGGTTGGGGTAATGCCACTGCTACCCTACGTTGGAATCATTTGTTCAGTCAGAAATTATTTTTGAATACTACGCTGCTGATGACCGATTTTAAGTTTCGCCTTTCAGATGATTTTGAACAAATCCGCAATAACGGCAATAATACTGGCACCTACACCGAGTACAGTTCAGGCGTAAGCGATTATACGCTGAAAGCAGATTTCGATTATTTCCCAAGCAACGCTCATGTTATAAAATTTGGTGGGCTGGTGACTTTTCACCGTTTTCGTCCACGCGCTTTTATCGACGAAGATCGCATAAAAAGCCAAACAGAACAGGAAACACAAAAATTTGACAATCAGGAGTTTGCCTCCTACATAGAGGATACTTATACCAAAGGGCGGCTATCGGCTAATGTAGGCTTACGACTTAATGGCCTTCGTGTTCCAGAGCGTACTTATATGTTTGCCGAACCGCGCCTGTCTGCCGGATACAAGCTGAACAATACCCTCGAACTAAAAGCCTCTTACTCTCGCAACAATCAGTTTGTACACCTTCTTTCCAATACAGGCACGGGTCTTTCCACCGACTTATGGGTGCCTGTTACAGAGCGTGTCCCACCCCAACAAGCCGATCAAATTGCCTTTGGATTTGTCAAAGCCTTCCCCGTTCTTGGGCTGAATCTTACCTTAGAAAGCTACCGAAAATGGATGCGAAATAGTGCCGCTTACCGCGAAGGAGCCACTTTTTTGGTTTTGAATGACGGGGCCAAGGCCCTCAATTGGGAAGACAACGTGGTGTTTGGCAACGGCTTATCGTATGGAACAGAAGTTTTATTGCAAAAAAACAAAGGACGTTTCACCGGTTGGGTAGGCTATACCCTTTCATGGACCATTCATCAGTTTGCTGATTTGAACAACGGGAAACCTTTTTATCCCCGTAATGACCGCCGACACGATGCGTCAGTGGTGACCACCTACAAGCTAACCCCTAAAGTAACCCTCTCGGCCAATTGGGTCTATGCTACGGGCAATGCCCTTACGGTTTCGCAAGGGTATTATTTTGTTTCTACGGAAATTGATAATCAGTTCATCAATAATGTAGACTATTTGGGTTCTCGCAACAGTTTCCGAGCTGAATCTTTTCACCGACTGGATATTGCGATTCAATTTCACAAGCAAAAACGATGGGGAGAGCGTACATGGGAAGTTGGGCTATATAATGCCTACAATCGAAAGAACCCATTGTACTATTATTTAAAATCCGAGAATGACCCTGTAGAAAAAGGCCAAAGGATTACATTGCAAAAAAGGGCACTGTTTCCTGTCATACCATCCGTTACGTACAATTTTAAGTTTTAAAACTATGCGCTGTATCCTATTCATAACATTACTGACCGGGGTATTAAGTTCTTGCGAAAACGGGGTAGACATTGAAAGAACCCCATTGAATAAGCTTATCGCGATCAGCTCTTTTATTTCACCCCAAGACTCCGTTTTATATGTTCATGTTTACAGAGGTCAGGAAATGGGGAGCATTTTACGGCCTGATTCGGCCGTAATCCGTGAGGCACAAGTCACTATATCTGATGGCATACGCATGACCGCGTTTACTTACAATGCTTCGAGGAAGTGCTATACGCTATCTAATCAAATCGCTGATATTCAACCTGAAAAAGAATACAGACTACAAGTCAAAGTAGGTAATACGGTTTGTAATGCTTCCTGCCGAATTCCCCCCAGCCCGGTTGTCCCGATTGTCAATCAATCGAAAGTAAACGACGATTTTATTGCCCTGTTCAACTGGCCGAGCAGCGAAAAAAACCGGTATTATATTTTCAATTATTCACTTAGAGATATTGTTTTCAGGTCTCAAATTGGCAATCCAACAGGCCCCTACATACGCACACCGACTAACACTCTGTTTGACCGTCAAGATAAAGAGGCCAATGAATTGGAAATCAGAGTCTTCAATGCGTTCAAAGCAGATAGAGTTTCGCTTGCCGTTTTTTATCAAGCAGTAGATGAAAATACGTACAAGTATCTCAAAACCTACCAAGATTTCAGCAATTGGCAAAACAACACTGATCGCTTAATTCCCAACCTGCGCGAACCCCAGCCCGTATTTAACAATATAGAAGGTGGAATAGGGATTTTTGGTGGGTACAATCGGTTAGACACATTATTCAAAATAAAAGAGTAATACATAAATGAATACAGCCCCTTACAGAAACAATGTTTTAACCCAAACATAACACCCCGAAAGCTCGTCACTATCGGGGTGTTAAAATTTCTTTTATTGCTATTCAAAATTACTCCTTCTCCCCATTCAAATCATCCGTAATCATCTTCCGAATCATCTGATACGGGCGCAAGCTGCTCGAACGCTTTCCCGTACCCTAAGCTAACTATCAAAAAATCTTTTTTTACCTACAAGACAGCCCATTTTCAAAAGACAAAGAAGTTCTTTTGCTAACAACGCTCACTCAGCGAGAATTAGAACTGCTCATTCTACTTATTGATGCTCCATCAAACGAAGAATTGGCTCAAAAGCTACACATAGAAATCAAAAGTGTAGAAACCTGTAAAACCCGCATTGGTGAAAAACTCAACCAAACGGGCAAGGGGGCACTCTTGCGCTTTGCACTGAGATACCGAAGCCTACTCGAACCCCTCAAAAACTGAGGGGTTAACTCCCTAGTCAAAAGAAAAGAGACCTTGTATGTTTGCTGTATCTCAATTGAATTGTATTGCCTAAAGGGTTATTTCAGTAATATAATTGAGATAAAATTATTTTGATATTGTTCTGGCCAGTCAGTATAAAGGGTTGTTAGTTCTCTACCCAATAAAGAAAGAGAATTGTCAAATATTTCAAAAATTTGTAAATTATGAAAAAAAGGAATGGGCAATTAATACGTGCTTTACTAATCACTACAGTAATAACTGTTGGGTTTTCCAATGAATCCCATGCTAAAAAGCTTTTTGGGTCAGAAACTGAATGGCTAGGAACTCAATCAGATTTTAACGGAGGATGTGTAAAGTTTGGAATGCAAAAAACCTATTTTCTGGGATTTCTAGTGTCAGAAGAAATGGTCTTTGAATCGTGTTAAATTTACAAATAGTTACGAGGTGCTTAAAGAGCATCTCGTAACTACAATTATATCAAACATTTGTATGAGATATTTATTTCTTTTATTTATAGTAAACACTTACAACCTGTTTAGTCAAGAAAAATGTGGCATTATATTAGATAAAAATAGCAAAGCTCCAGTTTCCTATGCAACCATTTATTATTCAAGAACTCCAATGGGTTCTTTCTCTAATGAATATGGAAATTATTGTATTTCAAAATCTAGAGAAACAATAGACAGCGTTTATATTTCTGCCTTAGGTTATTTAAAGTTTTCTATTGATTACAGTACTTTTTCAAAAGCAGACACAATTTATCTTCAAAGCAGGCCAATTGAATTAAACGATGTTATTGTAAAGGGGAAAAGAGGTAAAATAAATACTAAAGAAATTGGCTACCATAAAACATCATTCATTGAATTTAGAGAGAATGGCTACAACCCTAACTCTAACCAGCGTATTGCTACTTTTATTGCTCATAATGACGAGAAATGGGCTATTAAGAGTATTCATTGTCGCATTATTCCTAAAGATAACGAGCAAATTCAGTTCTTCAGAATACGGTTGAGAATCTACACAAATGATACAGTTAAAATGTTACCTAAAGAAGATTTATTAAATGAAAATATAACAATTGACATTGCACCAAAAGAAAAAAATATTGAATTTGATTTATTAAAATATAATTTAAAAGCTCCAGATAGCGGTTTTTGGATAAGTATGGAGAGCATTGGGTATATAGACAAAAAAGGAGAATATATAGCAATTCGTGACCATGAATATGGAAGATACACACTAAAAGACTCAAAAAAAATTAAATTGAAATCTATTGAGCGAATAACACCTATGTATAGATATACTTTAACTTCTCCCAAAAGAAGTGCGATTTCAAGTTGGAATAACAAATGGAAGCATGAAAATTATAAAGAAACATTAACTTTTTCTTTTGGGGCAACCATTGAGAAATTAGAATAGCCTTTTCAAGGTCATCCCAAAATACCCCAAAAAGGGGGATGTAGATGCTAGTAATTTTGTTCTACTTCGCAGGAAAACAAAACTTCATCTTCCATGAAACGTCTCTTCCTTCTTTTTAGCTGGTACATTGCTAGTGCCTACGCCCTGCTTCATGCCCAAGGCCGCCTCACTACCGCCCCCGACGGTGGCAATAAAAAAGCCTTTGTTTCTGAATATGTTGGCGTAGTCAAAATCGACATTTCTTATCATCGTCCTGGGGTCAAAGGTCGTGAGGGAAAAATTTGGGGAACGCCCATTGCCCCTTATGGCCTCAATGACTTGGGTTTTGGTACAAGTAAAGCCGCTCCATGGCGCGCAGGTGCCAACGAAAACACGGCCATTTCGTTCTCCTACCCCGTCAAAATCGAAGGAAAAGACCTACCTGCGGGCACCTACGGCCTCCACATGATACTAGGCGCGGACGAAACCACCCTCATTTTTTCAAAAAACCATACCTCTTGGGGTAGTTTTTACTACGACCCCGCCGAAGATGCCCTGCGTGTGGCAGTCAAAAACCAATCGCTTCCCCAAAGCGTGGAATGGCTCAAATACGAGTTCATTGACCAAACCGAAAACGGCGTAACCGTAGCAATGCAGTGGGAAAAACGCCAGATTGCGTTCAAGGTAGAAACCGACGTTCACGCCGCGCAAGTAGCCACTTTTGCCAACGAACTTCGCAACACGCCTGGGTTTGCGTGGCAGGCTTTTGTAGAAGCCGCCAATTACTGCGTTCACCATAACATTGCCTTAGACAAAGCATTGGCTTGGGCCGACCAAGGCATTTCAGCTCCTTTTATCGGGCAAAAAAACTTCCAAACCTTGAGCGCCAAAGCGGGCGTGTTGTTAAAGATGAACAAAACCGCCGATGCCGACGCCCTTATGAAGGAAGCCCTACCGCTAGGCTCGATGAACGAACTCCACCAATATGCCCGAACCTTGCTGGCAGCCAAACGCGCTCGAGAAGCCTTTGAGGTATTCAAGGTGAATTATGATAAAAATCCCAACAAATTTACCACCAACGTAGGTTTAGCGCGTGGTTATTCGGCCGTTGGCGACAGCAAAAAAGCGTTAGAATACATGAAAGCCGCGCTTCCCCAAGCTCCCGACGCCCTCAACAAAACCAGCGTCGAAGCCATGATTAAAAAGCTAGAACAAGGTCAAGCCATCAATTAAGCATCAAAAAAGGAGGGCTAGCCCTCCTTTTTTGATTAAAAAGTATTTATTCGACACTCCTCACTCTCCCCTCGACACTTGTGCCTTATTCTCCTTCTCCTCGAAATTCATCGGTAATCATTTTCCGAATCATTTGGTGCGGGCGAAGTGAATTGCCTTTTTTGCCCGAACCTGTGGTGAGATAATTGATGCTGCGGTCGGCGGCGGTTGCCGCTTTTAAGGCCAAATTATGCGTATTCATCACCGAATTTCTAAACTGCGTAAACTCCTCTTCGTTCATCAATTCGCGCGCAATTTCACCTTTTGCATAACCATCGTTGAAAGACGCGATTCGGCTATCCGTTTGGGCCAAACGCGTAGTTTCAATCAATTCATCAAGCTCATTACGAAGTTTGAGGCGTTCGGCGCGTAGGTCGTCCAAATTAGGGAGTATTTCTAGCTCATGCGTCAAAATATCCTTCTGAGTCGTATCCTCAGCCACTTCTTTTTCGGCACCTTCAATTTCTTTTACCAATTTTTTACGGCGACGACGCAAGCGTCCCAAACGCGGGTCGATTTGTAACCAGCGGTACCAGAAGTTTTGCAAAACGGGCAAGGCCATTCCCAACGAAACAGCACCCGCTAAAGCAAACAAAATCCCGCTCAAAACAAACGATGCCAACGCCCACGGGCTGTTGACCAACCCTAAATTCAACTCGTCGGAACGTAGCAATTGTTGTTCAATTTTTTGCAACAACGCTTGCTGCTGCGCGGGCGAAATTGAAGCCGTTGGGTCGAGCGGCGTAGCGTTTAGCTGCAAGTTTTTCACCGACTTATTAATCGCTTCTTTGAGTTTATCAGTGCGGTACGCCTCGTAACGGAACCAGCCCAAAATCCCCAATGTCACAATCGCAAATCCTGCCAAGCCCACCTTAAACCACGCATAACGCGAGCGCGCTTGCTGCGTATGTTGGTCGGTATAAGGTTTTTCAATGAGGCGGTCGTAGGCGGGTTTGAGCAAAATAGAAATCATGGCCAAGCCAATGGCAAACGCCCAGGCTTCGTAGTTGTTGCGGATGTTGAGGGCATAGGCCACAATTTCGTGCGAGATGATCAAATCGCCAAACACAAAAGCCAAACCTGCCGCAAAGAAAAACAAGCCCGCCAGCAGCGAGTACTCCGACTGTGTTTGTTTACGGCGGTTGCGAAGTGCCTCAGTTTCTTCGTCAATTTGGTCACGTTGCATGACTAAATCGGCCAAACGTTTGCTCGATTTGGTAAAACGCTGGACAAACTCTTGCAGATGGTCGTACGCCACCTTGCGTTTTATCGTCGTCTCTTCTATCTGATTTTCAACCCGCTGCACTTCATTGCGGCGGTCATTAACTCGTTGCACCAGCCAATTGTAATGTATTTCGCTTGACAAATAGCTTTCGTACGGATTTCGGTTTTCCGACCCTTCAACACCGCTATTATAGCCGTGCAAAAAATCAGGTTTTTCGGTATGTTGTTGGTTCTCTTCCATGGTTGTTTTTGGCTAAATAAAAAGCACCTACTCAAATCCTTTTTCAAACTCACGCCATTGCTTATCCGTTAGTCGGTCGCGAAGTTGACGTGCCAAGTAAAACTCACTTTCAAACAATTTGATAAGCGCATCGCGGCGGGCGTTCAAACGGGCTACTTCGGCCTCAGCTTTGTTGAGATTGGGCAAAATCTGCCATTTCTGCACCCGTAAAGCGTCGATTTCTGCCGTTAGTCGCGCTACTTCGCCGTCCCAAGTTTCTGTTTTGGTTGATTTTTCTTTCTTCAAATTTGTTCCTGTCAACCATATTTTCAAGTCATTTCGCAATACGGTGATGTTGCTTAACAACAATTTTCCCGCAAACAAAAACAAGAAAAACACAAAGACAAACAACGCGCCAGCCCGCCAAACACCTTGATTTTGGACAGCCTGTACAAACACAAACAAGGCAGCAGCAAACGGCATCCCCACCTCTTCGAGCATTCGCCGCCACGACACGTTGCTTTCAGTATCGTGAAACAACGACACCCGTCCAAACAGGTTGAACATCCCCGCCAAAAATACCCCGACTGCAATCCATTGACTATTGGGGTACAACGGGCGCAAGGTATCGTCAATTAGAAAATAATTTCCCACGCACATTGCCGCCGAAAAGGACAAACCTACAATCGTACGGGGCAATTGGTGCTCGCCGTCGTGGTTGCGGCTTTCCATATCCGAACATTTTTCTTTGAGCTCGTTGATACGATTTTCTTTTTGCTCAATAAAAAGGTTCAATTCCTGAATTTTCTCCCCGTGACGCTCCACTTCCCGTTCCCAATCGGCCGTTTGGTGGACAAAATAATTACGGATAATGGCCACCTTTTCCTCCGCTTTCGATTCGGACAAACCAAAAATTACCCCTTCATCGCGCAGCAGGGTTTCGTCTTCCAGCCAAGTTGGCCATTCAATTTTTTGGCTAGGGGGCGTCATCACCCACAATTTTGTCTCCGACTGAGGTTCTTCCGCAAACAAAGGTTGTGACGGAGTCGCAACCACGGAAGGCATGCTAGAACCCGTAGTGGGTAACGTAGGCATAGTCGCCGTTACGGGCGCAGGCATTGGAGCAGCTACCTTGGGTGGCTCCAATTCATCAAAAGACACCAATTCAGGGTCTTTTTGAAAGTTATCGCGACTAAAATAGGCTTTGACACGTTCAAAGAAGCTCATATTGGATGGTTTGGGCTGTTAAATGCGTATTGTTAATCACAAATTGATACTTAAAAACTCGAAGTTGGCAAAATTTATTGTTTTACTTCCGAAAAATGGGACGAATGGCGCAATTTAAGACGTAGAATTGACTTTTTAACTTTCAAAAGGGCATTTTAACGTATCACTTGTGGTAAGCTACAAATACTACAAGGCTTTTCCCGATACCTTGCAAGTAAGTGGGTCGTTTAGCTCTCCTATTGTTTCGCTGTACAAACAAGCGGGTTTCTAAAACAAAAACTCCTCACTGAGTAAGTTCAGTGAGGAGTTTCGACCAGGTCAGACGACAGTCAGACCGATGCTACTTACATAGCTAAAGTCTGACTGATGACTAGGTCAAACGATAATCAGACCGATGCCACTTACTATAGCTAAAGTCTGACTACCGTCTGACTTAGCGACTAGGTCAGACGACAGTCAGACCGATGCTACTTAAAAGTCTGACTACCGTCTGACTTATTTTACAGTCTGACTACTGTCTGACTTATTTTGTAGCGATTTTTAGTTCGTCTAGTTGTTTTTGATCAATCGTCGATGGAGAATCAATCATCACGTCGCGGCCAGAGTTGTTTTTCGGGAACGCAATAAAGTCGCGAATCGAATCTGCCCCTCCAAAGATTGAACACAAACGGTCGAAGCCAAAGGCGATACCCGCGTGCGGCGGCGCTCCAAACTCAAACGCATCCATCAAGAATCCAAATTGTGCTTTGGCTTCCTCAGGCGTAAAGCCCAAGATTTCAAACATTTGCATCTGTAACGGACGTTGGAAAATCCGCACGGAGCCTCCACCTACTTCCGTTCCGTTGATCACCATGTCATAGGCATTGGCACGAACCGCGCCTAAATCGGTTGACAACAACGGAATGTCTTCGGGTTTGGGGCTAGTAAACGGATGGTGCATCGCAAACCAACGTTGTTCCTCTTCGCCGTACTCCAACAGTGGGAAATCAACGACCCAAAGCACTTTGTACTCATCAGGATTGCGCAAGCCCAAACGGCTACCCATTTCTAAACGAAGTTCGTTGAGTTGCTTACGGGTTTTATTGGCTTCACCCGCCAAAATCAAGAACAAGTCGCCAGGTTCGGCACCAAACGCCTCGGCCCATTTTTTGAGGTCTTCTTCACTGTAAAATTTATCTACCGACGACTTGATGGTTCCGTCAGCGTTGTAACGCGCGTACACTAGCCCTTTGGCACCGATTTGAGGACGTTTTACCCATTCTGTCAACTCGTCGATTTGCTTGCGGGTGTAGTCGGCACAACCTTTGGCACAAATTCCTACGACCAATTCAGCCGCATCAAAAACCGCAAAGTTTTTACCCGAAATCAAATCAATATCGCCCTTCAACTCCACGAACTCCATGCCAAAACGCACGTCGGGTTTGTCCGAACCATACTTTTTCATGGCCGTTGCGTAGGTCATACGAGGTACTTCAGGAAGGTCAATGCCTTTAACAGCTTTGAATAAATGACGAATCAATCCTTCAAACATTTGCAATACATCTTCCTGCGTCACAAACGACATTTCGCAGTCGATTTGCGTAAATTCAGGCTGACGGTCGGCGCGAAGGTCTTCGTCGCGGAAACATTTTACAATTTGGAAGTAACGGTCAAAGCCCGACACCATCAATAATTGCTTAAACGTTTGCGGTGATTGTGGCAAGGCATAAAACTCCCCTGGGTTCATGCGGCTTGGCACCACAAAATCGCGTGCCCCTTCGGGCGTTGACTTAATCAATACGGGGGTTTCTACCTCAATGAAATTTTGCGCATCCATAAAAATGCGCGTTTGTTGCGCTACTTTGTGACGCAATTCAAGGTTTTTGCGCACTGTATTACGGCGCAAATCCAAGTAACGGTACTTCATACGAAGTTCGTCGCCACCGTCGGTTTCGTCTTCAATCAAAAACGGTGGCAATTTAGCAGGATTTAACACCTCCAAACTGCTCAATTTTAGCTCAATGTCTCCCGTCGGGATTTTATCATTTTTGGCAAAACGCTCTGACACCGTCCCTGAAGCTTGAATAACGAATTCACGTCCAAGTTCACGAACTTTAGCAATGATGTCAGCGGCTGTTTTTCCTTCTTCCACCATCAACTGCGTAATGCCGTAGCGGTCACGCAAATCAATCCATATCATGCCTCCTTTATCGCGGATACGCTGAACCCAACCGCTTAGGGTTACTTCTTTATTTACATCCGAAATGCGGAGTTCACCGCAAGTGTGCGTTCTAAGCATAAAATATAATTTCTTAAATTCCTTAAAAAGTCCGCAAAAGTACGGAATAAATAATAAAAACCTTATACGTTTGAAATGGATGACAGCAAGTAAACCTGTAAGGTTGGAGTAAAAACGAAGAAGGGCAAGCGGAGAACCCCGTTTGCCCTTGTTTTTGACACATTGTTATGACCAATTAGAATCGGATTTTCAATATATCAGTGGAGTGTTGCAATTAAGCAAGCTTAACGTTGGTGGCGTTGATGCCTTTTTTCCCTTGGACTTTATCAAACGTTACAGTATCTCCTTCGGTGATTTTGTCAACCAAGCCAGATACGTGTACGAAAATTTCTTGTCCACCGCTAATGATGAATCCGAATCCTTTTGATTCGTTGAAGAACTTTACTGTTCCAGTTTCCATTACTAAAAAAAATTAAAAAAATGAATGATTGGCGTACTGCCAACACAAAAGTAGAGAATTAAAATTATAAATTAATTTTTTTAGGCATTTTTTAGTTTCTGACATTCAAGAACTTGTTTATTCTGCTTTCCGTTATTTACTTTGAGCAATAACGCTTCTGATTTTTCTCCTTTAACCAACTAAGTCTTTGAACCAAGTAATTGACAATCACGGGCGCCCTATCAACTACTTACGGCTGGCAGTAACCGACCGCTGTAATTTGCGTTGTTTTTATTGTATGCCCGAAGAAGGCATCAAATATGTACCCAAACCACATCTTCTGACGTGGGAAGAAATGGAACGAGTTATTCGCATTTTGGTGCACATGGGGGTGGACAAAGTTCGGATTACGGGGGGAGAGCCTTTTGTACGGCGCGGAATTATGGAGTTTTTGGAAGAAATCAGTCAAATTGAGGGACTCCAACAAATCAATATTACAACCAACGGAGTACTCACTGCGCCGCTAGTGCCTGATTTAAAAAGAATTGGAATTAAATCGGTCAACCTCAGTTTAGATAGCCTCGACCGTCAACGCTTTTTTGACATTACGCGTCGCGATGAATTTCCGAACGTGTGGCAAACGTTTGAAGCCCTGCAAGCCCACAAAATTTCGACCAAAATAAACACGGTGGTGATGTCAGGAAAAAATACGGATGACATTATCCCGATGGCTGAGCTCACGCGCCACTCCCCCGTCAGTGTACGTTTTATTGAAGAAATGCCTTTCAACGGTGATGGTGCGCACGAATACCAAGAATTTTGGAATTATCGTCGAATTTTGGACGAGCTAAAAAAAGCCTATCCTGGCATTTATAAACTCCCCGACCCTCCTGCTTCCACGGCCTATAACTATCAAATTCCTGGACACCAAGGTACGATAGGCATCATTGCAGCCTTTAGTCGCACGTTTTGTGGTACTTGTAATCGGCTTCGCCTGACGCCTCAAGGTCAGTTCAGGACATGTCTATACGACGATGGAGTTTTTAACATTCGTGATTTAATTCGGCAGGGGCTCAACGACGAGACCCTCCAAACGTATATTTACGAAGCACTACAAAACAGGGCAAAAGATGGCTTTGAAGCCGAAGCTAGACGTAAAGTGGGTGTGGTTTCGGAATCTATGTCAACCATTGGAGGGTGATAAACCCTCTTCTTTTATTCATCATCAATTTTCACGTTCTTCCAGTTTTCCCCCGAACGAATACGATTGAGCTGGGTGTGCGTAATCCCAAACTGCTTTGCAATCATTTTTAAGCGGTTTTTATCACTTTTCAGCATCTTCTTAATCATCCTTACTTTGGGTTCGGTGAGCTTGTAATTACGGGTGCGTATCGGAATCTGGCGATTAATTACCGCTGGATTGTTGCGATTGTGCTCCACCATTTCGTCTTTGGTCGCCCATTTCAAGTTTTCGGCACGGTTGTTTTGCTTATCAAAATCTAAGTGAATAACATACTTGGCATTTTCACTTTCTTTTTTCACAAACAAATCCGCCACCAATTTGTGTACGTATTTATTGATGGTTTTTCCTCCTGCAATACGAATATTTAAAGAACGATACCCCTGAATCACAGACCCTTTGATAACTTTCCCTTGGTTGTCTTCTCCCTGAAAGCTCGCCAAGCGGCCATAGTTAGACACTCTATAATGGGGCGGATTTTCAACTCCTTCAAACTCAATTCGTACCCACTTCTCATTCCAGTAGTTTGCTATTTTATTATCAGCCATGGTTCTTAATGTTGTTGATTGTTTCAATCTCAGCAATCGTACTTTTCAATACATTTGTACATCATCAGTACAACTTACTTGTGCTTTTTATTGTTTTAAAATTACTATCTATCAAGTCTTAGAATGAAAAAAACGCTCATCCTCGGGGCTTCTACCAACCCAGAACGCTACGCATTTCTTGCGGCACATCGTCTCAGCAATCATGGCCATCCGATTGAGCTAGTAGGTCTCAAAGAAGGCACTGTTGCAGGCAAACAGATTCATACAGGCAAACCCGCTTTTGATGACATCGATACCGTTACCCTATACGTTGGTCCCCGCAATCAACCCGAATGGTACGATTACATTGTGTCATTACAGCCAAAACGAGTTATTTTTAACCCTGGCACAGAAAATGATGAGTTTGTCGCTTTGTTGACACAAAACGGAATCGAAGCCCAAGAAGCCTGTACACTTGTGCTTCTTTCGATTGATGCGTATTAAACCTATGTTTTAGTGTTTGATAACGGGTAAGTCAGTGGTAAGGTGTGGTTTTGGTTGGTAAGTAGGATTACCCTTATCAAACACTAAGTTAATGAAATGGTTTTCAAATCAAACAAGATATTCTTTTTTTTATTATTGTCTCTCCAATACTATCCCTAAAAGAACGCTTTTTGTCCTTACTTACTCTTGAGTTGGTCAATTAGTGGTGAAAAATTTCTGTTTCTACCTCCCGCACCTCTACTTGGCCCTCAGCATTAATCTCAGTCAGTTGCAAACGTTTTACTTCATTGATGAGCAATGGGTCGTATTTGGCCGTCACACGCACGTAGTTTTCGGTAAAGCCTTGCATATTGCCATCAACAACTTCGTCCTCAAACAATACCGTCCGTTCGGTGCCTAATTGGCCTTCATAAAACGCCCTACGTTTTTTGTCTGACAAAATATGAAGCATTTTTGACCGCTCTGCCCGCTGCGACTGCGGCACAACTGGCTTTATATCAACCGCCAACGTATTGGGGCGTTCGGAATAGGTAAAGACGTGTAAGTACGAAATAGGCAGCTCATTCAAGAAATTATATGTTTCCAAAAACGCTTCTTTTGTCTCGCCAGGGTGCCCTACGATGACATCCACCCCAATACAGCAGTCAGGCATCAATTCCTTGATTTTCGTCACTCGATCTACGTACAACTCACGGCGGTAACGACGGCGCATCAAGCCCAACACTTTGTTTGAACCTGATTGAAGTGGAATATGAAAATGCGGCACAAAACGCTTTGATTGGGCCACAAAGGCGATAATTTCGTCTGTCAACAAATTGGGTTCAATTGAAGAAATACGAAAACGTTCAATTCCCTCTACTTCGTCCAACGCTTGTACAAGTTCAAAAAATGTTTCGGTACGCTTGCCGTCATGGAGGCCAAAATCACCAATATTTACACCCGTAAGTACAATTTCTTTTACTCCTCGTGCAGCAATCTCATGCGCAGCTTTGACCACATTTGCTACTGTATCGGAGCGGCTTTTGCCCCTTGCCAGCGGAATAGTACAATACGCGCACGGATAGTCACAGCCGTCTTGCACCTTCAAAAAAGTACGTGTACGGTCATTAAGAGAATACGAAACGTGATAATCAACAGCCTCCTCAATCGGTGATGCCATCACGCGACCTGGCTGCGCCACGGGCGCTTTGACAAACCCGTCCAATAAATCTATCAACCGAAATTTTTCGGCGGCGCCAAGTACGGCATCTACGCCTGGAATTTCGGAAATTTCTTGCGGTTTTAATTGCGCATAGCAGCCAATAACAGCTACGTAACCGTTGGGATTTATCCCCTGCGCTTCTCTGACAATTTTACGGCACTTTTTGTCGGCATTGTCTGTAACCGAGCAAGTATTGATGATGAAGATATCGGGCTGTTCGTTGAAGGCTACCTTTTGATACCCTTTTTGCTCAAACATCCTTGATATACTGGAAGTTTCGGAATAATTGAGCTTACACCCCAATGTATAAAATGCAACTTTTTTCATGGTGCAAAATTAGTGATAATACTCGTTTGGGCGACAAACAATCCATATATTCGTCAAATCCTTCAATGGAAACCCATAACTTTGTCAATCAAACAAAAAAAATATATGTTTGGTGCCTATTCCAAAAACAGTTGATTTTCATTCTAATTACCCGATACTTCATTTATGGCAAATATGAGATTCAAGGCCCTTGAAACGGCCCATAACCGCGCAACAATCAGTGTAACACCACCAAGCGATAAAGTAGCCGATTATTACGGCTCATATACTTTCAGCGACGACGTTATGAAGTCGCTACTCACGCCCGAAGCCTATTACAAAGTTTCGAATGCCATTAAGTCGGGTTCTCGAATTGACCGTGAAATTGCCGATGAAGTAGCCGCAGCCATGAAATCGTGGGCAACCTCCAAAGGCGCGACGCATTATACCCACTGGTTTCAACCTTTAACGGGCGGAACTGCCGAAAAACACGACGCATTTTTTGACGTAACAGCCCAAGGCAAAGCCATTGAAAAGTTTAAAGGAAGTGCATTGGTACAACAAGAACCCGATGCTTCTTCTTTTCCGAGCGGAGGCTTACGGGCGACCTTTGAAGCTCGGGGCTATACGGGTTGGGATCCTAGTTCTCCCGCTTTTTTGATGGACAATGGTGCAGGCGGCAAAACGCTCTGTATTCCGTCGGTCTTCATTTCTTATACAGGGGAGGCATTGGATTACAAAACGCCCATTTTGCGTGCCCTTCATGTGCTCGACAAAGCCGCTACGGCTGTGATGTATTACTTCGACCGCAATGTGGAAAAAGTAACGGCAACTCTTGGCGCCGAACAAGAATATTTTTTGGTTGATAAGGCCCTTTACTACGCTCGTCCTGACCTAATGATGTCGGGCCGAACGGTGTTTGGGCACTCTCCTGCCAAAGGTCAACAACTTGAAGACCACTACTTTGGCTCGATTCCACCCCGCGTAAATGCCTTTATGGTTGATTTTGAGTACGAAGCATGGAAGTTGGGAATTCCTGTGCGTACGCGTCACAATGAGGTAGCACCCGGACAGTTTGAATGTGCGCCCACGTTTGAAGAACTCAACTTGGCCATCGACCACAATGCGCTGTTGATGGACTTGATGCACAAAGTAGCCGAGAAACACAATTTCAAAGTTCTTTTCCACGAAAAACCGTTTGCAGGTATCAACGGGAGTGGAAAGCACAACAACTGGTCGATGATGACCGACACAGGCGTAAACTTGTTGGCGCCTAGTAGCAAACCAAAAGAAACCCTTCGTTTCTTGACGTTTATGATGAACACCGTAAAGGCCGTTCACGACCACGCTGATTTGTTGCGAGCCTCGATTGCTTCGGCTGGCAACGAATACCGCTTGGGTGCCAACGAAGCCCCGCCTGCGATTGTTTCCATTTTCTTAGGAGATGAATTAATTCGCCTCCTCGAAACGCTCGAAAACCGTGGGGAAATTCAGCTCGAAAAAGGAGACAACGTATTTTATAAACTGGGAATTACGCGTACGCCTCCCCTCATGCGCGACAATACCGACCGCAACCGTACGTCGCCGTTTGCTTTTACGGGGAATAAGTTTGAGTACCGTGCTGTCGGTGGAAGTGCCAATAGTGCCTCTCCAATGATTATCCTCAACACGATTGTGGCAAACCAACTCCAAGAGTTTCGCAAAGAACTCGAAGTACGCCTTGATGCTGGAGAGAAAAAAGAATTGGCGATTGTGGACATTCTTAAAAACTACTACCGCCATTCCAAGCGTATTTTGTTTCAAGGAAATGGATATTCTGAGGATTGGATTCAAGAGGCTGCCGACCGTGGACTTACGAACATTGCCTCTACCCCCGTTGCGCTTGAAAAATACATCGAACCGTCGGCAATTGCAGTACTCGAAAAAATGGGTGTCTTAACCGAACGCGAAGTACACGCACGCTACGAAATTGAACTCGAAAACTATATCAAAAAAGTACAGATTGAGTCAAGGGTAATTGGTGATTTGGCCCTCAACCATGTGGTATCAACCGCCGTAAAATATCAGTTTCAGTTGGCTCAAACTGCCAAAGCACTGGTAGAACTCGATTTAACGGAAGAGGCACAGCCACTAAAAGAGTTGATTAAGGAAGTCTCTCAGCGGGTGTTAACCATCAAACAATCGGTGGATGCAATGACCGAAGCCCGAAAAAAGGCAAATAATACGGAAGACCTCGTGGAGCGCGCTGTCTTGTACGGTTCAGAAGTGAAGGATTATTTTGAAAAAATTCGCTACGAAGTTGATAAGCTTGAACTGCTCATCGACGATGAAGACTGGCCGCTTGTCAAATACCGCGAAATGCTTTTTGTTAAATAATATTCAGTACCTTCTGTAAAATAATATTCAATACCTTCTCGAAAGTTTTAAACTTTCGAGAAGGGCATAGTCAACTAACAGGCACTAACATTCTTATGGTTTCAGAATTTGGGGTAATTCTTTTATTCATTTTTGCGGCGATTGCGCTTATTGCGGTGATGCTGACGCTTGCCAAGGTAATACGCCCTCATCGCCCCAATGAAGAAAAACTCACTACTTACGAATCGGGCGAAGACCCGCTCGGAAACGCCAACGTGCAGTTCAATGTCCGCTTTTACGTGATTGCCATCGTTTTTCTTCTTTTTGAAGTCGAACTCATTTTCCTTTTTCCGTGGGCAGTCGTGTTTGGACAAGCAAACCTCATCCGCCAAACCGACGGGCTTTGGGGCTGGTTTTCGCTGGTAGAAATGTCTTTGTTTGTCGGAATACTTATTTTAGGATTGGCCTACGCTTGGAGTAAAGGCTACTTAGATTGGGTTCGTCCGCGTCCACAACTCCCCGACGTGCAAACGAAAGTTCCCTCACAACTTTACCAAAAAATCAACGAAAAATACGCTTCAAAGAAATAAGCTATGTACCCAAAAGCAAAGTCCCACCAAGATTACAAACCTCGGTGGGACTTCCTTTTTGGGCTTTCATCAACTTAGTTGACTCCTACCAATTCAATTTCAAACACTAAATCCTGCCCAGCAAGTGGGTGATTTGCGTCCACGATAATTTGGGTCTCATTTACCTGTACCACCGTCACAGGAATTGGCTGTGGATTTCCGTCTTGGTGCATGTTCAATTGCATACCTACCTCAAACGGAATATCATCTGGAAGTTCAGAACGCTCAAAAGGCAAAATGAGCTCTTCTTGCGCTGGCCCGTAAGCCTCTTCTACTGGAATATGCACTGTTTTTTTATCACCAATGGTCATTCCTTGAATTCCGTTATCAAACCCTGGAATCACCATGCCCGAGCCTAATTGAAATTGCAGAGGTTCACGACCTTCTGACGAGTCGAACAACGTACCGTCGGTCAACGTCCCTTTGTAATGTACCTGTACGGTATCACCTGCTTTTGCTACACTCATGTTATTTATTTTTGAATTAAATGGTTCTTAATAGGCCCTTGCAAACAACACCCGCCGCGTTGAAGGTTTTCCCGTCAGAATACATGTTCCTTCCTCTTCTGGCGCGTTGTATGGAATACAACGAATGGTGGCTTTGGTTTCGTCTTTAATACGCTCTTCGGTTTCAGACGTACCATCCCAGTGAGCCAGTACAAATCCTCCTTTTTCGTCAAGCACTTGTTTGAACTCCTCATAAGTATTCACCTTGTGGGTATTTGTTTCGCGGAATGCCAAGGCCTTTTGATAGATGTTTTTCTGAATATCTTCCAATAATTGCTCAATGTACTCCACAATTCCTTCAAGCGAAACCGTCGTTTTTTCTTTTGTATCACGGCGCGCAATCTCAACCGTGCCATTTTCCAAATCACGCGCACCCATAGCCAACCGAACGGGCACACCACGGAGTTCGTATTCGGCAAATTTCCAACCAGGTTTGTTCGCATCCGAATCATCAAACTTTACACTGATGCCAATACGCTTTAAGCCCTTCATAATTTCCTTTACTTTTTCAGAAATTTGGCCTAATTGTTCTTCGTTGCGGTAAATAGGCACAATGACCACTTGAATAGGTGCCAATTTAGGAGGCAAAACCAAACCTGAGTCGTCCGAATGTGCCATCACGAGCGCCCCCATCAAACGCGTACTCACGCCCCAAGAAGTACCCCACACATATTCTAAACCACCGCCTTTGCTTTGGAATTTTACATCAAACGCTTTGGCAAAATTTTGTCCTAAAAAGTGAGATGTTCCAGCTTGAAGTGCTTTTCCGTCCTGCATCATGGCTTCGATACACAATGTTTCCTCTGCACCTGCAAAGCGCTCATTTTCAGTTTTGTAACCTTTTATCACGGGCACAGCCATCCATTCTTCGGCAAAACGGGCATATACCTCCAACATCTGACGCGTTTCGGCCATGGCTTCATCGGCTGTAGCGTGCGCCGTGTGACCTTCTTGCCAAAGGAACTCGGCTGTGCGTAAAAACAAGCGCGTACGCATTTCCCAACGCACGACGTTGGCCCATTGATTAATCAGCAATGGCAAATCGCGGTACGACTGAATCCAGTTTTTATACGTACTCCAAATCACTGTTTCTGACGTTGGGCGTACAATTAGCTCTTCTTCTAGTTTGGCATCGGGATCCACAATTA
Source organism: Runella sp. SP2 (assembly GCF_003711225.1). NCBI lineage: Bacteria > Pseudomonadati > Bacteroidota > Cytophagia > Cytophagales > Spirosomataceae > Runella > Runella sp. SP2. Next base: position 204,113 of record NZ_CP031030.1, on the reverse strand, counting down.
CCCCACTCCCATCTGGGGCATTTTTGAGGCGATAGTGCGTTACGACCGCACACTCTTTGGCAAAACCCTCCACGTGGCTTGCTTCTTTACTCAAATATGATTTGGGAATAAAAAGCGGAAAATACGCATTGGTATGCCCCGTTTCTTTGAACATATCGTCAAGGGCGCGCTGCATTTTTTCCCAAATAGAAAAACCGTATGGCTTTATCACCATACACCCTCTTACTGCCGAATTTTCGGCCAAGTCTGCTCTTTTAACTAATTCGTTGTACCACTCAGAATAATTATCGCCACGGCTCGGAATCGCGTTTGCCATCGTTAGTATTTGTTACAGGTTTACTCTTGAACTTTAGAGTCACTTAGTTGACTTTTTCGTATTTTTGATTGTCGAATGCGCCTTCTACCAATTTAAAATTTTTTAATTTTTATACACTGATAGTCAAAGGCTTAAACGTATTTTACACACTTATACCGCTTTAAATGCTAATTATCAGTATTTTGTGGTATTGAGTGTGAAGTTGACATTTATAATTCTTTGATTTTCAATTATTTTACTAATAATAACCCATTAGTTTTTTTATAAAAAATCCTTGCAAAGATACTTTTTTATCCTAAATTTGTGACGAAACTGAATCAGAATCCATCAAAATAACGTTTTATAGGTAGCAGGGACTGATTTCTAACTGAACATAAAACATTTTGAACACCATGAAAACCCTTCGTTCACTCACCCTTTTATCGGCGCTTGGCCTGATGGGATTGTGGAGTTGTAGCTCCAAACAATATGCCACCCAAGATGATGCCGAATACGATGATTTGTACGGGAATTCGTCGAGCACAGCTGTAGCAATGGCCAGCCGCTCTGCCGAACAACCCACCGATATTCGTAACCTTAATCCTGACTATTATGCAGGCCAAGGTTCTCCTAACAATAACAACAGCCAGGAGGATTACTACGACGAATCTTATCTTAGTTCACGTGGCATCGCCCGTAACCTCGGCCCCAATGCAGGCTACAATGCAGGTTTTGCGGATGGTTACAGCTCTGCCTACGACAACCTCAACTGGGGCAATTATTGGAATACGCCTTGGCGTAGCGGGTTCAATACCTGGAATAGATGGAATACACCAATGATGTTTGGATTAGGCTATGGACTTGGCAATTGGGGGTATAATAGTTTTTATAACCCTTTTGGTTGGAACAGTTTTGGCTCGGCCTATGCTTGGAATGACCCATTTTATTCACCTTGGGGAAATTCTTTTGGTTGGAACTCATTCAACTCACCTTGGGGCTATTCACCTTGGGGTTACTCACCTTACTATGGATATGGAAACTCATTCTATAGTGGGAGTAGCTACTGGAATAACAATGCTTGGTACAACGGCCCAACCAACAATATCCAACTTGTAGATGTTCGCCGTCGCCCAGGTACTGATTATTACAACCGCGTTGATCGTTCATCTAACGCATATAACAACAATAGCAACAACAGCGCACGCTACACCAACCAAGGTCGCCGTCAGGGATATGACCCGACAGACCGCACTGGAAGCTACAATAGCAACTCATCGTCTTCAAGCGACTCCTACTATTCTCGCCCACGCGGAGGCTCGAATCGCTCTTATGATGGCTACAGCTCTAACGCAGGTGGACGCACTAGCAGTGGTTCGTATTCGTCAGGAAACACAGGTACAAGTTCTTATTCGTCAGGTACACGTGGTGGTGCCACCCGTAGCTATGGTGAATCAAGCAGTAATGGCAGTAGCCAACGCTCATCGTATAATAGCAATTCCAACAATTATTCAAACAATAATAGCTGGAACAACAGCAGCAGTGGTCGTCAGAGTAGCTGGAACGACAGCGGAGCGTCTCGTAGTAGCAGCTCTAGTAGCTGGAGTAGCGGAAGTTCATCTAGCGGCAGCTCATCGTCGAGCAGTGGCTCAAGCGGTTCGTCAAGTTCGGGTTCACGCGGTCCACGCTAATCACTAAACAAGCGTTTTTTTCTAACATAGAATCCTCAATTTTCAAGAATGTATTTACATTTGTTGAAATACTCAAACCTCGCTATTCACATCAGTAGCGAGGTTTTTTATGAATTATAAATGTACTTTTAACAATTTTTTCTTCCTGCCATGAAAAACCGTCCAATCGTATGGGGAATCTTGCTTGGGTTAGCAGTTTCTTCCCACACCCACGCCCAAAGTCGCTTGTACTCCAATGTTGCCATGCAACTTTCTGACCTTACCCAAAACGGCACTGCTCGTTTTCAAGGAGTAGGAGGAAACCACGCATCGCTAGGTGGCGACGCCAGCAACATTTTTGGCAACCCAGCGGGGATTGCTTTTTTCAACCGCTCCGAAATTAGCCTTAGCCCTACTTTTTACAATATCAACAACGAAGCTTCTTACATTGGGAACTCCCAAAGCGATAAAAAAACCAATCCAAACCTTTCGCAGTTCTCGCTTATTTTAGCAGGAAGCCCACAGAGCTATAACCGTGAGTGGCGTCGTACATCGTTTGGAATTAGCTATTCTCGTCAGGTCAATGCCAATAATATGTTTAGCTACAGCGGCACCAACAATCGTAGCTCCATGATTGACAATATTGCCGAGTTGGCGACAGGACTTTCAGTAAAAACCCTTGAAGATGAATACAACAATAGCCGCCCATTCTCGATTGAATCTGCGTTTTATAATTTATACCAAATAGATGCATTATCGGACAATGGCCCTTACCGTCGGCCTATTCCACTATCGAGAGCATCGTTTGAACAAAGCGGCAACGTCGAAGTTTCGGGCGGATCTTCACAGTGGACTTTTGCCTATGCTGGCAACTATGCCGACAAGCTTTATTTGGGTGTTTCGGGCGGTTTTTCTCGTCATACCTTCATCCGTAGAAACAGCTACACTGAGCGCTTTGTCAACGGAGGCGCATTCAGGGGATTGGACTACCGCGAAGATGTAAACATCTCAGGAAGCGGCCTTTTTATTTCATCAGGGGTTATTTATAAACCAAACGCTATGCTACAACTTGGTGCTTCTATCCACAGCCCAACATTTAGCAATCTCCAAATGACCTATCAGGAAGAAGTTGGTATTGACATCCTGAACAACCGCGTCCCCGTGTTTGACGCCAACGGTAACCCCGTTACAAACGCGCAAGGACAGCAAGCCTTTGACCAAATTGTAACGACTCGGGTCAATCTTGAGCCTTACGATTTTGAGTATAAAATGCGCACTCCTTTACGAGCAAATGGAGGGATTACCATTTTTATCGGTAAAAAAGGGTTTATTACTGGTAGCGCCGAGTACGTGGGTTACAAAGGAATGGGAATCAGCACAGCCGATGACAACCAATTCAAAACAAACAACAAGCGCCTGATTCAATCATCCTACAACAACGTGGTCAATCTGCGTGTAGGCGGCGAAGCTCGTCTGGATAAATTTAGAGTGCGGGCGGGAGTAGGCTTTTTGCCCAATGCCTACAGTCAAAATTACAACGTAGAGGGCAATCTTGACCGTTCTAAGATTCAATTATCAGGCGGACTCGGTTATCGTACCGAGCGTTTTTATGTTGATTTGGCTGGTACTTATTTACAGACCAAGGATGCGTATTCGCCTTATCAACTCAGCGACCCGTCCAATTATTTCTCTGCCAAACTTAACGTTACATCGCTTAATTTTACAGGAACAGTTGGGTTGTTTTTCTAGTAATCATTACCCATACCATGCCAAAAGAGGATGCTTTTACAAGCGTCCTCTTTTGGCATGGGGCTAAAAGCAAAAAATCTCAGACATTATCATGTCTGAGATTTTTGTACCGAGGACGGGAATCGAACCCGTACGAGCGTTTCGGCTCACAGGATTTTCGTACCTACTACGGCTTTCGCCGCTCTTGTTTTTTTGCTTTACTAAAACAAGATTTGTGGTCTGGACTTTCTCTTAATCATACCCCGAACTTAATTCGGGACTTAGATTTCGCCTGTTAAGTCTCTACACCTTTCCTGATTTCTCAGGACTTGGCTCGGGATTATCATACATTACAGTGAAGACTTCCCCGATTTTAAGCGATTCTACATCAAACGTTTCCGTTTGTGCACTCAAATTTTTGATATTCTTTGCTCGATAATTATCTGTTCATGCGTGACAATTGGGACATAACAAAATTAAATTTTGTAAATGATTATTTAACCGATTGCCGTCAATGTGGTGCAATTCAAGAGGAATTGCGTTGTCAAGCCATTGACTTAAACCACAATTTTCACATTTATGTAATTTATATCCTTCTCTTAAAATTCTTTTTTTCAGTTTGTGCGATTGATACGTCAAGTGTTTTCCGTTGAAAATATCTTCCAGAGGAATTTGTTTCTTCGAAGAACGTTTTGCAAGTTTTTTACCAGGTTGGTTTGGCTTAGAACATCCAAGTCTTTTTACATGAAAACAAAGGGTCTTGTAATTCATTTTAAGTGCAACAGCTGCTTTAGCCATACTTTCTGATTCAATACACACTTTTAAGAATAAATTCTCAAAATTGGAATCAAACTGATAATGAGCCATATTTTAAGTTTTTGGCTATAAATTCAGAAATAATCGACAAGAAATCAATGAACTAAGTCCTGCGTGTCTACCAGTTCCACCACCTCGGCAGGGGTATCCCTTTTTGACAAAAAAGCACCGTTTTCGGCGGTGCTTTGAGCGAAAGACGGGGTTCGAACCCGCGACCTCGACCTTGGCAAGGTCGCGCTCTACCAGCTGAGCTACTTTCGCGTTTTGGTTAAACTTGTTTCGGCGAGCCGTTCAAGTGTTATTTGGTGGTGCAAAAGTAGCGCGTTTCACTATATGACGCAAGTATTTGACGAAAAAAAATTGCAACTTTTTTGAAAGTTTTTTACAAATTACTAAAAATCAACAACATACAAAAGTACTTTTTTTCAAGAAAATACTAATAGGGATTTGTTGTACACCGTAACGGGTTTCGATTCCTAAAACCAACCACCCGTTTGGGCAGTCGGTACGCTACCGTTAGCCCCCAAAACTGGTACCTATCCGTTTTTTCAGGATTTGCCGCATGGCTGATACCATCCAAATAATCTGAAAAAGTCAAACGAAAACCTGCCTCAAGCGTCAATGTCCACTGAATGTGTGGGCGGTACTTTATCCCCATACCGAAAGGAACAACTAGGTGATAAGGGCTGTATGCAGTATTTTGATCAATTTCAGCACCTCTTACAAATTCAGGCTTGGAAACAATCATGTTTTCTAAATCAGGGGCTGGTCGCGTGTATGCCCCCCCTATCCCGACAAATAGAAAAGGGGAAAATGTTGGTTGAAAAAAACGGCGTAAACGGGGTTGCACCAAAGGTAAAATGTGAAGTTCGGCCTGCAAAGTAATTTCCGAAACGGGTGATTGGGTTGAGAAATTTCGGAATGCGCGGTCTTCGTAATGGCTATCTCGTCCCGACAAGTACCCAAAAAGTAACGAAGCGCGCACCGCTAATAAATCCGACACATTGTAACGAACCAAGCCACCTAGACCCACTTTGGGTTCTTTAGAAAACCAATCAGATTTATTTAAGTCGCCCAAATAACCTGAACCGCCCACAAATCCCCCAAATTCTAAGCGCTCTTGACTCATTGATTCTGTAACCAATAGTAAGCTTAAATAAAAAAATAAAGCAAGCAAACGCATTATTTTGAGTTTTTTACAAGAAAACGCAAAAAGTCGAACAGCTTATTGGCTGTCCGACTTTTTTAACGAATCAGTTATTGTAAACTATTACTGACGAAACGCTTTTACCTCCACACGGCGGTTTTGCTGGCGGCCTTCTTCCGAGGCATTGCTCGCTGCTGGCAAACTTTCACCAAAACCACGGAAAATAATCCGAGTCGCATCCACCCCTTTCGTGCGTAAGTATTCAAAACACGCTTGGGCTCGTTTTTCCGACAATTGTTGGTTGTGTGCTTGTGCACCTTTGCTATCAGCATGACCCGACAACTGTAATTTATACGTTGGATTTTTCGCCATTGTGTTAGCTACTTCATCAAGAACTGTTTGGTATTGCGCTTGAATCACAGCGCTATTTGACTCAAACAACACAGGCTCAACTTTGAAATCAACGACTACTTTGGTAGGGTCAATCGTTCCTTTTTGTTTTTTGGCCAATTCGGCTTCAAGTTTTGCTTTCTTCTCCTCTGCTTTGATGATTGCTTTCAACGTTTTGGCGTCTGGACAACCTTCAAACTCCGCTTTACCCGCAACGTCAGGACAACGGTCTTTGGCATCTTCTACCCCATCTCCGTCAGTATCAGGACAACCTCCAAAGGCTGCTACACCCGCTACTGTTGGACAAGCATCATCTTTGTCGGCAATGCCATCACCATCGGTATCAGGACATCCCTTCAATTCTGCTTTTCCTGCTACGTCAGGACACGCATCGTCTTTATCCGCAACTCCATCGCCATCAGCGTCAGGACAGCCTTTCAATTCTGCTTTTCCTGCAACCGTCGGGCATTCGTCTTCTTTGTCTTCAATACCATCTTTGTCAGTATCAGGGCAGCCTTTAAATTTGGCTAAACCTGCTACGTCAGGACAGGCATCATCTTTATCGGCAATACCATCTTTATCACGGTCGGGGCAACCTTGTAACGCGACCAAACCTGCAACCTCAGGGCAGGCATCGTCTTTGTCACGAATGCCATCCCCGTCGGTATCAGGACAACCTTTGTAAGCTGCCAAACCGAAGGTATCAGGGCAATCGTCGTCTTTATCAGCGATACCGTCATTATCACGGTCGGGGCAACCGTTCATTTTGATCGAACCAGGCTGCGTAGGACAGGCATCTTTTTCGTCAGGAATACCATCGCGATCGGTGTCTTTTTTGTCAAAACGATACGCAATAGATACCGTTGAAAGTTTGTAACGATCATCACGATTAGGATTAGCACCTTTACTAACCCCATCCAAATAATCAGAAAATGCTAAGCGGAAACCCGCCTCAGCACCCAATACCCAATGTTCAGCAAGGTCATAACGTACACCTATTCCAAAAGGAATGACAAAATTAGATTTGGAATAATTGGCCGCTTGATCCGCCACCGCACCTTGCCTAAAAATATCAGGTGTTGTGGCAGTACCCGTAAAATTAGGTTTGGGATTGGTAAAACCTACACCTGCTCCTGTGAACAAATAAGGTGACAATCGGCGCTTAAAACGCACTTGAAAAGCAGTGGAATCGTATTTAAAACGTTGGCGTCCCAAGAAGTCATATTCTACAATGGCCGAAAGGTCGGTAAGGGGCGAGCGTGTTGAAAAACCGCGCACTTTGCGGTCTTCAAAATTAGCATCATTGCCCGACAATGTACCAAACGTTAAGGCACCGCGAAGCGCCCAACTCCGATTGAAATGGTAACGACCAAAAACCCCTCCGCTCCCTTTAGGTTCTTGCGAAAAAAAATCTGATTTGTTTAAATCACCTAGGTAGCCCGACAGGCCAAGCCCTGCCCCTACTTCCCAACGCGGATGAACTTGTTGGGAATGAGCTTGGTGAATACCGACTAGCAACAAAACAGCGTATAGATTGCGTAACGATAGCTTCATACTCATTGTAATTTTTACGTCTAAACCATTTTACGCTTAAAGCTAACAGAACAAGCCTGAATTACCAAAACTTATCCATTTACTTGATTACGAAGCCAATCAATCAGTAATCGAACGCCATAGGCCGTCCCCGATTTCATGCTTCCAAATTCAGAATCAGCAAAGGCTGTACCTGCAATATCCAAATGTGCCCACGCAGGGTGATTGTTCGTAAAAACTTCTAAAAATTTGGCTGCCACGATGGCTCCCGCTATGGGCTTCCCATGGTAGTTTTTCACATCAGCGACATCCGACTTTAGCTCGTCTTTGTAATCATCCCAAATGGGCAAACGCCATACTTTTTCGCCCGTGGTCATTCCACTTTTGTACAAGCTTTCGGCAAGGGCATCATTACTGGTAAATAAACCTGCTGCGGCATAGCCAAGCGTAGCTACGCAGCTACCCGTGAGCGTTGCCAAGTCGATGATGGTAGCTAGCTCAAAATGGCGATGCGCGTACGTCAGGCCATCGGCCAAAATCAATCGGCCTTCGGCGTCAGTATCAATCACTTCAATGGTTTTGCCCGAATAGCTTCCAATCACATCACCAGGTTTAATGGCAAGCCCATCCATTGAGTTTTCGGTCGAAGGAATAACCCCAACTACATTAACTGGCAATTGTAATTTTGCTACCAACTCCATCGTACCCAGCACCGCAGCGGCCCCGCCCATGTCCGACTTCATGTAGTGCATATTGGTAGAAGGCTTCAACGAAACACCACCCGTATCAAAAGTCACTCCTTTTCCTACAAGTCCAATGGTTTTGGAAGCGGCAGGATGTTTGTATTCCATGACGATAAAACGGGGTGGATTTTTGCTACCAGCACTCACCGATAGCAAAGCGTGCAAGCCCATTTCCTCACATTGTTTTTCATCAAATACTTGCACCGAATATCCGTGGGTTTTCCCCGACGAAACCGCCCAATCGGCCAGCACTTGGGGGTACTTATGGCTTGAAGGAGCATTCATCAAATCCATCACCCGAATTTGGGTATGCGCAGTCGCCACGCCATTTTGTGCCGCTTGGGCAGCCAAATCCACGTCCTTTTCCTCTACAAGTAGCCACAGTTGTGAGTTACGTTCAAAAAACGTAGGTTCTGTCGCCTTATCTGTTTTGTATAAACCTAAATCATAATCGCCCAACCAAAGTCCGTTGACAACAGCCTCGATTTCACTAGCAGTCAAGCCTTGGGCGTGCAAAGCAACCGCATCGGGTAATTTCTTTTTTTGGTTAAAAAAGAAAGACCTCAGCGCTTTGATATAATCGGCTGATTTTGGTGATTTTCCCAACCCAAGAAGGTACGTTTTTGAGTTGTCGCCATACACCAACTGTGTTTGTTTAAAATCAGCTTTAAAATCCTGAACTAGAAAATCGGGCTGTGGAAACTGTGCCAAATGGTCGGCTAAAGAATCATTTTGGCAAAAAAGATACACCTCAGCCTGTACTGAACTTGGGAGTTGATGAACTACGTCTATGTTCATTGAAAAAATACCTTTTAAAAATTTAACAAAAAGCCATTATCTTTAAATAGTACCCGCAGATTTACGCAAATTGAAAGTCGCAGATAAACGCTGATTAATGACTGAATTCGACACTTTAGCTATAACGGTCATTTCGCCACGGATAAGCGGTGTTGGAGTAACCTCGTCCTTCCCAAAATCCAAGTTTATTTTTTGGTAAAAACTCCAATCGTTTTATCCATTTAGCCCCTTTCCAAGCATACAGTTGAGGCGTTATCATTCGGGCTGGCCCGCCGTGTTCTTTAGGTAGTGGCTCACCATAAACCGAATGCGCCAACAGTACATCGGGTTTGAGGGCTTCTTCCAGCGAAACATTGGTGGTGTAGGTATCGTATCCGTAACACATCAAGTGGGTAGCGGTTTCTTTGGGTTGAACCAGCGCAGCGATGTCCAGCAAACGCACGCCCGTCCAAGACATATCTAACTTTGACCAAGTGGTTACGCAGTGAAAATCAGAGGTATCTTCCGTTTGAGGCAACGACATAAAATCTTCCCAAGTCAAAATCATCGGATGCTCAACTTCTCCGTCGATGTACAAACGCCAGCGGTCGAGGGTCACGTTGGGCTGATAACCCAAGTCTAACACTGGCCATTTTGCCGTTACTGTTTGTCCAACAGGCACTTGAGGCATCCCGTGGCGGTTTGTTTCGCCGTGTCCTTGAGGACGTTCATCCGCCATTGAGGGCGTATTCTGCATTTTTTCTTCAAAACGCGCTTTGAGTTTCATCCGCGCTTCGATGATTCTATCCAGTTTATTATTTTCTTCCATGATTCATTTTTTAGAAATAACCAACCACTGATGCCTTGGTTATCATCCGTTTATTTGTAAAAACACGCCAGCAAAAGAAAAGTTCTGAGACGACTACGTAGCCGAAGAAAGGTAGGAAGAATTTAATCCCCCAAAATCCCAGTGAAGAGCGGTATTATAAAGGAGCTGCCCTTTTTCAATTTGAAGCGGGCTGTCGATGTTGTTGTGGTAAAGTTGACCAGTACCCAATCCTTGAGGCAGTGTATTGTCAAATTCGGCCGTAAATTGAGCAATCGCATTCAGACCTACATTAGACTCCAGCGCCGAAGTTATCCACCAACCAATTTCCAAACGTTGCGCTGTTTCAATCCACTCACGCGTCGCTTCAAAGCCGCCTAGTAAAGTAGGTTTGAGAATAATGTACTGCGGCTTGATACTTTTGAGCAATCGGCGTTTGGCGGCATAGTCAAAATTTCCGATTAGTTCTTCGTCCAAAGCAATAGGAACGGGTGTTGTTTCACACAATTCCGCCATCAACTCTTGCTGACGAGGGCGAATGGGCTGCTCAATGGAGTGCAAGTCAAATTCTGCCAATTTGTTAAGCCTATCTCGTACGTTGGAGGCATCAAAAGCCCCGTTGGCATCGACTCGTAACGTAATTTCATTGGAAGAAAAATGAGTTCTGATATGGGTTAGAATAGCGCACTCCTGGTCGAAATCAATGGCTCCAATTTTAAGCTTGATGGTATCAAACCCTGCTGCAATTTTTTCTTCAACTTGCTTGAGCATCGCCTCCTGTGAGCCCATCCAAACCAGCCCATTGATTGGGATAGACCGCTGCCCTTCCACAAAAGGATTGGCGAAGAGAATGCGCTTGCCACCATTGAGGTAATCAAGCATAGCAGATTCAAACCCAAAACGGATAGATGGCCACTGACTGCCTACGAGTTGCTCAAGAATAATGGGTATATTCCAAGAATATATTTCAAGGTCGAGCTTATTGAAGTTTTGGCATATTTCCTGTAATTTATCCTCAAAATCAGAACGGTCATCACTGCTTAAACCAGGCAACGGGCCACACTCTCCTACCCCTACAATTGACGGTGCTGCATCATCGTATATCTTCACAAACCACGAAGTTTTCTCGGTCAAAACGCCTCGCGAAGTTCCCGCTTCAAATTTAAACTGTAGCTTATGTGGCTGATAGTGAACTTGTAATGGCATTTTAAAACAACTGTTTGGGGTAAGCAAGCGCACAATTTAGATAAAAATACCTTACTTTGCCAAAGTCAGTTTAAGAAAATGTTAAGAATCTTACCAAGCGGTTTGCGGTGGCTAACGTGGCCTTTTAGTTTGTTGTATCAATTTATCACCACTGTTCGTAATGCGATATTCAACACAGGATTTTGTTCTATATACCAATCAACAATCTATACCATCAGTATTGGAAATCTTACCATAGGTGGAACTGGCAAAACGCCCCACATTGAATATCTGCTCCGATTACTCGCTAACAGATATACGCTCGCCACACTGAGCCGTGGTTATGGTCGTAAAAGTAAAGGATTTTTACAGGCTAAAATGTCCTCATCCGCTGCCGAAATTGGCGATGAACCACTTCAACTCTTTAAAAAATTTGGTGCCAACGTGCCCGTATTTGTTGCTGAAAAAAGAGCAGAAGGACTCAAAAAAATAGAACAATTATCGCCTTGTCCTCAACTTGTGTTGCTCGACGACGCCTACCAGCACCGTGCCGTTAAGCCTCATCTTTCGCTTTTATTGACCGACTATGGTCGCCTCTTTTACCAAGACTATGTACTTCCCCTTGGATTATTACGAGAAAGTAGGCAAGGAGCTAAACGCGCCCAAGGCGTGGTTGTGACAAAATGCCCTCCTACACTTACGCCACACGAGCGTGGACAAATTGAGAAAAAAATTCAACAATACACCCTAGTTCACACGCCCATATTCTTCTCATATTTCGAGTATGGGGCTCCCGTACCTTATTTTGACGACCAACCTCCTCTCTCCACAGACGCAACCTTATGGCTCGTTTCGGGCATAGCTCAGCCTAAACTGTTTGAAGAAGCAGCACGAAATAGATTTAAAGTTACGGGACATAGTGCGGTGGGCGACCACCATGATTTTACGAAAGAAGAAGTGAAAAAATGGGTAAAGGTTAGTGATAATCATCCCATTTTGACGACTGAAAAAGATTGGGTAAAACTGAAACCACTTTTAGAAGAATTGGACTTGTCACACAGTTGCTTTTATTATTGGCCCATTCAAGTGGCGTTTTTTGATGAACAATTTGACAATTTTTTACTCAGCGAAGTAGCGAAACAACGCCCCGTTTGGTAAATATTCGCCCCACCTTGTCCTTTACATTGACTACATAAGTATAAAGTCCAATGGGCAATGGCTGGCCATTAGCCGTTCCGTTCCAAAAATGTTGGTTGGCTGTGCTCTGAAACAGCGGAGAGCCCCAGCGGTCGTACACCACCACTTGCACTTCGGCTGTTGGGTCGGCTTTGATTTCAAAAAGATCGTTGATACCATCCCCATTGGGCGAAAAAGCATCTGGAATGAATACATTGGCCAAAGAAACACACAACACAGGCGGCGCGTCCACGCATACTTTGTTCGAAAGTATGGTGCCACTTCGCGTATCGATTTGTAAGCGATAACAACTCTGTTTGTTGCAATCTCCTGAATTATCTTCTCGGTACAACTCCGTAATTGATGGATTCCACCAAATTGTTCCATTGCGTACCAGCGTCATTTTTGACACTTCAGTAGGTCGTCGGTAGGGAGAAACACTGACGATGTTTGCTTCTAGCGTAGGCGCCACTTTCAGGAAATTGACACACAACACGTTTGATTCCAAGGACGCAATGCAACTCGCACGAGGTTTTACTCTGTAGCAGAAAATTTTGGTCGTGTCCACCAGTACTTTGGCCTTTTCCCCATCGGCCCGAAAAACCGTCCCTGTTGTTACAAACGTACCAGCACCTTCTTGTCGAAACAATTCTAGCTCAATTGCATTGGGATTTGAGACCCTTATTTCCGCCGTGGTCGCATCCAAAATTTCTAGGGTATCGAGCTTTGCCAATTTCGCCCCAATTTCTAGCACAACCACTTTGCTACTTTTTCCACCACACAAGCTTCGGAGGCTACGTCCTAGCACCGTTATTTGTTTGGAAGTAACATCAGCATATTGATACTCAATTGTTAGATTAAGCCGATTGATAATAGCGACATTTCCATCTCCCCACTCAATCACGTATTCGTCATAAGGAGCAGTAGTTTGGTTGGTAATGGTCAAGGTCACTTTCCCATTGGCACAAGGCACCACCTTAAAATCGGGCGGAGTTACGTCTTGTATCGTAATCTGCCGACATGCTCGAAGTGCTTGTCCTTGTGCACTTTCGGAAAGTTGCATGATGGTATAGACACCCGCTTTGGTATAGGTAAAGTTTTTTGTGGTATCTTGTTTGTAAGAAGTTCCGTTCGGATTTCCCCCTTTGTAGTCGTAGATATAACGGCTTTTGATGGAGCCAGCTTGGGTATTTTGCACCTTAACTGTGAAGGGAGCGCAGCCTATTTCACTCGAAATAGAAAAGTCACCACTTCCTACTCCGAGCACATTATCGCATTGATTATCGGGTAATTGTTGGGCAAAAATAGCCGTACTGCCAAGCCCCACATACCACCCAAGCAAACACAAAATGCCCCATTTGGAAGGTATAAGCAAGCGAAGAAGAGAATGAGTTTTACGGTAGTTATTTCCCAAAATTTGCATTTTTTTGAGTCTATTCCGTAAAAATAACACAATAGCGGGACAAAAATTGTGCCCGCTATTGAAAAATACAAAAGTATGTACGAATAATCTAAGAGTCGTAACTCAAACCGTATTGCTTCAATACATCCGCAGGAACTCCCTCCCAAGCGTTCGGGCGGTTACCTACATAGCCTAAGTAATTGAATCCAATTTGCGTCGTAAAATAACCCGTAGCCGTTAGGTTACGCATCAAATTAAAGAAAGATACGCCCTGACTCATTTCTGGCTTGGCCTGTTCAGGATAAGCAATTTGGTCTAACATTTTGGTTTGTTCACTTTTGGTACATGTCACAAACTTTTTTCCAAACTGCTTCAAACATTGGGTATCCAACCAGCTCAACCCACCTCGCATTGGCGTTTGGTGCTGAGGCATATCTTTGACAATGAATTCGATAAAATCAGGCACTTTGGCTTCCAATGCACCACCGTGCTGCCCGTCGGCAGGGATGATGTAGTTAGCCAGTACACCAATGGTCTGTTTTTCGTGCGCAGTAAAAAACGTATCAGCCGCGATTTTTGCATCACGAGCACGTTCTGCCGCACTTTTACCATTTTTAAAATCAGACAATGATAGTGGCGCTACGGGCTTTTTGGGAACATCAGCCTTTGCTTCTGTACCTACAACCGTCGCCGTAATTGTCCCGAGGGAAATCGCTTTTAACGTGTCTCTGCGTTTCATAGGTTTGCTTTTTTACGTTGGTCAATGATGTATTCAGAAGCCCGCATCGACAATGCAAGAATTGTCCAAGTTGGGTTTTTATCCGCTTGCGATACAAACGTACCTGCATCCACAACGAATACGTTGCGCGAGTCATGCAACTGACTATAACGGTTTGTCACCGACTTCGATGGGTCATCGCCCATACGAGTTGTTCCTACTTCGTGAATGATACGACCTGGCGCTGCCAACCCATAATTCGACTCTGGACCTGGTTTCGGACCTGTTGGAATACCTCCCATCGCCGTGATGATTTCTTCGAAGGTATCTTGCATGTGTTTGGCTTGCTTAATCTCATGCTCCGACCACTTGTAGTTGAATCGAAGTACTGGTATGCCGTATTTATCGACAACGTTCGGGTCAATTTCGCAGTAGTTGTCTTCGCGAGCAATTGCCTCTCCACGTCCTGCCATACCGAAGTTAGCACCGTAGAAGTGACGATAATCTTCTTTCAACGAGAGACCATATCCACCCGCAGGTTTTTTGTTACCATCTTTGCCTGGATACTTTCCGTTCATGTTTTCCATACCAAAACCGAAACCATAGCCTGGCATTCCCATACCGCCACCGTACTCGATGTGGTAACCACGCGGAAAATCTAGTTTTTTATCATTCAGCCACCAAGGCGTGTAAACGTGCATACCTCCTACGCCATCTTCGTTATAGCGCTTTCTATCCACCAAATGCGGCAAGAACGCACTGCGACCTGCACCTGTTGAATCGTGAAGATATTTACCCAAAACACCGCTTGAGTTACCCAAACCTTTTGTGTGGCGAGATGATTTAGAGTTCATCAACAAACGCGCTGATTCACAAGCACTAGCCGCTAGTACAACGATTTTGGCGCGCACTGTGTATTCTTGCAAATTCTGCTTGTCAACGTAAGATACACCCGTTGCAATCCCATCTTGGTTGGTGATTACTTCACGCGCCATTGCGTTGGTAAATACCGTTACATTTCCTGTTTTCACGGCAGGTTTTACCAAAACTGAAGACGACGAAAAGTCGGCATACGCTTGGCAACCACGGCTACATTGTGAACAGTAGAAACATTGTCCCCGCTCATTGTTAATCGGTTTTGTCAAAATCGACAAACGCGACGGAATCACAGGAATGTTAACTTTTTTACCCGCTTGTTTAAGGAAAAGCTCGTGCAAACGTGGTTTAGGTGGCGGTAAAAAGATACCATCTGGTTCGTTAGGGATGTTTTCTACACTCCCAAAAACCCCCACAAGACGATCCACTTTGTCATAATATGGCTTCACATCATCGTACCCGATTGGCCAGTTATCGCCTAAGCCATCCACATCTTTGCGTTTAAAATCTAGTGGCCCAAAGCGAAGTGAAATCCGTCCCCAGTGGTTGGTACGTCCTCCAAGCATCCGCGAACGGAACCAGTCGAATTGTGTACCGCTTTTGCGCGTATATGGCTCACCTTCAAGCTCCCAACCTCCCCATGCAGCATCAAAATCACCAAATGGGCGATGCGTACTAGCCCCACGGCGCGGCGATTCCCACGGGTTTTTAAGCTGGGTAATGTATTTGGGATCCGCTGGATCATACCAAGGTCCCGCTTCTAGCAAAGCCACTTTCGCTCCCGATTCCGCCAATACCTTGGCAGCCATACCACCACCCGCGCCTGAACCCACGATACAGACGTCATAAACAGTGGGTTGTTCTTTGATTTGAAAACTCATACTGATAGAAACGATTGGGTTTTTAAAATTTTTGTCAAATATGGAAAAGCAGTAACACTTATCCAAATACTGTAATTTATCAAAGGAAGACTAACATTATTTCAATGTTTTTCTGAGCCATTCGTCGTCCCAATTGCGCGATTGCCAATCAGCAAAGACCCACCGTACCTGTTTGCGGGTCTGAATTTCGGACTGTATTTGGTGTTTATAGTGTGCTAATCGAATATCATTTTCTAAAACTTTGGCTTGTAACAACGGCAATCTTGTAGGCCCAAGTGTTTGAATATAGTCCATGTCAAGTTCCTGCGCATACGTAAGATTGTACCACGTAATTATGCGACTCCAGTCAAACAAGCAGTAAAAGGTAATTGTTAGATAAACCACCCACATTGTTTGCCGAACCAAATAGGCGGTCGATTTTGTCCATTTAATTTTAATGAAAGTCAATACCAGCCCGCCAAAGGTCATTACAAGGGCAAAATATACACCGATTCGCTTGAAAGTTAACCCAAAAGCCACCACATACAAACTGTTTTTATAACAAGTAAAAAGCCCAAGGGCGGCGTTGAGGACAATCCAAACAAAAGCCAACTGCAACAAACGCCGATTTTGAGCATAAAAATTTTGGTTAGCCCGAAAGTAATAGACAATCAGGGCCATCGCTGACACAATACTCACCAATAAGGCATTAAAACCTTCGTGAACTTGTTGCGAAAACCCTTTGACTTGCTGCAAACTTGGAAGCAATAACTGCGCCACATTGAAGAGGAGAAAAATCACAATGAGCAAATTGAGCATAAAAAACAAGATAACTCCCTGTCGGTTTTCGTATTTTAGGGCAATGATTCCTGCACGGTGATTGGAGCTTTTTGTCCGTACTACTTTCTCTTGATAAACCGATTCGGTGAATGGCAACTTGCCACTTCCAAAAAAGAAAAGAGGACAAAGTCCAATCAACCCCATCAGTACAAACCCGACCAACCAAAAGTCTATCTCAAAGGCTGCCCACGAAAAATCAACCCAAAAAGCGGGATTTGCCCAACAGTATAATCCATAAAAACCGATTGTTATCAACAATGGCATAAGATAAATAGAAGGCTTTATTCGGCCATAATGCTGTCGAAGCGGAGCAAAAAGCTCCTTTATTTCGGCCTTGATTGAAGCAAAAGAGCCAACTAACTCCACCACCATTGAGCTCAAAATCCCATTGAGCCAAGCACCAAAGACCGTACTTTGCGGAGCCATTGTAAAGCCCACAAAGACAAAAAAAGAAATTACGTACAAAAAACTTCCCCAACCAAGCCCGTGCCAAGCTACTCCAACGGCGGCCAACAACTGTAACGCAGCACTTTTCCACCAGTTTGTTTGAGTCTTCAGAGTAGGGCGTGTTTGTAAAACCAGTGCTGTTAATATTACTGTAAAAACGACAGTATTGTAGCCTTGCTCTTGGTTGTAATATAAATAGGAAAAAAACGCGACGGCAATCCACCAGTGTATAATTGGATTTTTCATGGCTTTTGTTTTTTTAAATTAAAAGTACTTTTAAATGCAAAGTAAATAACTCAAAAGCATTCGTTCCAAATCTTTTTCAGTAAATTTGTGCGCCTATTTATCAACTATGACATTCTATCAACGACATTCTACCTCTTCTAGTAGTTATAGCCCTTTTTTGCTTCTTGTCATTCTTGTAGTGGCGCTTGGCTTACGGCTTTATCACCTCGATGCCCACGGTATTTTTTTCGATGAAAAATCAACGATGGTGGTGAGTCAAGGGATTGTGCTTGACGGAGCCAATCAAAAAGATGTTTTTGACAAAGGGAAATTGGTCTTTACCAACGAAGAGTTTTGGCACGAAAAGAAAATTCCCGACTACTACGAAGCCATGACGCGCAGCGACATTGGCAATAGTCCGTTTTATTATTTTCTGCTCCATCATTGGATGAAGGTTTTCGGGATTTCGGATTTCTCAGCCCGAATGATGTCCGTCCTGTTTAGCGTCCTGACAGTCTGGCTATTGTTTATTTTCACCAGCCGCTTTTTTCAATCAGAGCGTTTGGCCTTCACCGCTGCTGCTTTGGCGGCCATTGAGCCTTTTTTTGTGGCTTACAGCCAGCAAGCGCGCAATTATTCCCTCACGTTTTTTCTTACGTTATTGGCTTCCTACTTATTTCTCCGTGCCTTGGAAGCTGACAACACCAACAAGCCTTCGTTAAAATGGTATGCTGGTTACGCAATCACAGCCTTTCTGGGATTGTATTCCCATTTTCTAGTGGCGTCGGTATTACTTGCTCATGGTTTGTACGTGCTTTGCTGCGTCCGTAAACTCAAGAGCTGGATTGCATTCAGTTTTTCGGGTGCTTTTGCCGTTGCAACTTTAGCGTGGTGGTTTATTTATGGTGGCGGGCAAAACACGCTTTTTAGCCTCAATCACCAGACCAAAGTGTATTTAGAATGTGCGCTCAACCGACCGTATAATAATCCATACGGCATTATTCTTCCTGCTACTTTTGGAAATGTAGTCCAGAAAAGTATCCCCATGTTTAGCGATTTATGGGTGTTTACGAATGGATTGACGGAGCATCTGGCAGGCAAAAAAAACATGATATTAGCAACGCTCATCGGTGTATTGCTGATGGTTACTTATCATTTTTCGCAGAAAAAACACCCGTTTGCTCAATGGTTGGTCATTGCCTCAGTGGTCATTCTTGCCGCAAGTGCAGCTTTATACCAAGACTATACGTTGGGTTTTTGGTCGCTATCGATGGCTTTGTTTATGACCTATTTGGCTGTTCAAACGTTGATTTTGCGAACAAAAAATTTCGCCAAAAGCTACCTTTGGTTTTTGGTTATTATTGGCATTATCCCTACCGCATTTTTGATTTTTAATGCCGTCCGAAGCGGTCATACCTATGGCCTGATGCAGCGCTATTCGGGTTTTTCGTTTCCTTACGTGACTATTTTAGCGAGTATTGTTTTGTGGCAATTGTGGGAGTCAAAAACGACGATTAAGTGGGTTGTCTCTGCCATTTTGGGTATTCAATTGTATTTTGTGATACAAACACTTCAAACAATTTACGCCGACCGTTCAATAAAATACAACTACCGAAACACTCCTCGCGAGCCCAACCCTCACTATGCCGCCGCGCAAAAAGCGAAAGTGCTTTATCAGAAGGGAGATACGGTATTTTTGCCGGCTCCCATGGCGCATTTTGATAACCCAATGGACCGCACTTATTTGCCATATTCGGTGGTCGATGCGCAATATTTTAACCTGTATCTACCAAAAGACCGTATCTTTGTGCAAAAGTTGGATACCGTCAACGTGAATAAGATACGATTGAAGAAAGCTGACGGGCAGCTAATTGAACTCATTGACTTGAAAGGAAAACGATACTAATGGTCGAAACACAAGCTCTCGCAACAGATTATTTAAAACTCAGCGGCGAACTTCGTTTGAAGGTGTTGGGTCTATACAAAAAAGCCAATGCGGGCCATATCGGGTGCTCGTTGAGTTGTATTGACTTGCTCATTGGGTCGTTGGTTCATCACAAGCGTCCGCAAGATTCTTTTATTTTGTCCAAAGGCCACGCGGCAGCGGCTTTGTACGTGACGCTGAATCATTTGGGTGAAATTTCGGACGAAATCTTAGACACGTTTTATCAAGACGGCACTACCCTTCCAGCCCACCCTGCCCCTAACAAACATGCAGGCATTCCGTTTGCCACAGGTTCACTAGGTCACGGGCTTCCTATTGCCACAGGCATTGCACAAGCCAACAAACTTTCTGAAAATGATGGAATCTCCTTCGTTTTGATGTCGGATGGAGAAACCAACGAAGGAACCACTTGGGAAGCAGCGCATTATGCCATCCAAAAAGGATTAGATAACTTAATTGTACTGATTGATCGCAACGGTCTTCAAGGCTTTGGTTATACCAACGAAATTTTGGGCGATTCGGCCGATGCCGTCAAATGGCGCGCGATTGGTTTTGACGTAGTCGAAGTCAACGGCCATAATCCTGCCGAACTAATCGAACAAATCGCGGCGCTTCAAACCCGCAAAAATGGGATACCAAAAGTAATTATTGCGCATACCATTAAAGGTAAAGGGGTTTCGTACATGGAAAACCGCATGGAATGGCACTACTTGCCGATGAGTGACGATTTGTACGCTACGGCCGTCTCAGACGTACAACAAACCTATTTATTGTCATGACTGAACGTGAACGCCTTGACCAATTAGAACTTTTGATTGCCGAATTTGCCATCAAGCAAGACGAACATACGGCGATTTTAGAAGAACATTCGGCCAAACTTGAGCGATTGTCTTTACAAATAAAACGCCTCGAAGAAGCCGTTAAGCTATGCCTAAGAGGAATCCAGCAAAATAGCGATGATATTCAGTTCCTACTGCGCAAACAAAGTGAGTTTGAAGTCCAGTTAGCCGAACTTACAGCCCGTTTTGAAACCCTAGAAAAGCGCTTTGACAATGTAGAGAATAGACTCGAAAACGTAGAAAACAGGCTCGAAAACGTAGAAACCAAGCTAGACACGATTATTACGATTCTTCAAAATCGCAATTAGACATTATAGCTGACATGACGACCCAAGAACAAAATACTGCAATCATCAATTACTTAATGCCCTATAAACCGACTAAAATTGGGGTATTTGGTTCTGTGGCTCGTGGTGAAAATACAAATAATAGCGATTTAGACTTACTAATAAACCTAGGAACACCTATTGACTTGTTTCAATTCATGGAAATTTGGGATGACTTAGAAGTTCTTTTAAACACAAAAGTGGATTTAGTAACTGAAAATGCTTTAAAGTCGTCAAACCAACGCGTTCAAAAAAATATAAACCAAGATATTGTATTCATTTATGAAAAGTGATTTACTCTATCTTGAACACATTCAAGGATGTCTTCTAACAATCATTGAATACACAGAAGAAGTCAGTCTTGAACAGTTTATGCAGCAACGCATGATACAAGATGCTTGCATTAGGCAGTTTGAAGTAATGGGAGAAGCTACCAAGCGCGTTTCTATGGAATTGAGGGAAAAATACCCTTCAATTAAATGGAAACAAATGGCTGGTTTTAGGGATAGATTAATCCACGATTATCTAAATGTTGATTTAGATTTGGTATGGAACGCTTCCAAATACACTTCTATTTCGCTTTTGATTGAAATTGAGGAAGTATTGAGAGTTGAATTAAACAATGAGCAGACAAACTAATACCGTTTTGGTGTACAAAGACAAAATACAACAGCTCAAAGGCCCCATTTTTGTATTTGGGGCGAGTGGTTTCATCGGAGCCAACTTGTTCAAAGACATTTATAGCGTGCGTCAAGATGTGTATGCACTCACTCACGATGCCACCAAAGCTTGGCGCTTAAAGCTTTTGAATGTGCCGTTTGAAAACATCGTTCACTGCGATATTTTATCTGACCATTCGGTAGAAGAGATTTTTGACAAATACAAGCCGCGTACCATTTTCAACCTTGCTGCGTACGGAGCTTACAGTAAACAAAAAAACGTCAATCTCATTTATGAGACCAACGTCATCGGAACGGTAAATATTCTCGAAAAATGTACCGATGAAACCGTTTATATCCACGCAGGGAGTAGTTCTGAGTATGGTTTCAACTGCTCGGCACCCAAAGAAACTGACCCCGTAAAACCCAATAGTCATTATGCTGTTTCAAAAGTTTCGGCTGCTTATCTTATTGAGTTTTATGCAAAGGTTCACCAACGAAAAGCACTTAATTTACGCCTTTATTCCATTTATGGTGCCTGGGAAGAGCCTGATCGCTTAATTCCACGCTTGATTGAGGAAGCACGTAAAGATAAATACCCTCCGCTCGTTTCGCCCGATATTAGCCGCGATTTTGTCTATGTGGACGATTGCGTTGAGGCTTTTATTGACGCCGCGTTGAAAGTCAATTCGTCGATTTCAGGAAATTCGTACAACATCGGGACGGGTCAAAAAACGACCATGCGCGAATTGGTCGATACGACACGCACGGCCTTTCAACTGACCGACGCGCCCGTTTGGGGAAGTATGCCCAACCGTGGCTGGGACTTGGCCGAATGGTACGGCGACCCTACCGCCGCCGAGCGCGATTTGGGCTGGAAAGCACACACGCCACTCAGCGAAGGGTTGACCAAGTACCGCGACTGGCAAGTGGCAAGTAACTATGAAGAAAATGTACTTCCTGCTTTCCAAAACCCTAAGCTAAACCCCGTCATTACGGCTATCATTGCGTGTTACAAAGATGCCCAAGCGATTCCGTTTATGTACGACCGATTGGTGAAGACGTTCAATGAAATGAAGGTTCGTTACGAAATTATCTTTGTCAACGATGCTTCACCCGATAACCAAGAGGAAGTTATTAATGCCATTTGTCAACGTGACCCTAACGTGATTGGAATTACTCACTCGCGTAATTTTGGGTCGCAATCTGCCTTTTTGAGCGGCATGGAAATCTCCACGGGCGACGCGGTGGTGTTGATGGACGGTGATTTACAAGACCCGCCTGAGATTATCCCTCAGTTTTATGAAAAATGGAGCACAGGCTTCGATGTCGTTTATGGCGTGCGCGTGCAGCGGGAAATGAAACCCCATATTCATTTTTTCTATAAAACGTTTTACAAAGTATTCCAAAACCTAAGCTACGTTCCTATCCCACGCGATGCAGGCGACTTCTCGATGATTGACCGCAAGGTTGTCAAAGAACTCGTCGCATTACCTGAAACCGAACAGTTTTTACGCGGCTTACGGGCATGGGTTGGGTTCAAACAAACGGGCGTTGACTACGTTCGTCCTGAGCGAATGTTTGGGGTAAGTACCAACAACTGGCGGAAAAACATTTGGTGGGCTAAGAAAGCGATTTTTTCCTTTAGCTTCGCTCCACTCGAACTCATGAGTTACGCTGGTTTTATGCTCACGGGCTTGTCTATTCTTGGGATTTTCTATCAGATTTTAGCCAAATATTTCTTTGCCCCCGACACCCCTCAAGGGTTCACAACGGTCATTATTTTGATTGTACTTTTCGGAGGATTGACGCTCTTAGGAATCTCATTTTTAGGAGAATACATCAGCAAGATTTTTGAAGAAACGAAGAAGCGGCCTAAATTTATTCGTACCAAAATTCAAAAAGGGTCTAAGACGTTCCGTACTTCTGAGGAGATAATGACATTAGTGAAACAGCGAAAGAAGTAATATGAAACCTCTTTACGTGTGGCTATCATTGATAGCCATTATCTCTGTTTTTGGCATTTTTATTGGGTATTTCGCCGTGGATCTTCCTCAAGGAGATGACTTTGATTTGATTCTCCACTTCTTGACGAACTACCTTACCAATGCTCACACACTCTACGACAAATGGAGCCTGCTAACGGCTCAGTTTGTTGAACACAGGCTGTTTTATACGCGTTTTGTGGTATTGGGTCAGTATTTACTTACGGGTAGCGTTTCTTTTTATCTCATTATCCTCATTGGAAATCTTTCTTTGGTAGGGATACTTTACATTGTTTACCGACAATTACGTCGGGCCAACCTACCTGTCCATTTCCTGCTTCCTGCTGCCCTCATTGTGTTTCAACCGTCTTATTCGTTCGATGGTGTGTTATGGCCTGCGGCTACGTTGGCCTACAATTCAGTGGCGTTTTTTGCCATTCTCACCATTCACTGGCTTTCTACCTCTAAGCCTGTCAATTTTTGGTTAGCTATCGGTAGCGCCCTTCTTTGTACTTATACCTTTGGCAACGGAATGCTCATTTGGGGGGTAGGACTCCTGCTTCTTTGTTTGCAAAAAAGATGGAAAGACACCGCTTTTTGGATGGGTGCAATTGGGCTTGTAATGGCGATGTATTTTTCGGATTACGTTCATTACCAAACCCGCAACAACCCACTTTCACATCTTCTCGAACATCCACTATATGTAGTCATTAACTTTTTTGTATTTACAGGTTCGGCGCTCAACTGGAGCGAACAATGGCCTAAAAACCTCGCTTCCGATGATTATTGGTCTATTGTAGCTGGGATTTTGATTACTTGTCTTTATCTATTTTTGCTTTACAAAGTATTTGTCAGCTTTCTCCAAAAATCACCCGATACGGATAAAACACTTAGTCGTTATCGGATTTTCATTGTGGGAGTTTTAACATTTATTATCCTCACTGGCTTATTATTAACCACCGCTCGGGTGCATCGTGACGACATTCTTATGCACATCAATCGTTATCGGGTTCATTCGGTTGTGGTGCTGGTCGTTTCGTACATGTATCTTATTCCGTGGCTGCAATCTAAGCGACAAAGCTTTCTTGTAGTTACTTCTATGACACTTTTCTTTGCGGTTCTTTCCTATTTTTGTTTTTACAACATTTTTGATTTTTACAAACGCAACTTCACTGCTGGTCAGTTCAACTGGCAACAAAATAACGAATGGTTTATCTACCGAGATACTGCCTATTGGGAAGGTGCTTCAAAATTGGTACTAAATGAAGCAAAAAAAGTCAAGACTTACGAAGTCCCTACGTCAGCTTTCAAAGCCTTACCCGTCTCTGATTCAACCCAAAGTTTAGAAATCAAATTAGACCCACAAGCGAAAGAACTTCATCTCAGAGGCTTTGCCAGCGATTTGTCATCCATCGGCCATCAAAACGATTATTATTTTGTATTTAAGAACCTATCTACCAACAAAATATACTTGGAAGCATCGCATTATGACCATCGAAGTTTTCGTTTGGTGCTGATGGGTAATCCGTACTATTACGGGAATTTTAACACCTTTATTACCTACGCGCATTTTCCCAAAGGTAAATACCAAATAGGCTACGCCCAGATAAATGCTCAAAATGAGCTTTCTTATCACTGGCAAGCTTCGTACTTTGAGCAATAAAGTAATACATTCCCCACGAATTCACTTCTGCGTATTTGGGTAACCTTCCGAATTTCGCTTATTTTGTGGTAAGTTTTCTGAGATTCCTGTGTTCTTTCACGGGAAAAATAGCTATACATCATGCGTAAAGAATTTTCAGCCGCTATTGAAAAATTGGCCCTTGCCGATGAATCGGTCGTGTTTATAACAGGTGATTTGGGCTACAATGCCCTCGAAAACCTCCAAGAAAAACTAGGAAAACGCTTCATCAACGCGGGGGTAGCCGAACAAAACATGGTCGGAGTAGCAGCAGGAATGGCCTATCGCGGCTACAAAGTTTTTTGTTACAGCATTGCTCCTTTCGTGGTCTATCGCTGTTTGGAACAATTCCGCAACGACGCTTGCCTGCACAACCTTCCCGTTTTTCTGGTAGGTAACGGCGGTGGCTACGGCTACGGCATCATGGGAAGCACTCACCATGCCATCGAAGATTTGGCTTGTTTGAGTAGTCTTCAAAATGTAAAAACGTGGATTCCTGCTTTTAGCGATGAAGTTGAATTTTCATTGACGACAATATTAGAAGAAAAACGTCCCGCCTATTTACGGCTTGGCGTAGGTGGCCTTACGCCTGAAGGTTCTGTGCTGTCAGGTTCCCTAAAAAAAATCCACCAAAGTACCCAATCTACTACGGCAATCGTTGCGTTAGGTCCGATTGTTTCCAATGTCCTGAAGGCACTCCCGCAAACTGAGTTAGCCGATGAGTGTAACATTTATACAGCGCTTACACTTCCTCTTGAGCTTTCTCCCTCTACCATCGAAGAATTACGTCAAGTCGATACCATTTTGGTCGTTGAGGAACACGTAAGCATTGGTGGGCTTGCGCAGCAGCTTTCAGTAAAATTGTTGGAAGCTGGCGTACATCCACGTAATTTTAAATCACTCTCAGCCCAAGGATACCCCGACGGACTCTATGGCAGCCAAAGTTACCATCAGGCACAATCGGGTTTGGATTCTGCCAACATTGTTCGCACGCTTCACTCCTTTAGTCACTCATTAAGTCGCTAAACGGGTTTTATGAACAAACGAGCCATCGCTTCTTTAGTGGTTACAATGGCGCTGATATTTGCTTACTATCAGCTTTGGCATCGTTATGCCATCAATATTCCCAAATGGGACGACCATGCGCTCAAAGCGACGGTACTTAATTTTGAAAAAGCCGAAAGTGTTGGGGGCAAACTTTACGAACTCTATCGCCAGCACAACGAGCACCGTATTGCATTGACTCGCCTTGTTACGGTCATTGATTATAAAATCTTCGGACACATCAATTATGAACATTTGATGTTTTTTGGCAACCTCGCCTTACTCTTAATTTGGTGGTTGCTTACGCGCTTTTTCAAACCCCTTCAAGGCGCGGTTTGGTATGCCCTTCCCATTGCTACGTTTTGGTTTTCGTTGGCGTTTTGGGAAAATGCGTTTTGGGGAATGGCAGCGGTACAAAATATTTGGGTTGTTGCGTGGGCCATGCTTACCTTTTGGAAACTCAGCCGTGCCGATGCCTACTGGTGGTGGGCGCTTCCCACGGCTTTTATGGGTCTCTTTACCAGCGGAAATGGCCTGTTTGTGATGCCACTTGCTTTAGGTATTCTTTTGCTCCAAAAACGCTGGAAAATATCACTCATTTGGCTGGCTTTCAGCACCTTTTGTATTTTGCTTTATTTTTGGGACTACCAACGCCCTCCTACCGACCTAAGCGCAACAGGGAGTATCAAAGAATTTATTCGTGGCTACTTGCTTTTTTGTGGTTCATTGACCGAAAGTTTACCCTTTGGCAACTTTCCCACCCAAATGCCTGTCTGGTTTGGTGCACTTACGATTTTTGTAAGTTTTAGTATGTTGCTTTATATTTTACGCAGCTACTGGAAACGGAATTTTGAGCTCGACTCTTTTGACTATTTTTACGTGGGCGGTGTTCTTTTTGCTTTGGGAACGGCACTTATTGTAGTGTATTCACGGGCTGGACTTGGGGCAGAAATCATGCTTACCAGTCGATATAAATTATATTCTGCCTTACTACTAAGCTTTAATGTCGCTTATCTAACGCGCTTGGCACACCCTCGCTTCCGCGAAGTGATGACGATGACATTTGTTGTTGGGGCGGCTTATCTTTTTGCTTGCAATCAGCATTACCACCTGTACGACACGATTCAATTACGAAAATACAACGTCACCAGCTGTTTCAACTGGCGTAATGATGGCATCACCTCTAGTGCTATTTATCGAGCTCCTTCGTTGTTTTTGGAGAATATTTCCATTCCCAAAGATTCGGTGTTTACGGGTCAGGCGTGTTTGGTCAAAAATAATTCTTTTGAATTGATTCAACCCGAATATCGTCTCTACGACCTTCGCGATGGCGGCCTCTATATCGTACTTTCCAATGCCCAACATCAGTATGTATTTCCGACTTGGCAAGCCCGTAAACATTCATTTAGAAATATCTTTAATTACAAACGCTACTTCATCAAAGGCTCAAAAGCCATTGTACCTCCCCCATCGTCAGATATAAAACCTGGTACGTATAAAGTACGTTGGTTGCATTTTGACCGACAAGGAAAGCTTTATTTTGAAGATGCAAAATGCAGTGTCGCGACGTTCCAACCAGCTCAACAACAAAACATTAAGACAAATTGGTAAAACATCAAGATAACTACCTCGTCCAACTCGACGGATTGCGTTTTATAGCAGTTGCCCTCGTTTTGTGGGACCACTGGATGCCCGAACCTCACTCGCTCCCGTTTGGGAAATTAGGCGTAAACCTCTTTTTTGTTTTGAGCGGTTTTCTCATCGCTCGGATTTTGCTCAGTAGCAAAGATAAAACGTACGGCACAGAAGGCGGTTTGGGTGCATATTTAAAGAAATTTTACATCCGTCGAACCATTCGGATTTTCCCCATCTATTACCTGTCGCTGATTGTCCTTTGGTTGCTCCACGACCCCTCCGTTCGTGGGAAAGAAGGCTGGCAATTTTTGTATGCTTCTAACATTTACATTGTTCTCAAAAAAACGTGGTTAGGCGTTACTGACCATTTTTGGTCATTGGCCGTAGAAGAACAGTTTTACATCTTTTTCCCGCTGCTTATTTTCTTCATTCCCCGTCGCTACGTGGTTTCATTTTTTAGTATTCTCATTGTCTTTAGTGTTCTTTTACGAGCTTACTTTTGGCAAACAAATGAGCCTTGGTACGTTTCTTACGTAACTATGCCAACGGCTTTGGATGCCTTTGGAGTGGGAGCACTAATGGCCTACGCCCAGCTCTATCACCGCCCATTTTTTCAAAAAACATTCAGCAATCGCTGGTATTTAGGAATCAGCTTTTTGGCACTTGCGGGCATTTTTGTGTTATCACGCCAACAAACCTTGGCAGGTGTAACCCAAGACCAAAACCTATACATTGCCATTTGGGAGCGATTTTTTGCCTCCATTTTCTTTACATTTCTAATTGGAGGTGGCATTATTGGGTACAAAGGGTGGTTTAAATGGTTTTTAGAGCACCCTGTCAGCAATTACCTTGGGAAGATTAGCTACGGACTTTATGTATATCATAATTTTGTGTATAATCATTACCATTCACCCGACTTTCATCCTACGGTTCGGTTATTTAACAAACTAAGCCGTACCTTCCCCGACTTCGGAAACATGCACTTTGTTCAGTTTGTCATACTCTTTGTACTCACTACCATCGTTGCCTCCGTTTCGTGGTTTCTTATTGAAAAACCTATCAACAACCTCAAAGACAAATACGCTCCTTAACAGAACCTACCATAAAATAAATCCTTAACGAGGAAAGATAGGCCAATCGCCTTTTTTTGAGTAGTTTTGGGAAATTTTTAACCATAGAATCGTTCCGTTCGCACCCTTGTGCGTCTTAACATACAAATCCCCCAAGCAATAATGAGCCTTTATTTCTCAATTGTGATGCCTGCTTATAATGAAGAAGAGTGTATTGAGCAGGTAGTAACTATGTGGACTTCCTTCCTCAAAAATACCTTCCCAGGCAAAGAGACCAAACTCATTGTTATCAATGATGGCTCAAAAGATGGTACAAAGCAAATTCTTGACCGTATCGCTCCAGCCATTGACAACCTTTACGTTGTACACCAACCCAACGGCGGGCACGGCAATGCGGCAGTAAACGGTTACCGTAAGGCAGTTGAACTTAATTCTGAATGGGTATTCCAAACCGACAGCGACGACCAATTTGTCACAGAAGATGTAACTAAACTGTGGGCAAAACGCAACGAATCTAATTTTATCATGGGCTATCGCCAAGTTCGCTTCGACGCCCCTGCTCGTTTGGTCATTACCCGTATTTTAAAATACACGATTTTCTTTGCTTACGGAACTTTCATCAACGATGCCAATATTCCATTCCGTCTTATCAAAGGAAGTTATCTAAAAAAACTTTTAGCCCAACTCCCCAATCCAGAACCATTTGCGCCTAACATTTTCTTGGCAGTAATGGCTAAAAAAGCGGGAGAAAAAACATTTGATATACCAATTACTCACAAAGAGCGTTTGACTGGAACAGTTTCTATCTTGCGTTGGAAACTAATCAAAGTTTGTATTCAAAGCTTTAAGGAGTTGTTGAACTTCCGTTTGGACCTCAACAGCAAAGTACGAGCTATCAAAGCTTCTTGAGTTGTTTGCTATTTGGGGTTTTGAAGTTTGCTGTTTATCAGCGTTACGCTGTTTAAAGTTTTTTTGTTTCCCGTTTGAAAGAATTGGGGATTCCTAAAATATCAAACCGTGTCGAATCTGTGTCATTCGGGTGCTGAAATCGTCGATAATAGCACTCGGATGAAAGATGGTACAGTACCGTAAACTTCCATGAATAGAAGAGGCATCATAGTTGCCATTTCATTGGTGATTTTATTAGCAGGCTGGTGGGGTTTTCAGCGTTGGCAAATGTATTCGGCAACCGTCTGGAAACTTTTACCCGAAAACGCATTTTTAGTCCTGCAAAGCCAACGAATTCAAGACACTACCTTTAAAGTCCAGAAAGGTGGCATCGAAATGCGCGAAGTACCTCTTCTTAACCTTGCAGCCAATCAAATCGACCACTTTCGCCTTTTGAGCGACGATAGCACCAAAGCCGATAAATTGCTCAAAAACCGCGGAATCACCTACGTTCTTCAAAAAACATCAAGCGGTCGATTTGTCTATTTGGTTTTTCTCCCTCTGGATGCTTTCCAGTCTTACAATTGGCTGGAAACCCCCACATCTTCCAAAGTGCGGGTTACGTCCCACTTACACAGTGGTCAAAAAATCTACGACGTTACAACTCCAACATCTGACCCAATTTTTGCCTATACGCGTTTTAATAACTTTATCGTATCCTGTATTTCTGGCGACGTGCTCGAAGATTGGATTCGCTACGCAACAAGTCCATTACGCACCACCCGACCAAGCCGCTTTGAAACGATTAAAGACGATGCCAGTGAATTAAGTATTTTTCTTGACAACACGCTCCTCTCTGATGTTTTGCGGCGCGACGTCTCCACTAAATCGGATGCTGGTCTGCTCTATTTTCTTTCTTTTCTACCTAGTATTGAGAGCCTACACCTCGACCCCATCTTTTCAAGTAAAAACACGACCCTCACCTCAAAAGGAAAAAAAATAAAAGTAGAAGGCTACCTTGATGCTCTCAACGACCAAAAAGCGAGCCCGTTTAA
The DNA here is from genome assembly GCF_003711225.1 of Runella sp. SP2. NCBI lineage: Bacteria > Pseudomonadati > Bacteroidota > Cytophagia > Cytophagales > Spirosomataceae > Runella > Runella sp. SP2. Next base: position 173,335 of record NZ_CP031030.1, on the reverse strand, counting down.
AAATACCTTTTTTATCCCCAACAATACGGCCATCATGTACCGCCTTGGGTTTGATGATGCAGGTCTGTTTACACGAAAGTTACGGGGACAACTTCAAAGCCTTTCTGCAGATTCTATCAACCAATCTCGGTCCGCACTCCAATCATTGATTAGTGCCAGCCGCATTGACTCATTTTATCGTTTTTCTCACAAAGAGCTTATTCTTTGTCAACTAGAGCCCAACAACGTCCTCACCAAAGGCCAAGTAATTCTGCAACAAATAAGTCCTAGTGCCTCTTTAGAGCCATTTATTCGGCGTTTAGCTATTCTTTTAAACAAAAATAAAGGGTTGCCCATCGAGCCTTTTCAAGGAGGAAAAGTATATAGAATCGATTGGAATGAACTTCCTGCGGTACTATTCGGAGGGCTTTTTAAAGGTTTCCCAAAATGTTATGTGGCTTTTCACAAAAACTTTGTCGTCTATGCCAACGATTCACAAGTACTCAAGGACTACCTCATTGACCTCGAATACCAACGTACTTGGGCAAATTCGGCTGTTTATAATGCTTTTTTTGACAAAACCTTTCGGGCTTCCAACTTTACTTTTGTCATCAATCCGCGTAAAAGCAAAGAATACATGGGTAGTGGCTTTATGAATTATCTTTTTAAAGCCCTCAATTATGACATTACCGAACAATTGCCCTTTGACCAGCTTGTTTTTCAAAGTGCTTACAAAAAATCACGGGCTTATTCTTCCCTTACTTTTGGGCGTCTTAGTAAGGCATCTAGTGCTAAAATTTTGAATAAAGTATTCCTACAGCAAGAACTTGAAATCCCAGAAGCTCCTTCGGGGGGGATTTTTACCGTCCGTAATTATCCCAATGGAATGGAAAAGGTAATCATCGCAACTGCAAGCAACGAATTACTGAACCCACTTGCCGAAGAGAAAAAACGGAAAATTGCAAAACTAGATGCCCCCATCGTAAGCGATATTTATTCGGTTGATTTTTTGAGTGTAGGCCGCCTTCAATACGTTTTTGCTACCGAAAAAAGCCTCAATGTAGTTGACGAAGACGACCAACAGCGGTACATGACCATTCCTTCGATTCGGCTACCATTGGGACGAAAAATTAGAAGCCTCCAACAACTTGAAAGTGGAATTGAGGGTAGTTTTCGTTTTTTGGTTATTGATACCTACGGGTTTTTATATCTGTGGAATAGCCCTACACAGCCTCCGATTTTGCTCAACACGTCTCGCCCTTTTGCTGATTTGCTACTTCCCATTCAGGAAGTCGAATACCAAAGCAAACGTCATTTTTTATTCACTCAAAGCACGGGGCAGATTGGCCTCATCAACGAGTCGGGCGTCATTCCAGAGCCCTACAAAATCGACTTTAAAACCAATTTATCAGGACCATTTTTTGGTGTTTTTCTGCCTGAAAACAATTCAACACAGCTCATCGGTGTAACCAAATATGGCGAATTTATTGAAAATACACTTACAGGAAAGACCATCGATCGACGTCAGCTTTTCCGCACCGACCCAACTTCGTTTTTCCGTGCCAAAGCAGCCCCTAACAATCGTGACTGGCTACTTTTCCGTGAATCAGAAACACAATTTGCCGTGTTGGATAAAAAAGGGAACGAACTCTTTTCAGCAAAGGGGCTTATAGCCGCCAAAAACCAAGTTCAATACCATTATCTCGGTTCTGAAGTAAAGTTTTTGAGTGTAAAGTCAGGGAATTACACCACCCTTTATGACCTCAAAGGGTATCAGATTGGCGACAAACCTTTCCCAAGTGAGTACCCGGTTCGCATTAACCTTGTCGAAGGTTACAACAAGCTATTAATTTACGGCTTCGCGAACAAGAAAATACAAGTTTGGTCGCTCAAACTACGATAGTTACCGAATTCATGAAGATTTTTTTAAAATATCTACTCCTATTTGTTGGGGCACTGCTTTGGGTAGTCGGATGCGTCCCTACGTTTCGTAAAACGGCTTTTGAATGGGGTTTAACGAAAGATTCTTACCGTTATGGGGATTTGTATCGTTTGTCCAATTTACCCCAATTCAAAGAAAAACAGCTACCTTGTAGCAACACACCACGCTTCGACTCCCCAACTGATTCAACTGCTTTATACATCATTGGCGATAGTTTTACGGAACACCAGCGCGTTGGACAGCAAGATTTCAACGTTGGAGCTTACACCCGTATCCACTGGAACGAAACCGAAACAATTCAACTTGATACTTCACGGCGAAATATTCTGGTTCTACAAACGGTAGAACGGCATTTTCGAGAGCACTTCGCGACCGAAGTACGTAATTTTACCTTTGGCCCCAAACAACCAAAAGTAAGCGGATTTTCATTTGAAAATTGGGTGGCGGGAGTATATCAGAGTTTTGAAGAAACCTTAAAGGAAAGCGAAGAATCTTTGACTAGCTTTCTTTTTTCTGGCGATTTTTTTCTGACTTTGAAAGAATGGAAAGCCTACTTAAACCTACAGTGGTTTGGGAGGCACAACGACCAAGTAGCCCTTTCTTCTGATAAAACGCAATTACTTTTTGTTTGGGACACCGACTCTAGCCGTATTACATCTTCTTTCAAGCTTTTACCTGATACTGAGCTAAAAACGCTCATTCAACAAGTTAATAAGACCCGAGAGTATTACAAATCGCTTGGTTTTGATGAAGTATATCTTTCTATTATTCCCAATAAGACAAGCATTGTCTCACCCACCTTGGGACCTTACAACCACCTCACTGAGCGCGTGCAACGTGATTCTCTTCTTCAAACTCCCTTTATTGATGTTTGGACTCCGTATTCTCAGCAACCAACCACCGTTTACAGCCTAAGTGACACCCACTGGAGTTGTACAGGGCGGGCGATTTGGTTGGAAAAAGTAAACGGGGTACTTTCATTTTGATGAAAATACCCCGTTTGGTAACTTACTTTTATTTTCAATTGAATACTTGCTTGTAGTTTTTCTTTCGGATTAATGCTATTAATACCCCAAAAAAACCACCTATCAAGCCTGATATCGCTACAATTACGCTTCTACGGGGCTCAGATTTACGCGTTGGTGCTGTAGGCGGTTCCAGTACTTTAATAACTGGAGTTTCTTGATGAAGCTTAATTTTCGCCTCTTCGTATTTTGTCAACAATGAATTATAAAAGTTGGATGACGTATTGTATTCTGCCTGAATTCGCTCTCGCCTAACATCGGCAGCTTGTAACCTGATGGTGTTGGCCTGAAATTGGTCACTATACTGTGCTTTTTTTGCTTGATTTGAATAGTACTTACCCCTTGCTATTTCCAAACGTTCTGCCAAGAAGTCCACCTCTCTCCTATTTTTTTGAGTACGGTAATTAATTACATACTCTGTCAAATAGTCCATTGAAAATTTAGCTACGGTTGCCGCAACTACAGGATCAGGTAACTTGACGCTGATACTTATTACCCCTGCTTTACGATCATACGTACTAAATATTCGCTTCCTCAAATCTTTGATACGATTCTCGTTTATGCGATTCAATACATAAAATCCTTTGGCCTCTACATTGAACTTTTTTAATAAAGTCGTATCTATTTCCTCATTTTCTTCCACTACTCGGTGATAGAACTCCTCGAATGTCAATTTTTGATTTGTTCGAGTTACCACGGGTTGTTTCATCAAGTCCAAATAAAAGGTCGTACTTTTAAGCACTTCTGGGTATAAATCTGGGCGAATTGCTTCTGTAGCATTTTTTAAATCAATCCCACTCAGGCCTAAAGCTCCTGCAAGACTTCCTAGCGAACCTGAAGCTGATGGTGGTATTTCAGGAAGAATTTTGCCTTGAGATTCAAACTCCTCTTGAATCGAAAATGCATAGTACCCTCCACAAAAGGTAGCTAAAAGCCCCAATAACATTATAATCCATTTTTCTTTCCAAATAACAGCCCATAGCTTTCCCAAATTTATAAAGGCTTTTGGCTCATGTTCATCTAAATAACCCTCTTCTTTCATCAATCAAGTACTAGTTTAGTGTTCTAATTAAAGTGATAATCAAGACAGTTGCCGACGTTAAACCTGTAAATAAGGATAGCCGTTCTGCTGAATTTAGACGATTTTTCTTGGGACGCGTAGGTACATACACCTGCATTCCACGTTCCACCTTTGGATAAAATTTCATTCCCAGAAATTTCTTAGTGCGAGAAGTCAACCCATTAGAATAAACCGCGTATACTTTCGCTGTGTGAGCACTATCTGTAAATCCTCCTGCTTGGGTAATGTAACTTTTAAAGCTAAACTTAGGGTTAAATGCCACCACATTTGGGTTAAATACCTGACCATTGATTGTGACAGTTTCTGGTATTTTAGGAACTATAAGCTCATCCCCTGGCAACAGCAAAAGGTTATTAGAGTGCTTTGGGTTCTTCAAAATTTGGGTAATATCCATTGCAATTAAGCGACCATTTCTTGTGAATTGAATGCCTGGTAGATAGGCTTCTTCGCGAAAGCCTCCAGCACGTTCAATTAGATTGCTAATTCGTTCTTCACGGTTTGCAATTACATAGGTGCTTGGATAAAGCACTTGTCCCTTTATACTCACCAATTGTTGAGGTAAATAATTAGGTAAACTCCGCACGATTACCTCATCATAGGGCTTTAGCACAATGGTAGAAACTTCGCTTAACTCCTTAGAAATATCATATTTAGTTACTTCCACTGTTTCACTTTTGGTTTCATCATTATACAAACGACGCGACAACTCAATCCCTTTTCCAGTAGCTCCATCCGTAAAACCTCCCGCCAGCAATATCAAATCTTGCAAGGTCATTTTCTCTGCAAAATCAAACACACCTCCACTATTTACGGCACCTTGAATTCCTACAGTTTGTACTTGACGAGTTTCCGAAATCGACTTGATGACCAACACATCTTCTCGTTTGAGTAGAATATCCTCCCCTTCATTTTTAAACAATTGATCCAAATTAATTTGAATCAATTCAGGGTCCAAATTTTCACGTTTTCTTTTCAATACCGCCCTGTTACGGAAGGCGTCTTCCCGCAATCCTTCCGCTTTTTTAATCAGTTGTTTTACCGTCTTGATTTCATCACTTAAAGCAAATTCCCCTGGACGAAAAACAGCACCGACGACTTCTACTTTATTTTCAAAGCGGTTTAAAATCGTCCCAACCACCAATTTATCTCCATTTTGAAGGCTAAATTGGCTTTGAGCGATTGGGTCAAATGTTATCAATTGTCTTTCTTTGGGCGTGTTACGATATACATTCACCGACGCTTGGTACGATTGCTCGGTATAACCTCCAGCATAACGTAATAGCTCCCCAAAATTCTCATTGGTCTTCAACTCAAACGTCCCACTTCTTTTTACTTCCCCTTCAATCTCTGCCTTTTTAGCTGCTATCGGTATCAAAATGACGTCCTGATCTCTCAAATTGATATTCTCTGATAGTGTACCTTTCATCAAAAACTCGTATAAATCAATCTTTTGAATGACCTTGTTGCTCCTAAGTACTTGTATTTCCCGCATTGAGCCATTCCCATTAGGGCCGCTGCATAAATAAAGTGCGTGGAACGCCGTCGCTAATGAAGAAACCGTGAATGTTCCAGGATTAGTGGCCTCACCAATGACAGTTACTTTTATACTTCTCACATTTCCCAAAGTCACATCTACATTCAACGTTCCATTTCTAAGTCCTGCGTAGAGGATTTTTAAACGTTCAATAATTTTACTCTTTGCTTGTTCTATTGACAAACCATTCACAGACAAAGGACTCAAGCTTTCTATTTTAATCGTCCCTTCAGGCGAGACCCTTGCATCGTAATGCTGATATGCATATCCAGTGATGTCTATTCGAAGTTCATCATCTGGACCTAAAATATAATCTTTAGGAGTTGGTAATCGCAAATTTGGCTCAAACGACAACGACTTATTAGAGAATAGTTGCGCCCCAAATACATCCTTCTTTTTCCCAACTTCTTGGTCATTGCCTACGGGAGTTGGTGTTTTTTCTGAAACCTGCCCCTGTTGCTGACGAACGGTATTATTCACATTCGTAGGAGTAGAACTTTCCGTTTTTACTTTTAGGGTGTTAATTCTAGCCCGAATTTTTGCAATATCCGCTTCACTATAGCCTCTTGCCAATGCCCCTGCTTCTAGTTCAGCTTGTGATAAGCCCTTGCTTTGGGCCACTTTGATAAATTCTTCTAATTGTGCATCGGTCACTTCGTCCGCAGCTGGCAATGCTTGTGAATACGCGAAATGACATATTAAAAACAGAAGGGATACCCAACAATACTTTCTAAAACGCATGAATTTCAATAGGTTTATTAACTGGCGTTTCACTAAAAACGCCCCTACAAAGGTAGTGGGGTTTCGGATAGTTTACAAGTACTAAAAACAGAAAGCCCCGCAAGTTGCGGGGCTTTCGTTCGTATGAATCGTCTCGACGATTAGTCTTGAGATACTTTCAATACTTTCAAAGATGCACGCTTAGAAGGAGTGCTAACTTGGATGAAGTACATACCAGTATTTTGGCTAGTCATGTCGATTTCTTCACGGTGAGTGTTAGTTTCAGGAGTTACTGAAGAAACTTTGATAGAACGGCCAGAGGCGTCAACCAAGTTCAACTTCACATCTTGACCTTTAGCACCGTTGATTGTCAATGACAACGTACGAGTTACTGGGTTTTGACCCATTGTCACGAATGGAGCTTCAGTATTTTCAGTTACGCCCTCACGAGCTGCACCTGAACCGATACCATTTTGTGATTGGATACGGAACCAGTACTCTTGGTATGCCAATTGTGTACCTTGAGCTGTACGTACGGCTGGGTAAAGCCCCATACCTTTTTCGCTCCAGTAACGGATGCTCAATTTGTACAAACCTTTTGGCAAGCCTTGAGTGTACTTAGGCTCACTTGTAAAGCCATACGCTCCGTGGTTGTGCGCATACAATTCTGTGAAACCATCACGGTTAGCATACATCAAGTATGGTGCATTGTTTTCAACAGTGTTGTACGAGTATGGTACACCAGCTTCTGGTGTCACTAACATATCGTAAGAAATAGCACCTGTTGTTCCCAAAGCACATGACTCAACGTGTACAGTCCAGAAACGATCCGCTCCTTTGTTAGGATTCTCAGTGAAGAATACTGAAGGATTACCTTGTGAGCTGCTTTGCAATGATGGACCTGCATCAACAGTTACAAAGTTAGCTGCCCAAGCAGATTTTGGTACGTTTGAGCCAGGCTTAACCCCTGAAAGTGGAGAACCGATATTGATAATTGTAATATCGAATGTTTTCCAAACTACTGTAGTAGTAGCACTTACTGGAGACTCACAAGTTGTACTTCCTACAGTGATTGCACACTTCGCAGTTACGGCACGTACTTGTGGCACAGCCGATACCAATGGCAACGCATTACCAGTATCACCTGTACTCCACTTAACAACAGAGCCTGCTGGGCAGTTAGTAGTAAGTGTTACGTTTACACCAGTACATACTTCTGTTCCACCTATTGAAGTGATCGTTGGAGCCATTGAATTACCAACCACTGTCAACGACGTAGTCGCACTCGCTGGGCTCATACATCCACCACCATTCACACACTTAGCATAGTAAGAATATGTACCAGGAGTAGTTGGAGTCATTGATGGCAATGAAAGCAACTGAGTATTTGTCGTTGCATCGAACCATACAGTTGCCAAAGCACCACAGCTTGAGCTTCCACCGAATGCAACTGGAGCAGATGCACTACATACAACAGCAGGAACAACATTTGCAGTTGGAGCTGTAGTCAATACTGGATATGCTGTTAAACTCATAACACCTGACTCAGGTCCATCACAAGCTGAAGCGCCTGAACCAGCTTGGCAACGAACGCGATAGTTGTGTTTAATACCATCTGTAACCACTGATGGTATAGTTGCAGAATAAACATTTCCATCTACACTTACAAGCATAGTTTCACCCGATGGGCAACCAGTAAAGGTAATTGCGGCACCAGTTGTGCTACAAATAACTTTATCTTGGCCGACATTAACCGTAGTACCTTCTGCAGTCAAAGATACTCCAGTTGGAGTACTACCTTGAGGATTAACTGTGAAAACTACCGTAGTACGAGGGCCTTCACACGTATTACCTACTGTGTTACGGCACGAGACAGTCCAAGTTGTTGTAGCAGCTGGTTGAGTATTTGGCTGAGGTACAACAAGATTATCTTTATCATACCATACAAGTACCTGTGTATTTACTGCACAAGTTAATGTATTTAATAATACACCACCTACACTAGTATTTGCACAAACTGCACTTGGTTGCAATGGAGTAGCACCCGTAAATGTAGGAGCTGCAGGCAAAGCATTTGCTGTAACAGTAACACCTGAACTTGCCGCACTATAGCACTTATCGAACATACACTTCACTTTATATGTACCTGTAGTAGCTGCATATCCAATCGTTGCAGGTGACGTACCCGCAGCCTTAGAAGCAACTAAGATAGTATCGTTCTTATAAAGCTCCAAAGTAGCTGTTGATGGGCAAGTATGACCAACTGTAAATGTAACAGTTTCACCAGCACAAATTGTTGTTGCCGAAGCTGAAAGCGTAGGCGTAGCCATCGGTGAATTTACAATAAATGTTGTTTGCGTCAATTCTGAGTAGCAAGTAGCACTTACTTCACAACGCCACATTGCAGTGTATGTTCCCGCGGTGTTCCAAGGAGCTGTTCCTGATACACTTACTAAATTAAGAGTTGCACCAGCTTCGCAACTTGCATAAACACCTGCTGCTTCCAATTGCGCCTCAGTCAACTGAGTACCCAAATGGCAAATTGAAGGAATAGCTTTCACAAGTGTTGGTTTGGCAACACCAGAACCCAATGTAAACGTTACTTCTACTCCTGTGCTTTCGCAAGTAGCATCTGTACACGTCACACGATATACGGTCGTTTTAGAAGGTACTGGAATCGGTCCAGAATAAGACGCTGTTACTAATACATTATCTGTAACATTCCAAATCTTGTAATTGTTACCAGCGCAGTCTCCACCAAAAGTAAGCGAAGCTGGCAATGAAGATGCACATGCAGTAACAGATGAACCTCCATTAATATTCACACCTGTTGGTGCTGCTGTCGCTGAGTAGATTGTATATGAATGGCTATATACACCTGATTTGCAACCATCTCTTTCACAGATAAATTGTACCGAACCTGAAGTAGTGTTGCTAAGTGGTCCATTAATCACTTTCAAAACAGCACCTGGATCAGCTGCGCATGATGCAAACCCACCTGCTTCAACTTCTTCAACAGTTAACTGCTTCTCGCCTGGACAAATGCTAGGAATGTTCTTAACAAAAATTGGCAAACTTAACGGGTTTTTAACAATGAACGTTGTTTGCGTCAATTCTGAGTAACAATCAGCACTTGATTCACAACGCCACATGGCAGTGTATGTTCCTGCTGTGTTCCATGGAGCTGTTCCTGATACACTTACTAAATTAAGTGTAAAACCAGGCTCACAACTTGCGTAAACACCTGGAGCTTCCAATTCTGCTTCCGTCTTTTGTGTTTCCAAATGACAGATAGATGGAATAGCAGCGGCAAGTACTGGTTTCGCAATAGCTGGGCTTACTGTGTAAGTTACTGTTACACCTGTGCTTTCACAAGTAGCATCTGTACAACTTACTTTGTACTCAGTAGTTTTTGTAGGAGCTGTAATTGGTCCAGAATAAGACGCTGTTACCAATACATTATCTGTAACATTCCAAATCTTGAAGTTATTACCTGCACAATCACCTGCGAAAGCGAGTGTTGCTGCTGTAGCAGGCGAAGAACACACGGTAACCGCTGTTGTTCCATTGCCTGTTGCTCCCGCGCGGCTACCTGTGATAGATACACCTGTTGGCGCTGCCGTTGCTGAATAAATCGTATATGAGTGACTATATACAGCTGATTTACAACCATCTCTTTCGCAGATAAATTGTACTGCACCTGAAGTAGTGTTGCTAAGCGGGCCATTGATCACTTTCAATACAGAACCTGGATCAGCTGCGCATGACGCAAATCCACCAGCCTCTACTTGCTCAACAGTCAACTGGTCTTTTCCTGGACAAATACTAGGAATGTTTTTAACAAAAATTGGAGCATTCAACGGATTTTTAACCGTAAACGTTGTTTGAGTCAGTTCCGAGTAACAAGTAGCACTCGTTTCACAACGCCACATCGCAGTGTAGGTTCCTGCTGTGTTCCATGGAGCTGTTCCTGATACACTTACCAAGTTAAGTGTTGTACCTGGGGCGCAACTTGCATAAACACCTGGCGCTTCTAATTGTGCTTCTGTCAATTGTGTTTCCAAATGACAAATGGATGGAATTGCAGCAGCAAGTTCTGGTTTCGCAATCGCTGGGCTTACTGTGTAAGTTACTTCTACACCTGTACTTTCGCAAGTAGCGTCTGTACACGTTACACGATATACAGTAGTACCAGATGTTGGTATAGGACTTATTGAACCACTTGTGTATGCTGCTGATACCAATGTATTGGTCGTAACATTCCAAATCTTGTAATTGTTACCCGCACAATCTCCACCAAAAACTAACGAAGCTGGTATTGCAGATGCACATGCAGTCACAGATGAACCTCCATTGATAGTCACACCTGTTGGTGCAGCTGTCGCTGAATAGATCGTATATGAATGGCTATACACACCTGATTTGCAACCATCTCTTTCGCAGATAAATTGTACTGCACCTGAAGTAGTGTTGCTAAGTGGGCCACTGATTACTTTCAATACAGAACCAGGATCAGCTGCGCATGACGCAAATCCGCCTGCTTCAACTTCTTCAACAGTCAACTGGTCTTCCCCTGGACAAATGCTAGGAATATTCTTAACAAAAATTGGAGCATTCAACGGATTTTTAACCGTAAACGTTGTAGTTTCGATTGGAGACTCACATACTCCAGAAACGCACTTATAGCCAATGGTATAGTCTCCTGCTGTATTCCAAGGAGAAGTTCCTGTGATGTAAGCAACAGTCAATGTTCCTGACGTACAATTTGCATACACATTTGGAGCTCCAAATTCTGCCAAGGTCTTTTGTGTTTCCAAGTGACAAATCGACGGAATCGGAGCCACAATCGTTGGCTTCGTAGGAGTTGCAACAACAGTGTTGTTGTTCAAAGGAGTGGCTGTACCATTAAAAGCACAACCTGCAGTTGTTCCTTTGGTAACATAGCGATAATAGACGGTTTTGCCTAAGGCAGCGGCTGGGATAACAACCGAACCAGCAGCTCCTCCTGGGACACTCCCAGCGGATCCTACTGCAAGCTCGGTACCGTCTGCTTCAAATAGTTGCAAGAAGACAGCTTCACCAGCACATCCACTAGCAACTATTGTTGGGCTACTTGGAGGTACGATGGTGGCGCCAACGCATTGCTGTCCAGCGGGTATTGCAGGAGCAGTAATACTTGTAACTTGCCCCCATGCACCCATCGCCACCATCAGCACAACACAAAACGAAAGTAAAGTTTTGATTGGTTTCATTTGGATTTGTTTATTGCTTTTCCCCACAAAAAGCACTTTGTGAATTTTTCTATTAACATCCAATGGGGAGGGATGATAATGTTTAATTAGAGCCTTACCGAGCACTCCCACTGGCAAGAGCTTACATGTCAGTAAGTTCAGTTAGGGGTTCCTTTGTTTCTTGGTCGTATTGTTTTAAATAAATGCAACATAGTTTAAGGTTCAGTAAATTCAGGCAGTAACCCTATTTGGATTTAACTTCACCTTTCATACATAAGACTCACAAAAATACGAGAAGTCTCACCAAAACAAAAAAACTTACATTCTATTTTTTTAAGTTTTTTTTAACAAAATCAACTTACAACACGACATAGGAAGTTTCTAACGGCTCAGTTTCGTTAGTTCATCGACGAAAGGCTTAGTATCAAGCTTGGCCGCCTGGGCAACAGAAAGTGCCATTTGAGCATCCTTTTTTGCCTCTATTTTTTTCCCAATTCGCTGGAAAGCCTTGGAGCGCTGTAAGTATAAATCTGCCACTTGCTGCGACTTTTTCTCTTCTGGTTTTGCCGCTTTAACGCCTGCATCTACCCATGTAACTAACGACGATACATACGTGTTATCAGTCGCATGTTCATTAAAATACTTTACTAAGTAAGCATAGTCAGCTAATCCCATAGAGGACATTTTTTTGTGTTCGTTCAAACGAGCAGTAGCTTTATCTGTCTGCTTTACTCGAAAATACGCCTCTATTTCCTTTAATATTGTACGGGTACTCGCAACAGCAGGGGCTACTCCCAGTTTAACCATATTTTGACGTATTTTAACAATTTCGCTAACATCCATCTGAGCAGCACGCTTACCATATAATGTATAATACAATATTAGCTCTCCAGTATCATTAACCTCTTTCGCGGGGTACTTTGCCTTGTATTTATTAATATTGTTAAAAAAGTAAACTGCCATTGGGTTTTTGTAGTCTTCTATCAAACGTTGAAGAACATAAAATCCCAATTTACTCTCTAAATCAGATGGTTTAGTCATTACTTTAGCAATCTCGGTGTTAATCGTCCCCAAACGATCCATATCTTTCATGCTCTTGACATACTTTGCGTAGTTAATTAAAAACGCCAAACCTCTATCTCCTTTTGAAAACCTGCTACTGTAGGCTAACGTTCTCTCTGTTGTGTCTAAAGCATTTTTTCCATGTTTCAGTACTTCTTCGATAGCCTCATTTTTATTGGGTCTTTCTCCTGGGAATGCCATATGTACTAACTGTCCTGTTCTTGGATCGAAGAAAAAGAACAACGGAAACTCAACGTATGTCAACCCTTTTTGCTGTTGTAGGATTTTTGAGTCTTCTGAGTTTGCTTCCAGTTTAAAGTTTACAAACTGGTAATTAAAAAAGTCACCAACTTTTTTTTCTTCAAGGATTGGAGCCAGAGCTGCACAATGAGGACACCCATTTAGGTAAACCTCAACAAACAATATTTTATTAGCTCTCCTTGCTGCTTCCACAGCTCCTTGATATGAACCATTAAAAAACTGAATACCTTGGCCTTGCACCGTGGTAGCCAACATCAAAAAACACAATGTGATTTTACGCCAAAGATAACTTTTATTCTTTTTCATCTGTCGTCAGAGATAATTGGTTTGTTTAAACATATGTTTCCTTGTACAAATATATATACTTAGCTAGGAATACAATCATTCCCTTTGTTCTATTCATCGGTTGCATTTTAATTACCCTCTTTACTTCTATCATTAGTGCCCTTTTGGAGATATTATAAACATGCTATACCTTCGTCTTTACCTTTTGTTTGCTTTTATCTTCCATAATGAAGTAAAAAATTTATTTTGCTCCCTTACTGATTACAAAATGTTTTCGAAAGTCAACCAAAAATTACTCATTTTTGATACCCACCCTGTACAGTACAGGGCTCCACTTTGGAGAAAAATGCACCAACTTGCACCTGGTAGTATTCATGTTGCTTATGCTTCGGATTGCTCAGTCAAAGGACATGAAGACAAAGACTTTGGATTAACTTTCTCTTGGGATGAGCCATTATTAGATGGGTATCCTTATACTATTTTAAATAGTGAAAAAGGTAATCCTCTAAATGGCTGGGGCTCTTTAACTGAGAAAGGCGTCAAGGGTATTATTGACGAAATATCGCCTGATGCTATTTTACTAACTGGTCTTAACTATCGCTATGAATGGGCGGCTTTAATTTATGCTCTTCTAAAGGGTATTCCAATTTGGCTACGCACAGAAACACAAGACTATGCTTTTACCAGAACCAAAACCAAATCGTATCTCAGATATTTAGCCTACACAATTGCATATAAAGGTATCAACCGTTTTTTTTATATAGGCAACCTGAATAAGGAACATTATTTGTCTCATGGAGTATCGTCTAAATTATTATCACCTGCCTTATATTGTACAGTCAATCGATATTCGCAATTTACAACTTTAGAAAAAGAACAAATACGAGCACAGGGTCGTGCTGAACATCATTTATTAAATACTCAAATTGTAATAGGTTTCTCAGGAAAGTTTATTGAAAAGAAAGACCCTTTGTTGATTTATAAATCATTAAAGCATATTAGTCCCCATATTCGTGAACGGCTTCATTTATATTTTGTCGGTAATGGACCACTGAGTGCTCAATTAGAAAATGAAGCTAAAAAAGCATACGAGGATTGGGGCATAAACACAACGTTTGCAGGATTTGTTAATCAATCACAAATTGGCAGTCATTACCTTTTGATGGACATTTTAGTTCTTCCCTCAAAAAGGATGGGGGAAACTTGGGGCTTAGTTGTCAATGAAGCTATACAAGCAGGATGTAGCATAGCTATTTCTAATGCCGTTGGTTGTTGTGCTAATTTTAGCGATTGGCCAAGGGTTCAAATTTTCAACGAGAGTCAAGACGAACAGCTAGCTCAGTGTTTAGAAATACTTTCAGAGTTTAATCACAACTTAGAGTGGGGAACTAACCTAATTCAAAAATATAGTATAGAAGAGAGTGCTCAAAATTTGTTAAACAACCTAAGATAGCCACAACTTTTCAACCTAGAAACGTCTTTCTCCAACAGAAAACACATTCGCTGTACGAACTCTTTCTTGAATCAATTCTATATTTTTGATAAAAATAGTGTTCCCATTTGTAGTAAGATTTTCTACTAGAGTTAGTTTTCGTTCGATTGGACTATATGCTACTGGTCTAAATCCCGCTTTCCTCAAATGCTCAACTACCTCATTGCTAGATGAATTATACTTTTTATCAGACCCATTTATCTCTACAATTATGGCTTGTAGTGTGCTTTTTTTAAGAGTAGACTGAGCTCCTTTAAGTACCTCTTTTTCATACCCTTCTGTATCAATTTTTATTAATATTGGGTTCTCATTTTCTAGCTGGTTATCAAGGGTATCAATAGGAACTTCAACAGTATTTTCCTCATTTTCATTTATTGATACATGATTCATCGTGTCAAGATTCTTAGTAAACTTGACGTGACCAACTGTTGAGCCTACACAGATTTTTTTGATTGTGGCAAGATGCTCAATTTTATTTAGTTTTACATTAAATTCCAGTATCTGCCAAGTACTTTCAATTGGCTCATAAGAAACACTTCTTGCTCCAACCTCCTTAGATGCCAAAAGTGTGTAACTCCCCACATTTGCACCAATATCAACAAACAAATCGTTTTCTCTTAAAAAATGTAGAACAAAAAGCATGTCATTAAACTCCTGTAGCTTACAATAGTAATTATAAGTCATACCTGTCATAGACTTTTTCAATAATACCTTGGAGTGCTCTGTAAAGTTGTAGATAACTGGATATGGTACCAGCACCTGCCCAACTTGCCAGCGCACAAAGCGCATAATACCTTCAATTCCACCTAGGGGATGTTGTAATATTCCCACCAAAAAACGTATCATTTCTAACTGTTTTTAATAATTTTATTTACTCAGCATTGGAACTTTACATACCTACATCAGCTACCAATTGCTAAGCTTTAACACGGCAAAGTTATGTAAATATTCGTCCCTATTTTTGGTTAGCGACTTTATTGTCCTTAATTTTGTTTACATGTTTCGCTATATATATCTTTTATTATTTACTTGCTCACTAGCAAATATCGGTTTTTCAAAGGCATTGTTTCACAATGACACTACGAAAAAGCATTCCGCCAGCGCATTTGTAGAGATGGGGGGAATTATTACACCCCAAACACAAACACCATTCTGGCTGCGTGTCAACAAAAACGGAACTGTTCCCTCAGATTCTCCTTTGGGTTTTGTTAATCTTGAAGCGAATTGGATACGAAATGGTAAGATAAGATGGATTGGGCAAATAAGTACAAGTGTTGTTCAAAACAAAAATTCATCAATTTATATCCCTAACTTACACATCGATGCGGAATACAAAGGTCTAGTATTTCGGGTAGGTCGTTTTAGAGAAATTATTGGTCTTGGCGATAGTTCTATGAGTTCTGGGTTCTATATTTACTCAGGGAATGCCCTCCCAATTCCTAAAATTCAATTAAGTACAAATGGTTTTTTACCTCTCCATTTTACAAATGGTTTTTTATCAATTCATGCACAAATAGGTCACGGATGGTTTGGCCATGAAACATGGGCTCAAAATTATTATTTGCATCAGAAAAGTTTTTATTTGAAGTTTGGCAAACCTCGTTCTTCAATACATCTCTATACTGGCATATCTCATTTTGCGCAATGGGGCGGCAATAGCGCTATTTTGATAGGGAGTGGCAGAGTTGCACCAAATGGGGACTTACCTCATTCACTTAAAGATTTTTTATATGTCATTTCAGCTCAAAAATTTCCCCAATCTACTGGATTGTCCTCCTTTGATACTGAAAATCGAGTTGGGAATCATTTAGGGACTCTAGAGGCTTTATTTGAATATCAAAATTTAAGAAGTACGTGGTTAGCCTATTATCAACATCCAATCGAAAATATGCCTGGAGTTTTTGGTAATTTTCCGGATGGGCTTTACGGAATCAGTTGGAGAAACAAATCGCCCAAAACTTCAAAATTGGCTGTAACGAACTTTATTATTGAATACCTTACTACCTTAGATCAGGGTTTATTTTATAACTCAATAATAAATACCTATCATGGAAACGACTATTTCAATAACTCTCAATATATGGACGGCTGGACATATCGAAATCATATTATTGGAACACCATTTATTACATATCGAAATGATACCCGTCCCGAATGGGTTAATCTCAGAGGAAGTTATGAAGAAGGGGGGTATATGAAAATTAATAGCAATAGTGTCACCGCACTACATGTAAGTAGTCAAGTATCTTTTGGAAAGAAAAATACAATTTTATTTAGAGTTTCTCCTAGTCGTCATTATTTTAACCTTAGGAATGATGGCAGTTATGAAAAAAACGTCAACCAATTTTCAAGTTTACTAGAATTTCAAAACCAGCCACAAAAACATAAAGATATAGTTCTAAAGATGGCTTTATCTTTTGATGATGGTGAACTTTTACCCAATACATTTGGAGCTAGTTTTAGTTTTAGAAAATATATAAGTAAATGAACATTTTATACATTGGAGATCTAAGACCAGCTATGACCTCGTTTCATAGATCTCAAGCTTTAGAAAGAATAGGTGCGAATGTAATTCCTATAGACCCCTTTAATGTTTTTCAGTCTGTATTTTCAAATCCATTGTGGGGGCGTATTCACTATTACACAGGATATTTATTTTTTCAAAAAAACATTGAGAATTGGTTGAAATTACAATTAACAAAGCTTCCATCAATTAACTTAGTATGGGTTGATAGTGGTGAGTTAATAGGTCCAAAAGCACTAACTATTCTAAAATCACTTAAAGTTCCAGTAGTATTGTATAACAACGATGACCCCACAGGAAGGCGTGATAGCAATAGATTTAAATTACTTTTAAAAGCACTGCCTGAGTATGATGTTTGTGTAGTTGTTAGAGATAGTACCTACGAAGACTTGGTAAAGAAAAAAGGACTAAAAAACGTTATTCAAGTATGGCGTTCCTATGACGAAGTAGCCCATGCACCTTTTGAAAACTACTCTGATATACCTCAAAAATTCAAATCTGACATCGCGTTTATTGGCACTTGGATTAAAGATGAAGGGCGCGATCGATTTATTTTAGACCTTGCTAAAAAGGGCGTCAATGTAAGTGTTTGGGGAGACCGATGGCCAAAATCGCCATATTGGAGAGAGTTGACGCCTTATTTTCGTGGGGGTGCATTACAGGGTAGGGATTATGTTGCTGCAATTCAAGGTGCAAAATTAGTACTTGGCTTATTATCCAAAGGAAACCGGGATAACCACACGCAACGTTCATTAGAAGTTCCATATGCGGGTGGCCTCTTGTGTGCCGAACGGACAAGTGACCACCTATCAATGTACAAGGAAATGGAAGAAGCAGTTTTCTGGAAAGACATAGATGAATGTAGTCAAATTTATCACACCCTAATTAAAGATTCAGTACTTAGAGAAAAAATTAGAGAGGCAGGTATGAAGAAAGTTAGAAAACTTAAAACTGGGAATGAAGACTTATGTAAACTAGTACTTACACATTTAAAAATTAACGTATCTTAACTACTATGGTTATTGTGTCATGCACTACGAAATTTCATTCATATGATTTAGCTGAACAGTTAGCAAAGAATGAACTTTTAACATCTCTTTATACTAGTTTTCATTCACAAAAAAATCGAGTTTTTAGTTCATTTCATCATCGTAAAGATAATGAAAATATTCCTGTAGAAAAGATAAAAACACTTCTACCTATTGCCATTGGGCTTAAATTAGCACCGAAGTTTGAATATGAATTTAATGAACTATTTGATATGTATGTTTCTCAAGTCCTAAGCAAAACCAACAAAAACTTTCAAATTTTTATTGGTTGGAGTGGCATGTCGTTGCATACAATAAAAAAAATAAAAAAACAAAAAAAAACAGTAATTTTAGAGCGTGGTTCATCTCATATTTTATACCAAAATAAAATCTTAAATCAAGAATATAAAAAACAACTCGGTATAGATTACAAAATTAATGTAAGAGTTATCGAGAAAGAGCTTCAAGAATATCAAGAAGCCGATTTTATATCGGTACCTTCGTTATTTGTAAAGAATTCATTTATTGATTATGGAGTACCCGAAAATAAACTTTTTTACAACCCATATGGAGTAAGTAACCTTTTTAATAATATAAATATTGCTAAAAAATTTGACGATAAATTTCGCATTTTATACTTAGGACATATGGGAGTTCGAAAAGGACTTATTTATATGTTCGAAGCACTAAATAAATTAAATATTCCAGATGATGATTTCGAAGTATGGTTCATTGGTGGATTATCCGATGAATTGAGACCTATTTTTGAAAAACATAAGAAAAAAAACTGGATTCACTTTGGATTTATTGAACATAACCTTCTCCCTTCTTACATCTCTAAATGTGATGTAGGAATACAACCTTCAATTGAAGAAGGATTATCAAGAGTCATACCACAGATGTTAGCTTGTGGGTTACCAGTAATTGCAAGCAAAAATACTGGTGGTGAAGATGTTATTGAAGATCAACTTTCAGGTTTTATAATTCCAATTAGGGATTCAGATATTATTAAATTTCATATAGAAGCGCTCTTTTATGATAAAAATAAACTTGAATATATGCAAAAACAAGCAGCTCAAACAGCATTCAATAAATTAGAATGGACACTTTATGGAGATAGATACACCAACTTTATAAAAACATTATTGGATAATTAAGTTCTTTCATTAAAAGGCATATTTCACAACACTTTTTTAGCATGAAAAAAGCAATTGATATACAAAAAGAGTACTACAAAAGTACTGCAAAAAATTATGATACCATTCATGTTAGCACTGAATTAAACGAACATAACTTCGCGTTAGCATTTATGTCATCATTGATAACACTTTATGATATAAAATCTATTTTAGACGTGGGTGCTGGTACTGGCAGAACTATTGCTTTCCTTCAAGAGCAACATCCAAAACTCAAAATTGTTGGAATTGAACCCGTAGAAGCTTTAAGAAGCATAGGTCATAAAAAAGGGATTAAAAGTGAGCAACTTATTGATGGAGATGGCAATTCTTTACCCTTTAAAAATCAAGAATTTGATTTAGTCTGCGAATTTGGCATATTACATCATGTTCCAAAGCCCGAAATTGTAGTTGCCGAAATGCTAAGAGTTTCTAAAAAAGGAATTTTTATATCCGATTGTAACAATTTTGGAAATGGTTCACTCATAAGCCGATCAATTAAACAAATAATAAACTTTTTGGGACTTTGGAATATATATAGATATTTGATTACATCTGGTAAAATGTATGAAATTTCAGAAGGAGATGGGTTATACTATTCTTATTCAATTTTTAATAATCTAAAACAAATACGCAAAGTTTGCCCATATATTCATTTATTAAATACAACTAATAGTTCAACCAGTAACCTATACCAATCAGCATCTCATATTGCACTTTGGGGGCTAAAAAAATTGAATGCAGAATAGAATCATATGAAAATAACTAATATAGATATAGTATGGTTGAGAAATTTTTTTTCAGGACTTATTAATCGTTTTACAACCATTTTCGCCCAAGTTTTATTAATACCACTTTTTATCAACTTATGGGGTAAGGAATACTATGGTGAATGGTTATTAATTTCGACACTCCCTGCTTATTTATCTGCAAGTGATTTAGGGTTAAATGTAACTGCAACAACTGCAATTTGTGCACTAACAGCTAATGATAAAAGAAGTGAAGCACTAGCACTTTATAAAAGTGCAAATAAGGCTTTATTATTTCTAGCAAGCATTGGTCTTCTTTTATTTTCAATTAGTTGTATTTATCTAAATTGGAGTAAAATAATGGGGACTAAAATAAATTCTGAACAACAAATCGAAATAAGCTTATTGATACTTATCTCAGCGACATTTGTGATGTTCCTAGTTGGACTTGCAGTAGGAATTTACAGGTCTGAGGGTAGATTTGATAAGTCTCAAAATTTCATAACCCTGCTCCAATTATTTGATGCAATAATCATTCTAGTTAATGTGATTTTGGGAGGAAATATATTTACAGTTGCTTTGTCATCCTTTATTTTGAAAATATTATTTTTAATCGTTATTATTATTGACCTTCAGAAAAAATATTCTTGGTATAAATTTGGTTTTAATAACCCTATAAGTGAAATATACTACCTACTTCCTACATCCTTTTTTTATATGGTAGCATTAATAGGTCAAGGGCTCGTTATACAAGGTACAAGTTTTTTAATAGGAAAAAGTCTTGGTCCAGCTACATTAGTAACATTTAATACAATAAGAACATTTATAAACTCAATTAAATCCATTATTAACGCTTTTTACAGTGCCTACTTACCAGAATTTACAAAAATAATTGCTCAAAATAAAGCAGAACAGGCTAGGCATCTATTTATTAAAATGTTTATTTTTACATTAACAATTACTACAGTCTTTATTGCAACCTACTACCTACTCGGGAATTGGATTATCTCAATATGGACAAGTAACAAAGTAGTAGTCGATAACTCAATATATGTAGTAATGCTTGTTTCAATTTTTTTTAGCACATTGAGTAACTGTGCTTATACTGTACTTAATGCCACAAACGAAAACCGGGTAATGAGTATCTATTATACTATATTTGCACTTTGTGCAATGTGGGCAATTTACGTTACTAGTAAAAATGGACTAATATATCCTGTTCTTTTTCTTTGTATTGTCGATTTCCTCATGTTAGTAGTTACATTCAACGAAGCATGGAAGGTTGTTAATGGAAAGATAATCAATGGCTTAGGCTAAAATAATGTATTCACATAACAAGAACACTAAATGAAAAAACTAAATGTAGGTTGTGGCACTGATATACGTCCAGGATGGATAAATATGGATATTGCTCAATTAGATGGTGTTGATGTAATCCATGACATAAACTTATTACCATTGCCTTTTGAAAATGAAAGTATAGATGAGATTTTATGCCAAGATATTTTAGAACACATTGAATATCCTCCTGTATTAAAGGAGCTTCATCGTATCTTAAAAAAAGGTGGAATAATCACTATTCGTGTTCCTCATTTTACATCAAAAAATAATTACATTGACCCTACACATAAAAGGTTATTTTCTATCAGAACATTTGATTTTTTTACAAAAGATTCATTTATGGGGCGTAATTACTATTATGACTTTGCCTTTAGCGAGATCGTAAGCCGAAAACTTACTTTTCAAAAGGGTATTTTATTTTTTTTCAATTATGGCGTTGAATTAATATTTGGTAATAGAATAACTATTTTAGATTTTTACGAAGGAAGTTTTTTAAGTAGACTATTCCCTGGAGAAAATATAATAATTAAACTTAAAAAATAAATAAAAAGCTTAAAATTGAGCTAAATGAATCTAAATCTTCCCATTGCAAATCACAACTTAGCTATTACAAGATTTTTCTTTGTAATAGCTATAGTAATATCTTTTTTTTGTCAAATATACATCGACTCATCAAACTTAAATATAATTTACAATGTAACAGCTTTGGTCATAAGTATAATAAGTATTACGTATTTATTTCAAAAAAATATCATACTTAAACACCCTATATCATCATTAAGCATTTTAGGTTATGTGTTATATTATTTTATACTTCCACCTTTAGCTACAAATTCAGAAGGAAAATCAATAATTAATAATCTAATTTTGCCACTACAAACACTAATCCATACATCTTTATTGCTATGCTTTTTAATAACTAGTCACATCATTTATATTGAAACAAATCAATACTTTAAGCTATCTAATATTTGGAAGAGGTATTTCATATTTTGTAATATTTTTTCTAATATTAGTGGACTTAAATTGACATTTTTTGTGTTCCTCGTTTTGTTATCTCAACTCTCAACAATATTTTTCAAAACAGGAAATGAAGATAATGAGTTCTTAAAGTTACTTCAAGGTATAAACTATTTTATTTTTTTACCATTCATATTACTTAACCCAGGATTATTTAATTTAAAGGAAAACAAAAACCATTATCTATTATTATTTTACTATTTTATTACAATCCTATTAGTCGGTGTTTTACTCAATGGTCGTTCATTTGTTTTTTTAGGAATTGCATCTATTTTTATTTCTTATTTATTCAATTTTGGGTATGGTTTTGTAAAACTATCATTATCAAAAACGTTTTTTTTACGATTTTTTGTTTGTGTGTTGTGTGTATTTTTCCTTATTAATCCTATTACAAAGTTATCTATTGCATTTGTTATGGCTAGAAATGTACGAAATGATATTTCTCCAATAGAACTTATAAATGAAACTGTATTTCAATACAGAGCGATTGAAAATCCTAAAGAAATACTAGAGAGTCTAAAAGAATTACAAGAAAGTAGTTTGAGTCTTTGGGATGAACATTATGTGGACAATCCTTTCTTAGCTAGATTATGTAATTTAAAATTTGCAGATAATTCTTTAGTAATTATTAATGAATTATCAATTGATGAAAAGGCAAAGTTTCGTCAGATAGAATTACACAAAATAATTAGTTTATTACCATACCCAATTATTAAGGTATTAAATATAAGTGTTGATAAAAACGAAGTCACATCTGGATCATCAGGAGATTTTTTATTTTATATTCAAACAGGCGATATAAATTCAATTGGAACGTTCCGAACTGGGTCTCTGATAGGATCTTCATTTGCGATTTTTGGATGGTATTATTTAATTATCTTAAGTTTTGTCTTCTTTTTAATATTCCCTGCCATAGACTCACTTGCAATTACAAATATTCACCAAAATGGCACGATTCATTTCTCTCCAATCGCTTTTGTATCCTTTTTTCCATTATTATTCTGTTTTACAAGTGCCGCAACAGGCTCTGAATCAATATCAAGTTTGCTAGGAATTTTCAGAATGCTTATTGAAAAGCCTATTTTATTCTATATTATATTAAAACTTATTTCTTTAGCAAAAAAATGAAAATTCTATACTTAACTAGAAAATCAAGCACTTATAGCATTGAAAAAGTCTTTTCCTTAGTTGAAAATCGTTTGAAAGACTACGCGTATATCAATACTAAAAAAGCTTATTCTAAATATGACAAGCCTTTTCATGTACTAATAAATTTAATCCATTTCATTTTCATTTACTTTAAAAATAGGAATAAGTACGATATTTTCCATATCACTGGCGTTATACATTATGTTTCTATACTTTTTCCTCCATCAAAAACTGTACTTACTATTCATGACTGTATAAAATATCATCAACAAAAGGGTTTAAAAAAAATCATTGTAAAGTATTTATGGTTTAAACTTCCTGTAAATCATTTAAAATATATTACTGTAATTTCAGAAAAAACAAAAAAAGAGCTAGTTGAAATAACACAATGTAGTTCTCAAAAAATTAGAGTAATTTATAATCCATTAGATGAAAGTTACCTATATAATGATAATAATTTCAACTCTTTCTGTCCTCGTATTCTACACGTAGGCACTACACCAAATAAAAATTTAAATAATCTATTTCATTCATTAAAACGCACAAACTGCCTATTAATTATTGTAGGAAATATCACTCATGATGAAAAAAAAACTTTAGAACAATTAAAAATCAATTACAGGTGCTTGAGCAATATTTCTGAAGAAGAGATGGTTGAACAATATAACTTATGTGATATTGTATCCTTCATAACTACATACGAAGGCTTTGGCTTACCTATTATTGAAGCTCAATCGGTTGGTAGAGTAGTAATTAGTAGTCGTATGAATCCTCATATGGAAGTAGGAGGAGACGGCGCTTTTTACGTTGACCCACATAATATAGATGAAATTGAGAATGGCTTTAAAAATCTTATATCAAATCCAAATTTACGCAAATACTTAATTGAAGAAGGGAAAAAAAATATTCAAAACTTTCTTGTTGATAAAATTTCAAATAAATATTTAGAATTTTATGAATCGATAATTCACGCAAATAACTAATTTTTATGTCAAAAATTAAAGTTCTCTTTCCTGTGGGTGCATTATTTCCTGATGAGTCAGGAGGTGTGAGTATTTCTTTATATTGGTTATTAAAAGGGTTAAATAAGTCAAAAAATATTGAGACAGGAACAGTTACAACAAATTATGGAATTGAAAATGGAAAAATTGAATTGAATAAATGGATTGAGACTGACTACGGTCCAGTAATTTATAACACGACTAAACAGCACAAGATTGCATTTAGGCTCATAATATCATTTATTTCTAAAATAAATAATTACGACATAATACACTTATCTTCAATTTTTTATCCCCCTTCAATTATTTGTTTTTTTATTGCACTTTTATTTAACAAAGAAATTATATGGTCGACGCATGGATCATTAGATGATGTAGAATTTATAAAAAGAAAAAAATTGAAAAAAATTTCTTTATTTATTTTAAATTTTTTTGTAAAAAAAACTTTTTTTCACGTAACATGTAATGAAGAAGAGGTTTTTCTCAGAAAGAGGCTAAAAAACTCAAAAAATATTTTCAATATAACAAACTTTATCTCAATTGATACTACTGTTTCCAATTCTAAAGAAGACTTTTTTATCTATATTGGTAGATTTCATCCTAAAAAAGGTATTGAAAACTTAATTAAATCACTTTCGCTATCTAAGCTTTTTTTAAAATCTAGCTATACTCTACAAATAGCGGGAGACTTTTCTAATAATTATGGCCAATACATTTTTTCACTTGTTAATGATTTAAATCTTACCAGTAAAGTGCTTTTTTTAGGACACATCACTGGTATTGAAAAAGTAAATATTCTATCAAAAGCAAAGTTTATGTTTTTACCATCTTTTTCGGAAAATTTTGGTATTGTAGTTGCAGAAGCCTTAGCTTGCGAAACGCCAGTTGTAACTTCTATCTACACCCCATGGGAGAATCTTCATAAATATGAGGCGGGTTTTTGGGTCGATAATACACCTGAATCATTGGCTTCTATTATTGACCAGATAATATCATTAGATTCAGAAAAATATGAGCATTTAAAACAAAATTGCAAAAAGTTACTCTTCAATGAATTAGATGTTGACAATAATATTCACATTTGGGAGAATGTTTATAAGAAAATATACAATTAACTAACACAGCAAAAAATGTCTCAATTTTCTGTAATTATTTTAACATTCAATGAAGAAGATAATATTGAGTCCTGTCTCAATAAAATATTGAAAGTCTCCAATGATGTTTTCGTAGTCGACTCATTTTCAACAGATAACACTATTAAAATTTTAGAAAAGTATCCAATAAAATCAGTTCAGAATAAATTCGTTAACTATTCACAACAGAGAAATTGGGCTCAAGAAAATTGCCCTTTTAACCATGAATGGGTATTACATATTGATGCGGGAGAATTTCTAACTCCTGAACTTATTCATTGGCTTCAGCATGTTTTTCCTACTCAAATGGAAAAATTTGATGGATTTATTTTTAGCAGAAGAGTTTATTTTTTAAATAAATGGATTAAACGAGGAGGAATGTACCCAAATTCTCATTTACGGCTCTTTAAAAAAGAGAAAGGTTTTTGTGAGAATAAATCCTATGACCAGCATTTTGTTGTTGAAGGTAAAATTAATAAAGTCCCTCTGGGTGCCGATGTTATTGACAATAATGGTTCAAATGTAAATGATTTTATCTTAAAACACCTACGTTGGGCTAATAAAGAAGCAGAAGATATCATATCTAATCAAAATACTCAAGGCAATGTTAAGGAGT
Organism: Runella sp. SP2; assembly: GCF_003711225.1. NCBI lineage: Bacteria > Pseudomonadati > Bacteroidota > Cytophagia > Cytophagales > Spirosomataceae > Runella > Runella sp. SP2. The sequence continues at coordinate 146,987 of NZ_CP031030.1, read as the reverse complement.
CAATTTTAGGAAATGACATTGAAAGAAAAAGGTTCTTGAAAAACAATCTGTATTATAAATTTCCAGTCCTTTGGCGAGCTTTTTTCTTATTTCTTTACAGGTATGTTTTTATGCTAGGTTTTTTAGATGGCAAAGTAGGATTTATTTATCATTTTTTACAATGTTTTTGGTTCAGAGTGACAATTGATTCAATTTTTATTCAATTCAATGAAAATAATAAGTAAAATTCACCAACTACTAAGTATAATTCCAATTCTTTTTCACAAAGAAGGTGGACTTCTTTACTTGCTCCATCCTAGCGCTTCGATTTCTTCGTTTAATATTAATGTTGCTTTAAAAAAGTTAGCTCCAGATATTAAAACTCTTGTCGATGTAGGTGCTAACATTGGGCAATTTAGTTATTCTTTTCACCATTTTTTCCCAAGTTCAAACATTCACAGCTTTGAACCAACTTCTGTCTGTTATAACAAACTTGTTAAGAATTGCAGTAAAATCAGCAATATGAAAACATATAATTATGCCTTAGGAAGTCGCGATGAAAAGTTAGCTTTTTTCCAAAATGAGCACACCCACGCAAGCTCTGCTTTAAAGGTAAGTGACTATCAAATAAATAGCAGTCCTACTACAAGGAAATACAAATCTGTTGAAGTTGTGTGCCATAAACTTGACACCCTTGAACTCAACCCTACAAGCTCGCCATTACTCTTAAAATTAGATGTTCAAGGGTTTGAGAAAGAAGTGTTACATGGAGCTGAGGTATTTTTAAATCAAGTTGATTATATCCTTCTTGAAACATCGTTTATTCCTATGTATGATAATGAACCTTTATTTGAAGAAATTAATTCTTTACTTAAAAGTAAGAATTTTAAACTTTTAGCTCCAATTGGGTTCTTGAAGGATAAAGATGGGGTTTTATCTCAGCTAGACCTTTTATTTGTAAAAGAAAAGTAACAAAATGGACCAATCTGTAACCCCTATACTAGGTATTCCATTTTTCAACGGTAACGTGAGCGATGTTTATAATGCCTTGAGTACGCATGGTGGCCTATTAACCGTTCCGGCAGCTCCAGCCCTCGTAACTATTGGAGATGATTCAAATTATTATCATGCCCTTCTCAAATCTGATATAATTATCCCAGATAGTGGATACATGGTTCTCATTTGGAATTTCATCAGCACTCAAAGGATACGAAAGATTTCGGGGCTTGAATTCATAAATTTTTTTTTAGAATCATTTACTTTTGCAGATAAATCACGTCTAATGTTAGTAAACCCGTCTGATTATGATGGAGAAATCAACCTTAGGTATTTAAATCATAGAGGTTTCAAAATAGATTCAAATGACTTATATACTGCCCCTTATTATAATGAAACCGTAAAGGATGAGCATTTGCTAAAAAAAGTTGAAATGCGTAAGCCACAGTGGATTCTTATTAATATAGGGGGTGGTACTCAAGAAAAACTTGGATATTATTTAAAAGAATCACTATCTTATCGTCCAGCGATAGTTTGTACTGGGGCAGCTCTTGCATTCAAGACTGGGCGACAGGTTTCAATACCGCCATGGGCTGATTACATATATTTGGGATGGCTTTTTCGTTGCATGACTCAACCAAAGCTTTACATACCTAGATATTTGAAAGCATTCAAATTGATTTATCTTATTTTGAAATACAAATCAAACAAAGTCGCATGAAAAAAGCTTTAGTGTGTGGTGCGGGTGGCTTCATCGGTGGACACCTGGTAAATAGATTAAAATCAGAAGGTTATTGGGTTAAAGGTGTTGATATCAAATATAACGAATTCGGCAATAACCATGCCGATGAGTTTATTATCGGCGACTTGACACTTCCTAGTATAGCAATAAATGCACTAGAAGGCGGATTTGATGAAGTTTATCAACTAGCTGCCGATATGGGTGGTGCTGGTTATATTTTTACAGGGTTTAACGATGCATCAGTGATGCACAATTCAGCATTATGTAATCTTAATGTCTTAGAAGCCAGTGCAAACGCAGGAGTAAAAAAAATTTTTTACTCTTCATCCGCTTGTATGTATCCTGAATATAACCAACTTGACCCCAATAATCCTAAATGTTCAGAAGATTCTGCTTATCCAGCAGCACCTGATAGTGAATACGGCTGGGAAAAACTATTTAGCGAACGTTTATACCTTGCCTACCAAAGAAATAGGAGCATTGATGTCAAAATAGCAAGGTTTCATAACATTTTCGGCCCGCAAGGAACTTGGCAAGGAGGAAAAGAAAAAGCACCTGCTGCTATGTGTAGAAAAGTCGCAGAAGCGATAGATGGTACTTCAATTGAAGTTTGGGGTGATGGCATTCAAACACGTTCTTTCTTGTACATAAATGATTGCATCGATGCGATTAGAGCATTGGTTGAATCTGATTTTTCAGGCCCAGTGAATATAGGTTCTGAGGAAATGATTTCTATTAATGATTTCGCTAGAATGGTGATTGATATTTCAGGAAAAACACTTGAAATTATAAACATTCCTGGTCCACAAGGAGTGCGAGGTAGGAATTCAGACAATGCACTTATTTTTGACAAGCTAGGCTGGAAACCCTCTCTAACATTACGCCAAGGTATGGAACTGACCTACAATTGGATTAGTTCTCAAGTAAACTCAACAGTTCTTGCTTAAACCTCTAAATTTGTCTATTCCCGAATTAAAAAAAGGTTTGTGTAGGCAAACGGAATACGTTACTTTTGTGCAAGTTAATAGTCCAATGTATAGCTTATTAACTTGCATAATCCTTTCGTTGAACTCGGATGAGACATAGTTTACCTTTCTTTCTTCGCCCTTTTCAGTTTCTTTTCGATCTCATCACGTTGAGTTTCTCATTTGAAATGGGGCTTATTCTGGTAAACTCCTCCTTTTCAAACCAATACCAGCAAAATCTCTTTTTGTTTTTTCTGTTAAGTCTTTCTTGGGGATTGGTTGTGGGCTTGTTGCGTCCTTACAGACACACCCGCCTCAAATTTCACGTTTTTACACTTATTTATCGGCATTTGATGTCTGTCTTGCTATTCTCAGCATTTGGAATTTTTATATGGATGCTTCTTCAAGACTTTCATCTACCTAGGCTTCAGCTGTTCTACACTTTTTTATTTTTCTGGTTTTTTGGCTGCGTTTGGCGAACTGCGGCAGTGGTTCTACTTAAAATTTATCGTGCCAACGGCAACAATACCCTAAATTATGTCATCGTTGGTTATAATGATACATCACAAAGAATTAAGCGCTTTTACGACCAACACCCTGAGTTTGGCTATAAATTTTATGGGTATTTTGATGAAATTACCCCCCAAAACAAGAAAGTAATTAGAGGCCAATACGAAGTGCTAAATCAAATTTTAGATACAAATCAAATTGATACCGTTTATTGCTGTATCCCACGTGTAGGGCATCCCCTGTTAAAAAATATCATTGAACAATCCAACAATGCCTCCTACAAAGTCAAACTCGTTGTTGATTTTGCATTCTTCTTTAGCCAGGCCCCTTCACTTGAGTTTCACGGAATTACTCCCGTTATCTCACTATCATCGGAGTTCTTAGACTACTCCAAAGAGTACATAAGCAAACGACTTTTCGATGTTATTTTTTCAAGCTCTATTTTGCTATTGGGTTCCCCTATTTTTATTCTACTTGGTTTAATTACCAAAATAACGTCTAGAGGCCCAATCATTTTTTCCCAAGACAGAACTGGACAATGGGGTAAAAAATTCAAAATTTATAAATTTCGTAGCATGTACGTTGGGGCTCGACTTGGACATTCTGAAGGGACGCTTGATAAACGAATAACACCTTGGGGACGTTTTTTAAGAAAAACACGGTTAGATGAACTACCTCAATTTTACAATGTGCTTAGAGGTGACATGTCAGTTGTGGGCCCACGTCCATTGGCTGATTACGACGTCAAAACATTAATGGACGAATCGCCCGATGATTTTAAACTCATTTTATCCGTCAAACCAGGGATAACCTCTATTGGTCAAGTTAAGTTTGGTTATGCGGGTTCGCCAACAGAAATTAAACAGCGACTTCGCTATGACTTACTTTATCTCAATAAAATTTCATTCTTCTTTGATATGTGGTTAATCATGAAAACAATGGTCATCATGATTAAAAAACAAGGAAAATAAATGACAATAGGACTCATTGGGGCTGGTATTTGGGGCAAAAACATCATCCGAGAATTAATTAACCTAGCGGTTGACATAAAAATCTTCGACCCCAATCCTGATGCAAAAAAAGATTACCCCCATTTTTTTGTTGATTCACTAACCGATTTACAAACAGTTGATGGCATTGTTTTGGCCTCTCCATCCGTCACTCACCGCTCCATTTTAGAACAAATTGTTCCATGGGGCATACCCGTTTTTATTGAAAAGCCACTCGTTACCTCACTCGAAGACGCCATCGCTCTTAAAAAGTTTGAAAATTATCCCCTGTTTATGATGCACATTTGGCGCTACCATGCAGGGGTGCTACTTTTGGGGCAACTAGCTCGTAATAAAGAACTTGGCGATATTACAGCCCTTTACACACATCGGTGTAACTGGACAAGTCCCCGCACTGACACCGATAGTATTTGGAACTTAGCTCCCCACGATTTGACCATTGCGCTTGAAATACTTGGATACATTCCAGCACCGCGCTCTGCGGTCATTGAATGGCACGGAACTAATGCCCGTGGTATGACCGCCCTTCTAGGTCATTCGCCTTTTGTTCAAATAGAGGTTTCAAACCGCTTTGCCGATAAACGTCGTGAAATTCGGCTGCACGGTACCAAAGGGATTGCCATTTTGGCTGACGAAAAAGTAGATTATATCGAAATTTTCTACGGTGACCAAAGTAGTTACCCTACACCAAGTAATAGCGAAAAGCGTTTTTTTGAAACCACTCCACCTTTACGAAAGGAATTAGAAGCATTTTTAGCATATTTACGCGGTGGTACGCCTCCCATTTCTACTTTTCAGGAAGGAATCACGACCATTGAAGTTCTTACCGCACTTTACACATTAGGTGCCACAACTTGTTAAACTTTTCGGGCAACATGTCTCCTCGATTTTCGATTTTACTTCCTACCACAAACGACCGTGGGTTGCTACTTCCTTACTCGGTGAGTAGCGTTTTAAAACAAACCATTACTGATTTTGAGTTACTTATCATTGGTGACGGGGTGAATGAATTTACGAGGGAAGTGATTCAATCGCTTGTTAAACAAGATGCCCGAATCAAGTTTTTTGATTTCCCAAAACACCTTCGTAGAGGTGAACCCAATCGACATCAAGTACTGACACAATATGCACAAGGAAAGTATGTAGCTTATCTTCTGGACCGCGATTTGTGGCTTCCAAACCACTTAGAGACATTGCTAGAGTTATTTGAAAAAGGAAACTTTGTTTCTTCCAACTATTTCCGACTTTTCCAAAATGGAGACATTCGGTATGGCTATTCAAATGCGAGGCAACATTTTGTCTTTTCGGCGGTTGCACATACCTACGAATTTTACAGGAACCTACCCTACGGCTGGCGTACTACCCCTCCCGATGTTTTTACGGATGACTATATGTGGGCGCAGTTTATGGAACACCCTCACTACTCTCCGTGTTTTGGGAGTGAAGCGACCGTTTTGTATTTTAAGCGAGGAGCAACGTATCCAGGAATTCCGACCGAAAAGCGCGTAGAAGAATTAAAAGACTGGGAATCAAAACTTAGCGACTCTGCGTTTCTCCATGTTATGCGCAAAAACGTACTTCAGTCGTTACTTGATGAGCGTGCAGCCCTGCAAAATGATTGGATTCGGATTAAAGGCAAGACCTTTGCTGAATTAATTCCTTTTATCAAAACTAAGCTTACATATAGCCTTTACGCTCTAAAGCGGCGACTAGCGTACGCAAAGAAGGGGCATTAGAGGCTGCATCTGTCAGGATAGGGTTTTCAATTCCCCAAGGCAATTCCAACTCAGGATCATCCCAAGCACAACGCCAGTTGTCGTCGCCTCCATAGTCCACATAGGCTTCCGAAACTGACTGAATATGAAGCGCAGGTGTGTGAAAATACCAGCCGTGCAACAGACCTTTCGGGAAAATAAGTGCAGCGGGATCATCACCAAAAAGTTCAAAAAGTGCCGATTGATGTTGTGTAGGAGAGCCTGCGCGTAAATCCCGCAAGCCAAGCACGCAATGCCCGTCAATGAGACAAAAATATTCATCGTGGCGTTGGTGATAGTGCATTCCACGAAACACATTCGCTTCCGATTTTACGACACTCCACTGTACTGGCTTGAGAACCGTCCCCCAATGTTCCTGAAAAATCTCAGTAAAGGAACCTCTGGCATCTTTATGTTCTTTCAACGACACCAATTTCACTTCATGTAATTGTGTCCCTGCAATTTGGGTGGATTTTGCGATAGCGGTGGTACTCATGAATTAACAACCTTTTTTACAAAAGTAATTGGCCTTTATGATTACCACAAGATTTTGGGCTACTTTCTTCAAATCACCTCTTTTAACCCTCATGGTAAAGTTATTTAACGGTATCCAGCTTCTTTGGTTTTTACAAAAATGGGCTTTATCTTTGGACTTCTTCTATTAACAAGAGAATACTTGTAATTATGGAAATTTAAGGTGTTTTTCTAAAAAAAATGCAAAATGAAGGAGCCTGAAGTTGAAAGTTTTTCTACCACCTTTGAAGAAACTCCATTGGAAGATTCTACCAAATATCCTACTTCTTACGTTGAGATTACCCCCGCCCATTCGCCTGCACTGGTGCATAATCCACTATATATTGTTTGTCCAGAATCTAGTATTCCACTCATAACAGACATATTACAGAACTATTCTTATACTCCCTTATTCAATCAGTGTGATCAAATCTTCAAGCGGCAAGGTGTTATTACTTATTACAATGCAGCATACATTGACGATCTTGAAAGAGAGTTTTTACTAAGAAATATAGAGTATGGTGTTAATGTGATGCCTTTGGTGGATTTTCTGGAATCAAAAAATAAATATACTGAAATCAGCCTTCTTAACGGGGATTACTTTCTTAACAAGGAAGCATTCTCTGTGCTGAGAAATCGTACTAAAATTGCTACGAAACGATTTTTTGACATCATATACGCCTCTGTACTTTTAGTACTTCTATCACCCATTATGTTGCTAACGGCTATTGCAATACGACTAGAATCAAAAGGGTCGATATTCTATCGTCAAAAACGCGTGGGGCTTTATAATATCGAATTTGAGGTTATTAAATTTCGTTCAATGCGGTCTAATGCCGAAGCAAGTGGTGCGCAATGGGCACAAAAAAACGATCCAAGAGCTACCAAGGTAGGGACATTTATTAGAAAAACACGAATTGACGAGATTCCTCAGTTATTTAATGTACTAAAAGGCGAAATGTCTCTCATTGGCCCACGGCCAGAAAGAGCTGTTTTTATTGAAATGCTAAAAACAGCTATCCCTTATTACGAATTTCGACACGTCATTAAACCAGGCCTAACTGGCTGGGCACAAGTCAAATACCCTTACGGAGCATCTATAGAGGATGGCATGTGGAAACACAGATATGACATGTATTACATTAAACATCAATCATTCGGATTTGATTTTAAAATAATTTTACATACCATTAGGGTAGTATTAGCTGGTTTGGGACGATAGATAAATTTGCGAGGCTGCCTCTATGAGACATAGGTATTCCATTAATCTTCTGGTGTATTTTTTAATTGGTGCGATCACTTCTTATGCACAGTTTTTGCCTACGTCCGAGTATAATTTATCGGTGAATGCCTATGGCACAAATTCTCCAGCGATTCCATTTTGGTACTATGCCAATCAATACAACGTTATTCCCAAAAACGCTTCTTCTTTTATAGCAAGAGCTGCGCTTGGTAATACAAAAGGGGATTCTGTAAAGTACAGCTGGCGCGAAATACGGCTTTTATATGGCCTCGACGGTGCTTTTATTGCCCAACAAAACTCAAACAAATTTAAACTTGTTGAGAGTTTTGCTGGTATCAAATACGGGCCTATTGAATTATTTTATGGTCGTCGGCTCGAAACGATGGGCTTATTGGGCGATACACTTCTTTCTTCTGGTTCTTATAGTTGGTCAGGCAATGCCCAACCTTTCCCCAAAATTCAATTATCAGTTCCCAACTACGTCGAATTACCTTTTTTTAGAGGGCTATTCTCCATCAAAGGCTCTTTTGCCCACGGATGGTTAGATACCCTTGCAGTTGCCTATGGCCCTCGAACCAATGCGGTAAAAGCCTATTTTCACCAAAAGACCCTGTTCATCAAAATGGGTCGCCCAAACTGGAAAATCAATTTAATAGGAGGATTCAATCACCTTGCCCAGTGGGGAGGAGAAGATCAAATTTGGCCCAATGGACTTCCTCCAAAAGAAGCTTGGTGGGCCGTCGTAGTGGGAAAACCGTGGCAAGACAGCCGCGTGGGTAATCACCTTGGGACGCTTGATTTAGGGCTAGTTTGGAAGTTAGCTAACAACAAATCTTTGACTTTTTTTCGTCAAAATATATTCGACGATGGCTCCTTATATAGCTTCTTAAATATCAAAGATGGACTTCAAGGTATCACATTTAACAATCGAAATACGCCCAATTATGCGCAAACATTTACCCTCGAAAAAGTAAATTTTGAATGGATGAACACCACCAGTCAAGGGGGAAATGTTTTTGATTTTCAACAACAAATTTTTGGACGAGACAATTATTTTAATCATTATGTGTATTCTGAAGGATGGTCTTATAAAGGTGAAATGATTGGTACGCCTTTTATACCCAAACAGAGTGATATTATTAGTTCTTTCCCTCCCATCAAAAATGCACAAACCCTCAACAACAGAATTCAAATGCTCCACCTAGGAGCAAGCGGCTGGATTGATGAATGGAAGTGGCTAGTAAAAGCCTCTTTCAGCAACAACCTGGGTACGTATGATTATCCATTTTCTTCCGCTAGACAACAATTCTCTAGCCTTCTCCAAATCCAAAAGGAACTACCTTGGCTACAAGGAATCGATTGGACAACATCTATTGCAATCGACGCTGGTACACTCTACGAACCTTCCATGGGAATCCAATTAGGGCTTCGTAAAAGAGGATTTTTTTGATAACTTTGTTTTTTACATTGTTCTCACAAGTATTCTATTCGTCCAGAAATTACTTCTTTTCCCTTGAAAAAGCTTTTCGTATTACTGTCTTGTTGCTTTTTAATTTTGGGTTGTGCAGGTTTGGCTGACGCACAAGATAGTACTGCAAAACATTCTTTTAGAACTGATTTCAGTGCTTTTTACTACAATACGGCCACCCAAATGCCCTTTTGGTTACGAGCGAATCAATACGATGTCGTGCCAGAAAAAACAGCTATTGCACTAAGTGGGGCAATCGACTTTGAAAGTAACTTATCTGCAAAAAATAATAAATGGAAACTCATAGGCGGTACTCAAGTGGTAGGAAATCTGCTAGATAGTAGAAGCACCACCGTATTTTTACCCCAACTGTATGCGGGTGTAAAATATAAAAATTTACTTTTTTATGCTGGTCGTAAAAAAGAGCTATTTGGAATCGCAGACAGTACACTTGGAACAGGCTCTTATATATGGTCAGGGAATGCCTTTCCGATGCCCAAAATCCAAATTGAAATACCAGATTATCAACCAGTAGGAAAAATAAATCCTTGGTTAGCTTTTAAAGGAAATTATGCTCACAGCTGGTTTGGAACCAACAAATTTGCTTACGGTTATTATTTACACCAAAAATCTCTTTACGTTCGTATCGGAAGGCAAAGTTCTTCCGTCAAATTGTATGGGGGATTTAACCACCAAGTGCAATGGGGAGGAAAGACTTTTGATGATATCGGAACAGTCACAAACAAAACGCTACCCAGCAGTTTTACCGATTATTTATTAGCAGTAATTGCCATTGGTCCCAACATTGGGGTTAGAAAAGGCAATGCTTTCGACTCTACTAACCGCGTGGGCAACCATTTGGGCACAGTTGATGTCGGCTTTGAACTAGATTTGAAAAAGGTAAATATTTTGGTATATCGTCAAAATATCTACGAAGATGGCTCTTTGTTTTATCTCACAAGTATTGCAGATGGTTTGAATGGTATAGTACTCACCAATCTTTACCCTAGCCAAGAAAAAGGTAGAATTTCCTTTAAAAAAGTGGTATTTGAGTTCTTAAATACCCGTAGTCAGGGTGGTGATACGTTTGTGATGACGAATGGTAAAAAGCGCGGCAAAGACGAGTACTTCAACCACCAACAATACTACGACGGGTGGTCGTATCGACGACGAATTATTGGGACTCCGTTCATTACCAATCAGGAAGATACCAACCGCCCTGAAGAACAAAATACCAATGACATGGCTAACAACAACCGTGTTTTGGTATATCATCTTGGTTTTGAAGGCAATATCGGCCCCTCGATTCAGTTTTTATCCAAAATCTCTTACAGTGCCAATTACGGTACTTATATTTACCCCTATCCTACCGTTCCTAAGCAGCTTTCGGCTTTGTTTCAGCTCAAAGGCCAAATTCCTGCGCTCTCGGGCTTAGAGTGGGTTGCATCGGCGGCCATTGACCGTGGTGACCTCTATACCAAAAATACAGGTTTTAAAATAGGTTTTAGACAAACCTTTGGTACAGGTAAATTTCGTACTTCCAACTAGGATACTTCATCGTTTATGCGTTCTTCGCCAATAGCTCCGCAGCGAATTGTGTCACTTGTTCCGTCGCAAACTGAGCTTCTTTTTGACCTGAGTTTGGAGGATAAAGTAGTTGGTGTCACAAAATTTTGTTGCCATCCCGCCGAAAAAGTAAAAAACATCGCAAAAATCGGCGGAACCAAAAACTTTGACTTTGAAAAAATCAAGGTGCTGAACCCTGATTTGATTATTGGGAACAAAGAAGAGAATTACAAAGAAGGCATCGAAACCTTACAACGAGACTTTCCCGTTTGGATTTCTGACATCGTCACGTTGGAAGACTCGCTTAGTATGATTCAGCAGGTTGGGGAGCTTACCCACAAAGCGCCTGAAGCTTTCACAATTTGTCAACAATTATCTACCCAATTTGACTCGCTCCAATCGCCGTCACATCGCCCACGCGTAGCATATTTTATTTGGAAAAAGCCCTACATGGTTGCCGCGAACGGCACGTTTATCCACGAGATGCTAGGTAAAGCTGGTTTTCTAAACGTATTTGGAGACCTGGCACGTTATCCTGAAATCTCCGAATCTGACTTACAACAAGCCGCTCCTGAGCTTATTTTTCTTTCTTCAGAGCCTTATTCATTTCGAGAAAAACACTTACTAGAATTTCAAGAAATTTGTCCCGCTGCCCACATTAAGCTCGTTGATGGTGAATTGTTCAGTTGGTACGGGAGTAGGTTATTAAAATCCGTTGCTTATTTCAATGAATTGAGAGATAGTTTGTCAAAATTCTTCGTTTCCTGATTTTGTACAAAACTATCTTTGCAAATTTTTAACATTGTACTCAGTTTCATACGATTTTATACCTAAAACCCTCCTTACTATGCTGCTTTTGTATGTCCTGTTGGGGATTGTAGCCCTTGTTTTGTTAGTTGCCTATTTCCATCTTGATACGTTCATCTCCTTCGTGATTGTCAGTATTGGCCTAGGATTAGCCTGTGGAATGAGCGTAAGTCAAATCAGTCAGTCGCTCGAAAAAGGCATCGGCGGAACGCTCGGGTCATTGGTAATTATCATTGGTTTTGGTTCAATGCTTGGCAAACTCGTCGCGGATAGTGGGGCAGCCCAACGGATTACCACCACCCTCATGAATATTTTTGGTCTGAAATACCTGCCTTGGGGGCTTGCGTTGGCTGGTTTTATCATTGGTTTGCCTTTGTTTTACAATGCAGGTTTTGTCATTGTCATTCCCCTTATTTTTACCATTACTGCCTCCACCCGACTTCCCATGTTGTATGTCGCTATTCCGATGTTATCAGCCCTTTCGGTAGCGCACGGTTACTTGCCCCCTCACCCCTCACCTACGGCCATTGCTACTCAATTTAAAGCAGATGTGGGGCAGACGCTCTTTTACGGGATTTTAGTCGCAATTCCAGCCATCATTATTGCGGGGCCTATTTTTGGAAAAACCTTAAAAAAATACAACCCTAAGCCCGACGCTTCACTTTTTAACACCCGCCAATTCACCGAAGAGGAGATGCCTAGCCTGAGCATCAGCCTTGTCGTAGCGCTTTTGCCTTTGCTTTTACTGACATTGATGCCTTGGCTCAAAGGACAATTTGAGGAAAATTCGGTACTACACACGGCGTTTGCTTTTTTGGGCGATCCATCTATTTCAATGCTCATTTCAGTACTTGTGGCCATTTATTTCTTGGGAATCCGTCGGGGCAGAAGTACCAAACACGTGATGAAATCGCTGGAAGAAGCCTTCAAAAGCGTCTCAATCATTCTCTTAATTGTAGCAGGAGCAGGTGGATTTAAACAAATCCTTACCGATGGCGGAGTGAGCAAGTACATAGGTGAACTGCTAGCAGGTGTTCAAATTTCGCCTCTTTTGTTAGGTTGGGCGATTGCGGGCGTGATTCGCATCTGTGTGGGTTCGGCTACGGTAGCGGGCCTCACTGCGGTTGGAATTATCGCACCTTTGGTTCAAAGCCAAGGAGTTAAGCCCGAATTAATGGTGTTGGCCATCGGTTCGGGTAGCTTAATTTGTTCTCACCTAAACGATGGTGGTTTTTGGTTGTTCAAAGAATATTTCAACCTGTCCATCAAAGAAACTTTACAAACTTGGACGATTATGGAAACCATCGTTTCGGTAGTGGGGTTGATTGGTGTACTTATTTTGAACCAATTTGTTTAGTTTTACTAAACCTCATCTGGTTAAAAATCAACTATTTGAACATAAAATTCTATTTATAAGCAATGATTACTTCGGTAGTCATTGCTTATTTTTTAAATTTATTTATTAATTTGCTTCATCAATATTTCTAACCTTCAATCCCTCCCACTCCATGAAAAATTTCTTGGAACGCCGCTCATTTCTAAAAGCTACGGCAGCCATTGGTTCTGCCTTAGGATTACCTTTTGCGTCTAATGCTCGCTCAAATTCAATAGAAGAAACCATTGCTCAGACTACTGTCATTCCCAAAGCCGCTGGCAAGTCGGTAATTGGCTTAAAATCAGCTCCTATCCCCCAAGTTCGGGTGGCTTTTATTGGTGTTGGTAACCGTGGTTCGGGACACGTAAAACTGGTTCATGCCTGTGGTGCCAAAGCCAAAATTGTGGCCGTTTGCGACATTCAGGAACGCTACACCAACCGAACCAAACAATGGCTTGAATCTAAAGGCGTAAACGATGTAGCCTACTATCACTCCAAAGTGGACGCGTGGAAAGAAATGTGCCGCCGCGACGATATCGACCTTGTTATCATTGCCACTCCTTGGGAAGACCACGTGCCCATGTGCGTTTATGCCATGCAACAAGGAAAACACGCTGCCACTGAAGTTCCTGCTGCTTATACATTGGAAGATTGTTGGAAACTGGTAAATACTGCCGAGCAAACCCAACGCAATTGCATGATGCTCGAAAACGTTTGCTACGGCGACGAAGAGCTTTGGGTATTAAACATGGCCGAACAGGGTGTTTTTGGTACCATTACTTACGCCGAATGTGGCTACATCCACGATTTGCGAGAGTTGCTTTTCTCAAAAACGGAATACTACAACATGTGGCGGATTCGTCACAATTTGACCCGCGACGGAAACCTTTACCCGATGCACGGACTGGGGCCTGTGTCGCAATACATGAACATCGACCGTGGTGACCGCTTCAATCACTTAGTATCTATGAGTAGTTTGGAGGCAAGCCTTAGCGAGGATTCGAGCACGATGACCGACTCTTCCAATGAGTTCCACGGTCGGAAAGGTTTCAAGCACGGCGATATGAACAATACACTTATTAAGACGCACTTAGGTCGTACGATTTTGGTTCAGCACGATGTCGTTACGGCTCGTCCTTACAGCCGTATCAACATGCTGGCGGGAACCAAGGCATTCCATACGGGCTATCCGAGCCGTTTTGCCAAAAAAGGACAAGGGCACGGTTTTATTAAAGACGAAGAATACAAAGCCTTACGCGAACAATACAAGCACCCTATTTGGGCAAAAATGAAGGAAGAAATTGAGCGTAACGGTGGTCACGGCGGCATGGACTTCGTACTGATTTACCGCTTGATTGACTGCTTCAACCGTGGTACGGCCCTCGATATGGATGTCTATGATGCCGCTTCTTGGTCGGCGGTAACTCCGCTTTCTGCCCTTTCGATTCAAGGTGGCAATGCCCCTGTTAAATTCCCCGACTTCACCCGTGGACGCTGGAAAGAAGACCGTAAACTCGGTATTTTGACCAACGTTTAATATCTCTCCTACTCCTTCCAAGTTTTTGAAACTTGGAAGGACTACATTACCACCATTCCCATGACCTTTCTGAACAAACTACTCGTTGGTGCAGTAGCTGTTTGCGTTTTGGCATACGGCTATCATTCTATGTCTGAAAGTGAAGTTGATTTTAATACGCAAGTCAAGCCGATTTTGAACAAAAAGTGCATGGCTTGCCACGGTGGAGTAAAAAAAGCGGGCGGGTTTAGCCTTTTGTTTGAGGAAGAAGCCTTGGGAAAAACCAAATCAGGCAAGCCTGCCATCATTCCAGGGGATGCTGCTCACTCCGAATTTATCATTCGTTTGACGCACCCTGATCCTGAAAAATTTATGCCCAAAAAGGGCGAGCCTCTCAGCGAAGACGAAATTGAGACCCTGACCAAATGGATTGACCAAGGAGCAAAATGGGGAAAACATTGGGCGTACCAAGCCGTTGAAAAACCTGCCGTTCCAAGTACTTCATGGTGGAAGTTTTGGCAAAAATCGTGGGCGAACAATGAAATTGACCACTTTGTGACCGAAAAATTAAAAGAACAGCAATTATCGCACAGCCAAGAAGCCGATAAGGCCACGCTCTTACGTCGGGTAACGCTCGATTTAACAGGACTTACACCTACCGAACAACAGTACAAAGCTTTTCTCAATAACCCCGCCCCCAATGCCTACGAAACGGTGGTTGACTCTTTGTTAAAATCACCCGCTTTTGGGGAAAAATGGGCTTCAATGTGGCTCGATTTGGCGCGCTATGCCGATTCAAAAGGTTACGAAAAGGACGATATTCGCAATGCTTGGCGTTACCGCGATTGGGTCATTAAGGCATTTAATCAAAACATGCCTTATGACCAGTTTATCACCGAACAATTGGCAGGTGACTTGCTTCAAAATCCCACTGAAAATCAACTCATTGCGACTGGTTTTCACCGAAACACAACCAATAACGACGAAGGAGGAACCGACGACGAAGAGTTTAGAGTCGCTGCCGTACTCGACCGCGTAAGTACCAATTGGGTGGCTTTCAACAGCACGACCTTTGCCTGTGTCCAATGCCATAGCCATCCGTATGACCCTTTTAAGCACGAAGAGTTTTATAAGTACATGGCCTTCTTCAACAATACCCGCGACGAGGATGTCATGGATGAATCGGCTCACTTACGGTTTTTCAACGAAGCTGATCAAAAGAAGCTGGATGAAGTCGCTCAATGGGTGAAAACTTCCGTTTCCGAAACAAAGTCGAAAGAAATTGTTCATTTTTTACGAACCGTTGAACCTCGTATTTACGCGCACAATTTTGATAGTTTTCAAAAAGGAACTTCCGAGCCAAGTTCGTACATGGGAATGCAAAATGGAGGAACCTGCCGTTTGAAAAACGCCCCAACCATCAACAAAAGTCGGATGTTGATTTCGTACGTCACGGCGCAAGTGGGTGGAAGTATCGAAATTAGAACCGATAGCCTCAACGGCCCTAAATTGGCCGTTGTTAAGCTTGATACAGCACAAGGGCGTAATTTTTGGAACGGCCTTACGCTGCTAAAATGGGTGAATCTTCCCAAATTTAGCACAAGGAAAGACCTGCATTTTATTTTCCGAAACCCCAAGCTATCCTCTGAAAGTCAGGATGTTTGTTTGGTCAATTGGGTCATGTTTTTGGAAGATGACTTTCCTGGAAAAGGAAAAGAAGGCTACGAAACGCAGTTCAAGCATTTCAACGAACTGTTGCTCACCCGCACCGAAAACGTCCCTATCATGCTCGAAAATCCAGTCGATTTGAAACGTACCACCCGAATTTTTGAGCGGGGAAGTATGTTTTCTCCCACTGCGGCTGTCGAGCCTGATGTTCCTCATTCATTACACCCATTTCCTAAAAACGCCCCACGAAATAGGCTTGGATTAGCCCAATGGATTACGGCCAAAGAAAACCCGCTCACGGCCCGAACGCTGGTTAATCGGGTGTGGGAACAGCTCTTCGGAACAGGGCTTGTCGAAACCCTCGAAGACATGGGTTCGCAAGGCTTTGCCCCTACGCATCAGGCGTTGCTCGACTACCTTTCGTACCGTTTTATGGACGATATGAAATGGCAAATCAAGCCGCTTTTGAAGGAGATTGTTTTGTCAGCCACCTACCGTCAAGATTCGCACGTTACGGATGAACTTTTGGAGAAAGACCCTGCCAATCGTTATTTAGCACGTGGCCCTCGCGTTCGATTGACGGGCGAGCAGGTTCGCGACCAAGCATTGGTCGTCAGCAATTTATTGAGCAACAAAATGTATGGCCGCCCCGTTATGCCTTACCAACCACAAGGAGTTTGGCAAGTCGTGTACAGCGGTTCAAAATGGAACCAAAGCGTGGGAGAAGATGCCTATCGGCGCGCCATTTATACCTATATTCGGCGTTCAAGTCCGTATCCAAGTATGCTTACGTTTGACGGCTCCACGCGCGATGTGTGTTTGGCTCGGCGGATTCGCACCAACACTCCATTGCAAGCATTGGTCACGCTCAACGATTCGGCTTTTGTCGATATTGCCCAACACTTTGCACGTCGAATGCAACACGAAGGTGGAAAAACTGTGGCTTCTCAGCTTCAAAAAGGATACGAATGGATGACGGGTCATGTACTTCCAAAACCGAAGCAAGAAGTATTTGAAAAGCTCTACCAAGAAGCGTTAATCCGTTTTCAAAAAAATCCCAAAAAACGCGAAGACTGGATGTGTAACAGCACGGCTGAAGTTGCCGCTCTGGCATTTGTGGCCAATACTATGTTGAATATGGACGAGTTTATAACGAAGGAATAACCTATGAGACTTCACAACGAACTTCAACTCGAATCCGCTCTGTTGGAAACTCGGCGGCATTTTCTCAAGCAATGTACGTCGGGGCTAGGCATGATGGCCTTAGGAACCATGTTTGGAAGCTGCGGCAACGGAAGTACTAAAAAACAGCTTGTTACGAATCCGTTGGATGTGAAAATTCCACATTTTGCGGCTAAGGCTAAATCGGTAATTTTCTTGCACATGTGCGGCTCTCCGTCGCAACTTGAGCTGTGGGACTATAAGCCCGAATTGGCCAAATTGGACGGAAAACCTTGCCCTCCTTCGTTTTTGGAAGGTAAAAAATTTGCGTTCATCCGTGGCGTACCCGACATGCTTGGGTCGGTAGGAGTGTTTAAGCAACACGGCCAATCGGGTGCTTGGATGTCCGATTATTTTACCTATTTACCCCAAATGGCCGATGAAATTTCGTTTTTGAAAGCCATGTACACCGACCAGTTTAACCACGCTCCTGCCCAGCTATTTATGCACACGGGCAGTGCGCGCTTGGGCCGCCCTTCGATGGGCTCGTGGGTGACGTACGGCTTAGGTTCCGAAAACGCCAATTTACCAGGTTTTGTGGTGCTTACGTCGGGCGGAAAAGCTCCCGATGCAGGCAAATCGGTCTGGGGAAATGGTTTTTTACCTTCGGTTTACCAAGGAGTTCAATGCCGTTCAGAAGGCGACCCCGTTTTGTTTTTGAGCGACCCCAACGGTTTGGATAGAGATTTACGCAAAAAAGCCATTGATGCGCTCACGGCAGTCAATCAGCAACAATACGAGGAATTTAAAGACCCCGAAACGCTGGCCCGCATTGCTCAGTACGAAATGGCTTTCAAAATGCAGGTATCGGTGCCTGAGGTCATGGATATTAGCAAAGAACCTACCTACATTCATCAACTCTACGGTACGCAGCCTGGGCAATCATCGTTTGCTAACAACTGCCTTTTGGCGCGTAAATTGGTGGAAAAAGGCGTTCGTTTTGTGCAGTTATACGACTGGGGATGGGATACCCACGGTGACGGGAAAGGAACATCGTTGGAATTTGGTTTACGCGATAAAATCAATCAAATCGACCAATCCATAACGGCTTTACTGTTGGATTTGAAACAACGCGGTATGTTGGACGAAACGTTGGTGGTATGGGGAACGGAATTTGGCCGAACGCCGATGCAAGAAAACCGCAACGGCAAAAAAATGCCTTTCAAAGGCCGCGACCACCATACGGATGCGTTTACGTGCTGGATGGCAGGAGGAGGTGTCAAGCGAGGATTTAGTATGGGAGAAAGCGATGAGCTAGGGTATTTTGGGATCAAAGACCGAACGCACATTCATGATTTACAAGCGACGATTTTGCACCAACTTGGTTTTGACCACGAACAGCTCACTTACGAGTTTCAAGGAAGAAATTTCCGACTGACCGATACAGCAGGAAAAGTAATCAAAAACGTGATTGCCTAAAAAAGATAAAGCCCCGCTATCGTGAGCGGGGCTTTATACTGACTATTCCTAAACCCTTAACCTTTTCTACATGAAAAAACTAATATTATTATCTATCAATTTTTCTCTTTTTCTTTAAAAACCATTGAGTGAGCTAATTGGTTCCCCTTGATTTTCAAGCTCTTCGCTTTCCATAAGACTGTTCCAGTCTAGCTTCCAGAGAAAATTGATGTTATGTGATGTCTTTTTTAAACTTTGCAACCAGTCTTTTGCATTTGCCTCATTGCTTGTACTCAGCGAATGAATCATTAGACTAACTGCGTTTCTAAACTGCTTTTGCTTTTCAGCATCCACATTCAAAAATTTAGACGGCGAGTTGTTGTAATAAGTCACAATTTCTACAAAAACTTTCCAATCTTCTTGCTCAACGAAAGGCGTGTACTGTTCATTGATGTACTGTTCGAATGCCTTTTGTTGCGCTTTCACCAGTGAAGTAACCTTCGGGCTGGCGTTTGTTTTGCTACTTTCTTTTGCTTTCGACTCGGTCGCTAAAAGTACAAATCCGAGTGCAATTGCAAATATAATTGAGTTAACCGTTACTTTCATAATAAAGTTCAATTTTGCTCTTGCTCATTGAACGATACAAAGGTCGGGATAAATTTTTAATTTGCAAATTTCCATTTTCCGCAAATTAAAATAATCTTTCGACTAAACTTCTATAAACAAGGGTTTTAGGAACAGTATAAGGAAGATTTATGATTTTTGTCAGAATTTTATTTTGGTTAAAAAAATAAAATGTCGATAAAATTTTTTTTAACAAAAAAATAAAATTCTTTAAAAAATACAATCATTGATTGAAATTATTCATCGTATTTTGTATTCCTAAAGTACAAAAACTGAGTACTGCGTCGCCAGCACGGTCCAAATCAATAAGTAGTTCTTCAAAACTATCTTCTGGAAAATTACTCAAAACATACCTAACCTGCTGTCCGCGCGGGAAATCACTTCCTACTCCGAAGCGCATTCGGACGTATTCTTGCGTGCCCAACAATTCTTCAATGTTGCGCAAGCCATTATGCCCTCCATTCGAACCTTTGGGTTTGATTCTTATTTTTCCCTGCGGCAATTGAATTTCGTCCGTAATCACCATTACGTTTTCCAAAGGCACCTTAAAGGCATCCATGTAGTAGCGCAGCGCCTTGCCACTGAGGTTCATGTAGGTAGTGGGCTTAATGAAGTAAATTTGACGCCCTTTGTATTTAAACTCAGCCGTATAGGCTAATTTTTGCATGGTAAACTTAAAATCGTGCTGGGCTGCTAGGCGGTCGAGCACCATAAAACCAATATTATGCCGCGTCAAGGCATATTCTGGGCCTATATTTCCAAGGCCAACAATCAAGTATTTCATAATTTAGACTGAAAATAAAACGAAGGTAGTAACTACTTTTTAGAAGCGACTATTTTTTGTTGAAGCCCATTAAAAAAGGCTTCGCGGTAGGTATCTCCCAATGGAATATGCCCTTCGGCAACCATAATTTGATTACCATCAATGCCCTGTATTTTGCCCAAAGCAACAATGTACGACTTGTGTACCCGCAGAAAATAGGGTTTGGGCAAACGTTCTTCGAGTTCTTTGATGGTAAGAAGCGTAACGATTCGTTTGTCATCGGTGAAAATAGACACGTAATTTCCTAACCCTTCTACGTATCTTATTTCGGAAAGAACCACTTTCAGCAATTTTCCTTTGGTTTCGGTCTTTACAAATATGTAATCGTCGAGAAGCGCTACCGATGATACTTCTGACTTTGCCACTGTTTTGGGAAGCTCTTCGGCTTCAAGTAACGTTTGTGCTTTCTGAATTGCTTTCAAAAAGCGTTCAAAACGCATTGGCTTTAGCAAATAATCAACAATGTCTAAATCATAGCCTTCGAGCGCATATTCAGGATAAGCCGTACAGAGAATCACTTTGGTTCGTCCACCGAGAAGTTTTAGAAACTGAATGCCCGTAATTTCGGGCATGTGAACATCCAAAAACACCAAATCAATCGTCTCTTTTTGAACGAGTTGAAACGCTTCGATGGCATCGGTAGTAGCGGCGACCAGTTCTAAATTGGGAATCTTTTCGACGTATCGCGAAATTATATCCAAGGCATGTTGCTCATCATCGACGGCAAGGCAACGAATTGACATCGTAATTGGGGATTGGTCCGAACCACAAATGTACAGATTCTCACTCATTGTCAAACGTGATTTATGACCAAGTTAACCTCAAAATAGTGCTTAGTATCGTTGATAGTTAATTGATGCGAATTGGGATACACCAATTCCAGCCTACGTCGAACATTATTCAGCCCAATCCCGCTTGAATGTTCCTTAGGGCCTTCCGATTTTCGGTTTTTTACTGAAAACACCAACGAAGAATCAGGAGTTATTTGCAATTGAATCTGGACAGGTTCTTCAGCTTTGGTGGTTTTTCCGTGTTTAAAGGCATTTTCAACAAACGAAATCAGCACCAAAGGCAATATGCGTTTACTTGTTAAATTACCTTCTACCGTAAACTCGACGGCAAGTTTATTCCCAAAACGAAGTTGATGAATCGTAATAAAATTCTTGATATGGTTTACTTCTTTTTCCAGTGACACCAAGCCCGTTTCATCGGTATCGTGCAGGCTGTATCGCATCATATCCGATAATAGCAAGATGGCCTCTCCTAGCGACTCTGAAAGCGGTTCTGCTTGGGCGTGGAGGTAGCTAAGGGTATTGTACAAAAAGTGAGGGTTGATTTGATTCTTGAGCGAACTTAATTCCGCTACCAACGCCATTTTTTCTAACGTCTGGCGCCTTTGTTGTTCTTCAAAATAATCCATTAAAATTCGATACCCAAACCCCACAATCATGAAAACCATCGACGTACGCAGCAACCAAGGAAAATAGTCTAGAAAGCTTTTCGTGTACTCAGCCTGAAGGCTTCCAAAAAGCAATTCGTTCACGTAAGTACGGAAGAATGCAAAAACAGCCGTTACCGATAGTTGTAACGCCAACGAACTCAACAGCCATTTGGTTTTACTTCCAGAATAAGGGACTATTTTAAGCAAATACGCATAGCCATAGGTAACTCCCATGACCAACACCATGTGCAATACAAACCAGTAGAAATATTGCCAAGTAAAGGTTTGCTCAAATCGCCCCTGAAAGTAATTACTGATTGAATCTTGAAGCAGCAACAAAGCCCCCCAAAACGTCCAAAAGTAAATGTGGTATTTGTATTTACGCCATTGGCTCATTTTGCTGTAAAATTCTTTTTTAAAGCAAATATCGGTTACGTAATGCTTATGGTGTTGGTTTTTTGGACGAATTTGGTCTTTAGACTGACCAACGCGGAGTTTGTCCATGTGAAACTAAATCACATAAAGTTTGTATTTCAAACCGCGAAAAGGGGCGTTTATCACTTTTTTTAGTATTGCACGCCACAACGCCCTACTTTTGAATCACCCAACAGCCATACAGCCATTTTCTTTTCACTTACAAGCCATGAAAACGACAAGCGCCCCGTCAACTCAATGACGGGGCGCTTTGTGTAAATACAAAAGCTACTATGACTCCATTGGCTTAGTCGTTGACTTTTTCCACGACTAAATTATGGTTGGTATAAATACAAATGTCGGCAGCGATGTGTAAACTTTCACGTACCATTTCTTCGGCCGAAAGGTGCTGTGCGTGTTTTTTGAGTGCCAATGCCGCCGATTGCGCAAACATAGACCCAGACCCAATCGCTGCTACTTGATTGTCAGGCTCTAAAACATCGCCAGTGCCTGAAATGACAAGTAACTCACCTTTCCCTGCGACAATCATCATCGCTTCCAAGCGGCGTAAAAAACGATCAGTACGCCAGTCTTTCGCCAATTCGATGGCGGCGCGTTTTAAATTTCCGCCGTACGCGTTGAGCTTTTCTTCAAAACGCTCCATCAGCGTAAAAGCATCGGCCGTAGAACCTGCAAAACCCGCAATGACTTTTCCTCCAGCTAGGCTTCTGACTTTACGAACATTACTTTTTGCTACAGTATTGCCCATCGTAGCTTGCCCATCGGCACCTACCACGACTTCGCCGTTATGAATAATTCCCACTACCGTAGTGGCATGAATTGGTTGCATATTTTTTAAAATAGTGTCAAAATGCTAAACCAACATTCCGAGTGGGTTTTCCAACAATTTCTTAAATGTTTGTAAGAAAGCAGAACCTGTAGCACCGTCCACCACACGGTGGTCACACGAAAGCGTTACTTTCATGATGTTGGTAGGATAAATGCTACCATCTTCTTTGAAAGCAGCTACTTTCTTAATACCTCCTACGGCCATGATACACGAATCTGGCGGGTTGATGATGGCCGTAAATTCGTCGATACCAAACATACCTAAGTTTGAAATCGAGAATGTATTGCCTTCCCAGTCTTTAGGTTGTAGTTTTTTATCTTTTGCTTTTCCTGCCATGTCTTTCACTTCGCTTGCAATGACAGAAAGGGTTTTCTTGTCAGCATCACGAACCACAGGTACCAACAAACCTTCATCAACCGCTACTGCTACCCCAACGTTAACGTAGTTGTACTTGCGGATTTTATCGCCCAACCATGCCGAGTTAATGGCAGGATGTTGTTTAAGTGCCAACGCTGCCGCCTTGATAACCATGTCGTTGAACGACACTTTCACTGGGCTAACTTCGTTGATTTTACCGCGCAATTCCATCGCTTTGTCCATGGTAATTTCCATGGTAAGGTAGAAATGCGGAGCAGTAAATAGGCTCTCGCTCAAACGACGGGCAATCGTCTTACGCATTTGCGATACAGGAGTATCTTCAAAGTCTCCAACCGCAGGGGCTGCTGGAGCTGCTGGTGCAGCTGATTGTGCTTTCGGAGCAGGCGCCTGAGTGCTAACTGCTGGCTGCTGGCTGCTAACCGCAGAAGCGCCATCAATGTCCTTTTTCACAATACGACCGCCTTCGCCAGTTCCAACAACTTGGCTTAAATCAACACCTTTATCTTTGGCAAGTGCTTTTGCCAACGGAGAAGCTTTGATACGTCCATCTCCGCTTGTTGCAGCTGCTGGAGCAGCGGTCGCCGCTGGAGCAGAAGCCACTGCCGCTGGTGCGGCTGGCGCAGGTGCACTAGCTGCTTGGGGGCTTAAAAGAGATTGATAATCAGCTCCTGCCTCACCAACAATAGCAATAATTCCATCGACAGGTACGGCTTCACCTTCTTTTACTCCTAGATAAAGAAGCGTTCCGTCTTCATAGTTTTCGAGTTCCATCGTTGCTTTGTCGGTTTCGACTTCAGCAATAATGTCACCCGACTTCACTACATCTCCTACTTTTTTCAACCATGCAACGAGCACACCTTCGGTCATCGTATCCGACATTTTAGGCATCCGTACCACCGTTGCGTTTACTGGAGCGGCTGGTGCAGCTGGCGCCGCAGGAGCAGCAGCAGGTGCTGGCGCAGCTACTTCCTGTGGAGCAGGCGCGGCTGGTGCTTCAGCGGGGGCAGGAGCAGCTCCTCCACCCAACAATGCTTGATAGTCTTCGCCTGGAGCTCCGATAATGGCAAGAATACCATCAACGGGCACCGCCGACCCTTTTTCTACGCCAATGTAAAGAAGTGTACCTTCTTGGTACGACTCCATGTCCATGGTCGCTTTGTCAGTTTCTACTTCGGCGATAATATCACCTGATTTGATTACATCTCCTACTTTTTTGTGCCAAGCTGCAATGACCCCTTCGGTCATTGTATCAGACATTTTGGGCATTCGGATTACTTCTGCCATAGTGAGTGGGTATGAATAGGGAATCTTTGTTTCGTTAAATTTCAAGGGTCAAAATTAGTAGAATCACGCAAAAGTCGTCATCTTCTTCGGGAATTAGTTTGACTTTGCAGATTCAAAGGTTATTCCGCTGTATATTTCTTCCATTGGAATTTCGGCTTGGATGGATGAAAATACGACGGTTTGGTCGAGTTGTTCATAGACTCTGTATTCCCACCTTTTATCATCTACTTTATAAAAGACTTCTACCAAAGGGAATCGTTGTTCAATCAACACATACTCCTGAAAACTAGCAATTTGGCGATAGGTTTTAAACTTTTCACCTCGGTCATAGGATTCTGAACTCTCCGAAAGCACTTCTACAATCAGGACGGGATTTTTAGCGGCCTCAGGATTTTCGTCGTAAAACTCCACAGGCCCACAAATCACTGACGCGTCAGCATAGCGGTACTTTTCTTCGCTAATGGCGATCTTGAGATCGCTGTTGTATGCACTACAAGGGCGTTTTTTTAAAGCACGGCGTAACTCACCTCCGACATTGTTTCCAATAAGGCTGTGCTCGGTTGTTCCTCCTGCCATTGCAAACACTTCTCCCCCATCGTACTGGTATTTGATGCCTGTTTGGCGTTCCAGTTCGAGGTATTCTGCGATTGTGTAGTAGTGGTGGCAATGTTCTGGCAATCCCATAAATAAGTGTGTTTAAAATCATTAATTAATCTTCAACACCGCCATAAATGCTTCTTGAGGAATTTCTACGCTGCCTACTTGGCGCATTCGTTTCTTTCCTTTTTTCTGTTTTTCCAACAATTTACGTTTACGCGAAATATCCCCTCCGTAACATTTTGCCAATACGTCTTTTCGCATCGCTTTTACCGTTTCGCGGGCAATGATTTTCTGACCAATTGCCGCTTGGATAGCGATTTCAAACATTTGACGCGGTATCAGTTCCCGTAGTTTTTCGCACAGTTTTTTACCCCATTCGTAAGCCTTCGTACGGTGAACAATGGCCGAAAGTGCATCCACTCCGTCGCCGTTGAGCATCACGTCCAGCTTAATCATGTCTGATTCGCGGTAATCGAGCAACTCATAATCAAGGGAGGCATAACCGCGAGAAATGGTTTTCAATTTATCAAAGAAATCAAAAACTACTTCGGCCAACGGCATCTCAAAAATCAATTCAACGCGCTCGGCAGTCAGGTAATTTTGATTTTTTAGCAGCCCTCGTTTATCCATACACAACTTCAAAATAGGGCCAATGTATTCTGACTTCGTGATGATTTGGGCTTTAATAAACGGCTCTTCAATCCAGGAAATATACGTTGGTTCGGGCATTTCAGAAGGAGCACTTACTTCTAATTCCGCTCCTTTGGTCGTCACTACCTTAAATTTCACAGAAGGAACGGTGGTAATAACCGTCATGTCAAACTCACGCTCCAAACGCTCTTGAACAATCTCCATGTGGAGCATTCCCAAGAACCCACAACGGAAACCAAAGCCTAGGGCGGCCGAAGTTTCGGGCTCCCATACTAAGGCAGCGTCGTTGAGCTGGAGTTTTTCCATCGCTTCGCGCATTTCTTCAAACTCACTGGTTTCGACGGGGTATAATCCCGCAAATACCATTGGTTTTACTTCTTCAAAGCCTTTAATAGGTTCTTTAGAAGGTTTTTCGGTATGCGTAATGGTATCCCCCACTTTTACCTCTTTGGCTACTTTAATCCCCGAAATCAGGTACCCTACGTCGCCACATTCAATGACGTCTTTGGGTTCTTTTTCGAGGCGCAGGGTACCAATTTCGTCAGCGTTGTACTCTTTACCCGTAGCCACAAATTTTACTTTGTCGCCTTTACGAATGCTTCCGTTTTGAACACGGAAAATTACCTCAATTCCACGGTATGAGTTAAAAACCGAGTCAAAAATCAAGGCTTGGAGTTCCGCATCTGGATTTCCTGACGGTGCAGGCACTCGCTCTACAATGGCATTTAGAATATCTTCAATCCCAATGCCCGCTTTTCCTGAGGCTGGAATAATGTCATTGCGGTCGCAGGCGAGGAGGTCTTCCATCTCATCTTTTACCTCTTCAGGCATTGCGCCAGGAAGGTCAATTTTGTTCAACACAGGAATAATCACCAACCCTTGGTTCATGGCCAAGTAAAGGTTAGAAATCGTCTGCGCTTCTACGCCTTGCGAAGCATCCACCAAAAGCAACGCACCTTCGCAGGCCGCAATCGAGCGCGATACTTCGTAGCTAAAGTCAACGTGGCCTGGTGTATCAATGAGGTTTAAGGTATATTTTTCCCCTTTATACATGTAGTCCATTTGGATGGCGTGGCTCTTGATGGTGATACCCCGTTCGCGTTCCAAATCCATATCATCTAACAGCTGGGCCTGCATCTGACGGTCAGTAACCGTTTTGGTAAACTCCAACAAGCGGTCGGCTAAGGTACTTTTGCCGTGGTCAATGTGGGCAATAATGCAAAAATTACGAATATTCTTCATTCAAAAAGTCGTTATACTAGCTCACCAATAGACAATTGGTTTGCAAAATTACGTTAGATTCGCCGAATAACAGCGGGTTGGATTAGATTTGCCATTAGCATCCTACTACAAATTGAACCAATAGGTCAATTTTGCTTGAATAGAGCGGTTTCTTGATTGGCCGTTGACCGTATTGTAATTGTCAATATACACCAAAAAGAAATCCGATACGGGCGCAAAACGCCATTGAAAACGGGTGTTGACGTTCATATTCTCAAACTGACTGTTGTATTGCAAAAAAGTCGTCAAAAACACTTTTTTTGAAAACGTCCAGTCTAACCGAGGTCCTAACAAAAACACGTTGTTGTCACCAATCGGAAGATTGATACGGTTGTACGTAAAATTCATTGCCAATGCGATGTAAGGTTGATAACGGTAATTAATAGAACCCGCTAAACTCACAATTGTTCCGTCATAATACTGCCCAATGAGCGGCTGGGCAAACAACCACCATTTTTTACGCTGGTCAGAGAAGTAATTCAACGACGCATTGTAGTACGTATAACTTCCTCCTTTTCGCAACGACGGCAATTTTCCATTACTGCGCAAAGCATCAAAATCGGAGAATAGATAGGTATAGTTTTGGTTCAACGATAAGAGCATTCGTGCGGAACTTTGAAACGACATCGACAAAAATGGCCCTGCTGTACGGTCGGTGACACCCACGTTAGGCATCGAATATTGCTCCAGCGCTACTCCTACACTGTACCGATTGACCAAGCGAGTACGGGGGTAAAACGAAAATCCGAGCGTTGGATTGATACGCAAAAAGTCCTTGCGTGGCACAAAGCCCACTTCGGCGTCGTAGCCCTTTCCTACCCAGTCGTGCGCCCAACGAAAGGTGTATTTCAGGACGCTGTACATCAACGAAAAGCCGTTGGCAAACGCATCTTTTTGTTTGTTTTCGCTGAATGATTGGTGATAATACGCTTTGCCTTGCCAACGGCTGTCTCGTGACGTGAAATTGTA
Organism: Runella sp. SP2; assembly: GCF_003711225.1. Lineage (NCBI taxonomy): Bacteria > Pseudomonadati > Bacteroidota > Cytophagia > Cytophagales > Spirosomataceae > Runella > Runella sp. SP2. The sequence goes on along the minus strand of NZ_CP031030.1, from coordinate 118,941 downwards.
CTCTAATCCTCCCACGCGGTTGAAACTTGACAAATTCCGCCCCATTTCGGGGTGTAAGGTTTGTTTATTGACAAAAATAGCGGCAATGTTAGAGCGACTAAACACCTTCCTCTGCACCGACGCCACGGCAAAATTAGCGCCCGAAATCCCTTTAAACTCGTCGTCGGCTGTTTGGGCATTCAACAAACCTATGCGCCAGTTATCATCCAACTTACCACTCAAGCGCGCTCCATACACAATGCGATTCGGTACGCCCAAACCCGTGGTCGAATCTTTGGCAATCCCAATTTGACGAGAGAAAAAGGGACTTAAAATTTGGTTTCCTGCTCCGCCCAAATTGCCTTGAGGAGGCAAAAAAGGATTGATAACGTAGCTGCCAAAGCCCGAAAACAAGTCGGAATTTTCGAGAAAAAACTGGCGCTGCTCGGGAAGGTTTATGTCAAAACGAGTGAGGTTAATAATCTGGCGGTCGGCTTCGACATTCGAGAAATCAGGATTCACCGTTAAGTCCAGATTTAGTCCCGACGTCACGGCGATTTTAGCGTCACCGCCCACGTTAAAACGCGTGCCGTTGTTGGGGTTATTGCGATTCACAAAATCCTGCGAATTACCCGCCGCGATGTACGGAATCAACGAAATGTTCGCCCCCGTTTTACGCAGTGGTTTTTCAAAAACAATGGGAATGGAATACCCCAAATTCATAATCAATTGATTTTGGGGTATTTGAACTACCGTACTTTGCTCATTAATTTGGGTATCAAAACGATAGCTTTTAAACAACCACTGCGTTGTCCCTTCTTTAAAACGCAAAGTTGTAAAGGGAATAGCAACTTCGGTAGTCCAATAGTTGTCGTAAATTTTCGACTCGGCCGTCCATTTATTGTCCCAAAACTCACTGAAGAATGTATTGTCGGTAGCTCCATTGTACAACAATGCCTCCCGCATGACGCCCAAAGGATTGGTGCCAAACAGAAAGGCATTGGTGCGATCGTTGAACGTATCGAAGATAAAACTCACGTTGTCGTTGCTGCCTGCCCGATAATCCCGCCGATACGACAAAACCACGTAGTTTTTATGTTGCGCATGGCATTTAGCACTGACGTAGATATTTTTGTCATCAAAGGTCAATTTTACTTCGGTTTTGTAAACTGCCTTGAGCGTATCCGACGGGAAATACTGCCAAAACGTCCCAATTGTAGGAATAGCCGCCCACGTTTGTTCATCAAGCACACCGTCAATTTTTATTTTCTCCGTCGTAAACTTGACTTGATAGGGCGGCGCAGTTTGGGCAAAAGCAAAAAGAGGCAAGCACAATAGCAGTAAAAGTCTCATCGATACGCAAAACGGTTTAGGTTAACAGAAAGCACTTAACGAGCCACAAAATTACTCATACTGAGCCAATAAACGGAGCTTTTTTCCAATATGTACGGTCACTGAGTTGAGTTATTAGAAAGCACGCCAAATCGGTTGCACTAATTTTTTCACCCAGCATGTCTTCTGTACTTATTAGAACGTCCTTCCGACTATCTATCAGCTCAATAAGTGGAAGCCGAACCAATGTCCATTGCACTTTACTGTCCCTTAAAAGTTCATATTCTCGTTGTTTATCGGCCGTAGAAAGCGGAAAATTGGTTTTCATCCATTCAGTTGAGAACTGCGTTTTAGCGCTTTTTTGGTCAAAAGGCGTATCCACGTTTAATCCTGTGGTCACAATATACCGTTCGATGCTACACTCGTTCATCGCTCTAAGTATATTTTGTGTGGATTGGCTAAAGATTGTAGGTTCACTATTAGGGATACCCAAACCCAACGTACTTATCACCGCGTCGCAGCCTTGAATCAACTGACGCACGACTTCATAATCTTGGACATTACCATTAATAATTTCTACCGTAGGCTGGTTATAAAACAAAGGCAAGTCTCGCGAAAAAGCATTGCGAATCAATAATTTTAAACGAAAACCTTGTCGAAGCAATTCTTGTACTAAATAAGCGCCTGATTTACCTGTGCCGCCTACCACGGCAATAATTGGGGAAGAATTCATAAAAGTCTTTGTAAAAATTGAAAAATAAGAGAACCATTACTCGTTATTTCATCGACTGAGCAGGATGGTAGTTCTTAGAAGCCATCCAAGTTTCGCGTATTTTTACAAAGAGATTTTAATGAAGCAAAAGTAACTTTTTTACAAATACTTCCAAAATGCCCACGGTTTTCGAGTAGTGAGGTAACTCAAATTTTGATCATTGGCATACGCCTCGCGTTCAAAACAAATGTTTCGATAGGCACGATAGCGGTGGCGGTAAACGATAAGGCGAACTAGGTATTCCAAAAGATACCAAACGTAAAACAGAAGCAGGCCCATTTCAGCCTGTTGTCGAAGGTGAATCCGTTCGTGGTTAATAAGCCACGCAGGAGGATTTTGTTTCTTAAAAAAGACCCACGGAAAAAACGTCAGCCCACCTACCCAAAGGAAGGGAACATGCACTGAAATCATGGGTAAACGCGGTCGTTTTAGCATGAAATTGTCAAAAATTTGATTTCTTTTAATGAAAAATCTAATTTTAGCACTCTTTGGCGAAAAGTTAGGAGTTTCTGGCACAAATCACAAAATCGTCGTTTCTCCCTTTGACCAAACCATTAACCTTTACAAGCCCCATGCGATTTACTGCCAACCTCCTCAATGTGTTTGATCACATTATTTCTTATGCCGAAATCGACGTTGAAGACACCCGTATCGTCAACATTTCTATTCTTGGAGGAGAACGAATAGGTGCTCCCTACGTACTACCTGGTTTTATTGATGCCCACGTCCACATCGAAAGCTCAATGCTTACGCCAGTTCAATTTGCCCGTTTGGCAGTAGTACATGGCACAGTCGGGACAGTTTCTGACCCTCATGAAATTGGGAATGTGCTGGGCGTAAAAGGCGTCGAATACATGATTGAGGATAGCCGAAGAGTGCCCTTTAAATTTTGCTTTGGAGCGCCCTCGTGCGTACCTGCGACCACTTTCGAAACCGCTGGGGCGACTATTTCCGTCAAAGAAGTTCGACAATTGTTGGCATTAAAGGAAATTGGATATTTGGCCGAAATGATGAACTTCCCTGGGGTTCTCAACGAAGACCCAGAAGTAATGATGAAGATTCAGTGGGCCAATGCCTTCAATAAACCCATCGACGGCCACGCACCTGGGCTTCGGGGTGAGGCCGCAAAAAAGTACATTGAAACGGGCATTACCACCGACCACGAATGTTTTACATACGACGAAGCATTTGAAAAAATCCAGCTTGGACTCGAATACGTCTTGATTCGGGAAGGAAGTGCCGCCAAAAATTTTGAAGCGCTTATTCCACTGATGGCGCAGTATTCTTCCCGACTGATGTTTTGTTCGGACGACAAGCACCCTGACAACTTGGTCGATGGCCACATCAATCAACTGGTGAAACGTGCTTTGGCCAAGGGCTACAAGCTTTTCGATGTTTTGCGGGCGGCTTGTGTCAATCCTGTTTTGCACTATCGTCTGCCCGTGGGGCTGCTTCGAGAAGGCGATTCGGCTGACTTTATCATTGTGGACAACCTCAATGACTTTACCATTCTCGAAACTTATATCAATGGCGAAAAAATAGCCGACCGTGGCACGTCTCTTTTGCCTGATTTGCGCAGTCCAATCGTCAATCAGTTTGATTGCCAGCCTTGCCAAGCATCCGATTTAGCTATTCCTGCTCCTAGTACTTTTCTTACTTTAAAAGTCATTGAAGCCCTAGATGGCCAATTAATCACCAACCTACTTGAGGTACCCGCCCGCGTCGAAACGGGATATATTGTTTCTGATACCGAGCGGGATATTCTCAAAATTGCGGTCATAAATCGTTATCAACCCGCCCCTGTTGCCATCGGTTTTATTACCAATTTTGGACTTACGCAAGGGGCATTGGCTTCGTCGGTGGCGCACGATTCGCACAACATTATTGCGGTGGGTTGCGATGACGAAAGCCTTGCCAAAGCCATTAATTTGGTCATTGAAGCCCAAGGCGGCGTCAGTGCCGTAAATAGCGACGGAAGTGGTCATACTTTACCTTTACCTATTGCAGGATTAATGTCGGATATGGACGGCTACGAGGTCGCAAATCAATATACAGCCCTCGATTCTTTTGTTAAGCAAACATTAAATTCTACGCTTGCATCCCCTTTTATGACATTATCGTTTATGGGGCTACTTGTAATTCCTTTTCTGAAAATGAGTGATTTAGGACTATTTGATGGGAGTACATTTCAATTCACCAAATTATATTCTGAAAATTAAATGTAAAAAAAACACTTTTTATTTTGCAACTTAATATAAAGAAAATTACATTTGGGCTGTGATTGTTTCAAAACCCCAAACCCCTCCACCCAAATGCCCCGGTTTCATCTAACTACTCAGGAAGAGGTAACTCTTTGGAATCAGTTTCGTCAAGACGACGAGGCAGCGTTTGCAAAACTTTATCAATGTTACGTTCAGCTTTTGTACAACTATTGTACGCAATTTAGTGTCGATAAAGCTTTGATTAAAGATTGTATTCACGATTTGTTTGTAGAACTTTGGCAACACCGTCACACGCTTGGTGACACCACATCGGTTCGTTATTATTTGATGGCTTCGATTAAACGTAAATTGGTTCGCCATCTCAATGCTCAACAAAAAAATACGAGCAGCGAAGAAATTCCTTTGGAGTACCACCACCTTTACACTGCTTCGGCGGAGTCGTACGTAATCGCTCAAGAAGAGTATTTACAAACCAACCGTAACCTCAACGAAGCCATGGAGCGCCTCCCACGCCGTCAGCGCGAGGCCATTTTCTTGAAGTTCTATGTCAATATGACCAACGAAGAAATTTCAAACTTCATGAAAATTAATATCCAGTCGGTGTATAACTTGGTTTTTGGCGCTTTGACAAGCATGAAGAAGCAATTATCGGCTGAGCACGTAATTGTTTAACGAATATATTATTATTCCGACACCTTAATCTTACGCCCGCAACTGAGTTGCGGGCTTTTTTTTATTTGTTAAAATTCAAAAGTATCCCACACAAATCGACAAGCCTTTACGGTGCTTCCCCCTGGCATTATCTCAGTGAGGGTCGCCTGATTAGTTCCTCCTACTTTCTCGTAAAAACCTCGTGCAGGAAGATTGTCTTCCAACACTTTAAGATACAACTTCGGCTGATGATAAACCTCGAGGCTCCACTCATAGACTTTCCGCATCAACTTCCTTCCAACCCCTCTTCCTTTCAACTCAGGCGCCGCGTGTAGGTTATCAATAAATGTACCGAAAGGGTCGGTTGAGCTACCATAAGCACAAACAAACCCCATAGCTCTCTCTTGGTCATCCACACATAAAATAATGCGTTGGTTTTCGGCGGGTTGTTCAATTCGTTCGGTCCAGACCTTAATTCGGTCGGCTGTTACATGATTGTCGAGGTAGTCGTCCGACAACATACCTCGGTACGTTGTCTTCCAGCTCGCCGCGTGAAGGTGAGCAATGGTTTCAATATCGTTGGAAGTAGCAATGCGATAGAGCGCCATAAAATGATCATGGGTATTAAAATGCCTGTAATTTATTACCTAAATAGTGCTTCAAGTTCCATTTCTTGGTAGTTTTCAATGCTCGCTCTAAGATGGAAAAGGATTATTTAGGTCGGCTGTACGCTCTTCCATTCTTCCCAAAAATGACGAATTTTTGAGCGGTTTACCGTGCGTTCGGCGTGCCAAAGTTCGTAGTTTTTCTGCAAATTTCCCCAAAATTGTGGGGTATTGCCAAACGCCTCGGCCAACTTTACGGCCATTTCGGGGCTTATCCCTGCTCGTCCGTTGACGATGGCCGATAAATTAGCACGGGCAATGCCCAAACCTTCCGCTACTTCCGTAATGGTCAAATTATGTTCGTTAATGTAATCTTCCCGTAATATTTCCCCTGGGTGAACTGGCGGTAAGTTGCGCTTTAACATGATAGCCTCCTTTTAGTGATAATCTAAAAAATCTATGTCGTGAATATCGCCCCCTTCAAATCGAAAGATAATCCGATAGTTGGGGGTAACTTTGATAGACCAAAAATCTGCCAAATCGCCTGTAAGTTTGTGAATACCTAAACCCATTGCCTGAATATCATCAACCGATGAAACCGCGTCTAACTGGTCTAATATACGGTTAATCTTTCGCAAATATTGGGCGGGTAGCTTTGAACCATTGCCTTCGGTATAGTATTGTAACAAGCCTTTGTGCCGAATGGACTGTATCATAACAACATTGTATTACGTAACATTACACATTACAAGGTATATTTCCAAAAAAATTATCAAGCGACTAAAAAACAGTGCTCCTGCTGCCTATCTAAAATCTCTTGGGCTTCCTTTAAGAAAATGTAGAATGTTATAGTTCCAAAGATAAGTCTCGCAAGCCGATTTGAGAACAGTCATGCAGGAAAAGTGCGCGAAAAGGCACAAAGGTTTGTATTTTTGTCCCACTAATAACAACAGTCATGCCAGCACCCCTACCCGAACGTATGCGCCCGCGCACCCTTGAGGATTTCATTGGTCAACCTCGACTATTAGGTCGAAACGGTGCCTTAAAACGAGCCCTTGAAAACAACCTGATTCCGTCCATGATTTTGTGGGGGCCTCCAGGGGTCGGTAAAACAACTTTGGCGCTCCTTATTGCCGAAACCACCAAGCGGGTTTTTCATTCGCTTAGTGCGATTAGTTCGGGCGTAAAAGAGCTGCGCGAAGTGTTGGCAAGGCCGTCGGGATTGTTTCCTCCTATTGTGTTTATTGACGAAATTCACCGCTACAACAAGAGTCAGCAAGACGCTTTACTAGGGGCGGTAGAAAAAGGCCAAATTACGCTCATTGGTGCTACCACCGAAAACCCGTCGTTTGAAATCAACTCTGCGTTGTTATCGCGTTGTCAGGTCTATATTTTAGAAGGGCTGGGGCAAGATGAACTCATCAAAATGCTGCACCAAGCTGCCGAAAAAGACGAAATTTTAAAAACAAAAACCATTCAATTTGATTCCTACGACGCCCTACTTCGTTTGTCGGGCGGAGACGGCCGTAAGCTGCTTAATTTGTTGGAGTTGGTGGTCAATGCCCATTTTCACGAAAACCCCATCGTGATTAACGACGATACCGTAACGGAAGTGGCGCAGCAAAATTTGGCACGATACGACAAATCAGGAGAACAGCACTACGACATCATTTCAGCTTTTATAAAATCAATGCGCGGCAGCGACCCCAACGCAGCGCTGTACTGGATGGCTCGCATGATTCACGCGGGCGAAGACCCTGTGTTTATTGCCCGACGGATGTTGATTTTGGCTTCGGAAGACATTGGAAACGCCAATCCCACCGCTATGATTATGGCCAACGCCTGCGTAGATGCCGTAAAAGCGATTGGTTTCCCCGAATCACGCATTATTTTGTCTCAAGTGGTGGTGTATTTGGCGACTTCTCCCAAAAGTAACGCTAGTTATGTGGCCATTAACGAAGCCTTAGAATTGGCCGAAAAAACGGCGCATTTGCCCGTCCCGTTGCACCTGCGCAATGCACCCACTAAGTTGATGAAAGAAATTGGCTACGGCAAAAACTACAAGTACGCGCACAATTACGAAGGCAATTTTACGCCTCTGGACTTTTTACCTGATGAATTGAAGGGAACAAAGCTCTACGAACCTGGCCAAAATGCCCGCGAAAACGAAATCCGAAAAAGCCTGCAAAAATGGTGGGGGGATTGGTACGGTTATTAAGCCTTAAACTTGGCAATGGCTGCGCGCGTTTGTTCCGACAACACAAGTCGCCCACTCATGGCTGCGCGTTCGTAAAGCAACGTGCTCCAGTGCTCAGTTCCTTCCCAAAACACTTTTTTAAGCTGTCGAAGCGCTTCGGGATTATAACTTGCCAGCTGACGGGCTAAAGTAGCCACGGCGGCGTCCAACGCTTCGATAGACTCATACACCTCAGCATACAATCCCTTTTCTTTGGCCCAAGTTGCGGAGTAAAAGGTAGGGGCGTTGAGGGTCATTTGTGAAAAAGCGGCTACTCCGATTTTTCGTTCGATGGCTGGCCCTACGACAAACGGGCCAATGCCAATCAACAATTCGCTCAAACGTACAGCGGCGTATTGGGTTGCCAAACAATAGTCGGTGGCAGCGGCAAGTCCTACGCCTCCGCCCACGGCTTTGCCTTGCACGCGCCCAAGTACAATGGCTGAGCTTTGCCGACAAGCATTAATGACATTGGCAAAACCCGAAAAGAAAGCCAATCCTTGTTCTTCGGTTTCGATGGAGGCCAATTCTTCAAAACTTGCTCCCGCACAAAAGGTACGTTCTCCTCCGCTCTTTAGTACAATTACTTTCGTTCGCTCGTCTTCACTCACCTCCGAAATGGTCGCAGCCAAACGTTGTAGAAGCACACTTGGCATTGAGTTTTGAGCAGGATGAAAAAACGTAATGGTGGCAATTCCTTCAGCGGAATATTCAACAGTAACGTAGGCTTCCATGTTATTAGATTAACGTTTGCGCTTTAAAAGTTTCTCGTAGGGCGGAAACCAACATTTGATGGCTTCTTTGGGCTTTCGATGAAAGATAGGCGCATAGAGTCCAAAATACAAATCGGCTCCCTGTGGCTTTCCAATGCCAAAAATCCCCGTAAAATGGTCTGTACCAACGACAATAGGCCCTACCCGCGCGGCTAAGCCAACCGCAAGGGCGCGGTAGTTATCATACAAACTTACGGGGGCAGAGACTTCAATCCAACGCGTTTCGTACCTTGGGGTTACGGCTAAAACCGATTGGGGCTTGATGTTCATGTAATTTTTTCCCCTCAACCCTTGTACCCAAATGGCGTTCACGTACCAAGGGCCAGAGTGGTGATAGTCAAAACTGACATTGGCTGCCAGCGGAAGCCCCACTTTAAAAGCACGAGGCGCATCGTCAGGATTGACCGACAAAGAACGATTGACTGCCGCCACCGCCAAAGGTGTTGTATTGGCCATGTTAAATTCCGTGTACGAAAATTCATCCCTTACTTTTTGGACGTCTATTTCTCTTGTATAATTCAGGTTTTTGTAATTAAGCCGCCCAATATCCGTAATCGCTGCCGAAACCCTAAACTTGTATTTGTTTTTGTTTGGATCAGGTTCTTTGCCTCGCTTGGGGACTTTTCGCATATATTCATTAAACTCAGGGCGATATTCGTACACCACCCCCAAATCAGCCCCCCAACTACCGCCCGCCGAAGCATTCCCAAACAGAAATTTAGGACTAAGACCAATGTTATCAAAAGCCGCCCCCGTGGTGTAGCCATAGGTTGCATCGAGGTTTTGAACGATAATAAACTCCCTTTCACGATTTAAGCTCTCCACCGCAATTCGATGGTCTGTATTTCGTACATCGGCATGAACGTTATAAACCCCCACCAACCGTTTTACGGTTGCACCCACTTTCAAAAAGTGTTCATCATAATCAGCCACTACCGCCCCCAGCGTCATGCCCATTTCGAGAAACCCGTTGGTATTTAATTTGGCCTGTTGGTTGCGAAAATCTTTACTTTGAAGGTCTTTATTATCTGTTCCAAATCGGATAACTCGCGCGGTTTCTTCCGTGACATCTGTTAGGCTCATGGCATATCTCCCACGGCTAGTGAGGCCAATCGCAAAACGATTATTATTAAAAGAATAAAGCAGAGAAGGCCCGCGCAAATCACCTCCTGCGTGCAAATGTTTACGCTCGCCGTTGAGGCGTTCTTGGTAATATTCTTCTCTCCAAATAATTGCCCCACGTTCACTTCGGTATTTTTTGGGAACTGTATTGGTCATAATGCCAAAAAGCGAGTAAGGTGCCACCCAACGAATGTAATTATTCGTTAAGAAAATATCGTTCCCCACCAAGTTGATGTACAACTTATGTCGCGAATCGGCGGCGTGCGCTGGATTGAGAAAAAGGGCATTGGTTCCTGCATAATTACTCGATGAAACTCCAAGCCAATGTTGTGCTCGCCCCTGAACACAAGCAAGCAATCCAGCAACAATCATCCAAAAGCGATTCGACATTTTAACAGCAGTAAAGTAGGTGTTGTAAAAGTAAGACCTCTAAGGTAACAATGTACTCATTCAAAGTAAAAATTTAACGGCAAAATACTATACAAAGTACGGCATAATCCAATAATTTCCGAAACTTGTCCATTTATACTAACCAAAAGAACAAATTACCACAGAAAATTTGGTAAAATCTCTACTTTATCCATATCTTGTTCGGCAAAACAAATAACTCACCAACGATTTTTCACCATTATGCAATTTTCATTCAAAAACTATGATACCGAAAAGTTCTATGATGAGATGTTTACCCCTGATGGCAAAGTACGCCCTGGGTACGAAGCATTTAAGCAACGTGTAGAGCAGCTCAACAATACAGAACTCGCTAACCGTCAGCACACTGCGGAGCGCGCGCTGATGTCGATGGGAATTACTTTTAACGTGTATTCGGAAGGTGAAGGAACTGAGCGAATTATGCCTTTGGACATTATTCCAAGGGTAGTAACGGGCGACGAATGGAACCGCATGGAGAAGGGACTTATCCAACGCATTACGGCGCTCAATCTTTTCATTGACGACATTTACAACGATCAAAAGATTTTAAAAGATGGCGTTATTCCCCGCGATTTAATCGAGACGTCTAAGTGTTATTTGGAAGCCTGCAAAGGCTTAAAACCACCCAAAGGCATTTGGTGCCACATCACAGGAACCGACCTTATCCGTGGCGATGATGGTCAGTTTATGGTACTTGAAGATAACCTTCGCTGCCCGTCGGGGGTTTCGTACATGCTCGAAAACCGAGAGCTTTCTAAACAGATTTTCCCCGAAGTACTAGCACGCACTGGTGTACGCCCTGTATCTGACTACCCTGCGCGTTTGTTTGAGATGCTGAAATTTATTGCCGACCGTCCCGACCCGAACATTGTGGTATTGACTCCTGGGATTTATAACTCTGCCTATTTTGAGCATTCGTATTTGGCCCAACAAATGGGGGTTGAACTCGTTGACGCCCGCGATTTGGTGGTTTCGGGTGGGTACGTTAAAATGCGCACAACGCGCGGTTTTGAAATCGTGGATGTGATTTACCGTCGCCTCGACGATACCTTCCTCGACCCGCAGGTGTTTAACCCGCACTCGTTGCTAGGCATTCCTGGCATTTTTGATGTCTATAAAAAAGGGAGAGTTGCTTTAGCCAATGCCCCAGGAACGGGCGTAGCCGACGACAAGGTAATTTATGCCTACGTGCCGCGCATCATTAAGTATTATTTAGACCAAGAAGCGATTATTCCTAACGTGCGGACGTACATCTGTCGCGAAGACGATGACCTGAAATATGTGCTCGAAAACGTAGAAAATCTTGTTATTAAAGAAGCCAACGAAGCGGGTGGCTACGGGATGTTGATTGGTCCGAAAGCAACCAAAGAAGAACACGAGATTTTCCGCCAAAAAATCAAAGAAAATCCGCGTAACTACATTGCTCAACCCGTGATTTCACTTTCTCGCGTGCCTTGTTTCTTGGACGACCACGCCGAAGGTCGCCACGTTGACTTACGTCCTTACATTTTGTACGGCGATGGTATCAACGTTATCCCAGGTGGACTAACACGCGTTGCGCTACGCAAAGGCTCCCTCGTCGTTAACTCTTCGCAAGGAGGAGGTGGCAAAGACACGTGGGTCACTTATTAGAATGTTGAAGTGAATGTCGAGTGCAGAATGTCGAATACTAACAACTCGACACTCTGCATTCTCCATTCGACACTTTTTATTTTGTTCCAATCTCGTACTTATCGGTGTACTTGCGGTATTGACGCTTGTGGCGGTCGTCGAGGTCGATTTTGCGGCCACGAATGAAGGCATGGTCAATGCCGTTGGAACGCATATCTAAAATATCTCCCTTACACACCACCAACGTTGCTAATTTTCCTTTTTCGATGGTACCAACAACGTTGTCAATTCCCAACAATTTGGCAGGCGTTGACGTAATCATTTTTAAGGCTTCTTCCGACGAAATTCCGCCAAAACCTGCCGCCGTACCTGCCGTAAAAGGAAGGTTACGCGTCCGCCAATAAGCTTCGCCGTAGCTCAGAGCTACTGTTACGCCTGCCTTTTGAAGCAGCGCTGGCAAACGGTACGGCTGGTACACGGGTTCGTCTTGGCGCGCAGGCAAACGGTGCGTTTCGCCTAAAACAACGGCCACGTTATTTTCTTTCAAAAACTCCGCTACGCGTAAGGCATCTTCAGCCCCGACGATGATGATTTTCTTTACGCCTTGCTGTTTGGCAAACTTCACCGACTCTACAATGTCTTTGCTGTTGTCGGCGCGGATGTAGAGGTTTTGACGCCCATCAAAAAGACCACGTAATGCCTCCAATTTGAGGTTGGTAGTGGCTGGGTTTTTGATTTCACTGTAGGCACGTGCATCGGAAAATAGCTGTGCCAACGAGTTAATCACTTCTTGGCGACGCGTATTGCGTTGCAGATTTACCGAAAAATCATCGAAGTTAAACTCACGGGCAAAAAACGCAGGCCACGTTAGCCAAAGCCCATCATCTTTTTTGAGTACAGCATCTTCCCAGTTCCAACCATCCAACTCCATCACCGACGACGAACCCGAAATAGTTCCTCCTTGGGGAGTGGCTTGGGTAAGCAATAGGCCGTTGTTACGAAGCGTAGGAATCACTTCTGAATCGGTATTGTAGGCAATCAACGCCCGAACGTTGGGGTTCAAAGTACCAATTTCTTGGTTATCGGCCGTAGCACGTACCGACGTAATTTCAACCAAACCTGTGGTGGCACCCATCGCAATAAGACCTGGGTAGAGGTGTTTACCCGTCACGTCCACTACTTCGGTTTTCGCTTTGTCAAACGTCGTACTTGCATCGCCTACGGCGGTCAATACACCTTTGTCAAACACCACGACGCCTTTTTCAATCACCGTCCCATTGCCGACGTGAACCGTGCCACCCACTAGCGCCATCGGTTTGGCTTGGGGCTTGGCAGGGGCGGGATTTTGAGCATTTGATGAAAGAGAAATAAGGCTAAAAAGTACAGGAGCAGAGGCTCCAAAAACTATCTCAGCCAAGCGCCTGAAGGCCGTTGTTTTTGTTTTATTTATGGAAACAATCATGGAAATTTCTTTTTAATTCATTCGTAAAAACCAACACAAAGTAGCGGCTGGAAGCCTTTTAATAGTGGTCACTTGCCCAGAGGCAAGCGCCATCGGCTATTTCCCTTCTTCTTCTCCTTCCGCCGTAACGCCTTCAACGTCTTCGCAATGCCACATGCGCTGACGACGGAACGGTGGGCGAACGGCCGTAGCACCGCCTGTTTTGGCAGAAATCATCTTCTGAATCAAACGCGCGCGCTCTTGTTCTACTTCACCACGGCGCTTGTCGTCGCCATCGGTCGAATAACAAATCGCGCCTTCTACAATTGTGTAGTCAGGGCGTGCGTAAATAGACAGCGGGTGGTTGTTCCACAACACCAAATCAGCGTCTTTTCCCACTTTAATACTTCCTGTGCGTTTGTCGAGGCGCAAGATTTTCGCAGGGTTGATCGTCACCATTTTGAGGGCTTCCGTTTCGGCAATGCCACCGTATTCAACGGCTTTGGCCGCTTCTTGGTTAAGGCGGCGCGCCATTTCGGCATCGTCAGAGTTGATACTGGTCAATACGCCTACTTTCGCCAAAATCGCCGCGTTGTACGGAATCGCGTCTTTTACCTCCATTTTGTACGCCCACCAGTCGGCAAACGACGAACCTGCAACCCCGTGTTTTTTCATTTTGTCGGCTACTTTGTATCCTTCCAAAATGTGCGTAAATGTGTTGATTTTGAACCCTAACGAATCAGCCACTTTAATCAACATGTTGATTTCTGACTGTACGTACGAGTGGCAAGTGATGAAGCGCTTACCGTTTAAGATTTCGGCCAATGTTTCCAATTCAATATCACGACGTGGCGCTGGAACGCCAATTTTGTTTTTCATTGAATTATACGCATCCCACGAGCGGTCGTATTCACGGGCGCGAATGAAATGGTCGTAAAACACTTGTTCTACCCCCATCCGCGTTTGAGGATAACGAATGGTCGCATTGGGACTATTTGCTTGTTTTACGTTTTCACCCAAGGCAAATTTGATGTACTGCGCCTCAGGAACGAGCATTTCGTTGACGTTGCTTCCCCATTTGAGTTTGACAACGGCCGACTGCCCACCGATTGAGTTAGCCGACCCGTGCAATAACTGCGACATGGTTACGCCTCCCGCCAACTGACGATAAATGTTAATGTCATCAGGATTAACGACATCGCTCATGCGTACTTCCGCCGAGCTTGATTGTCCTCCTTCGTTGATGGATGCAAGCGCAATGTGCGAGTGTTCATCAATAATACCAGGCGTAAGGTGCTTACCCGTTCCGTCAATTTGTCGGGCGTTGGGTGCCGAAAGGTTTTTACCCACTTTGGTAATCTTTCCATTTTCGACCAACACATCCGTGTTTGTCAATACGCCTGCGTCTTCGCTGGTCCAAACTGTTGTATTTTTTACCAAAATCGTTTCAGACTTTGGTTTTTCGGTGTTGCCAAACCCAACAAACGGGTAAAGCGGTTTGCCAACATTAGGCACTGGGCGTTGGGTAGAATCGCGGCGGGCTTCAGGAGCTTTGTAGGCTTCTTGGAACGTAGCGGCCCATTTGATAGCCTCGCCTTTGGCGTTTTCACCACTTCCTTTCAGGGTCGTTCCTTCCAAATAGCCTGTCAAACGCGTCGTCGCATTAGGCGTACGGCGGTCGGGCTGGAAATTAATCGAAATAACGTCGTTGAGGAATGTTACTTTGGGCGTAATTTTTACCGTATCGCGCAACACTACTTGGTATTCGGGCTTATCGGGCTTGCCAGTAATGACGAGCTTGCCTTTTTCGTCGTTCAGGTTCAGTTGATATGTACCACGAATATCCGTTTGGCTCAATGAATTAATGACGTATTTTTTACCACGAATCCAGTTTTCGTACAGAATATTATCCGCGCTAAAAATACTTCCCGACGTAATGATAAAGTTCGCCCACGTACCTGTTTTGAGGCTTCCGATTTTGTCGCTGCATTGGAGCAATTGGGCAGGAATGGTCGTGAGGGCTTCGAGGGCTTTGGTTTCGCTCAAGCCGTGTTCAATGGCTTTGCGAAGGTTAGGCCAAAATTCCGTTTTTGTTTTGAGCAAAGCCGAAGTCAGGGCAAAATTCACACCTGCTTTTTCGAGAGCGGCGGCGTTAGCAGGCGCCATTTCCCAGTGCTTCATTTCGGCAAGGCTTACGTTATCAGCATCCCACGCATCCTCTACGTCGAAAGCCGAAGGATAATTGATGGGCAGAATGATAGCGCCACCCGTTGCTTTAATTTCGTCGATGCGCTGGTATTCATCGCCAGAGCCTCTAAAGATAAATTGCGTTTTAAATTCATCGCCCAATTTATCAGCCCGCATCAAGCTCCACTTGTCGGTTGCTTCAAAAATAGTTGGCAATGAATTGAACTTGTTGAATGCTTCTAATGAGAGGTTAAACTCTACATTCTTGCCACTGTTTTTGTACCACTCGGCGTCGTAATACGTCTGACGCAAAAGGGCCATCGAGCCCATGGGTGAGTTGGGATACTGCTGAGTAGAAGTACCTTTACTAAACGACAAGTGAAACGAAACAGGGTGACGCAACAAGGTCGTGTTTTCGCTTTCGGAAGACAAACTTACCAACGCTCCGCTCCCGCGCACAATCCCGTCGTGGTGGTGGGTCAGTACTGCGCCAAAACCTAGCTTACGCATCTCGTCGGCTTTGGTAGCATTCAGAGTAAAAAGCTTGCCTGCTTCCGTTTCGGCGTTGACGGCTTGGTTCCAGCCATACGCTCCTTTTTTGTTGGACTCGATTTGCTGGGTAAAACCACGGCCTCCACGCTGCCCACGAACGATTTCGGGCATTCCGTAATCTGACTCCATGTCGATAAGCGCAGGATAAATCCGACGGCCTTTTAGGTCAGTAACTACTGTACCAGAAGGAATTTGAACGTCTTTGGCGGCTGCCACAACGATTCCATTTTTGATTAACAAGGTTGCATTTTCAACAACCGTACGGGCATCGACATAAATGGTCGCGTTGGTAAAAGCGTACATTTCTGGCCGCTCGTCATAGACCCCGTTGCGGGGGAAAGTGGGCGTTTGTGCCCTTACGGCCGAAGTTACCGCTAGTGTGATGAGAAGTGTAATGATTTTTTTCATGCAAAAAAAACGGAGTAAATGTGAGTATTCTAACCCAAATCTACTCCGTTCGTTGCGAAAGCCCAAACCTCGCTTGGGCTTATTTACTCGTCCTCAGGCGATTTTGCGACCAAGAGGGGTTTTTACGAGTTTTATTTTGAAATTATCTTGACCAATGTACCCTGCTGCACTTGGTCGTTGGCTTGTAGTTGGTTCAAAATCCCCAATTCCTCCAACTTGCTATCAGGCATTCCGAAACTTTTCATTACGTCTTTGAAAGCAGCCGTACGTGCTACCGTTTTGATACGAATACGATCGGGTTTACGGTTAAGTTTATCAGGGTCGTTGAGGTTACGGAAGTTCTCCCCCACATTGCGGAAGGTGGCAAAATTCGTGTTGAATGTTGGCGCGTAGCTCATACCGTGCATCGCCAAAACCATGCCATTATACTGATACAAATAAGTCGCTACCTGCACTACCGTATTCGGGTCTTGGGCTTGTTGCGGCGCAGTTTGGCCTCCTTGCTGCTGCTGTTGTTGCTGCTGGATTTGTGAAACCATCACCACCGCAGGGATTCCATTAATGGTCGTTTTTTTGTTTTCCAACACCTTGAAATTATAGTTTTTGACGACGTTTTGGGCAGCTTCATCCAGCGTTTTTCCTTCAGCAACGGTCAGCATCATCATCGATTTGCCATCTTTGGCCGCCATTTGGAACTGTATGGGTGAATTTTCGTACTGCCAGTCACGCGGAACGGGGAATTGGAATTTTAATTCTGGATGGTAAAAGTTCCAGTTTTCTACAAAGCCCTGCTTTGGATCATCTCCAAAAATAATTCCGTCAATCATGCGCAAGTAGCGCTCTCTTTCCACCAAATACTGCCCTGGGTTTGCTTTTTGGTATTCTTCAGCCATTTGGCGCACGTTGGTAAAGCGGTCACCTGGATCGGGGTGTGTTGACATAAAAGTAGGAATCGCCTGACCACTTTTGTCAGAGATGCGTTTAATCGTTCCGAAAAACTGCGCCATTTCGCGGGCATCGTAGCCTACTTTGCTTGAATAGCCAACCCCAATTTTGTCGGACTCTGACTCGTGCGCACGGCTGTAGCTCAACAACACCATTTGCAATCCTTGCATGGCTTGGTCGCCCATCTGACGTACTTTATCTGATAACACCATTCCAGCCATTAGTCCTACAGTACCAAGTACTTGGGAGGTCTGCTGACGGGCCGAGTGACGGGCCGTAATGTGGCCAATCTCGTGGCCCAAAACGCCCATAAATTCGGCTTCATTGTTGAAATGCGCCATGATACCTCTGGTAAAATAGACATAACCGCCTGGAACAGCAAAGGCATTAACCACGGGAGAATCTACGATGTGAAACTGGTAAGGGAGGTCAGGGCGGTGCGAAATAGCTGCCATCGACTTTCCTTTTTCATTGATGAAGTTTTGTAGCTTCGCATCTTCATACAGACCCATTGTAGCCACTATCGAAGGGTGCGACTGTGCCCCGAGCGCAATTTCTTGGTCTTGGGACATAAAGATGATTTCTTTTTTACCTGTAACGGGGTTTCGGGAACAGCTTTGCAAGCCCAAAGCCACCGCAGTTGCAAAGTATAACCACAAATGCGAGGTCTTTCTCATAGATAACAGGAATAAGTTAAAATATACGAACTATATAATTGACACAAATTTCCAAAAAAGTAACCATTAAGTCACTATAAAATCCACATCCTAATGGAATTCAAACCTACCAAAGACTTACCAAAAAAATACCAATCGACATTTTTATCCTTTTTAGGGTTATTATTGGGAGTTGTGGGGATTCCGTATTCTATTTTTGGGCAAAAAATTCCCCAATATACAGGCTACGCATTGGTATGGTCTGACGAGTTTTCCAAAGATGGTGCACCCAATCCACAAAACTGGGCTTTTGAAAAAGGATTTGTGCGCAACCACGAGCTACAATGGTATCAGCCCGACAATGCGTACGTCAAAAAAGGAAAGCTTATCATCGAAGGCCGACGTGAACAAAAACCAAACCCAACATACGACGCTCAAAGCCAAGATTGGCGCAAACAGCGTGCCAACATCGACTACACCGCCGCTAGTTTAAAAACCCAAGGTTTGCACAGTTGGCAATATGGCCGCTTCGAAATGCGGGCTAAAATAGATACGCAAGCGGGAATTTGGCCTGCGTTTTGGACGCTAGGCGTAGCAGGTGAATGGCCTCGTAACGGCGAAATCGACATCATGGAGTTTTATCGAGGGATGTTATTGGCCAACGTCGCGTGGGGAAGTGAAACCCGCTTCAAAGCGATTTGGCGCGACCTTAAAAAACCAATTGAGACGTTTCAAGACCCGCGCTGGCGTAAGAAATTTCACGTGTGGCGCATGGACTGGGACGAAAAAGCCATTCGGCTTTACGTGGACGGCGAATTGCTGAATTTTGTGGAACTTCAATATACCATTAACCAAGACGGGACGCAGAAAAACCCCTTTATGCAGCCCCACTATTTGCTGCTCAACCTCGCCATCGGCGGCGATAACGGCGGTGACCCTTCTTCTAGTAAATTTCCGTCCAAATACATCATCGACTACGTACGCGTGTATCAAAAATAAACGTTGCTATGAAATCACTTTTCTTACCCGTGTTTTTCCTTATTTCGTGGAAAGTATTTTCTCAAAATCCTGAAAAAATCGTCCAGCAGCAATTGGATGCTTACAACCGCCAAGATCTCAAAGCGTTTGTGGAAACCTACAGCGATACCGTTGAGATTTACAGTTTTCCAAACGCAAAACCGCGCGTTTTGACCAAAAAAGACCTAGAAAATGATTACGGAAGTCTTTTCAAAAAGTTTCCCCAAAACTTCGCTGCCTTGCACGGACGAATCATCCAAGGCAACTACGTCATTGACAAAGAATACATTACGGGACGGGGGCAAGAGTTTTCGGCCACGGCCATCTATTTGGTGGAGAAAGGCTTGATACGCAAAGTTTGGTTTTTGCGGTAAGAAATGAGGATGCCTCAAAAGTCTGGTAGCAGCAAATTTTCTTGTTCAACCTCACCCCTAAATCCCCCTCTACTGAAAGGAGAGGGGGATTTTTTTTAGGCTTTTCTTCAGAAAGGCCGCCCACCTTATAGCTCCGTACGAATCAGCGATACTTCGGCTACTTGCAAGCCCCGTTCGGCCTCTTTGCAGTTCCACTGAAACACCACTTCGCCGTTTTTAATGGCTTGGGCAGGCACTTCAAACTCGTATTCGGGTTGCTCACCCAGCTTGATATAATCGTGGATAAGAATGCCGTCGGAAGTCATCATGCGCATGTTCGACTTAAACCTACCGCTGTACACCACTTTCACTTTGTACTTCGCCCCCTTTTCTAATTGGTCGTACTTGATTTTCAGAACATTATCGTACAACACTTCGATTTGGCTCGTCCACGCCCTCGGCACGGCTGGTACGGGGGTGCTCATTCTTGGGAAGCTATCAGAGTACTCCTTGGGCAAGTTCATCCCGTATCCTATCCGCGACGACTGGAGGCTTTCGGGGTCGTTGTTCCAGTTGTATTTGGTAGGTACTACCCGCGCACGGCTCGTTGGGTTCATAAAATGATCGTAAATACCGCCTTTGCCTGGGTAGGTGCGACTGAGCAAACGCGCCAATGCCTGTTGCCCCTGCGTGTCGTCCATTTTTTCCACTTTTTTCAGCTCGCGCAGTAGCCACGGCGCGTCGTTGAGCGGATAATCGAGGTTATCAATAAAATTGCCCCGCCCTGGCATGGCGCCGTGTTTGACCACCGTTAGCTGTGCCCCGATACTACGATGCAACGAATCGGCCAAAGCCAAGCACCGTTCTCGTAACGAAACACCAACGGGTTCATTCCACGCTTTGCTCAACACGTTCATGGCTTTTTGGGCTTTGGCTTGGGCATTGCCTTCTACCGACTTCAGAATTTCGTAGGCTTGGTGCTCCAGCTGGGTTTCGTAAATGCTTCTTTCCCGAACGTAAGCATCAAAATACGCCCGAATCAATCCCATCTGAAAACGGGGATTGGACAGAAGCGTTTTTGTGGCCGACTGCTCCATCTTTTGCCACCTCAGTAGCGTTCGTTCGATTTGATTGGCGGCCAACACAGGCCCTTTGATGTTGGTTTCTAATTCTGATATGCCCAAAGCTCCGTCCATCGCTAAGTCTGCCCCAAAAAACAAACGGCTATAGTCTTTCAACGTCTCTCTGACGTCCGTTTTGGGATCCCAATCTTGGTCGCTCCAGATAAATTTATTGACGTCGTCGTTGGTTCCTTCCGAGTAGCTTATGCTTCCAATACAATACGGCGCGACGATGTTGTGGAAAAACTTTTGGTCTTTGGGGCGAGGATTCACCGCTTCGCGTCCGAGCGTAACCGCCCAAGCAGGATCCCAGTCGGGTTCGGGGTATTGCGCGGCAATGGAGTGCGTAATGTCTGGATAATTCCGAATGGGAATCGACGGCTTCACAATTTTACGAATTTGGTCAATCGGCACTTTCACCCAAGGCCCATACACAATGCCCCCCAACCAAGGATAGCCTTTGTTGACATGCCGAAAAAACGCCTCAAACCACACTTTGGTGGGCTTGAACGACTGCGGCGAAATCCAAATTTTGGCTTTAGGATGATATTTGTTTAGCAGCAAAGCCATTTTATCCATCCACTCAAAAAGCTCGTCGGGTTCGAGTTCACCTGGGTCGCCGCCTGGTACAAAAACGGCATCTATCTTTGAAACCGCCTTAAAGACAATTTCACGGGCGGCCAACTCATTTTTTACTTTTTCGGGCGTGGTAAAGTCTTTCCCAATGTTGGGATACCACATCCAAACGTCCAGTCCGTAGCGTTGGGAAATCCGCGCTTGTTCTTTGACCATGTCCAGCGTCGCCAATTTCATGTGGCGACTGGTTGGCTCGTCGTCGGTGCCAGGCGGGAGGATTTCGATACTATTAGCCCCAAAAAGTGCCAATTCGCGAATGTATTGGTCGTACTGCGCCACGGTGAAGGCATCGTACGAGTTGGTTTTGGGACGATAGCCCAATTGATGTCCTCGGACGAGGTATTTGGGACTGGTAGAAAGGCGCAAATCGGCAGGAAAACGAATTTGCCCTTGGGTGATTTCGGCCTTGCGGAGCAAACGCCCCACGCCGTACAAGACGCCTCGTACGTCTTTTCCCGCAATCACGACCGTTTTTTTATCAGCAAACGCTACTATCCGAAAGCCTTCTTGGGTAGGCGCCGCCAATCGAAGCAGGTCAGTTCGTAGCGTCGAGGGTAATTCCGTTAGGTTTTTATCCAGCACCAAATAAATACAGGCATTGGTAGTTTCTGACAAATTGGGGGAAACGCTAGGTGTTATTCCTGAACGCTTTGCAATTTCTTCTTGCAAAACATTGACAATTTCTTTGAAATCAGCCGCATCAGCAGAACGATGATGAATACTGGCTTGGGTCAGGTCTATCCACGATTGGGCATGGCCAACGTGAAAAATAACAAAAAAGAGGAGTGCGGTTAAAATAGATTTCATTGGTGCGTTATTTCATAATCAGATTTTCCAAGTACAAAAAGAATCTTCCCGAAAGTTGTTGAACTTTCGGGAAGGCTTAAAGAACAGAAACTCTAATTTTTTAAAGCTAAATAGTGCCAAAAACTACCTAATTCCACGGTTTGCTTGTGCCTTGAATGAGCCACATTTTGGCGTATGGGTGGTCTTTGCTTTGTCCTGATGGGATATAGTTGGTGCTTCCTAAGCGCTCAACGGCTGAGTTGTAATTCGTCAAATAAGAAGGGTCTTGGTTGGGAGACGGATACATGTATCGAATCGGCAGTGCTTTACCGTACTGTGCCACTTCACCCGCCTTCAACGCAGGAAAACCCGTTCGTCTCCAGTCAAACCACGACTCAATGCCAAACCACGAGGAAAGCCACTTTTGCTCCATAATTCGCTCTAGTTTGTTGGCAGCCGTGGTGTAGTTTACCGTATTTTGGGCGTAATATTTGTCAAAATCGTAGGTTGCCGTAAACACCCCTGCTTTGTCCATTGAAGCCCGAATGGCTTTTTTGTAGTGGCCTTCGGCATCGGTTGCACCAAAACTTCCCGCCAAAGCTGCTTCAGCCAGAATAAACTCCACCTCGCTGTACGTTATGATGTTCATTGGAACATACGTATCCGTGTTTTTACGGTAGCGTTCGTGCAAGAAAGAAATGTAGGGATTGCGTTCGTTATTGTAAGCCGTCGCGTCATTGCCTTTATTGTAAGCTACTGCCTGCGTAATGGGCAAACCCACAGGAAGACCCACGTAAAGCGAGGTATCTACGTTGGTCGATGTCGTCGGGACATACACAACCGAATAACTTTCACCGTAGCTATTTTTGACCGTTACCGTTGTTTCTTTGGTGACTTTGGTATCCCATTTTCGCTGCACAGGTTGTATCCAACGTTGAAGACGCGGGTCATTTAGGGCGATTAACTTATTAACAAATGGCTGCCCAGGTTTCAACAAAAAGTTGGGGTTGGGCGAATTGAGTGGCCCACCTGGGGCTGAATTATCGGCACTCGCTCCCACAAACGCCATCGAAGCATCATCGCTATTGCTCGTAAAAGCATCGGCGGACGCTTCCGTAAATTCTGCTTGGATATTTACGCCCAAGGCACTCATTTCTGAACGTTTGTCGGACAAGCGCAAGGCGTAACGCAAACGGAGCGAATTGGCCAATTTTCGCCATTTTTTCCCGTCTCCTTTGTACAAAATATCTGACGTTGGGTTGACGGCATCTTTGCTTTCGAGGCTATTGAGCAAGGTCACGGCTTGTTTCAAATCGGTCATAATGCCTTTATACACGACGGCCTGCTCATCGTATTTTGGAAAAAATAAACCAGAAGATGCCTTGAGCGACTCAGTGTAAGGTATATCACCGTATAAATCGGTTAATAGGCCAAACACAGCCGACCGCATCGTGAGGGCAATGGCCTGAAAAAAGCGGTTATTTTCTTTGATGCCTTTGTCGTAAATCAACTGATTATTGCGCAAAATCTCATAATAACCGTTCCACGACTCTTGCGTCCAAGCGTATTGGTTGATTACCGCCGCTCCTTCGTTGGTACCCGCCTGCATGTATTGCATCGCTGCCCCAATTTTAGACCCGTCTCTGCCCAAGCTAAAGAAAGTCTTACCCGTGTTGGACAGCACAAAGGTCATAATGTAGTTGGAAGAAACATCCTCTGGACTGTTGGGATTTTTGTCGATTTCGGTCAAATCTTGGCACGAAAACAGCAAGCCACCTACGGTTAAAGCGGCAACCCCTTTTTTTATGTTTGTGAATTTCATCGCTACCCAATTTTAAAAGTCAACATTCAATTTGAAACCTACTGAGCCAGTGATTGGCATCACATTGTAATATTCAACCCCCTGCGACCAGCTGGTACCCGTGGGACGGAAAGCGCGCTCAGGATCCAAGCCCTTGATTCCGTGACGGGTCCACATGTACAGGTTGTTCCCGACAATCGACAAAGAGGCATTTTGAACTTTGAAACGGCTCACAAAGCTTTTTGGCAAAAAGTAAGTCACCGATATTTCTCTCAGCTTGACGTACGTGGCGCTGTACAAATTGCGGTCAGGGAAAGGACGATTGGCGTAGCGGTACGCACTGAATGGGTCAATCCATTTGCTGCCTGCTCCTCCCAAATTTTCCACATAAACGGTATTTCCTGCGGCATCTTTGGTGGCAAGAACCCCAGGATTCAGGCTGGCATCTTGCAAGCGTTTTGCGGCTTCGGCGCTTCCTTCAGGCCACGCAAAACCTCCATAAGCAGCGTTTCTTCCT
Organism: Runella sp. SP2; assembly: GCF_003711225.1. Classification (NCBI taxonomy): domain Bacteria; kingdom Pseudomonadati; phylum Bacteroidota; class Cytophagia; order Cytophagales; family Spirosomataceae; genus Runella; species Runella sp. SP2. Next base: position 94,789 of record NZ_CP031030.1, on the reverse strand, counting down.
CCAACCCAATTGCCGAGGTACATGTCTGGATTGGCTTTGATTTGTTCGGCAAGGCTACGCGATGGGTCATACGACACGCCCGACAGCGTTTCGTCCAACATTCCGTTATTTCCAAGAAACATCATGGTATTTGAATAGAATTGTCCGCCTTGGCGCCAGTCGATGTTGGCAAAAATGCTCAAGTTTTTGTACCGAATGGTCGGCTGAATTCCCATCAAGAAGTTATGGTTAAAGTTGCCGATTTTCACCAAATTGTTGGGATCATTGTCGGTTTGGTAAAGCCCTCCGCTGGTCACAATTGGATAATTATAATAGGGAGACGCTTTATCTTTTACCCTCAACATAGGCGCCATATAAATATCTCCCACTTGCCCACCTTCGTAGGTACGAACCTCAGCGCCGCTGTACGATGTAAACGAGAAGTACTTGATTCCTTCGGCCAGCTTACGAATATAGGTGCGGTTGCGGGTCAAGGTAAAATTCATGTCCCACGTAAAGTCTTTGGTTTTGATGGGGGTCGTGATTATCCCAATCTCAAAGCCCTGACTTTCCACCAATCCCGCATTGATTTGCTTGTTGCTCGCTCCTGATTCAATGGGTGTTACGATAGAAAGTACTTGGTTTCTATTGCCGCGTTTGTAGTAAGTGGCTTCTAATCCAAGTCGGTTTTTGAAGAATTTAAAATCCACCCCAATCTCGTGTGAAGTCGAAATTTCGGGCTTCAAATCAGGGTTTCTAAGCACTCCTCCCATGTACATGCGCTTGGCCGCCCCCCAGTCGAGCGCAGTACTGTAAGTTTGTGAACGGCTGTATGGGTCAACGTCGTTACCGACTTGGGCAAAGCCCGCGCGTACTTTGGCAAAATCAACCCAAGATGGCATTTTGACTACTTCTGACAACAAGACACTCAACGACGCCGACGGATAGAAGTACGAATTATTTCCTTTTTTGAGCGTACTTGTCCAGTCATTGCGGGCGGTCAAATCCAAATAAACAAAGTCCTTGAACCCAAGCGATGCCGACGCATACACGCCATAAAGCAGTTTTCGGGAGAAAGAACTCAGCGGATTGAACGTTCCAGGCGCACCGTTGGCAATGGTATATAACCCTGGAATTACGAGTTCGGTTGTGGCATTGTACAACGACTGGTAGTATTGTTCCAAACGGTTGGCACCCACCATCGCGTTGAGGCTCCAGCTGTTTTCAAAGCTCTTTTTATAATTGAGCATCAAATCCAAGTTCTGTTCTTTGCGGTAATCGTTGGAAATGGTATAACCACCTTTCAAGGCTTCAAAATTGCTGTACGCTTTTTTGGCCTCAAAAATCTCGCTGTACGAATCCCGCGCGTATTTGCCCGTTAGGGTCAATTCATTGGTAAAATCATAATCCATTTGGATTTTAGCCACCGTACGATCGCGGCTAAAACCCGTCAGGTTTTCATATACCAAAAAGAAAGGGTTGTTTTGTTTGTCTTTGTATTTAAGTTGGGCTATTCCCTCTTGGCCTGGCAACCAATAGCTACGCAAATCGTTGATATTCACCTGCGAACCCATTTCGTAAACACTTCTAACGGGGTCGTTTCGACTGGCGTCAATCAACGGTCGGTTGTCTGAGCCCGACTGAGTTACGTTCAGACTTACCGAAGTACGAAACTTATCCGTAATGTTGTAAGCAGAATTGAGGGCAATCGTCAAACGCGACAAGTCGGTATTTGGAATAATACCCGAGTTGCTCATATTTCCTACCGATAGGCGAAAATTACCTTTTTCATAATTGCCATTCACCGATACGTTGTTGGTGTTGGTTACGCCCGTTTGAAAAAAATCGTTGAAGCGGTTCGGGTACGAAATCAAGGGTACTTTTTGGCCGTTGCTGTTCCACAAAGCCCAATTTTCACCCGCATCTAAGGCAGCGCCCCAGCTTTCGTTTTCGGCTTCTTCCAACACGTGCGCACCCGTTTTTCCTGAACCAAATTTGTTTTGAACGTGCACATATTCCAACGGCTTGTCCATCACGACGGAGGTGTTCAACGACACCCCAATGCCTTTTTTGCCTCCTGTCCCCGATTTGGTCGTAATCAAAACCACGCCACTTCCTGCCCGAGAACCGTACAAAGCCGCCGCACTAGGCCCTTTTAGGATCGAAATATTGGCAATATCGTTGGGGTTAATGTCCGAAATTGGATTTCCCATGTCGGCTCCCGCAAAGGAGTTGGTCATGCGGTTGGCAACAGGCACACCATCAATCACAAACAAGGGCTGATTGTCGCTGTTGAGCGAGTTAGCGCCGCGAATCACCATGCTCACCGACGAGCCAACGGCCCCCCCCATTTGTGAAATTTGTACCCCCGCCACTTTTCCTGCCAAGGTGTTGAGCACGTTGTTTTGCGGCGTTTGGGTAAGGGCGGTACTTTCTACATTACCCACTGAATAGCCCAGCGACCGCTTTTCACGCTTGATACCCAAGGCCGTTACGACCGCCTCGTTCAGCACGATAGCACTTTCTTCTAACTCTACTTGAAGATTGGTTTTATCTCCCAACGCCACTTCTTTGGTTTGGTACCCGATAAACGAAAATACCAACACCGACGTGGAAGCGGGGGCGTCGATGCTAAACGAGCCATCACTTCCCGAAATCGTGCCCGTTTGGGTTCCTTTTATCACGACATTAACGCCAGGCAAAGGTGCTCCATCCGACTTGGCCACCACCTTGCCCGCAATCACCTTCACCAATTTTCGGGCAGGAGCTAATGCCTGTACTTCCGAAACTTGGGGCGTGGAGGTGGTTGCGGGGGGCGCTACTCGCAAAGGTTCTTGTACAAACCCCGCCCATTTGGTCATGGGCGTCAGTAGGTACAGATTTTTGTCGAGTTTTTCGTAACGTAGATTTAGTGTGGATGATATAAAATCTAGTTCTTTTTCCAACGACCCAAACTGTTGTACGCCATACTCAATGGTTTTGTTTTCAACGGTTCGTCGGTCATAAGAAAAGGAAACTTTGTATCTGGACTGAAGATCTTTCAAAGCGCTTTTGAGCGATTTGGTCGTGGTTGACTTTTGGTACTGACCCTGATTTCCAGCCACTTCGCGCGAGGCCAGTAATTGTCCCGATGCCTGAAAGGCAAAGCAGCAAAACAGTAGCCCGAGCGCCTGTTGCCGTGATTTCCGACGGTAGAAACTTTTCATATAGACAATGGTTTGATATTCTAAAAAACCTGACGATCAATTATTAATAGACTTACGCACTTGAATTCCGCCCTCCACACGAACCACCTGACCTGGGTATGCTTTTTCCAAGGCATTGATGAGCACGGCGGGGTCGTCAGACGGAAAAGCGCCGTTGAACTCTCCAAGCTCGCTGCCTGGCTCTACTTGCACTTTCAGGCCAAAGCGACCTTCTAACGTTTTTTGAATTTCGGACAACGTTGCATTTTCAAAAACCACTTTGCCCGACTGCCAAGCAGCATACGTTTGAACGTTGATTTCTGATTTTACCAAGCCACCCGAAGCCGTTGAATATTCTACCAAATCGCCTGGTTTCATCACTAATTTTTGGGCGTGGTTATTTACCAATGACAATTCTACTTTTCCCGATTCGAGCGCCACGGATGTAGCATTAGCACCATTGCGAACATTGAAGCGTGTTCCTAATACAGCCACATTTACGTCGCCCGAATGCACCACAAAGCCTCGGTGATTGGGCAAGTGACTTACGTCAAAAAATGCTTCTCCTTTGAGCCATACTTCTCGGTTTCCAGTAGCGTTTTGGTCCAAATTTTCTACTTTCAACTCAGCACCTTTGTTCAGTTTTACCAAAGAGCCGTCGGCAAGTTTCAGTTCCATCATGTGCTCCGAAGCCACATATACGTTGTCGGCCTCTTCTTTATTCAGGTACCAAACCAGCCCAAATGCCATCAAAACACTCGCTGCGACAGGCCACGCCCATCGAACAAATACACGCGACAGCGAACGAGTTGCGGGTTTGGTTTCTTCCCAATCTTGTACCCTCGACATCAATCGCGCAGTCGCTTGCTCAATCTGCTGTTCATTGACTAGCCTCTCTTCTTCACTTTGCATAAATTGCAACAAAGACACAGCCTCGTCCACACTTGCCTTGAGGGAAGGGTTTTCGGCCATTGACCTATTCCATTTTTCGACCGACTCATCGTCGGTTTGGAAATACCAAGCAAGAAAGGTCTCGTCGGTCAGCAATTGTTCTGGTTTCATATCAAGATTATTAACCCTTTCATGTACCAGTACTGCAAACCATCACGGGATAATCATTTTTTTTCTTATTTTTTTTTTATTCTCAAAAAATTCAAATTGCTACATCATTAAATAGCCTACTTTTGCTTCACTTTTGTAATAGTGGTATATAAACACTTGGTTAGATGGATGAAACTCAATTGTGGAAGGGTTTTCTAAACGCCGACCAAAAAGCTTTTGAGGGACTTTTTAAGAAGTATTACAGGCCGTTATATCTGTATGGATATAAAATTGTCCGTAATACGCAGCTTTTGGACGACTGCATCCAAGACCTTTTTTTTGAGCTTTGGACGTCCAAAGAACGTTTAGGAGAAGTTACGTCGGTCAAGGGCTATCTCTTCAAAGCACTGAAATTCAAGCTAACGCGGGAGTTGCGAAAAGAAAATCGCTTTGATGTCATTGAGGAAGAACCCAACGAGTGGTTCGAAATCAGCCACGAAAGTTGGTTAATAGAACAACAAACCGACCATGAACAAAAAGAAAGGCTCACGCATTTGATAAGCCAACTTACCAAACGGCAGCAAGAAGCCCTTTATCTTCGTTTTTTTAGCCAATTAAATTACGACGAAATCGCCGAAGTGATGAAGCTGACCTACCAAGCGGTCGTCAATTTGATTTACAAGTCCGTAAAGTTTCTGCGAGAACACCTTGTCCCCTTCTTAATTCTCTTGATACAGGCTTCGTTGGGGGTGTACGAATAAATGCAGGATATGGTAACATCTTTTTGAAACACATAGAAAACACTAGAATAAACACATATGTAAACATAGACAGTCTTTTGTGTGCTATGTCAAAATTCTATGTCAACTATGTGTTTACATTTCCCTAGTTACCTACAAAATTTCGTCCCCCCTTCGTTGGAAATGTTTTAGGCTCCACTAGAAACGGGCAACCCCCTACTTCAGTTTATTCAACGTATAATAAATCGCGCGGTTCATTAGCAGCTTTCCATCGGTGGTTTTTAGCTCTCCCATTTTGAGGTCATAAACATAACCCGCTTTCAATTCGGCCAATTTGAAAGACACTTTTTTCCCGTCGGGCGATACCGTCACTTCCTTCACGGCGACATCGGCCACGTCGGTTTTGGGCGAGCCGTAGGGGCGGTGGTATTTGTAGTAATAACGCTGAAATTTATACAAACTCGGATTGGCCGCTATCTTAGCATCTACGGGCAGCGAAAACGTAAGTTCAAACCCTTCTTTGGTGAGGTTCATCGCCATGATTTCCAGCGGAACTTTACCTTTCCAATGAATGCGCGAAAGCCCTTCGTCACCTACCCAGCCGTGGTCGTTGTGACCAATCCACAAATCGCCATTTTTATCAAATACCAAGCGGTTATTTCCTTTCAATAGCCCCGTTCCGTCGCCAAAAGCCACGCAAGCCCCTTGCATTTGTCCACCCACTTCTTCCATCAACAAGCGCACTAATCGCGGATAATCCATTTCTCCAATGAATAGTTGCCCCGTAAAGGGTCCAAATTTCCCGCCCGTGTTGTCGAGCAAAGGCTGCGTCACCGAATGGGCGATTTCGGTGTGCGGAAACGCAATTGCTTCGCGGGTACGCATACTGTCAAGCTGTTCGACGGGCAATGAAAGTGGCTTAACGCGAGGAAAATCTTTTTTCCAAATCAAACTCGCTACGTGTCCATAAAACTTATCTTTTTCAACGTGGTACAACGGACTTGTTCCACGCCAATCTCCCTGATTGTCTGACACGTACAAACGATCTTTTGCATCAAATCCTAGCCCATTGGGCGAACGAAAACCCGAGGCATACGGCTCCAATTTTTTCGTTTTTACGTTGTATTTCATCACCCAACCACGGTACGGCACACACGAGTACATCCGCCCATCGCGGCTCAGTGAGTCGTACGTTCCGCGAATTTCGGGACGAATCCCTGCACCGTTGGAGGCGACGTTGAGGGCAATGAAATAGTTGCCATCTTTGTCTTTGAGCGGCCCAAAAGCAAACTCGTGGTAATTGCCCGACATACCAAAATCGTCGGTCACGGTTTCATAGACATCCGCCACTCCATCGTTGTTGGTGTCTTTGATGCGCGTCAGTTCGGGACGCTGCATCACCAAAATCACCGTATTACTGATGGCTGCCACGCCTAACGGGTCGTGCAAACCTTCCGCAAATTTCTTCCAAACTTTGGTTTTGGGGTTGTAAGTCATCACTTCTCCCAAGTGAAAACACGCCACCAAACGCCCGTCGGGCATAAAATCCATTCCACCCGTCTCAGCCCGAAGTCCTTTAGGAAGTTTGATTTGCTCGGTTTCGTAATAATTGGTAATCGTGTCGCGCTGCGCAAACAACGGACTTATCATCAATTGAACCAAAAAATAGACAATCAAAAAGCGTTTGTGTGGTCCTCTACTTTTGGGTGAATTCATTGTTAATTTTATTCTTAATTGTATTCGTTTTACGTAGTTTCTTTTTTGGTAACTTTTCGGTTGTGAGCAACCGAAAACACGGCTGTTAATGCCCGTGATGCGCTCCGTGGGCAGCGGGTGGGGCCTGCATCGTCACGACGCATTTGGTCGTACCTTTAGGCAACGTCAACGTACCGTTTTGCCACTTTCCTACCGACGATTTATAGGTAATACCATCTGTAGGCTGGGTCACCAAATACACGGTTTGGGTCGTAGGTTTGCTAAAAACAAACGTCCGCGATACTCCTTCGTCGTTGGGCAAAGCCTTGAGCGTTTCGCGTACTTCTACCCCATCAATGGCGTATCGGAACGTCGGCAGGCGATTGGTCAGGGTATAACCTTTAAAATCAACTTCGGGTAACTTATCAGCTTTCCCTACGCGCAGTGGGTAGGTGACGTTATCTTTAAAATAAATTGTTCCTTGGATTTTGCCTAGCGCATTGCCGTTGCCTTTCCAATGGTCGGTGTTGTCCACAAATCCGCCTCGCCACGCATAACGCAAATAACACTTGCCCGCATCAAAACAGTAGGCATGAGACACCGACAACGCCACGGCAATGGCCGCAGGGCTACAGTCGGGCATAAAAGTGCGGTAAAGCAGCGGATATTCTAACGGAAAAGGGTGCGGCGAACTCGGAATCCGTTCCAGCGTTTGGCGCGAAGGTGGAATGTTAGGGTCGGTTGCAAGCAACGGCAACGGCTTGGTGGTGACGTACATCGCGCCGTACATCACATAGCCGTGCCCTGGGTAGGTACACACGTACGGGTACACCCCTTCGGTGGCTGGTGCGGTGAAAGTGATGGTTTCGGTGGTATTGGGCACTAATATTTTACTCGCCACGAGTACTTCGGTCATGGGCGGGACATAATTGACTGCTTGGGCCTTGTCCCCCATTTTGATGACGGTTTCGACCACAGGTAGGCGTTTATCGGGTTGCGTAATCACCAGATTGTGCGCCATGTCGTCTTCGTTTTTAAACAAAATCTTGACTTTTTGATTGGGTTTGACGGCAAAACGCGCCAAATCAAATTGAAGTCCCGTGATGGCTTGCAGCGTAATGGTGGTGTCGGACTGCGCCCACGAACGGAAAGCGAACAAAACAACGAACAGTCGAAAAGCTACTTTATACATGATACTGACGTAATCGGAAAGGTCTATCGGTATAAATACTGAAAAATGGGAAAATTTACTCCCCCATCATCCGTATTTCAAAAAGAAAAACGCTGGAGTAAACAAATTGTTCTCAAAAAGAGCCTTGTTTACTTCAGCGTTTTCAGGAATTCAACACCGTTTTTTAGAGATGAATCAATCTGGATTGGATTTACCCCACAAAACGCTTCGTAACGTTGATGGCTTTGGCGCGGGTTTCTTCAATCAGCGGATGAATGGGCTGCGCCAACGCCTCTAAAACGTCGTCGATGGTATCTTTGAATAACAAATTGACAGGCATCACGACTTTTTCTGATTCGCTGGTTTGCAACACAGCAATAGGTTTTACTTTTCCCGACGCCGATAACTGACTAAAACGACGGCGACCTTCCAAATAGCCTTCTTGAGTCGCTTCAAATACCACTTCTTCAGTCGTAATTTCGGCCAATTGAGCGGCAATTTTTTCGTCCAATGCCGCCAATAATTGACGCAGATGTACCGTGTCTTTTCCCGTACGAATGCGTTCGCGCAACGACTGACGAATCAGGTACGTGATGGCGTGCGTAACGTCCAAGCCAATTTCAGCCATTTGTTTAAAAATCAATGACGTCGGTGACATCCCAGGCAGGGTGTTGGGGTCGTGGAGCAAAACGCGGCCGTCGGGTGTTAAAAATCCGTCAATCCGTGCGACCGAATTCATGCCCATTTTTTCAAATACCAACGCAATGTTGTACTGAATCTTTTGGTTGTTTTCGAGCGACGTACGTACAGGAATAAATTTCCGAGTAACGTTTAATTTGTATTTTGTCTTAAAGTCAAAGGTTTGATTTTCTTCCAATTTAGCAATTTCGGTAGGCGGCAACGCAATCACTGTACCGTCGTTATCCTGAATCACCCCGCACGAGAACTCCTGCCCTTTCACAAACTCTTCTAATAAAACTTGGTCTTCGGCATTGGCGGATAAGAGAGTCAGTTTAAGAATTTCGGGTTGACTGTTTCCCGTTGACCAATTTCCCAATTTCTCAATCAATTCGGTGGGGTGATAGATAAATTCGCCCGTTTGTTCTATCACGACGGGGTAGCCAATGCTTTCGTCGAGATTGGCAATGCGCTGCGCAAATGTGTGTTTTTCCTCCTTCGAGTAGCCTTTCCATTCGTCGGCAGTTACTTCCAAAGCAAAAAAGCACTGGTTCATGGCCTTCACAAAGTCGTCGAGGCTATCTTCTTTGACAATTGAAACCCCAATCGACGAGCCTTGGTGCGGGGCTTTTACGACAATAGGAAGACCCAACTCCGCCTTGGCCGCTTCAAATACCTCGGCGGCTTCCGTTCCGCGCCATTGTTCCCAGCGAACCACCTGCATTTTTTTCTGCTGTCCATTGGCGCGGGCAATTTGCTCGTTTTGCAAAATTTTATCAATACTCACCGCCGACCCCAATAAGCCTGGCCCCATGTACGGGATTTTATGCCACTCCAACAAACCTTGGACGGCTCCGTCTTCGCAGTCGGGGCCATGAAGGATGATAAACGCAAAATCGAAATACGTTTTAAAGTTTTTCGGCTGAATCGGCGTTCCGATAGCGTGCATTAATGCCTCAATTTCTTGCGGAGCCAACTGCTGCTGCAACGACTCGATATACACTTCAAACCCACCATCACGAAACGCAGGCCCAGGATAAAATTCCCGAATCCCCGAATGGTACAATTTTTCCTCATCGGTCAGGATAAAATTACCGAGGCTGTCCACAAACACCAATACAGGAGTGAACAACGTCTTGTCGATGTTTTCATAGGCAGTTTTACCACCCGCATAAGAGATTTCGCGCTCACGCGCTGGGCCGCCAAAAAAGATTCCGATACGCATTTAAATTGAGAATTTGAAAATGTGGCAAGAAGATATAAAGGCAAAAATACGGTCTAAACAACGTTTTGGAAGCTATTTCCCTAAAAAATAATCCCACGCCACTTTGGCCGCTTCTGCAATGGCACGGTCACACTCCGCTTCTGGGAGTGAGGTATTGTTTAGGAAAACTGCGATGGCAAATCGCTTGCCGTTGGGTAACTGTACAATACCAATATCGTTGGTAGCCGTAATAACCCCTTGTTTGTTTACTCCCGAATAGCCCGTTTTGTGCGCAACTATCGTGCCCTGAGGCAGCTGCCCTTTCAGCTTACGCGGCCCCGTGGTGGTACCGACGAGCGTATTCCACAAAAAATCCCAACTGTTTTTTGAAAGTATCTTCTTTTGGTGAAACACCTCCAGCAACTTCGCGGCCGAACGCGGCGTGCTCCAGTTATCAAATTGCACGCGTTCATCGGCGTGCATTTCTTCTTCCGTACCTACGATGTTTACCTCATTGATACCAATGCTTTTGATGTATTTATCAACCACTTTGGTACCTCCCATCAAACGAAACAAAATATCGCAGCCGTTATTATCGCTTTGCGCTACGGTGTATTCAAGGATTTCACGCAACGGAAGTTCGACCTCACCGTTGGGATACTTTTCCCGCAAAGGACTCCACGTATTTGGCAACAGGTCTTTTTTAGTCACTTTTATTTTTTGTTCTAACGTCCATTTTCCCCTATCGACTTCGCTCAATACCGCCAAGGCCAAATGAAATTTATACACGCTCTGCATCGCAAAACGCCCCTGCCCATTGACACTCACCGTATCACCATTACTCAAGTCAACCACACCAATGCCCAACATTCCTTGGGTAGTGGAAGCTACTCGCTGCAAACGCTGCCGCAATACATTGGTTTGACTCCAAGCTGAGCACGAGAAAAGAAAAAAAGTACTTACTAAAATGGCTAATTTTGACTGTTTCATTGTGTTTTTGATGGATATAAATTATTGTTTGATGATGCTGATGGCACAACCTCCCCCTTTGGCCAGTCGAATGCTTAGGGTGGTTTTGTTGGTAACGGTCATTTTTTCAATTTCATACGCCTCGGGGTTTGTTTTCCAGTCGGCACCTTCACCGTCGCGGTAGATGGTGGCTTGGTACGTGGCTCCTTCTTCCAAAAAATCAAAGTTTAACACCGACGTTCGTGCGTTTTCGTCCGAAATCGCTCCCAAAAACCAGTTGGGTTTTCCTTTTGCTTTGCGGGCAATGGTAATAAAATCGCCTGGCTCGGCCGCCAATACTTTGGTATCGTCCCAGTCCACGGGAACGTCCTTGATAAACTGGAACGCATCCAAGTGCTTGTTAAAATTTTCGGGAAAATCGCCCGCCATTTGCAAAGGGCTGTACATCGTTACGTACAAGGCCAGTTGTTTGGCCAAGGTCGTCCGAACACGCGTGGTACGCGAAGCATCGTACTGGTTGAGTTGGAAATGAAAAAAGCCAGGCGTATAGTCCATCGGGCCGCCCATCAAGCGCGTAAACGGCAAAATGGTTTCGTGCTCGGGCACAAGTCCGAGTTTAGGTGCATTATTAAACTCGTTTCCACGGGCAGCTTCGTTGGCCAGCCAGTTGGGATACGTCCGATGCAAGCCCGTAGGGTGCGCAGGCTCGTGGGCCTCGACCATGATTTTATACTCGGCGGCTTTTTGGGCTACGCGTTCGTAGTGATTCACCATCCATTGCCCGTCGTGGTGCTCACCGCGCGGAATAATCCGTCCCACGTAGCCCGTTTTAACGGTATTCATCTGATTATCTTGCATATAGCGAAAAGCTTTATCCATCCAACGCTCATAGTTGGTCACCGCCCCCGACGTTTCGTGGTGCATAATAATCCGAACGCCTTTTTGACGAGCGTAGTCGGTCAATTCTTTGGTGTTGTAGTCAGGATAAGGGGTGATAAAATCGAACACATTTTCTTTCCAATTACCAAACCAATCTTCCCAGCCCTCGTTCCAGCCTTCCACTAGCACTCCATCAAAGCCGTGTTGAGCGGCAAAGTCGATGTAGGTTTTTACGTTGGCCGTATTGGCCCCGTGCTTGCCAGAGGCTTTTTCCCAAGTCGCTTTCCCCACGTGCATTTCCCACCACATACCGATAAACTTTTGGGGCTTAATCCACGATACATCCGTGATTTTTGAAGGTTCATTTAGGTTCAATATCATTTTCGACGCCAAAATATCCGTCGCTTTATCGCTTACGTTGATGGTACGCCACGGGGTTGTAAACGGCGTTTGCAAATAGGCTTTGTTGCCCACCGCATCGGGCACAAGGTGAGAGGTCAGGGTAAACGTTTTTTTGTCCAAAGCCAAGTGCATCACGGGGTAATTGACCAACGCTGCTTCGTGGAGGTTGACATACATTCCCGTCGGAGTTTTCAGCATCAGGGGGACTTGAATCACGTTTGGCCCAATGACCGATTTGAGCGCGATGTCGGTTTCTTTGGCCGCCGCCGCCACTGCGTCCACTTGGCTCAATGGGGTGGTGTTGTACAAATATTCATTGGTATCATAATCGCCTGGAATCCAGAAGGCTTTATAATCGCCCGCCAAATTGATTTGCGTCAGTTCGTCAGCGACTACAAAGTGATTGAGGAGCTCTTGTTTTGGAAATTCGTACCGAAACCCTACCCCTTCGTTGAACACCCGAAAGGCCACTTTCACCACAATCCCCGCTTTGTCTTTCAGCGTCAGCGTCAGGGCTTTGTAGTGGTTTCGAATTTGGTTTACCTCCCCCCAAACGGGTTTCCACGTTTCGTCCACGGTGGACGAGTCTATGCTTACCAGCGAAAATTGGGCCAACATCGTCTTAGGGCGACTCAGCGAAAACCCTAACTTGGATGGCTCCACGAACGTATTTCTTTTGTACGAAACGCTGTACGACACCGTGCCATTGGCCGCAAGTTGGGTTTTGAGCACAATGTTTTTATCGGGCGATGCCATGCTGGCGGTTTGTGCATGAGCGCCCCCTAGCCCCACCGCCAATAAGCCTAGTAAAAGTGTTTTTTTCATTTGTATCATCATAGGTTAAAAATTCATTTTGTGTCACCGAGGCTTCGCCAGCGTCGCTTTCATCCGATAGCGCAGCACTACTTTTTTCCCTGATACTTTTTCCAGTACAGGCCTCAAGATTTGATTGGCGTTTTGTTTGGTCTGCTCCAAAATCCCCATTTCTAAGGCTGCTTTTTGGATTTGCTGCTCGGCGTGTTGGTAAGCCGCTTGCACGAGTTTGGCTTCTTCCATGAAAGCGTATTCAGTATTATAAACTTTCGATTTGGAATGGTCGATTTTGTAGCTGCAAAGTTCGGGTTCGGGCAAGTGCACAATCACCGTGTCCGATGCCTCCGTAACGTCCGAAGTGGTGATTTTCGTCAAATCAATGCAACCAATCGCTTCGCCTTGCACAATGAGTACTGCTTTGGGGTTGGGGAGCCATTGCACCACCTGTTCGTGTTCGACAATGTCCTTAAAATTGTACCGAACTAACTCTAATTTTCCCAGCGCTTGTACTTCTTCAAGCACCACAGCGTGGGTAGTTTGGGTCTCGTTTTCAGCCCCCAACGAAAACCAATTCCCCGTTTTGAACGCTTCCCACAGGGCAATTACCCCGCTCACTAGCACTACCGCAAAAACAACCCGTAACAACAAACGAAAAATCGTGGACATAACAAGAATTTACTTAATTTGAAAATGAGAAAATTTGAAAATAAAAACACTCCCTCTACAGGGAATAATCCCCAGAATTACTTCTCTGAGTAAATGTACAAAAGTTAGGTTAATCTCTTGGTAAGCCAGCGAGAGAGATAATTATCAACTTTTTTTAATACAATTTTCACTACTGTCTATCAACGACTTAGCCTTTTTATTAAAAATCAAGTTCAATTTAGATAGCGACACAGACGTAAAATTATGTACCTTTGTATCCCGTAACCAGTCCAAACAAACTCCAAAGTCATGGCTGCTCACGGGCAAAAAACCGCAAAATATATCTTCGTTACTGGCGGTGTAACATCTTCATTGGGAAAGGGGATTATTGCCTCTTCACTCGCAAAACTCCTCCAATCACGCGGATTGTCGGTCACTATCCAAAAATTTGACCCTTACATCAACGTTGACCCAGGAACACTCAACCCCTACGAACACGGTGAATGCTATGTAACAGACGACGGCGCCGAAACTGACCTCGATTTGGGGCACTACGAGCGCTTTTTGAATGAGCGTACCTCGCAAGCTAATAACGTCACTACGGGCCGTATTTATTACGATGTCATCATGCGCGAACGCCGCGGTGACTTCTTGGGAAAAACCGTACAGGTAGTTCCTCACATTACCGATGAAATCAAAAAACGGATGCTTCTTCTCGGCGAATCGGGCGAATATGACATCGTGATTACCGAAATCGGAGGCTGTGTAGGCGATATCGAATCTCTCCCCTTTTTAGAAGCTGTTCGTCAGTTGAAATTTGAATTGGGCGAAAACGATGCGTTGGTCATTCACCTGACGCTGATTCCGTACTTGAGTTCGGCAGGTGAGTTGAAAACCAAACCTACCCAGCACTCAGTTCGTATGCTCCAAGAATCAGGTATCCAACCCGATATTTTGGTATGCCGTACGGAGCATCCGCTTCCGCACGAAATGCGCCGTAAAATCGCGTTGTTCTGTAACGTTCAACCTGCGTCGGTCATTGAAGCCATGGACGCATCGACGATTTACGACGTACCGCTTTTGATGAAAAAAGAACGCCTCGACCAGCGGGTGTTGTACATGCTAGACATCTACGACGACAAAGACGTGGATTTGGAAGCATGGCAAGTATTTGTGGATCGCCTCAAAAACCCCAAGCACCACATTCGTATTGGTTTGGTGGGTAAATACGTAGAGCTACACGACGCTTACAAATCCATCACAGAGTCGTTTATTCATGCAGGTGCGGTCAATGAGTGCAAAGTCGAAATCGAATGGATTCACTCAGAGCACCTCACCCCTGAAAATGCCGCCGAAAAAATGGCGTCGCTCGACGGTGTTTTGGTAGCTCCAGGTTTTGGCGAACGCGGTATCGAAGGTAAAATCGCCGCCGTACAGTACGTTCGCGAACACAACATTCCGTTTTTTGGGATTTGTTTGGGTATGCAAATGGCCGTCATTGAATACGCTCGCAACGTATTGGGTTGGGCCGATGCGCACTCCACTGAGATGGACAGCGAAACCGACCACGCGGTGATTGGCATGATGGAAGACCAAAAAAATATCACGAACAAAGGTGGCACCATGCGCTTGGGGGCTTATGCTTGTAAGTTGCAGTCGGGTACGTTGGCGCATAAGATTTATGGCAAAACTAAAATCAGCGAACGCCACCGCCACCGCTACGAATTTAACAACTTGTACCGTGCCGATTTCGAAAAAGCTGGCATGACCATGTCGGGTATCAACCCTGAAAACGACCTTGTGGAGGTCATCGAGCTTGCCAACCACCCGTATTTTATTGGGGTACAGTATCACCCTGAGCTCAAAAGTACGGTCATGGCGCCGCACCCGTTGTTTGTTCATTTTGTGAAAGCATCGTTGAATAATGCCAAACAAAAACGTTCGACCAAAAAAGCCGTAGTCGTAGAAATGCCTACCGAACCAGCGGCAGAAACGGTGTAATAATTGTTGATGAAACCATTTTTTATTGGTGCTGAAAGACGCGTCTTTCAGCACCTTTTTGTTAGTTGACATGACAGACGCTCCGCTCATTGTCATTCTTGGACCTACCGCCTGCGGAAAAACCCGCTTGGCTACGCAGCTTGCGGCCCAAGTCGAAGGAGAAATCATCAGCGCTGACTCGCGGCAGGTGTACCGAGGCATGAACATCGGTACAGGGAAAGATTTGGACGAATACATCGTTGATGGGAAAAACATTCCTTATCACCTCATCGACATCTGCGACGCGGGCGAAGCGTATCACGTACATCGTTTCCAAGTCGATTTTCAGGCTGCCTTTAACGCCATTCAAAGCCGCCATCATACGCCTATTTTATGCGGCGGAACGGGGTTATACATCGAATCGGTCTTAAAGCAATACCAGTTTACGGGCATCCCCGTTGATGAAGCACTACGACAGCAACTTGAAACGCTGTCCGACGAAGCCCTTTTAACGCGTTTTCGTGCCATGCCCTCGGCTTATTCTGCCTTGGCTGATACCTCCACCCGAAAACGACTTGTACGTGCCATAGAGATTGCAGAGTATCTACAAACGCATTCGTTTGAAACAGCACCACCCTCCCCGCTTCATTACCAAATTTTCGGACTTGATATACCCGTCGAAGAACGGCGAACGCGCATTACCCACCGCTTGCATCAGCGCCTTCAAAGCGGAATGATTGACGAAGTACAAACCCTGCTCAACCAAGGACTGACTCCCGAACAACTGATTTATTATGGGTTAGAATACAAGTTTATTACAGAATACCTAACAGGCGTACTTGACTACACAACGATGGTCGAGCGGCTCAACGTTGCCATTCATCAGTTTGCCAAACGCCAAATGACCTTTTTCCGTAAAATGGAGCGCGACGGACTAACGATTCACTGGTTAGATGCCCTTGCCCCCATTGACCAATTGGTAGCGACAATAAAAACTAGCCTCTTCCCTAAACTGTCTTGAAGGGTTTTCCAGTGGCGCAGGTTTCTCCCTCGTGGCGCAGGCTTCTCCTCGTGGTGAAGGTTTCTCAAAACCTTCACGGTATCCTCCCTGTGGTTAAGGTTTCTCAAAACCTGAACTTCGTCCTTTCGGTTTCTCAAAACCGAAGGTCTGCTCTCCAAAAACGATGAATCAGCACAGCACAAAAGATTGCTATGTTTACTTTGGAACTTTTACAAGGGGTCAAATGGTTTACTGATTAAATATTTAAACACATATTTATCGTACCGGCGACCCGGTCATTCTTACGAAAATGGGAAAGGCACTCGAAATCACGGATGCTAACTTTAGCGAAATAGTAGAAAATTCTGATAAGACCATTACATTGGTTGACTTTTGGGCAGAATGGTGTGGACCTTGCCGTTTGGTAGGCCCTGTAGTAGAAAAACTGGCAGGTGACTTCGATGGCAAAGCGACGATTGGTAAGGTTGACGTTGACTCAAACCCTGAAACAGCTGTTAAATTTGGAATTCGTAGTATCCCTACGTTGTTGTTTTTCCAAGATGGTAAGATGGTTGACCGCGTAGTAGGTGCAGTTCCAGAAGCTACGTTGAAAGCAAAATTAAATTCTTTCCTTCCTGAGGCAGAACAATTGGCATAAGCAACTGAGTAGCCACATTATAAACGAAGAAAGCCCCGCAAATGCGGGGCTTTCTTACGTTAAGAAGATTACTTCAACGTACCGCGCAATGCACGTGGGATTTCTACCCCTGCGATTGGCAACGAAGGGTTATTCAAAATTTTGAAACCTTCTACCTTCAAGTGTCCAACTTTCACTGATTTACCCAAATCAAGTTCAGCTACCGGAACATCCACGTAATCAGGGATGCTATCTGCCATACCTTGAACTTTGATTTTGTGAAGTTTTTGTACCAATTTCCCCCCTTTAGTCACACCTACTGCCGTTCCGATAAAACGAACAGGTACATCCACTTTGACTTCTTTTCCTTCTTGAATCAACAAGAAGTCAGCGTGAAGGATAATGTCACTTACTGGGTGATATTGTACATCCTGCAAAATCGCGTTGTAAATAGTTCCTTCGATGTTCAACGTTACGTTATACACATCGGGTGTAAAAAGTAATTCGCGGAACAAATACATTGGCGCTGAGAAGTGAACTTGCTCTGAACCTCCGTACAATACACATGGAACTTTTGCTTCTAAACGCAACGTGCGAGCTTCTTGTTTGCCGAGATTCGCTCTTTTAAACCCTACAATCTCTGTACTTTTCATAATTAATTGGCCCCTAATCCCAAAGGGGAGTGTTTTGGTGAATCGTACCTTGGGATTAAAAGGTACGTGTTGAAAAGCGTAAACGTATGCCTACGCTGGATTTATAAACAATGAACTAATAGACTCATGGTCACGGATACGGCCGATGGCTTTGGCAAAAAGCTCTGACACCGACAATACCTTAATCTTGTCATTTTCTTCGCGCAACGGGATGGTATCCGTCACGATGAGTTCTTCCAATACCGACGTGCGAATACGTGTATGCGCATCTCCAGACATCACGGGGTGGGTACAGATGGCCCGCACCGACTTAGCACCTTTACTCATAACAAGCTCCGCTGCTTTACACATCGTTCCGCCCGTATCAATCAAGTCATCAATAAAGACAACGTTGGCGTCTTTCACATCACCAATTACCTGCATCGATGCCACTTCATTGGCACGTTTACGGTACTTGTCACAAAGGATGATGTCGGCGTTAAAGAACTTCGCAAAGTTACGAGCACGTGCCGCTCCCCCTACATCGGGCGACGCGATGACGAGGTTTTCCAACTCTAGGCTCTTGATGTAAGGAACAAACACGCTGCTGCCTTCCAAATGCACCATTGGTATATCAAAAAAACCTTGAATTGCTCCTGCGTGAAGGTCGAGCGTCATGATTTGCTCTGCACCTGCTGCCGTTAGAAGGTTAGCAACCAACTTTGCCGCAATGGGTACGCGAGGTTTGTCTTTGCGGTCTTGACGTGCATAACCAAAGTACGGAATCACGGCCGTTACTTCGTGTGCTGACGCACGCTTAGCGGCGTCAATCATCAACAGCAACTCCAAGAAGTTATCTGCCGAGCCAAACATTGACTGAACCAAATACACGTCGCATCCGCGCAATGATTCTTCAAAACTTGGGGACAATTCACCATCGCTAAAACGGCGTAAATTGTAACCACCTAAGTCGCGCCCGTAGTGGCGAGCGATCTTTTCGGCTAGGTACGTTGATTGTAAGCCAGAAAATATTTTGATTGGATTGAAAGAGGCCATGCCCTGTAGAAAATTTCCGCAAAGGTACGGAGAATCTTTTAGAAAAGCGAATAGTCCTTCCAAGTTTTGACAAGCTTGGAAGGACTGGCAACTACTTAGTCGGTTTCATACGAGCGAGCCTTGCTTTGACGGTCACGTTGGTTTTAGACCCTATTACAAACCACTTACGCCGCGCGGCAAATTGCGGAAAAATAATCATGTCGTACCCTGGGTTTTTGCGCATAAGGTCAAACATCGCCATTTGCTCCACCCGCGAAACATTATTTAAGCCAATAATACCATTGATGACAAAGTTTACCGCCTCTACTTGGCTCGCAGCCACACCTGTAACACTCCCGTTGAGTTGCGGACCAAAAGGGTCACTGGGCAAATTCCCTGCCTGCCCAAACTCCCATTTTCCACCAAAAAGGCGTTTCCAATCAACCATCAACACTTTGGTTTGATTGGCTTCTCCCACCACTTGCTCCGACAATTCTAAATCTTCGTGGTGAAGCCATAACTGATAGTTGGCTTCTCGCATGGAATTGCGGCTTACGGTGCAAGAGGAAGCCATAGCGGCCAGCGCTACAAAAGCGATTAGGGTTCTTTTCATGTCTGTCTGAAATGGTTGAAATAACGTAGTAAAATGACTTTTGGCAAAAGTAACTATTTTTTTAAACCAACGAATCATTTACCAATCATTTCTACGCCCCTTGTTCAGCCCGACTTTTTAGCGCCTGATTCATTCTGACGAAGTTGTTTCGGGTATCGTTTCCAATTTGCTTTAGAATCAACGAACTAAGAATGCCCGAGAAGTTTTCTCCGTGAATCAGGTTGACTTGGTTTGCCGAAATTTCTTCAATTTCAAAGTAATGATGGCCATCAAAAAGCCCTTTTATCCAAAGCGAACCTAGCCAACCAAAGCTTCTATTGGGCTCTACTTCTACTACTTCTGGCTTAAATACAATGGTTTTCTCGCCGTTTTGGAGCGTATTTTTAAGTTTTGTACCCACTCGTAAGATACCCTCACTTTTTACAATAAAGGGGTTCCAAACGGCGTAAGCATCGAGGTCAGCGAGGATGTTCCAAACCTTTTCTTTGGAAGCATTGATGACGATTTCGGTTCTAATTTTGTGTTTCATGACAGCAACATTTAATGATGTTGCAAAAGTAGCTTACCAGCCCCTCCCCCTCCATTAACAATTGTAAAGAAATGCGTTCAGTTAGCGTTTTTGTTGCGCAAGTCGGTTTCGGATGCGGCTCATCGATACGGGAGTCATTCCCAAGTACGAAGCGATGATGTGGTGAGTGACTCTTAGCAACAAATCGCCATTTTGTTCTACGAACTTTGCATAACGTTCCTCTGGGCTATCGAGCAAAAAAGAAGACAAAATCTGCTGGGCATTGATAAACCGTTGTTCCGCGATTTTACGGGTGAGAATGTTGAATTTGGGAAGCTCCTCGTATAGTTCGTTCATTTTAGACTGGGTAATCACCAACAAATCAGCCTCCTCTAGCGCTTCTAATGACTGAATACTGGGCGTTTGTCGCAAGAAACTATCGTAACTACTGGCAAAGAGATTTTCCCGAAAAATAAAGGCCGTAATTTCATCTCCTTCGTTTTCGTAGAAAAGACGCAGCATCCCTTTATTGATAAAATACAGTTCGTTGGCCACTTGTCCTTGCCGCACGAGGGCGAATTTTCGAGGCACTTGTTTAAACACAAACGCGTTCTCCAAAATTGCCTTTTCACGGTCGGTGAAGGTCACAAATTGAGCAATCAATTGATGCAGCGCGTCAAACATACCAAGGGAGGTTTTACCTAAAAGTAGTTATTTTTTGGCAAAACGAGCTAAAAGAAAGCTTACGATTTGAACCGCCGCAAAAGCCGCGCCTACCCCAATAATCGCCCCCGCAATGATGTCTAATGGATAATGGACTCCTACGTAAACACGGCTGTAAGACACTAGCGCCGCCCACGGAAAAAACCAAAGGAGATACTTATTGGGTCGGTTGACGGTCGGGATGACCGTACCACAGAGCAGCCATAAAGCCGTAGCAAGCCCAAAACTGTTGGCTGCGTGCGACGACGCAAATCCGTAGGTTCCTCCGCAGCCTTCAACCACCAAGTGAATTTTGTCCTGCAAGTAAGCAACGTGACAAGGCCGCAAACGCTCCACCCACGGTTTCAGCAAGCCAGAAGCAGTTTGATCGGCAATGATAATCGTTAAAATCAAGGCACCAATCATCCCTCCTGCTTGCTGTTTGTACTGCCATATCAACCAAATAATCAACAAGGCATACATCGGAATCCAAGTATTTCGCTCCGTCACCCAATACATTAGCATGTCAGCCCAAGGTGCATGAGCGCCGTTGAGTGACAAAAAAATCTGTGTATCAACTTGTTGAATCTCGTGGAGCATTTTTGGTTTACCATTTAGGGTTGTGTGGAGGGGTACTCATACCCCGACCTTTTTTCGAATGACAAAACCTCAAACTTAACGCGATCTTTTCAAGATAAGTACTTGGTTTTATGCCTCATAGAGGCTTAACATTTGTAGAACCATGAGGGGTTATCCAATCTGGTGTGCCGTAGGTACACCACTTGTAAGCGATGTTGTGTACCTACGGCACACTAAAATAAGAAAATAAATCCCTATAGCTACAAATAGGCAGTGCCTAAAGGCACATTTCTTGAAAAGGGGCTACTCATACCCCGACCTTTTTTTCGAATGACAAAAACTTAAACTTAAAAACCCCAAACAGGAAACCGTAAAAGGTTAAGAAAGCCCAATCTTTTCCCGCACTTCGGCAAGTTTTTTGGAGGCGATTGCACGCGCTTTTTCTTCACCTTCTTGGAGTTTTTGTTCGAGTGCGGCGGGGTTTTCTTCGTAATAATACGTAAACATCTCACGCTCTTTGGCAAAACGCGTTTTTAGGGCTTCAAAAAATGCTTGTTTGGCATGACCATAGCCATACCCACCTTTGAGGTAATTTTCGCGCATGGTTGCAATATCGCTTTCGCTGGCAATCAGCGAATACAATTTAAACGTAAGATCCGTTTCTGGGTTTTTGGGTTCTTCGAGCGGTGTCGAGTCCGACAAAATTTTCTTGGTTACTTTCTGCAACTCTTTTTCTGATTGAAAAAGATCAATGTAATTACCGTACGATTTGCTCATTTTTTGCCCGTCGATACCTGGGATGGTCATCAAACGCTCGTCGATTTTCCCCTCAGGAATCACAAATGTATCACCATAAGTACGGTTAAACGCCTCCGCCATGTCGCGGGTCATTTCAAGGTGCTGTTTTTGGTCCTTACCTACGGGGACATAATTGGCATCATAGAGCAAAATATCCGAGGCCATCAACACAGGATACACAAACAAGCCCGCGTTGACATCGGCCAAGCGGTCGGCCTTGTCCTTGAACGAGTGCGCATTAGCCAACATCGGATAAGGCGTCAAGCACGACAAGTACCACGTTAGCTCGGTATGGTACGCCGACACCCGCGACTGACGATAAAACACCACTTTATCGGTATCAAGACCACACGCAAGCCACGCCGCCGCTACGGCACGGGTATTGTCTTGGAGCACTTTCGCATCTTTGATGGTCGTAAGGGAGTGCAAATCTGCAATAAACAAAAACGACTCGTTATCAGACTTTTCCGACAACTGAATCGCGGGCAAGATGGCGCCCAAAATGTTACCTAAGTGTGGTTTACCGCTACTCTGGATACCTGTTAATATTCGAGCCATTGTGTATTGTTTGTACTAGTGACGTTTTCCCTTTTCCGCTGCCTTTTGGACAGACCTACGTTTGGGCGGAACAAAATTGCTATTTTTAGGCCAAAATACGAAATCTGATGTTGACACTATCTACCCTTGAGTTTCTTCAAGAACTAGCCGAAAACAATAACCGTGAGTGGTTTACTGAGCACCGTAAGCGCTATGACGCCGCCAAAAAAGAAATGGAGGCATTGGTGAAAGACCTTATCAAAGGCGTAGGAGAATTTGAAAACCTCCCCAACACCGAACCCAAAGATTGCCTGTTTCGTATCAACCGCGACATTCGTTTTTCCAAAGACAAAGCTCCCTATAAACAATGGCTTTCGGCGGCGATTGGCCCAGGGGGACGGCACTCGGGGCGGATTGATTTTTACCTGCATATTCAGCCTGGAGAATCGTTTTTGGGCGCTGGAATGTGGAACCCTACGCCAAAACAACTGGCGAAGTTTCGGCAAGAGATTGATTTTAATCCAGAAGCTTTAAAAAGTATCATTGAAGCCCCTGAGTTCCGAACGTATTTCCCCGAAGCGTGGGGCGAAAGCCTACAGCGGATGCCCAAAGGTTACCCTGAAAATCATCCTGACATCGCACTATTGAAACGCAAACAGCTTTTTTTCATGCACAAATACACCGATGCTGAAGTAACTTCGCCGTACTTTGCGCAGGAAATCGTCAACGGTTGCCGCCTTATCAAACCTTATTGCGATTTCTTAAATTACTTGTTTTTTGAGGAAGAAGAAGAAAGCTTTGAGTTGTAATCTCTAGCTATTTTGAGGGCATTTATCTATATTTAACCATCCATTTAGTGTTTTAGTATCTAAAATTACAATTTTTGTATGGGATTGGTATATGCAGAGATAGAACTTATCAATGCGGAAGATTTAGCATTGGCTCGCAAGTTTTACATTGGCGAAGATGAAATAAAGCGCATGTATGTTACGGGGCTTGTTGATACTGGCAGCTATATGCTTTGTATCAATGAATCCATTCAGGCCCAAATGCAGTTTCCTGTCATGGAAAAACGAATTGGCCAAATGGCGAATGGCGACCGCATCGAATGTGAGGTAGTTAGTCAAGTTGAACTACGCTTTAAAAATAGACGTACTATTTGCAACGCTATGATTCTTCCTGGCGACAGTGAAGTACTCATTGGAGCCATTCCACTTGAAGACATGGATGTGCTTGTCCATCCTTTGCGTCAAGAGTTAATCGTTAATCCAGAGCACCCTTATTTTGCCCAGATGAAGTTAAAAGGAGTAAAATAAGGAGTTTTTCTCATGAAAATCGTCTGTATTTCTGACACGCACAACCTCCATCGGGCAATGCTTATCCCCGACGGAGATGTGCTCATTCATGCAGGTGATATTACGGTGGCTGGCGATGCGCGTGAAGTAGCCGATTTTAATACTTGGCTAGGGACGTTACCTCACAAACACAAAGTCGTGGTAGCTGGGAACCACGACTTTTGTTTTGAAAAATCACCCAAAAAAACACAAGCATTATTGACAAATGCACATTACCTTCAAGATAGCGGTGTCGAAATTGGAGGATTGTTTTTTTGGGGTTCGCCTGTTTCACCCGCCTACCACGACTGGGCATTTAATCGTAAGCGAGGACGCGACATCCGCCACCATTGGAAAATTATCCCTCCTCATACGGATGTCTTGATAACTCACTGCCCTCCTTTTGGCATTCTCGATACGTCGAGCCAAGGCACGCACGAAGGCTGCCGCGACTTACTCGACATTATCCAACATCGGGTTCGACCACGTTTGCACGTGTTTGGGCACATCCACGAAGCGCACGGACACGTCACAATCGGTTCCACTCAGTACGTCAATGCTTCCATTGTTGGCCCAAAAGGCTGGACTCGGCGGTTTTGGCTGCTCAATCAGCTCACCCAGCTTAGTATTCGTATTTTTCGGCTATTCCAATGGTTAAAATCGCTCTTTAGGAAAACTTCTCCTGAACAACGCCATTCTTCTTCCCTATCTCGGTTTCAATGGGATGTAGTACACAGTGCTATTGTTATTGACACCGCGTCTCCAAGTACTGATCCAAATTTTCGAGCGCCATCGAGAAGCCTTCTTTAAAGCCCATTTCAACCACTTTTTCGAGGTCGCTCAGCGAATCGTACGAAATTGTAATCTCAACGAGAGTGGCTTTGTTAGTTTTTTCTGCAAACACATTGTTCCATAATGAACGCGGAATATCTTGCACGACAGTTCCGTTTTCGTCGCAGAAAGCATCAAGCCCCGAAAAGCTTTTTTTAGGCTCTACTTTTTGATAATCAGCCCTGCACCAATGCACTTCGTTTTCGGGTGAAATCATACAATAGTGCCAATATCCCCCTTCTGAAAAGTCCATGCTTTTAGTTTGGGTACGATATGGCTTCGGCGCCCACCAAAGGTCGAGCAGTTCGGGATTCGTCCACGCTTCCCAAACCAAATCCAAATCTGCGGCAAACTCACGTTTTATGTGAATGGTATTGTCTGCCTTGTTTACCGAAAAATCAAAAAGAAAACGGGTGCTCATTGCTGTTTTTGTTTTTTTAAGGTTGATAATACTTCGTCTAATTGAGAAAATCGGCCTTTCCAAATCTTCCTTATTTGTTTGAGCCATTGATCTATTTTACTCATGATTGCTCATAGTTTTAAACAAAAAGAAACTATTCGGTTGCAAATATAACACGAAACCAAATGGTTTCAAATTTTTTTATAAAACAATTAGGTTTTAAAATACGCTAACTTGCATTTGGGAGAGAAATATTATTGTACTATTCACATAAGACAGCCCATCGAGCAATCTACGAAATGAAGTTTTTTTATCCGCCCAGCCAACGAAGCATTGTTGTTAGTTCAAGTCCTATCTTGATGGTGAGTTTGCTATTTTCTGGAGAAGTTGTTTTTTGACAAACTGGCTATTTTGAGGGCGGTTTTTTCTAAAAAATCCTAACTTTTGCTTTAAATATTTTGATTTTTCAACAAAAACTCGTATATTGTTCGTTTCAAGTAAAACACAATTGTATAAGCCATAAAGCATTTGTTTCTTTTTTAAGCTGTTTTTCAGCCAACTAACAGCCGCCAAAACAAACGCATTTACCGAATTTGTATCGGTTAGTTGTACTTATACAAGCTTGCTATTTCTATCACTATTCTAAGTCAACCATTACACAGTTTTTCATTTTCAACCTAGGTTGACAGGTACTCTTTTACATTTTTTTAAACCATCCACCCCAAAGCACAGCTATGGAATTGTATTATTCGTTCTCGGTTCTCATTGTGTTAGCATCTGTTTTTGCTTACATCAATCTCCGTTTTCTAAAACTCCCTCCTACCATTGGTATCATGGTCATGGCCATTCTCGTATCCATTATTCTACGATTCGCGGGGCATTGGCTTTTTCCAGTTACTACCCAGAAACTTCTCAAACTCCTCACCGAATTTGACTTTACGGAGGTTTTGATGGGTGCAATGCTCAATTTTCTGCTTTTTGCAGGAGCTATTCACGTCAACTTTGCCGATTTGAAGGAACATCGCCTTCCTATTCTTACTTTTTCAACCATCAGTGTTATCATTTCCACCTTTATCATTGGTGGGGTTTTGTTCTATGGTCTTCCTTTATTCGGCCTTGAATTGCCTTTTTTGTATTGTTTGCTGTTTGGATCACTAATTTCACCCACCGACCCCATTGCTGTTTTGGGCATTCTCAAAAAAGCCAACGTCCCCAAATCACTTGAAACCAAAATTGCAGGGGAGTCACTTTTTAATGATGGCGTAGCCGTTGTACTTTTTGCCGTTATTTTACAATTGGCACAATTTCCAGCTACCGAAATCTCGCTAACTTCAATTTCGTGGTTATTGGCCAAAGAAGCGTTGGGAGGAATTATATTGGGAACTTTGCTTGGATTTACGGCTTCTAAGGCCATCAAAGGCATCGACGATTACATCGTTTCGGTACTTATTACCCTATCAGTCGTGATGGGAGGTTACCTTATTGCACAGGCTACCCATACGTCTGGCCCGCTTACGATGGTCGCAGCAGGGCTTATTATTGGAAATTACGGTAAAAAAGCCGCTATGAGCGACGAAACCAAAGACTATCTGACAAAATTCTGGGAGCTAAACGACGAAATCCTGAATGCGATTTTGTTCTTATTCATGGGGTTCGAGTTATTACTCATTCCAGACCTAAAACTGAACACCTACTCCGTCGTTTCGGCGATTGCCATTGTAGTAGTGCTTTTTGCTCGATTTTTATCTATCTGGTTGCCGTCGCTCATTGTTCCTTTCAAGCTCAATAAAGGCTCCCTCACGATGCTTGTTTGGGGAGGACTACGCG
Source organism: Runella sp. SP2 (assembly GCF_003711225.1). Classification (NCBI taxonomy): domain Bacteria; kingdom Pseudomonadati; phylum Bacteroidota; class Cytophagia; order Cytophagales; family Spirosomataceae; genus Runella; species Runella sp. SP2. The sequence continues at coordinate 67,975 of NZ_CP031030.1, read as the reverse complement.
GCGGGGTTTCAATCGCTTTGGTACTTGCCATAGGCGCTAACCCCTACAAAGATTTATTATTGCAAATGACCTACTTCGTGGTGGTCTTCTCTATTATTTTCCAAGGGCTGACTTTGGGAAAAATGTCGGGAAAAGTACTCAACCGAGTAGTGTCTAACTAAACATACTTAATCACCCATTTCCCAATGGTTGTTCCCGACTCCAGCTGCGCGTGGGCTTGCTTGAGTGTTTCGGCCGATAACCCGTGAAGGGTGTGGGTATGCGTAGTAAACAACACCCCTTCGTCGAGTAGTTGTGCCACGCGGTTGAGAATGTGATGCTGTTCAATCATATCGTCGGTTTGGTAGGTCGAACGAGTGTACATTAGTTCCCACGAAAAGCTTACACTCTTGCTTTTGAGTTTATTCAACGCCACAGGGACTGCGCTGCCAGTAATCGAAGCAATGTGTCCTTGTGGCTTGATGAGTTCAGCCATGGCATCCCAATAGCCATTGGTATCCACAAAATCAACGATAAAATCGACAAACTGAAACCCAGCACCGCGTACTTCTTCTACCAAATTTCGATGATTAACAACCACATCAGCTCCCATTTGTTGGCACCATTCGATGGTTTCTGGGCGCGAAGCCGTAGCAATCACTTTCAAGCCTAGGACTTTTTTGGCGATTTGAATCGCAATCGACCCTACGCCTCCCGCTCCTCCAATGATGAGCAAGGTTTTGTTTTGATCACGCTCAGCCGAAAGCCGCATACGGTCGAAAAAGATTTCCCAAGCCGTCAGCACCGTCAAGGGCATGGCCGCCGCTGCTTCGTCAGACAACGTGGACGGTTGTTTTCCCACAATTCGCTCGTCAATCAATTGGTATTCCGAGTTGCTGCCTGGCTTGGTGATGTCTCCTGCGTAATAAACTTTATCACCGACGCTAAACAAACTTACGTTTTCTCCTACGGCCTCTACCACTCCTGCGGCATCCCATCCGATGACTTTGGGCGTATCTAGTACAGTACCTTTGGCGGAGTTTTGTCGTATTTTAAAATCAACAGGATTGACCGAAATGGCGCTTATTTTCACGAGTAATTCGTGCCCGCTGGGTTGGGGCTTTGCGGTTTCAAATTCAATAAAACTCTCCTCTTCCGAAATGGGTAACGATGTCTTAAATCCTACTGCTTTCATCTGTGTTTTGCTATTTTTTATCCCAAAAGCGTATAAGTAAAAAAAGCAGATAATCGTTCCTTCTTACAAACCAAACCTCCCGAAAGTTTCCAACTTTCGGGAGGTTTGGTCGCTATTTCCACGCCTGTCTTCGTCCGACCATCCACACAAACTGAATAAAATTAAATTCCATTTGGTCAAACATTACTTTTTTACCTTCGGCTTTGAGGTGGAGGTTGGGCGTATAGCGCAGGTTGGTGCGCAACAACCACGTTTCCGAACGACTAATGCGAATATCCCAGCCAAAAATCACCCCCAATGCTACTTTTTTAGCTTCGTATGATTTAGAGACGCCGTTGTCGGTATCTGTAAATCGCAAGTCTTCGTAGGCCAAGGTAGGGCCTACGTAAGGCACAAAACCGTGGTAATCGCCCAAAAATTTGTAGGTTTCAAAAGTATAAGAACGGCGTTCGTAATTGAGGTGTACGCCGTAGCCGCTCATGCCGTAGCCTAATTTACGGTAAGAAACGCCCACATTGGCATCCGCTTTGTGAAAGTAACGTCCTGCGGCAATGTCAGGAATCAAACTTCCTGGGCTTTCTTGCTTCAAAAACGGGTACTTATCATTAATATATTCTGATTTTGAGATTTCAAACGAGCTTGATGGGCCAATTCCAACGTACCAGCAGTTCAAGCGGTTGCGGGATTGTAGTTTTTTCACGCCCATTTTCATGTACTTTTCACCGTATTTAGAAGCCAATCCTCCGTTGGAATTAATCCAATAACTGAGTCCAACATTAAACGACCAAGGGGATACTTCCAAAGCACCGTACTGGGTACGAGACAGTGGATATTGGAAATCGGTACGGCGCTGATAGTTGAGCCCCGCTTGAAACAATACTTTTTTGGTAGCATACACGGCACCTGCTTGGAAGGGGAAGGTGGTTTTAGCCACCGACGGCACTGTGGTATAGGGTTTATTGGGTTCGTTGGAGATTTGAGCAAAACTGAATCCTTTGAAGGCAATTCCTACAAAAGGCCGTAGTTTACCTTCTTTGATAGCCCACGGAAAAAAACGTGCGCCCGTTTCTACGCCTTCGTTGTAGGAAACATTGGCCAATTCGGCGGGGATTTTTTTGCCAAATTGAGCTACAGGAATGGAGACGTAAAAATCAGCGTGTCCCCAAAAGTGCGTTCCGCCCAATAAAATACGGGGTGAGGTAGTTCCCCCAAAATCAACCGATGACAGGCCGTTCGGGGTGAGATATTGCGTCGTTCCGCCCGTGGTCGTAAAAGCGTCTATGCCAAAGTAAGATTTGGCAAATGACGTCCGAACTTTTAAGCGTTCTACCGTTGTGTCCTTTTCAGCGGTTTGCGCTTGAACCGAAACGGAATGAAGTACCGCACAAGCGGCAATAGTAAAAATAGTTCTTTGGAGAGTGGCTGTTAGGTTCAATAAAGCTTCCATAAAAAACGGGTTTGTGTTTTGACTGACACAAACGTAGAAGCTCAAAGATGGTTGTCCAAAAAAAAGGGACGTTTGCCTAGATTTTGGGACAAATGACCCGTTTTGGGGCTTTTATCCCCTATTTTGGGACGAATGACAAGCTATTTTTTAAAATATTCAGCCATCAAATCAGTATAACGACGGGCAACGGGCAGCGGATAACCCACGTTTTTGAGTTGTAATTTGTAGCCTTGGGCATTGCCCGTGATTTTGGTTACTTGTTTCAAATTAACAATAAATGAACGATGGCACCGCACGATGTCGCTGTTTTGAATCTGCTCTTCTAATCGGCTCAGGCTACTCCGAATCAGCATTTTTTGAAGGTTATTTTCCTTTAAAAACACCACCTCCGAATAGTTACTGGCCGATTCGATAAACAACAGTTCGTCGGGCGAAAGGCTAAAGGTGTCTTTGAGATTTTCGGCGATTAGCGTAATTGTTTCCAGCGACGCAGGTGCGGGTTGTTCTTCCGTATCTGTTTTAACCGACAGTTTGTCGGTTGCGTATTTGCGCTGCAAACGAGTATAATCAAGCAACGTAATGATGGTCGTGGGAATGATACCAATGGCGACGGTGATACCTATCCAGCTAAACAGTTCTTTTATCCGAAACGAACTCACAAAAAACCATTGGCTGTAAAGCCAGTTTCCGACCGAAATGATGACTAAGATTAACAAAACCCCCAGAATCTCTTTTCCAACCGTCCAATTTGCCTCTGAATACCAACGTTTGAACAAAAGCGGCATGGTCAGGCTAATGCCCGACAAACACAAAAAAGTCACAAGCCCGTATCCCGCCAAAATCAAATTTTTATCGGGGTGCTGCCAATAAGAGGCCCCAAAAGGCTGAAAAACAATCAAAAATAACGCAATAAAGCTCCCAGCTCCTGCCGAAACCAAGAGCCAGTAGCGAGAAAATAACGCATTGTGCGGATAGGGTTGTGAAAGCAACGGAATCATAATAGATAGAAAAAAAGCCACTCCGAGGAATGGCTTTTTTATGAAGATGCTGTAAAAATTTAAACTCCCTGTGAAGTCAATTTAGCGCCTAAGTATTCGCGGTTGAGGCGAGCGATGTGCTCCAACGAGATTTCTTTCGGGCACTCTGCCGAGCACGCACCTGTGTTGGTACAAGAGCCAAAGCCTTCTTCGTCCATTTGTGCTACCATACGCTCTACGCGCATTTTACGCTCTGGCTGGCCTTGTGGCAACAACGCAAATTGTGATACTTTGGCCGATACGAATAGCATCGCGGAAGCATTTTGACAAGCCGCTACGCAAGCGCCACAGCCGATACACGCCGCTGCTGCAAATGCTTCGTCGGCATCTTCTTTGGCAATTGGAATGCTGTTTGCATCTTGTGCATTACCCGTGTTGACCGATACAAACCCTCCTGCCGCTTGGATGCGGTCAAAAGCAGAACGATCAACCACCAAGTCTTTGATAACAGGGAAAGCTTTGGCGCGCCAAGGCTCTACCACAATCGTATCTCCATCGCTAAAGCTACGCATGTGCAACTGACAAGTGGTGATACCACCTTTGGGCCCATGCGGACGGCCGTTGATGTACATGCTGCACATTCCACAGATACCTTCGCGGCAATCGTGGTCGAAAGCGATAGGTTCTTTGCCTTCACCGATGAGTTGTTCGTTCAATACGTCGAACATCTCTAAGAATGACATATCGGGCGAAATACCAGCAACTTGGTAAGTTTCGATTTTCCCTTCTGTTTTTTTATTTTTTTGTCTCCACACCTTCAAGGTGAGGTTCATATTTCCTGCTGACATTTTGTTATCTGTTATTGGTTATCCGTTATCCGTTACCTGCATCTTTGCGCTTTTTCAAATAATTAATATAACCATTAATAAGAGCTGCACACTTTTCAACCTGAATATCAATGGCTTGTTGCTCCTCCCAAGTTACATAATTTTCTTCTAACGCAATGATGAAATGGTCTTGAATTTCTGTGAGCGAACCGCGACTAATTCTGCAAAACTGAATGTTCTCTTGGTAATTGTACCTTCCAAAGCCTTCAGCAATATTGTTAGTAACTGAGCGCAACGCACGAATAAGTTGATCCGTTAATCAATATTTTTCATCTGTTGGGAATCTTTCTAATAGTGGTTTTGCCATCTTGCGAAGTACAACACCCTCTTTCCAACATTTTAAATCTCGAAAAGAGCGAATTTCATCCATGTCCAGATAACTGATAACAATTAACGGATAACTTTCTTACTTGTAAGAACGCTGCGCAATTTTGATGTTTTCATACACCAAATCCTCTTTGTGGAGCTCCCATTGGCTTTCGCCAGTGTGTTCCCACGCCGCTACGTACATGTAGTTTTCATCATCGCGAAGTGCTTCACCTTCTTCGGTTTGGTACTCTTCACGGAAGTGACCACCACACGATTCGTTGCGGTTGAGAGCATCACGGCACATCAATTCACCCAACTCAATAAAGTCAGCCACGCGGCCAGCTTTGTCAAGCTCAGGGTTAAATTCATCGGCATCACCCATTACACGAACGTCAGACCAGAATTCCTTTTTCAGTGCTTGGATTTCTGATATAGCCTCTTTCAAACCAGCTTCGTTACGTGCCATACCGCACTTATCCCACATGATTTTACCCAAACGCTTGTGGAATGCTTCTGGCGAAGTTTTACCTTTAATCGAAAGAAGTTTTGTAATGCGGTCGGTCACTTGTTTTTCAGCTTCCACAAACGCAGGGTGGTCGGTCGAAATCGCGTTGGTACGGATTTCATTGGCCAAATAAGCCCCGATTGTGTAAGGAATCACAAAATATCCATCGGCCAAACCTTGCATCAAGGCACTTGCACCGAGGCGGTTGGCACCGTGATCAGAGAAGTTAGCTTCTCCTAGTGCGTACAAACCTGGTACAGTTGTCATCAAGTTATAATCCACCCAAAGGCCACCCATGGTATAGTGAACCGCAGGATAAATACGCATTGGCACTTCGTAGGGATCTTCGCCTGTGATTTGTTTGTACATGTCAAACAAGTTACCGTATTTCTCTTTTACTACCGCTTTACCAAGTTCAGTGATTTTTTCAGCAGAAGCATCGTGGAGGTTCAATTTGTTGACTTCTCCTTTTCCGTAGCGTTGAATCGCCGCTGAATAGTCGAGATAAACGGCCATTTTCGACGTTCCTACGCCATAGCCCGCATCACAACGCTCTTTGGCGGCACGCGAGGCAATGTCACGAGGTACGAGGTTACCAAACGCAGGGTAGCGGCGCTCCAAATAGTAGTCACGCTCGTCTTCTGGAATTTGGTCCGCAGGGCGGGTATCATTTTTCTTTTTAGGCACCCAAATACGGCCGTCGTTACGCAAAGATTCCGACATCAACGTCAGTTTCGACTGGTGGTCACCCGAAACAGGAATACAAGTTGGGTGAATTTGTGTGAAGCAAGGGTTTCCGAAGAACGCTCCTTTTTTGTGTGCTTTCCACGCCGCCGTTACGTTGGAGCCCATGGCGTTGGTTGAAAGGTAAAATACGTTTCCGTATCCTCCTGAACACAACAACACCGCATGGCCAAAGTGGCGCTCTACTTCACCAGTTACGAGGTTGCGCGCAATAATCCCACGGCATTTGCCGTCAATCACTACGACGTCGAGCATTTCGTGACGCGAGTACATTTTTACCGTACCCAATCCTACTTGGCGTTGAAGCCCCGAATAAGCTCCCAAAAGAAGCTGTTGGCCCGTCTGACCAGCGGCGTAGAAGGTACGCTGTACTTGGGTACCACCAAACGAACGGTTTGACAACAAACCGCCGTACTCACGGGCAAAAGGTACACCTTGCGCTACGCATTGGTCAATGATTGAAGCTGATACCTGTGCCAAGCGATAAACGTTTGCTTCGCGAGCGCGGTAGTCACCTCCTTTGATGGTATCATAAAACAAACGATAAGTAGAGTCACCGTCGTTTTGGTAGTTTTTAGCGGCGTTGATTCCCCCTTGGGCGGCGATTGAGTGCGCACGGCGGGCAGAATCTTGAAAACAAAAAGCTTTCACAGAATATCCTAGTTCGGCCAACGTCGCAGCAGCTGACGCTCCTGCCAAACCAGTTCCTACAACAATGATTTCGAGTTTCCGCTTATTAGCGGGGTTGACGAGCGCTACCGTAGAGCGGTACTTTGTCCACTTACTTTCAAGCAGCCCATCGGGGATTTTGGCGTCCAATTTTGGTGATGTTGCCATATTTACTGTTGTCCGTTAAACGTTATCTGTTATTTGTGAAACCCGTTATCCATACAATTGTTATTTGCTATCGAATGCCTTAGCCCTTCTGATAACAGATAACAACCAACTGATAACTATCTACATGCTCTTGAAAAAGAAGTACAGAGGCATCAAAGCAAAGCCAATTGGAATGATGATACCAAATACCCCAACGCCCAAGAAATTGAGCAAAGGGTTGTACTTAGAGTGATTGATTCCCAACGTTTGGAAAGCACTCTTAAAGCCATGCACCAAGTGAAACGACACCGCAAACATAGAAAGCACGTAGAAAAGTACTAAAATTGGGTTTTTGAACCCTTCCATTACGCTGCGGTACAAGTCCTTCACGATTACCACGCGCGTTTGGTTTTCTTCACGTACAAATTCTTCCATTTTGCCTTTGATTTCACCTTCGAAAGGAGTAGCTACGACTTCACCAGTGACGAGGTTTTGCTCATACTGCGTGTAAGGCACGTACCCAAACTTGTATTCAAACCAAAAGTTTGACATGTGAACGACGATAAACACAAGCAAAATAGTACCAAGCAGCGCCATACTACGCGAAAACCACGAGCTATTTGCTTTTCCATTAGAAACCACATAGCGCTGATTTCCACGCGCTTGACGGTTTTGTTTTGCCAAATACAAACCTTCAAAGGCGTGCAATAAAATAAGCGCGTACAGGCCGTACGAAACCGTTTTGATGAGGGGGTTGGTTGTCATAAAAACGGCATAGACATTGAAGGCCAAGCCGTCATCATGTTTAAACAACTGTAAATTTCCACTCATGTGAACAATCAGAAAAGAGCATAAAAACAAGCCAGAAAGGGCCATGACCAACTTTTTTCCAATTGAGCTTGATAGTGTTTGAGTAACCCAAGACATATCTAAGTTTTTTAAATTAAAACGATGATTATTACTATTTTCAGCGGTCAAAAGTAGGTCTCAATTAATTTAGAAACAATCTAAAATTAAACTTTTTTTGCTAATTAGCAATAGTCATTTAAAGCACAAATTTGTAACTGAGTGTGCCATTTTTTTGTTTTAGTATCAAGCACAAAAAATACATCTCTAAAAAAGAAAGCGGTGGAAAAAGCAATAAATTTTACACCATTTTCCTGAAATATTCGTTTTAAAAATACTATTTGCAGACCACTAGCTGCAATCGACACTGTACCCAATCATACCCCATAGTTACCCATGAGGAATTTGACACTACGTATTCTACTTCTTTGGTTGTGCATTTGTAGTGCATACTATTCTTATGCCACGCACGTTCGCGCGGGTGAGATTACGGCAAGTCGCATCTCCGACCGAGATCTTACTTATAGGCTGACGCTCACAACCTACCATGATGAAATTGGGGGGCGCATGGCCAGCGAAGGCCAAAACGACGTGACGTTTTGTATTCGTCCTTTCAACGGAGGGGCAGGAACCACATTGCTGGTTGAACGGACTGGACGAGCGCCCATCAACATAGCAACTACGATAAACACTTTCAGTAAGCCGTTTACGTTTTCTTCCCCTGGGGTATATGTCATTTCGGTAGGTATCGAAAACCGTAACGATGGCGTAGTTAATATGTCTAACTCAGTCAATACGCCGTTTTATGTCGAAACTGTATTGGTTATCAATGCTTCTTTAGGGTTAAATCGCACGCCCGTCATGCTCAATCCTCCTTTGGATTCAGCACGTACTGGCCAAAAATTCTGCCATAACCCCGCGGCTTTTGATGCCGATGGCGATAGCCTTTCTTATCGTCTTTCTATTCCAAAACAAGGAACGCCTGGAACCTGTATCAACCGCAACGTAAATGGGTATCGTGATCCTGCTCTTGGCGTAGATCCTGATGCAAAAAACGAATTACAAAATGCCCCTGCTACGTTCACCATCGACCCCATTACGGGAGATTTGTGCTGGGATGCGCCTGCTAGGACAGGTATTTACAACGTTGCTTTTATTATTGAAGAATGGCGCGACGGCGTCAAGATTGGGGAGGTAGTCCGAGATATGCAAATTGTAGTAGCCGATGGACCCAACCGACGGCCACTGCTCGACCCCATTGCGAATGTGTGTGTGGAGGCAGGGCAAATCGCCTCCCAAACAGCCCGCGCTACCGACCCCGACAACAATCGCCTGATATTTTCGGCATACGGAGGGGTCTTTAACTTAGATCCCGAAGGCAAGCCCATTAGTCCTCCGCTAATTGCGACCGACTATGCCACATTTACCCCATCAGTGAGCCAACAGCAAGCCTCTCCTGCCGTAGGAACGTTTCGTTGGCTGACCAACTGCAACCACGTTCGCGAGGCCCCTTACGATGTCGTTATCAAGGTCGAAGATTTACCTGGACGTAATCAGATTCAATTGGCTTCGCTCGAATCGTTTTCCATTCGGGTTGTTGCGCCCAAACCTTCTGGCCTTACAGCCACCCCATCCACGGGCACAGCCGCAGGCTTTACGCTTACTTGGACTTCCTATCGCTGCCAGCTTCCTGGAGCTCAAATGGTCATTTATCGGAAAGAAGGATGTTCGGGTGGAACGTTCAGTGGATGTACCAACCCAGGTGACCCACTTGCTTTGGGCTATACCGAGGTAGGCCGAGTTCCTGTCAATGCTACTACTTTTACTGATGACAACAACGGTCTTGGTTTGAGAAGAGGCGGTGTTCAGTACAGCTACCGTATTCGTGTAGCATACGCCCTTCCACAGGGCGGATTTAGCCCACTTTCAGATGAAACTTGCTTAGACCTTCCTGCACAAACACCTGTACTCACCAATGTAACCGTGGATACTACCAGTACAAACCGAGGTGTTATTACGGTAAAATGGACTCGTCCGCCGTTTAGAGCAAGTGATGTTCCTGGCCCTTACCAATATCGCTTGTCGAGAGCAACAGGCTTGAATGGCACCGACTTCACACTTATTGCCACCATCAATACCAACTTAGACGCTACAGTTGATACCATTTACGTAGATCGTAATCTCAATACAGTTCAAAACGGGTATCGCTACCGTTTGGAGTTTTTCCATACCCTCAATGGTACGCTCACGAGCCTCGGAGTTACGGAGGCCGCCAGCAGCGTTCGTTTATCCGTTGCTCCTGCTAACCAAGGCTTAAGTCTCAACTGGCAAGCAGTCGTGCCTTGGCGCAACGAAAATCAACGACACCGCGTGTACCGAGAAGTTAGAAATCGCCCAGGGACGTTCAATCTTATCGCGGAAGTATCTGTTCAAAGTGCCAGCACTTTCACTTACACCGACGATGGCACCGACCGTTTCTTGGCCGATGGCGACCAAAGCATCAAGCTCTCGACCGACTCTACCTATTGTTATCGCGTCGAAACGGTAGGCACTTACGATAGTCCTCGGATTAGAGTAGGGCCGCTGTATAATTTCTCCCAAATTGTGTGTGCCGCTCCCGCCGACAGCACCAAACCTTGCCCACCCGTTTTGACCATTGATGCCCTCAATTGTGATAACCCTACAGGGCTTGAATGTGCCTCTTCGGTAGTCAATAATACCCTCAACTGGACTTACCCTGTCAGAGATTCCAACAACCAAGAATGTGCGGCTGCGGTTAGCTATAATGTTTATTTTACCCGTTATCCAGAAGATCCTTTTACTAAAATAGGACAAACTACTGCCCCAACAACCACCTTCAGACACACAGGGCTAGACTCCTACGCGGGTTGTTATTACGTGACGGCAGTCAGTCGTTTTGGTACTGAAAGTGCCAAAAGTAATACCGTTTGTAACGACAACTGTACATCACTAAAATTACCCAACGTGTTTACACCTAATGGAGACGGTAAAAACGACCTGTTTACCCCGCTTTCTTGCACGGCCTTTATCGAAACCATCACATTTGTGGTATATAATCGTTGGGGAACGAAGATATTTGAAAGTAACAATCCAAATATCAATTGGGATGGCAAAACGTCGGATGGCCAAGACTTGCCTTCAGGAACCTATTACTACCAAGTAACAGTTACTTTCAAAACCTTACAAAAAACCAGCGAACCCCTCACTTTAAAAGGATGGATTCAGCTGATTAAATAAGATTATGACAAAGCCTATGAAGTTGTAGAAAACTAAAGCTTCATAGGCTTCAACCAAAACCTTCAATTCGACACTCGTCATTCACCCATTCGACACTTTTTTCTAATGGATATTATTTTCTTTGATGGAGTATGTAATTTTTGCAATGCCAGTGTGAATTTTGTCATTGATCATGATTCGGCACGTCGTTATCGTTTCGCATCGCTTCAATCCGAATTAGGACAAAAAACGCTTCAAGAAAATGGATACTCAACGGTTGAATTGAGCACCATCCTTCTGCTCCGCAACGGAAAACTCTACCAGAAGTCAACAGCGGCCTTAGAAATTGCCCGTTATCTCAAAGGCTGGTCATGGTTGTATGGCTTTATTTTCCTTCCCCGCTTTATTCGAGACGCAGTCTATGGGCTTGTTGCCCGTAACCGCTACCGAATTTTTGGAAAATCAGAAAGTTGCCGCATTCCTACTCCCGAAGAACGCTCCTTGTTTATTGTTTGATAGTTTGGGGCAAGCCTTGTATGTTTGCACTCGCATTGCCCCATTCAACGATCAAACTAAACTCCCTCTTGGGGGCGGAGGGCTTCTAAAAATCAATGAAAGCATACGTATTTCCTGGCCAAGGTTCGCAGTTTAGCGGCATGGGCAAAGACCTCTACGAAAACAATGCTCAAGCGCGCGCGCTCTTCGATAAAGCCAACGAAATTTTAGGATTTGAGATAACCAAGGTCATGTTTGAAGGAACCGACGAAGAACTCAAACAAACCAACGTTACTCAACCTGCGATTTTTCTGCACTCCGTTATTTTAGCTTCGACTGTCGCCGATTTTGCGCCCGAGATGGTAGCAGGTCACTCGCTTGGTGAATTTTCTGCTCTGGTAGCAGCAGGTGCGTTGTTGTTCGACGACGCCCTTCGGTTGGTCGCTCAGCGTGCGGCTGCCATGCAACGCGCCTGTGAGCTAACGCCATCGACCATGGCAGCCGTACTTGGACTTGACGACGAAAAAATCGAACAAATTTGCGCTTCGGTAGAAGGTGAAGTCGTGGTAGCGGCCAACTTCAACTGCCCAGGCCAAGTAGTTATCTCAGGTTCACACGAAGGGGTTCGTTTGGCTGGTGAAAAGCTCAAAGAAGCAGGTGCAAAACGCGTATTACCACTTCCTGTAGGTGGCGCATTCCACTCACCACTGATGGAGCCTGCCCGCGAAGAATTGGCGGCGGCCATTGAAAACACGCAATTCACCGAACCACGTTGCCCTATTTACCAAAACGTAAACGCCCAAGCTGCTACCGACGTTGCAACAATCAAAGCCAACCTCATTTCACAGCTCACGGCTCCAGTACGCTGGACGCAGTCGGTGAAAAACATGGTAGCAGATGGCGCAACCGAGTTTGTGGAATGTGGACCAGGTAAAGTTCTTCAAGGATTGGTTAAAAAAATCGCTCCAGAAGCAGCAACAGCGGCGGTTTAGTCAAAAAAAATATTCGCACAAAATCGCTGAATATCAAGCAAAAGGCATTTTTTGAAAAATTTATTCTCATTTTTTTTCCAAAAAACGCTTGACACGTAACCAAGAAAGCCGTACTTTTGCACCACCAAAACGGAATTGGTGGATGGTGTAATGGTAACACAGAAGATTTTGGTTCTTTTATTCAGGGTTCGAGTCCTTGTCCGCCAACCGAAGCCTCTCAAGCAATTGAGAGGCTTTTTTGTTTATTAACCTCCTCAAGCTGGGGCACAAAACAAAAAACCCCGACAAAAAAGCATCGGGGCTACTAAGGTATAAAAACGGAAACCTACTTTTACTTCAACTTCATTGCCAGCGTAATGCTGTTGCCGACCATTCCTGTACTACGCATATAATGCCCATAACGCACCTCAATGGTATTCCAGTGTTTTATTCCAAACATACCCCCTGGAGGCGCAAACCGAAGTCCCATGCCTACGAAATGACTGGTAAAACCCGAAATATCATAGTCGCTGGTATAATATGTATCGGTAGCTTGGTGCTGGGCGTACGGTTTGAAGTAACGCACGGCGGTTTGGTTACTAAACCGATAAAACGGACTAACCGAGAAAAATGGACTGACTTTATACGAAGCTTCTACGTTGACAGTATGGGCCGTCATTCCCCAATCATCGTTGTAGAACCGATAAAACCCACGCAAAATAAGGCGGTCGCCTGCAAAGTAACTGATACGTGCTCCCACGGGGAGTTTAAAACGGCTTCCAGGTAGTTTTTCTACCGTATGTGAACCATTCGTAAAATATACTCGGTGATATGGCGTACTGAGCAGCCCCTGCTGAAAAGAAGGCTCTACTGTAAACAATACTTGCAAACGTTTATTGACGACCTGCGAAAGCGACAGCGCTAAATTGTACGAATTTCGAGGTTTATAAGCCACGGGGTCACGATCTCCTTCGGCGGCCGAACCGTAACCCGATGGGCGTAGTTCAGAGGGAAGAATCGCCGTCCAAGTATCAAAAAACGCCCCTGCTTTTAGGCTGAACTCACGGTTATTGTCTTTCGATGACTTAGAAAAACTAAGGTTTATCCCGTGCGATTGATAGTCGTATTCGGTCGAATATGAATAACTAATACCCCTTGTAGTATGCGTGGCATCGTCTTTCATGCTCCACGAAAGCGACGGATAGACGTGCGTATCGCTGCGCGAGGCCGAAGAAACTGTCAACGGGTCGATATTATCGGAGGAAGCGGAAGTATAATGGTCGATGTTGAAATCGGCCACGATGCTGTGTTGACGGCTTTTTCGGTCAATAAACGACAATTTCAAATCAATCGAATTGGCAAAATCGCCTAATTTTTCGGTACCTATCCCACCCGTCACGGCAGAGTTATTGCCATCTTGTCCGTAATAGCTACTTACCAAGTTTACTTCGTCAATTTTGAGTTTACGCTTTTCGTAGGTGTCTTTTTCGGATTGAGCATACCCTCCCCGAAGCAGCCCCGCAAGCAGCCCTACACTGATGATGATTTTTTTCATTAAAATTTACGATGAAAGATACATAGGTAGAAAATACGCTAATTACATCCGCAGCCACCGCCGCTTTTGCCACCATTGGCTCCTGAAGCACCCTCCCGATAGAGGTAGAAACTTTGCTCAAACTTTTCAGACTTCCGGGCCGACAACTCCATTTCGGAGTCATTGATACGGCTCTTTTGGTATTCTTTCACCGTCACGCAAGAGGTCATACTTCCCACAACCGCAGCGAAGAAGAACCCGTTTTTTAGTTGGTTTTTCATTGGAATTTATCAGTCTATGATTAACTGATGTTGATATTTTTTGAGGTAAACACACGATTTGTATCATCAATAATGATGCAGGCCATTCCTTGCATTTGGTTAATTAAATCTAACCCAACTCGGACGCCCATCACAGTTACGGGCGTGGCCATAGCATCTGCAATTTCGGCGTTGGGGCAAATAATCGTCACACTTTTAATCCCTGATACGGGCAAGCCCGTTTTGGGGTCAATTGTATGCGAATATTTCTTCCCACCAATCATTACATATTTCTCGTAATTTCCCGAAGTGGCGACTGAAATGTTGCTGATGTTGAAGTACGAAAAAGGTTGCTCTTTGGCATCGGGATGAGCGATTCCAATCGTCCAAGGTTCGCCGTTGGGCTGAGCCCCCCAAGTGGTTAAGTCCCCCGACGCATTCACGATTCCGTTTTCAACGCCTCGTTGTATCATCAGCCTTTTGGCCATTTCGGCGGCGTAGCCTTTGCCTATACCGCCAAAACCTATACGCATTCCTTTCTCTCTCAAAAAGACGCTACCTTCTGCTTCGTCCAAAATCACATTGCGGTAATTGATAAGGCGCACCATTTGGCGGGCGGTTTTGGGGTCGGGTAAGGCCGTCATTTGGGTATCAAAATTCCACAAACTCTTATCAATCGACCCGTACGTAATATCAAAAGCTCCTTGGGTAACCTCCGAGATTCGCAGCGAACGCTTTACTAATTCAAACACCTCTCGATTTACTTTTACGGGCGAAATTCCTGCGTTGGCATTGATTAGATTGGTCTGGCTCTTATCGTTGAAGGTAGTAAAAAGCGCTTCAATCCGTTGAATTTCAGCTACTGCTTCATCAATCCGCGCTTGCGCCCAAGTTTCATCTTCTGATACAGCGCTGATTTCGAAACGATTGCCCATCAATCGGCATACGCGTTTGTGCAAGGTTTTCAAAAAAGGGCGGCGTTTATTGTTTGCTGTTAATCAAGCCATCAATATCATTGATGAGCGACTGGGTACTCATTGATGCTGGGTATCCCTCCCATTCTTTGACCACTTTCCCATTACCGTCAAGCAATACAGTCAGCGGGAATTTACCTTGTTGATTGTATTTCTCGGCCAACGATTCATTGTGAGAGGTTTGTTTTGCGTCAAGCTGATTCTTTTTTTGACGGGGAAAATCAGCTCTTACCAACACCAAATGTTGAGACGCATATTGTTCAAAATCAGCGGATTCAAAAATATCTTTCTTTAACTTAATACAAGGCCCGCACCAATCTGACCCACAGAAGTTTAGTAAAATATACCTATGGTTTTGATTGGCTTCATTTTGCGCCTTAGAAAAATCATTGCCCCATTGCGGAGCGGCCAGCCACAATGTGCTGATGAGAAGTGACGTGATAAATTTCATGGTTAATAGAGGAAGAAAGTTTGACTAACTATAAACAACAAGGGTTGTACCATCGGTAGCGGTTTTGTAAACTGTAAGACCCTTACTACCAAAACTGTTTAAGCCCTTACCCGTAAGGTCAAAACGCGCGCCGTGGTCGGTGCAATAGTACTCTGTTTTGTTAAAAATGATTTTCTTTTTGGGTTCATGCGTACAAGTTTGGGTCGCCGCAACATACACTCCTGCGCTCGACTGCGCCACCACAATCCCACTCTTAACAAGATACCCACCTACTGTTTTCAGCGCGGCGTTGGCCGTAGCAGTAAGGTCGATGGTAAGAAGCCGATTGGTAATGGTGCTGAGGTCAGTCGTTGAACCTGTTGCACTTCCAGTGCCCGTACCTGTTCCAGTGCTGGTCCCAGTACTCGAATTGGGGTTAACCGACAGGGCTTCTACGTAGGTATCCTCCTCCCGAATACAAGAGGTCATTAATGCCATCAGTGCAGCCCCCTTAAAACCCATTGACTTTAAAAATTGATAGCGCGAATAGCGTTCCATGTGTTGAACTATTGGTTGGTCATTTACTCAACATTACGTATGCTTTCTTTTAAGTGTTGCTCGGCATTTACAAATAATTTTCAATTTAGAAGTTTTCAAAATAGTTGAAAATCATTTTTGTACCAAAATGATACAAAGACAAACGGCGAGCAGTTGCTCGCCGTTTGTCTTATTCACTCTATCTATCTACTTTTCTTTGAAAGTAAGGGGCTTAGTTGTTATCGCCACCTTCTTTTACGTCGTCGTTTCTTACGCCTTTGGTTTTCTTAGGGGCAACAAAGCTCATTTTACCAATCTTGTAGCTGAATGTCAGCTTGACGTTTTGGTTATAAATATTGTTGATCATCGTTTGATTCAAAATCGGAGTCACCGAAGTTGATTTCATTCTCATACCACCTAAGAAGTTGTCTGTTGCCAAACCAAGGCTTCCCTTTTTATTGTTAAACTCTTTACGAACACCCAGCGAGTACATGTAAAAACTTCCTTGTACCCCTTGAAGCGTCACTTGGTTTCCTCTCATACCACCATTTGCTTGTATAGCCCAGCCTTTGTTGAGCGAAAGGCTTGACATGATACGCCCGCCAATCACGACACCCGAGTTATTGGTATTGATTGAAGTTCCATCCAGGCCTTGAATTTTACCTTCCAAGTAGTTATAATACACATCCACACCACCGTTCAACGTCCATTTTGGGGTAAGATATACGTTGGCAAAAATGTTGGCACCTACTACTTGTTGCTTCCCAATGTTTTCAAAGGTTGTAATAATTGCCCCAGCGAGGGTATCAGAAGGCGAACTCAAACGCATAATGCTATTGTTAGTCGAGCGACTAAACACTGCAACGTTAAGGTACGTTTTCTTGATACTTGTGCTCAAAGCCAACTCAAAGTTATCTGTCAATTCAGGCTTTAAATTCGGATTTCCGATGCTGATGTTGAAAGGGTTAGCGGCATTAAAATTGGGGTTCAACTGCTGCAAACCTGGGCGCTGAATACGGCGGTTATAGGCTGCTTTTACCGTTGTTTTTCCTTTAATATTCTTTGAAATATTGATGCTTGGCACTAAGCTACCGTAGCTAGGAATGTTGATTTTGCCAATTTGGTCTTGGGCATCAATCGTTGTGTATTCATAGCGCGACCCTACTTTAAAGGTATATTTGTTGGCAGTAGAGTAAGTGTAAGACATGTAACCTGCCACGATGTTTTGGTTGTAGTTCAGCAACCCTTTTGGATTACGTGCATCGGATGCAAACTCACCCGTTGCCCCTGCCACTTGGTAACTAAAATCGCTATTTACTTGACGCATGATGGTTTTGGCACCGATTTCAAACATCTGGTTTGCTTTGATTGGCGTTTGGTAGTCAGTCTGAATCGTCGCCTCTTGGTTGACGTTCGAGTTCAAGTTCTTCTGACGACTCAACAAAGTGCTACTTTCGCTCAACAAGTCAGCGTTGAAGTTATTGGTAAGATTACTACGGCTGTATTGTGTCGAAATCGACCACTCTTTCCCTGGGGTTTTGAACGTACGAATATAATCAAGGTTCATATCCACGTTATTTGAAAGGTCGCGAGTAGTTACATCACGGAGTGTCGTAGAAGTTAATGCGTTATTGGTAAACAAGTTGCTTGTCATGTCTTGGCTACGAATCATATTACGAGTACCAAAGCTCACGCCCGCCGTCAATGACTGATTTTTTCCCAAATCATAATCAAATCCGAGGTTGTAACGTCCAAACAAGCCATTGTCATACGCGTCGGTCGATTGTTTAGTCAACAACGACATGCCGTTTTGAATCGTCGTTTGGTCTAGCGTTGTAGCGGCTTTGTTGTAAAACATCCGTCCAAAACCACCGAGCGTGATTCCCAATTTTCCTTGGCGGTAGTTACCGTTTAAACTAAGGTTCGAACCACGCACCCCTACCCCAGCATCGAGGTTTAGGGTAAGTCCTTGGAGGGTTGATTTTTTGGTAATGATATTGATGATACCTGCAGAACCTTCGGCATCGTATTTAGCTGAAGGAGAAGTGATTACCTCCACCGATTTAATCAAGTCAGCAGGAATCATTTTCAAGGCATCCGCAATGCTACTCGCTACGATTGTTGATGGTTTGTTGTTAATCAATACTCGAATATTAGAGCTTCCGCGAAGCGAAACGTTTCCATCCAAATCGACGCTCAACATCGGTACTTTTTTAAGAATATCAGCAGCATCGCCCCCACGAGAGGTAAGGTCTTTTTCGGCGTTATACACCATGCGATCCACTTTTTCTTCAATCATTGACTTTTCACCCGTCACGACCACTTCAGCAAGGGTACGCACATCGGGACTAAGTTTAATTACCGCCAAA
Organism: Runella sp. SP2; assembly: GCF_003711225.1. Taxonomy (NCBI): domain Bacteria; kingdom Pseudomonadati; phylum Bacteroidota; class Cytophagia; order Cytophagales; family Spirosomataceae; genus Runella; species Runella sp. SP2. Next base: position 49,463 of record NZ_CP031030.1, on the reverse strand, counting down.
TCAAGCTCTTGTCCTTTTGCTAATTTGATATTGTCAATGGTTTTGTCTTTAAAACCAATGAACGAAATCATCAATTTATAGTCACCAGCAGCGATGCTTTTTAAGGTAAACTTCCCTTTTTCATCGGCCATAGTACCATCTACGGGCTTGCCTGTGGCTTTACTGAAGAGCGCAATGTTCGCAAACTCCACCGCTTGCGTAGCAGCAGAATCAATCACAAAACCTGTAATACGTGAATTACCTTTGGGAGCTGTACTTTCAAGATTGAGGCTAGGTTGCTGCGTATTGGTATTACGGTTGCGGCCATTGCCATCACCTCCACCTTGCATACCACCTGGAAATTGAGCGTGGGCGGCTGTCATGCCCAATGCTACTATGACGAGAGTGAGAATATTTTTCATCTGCTTTGTTCGTTTTGATGACACAAAACAAATAGGTAAGCAGTTCACAAAAAAATACAATAGACTGAGGGTAGTCAAACGACGATAAGTGGCGGTTTTTGGCCGATTAGAGGCATTTTCCAGCCTTTATTCGTCCTTCAGACACATTAGTAGAATACAATTCCGATTCTATCGGCAAAAAACGGCAATTAATAGAGTAAAATGGGGTGTTTCGTGGAAAGTACCTTAATAATAAATACCATAAGCTCGGAGACCACCCTTCGTATTGATTTCAAGTGCAGGAAAAGGAAGTTTGACCATAAACATGCTTTGGAAGACTTGATTCAGAAATCGGTTCTTCGTCTTGATTTTCGTCCAATCAATATCAAGTGAAAACAGAAACTGACGATAGCGCTGCGTGGGCGGAATCACAACATTACCCCAACGCTTGATATTTTCAAATTCCCCAAACATGCCATTGGCTCCGTACCCTACTGCTACATTAAGCCAATCAGGAATACGTTCTGACCGAATAATACGATTCAGTCCGATGCTGAACCAATAGGTATGGGCATTGTAGTCTTGTAAGATTTGTCCTGCAAACGTCGTTCCTAAGTATCCATTGGCCTGTTTGGAATAAGGAGATCGTCGAAAAGAGAATTTGTACTTCATGATTTGCTCGTCGAAAAGTAATTCCTGACCAATCACCAGCGAACTACCTACGGCATTAGCAGCCATATCGCTCCAAGAAAAACCCCAGCCTTCATAAAATCCATCTATAATCTCAATGGGTGATTGTAGAAAAAAGCCTAATGTACCGCCAAACAATAATGCCTTCTTTTTGGAAGCACCCGTCCACCGCAATGCTTTATACCCGATATAACTTTCTAAATAAGCTCCGTAGGCATGACCAAATTTATCTACTTGCAAATACCCCGCAGCATCGTTATAAAACCCAAAAGGTACTCGTGGAGTGTCTTTGTACCAAATGAAATTCAGATAAGCCATTGTGCCCGCGTACAAAGCCGCCTCTGTTGCTACCACGGTGGCAAAGCGGCCTTTATGGAAGGTGGGCATCTCTTTTTCATGCGTTGAGTCCGTCTGGGAAAAGCCAAGCCCGTTGATGGCTACCACTAAAAATAGGAACAACCGTGATTTCATACATTCAAAATTTTGTTAAAAATTATTTTTGAATGGAGACCAAATCTCCAAGTAATGATTCTCCACCGTCTTTGTAAAGCACTTTTAGGGCATATTGGAATTTTCCCGTTTGGGCAGACTTGTCAATAAACTGACTGGTAGTGCTTGGTAATCCCTCTACTAAAACTAAACCCGATTGATTAATCTTTCGGTAAATCAAAATACGGTTAGTCGTCACTGAATTTACGTTCCATGTCAATAAAATCAGCTTGCCGTCAGTGGTTTTGGTAACTTTTAAATTTTGAACGCCTCGCCGTACCCCCGAATCGTAGGGTTTTACTTCGATTGGGAATGATTTTTCGGATAACAATTGGCTGTCATCCATGGCGACTAACGCATAACTATACCGATGTTTTGGTAAAACGTTTTTGTCAATGTACGAATTCTTTTTGGCATCCAGACGCGTCAGTTCGCGCCATTCGAGGTCTTTGCCTTCTTCTTTTCGATATACTATCTGCGTTTTTACATCTTCGCTCGAAGACGGCACCCAATGGAGAGTCGCCGTACTGTCGGATACTGAAAAACCATCAAATACAGGACTGACGGGAGGAATGAAGTCGGGCTTTTTGAGCTCTAAAGTTTCTGAATAGGGACTGGCTCGGCGCGACTTATCAAAAGCCACCACGCGATAGTAAATTTTTTTGGTAAGACTGCGAAGCGTAATACTATCGGCAAAGAATTCATCTGCTAAAAAACCTGTGGTGATGGGTGTAAAAACGTGGTCGATGGCATTGGCTTTGTAAACCATATAGCCCAGCAAATCGGGCTCATTGTTTTTTGACCATTGAATTTTAACAATACCTGCGCTGTCGATACTACCTTTGAGACCCGTGGGTTTTATGGGAGCCGCTTCGTCTTTCATTACCACATAAGCGGGGAGTGAAATAGCCGCATTTCCCGCGGTGTCTATGGCTGATACTACGTAGTAATTGGTACCATAGGGTTCTGCTTTTTCGTCCGTAAACTCAGCGGCAGAAATGGGCAGAAATTGCTTTTGTAAGGGTTCAAAAGGCCCTTTTATGCTTTGGCTTCGACCAATTACATAGCCAATAAAATCGGACTCTTTTTGCTTTTTTTGCCATGTAATTTTCACCTTTGAACCCGAAGTATTCTCAGTCCTAAGATTAAACACTTGGGAAGGCGGAGTTAAATCTACTCCCATGACCAGTATGTTTGTGGAATATTCGCTCAAGTCGCCAAAGTGGTTGATACCCACTATACGATAGATGTACTTTTTGTAATTTTCGGGTAATGAATCGACGAGTGTTATATAATCGTCAGCGTCTTTTTCTTTGTTTGAGAGTTGTAAATAAGGCTTTTTGTTGATTCTTCTAAATGTTTTACCATTGTCAGCAGAGCGTTCGTAAAAATACCCCGTAAAGTTTATATCACTCAACAACTTATTCCATTTAAACTTCACCATTTTATCGCCTATCTCCGTTTCCACGGGAAGCATTTTTTCTAGTGGTTCTATTTGGGAGGTTTTTACCAAGAGATACCCCGTATCTGCCTTCATTATTTTGGGATCTATGGGTGACGAAATCTGATAAACATACCTTTGGTTCTTTTTGATGGTTTTGTCAACAAATCTCAAAGCCAAGCCCTTGGCATGGAACGGATGCCAGGCAGCCATCATATTCACCATAAAAAAGCGATTATCCATATCGTAGCGTTGGTTGATAATAGCATCCATAGAACCTGTCCCTGTAGCATTATTGGGGTCTTTATTAACCCCATAAAGCAGTTGGGCTATTACGGCGGCGGTCGTGTCTTCGCGTTTACAGTTTCTTTTCCACTCAGCCAACGACCATGGTTTCAGCTGTTTTACGATCTGAATTTGGTTTTTAAGTTCCCCATCTATTACTTCAAAACGCTCAATATTAACCCCCTTTTCTTTAGCCAATTGCCACAAAACAGCATCATTTGCGCTCCACCTAAGCACTACCGAATCACCATAATATTTGGCTTTGGCTAAAATTTGATATTTGGAAGGCTTTTTGGCCTCTGGTATTTTTATTTTTTTCGCTTTTTCTTGTGTGATAATTGTCTGCGAAAAAGCTACTTGATAACCCAAAAGGAATAATAATAACAGCTTTTTCATTTGATTGAGATGGACTTAGAGGTGGAAATAATTCGAGGCTCTCTTTTATTATTGACCAACAGGAGCGGATGATTAGAGATGATATTTAGCGGAATTTCGGTGTCGGCACTCTGCTCAATGTACAACTTGTATTGATTATTATACTTGAACACTTCAATGTCATTTCCTCTTGATATTTCTAAGAACAATAGTAAATCTTTGGCAAAAGGCTCGTTTGCCATGTAATTGGCACTTTGAACTCCCGCAATAGGCTTTTGATTGGTCATAATATCGGTCATAATTTTCATTGCCAGCTTCATCCGATTATCCCACGTACCACCTTCGGTGTAATGTTCGGCCACGAATTTTTGGATATTGACAATTGCTTGATTAAATGGGAAATTATCCTTGATATTTGATTGGATTGTACCACATTCCTGCGTAACTCTATGCGAACTATAGATGATTCTTATCTCATCTAAGCGTTGAGGTTTTTCCTGCGTTAACCGCTGATTTACGCCAAGATTAACGTATGAATTTAGCTTTTCTACCTGCCTTATTTGGCAAAAAACTTCATTTATTGTCAAATAAAAGAGGGTAATCAGAGCGAGTTTTTTCATTTTATTTAATGGTTTGTTTTTGGGGGGTTCTCTTTTAACAATGCACTACTTATAGGTGTTGATTTGTAGAATAACAGTGAAGCAGGAACGTCTTTTCTTGAAAATGGGAACACTTTACTGACCTGAACCTGTGGCAATCGCTCGGTAAGTACAGATTTATTGGCATCATCTAAGTAGATACTTTTACCTCCCCAAAACTGAAATCGTTCATTAGCTTTATAGAAATAGTTGATGTCATTTTGGTACCAATTGCTTCGTTGGGGAGCGAATTCAAACGTCAGCAAAGGTTGTCGGTATTTCTCTTCCCCTTTTAAAAGAATCATTTCTCCCCCTACGTCAAATAAATCAAAACCCTCAACCGCCTTAAAATAAGCAGTAAAATACCCCTCTTTCCCTTTTGCTTGAGTATCAACCATGGCCAGTTTTTGTGCCATTGTATTGTATTTACTGGTTCGAAAATAGCTTTCTTCAGCCACCTGAACTTCTTTGGGCTCAACTACCAGTTCTTGTTTGTCATTGCGTGTTACAGCCATATTTACGCCATTGGCTGAATTTATTTGAGTGGTTTTGTCCATGCCTACACCCACGTAATTGTTGTATTGAGAAAAAGCGGCATAGTCAGGTTTTGTTTCTTTGACGAATGCGTCCATTTTCACGGTATTTTTCCCAAGTGAATTTGAAGTTCCCTGCGATTGATACACAAACTTTGATTTATTCATCGCTTTGAAATAGTCCTGATTGGGTTTCTTTACTAACCGCATTCTTACAAATTTTCCATTGGGCAAATTGGGCAATTTGAAAGTTAGCGTTTGGGCTTGGTCGGCATTCCCGTACGTACTTGTAACTATGGATTCCAATTCGTTCGCAGGGTTGTCTTCGGTGGCAAATTTCATGACAAGGGTGTAGGCTTTTCCCGTACCGCAATCATTGCCGAAACAACACATCTTTTTATTAAAGGCAATGACTCCTTCTCCCCCAAATTCTTTTTGTAATACAAACCATTGCCCTTCATAAGGATACGTGAGGGCAAGGGTTTCACTGCGTAACTTGGTCGGACAAGGCCCCGTATTAAAATCTGCGACTTCGGGTTGGGTTCTATTATTTCCATTTTTGTCTTTCATTATTTTCCAACTGCCATTTTCTAAAGTCAGTGGTTTTGCGATGACCTGAAGCTGGTATTTGGAATTAGGTACAAAAGCCGCATTGCGATAATAAGTGGCTCTCAGCCCATCGTTTGATATTCTAAGTTCGCCTGTATCGTCCTGATTGTTGGCACATTCTCCACTGTTGTCTCCTGACGTTCGGTTCATTGACATGGTAATCTCAATTTTAAACGTTTCGGTTCGGGTTATTTTATCTTCGCCATTTCCCCCAGGCTTTAAAATACTTGAGGTAATGACAATCTCTTTGCCGACCGGATAGTTGAACACAGCTGAAGGATTATCTAAAATATCTATTGTGCCGTCTTTAGGGTATATTTCTGAGATTAAGGGCACGGAGAAAGGGTCTGTTGGTGGAGGATTCGGAATACAAACATTTCCTACTGATACTTTAAAATTCATGTCACCCTCAACGAGCCCGTCAAGTACACTATACCGCCCATTTAACATCCCCTTAAACCAAAATGGTTTGGGCAGACCACCTTGCATGATGGCAGTTGCGGACACACTGGCAACTTCAATATCTCCTTCATAAAACCAAACATCTACCGTAACACCAAATGTGAATCCTGCCGAGGCATATAACTGCCCCAATGCGTACCAGCCATCCATGCCAGGAACTCCGTTGTCGCCACAAGGTTCGGTATATTTTGCCAACTGGACATCGAAGCCCATTCCTGCATGAAGTTTCATATAGAAAATCAAAAATCGCAATTCTTCTTCTGTTTTGGGAGGGGCAGGAAATCCAACATAAGCCCCAAACATCATTCCTCCTTTAGCAGCTGTAAAACCTAATTCCTTGAAACTTTTATAACCCATTCGTTGCAAAGTTGCAGGGTCTATGCCTTGAGGTAGGGGGACATTGGGTATAGCTCCGTTCCCCAGCCAAAAGTAGGAGCCTCCAGAAATAAATTTAAGCACTGTCATTTTAACGCGCTGTTCATAAACTTCAGGGTTTCCTAACTGCATAAACTGCGTGTTTTTGTCAATGTAAATGCGTAGTGCATTTTGAGCTTCAATGACCACTAAGTCACCTGCCAATTTAGCTTCTAAGCCTCCCTTTAAATCAAAAATAGACTCTCTGAAATCGTATTTTACTTTCAATGTACCATGTGCTACTCCTTGTGTGGCAGGGTTACTGTCTTTGTTGAAAGCATCCACTGTACCATCTAAACCTACGGATTTGATGCCGTCGCCATCCCATTCAACGTTAAGGGTAGTTTGTGCTTTCAACAGACTTTCTTCGGCCAGTGATAAATAAACCGTGGCCAAGCACCCGTTGCTATTCGCGCTGGGTGTATAAGCTGGTGCATTCGCATCGGGTAGTTTGTTTAGGTCAGGTTTATAGGTGGAAGCCATATTGTGATAGGCACCTCCTCCAAAACCAGTAATGTTTAAGAATGGTGGGCCAATAGGAATGGGAACGGGTAGTTTGCCACTGGCATATACATACCAGTAGTTCGTGTTGTTTACTCCACCAAATTGCGCCTTCGCTGTGACGGCTATATTCATCGGAAAAGTAGCCGTTACGCTGCCGCTAAAACCATCGCCGAAGGTTTTATCACTTCTGAAAAACTTCAAACTACCATCTACACTCACCGGGCCGAGTTGTCCTTTTACCTTCACATCTTCTAACTCAGTTCCTTCAAAACTGAATTTGGGGCGTAAGCCGTCCAGCTTCACATTGGCCAAAATGGCAATACCCAAACCCGCGCTGGGCGAAAGCGGTAAGTCTTTGGATAAATTGAGGCTGCCATGTAGATAAAACCCAGCCACGGTGGCGTCTCCTCTTTGTTTTATAATAGGCACAAACTCGTCAATGTTTACGGGCAGACCCGAAACTTCATGCTGTGGACTGGCCAATGCGCCAATAAAATTGGATGCTTTCTGGTAAATATCAGAGCCTTTTTTGTAGACATCCGACTGAATATTTCCAAAATCAATGTAGGGAGCCATAGACTGAATTTTGAAATGCTCAAAACTCATTAGTTTCAAATCATACGAAGGCAAAAGTCCGCCTATTTCGGGGGTGTTGAAGGTAAGACTACCGTTCAAATCTGCCTTTGCCAAAAACTTGCCGTCATTTACGTTTTTGTCGCCTACCGTTACAGTAATATTTGAGGTGGCCAACAAACTCATTTTGGCTTTCCAGATAGAAGCGTTTATGTCATTATCTGGCTTGATTACAAACTGGTACTTCAGCTTACTATCCTCTTTATCTTTGGTGAGCGTAGTGGTATAAGTGAGCGGCGTGCTTTTATCCTCGCCCGAGATAGGCAACACGATTTTGCCATCGGCAGCGGCTTCAATAAATACATTGTTGAAAAAAGTAACATTGAAATTATCCAATGAAAAATACCAACCTGCCAGATTGCCATCGCCGATGCCAATGGCGTTTTTAGCGACCAAACTCCCCGTTACACCACGGCTATCAATTACAAAATTATCAACCGTTACGTTTACGCGATCTTTCTGGTCGGCTTTGAATACCTCGGGCAGCGTTACTTTGAGTTGGGGCAAATAAAAACCCTTCCACGTATTCTCTTTCAGCAAACCCACATCGCCTTTGTCATTGTTGGGGAGTTTAGGTTCGAGAGCCGCCAGCATTTTGTCCATACCAGCAGGGTTTTCTTTGTCGCTGTGGTCGTAGGTAGCTTCACCTACGAGTTCAAAGTCCAAGTCTTCCATACCGTGTACTTTAAACGCGGGAATACTTACCTTGGCTACCCAGTCCGAAAACCCGTTGGGGGTTTGGGCTTTGAGCGTGGCTATTACTTTTTCGTTATTGTCTTTGCGGCGAATAATGTCTTTTTTAAACTCATATTCGGCATAAATATTAATCTGTTTGAATCCATCTTTAGTATTGTAAACTACGTGCGTAGCTTTGCTCAAGTCCGCCCCTCCTTTAAGGGTTAAGTTACTGATAGGCACATCTTTGTATAGGTACAATGTATATTCCTGACAACTGCCTTCTATCCCAATGCACGCTCCTTTGAAACCAAATGGAATCACGATATTTTCTTCTTTTAGTTCCACCACCGTCATTACGTCAAACTGGGCATTTGTGGGCGTAATCAGGAAATTCTCGAAGGCCGTAGTAATGTCCACGCCACCAGGGTTTTGGGTAAAACCCATGGGCGTTTGACAGCCAGCAGTATTGGCAGCGTTGTTGAGAATACTTGCGTTTTGGTTGATGTAGTCGGTTACACGTGTCCAACGGTTTTTGAGTTCAGTTTGTACTTGTTGGGCTTGTGCTTGCAGCTGAGTGGGATCGGCAAGATTAGGGGTGAGGCCGTTGGTGGTGGTCAATTTATCAAAATCGGGCAGTTTGTTGGGCAGCGTAGCATCGGGCATGAGGCTCGGGATGCCGCTGCTGTTTTTCTTAGACATAATTTTACCCGCAAACATGACCCCGTCTTTGTTTACTTTTACTCCTTCAAACGTCACCTGCATGGGCAAACCAAAAATGGTCGCAATGCCTTCCCCTTTGCCACTGTTGGCATCGCTTATTTTATTAATGGTCACTTTGTAGCCCTTGGTGCCACCCGCAAAAATGATTTTGCTTTCTGCCAGGCTGGCTTTTTCTTCTACTTTATCCTGAATATCAGGAAACTTGCAGCCGCTGCATTCGGCCATAACCACTGGGTCAGGTGGTGGAGGCAATCCACACTTTCCCACACAAAATGACCGTATTTCGCTGACGGCGTAGTGCGCGCTTTTTTCGTCAGCAGCGGGGTCGGTGAGCCACTTTACGCGCCAGTAGTACGTGCCTTCGCTGGGAATGGTTATTTTGTGTGAAATATTGGCATAGGTCAAATCGGCCAGTTGGGTGGCATTTTGAATATCCACCGAATTGATGGTTAATTTACCCGTTTGGGTGGCTTTGAGGTCGGCAGGTTTAAAATCTTTGGTGTTTGCTATTTCCAGCACGTATTTTTCGTTGACGCTTATCTTAAAGCCCTTTACCGATCCGTTTTTGGCCTGCACAATATCGTCAGGAATCAACTCTGAATCAGGTGGACGTTGACTGGTCAAGAACTGAAACGATACCTCACCTGTTTTGGCGATTTTAGCATCGGAACTTGGCAAAGACAAAACGGGTTGCCCCATACCCGCCGTAAAGCTGGCCGATTGACTGGCTTTTAGGACAGTTTTTTCGCCTTTGAGGGTCATTGTTACAGCTGCATCCCATTTTATTTGGCGGTATTTTTCGTAGTCGTTTAATGGATTAGTGGCCTCGTTTACGGCAATTTCTTGGGCATCTACTTCCGAAAGAGTCTTGGTACTACCCACGTTGGCCTGTTGTGCTTCTTGTGGTGATTTAGCACCGCTCCAATCCAAACTTCTTTCTTTGGTCAAAAGCACTTTGTCTGCCCCGTCCGTAACGGCCAAGTAAGACTTGAAAGTAGCATAATCGGTACTGTAAGGGCTATATTTGACAATAATCGGAATGCCACGCCACGGAATGGAAGAACCGTTTTTGGGAAATTGTGCTGTGATATTAAAAACCTTAGCATCAGCAGCTGCGCCCCCATATTGAAAGACAAAGGCCTCACTAAGTCCATGATTTTGGAAAGCGTAATACTTAGAAATCGGCTCTTTTTCAGCTACTACCACGCGCCAAGCATAGCTTTTCCCCACTTCAAACTTGGGATCACTTGCCTTGTATAAGTATGTAGGGCTTCCGTTTTCTATTTGAATATCTGCAAACAACGGCCCCGACCGAAAGGCATCGTATTCGTTTTGATTGGGAAGAAGTTCAGCTATTTGCAGATTGTATTTGATACGATTAGGTAGTACCCCTGCTGTGCTTGTCCACGAAAATTGCAAAGGTTGGTAGGTGGCACTTGCGTTGGGTATGGGTTCTTTGTTTTGGGGCTGTTGTAAAAATGGCGCTTCGATATTAGAGATGGTAAAGCTAAAACAAATAGGTGCGGAAAGTTTACGGTATGAGTTATCGTTAGCACTTCCATCTTCATTAGCTCCGTAGATGGTGATACAAAGTTCATAGTCGCCCTCAGGCAATATATATTGGCCAAAAGCATCTACTCTTAACTCTTGAGTATTGTTATTGATGGTTACATCAGGCGAAAAGGATTGTTTTAAATCAGTTTCCGTGATAGGTTGATCGTTACCATTGAGCCTTATATTCCAGATGCCACCTTTGCTTTTATAATATTCAGGGTTAACGGGCAGAGTTAGCAACGGCTGGTTATTATGGTTCAAAACTCCTGTGAGGCGAATATTGGCCTTGCCCGACAAACGCAGTTGTGTTTTGCTGGCATTAAGATAATCAGAAAATAGGTTAGTATAAGGACCTACAATGTTCAATGTGCCTGTCACCGTTTCCTGCTGAGCCACACACATATCTACCATTAACAAACTGATAATCAAAATTATAAATACCTTTTTCATAGTTTTTAGAAAGTATAGGTGTAGTCGAGTGTGCCTCTGAATTCGTTAAAATTGCGGTTGGCAGCAGTTTTATCTTGGCTCATCACTTGATAGGCGGTCAACCCTACGCGATGATGTTTGGCAGGTTTCATACGCGCTGAAGCCGAAAAACTCATAGCGTTGCTTTCTTTGGACAGGTTGTAATTGGCACTGAGATTGGAAGTGAGTTTATTTTTCAGGAAACCTTTGCTTACCCCGGCCGTAACCCCCAAATTATCGGTAGTACCGCCAATGTTCGTAAGGGAAAAATAACTCACCCCAAAATCAGCACTTAAAAACTGTTTATCCAGCGAAAGTCCATAATTAAAGTTAGCATTAAGGCCACTATATTCGGTATTACGTTTAAAGGTAGTATCCGTACTGTTATCGATGAGCTGGTTAGTCCCCACGGATAACATCAGATTGTGGCTAAACGCTTCATTTACAAATGTAAGCCTAGGCATAAGCATCAGGGTATAATTGGCCTGATTCATAAGCTGTACTGCTTGCGTAACGGTTTGCTTGATACCCGGCGCTTGATTGAGCGTACTATAATTGGCATTGACCATAATACCAAACATAGTAGAGGGATTGATGGATAACGTGGCAGAGGGCAAAAATCGCCGTGTACTGCGGAGTTTATCACTGTAGAGATTGTCGCGTTGAAGACGCAAATTGCCATTAAAAACCACTTTATTTTTCAAAAAATTAAAGCGCGGCGCGATGGAGATAATTTCCAAATCGTTATTCACATTATACATTCCCATGGTCGTAAACCCTGGGTCGATACGCTGATAACCTGCCCGAATCCCATAACCTTTTCCACTATACGCCAAGCTACTACTGACAGCTATTAACCCCCTTGAAGAGATATTGGCGTCAACCGTTTTGTAGAGCACAGGCGACACTTGAGCTTCGAGCAGGGCAGGGTCTATTTTGGCGGCGTTGACATCGCCCGTATAAATACTGAGGGCAGCGTCGGCATTAAAAACCAGTCGTGTTCCAAAGCTCTTATTTATGACCACTCCCACGACCGTATTTCTGGCTGGACTCAGCCCAAACTTTTCATAATCTGTCAGTGAAGTGGCGTCGTCATAGCCCTGCATCATAATCAGGTCAAGGTAGTTTTGTCCTTTCCCGATGCCCAGCCTTGCCGCATAGCCCATACGCCGAAAAGTAGTGGGGCGATTTTCGGCTGATGTAATTGATTTGTTGAGCCGCCCCATCATAAAACCCATCCTCAGAAGCCCTTTCTGTACTTCCAAACCCCCGCCCAGCATGGTAAAGCCATTGAGGGTATAGTCCGAGAAACGCAGATTTCGATAGCCAGCGTGAAGGGTAAATCCCTTGTAAGTAGGACTCATACCAAATTGATTAAAAGGCTGGGCAAAACTCGTTTGACGATTTGAATAACTAACCGAAAAAGGAAAGCTGACACCATTCAACAACGAGATTGTCACACTCCCCGAAAGCCCATAGCCAAACGGATTGGCTCGGTACAACGGGCTTCGGCTCCCCATGCTGTAGTAGCTTCGTGCTCCCACACTTCCCGATACCTTCACGGGATTTTTGGCAGAAAGCTGACTGAGGTCTTGGGCGAATACAGGGCAGAAGCCAAACGTCCAAAGCAGTAGCAAGGGCAAAAGGTATAGCTTTCCTTTCTTCATTAGGATTAAAAATTTTAGGGTCATTCCATTTTTAAAACATACCATAGCTCAATGCTCCGCACTACTCTGTCTTAGACAGATTTTTCATTCTTGAATAGTAGTTCAAACTATTTATATGAACATGAAGGCGGCAAAAAGTATTAAAGCGAAGCCGGTCAGAATCAGGCTAAAAAATAATGACAGCAAGGCTAATCCTTTTCCCCTCTTTTTTTCCTTCCCGCGTTTGATTCGAACAAGACTGATAATACTGAGCGTTAAACTGACAAACGCAAACAAAAGCCACACAGCTCCTAATAGTCCAAACCATGAAGCCCCCGCAAAAATCAGGGTTCCAAACGCAACTATGGCTAAGGGCTCAATGGGGCGTGGTTGTTTCCATTCATCTGTAGGATGGAGTTCGGGTATTTTTTGAGATATTACATTAAGTTTTTGATGAGTAACGGCGGCGGCATCGCTCATTGAAAACAATAGAGTACACAGTAAAAGATATTTCATACTATTAGAAATCCAAAGGTAAGCTCGTCCCCTATTTTGTCATTTTTTAAAAAAAACAACTCCATAAACCAATCCCTTGTCATTATACGTAGCTTGGTGAAAGGTAGGAAAAGCCCCCACTTGCCCTATTTTAGAAGCGTACCTTACTGCCGATCTTACCCAGCCTGCCGTACCCGCCTCATTGCGGTTGATAGGCTCCATACGGCTCTGCGGAATATCTCGGAATGTGACGGCATCGGGTTTGAAAAGTATCGTTCCGCATACGACTCCTCGACCATGATCGGCATGATAAAAAGTAGGAATACCCGCTGAGTAGCCGTGGTTGGCGGCCCATGTCATTGATTGACGAACACGCTCCTGAAAGTTGTTTAAATCGACATTGCCCAGTTCTGACTGAGGAATATCTTTGAACTCTACATATTTTTTAGGAACAAGCACTGTCCCATAGACGATTTGACCGTTTTGATTGCCATTTTCAAAGGTAGGGATTCCCGCCCCAAACCCATAGCGGGTGGCATAAGCCATGCTTTCTCGCATACGTCCCTGTAAATCGTTGATAGCTACGCCATTGAGCTCGTTGGCAGGTACATCTCGCCACGTGGTTTCTTGGGCGATGCTCAAAAGGCCAACTAAGAAAAATATAGATGTAAAAAACAGTGTTTTCATTAGTTTTCAGGAATGGATTAATAATTATAACAAGGAATAGAATTTACATTAGCTGCTCTTGTGCCGTTTTGATACACCGTTTCATTATCTTGGTTTAAGTAAGCTCCGCAAGTAGGTCCAGTTATAATCTTTCCTTTCTCAAAATCCACCGTTTGTTGATTATCAGCTTTATTTGGGTCACAGCTCGACTTGGGTAAGCCCAACCAACTGCCATCATATCCGACACCAGCTCTCCCGTACATAATCTCTACTTTTCCCCAAAATGCCTGAGCACCTGTGGTTTGGCTCCAATAAATTTGCCCAATCGGCCCAGTTTTGGTAAAATGCTGAAAGCGTCCCTCTTTGCGAGTAGTCATGGTACCTTCATCACCAATAGGATATCCCAATGGGCTATTCCAACGGCCGATGGCTTTGTATCTTTCATAAATAGAACCATAAACGGCAAATACGCCTTTTGGAGTAGAAACAATAACTCCTTTAGTAAACTCATTACCCGTAATTCCCGTCAAAAACTGTTGCCAATCAGAAGTAGGCGTACCCAATGCCGTAAACTTATCTTGACCAAGGGCTTCATATTTCTTCATTTCATAATTTAAGAAACCAAATGCCTTTCCGTCGATATAATAAATTGCGCGGTCTTTGTTGCCATAATATTGCACCCAACCGTTACCACTTGCGGTTTTAACTGGTTCGCCACCGTTATCAGCTTCTGGCATCCAGCCCAGTTGTTGATATTTAGCTTTAATTGCTGCTTTATAATCAGGGTCAGAAGGTTTAGGGCAGCCCGTTAATAAAAACAGCATTGAAACACATACAAGTGGCACAATAAAAGAAGTTATTTTTTTCATGGTATTATTCGTTTATCCTCCGACGAGTTTTGTTGGAAAAAAGATTGTTACAAATGAGTTATCTAACTGTACAGTCAATAAAACACTTCTCGACAGGTTTAATGGAGGGAGGATTGGGATAGTAAACCGTGCCATTGGCCATTTTGGCATAAGGAATAACCAACTTCCAGGGATAACTCCAACAAACCCTTTGCAGGCTTCCAGATTCGATTTTGGCATTGGTTGTATATACTTTCCCATTAGCGGAGGGTAGTAAACTAATCAGTTTTCCGCTTGTATTGAACACATAGAGCGAGTAACTGGCATCTGCCGTAGGGATATTGAAATACTGTTTTTCGGTATAGCCTGCACTGTTCGGCAGCTTTAGAGGGGTTACCAATGTATAGTTTGTACTGAAAACTTCAATTTCTCCTATTTCTGTTATTTGGGGAGTACGGCTATATTTGGTAACAAAGAACGAAGTTCCATAACAATCAAACTTTACACTGCTGAACTCGGGCGGATAGGTGTAAGAAAAAGTTTGGTTGCTGCCGTAATAAACACCATCAGCGGTTTTGATATAAGCTCTGAAATTATTCGTTACTTCCAGTTTTTCAATATCTACTTTTTTGATTTCTCCCCCTATGACGGCACCGTTGCTACTGGTTATTGAACTGTTGCTTACTACCTTCAAAACATAACTGTCGATGGTAGGATTCGGTTGTTTGGAGTTTTGCACCACAAACCCGTACTCAAGAATGGATACTCCTTTAGTAACTACCGTACCGAGAAGTGTTATTCTTGCCTCGTCACTTTCTAAATTGGGTGAGGTATTGAAGGTTGGATTGGGCGTTGTCTCGACTGTGGGGAGAACGAGATTTGTCTTAAAACTCTTTACTTCACCATAGCCTGTTCCAGCAGCGGTAGTAGCATAGCCGCGCACATAGTAAGTAGTGTTGGGATTTAGGTTCGTTAGATTTATAGTAAAAAACTCAGGTGCGTTTGAAGATCCATTTTCACGTTTAGTATCGGCAATAGTAGGATTCTGATTTGTACTGCTCCAGCAGATGCCCACTTGGCCATTGGTCGTTGTTCCAAGCGTATTACGCGTTACACCCACATCGGCCGAGGAAGTCGTAATATTAGAGACGTTTCCTGTTGTTGCAGTAGGTGCCACTACATTGGCAGTTTTAATGATTTTTACGTCACCATAACCTGTACCCGTGGTGTTGGTAGCATAGGCACGCACATAGTAGGTAGTATTGGGCTGCAAGTTCGTAAACGTGCTTTTAAACTCTTTTGGGACACTGTTACTTCCCCCCGTTTCGGTTTTGGTATCAGCAAGAGTAGGTGTTTGATTGGTAGCTGACAACACATGCCCTGTCTGCAGAACATCGCTCGTACCAAGGGCTGTCAGTTTGCCTGCTATTGAGAAAGCGTTGGTTGTTAGGTCGGTAGCGTCGTTAGTCGATACATCTGGCGCTTTCAGGTTCTGAGTGGTAAAGGTAGATTGCTCGCCATAAGCCGTCTCAGCTTGGTTTTCGAGGGTATAAACCACATAACTCCTCACAAAGTATTTGCTGCCGGGGGTGAGTCTAGTTAGCTGCCCCGTAAAATCAATGGGTTGTTCGGTAGCCGTACCCGCTTTTACTTTGTTATCAGTTGGGTTATCAGTTTGCCCATACACAAATCCATACTCCGAAATGGGACTTTTGGCAGCTGTGTTGAAACCCGTAGTTTTAATGGCCGATGCCAAAGCTGCACTGTTGTAAGTAACATTACTGACGGTAGTGGTTCCTATGGTAGGTGCCTGGGAAGGATTTGGATCCTGCTTTTTTCTACAACTCTGACTGAAAAATAGACATACCAATAGTCCCAGCAGCCCAATGAAGCGGATTGCTTGTTTAATCTTCATGATACTGAATTTTACGAATGAATGTGTATGACCGTTGTAATGGGATAGGTGATTTTACTGCACCGCCCCGCTGATACCTGCATGATACACCGTACCATCTTTGGCTACCACGCAGGGAGAAGAATGACTAATAGCACGGCCAGTATCGTATTCCCATTTTTTAGCCCCTGTTGTTGCATCAAAGGCGTAGAGCTTTTTGCCGATGCCTTGGTAAACCAGCCCCGTTGCTACGACTGGACCCGAAAAAATCAAGTTATTGGCTTCTGGTTTAGCCTCCCATTTTTTGGTACCCGAACTGGCATCAATGGCATAAAGCGTACTACCTGCACCAATATAAACAATACCATTAGCTACGATAGGTGACGAATAATCAGGACCACCATCAGGGGTTTTAAACTCCCACTTCTTTGCTCCCGTTTTGGCATCTATCGCGTAGAGTTTATCATTGTTAGTGTGCGTCAACGCACTCGCACCTACATACACAATTCCGTTGGCAACAGTAGGAGCTGAATTGGTAATCAAGCCGCTGGCAAATGTCCATTTGATTGCCCCTGTCTGGGCATCGAAAGCCATAAAACCATTAAATTCCGAGCCTGCATACAAAAATCCATCCGCCATCGCAGGCGATGACTCTGAAATACCAATGTCAGGCTGATGCCATTTCAACGTTCCCGTTGCGGCATCGAGGGCATGAAGTCCTGATTTTCCGCCCGAACTTCCCCGAATGCTGGCATAGACGATGCCGTTCACTACGGTAGGGGAGGCTTGCCAAGGATATACTTCATCGTTGCGGAATTCCCATTTCTTGGCTCCTGTGGCAGCATCAAGCGCATATAAAAAATGTTCACCGCCATAGTACAGCATCCCATTGCTCACTATTGGCGCGGCGAAAGGTTGCAACAGCGCAACCGTTACGGGATTTGATTCCCATTTTTTTGCACCTGTTTCAGCATCGAGGGCATAAA
Source organism: Runella sp. SP2 (assembly GCF_003711225.1). Classification (NCBI taxonomy): domain Bacteria; kingdom Pseudomonadati; phylum Bacteroidota; class Cytophagia; order Cytophagales; family Spirosomataceae; genus Runella; species Runella sp. SP2. The sequence goes on along the minus strand of NZ_CP031030.1, from coordinate 32,055 downwards.
GTTTTTTATCCCAACTTGCAAAAAACACCACGCCATTTACCACGGTTGGTGTGGAATTAATGCTTGCGTCTGTTTTAAATTTCCACTTTTCAGCACCCGTTAGGGCATCTAAAGCATAAAAATTACCATCAAGGTTACCGATGTAAACTGTCCCGTTATTGACGGGTTTCGCTACTGTCACACTCACCTTATACACCTGCGTACTCGCATCCTCTGCCGTGACCGTATAGCTTACCTCTTTTGAAAAATCCTGCACCGCACCCGATGCGGGCGAAACCGTAGCTTTATCTGAGAGCGTAATGGTAGGCACAAGCTTAGTAATATCTGTCCCTGCTGGTACAGTGGCTGCAATGGCTGTACCACTTACGGTAGCCTCCACTGCTGGAGTGAGCGTCCCGAAGGTAAATTTGATAATGGACTTAGCTGAACTTTTTGTTATGGGCGTTGGGGTCGCTTTCTCCTTGCAAGACCAGACTGAAATAAGCCCAATGATGCATAAGAAGAGAAGGCAGAAGCGGGCAGGTGTTTTCATTATTATTGTAGTAATTTGCGTTCCGATGTATTGGATGGGTCAAACCTACACACTTCCCTAACACACTGCCATTGTATAGCCGTGAGAGGTGGTTTTTAAAAGGTAAGTAACGGGTTTTAGCAGGTGATTGAGCAAACGGCAATGGAAATAATGAGAATAACAGGGTGTATAAAGCCGTCCGTTATTTCAATAAAAAGTAGATAGAAGCGAGGATGAGACCGCATCGAATTTAGGCTTATCGCTTTATTTTTTTTGCCAAAATTGGGTCAGTAAAGGAAGCCATAGCCTCACAATCGTGCCCGTATGAGGCTCTCTGAGGTCTTCAATCTGCGTTTTCATCAATTCGCCGTAGTGGGCTTGGTGAGCATTTATACGTTCAAAAGTTACGTTCATCCCCATTGATTTATGATGATCTTGGTAATGTTCATTGAGTTTAGCGGAAGCTTCCCGACCGATGCCGTTGTCTTCTATTTGACAGAACAGGCGCTCTGTTTGGTTTACTAAGATTTGCTGTAAATGGATTCTGAGGAGACCTTCTCGGTCTTTCAGATGCCGTAATCCGTGCAGGATGGCATTTTCGACAAAAGGTTGCAGCAACAACGGAGGAATTTGATAAGAGTCTTCCATCAAAGATGGATCAACCGTGAGCTCATAATAGAAGGTATTGGCAAACCGCTCCTGTTCCAGTTCGATATAGAGTCGCAGCGTTTCAAGCTCTTTATCAATACCGATGGTCTGAAATTCTGAATTTTCCAAAATATGCCGAACCAATCGGGAGAATTTCTGCAAACAGTCTGAGGCTTGTATGAATTGTTTACGGATAATATACGCATCAATGGTATTGAGACAATTAAAAATAAAATGAGGATTCATCTGCGCACGCAATGCCTTGATTTCCAGCTCATGCCTAACGGACTGAAGGTAAAGCTGCTGTCGTGTTCGGTAGAAAAAGAAGAGATAAAAAACCAGCCCCATCATGCCCAATATAAATACAAACACAAGGGGAACAAACCACCATTGCTGCCAAAAAGGCCCTTCAACAACGATGGTTAAAGTGGTAGTAGGTTTGTCAGTACCGCGTACCCTAACTACCAACGTATAGGTTCCTTCAGGCAAATTTGGGTAATAGATGTATGAATTAGTTGTTGATGTAAAATACGTTTCTAATCCCATCAATTGGTACTCGCAAACTGGATTTTTTGGAGAAGATGTAAAATAGATAAATAGGAAATTTTGAGTAGGACTTACCCGAATTTCACTGCCAATTGGCTTAAATGTAACTGATTGAAGTCGGTTGTTATGGGCTAAAGCAGGAGCTACTACAGAATCAATCTTAATACTTTGAGAAAGGGCTTTGGATAGGCTCAAAAAACAAATTAGGACAACGAGTTTACTTAGTTTTAGCATGTTTGAAACCAATCGCGTATAGTATATTTTCTATCACGGAGGTAAGATACGTAAAATCAGACAATAAATAGGTTAGAGTCACCGAACTATTGAGTATAAAATTATACGCCACTGTATCAAAATAAGTGAGCCCTACTTTGATAAGGACACCTATAAAAATCCAAAAAAAAGGTTGTTTTCTGATTCCGACAACGTGTTCTTGAATTAACTGACGCAAACAGTAAAAAGTAGCTATAAATACCCACAATTGTGCGGCTCCTCCCGAAAAAGCATTATGATGTTTGATGCCAGATATCCAAAGAATATCGACTAAAAAAAAGGGAATAAGCAATATACCAATCCCGATAATTATTTTCCTCTGCCTTTGGCTCTTAATAAAAAACCTGTAAATCAGCAACTTTACAATAAACCCATTAAAACTGAAAAAATAATCTAAATAGTGATTTTGAATGTGAAGTTTATACAGCACCCAAGAGGTTACATCAATACAACAGGCAATGAGAATACCTAGGAAAAATAATTTGAGACGGTTATCGAAATACCGAAAATGTCTTATGCCCACCCAGATAGGGAAGGCATAAGACAGTAACTGTAGATAAAAACATAGAAAATAAGAATCTTCAAGTGACATAGGGCAAACAAAAGCTAATTAATTCTCTTACATTGATTGAGGGCTCGCGCAAGGGTTACCACCAGGAGGGCATTTTAGAATATCTTCTCCGTCTGCCGATAAAGTACCACCCATAGGGTTGATTTTGAAAGCAATAAAAGGTTTATTATTTCTTTCCTTTTTAAAAAGTGCGGGACTGATGGTAATGCCTCCTACCGATGGAAAGGTAAGCAAAATAGTTTTGATTCTTTTTGCCCCTACCATGTTTCCTATATATTTGGGCTCTTGGTCTGTTAATAATTCAGGGAAAAACGCCCTCATGTTACTTTTCCAGTTTTCTACATCAAGGTTAATTTGTATTAACTTGGCTTTATCAAGAGGATTATCAATATCTAACCACTTTAAGCAATCCTCACTTCCCATGTTGCGTACCGTATAAGCAATGGGAGAAGCATATACTCTGACATTTACTTTTAGAGGTTTAGGAATAGCGGTTTCGGCATTAGCTAAGTCCGTTTTTAGAATAGTAACCAGTCGGATTCGATAATAAACTGATTTATTTTCACTATCATAAGCGGTACAAAAAAGGAGGAGATACACTTTTTCATTTTGAGGAACAAAGCCGTTTCCTGACCAAAGCTTTTTCCAAGAGCTTTTTGAAATAAAGAAAGGCTTCTGCGCAGGAAAAAAGTCATTAAATTTATCAATGTATGGTTGTACATCTTGATCCCAAAGCAGAAGACCTTCCACGCCTTGGTGTACTGGTAATGCTAGGTTTTCAAATTCGCCATTGATTGTAAATGAACGAGTCATATATAAAGGGGATTTACGAGGTTTATAAAAGTTTTCGAAAATATTGATTTTCCTTCAACCTTAGTTAAGTTATTTATTAAGAGGCATTCTTTATCGCTAACTATTGGCAATCCATCAGCGTAATTCGCTGAATACTACTTTTGTTGGCAGCATCAATCGTGGTATTTTCAATGAGATAGCCCTGCGAGTTGGTCTTTACGTCCGTGATTTTCTCTTTGCCGTCGGATACTAATTTGCCGTCTTGGTCAGCAACAAATGACTCATAGGTTGTACCTACATTACCCTCGGCGACCTGCCACGAAAAGCCCGACAACACATCAAACGGTAAGCCACTTTTAACCAGCAATTGCTCTGGCGATTTTACTATCCCGACAGGATTATTGATTACTTCAAAGTACTTATTACCCTGTAAGTCGGCAAAGCCGCGCTTTGTGATAATACCGTTGGCATCGTATTCAAAATACTGTTTTCCGTCCAAATTCGGGTCGCCCGTTTCGTAGGTAAACTCAGTGATTTGGCCAGCTGCGTTGTATTTAAGGTTGTTGATTCCCTCACTGCCGTCGGCGTTGACATAGGTTACTTTTGAGATTTGACTGTAGTAATAGCTATAAGTTTCAGTGCTATAATCTTTGCCGTCTAACTTTATCGAAGATTTGATAAGTAAGCCAGAAGCATCGTACGTAAAGGTATATACGAATTTTGAGATATTTCCCGACCCCGTTCCATCAAACTCACGAGCCATTTGGGTGATTTTGCCATTCGAGTCGTAGGTATAGGTATGTTTGTTGCCATTGCCTCGATCGATGACCGAAACTTTGCAGGGCGGGGTTGGCGTACGATGATCCTGGCAGGCAGCCACAGTAATGAGCAAAAAGGCCAGAGTGATGAGTTTTTGTAGGGTTTTCATTGTCGAAACGTGGTCTTATAAGTTCAAAATTGATGCTTCAAACCTACAAACTCCTTGTATTACCTTCCATTTCATACCCGTGAGTGACCTGTTTCGGCAGGCGAACGACGGGTTTTAGTAGGTGATTGAGTAAACGGTAACAAAAATGGAAAAGATTATGATTTAATTGTCTGCTTCATTAACCCATTTAAACCTGTCATTTACCTACTAAACCAGACCGTTGGCGACGCATTATAGAATAAGGAGAGCATATTAAGCTAATATTGTAAATGAGGTTTTATACGAGTAACTCACGCTATTATTATACAAACGCTATAATGATGTATAAAAGGACTTTATATATTCTCTTTTTATTTCTGAAGGCTTTAGTAGGAATAGCTCAGTTTCCTCCTGTTAGAACACAAGAAGGGCAAACATACGTAGTTCCAGCGCAGTTTGATTTAAATAAATCATCCGATGAATTATACGTCAACTCTTTGCTTGATAAAGCGCGAGTAATGATTAATGCCCAACAAAAACAGCCCCATTCTGCCCGAAAAGATACCAGTATATTGCAGCTTTACAATTACATGGCTTCTATTTTTAGACAGTCAAAGATAGCTCCTGATAGCTGCCTTTTTTACGCAAGAAAGACAATTGAGTATGCCAAAAATTGTAGGAATACGGAATTTGAAGTGAAAGGTTTATTTCAGCAAGCACATTATCAAAGAGATATAAAATTAAACTTGGAAGAAGCTTTACGGCTTAATTTACGTGCTTATGAAACAGTTTTAAACGCCAGTCACGACCCGCAAGTTCTTTGGCGGATTTGTTATAATTTGGGAGATTTATACTCAAGTGTCAAAGAATTTGACAAATCCCTCACTTACTTTCATCAATCGGAAGCACGTATCGCCCTAGGCACAGGCTTGAGCAAAGCCAGCACAAATGCTTATACAGTTGCCATCTGGGAAGGTATCGCCATGTTATATACAAGTAAAAAACAGTATCAAACTGCTAACACCTATTTTGTAAAAATTTTAGAACACCTTCCTAAAATACCTTTTATAAGCTCCCATGCAGGTATTTATGATAATTTGGCAGTATTTTATCAATTGCAAGGTAAGTACCAGCAAGCCATTGAATATGGAAAAAAAGCTGAAACACTTTGGTTAGACCTTAAAAAACGAGAAAATTTGACAGCAACTCAAGCAAACTTAGCCAATTGTTTTCTTGAAATTAACGATTTGCCTCAGGCACAAATTTATGCTTATCAAGCTTTAAAACCTCCCGCAGCCAAAAACGCCCTCAAGAAAGCCCACTACGTACTTTATCAAATTTCGCAAAAACAGGCTAATTGGCAAGAAAGTTTAAAGCATTTTGAACAATATATAATATGGCGGGATTCGCTCGAAGCTAAGTTCAATGCCGAAGAACTTTATAAAGTACAAAGTAGATTCGATTTAGAAAAAGCTGAATTGAAAAATAAACAATTAGAAGAACTGAGACAACAAGAGCTATTAAAGATTCGTCACCAAAATGAGTTGGAAAAATTAAAGGCTTCCGCTGAAAGGCAACGGTTTTTAAATCAAGTAGTAAGCGAAAAATTAGAAAGACAGATAGAAACACAAGCACTAAGAGAACAAGCTATCAAACAAAAAGCACTTGCATTTGAGGAAAAATCAAAGCAGCAAAAACTTATCAATAATCTACAAATTAAAGAATTTCGACAGAATAAACTCATTGAAAGTCGTACAAGAAATACCCTTGAAGTTGGATTAGCTTTGAGTGCTCTATTAGGATTAGTTTTATTTTGGTACAACCACAAACTGAGAACAAAAAACAAGGACTTAGAAGCGAAAAATGAAATTATCAGGGAAGTCACTCATAAAATTCAAGCTACCGAGATCTCAGCCTTACGGGCACAGATGAACCCTCACTTCATCTTCAACTGCCTCAATTCCATTCAATTATATACAGCACAAAGCAATACAGAGAAAGCTACTGATTACCTCAACAAATTCTCACGACTCATTCGATTGGTACTGGAGAACTCCCGTTCTGAAAAAGTATCACTCGAAAACGAGCTAGAAACCCTTAGGCTCTACATGGAAATGGAAGCTATGCGTTTTCGAGGAAAAGTCAACGCCTTCATCAACATTGCTCAAAACGTGGACAAAGATTCTATTCAAATTCCTCCGTTGCTACTGCAACCTTTTGTGGAAAATGCTATCTGGCACGGACTTATGCACAAAGAAGAAGGCGGAATTATTCGGATAGAAGTTACTCAACCTAAAGAAAATTTACTTCGGTTTGACATCACCGATGATGGAATAGGCCGAGAAAAAGCAGCAGAATTTAAAAGCAAATCTGCCACTCAAAACAAATCGTTCGGCATGAAAGTGACCGCCGAACGTATCGAACTTATCAATCAACTTTACAACACTGCCACCCAAGTCCAAATCATTGACCTGAAAAATAAGCAGGGAGAGGCCACGGGTACAAAGGTCGTAGTAGAAATCCCAATTTAATTATGAGAGCAATTATCATTGACGACGAACCCGATGCAGTTGAGCTTCTCTGCATTCGACTGAATCAGAAATGCCCACAGGTTGAAGTCGTCGCTACTTGCACAAGCAGCATCAAAGGAGTGGCGGCCATCATAGAACACCGCCCTGAACTCGTTTTTTTAGACATTGAAATGCCTCAAATGAATGGTTTTCAGGTACTGGAGGCGGTAGAAGGGATACCTTTTGCCCTGATTTTTGTTACGGCTTATGACAAATTTGCACTCAAGGCATTTAAGTACAGCGCCATTGACTACCTACTCAAACCTGTTGATTCTCAGGAATTAATAAATTCAGTAAAGCGTGCAGAAAAATTTCAACAAACTTCTCGTGAACAGATTGAGCACTTGAAAAAACAATTTACAAATGCACAGCGCCCTCCAATCGATAAAATCGCTTTGCCTTACCAAAACGGCATCACCTTTGTAAGCCTAAAAGAAATCATATACTGTGAGTCAGATGATAGTTACACCAAGTTTTTTTTGAGCAATGGACAGACTTGTTTGGTCACCAAAACCCTCAAAGAAATACAAGAATTACTTGAGGAGCGAGGTTTTTTGCGTATTCATCGCCAATACCTTATCAATCTCGAACACATCAAAAAGTTTTACAAAGGCGAAGGTTCGTACATTATTATGACCAACAATCAATCTATTCCTGTGTCTCGACTGCATAAAGAACGCCTTTCGGAGCATTTTGAATGGCTTTAATAAATCTCCTACACCTTCACAAAAATCTTGTGGCGATACATCACGTACAGCATCAACCATACCAACAACAACCCGCCGAGGGCGTTGAAAACTTCGTGCCACGGCTCGGGGGCATGGCCGTATAGCCCCGCAAACAACAACCGCGAGGTTTCACCAAAGCTGATAAAGCGACACGCCAAGTAAATCACCAACGAATTCATCCCAATTACTTTGAAGAAAAACGTCCAGCGCGTGTATTTTTTGACGTCAATAATCCAGTAGAAAAGAACCACCATCAAAAAAGCCATTCCGCCCGTTAATAGAATAAACGAACTCGACCAAAGGTGTTTATTGATAGGGAAAAAGGGTGACCACGCCAGTCCTGCCACTACCCCAATGACGCCCATCAAACTCAGTTGTTTCAGCTTTTGAGCTACTGAAATGGTATTATTTTGCAGAATATCTCCCGCTAAGCAGCCAAAAATGGTCAGACAAGTGGCCGACAGTTGCGTCGTCATGGCAAGTTCATCGTAGGTCTTTTGTTTGAGACGGCCAGGCATAAAAGTACGATCGAGCCAGCCCACTAAATTCCCTTCAAACGTCAAATCTCCTGCCTGAAAACCTGGAGCAGGGATGAGCATCAACACCGAAAAATAAAGGACTAAAATTCCAAAAGCGATGTAGAGCATTTGTGTCCACGTAAAACGCATATACAACAAAGCCACTAAAAAAGTAGCAATACCAATCCGCCCCAAAACAGTGCCATAGCGAATATGAGCAGGGTCGAAAACATCAACGGGGGCGTTTTTGTCCAAAATCCCCAATACAAACAAAATTAACATTCGCTTGAAGACTTTTTTGGTCAACTCAGCTTGTGAGATTCCTTTGGCCAAACCACTCTTGAGGCTAAACGCCAACGAAACCCCCGCCATAAACAGAAACAAGGGAAAAATGAAGTCGTAGAAGGTAAAGCCATTCCAATCGGGATGGTGAAATTGTTCGGCGATGGCGTCGATAAACGACCATCCTGTTTTTCCTCCCAACAAATACAGAAAGGCGCCACCGCCCGAAATCATGAGCATGTCAAAGCCACGCAGGGCATCGAGCGAAGCCAAACGGCTCGGTTGAGTTACTGTGTTCACTGTTTTCTAAATTTTTTAATGCGGTGAAAGGTTAGGTAATTGGCGTCGTGGTTGTTGTGTGCCCCTCCTACGCCGTCGTCGTAGGCCGTGCGTGACAAAAACACAATATGTCTGCCCTCAAAAAGCCAGTCCACGTACTGAAAACCGTGTTTCAAAACATCTGGGTGTTGAAGAACTACTTTGTGTAATTTCCAATGAATCAGGTCTTCCGAACTAAACAAAGCTTGAGTATTGCGGATACTGGCAGGGTTACGTTTAGGGTTTGCATCTTTGATTTCTTGAGGAATATAATTGGCAAGCGTCCAGTAGCGTTTTGATTTTGGGTCAAAACGAATTGTAAACTTTTTACTTCCGCCAGGGAAGTTGACAAAGTCTTTGGTAGGGTCAAAAGTGGCGTTTTTACCGTCGGCACTGATGTGCACAAACGCGGCCTTCTCCTCCAAGGTACTTTTATCGTCCACCCGTAAAATATCGAGCAATTCTCCTTGTGGGGTCACAACGGCATTGCCCTCTATCCATCCCCCAAAATTCCCGCCCAAAAGTGTTGAATCGTATCGTAGCACGTTGCTGTGGCTCCAGTTTGACGCTTTCATTGGGTCAGCATCCAGTGGCATCGACATCATAAACGCCCCGTACCGTTTTCCCCATTTTTTAATCGGCCCCATGGCATCTTCCATGGCGCGCCACAGGCGTCCGTTGTGTTCAATCAGCGGTACGGGCGCGCAGTGGTACTCTCCAGCCAATAGCAGCCCGTTTTCGCCATCGGTAGGCTCAGTCCACGTGACGCCGTTATCAAGCGATTTTCGAATAATGGTGTTGCCATGGTGTTTGCTTGTTCCGAGAAAGTATAGTTTTCCTTGGTGGACAAAGAGTTTTGACCAAAATTGCCCGTTGATTTTTGAGATTTGAGTCCACGTTTTCCCTTTGTCAGTCGAGCGATAAATGCAAGAAACAGGACGCTCAAACTCGTTGGATTGAGGGCCAAATAAGTCGTGTGAAGCTAAATAATCGCCATTAGCAAGGCGGCAAATACTTGGCGACCCGATGTACAAGCCCGACGAAGCTGGGCTGTATGCAACTTTACTTCCTGGGACTTGGGCGATGCCCCATTGAACCATACAAACCAGTAAAAACCAGCTTGCAACAAGCATTTTTCTCATGTCAGACGTAGATTAGAAGGGTGCGTGCTCATAAAAGCAACATTACCTCTACAAATACCTCTGAAATAGTGGTTTCGGCTAGTGGGAAAGATAAAAAAATAAGAACGCGCCCCTCACCGCCAATTGTTAATCTTGAGTTGTTGAAAAAACGTTTCTTCCTCGATTTCCCGAACTTGCCCAGGTTGTAAATCTTCCAACGACAGCTCTTCGATGGAGAGCCGAATAAGTCGCTGACATCGGTGGTTGATGGCTTTTATCATTTTTCGTATTTGGCGAAATTTGCCTTCGGTCATCGTAATAAGGAGCCAAGTATGAGGGATTCGCTCGTCAAATTCGTAGCCACTTTGGAATAAATTGATTGGTTTTTCTACGATTTGTACTTCGCAAGGAGCTGTGACATACAGTTCTTCCGTGCCGCGAATGCGAATAGCAACGCCCTCGCGGAGGCGTTGAAGGTTTTCGGCACTCACCACTTTATACACCTGCACCAAGTAGCTTCGCTTGTGGGTAGTTTCACCTTGAAAGAGCAATCTGGTCACTTTTTTGTTGGTCGTAAGCAGCAACAACCCTTCCGAAATGCCATCGAGCCGCCCAATCGGGTGCGTTCCTTCGGGAAAATCGAACGCCAACTCATCCAGCTTGCGAGCATCAGCAGGCCCTATAAATTGCGACAGCATATTATAGGGCTTGTTGAGCACAAAATAGCGATGCGAAGCCTCGGTCATTCGCGTTAAAGGCTTGTTAAAAATGCCATGGTATCCACGCCGTCGGCATAGTCAAAAAGCGTAGGGGCTTGGGCTTGCCCCAACGGTAGGCTGTTGGGAAACCAGCCATTTTGCGAAACAATGCACTGAATTTTTTCGGCTTGCTCCGCTAGTTTTTCAGCAAGCTCTTCCGCCGAAGTATATGTTTCATAATACAACACTGAAATCGGTGAAACCAACGACTCCGATTTTCGCATCATCAAAAATCCATTATCGAAATGCGGCTCACGATTGACCAAATACACCGACCTGTTATACTCATAATTATTAAAGTACTTGTGGTGGTTGATGTACGTATTGGCCTTTGATTCAATCGTTTCGTAAAACGTATCAAACAAATACCCTTCGGGCACATAAACCTTTGAAACATTACGGCAACCAAGCCCAAAATACTGAAGTACATCCCGCCCAAAAGCGTCGAGTTCTTCGGTAGTTTCAGTGCCATTGAGCACACCCACCGACGTCCGATTACGGCGAATGATGTGGGGTTTCTTTGAAAAATAATATTCAAAATAACGGGCCGTATTATCGCTACCCGTGGCAATGAAAGCGTCGGCGTCGTTGAGGCGTTCGGCTACGGTGATACGTTCGGCCAAAGTAGGGTCAATTTCCTTCAACTGTTGCATCAAAAAAAGCATCAACAGGCGATCGTCCGAACTGAGTTTGGCCAATAAATGATGCCCACTCAAAAGAACACACAACATATCGTGAAAACCCACAGCGGGAATGTTACCTGCCATCACGACCCCAATTTTTCTGGGTTTTATTTCGTCGGCAGTGGCCAAGGTAGGATACGTCTGCAACCACCGCATTAGCGTATCTTCTTCCAAATAGCCTGAGGCGATAGAGCGCAGTGATTCGGCCACAAACTCAGGCGTAAACCAATGATTTTGCGATTGAGCCCGGTACGTTATTTCTTCAATGGCGTTTGTTTTGAGTAGTTTTCCTAAGGAAACAAACGGAGCTATGCGTTTTTCGAGATTATTCATTGAACTATTTATAGGAAAAGTACAAATAAAATAAGAAATATATTTTTTGTACCCCAACCGAAACTTTAAATAAGTAAATTTGTTTTTTAATTGCGAATGCAAATATCCCAAAACTAAACGATACTCTGCAATATGGCTATCATGATTACTGACGAATGCATCAACTGTGGTGCATGTGAGCCAGAATGTCCGAATACTGCAATATACGAAGGAGGTGTAGAATGGACCTTCGCGGGCGGAACTGCCCTTGAAGAAATCGACTACGGCGACGGAACTGTTGTAAATGCAAAAGTAAAGCAAAAACCTGTTTCAGACGAGTTTTACTATATCGTAACCGATAAGTGTACAGAATGCGTAGGTTTCCACGAAGAACCACAATGCGCCGCTGTTTGTCCTGTGGACTGCTGCGTCCCTGATCCAGACAACGAAGAAGATGAAGAAACACTCCTCGCAAAAAAAGCGTGGATGCACGGCGAATAGTCGGGCAAAGGCATTACATTTTGACCCCAATATGCAAAAGCCGCTCCGTTCGCGAAGCGGCTTTTTTTGTTCCAACGGCTTGAGTAATGATTCATCGACTAGTCTTTATGGTCGATGTTTTCAAGAATTTTAAGCGCTTCTTTTTCGGCTTCTTCGTCTTTGTCATCAAACGTAATAACGATAAAGAAATTGGTACGGCTTTGTAGGTCCACCACTCCAGCGAGCATTACTCGGTCGCCGTCTTTAAAACCTTCTACGTAATAGCCCGCAAAGTCACCATTTTTGAACGCTTCTTCTTCATCGACTTCTTGTAGCTTGAGTTCTTTGGCAAGCTCAACCGTCGCTTCGTCCATGTCTTCTACCGCAAGTTTCTTTTGGTTCCAGATGTACATGAACAATTCCATGCCATCGCCTTTCATTTCAAATTCATTGCTGGTATTTTTTACAATTTTAAAATCGCGCGGAACCGTGATTTCGATATTGTATTGCTCCCAATAATAGGTCTTATCGACCACGGAAGTAAAGGCAAAAAAAGAGCTAATAACTGCCACGGGCAGCAGCATTCGGAAAATGTTTTTCATACAGGGTAAATTAGCTGAGTTTAATTGGTAAATTAGAGAAAGCTCAAGCCGTGAGTTGAACAAGCGAAAGTAAATATATTCTTATTACCAACCAAACAGCCGTTGTCTGAGCATTAAAGGTAAATTTTCTTCCTTACCAAAATCGTTTTCTCTTTCCCCATTTAAAGCCTTCAAACCAGCCGACACTCGCCAAGCTTACCAAACTAACAAAACCTAACTGGCTCAACAACAACGGAGTAAGCCTGAAAAAATTCGCTAAAATTGGAATATACACCAACCCCGCCAAAAGTAAAATAGTTAGCCCAATCACGCCCAAAAGCAAGTTATTTTTATATTTAAAACTCTCAATCACTGAGTCATAAAAAGACCGATTGGCGAGTGTCAGAAAGATGTTGGCAATTACCAGCGTAGCAAACACCATCGTCCGCGTTTGGTCTTCCGAATACCCCTGTCGAACTGAATATTGGTAGATAAACAAAGTTCCCGCCGTAATCATCAACCCTTGTACAATGCTAATCGACAACTCACGAAGGCTCAGAAAAGTGGTCGTCATCGGACGGGGAGGTTGGTGCATACTTCGTTTTTCGAGTGGTTCATTTTCATAGACAATCGAGCAAGTCGGCCCCATGATAAGTTCTAAAAAGATAACGTGAACGGGCGTAAAAATAGCGGGATACACCCAACCTAGCACCAGCGGCAGCGCCACGGTCAGAATGATTGGAATGTGAATGGAAATGATGTACTGAATGGCTTTTTTAAGGTTATTATAGATTTTTCGCCCTGCCGCCACTGCCTCCACCATTTTTCCAAAATCATCGTCCACCAAAATCAGCGAAGAGGCTTGTTTCGCGATTTCCGAACCTCGTTTTCCCATTGCAATGCCGATGTGAGCAGCTTTGAGCGCAGGGCCATCGTTGACACCATCGCCCGTCATTCCCACAATTTGGTTTTGAGCCTTGAGCGTATTGATAATCTTTAGCTTTGCTTCAGGAAACATACGGGTAAAGAGCGTCGTTTCTGCGATTTTCTTCTCAGCGTCTTCGGGAGAAAGATGTAGCAACTCCTCTCCCGTCAATGGTGGGGTAGTACTTCTGAAATGCGCCTGTTTGGCGATGGCCTCCGTCGTGAGGGAATTGTCGCCCGTAATGATTTTTAACTGAATACCCGCGTCGTAAAACTGTTTAAAAACGCTGGCGATGTTACGTTTTGGGGGGTCGTAAAAGCCAACAAGACCCAAAAACTCAAACGAGAACTCCTGTTGTTTTTCGGGAAACGTTTTTCCTTCAAACGAAGCCACGCCAACCCCAAGCATCCGCAGCCCATCGGCGGCAAAAGCAGCGACTTGACGGTGTACTTTTTCCTTCTCTTCCTCGCTCAACGTAGAATGACGAAGCAGTGCTTCGGGCGCTCCTTTGCAAGCAATAATTCGTTTTCCTGCTTGGTTTTCAAAAACATGGGTCATCATCGGCGGCTTTCCCGAAAGTGGATATTCGTGTACCAACCGAAACTCCGAGCGCTCGTCTTTCTGCGTCGATTGGCGATACGCTTCGTGCAGGGCTTTTTCCATGGGGTCAAAGGGGGCGGGTTCACTTGCCCACATCGCCACTTCAATCAGCCGCCGAGCAGGTGCATTTTGCCACTGATTTTCTCCCAAAACCGCTTCACTTTCGTTGACATACAAACGATGCAATGCCATTTTATTTTCAGTAATGGTTCCCGTTTTATCGGTACAAATCACCGTCGCTGAGCCTAGCGCTTCCACCGTCTGAGTTTGCTTTACGATAATTCCTTGTTTCATCAAACGCCAAGCCCCAAGCGCCATAAACGTGGCAAAAGCCACGGGAATTTCCTCGGGCAACACCGACATCGCAATGGTTAAACCTTTGAGTAAACTGCCTAAAATATCGCGCGATTGAACGTAATTTATTCCCCAAATCAACACAAAAATAACCGCCCCAACCGCCGCCATCCGTTTTACAAACTGGTCGATTTGAAGCTGCAAAGGCGTTTTTTCAGTCTCAATCGTCGCCAAAGACGTGCCAATTTTTCCCAAACGCGTTTGCTGCCCCACCGCCGTTGTTTCAAACACTCCTTGCCCCGACTGCACCAATGCTCCCTGAAACACCTGATTATTTTCGGCATTTTGAAGTTCTTTGTGAACCGCAAACGCTTCGCCCGTCAGGATAGACTCATTGACCGAAAAATCGTGAATTTGGAGCAACGTGCCATCGGCAGGAATGAGTTCCCCTTCCGACACTACCACCACGTCTCCGACCACAATCTCCGCCGAGGGGAGTTCGATGACCTCATTGTTTCGAATCACAGCCGTGGAGGCTTGGGTATATGACTTTAGGGCTTCGAGGGCTTTTTTACTGCGCGAATCTTGGTAAAACGAGATGGCCGACACGACCAAAATCGCCCCCAACATAAAAAAACCTTCTGCCAATTCATTGAGCGAAAAATAGATGACGGTACACGCCACCAACAAAATAAACATCGGCTCAGTTACAGTCTCTTTGAGCGCTTCCCACCAAGCACTATTGGACGTATCTTGAGGAGCATTAGTCCCATTTTGTCGCCGTGACTGCTCGACTTGGGCATCGGTAAGACCTTGGAATGGATAAGGATGTGAAGGCATGAGCAAAACGATTTGTGATTTCTTTTTGTGCTTGAAAGAGGAATTGATAAGTTTGCTAAAACTACAAAATATGCGGGATTCCGCACTTGATTTCATCCACAAACTCCTTTTAATAACCCTTATGAAATACTTACTTTTACTTTTCTGCTTACCGCTTTCGCTCTTAGCGCAACGTTTTACGAAAGCCGAGGTAGCCCGTTATGAGCAGCAAGCCAAGCGCGTGACCATCGTTCGCGACAACTGGGGGATTCCGCACATTTACGGGAAAACCGACGCCGACGCGGTGTTTGGACTCCTCTACGCCCAGTGCGAAGACGATTTTAAGCGGGTAGAAATGAACTACATCGAAAAACTAGGCCGAACGGCAGAACTCAAAGGCGAATCAGCGCTGTACAACGACCTCCAAATCAAACTATTGATAGACACCGCCGAAGCCATTTCAGACTACAAAAAAGCCGAACCGTGGCTCAAGAAGTTACTTCAAGCTTACGCCGACGGCATTAATTATTATTTGTACAAACACCCCCAAACCAAACCCGCCCTGCTTCAACGTTTTGAGCCTTGGTTTCAGCTACTTTGGACCGACGGCAGCATTGGTGCCATCAGTACGGCCGATTTGAGCGTGGCAGAGTTAAAAAACTTTTACTCGGGCGAGGTCACAGCGGCTGTGGCTCCCCCCAAAGACCCTGAACACCAAACGGGTTCAAACGGCTTTGCGTTTGGCCCCTCTATCACGGCATCGGGCAACGCCATTTTGTACATCAACCCCCACGTAACGTTTTACTTTCGCCCCGAGGTACAGGTCGTGAGCGACGAAGGGCTTCACGCTTACGGGGCCGTTACTTGGGGACAGTTCTTTGTTTATCAAGGATTTAACAAGTATTGCGGTTGGATGCACACCTCTTGTAATGTCGATGTTGCTGATATTTACGCCGAAAAAGTAATGAAAAAAGGAGACGCGTTTTTTTATGAATACAACCAGCAACTCAAACCCGTCACGGAAAAGAAAATAACGCTCAAGTACCTAGAAAACAACGTCATCAAGTCTAAAACCTTCACTACCTATTTTACCCACCACGGCCCCGTCATGGCCAAACGCGAAGGCAAATGGGTGAGCTTGCGCTCGTTTAACCGCTCCATGACCAGTCTTGTACAAAGTTGGAAACGTACCAAAGCCAAGGGTTTTGAAGAATACAAAAAAACGATGGACTTGAAAGGAAACACCTCCAACAACACCGTTTTTGCCGATAACAAAGGCAACATTGCGTACTGGCACGGCAACTACGTACCTATCCGCGACAAATCGTTGAATTGGGCAAAACTGATGGACGGCACCACCCCCACTACCGAATGGAAAGGATTGCACCCCGTGGACGAAACCGTACACATTTACAACCCCAGCAACGGCTGGATTCAGAACTGCAATTCTACGCCTTTTACCGTTTCAGGCCCAGCAAGCCCTAAGCGCGAAAACTACCCACCGTACATGGCACCCGACGGAGAGAATTTTCGAGGGGTTAACGCGGTTCGGGTATTGAGCAACCAAAAAGGATACACCCTCGATAAAGTCATTGAAGCAGGTTACGACACTTACCTATCGGCGTTTGAGGTCTTAGTACCTGCCTTGGTAACTTCGTTCGAGAAAAATGTAAAACCTAGCGATTCACTCTACACCTCGCTGGCCGAAGCAGTGCAATTGTTGAAAAAATGGGACTACCACGTCGCCGAAAACTCAGTAGCGACCACCGTGGCCATCGAATGGGCGCAGAAACTTACGCCCACGATTACGCGTTTGTACATCGACCAAGGTGAGCGCGACCAAGTGGAAAACACCAAGCTTTTTGCTACCAACGCTACACTGGCTCAACTGACCACTCCCCTACTCGCTACGTTGGCCGAATTGAAAACGAAGTTTGGAAAATGGCAAATGCCTTGGGGGGAAGTCAATCGTTTTCAGCGCCTTACCAACGACCTACAAACCAAACACGACGACGCCCAACCTAGCTATCCTGTCAAATACGCATCGGCACTGTGGGGAATGTTGCCGTCGTACAACAGCCGCCCCTACGCAGGCACCAACAAGCGTTACGGCGTGAGTGGCAACAGTTTTATCTGTGCCGTTGAGTTTGGACCTCGCATCAAGGCAAAATCACTTTTGGCGGGTGGCAACAGCGGCGACCCTGCCTCTAAGCATTTCAGCGACCAAGCCGAAATGTACACCCAAGGAAAATTCAAAGAGGTATTGTTTTACAAAGAAGACGTCCTCAAAAACGCCGAACGAACGTATCATCCTGGACAATAAAAACGAACTTTCCGAAAGTTTTACAACTTTCGGAAAGTTACCCACTCACAACTCATGGAAGGTTTTTCACTTGTGAAAGGGGGTTCTCAAAACCCCGTATAATTTGTAACTCATGGAAGGTTTCAACCCCAATTTACTCCAAGATTTAGTAGAAATGAAAATGCCTTTTGGGAAGTACAAAGGGGTCACGCTCTGCGACTTGCCAGAGCCCTACTTGGTATGGTTTCATGCCAAGGGTTTTCCTGCGGGGAAGCTAGGAATGTTGCTTTCTACCCTTTATGAAATCAAAATCAATGGTTTAGAATACTTGTTGAAGCCGTTAAAATAGCTACCTTCCCGAAAGTTTTGAACTTTCGGGAAGGTATGAACTTTCGGGAAGGTAGCTCAAATACTACGCAATTACTTCATAAATCATCAGCGGATTGGCTTTGTTTTTGAGTGTCACTTCGCCAATAGGTTTACATTGAAATGATTCTTTGATGTTATCATACGCACTTTGGCCAATCACAATTTGACCTGGCTTGGCCGCCGATTGGAAACGTTGGGCTACGTTGACGGTGTCACCAATCACGGTATAATCCAAACGGCGCAAAGACACCGAACCAATATTGCCAGAAATCATTTCGCCAGAATTAATACCAATCGCCACGCGCGGCATGAAAGTGCTGTGATTCAACAAGTTCTCTTCAATTGCCTCGATATGGGCACGAACCGCTAAGGCTGCCTCAACGGCATGGTCAAGGTGATATTCCCCTCGAAAAACCGCCATCACGGCATCGCCCATAAACTTATCAACATGCCCGCCTTGCGCAATGATTTCTTTCACCATTACGTCAAAATATTTATTGATAAGCTTCACTACCGTATCTGCGTCCACATTTTCAGTAATGGCCGTAAACCCACAAATGTCGATAAACATGACAGTCGCCTCCACGAGTTCGTTAGCCATCAACGATGACTCAAACTCCTGACGATTCATGAAATTCAGCACGTTTTCATCGACGTACATCCTGAGGATGTTATTCTCCTTGATGGCCTGTAAAGTATCCCGCAAATGCTTAACGTGTTGCAGGGTTTTTTCGACAGTCACTTCCAAATCGTCAAAATTGACAGGTTTGCAAACAAAGTCAAACGCTCCGCGATTCATGGCCGTACGAATATTATCCATATCGCTATAAGCCGATACCATCACTACTTTGATGAGCGGGCTCAATTCATTTACCTTACTCAACAGCGTAAGTCCATCCATCACGGGCATATTGATGTCGCTCAGCACCAAGTCGATATTTGACTCTTTTTGAATCACTTCTATGGCTTCGGCGCCATTGGGGGCAAAATGAAACTCGTAGGAACCTTCTCTAATTTTGCGCCTAAATTTCTGTTTAATAAGCAATTCCAAATCGCTTTCGTCGTCCACGACGAGCATTTTGGCTTTTGTCATAACGATTCAAAGAGTTTTTGTTTCAGACTGGTAAAATCAATGGGTTTATTCAGGAAATCATCCGCCCCAAACTGCTTTGCTTGTTTGTAATTTTCTTCATCGTTGTAAGCAGTGATCATCATAATAGTCGGAGGAGAGCTAGGATGAGTGCTTCGAATGCGTTTCAAGAGTTCGATACCACTCATCCCAGGCATATTAATGTCGGATAAGATAAGCACCACTTCTGACAAGTGATCTCCAAGAAATGCAAGCGCTTCTTCTCCTGAGTAGGCAAAATTAAAGT
Source organism: Runella sp. SP2 (assembly GCF_003711225.1). Taxonomy (NCBI): domain Bacteria; kingdom Pseudomonadati; phylum Bacteroidota; class Cytophagia; order Cytophagales; family Spirosomataceae; genus Runella; species Runella sp. SP2. The sequence goes on along the minus strand of NZ_CP031030.1, from coordinate 12,771 downwards.
TCAGTTCACCGCTTCGGATTTCGCGCCGAAAGCGTTGTTCAAACAGGGTTTTTATATCGTGTTCGTCGTCAACAACTAGGATTTTCATAGGGTTGCAGCAAATTTTGCAGGTGTAATAATACAAAAAATGTTGGAAACTAAAGTAGAAAGCCAACAGTTAAAAGAGAAAAGCATATTGCTACATCGAACAAACTTTCGCTTCCATGAACAATTTTCAATACCATAACCCCGTGCGAGTCCTGTTCGGAAAAGGACAAATAGCACAACTTCCCAAACAAATCCCCGTTCAGGCCAAAGTAATGCTCACCTACGGCGGAGGAAGTATCTTTAAAAATGGGGTATATGACCAAGTAAAAGCAGCACTCAGTAACTACAAGGTGGTAGAATTTGGCGGTATCGAGGCTAATCCGACCTACGAAACCCTGATGAAAGGGGTTGAGATAGCGCGCCAAGAGGGCATTGATTTCTTGCTCTCTGTAGGCGGGGGTTCAGTACTGGACGGCACCAAATTTATGGCCGCTGCCATTCCTTTTGAAGGCCCCGATGCGTGGCAAATCGTGGCCAACCGTGCCAAATTTACCAAGGCGATTCCGATTGGAGCCGTGCTTACACTGCCCGCAACGGGTTCAGAGATGAACTACTACGCCGTCATCAGTCGCCACGAAACGCAGGAGAAAAAAGGCATGGGCAACCCGCTAGTGTATCCGCAGTTTTCGATACTCGACCCCGAAACTACGTTTTCGCTGCCCCCTCGCCAAATTGCCAATGGCATTGCGGATGCCTTTACGCACGTTATGGAACAATACATGACCTACCCCGTGCGTGCCGAAGTGCAAGACCGAATGGCCGAAGCTGTGTTGCTTACCCTCATCGACGAAGGCCCTAAAATGTTGGCCAATCCTACCGATTACGACGCAGCCGCCAACATCATGTGGGCAGCCACCATGGCCCTAAATGGCTTACTAGCCGCAGGGGTTCCGACCGACTGGGCCACGCACCAAATCGGCCACGAACTCACGGCTTTGCACGGCATCGACCATGCGCGTACCTTGGCCGTAGTATTGCCTCATTTGTTGGAAACCAAGAAAGACACCAAACGCGAAAAACTGCTTCAGTACGGCCGTCGGGTGTGGCAATTGACAGGCACGGACGACGAAATAGTGGCGGGCGCGATTCAAAAGACGGCAGATTTCTACGAATCGTTGGGCATTCCTACCAAAGCCAGTGCGTATGCTATTCCAACTAGTACCGTCACCGAAGTGGTACAGCGTTTTGAAGCACGCGGGATGAACTTTGGCGAACGCGCCGACATCACGCCACAGGTAGTGGGTGAAATTTTGGAGCTTAGTTTGGCCTAATTTATCTTATTAACTTTCGCAAATGCCGAGATAAAATCCATTTGTCGGCGGCGCGAAACGACCTCCACGTCACCATTAGACAAGTGTATTTCCAACAAAAAGTCGATTTGGCAATAATGCGAAACTTGGCTTAAATTGATGAAGCTTCCCCGACTGACCCTAAAAAATTGTTCGCTCGCTGCAAGTCGTTGGGCAACAATTTTTAGGGTTCTTGAAAACAGAAACTTTTTGCCATTGGTATGGATAATTTCGGTATAGTTTCGCACGCTTCGTAACGCAACAATTTCATCAGAAGCAATCCATAACTTATTGGCTTGATTAGGAATTTGTAAACCGTGCATCATATTCGAGTTGAGGTTTGGTACGATTGGTACAATTTCCTAAATCTTTGGCATACTTTACAGCACGACTTTACGAACAAGGGTGTTTTCTTTGTGGATGTGGGGGTTTGTTTTGTGGAGGGGGCACCTACCTTTCAGCCTAAAGTACATCATTAGTTTTACGAAATCCCTTGCTGTTTTTTTTATACACTATCCTATAACTAGAATAAATTGGGATATGCATTAGTTTGTAAAATAATACACACCCCAATTCAGTATTATAACTACCAGATTATTAACGATTGATCTTTAGTATTTTCTGGCTCAACACCTCTTCATTATTCGGAAGTACCACTCTCAAGAAATATACACCAATAGGATAATCTGAAATATCAAAAGTCAATCGTTCGTTATCATCCTGTATAATTGAAGACTCTAATTTTTTACTCTGCCCTAACAAATCCACTAAATATACCTCGTAGGGTGTATTTTTAGATAGCTTCAGTTTTACCTGAATCCTATCAATGGTTGGATTAGGGCTTATAATTAACCTACCTCCATTCGTTTCCTCAGAAAAATACTCTTCACTAAGGGCTAATCGGGCATTATTACTGATTGTAACCGAGGTAGTAGTACTTGCTGTACATCCCGTAGCAACTTCTAGTACATTCAAAGTATAAATCCCTTGGTTTTGTGTAGATATCGGCGAAATTGAAGGATTGCGTTGAGTACTACTGAAGTTTGCAGGCCCTGACCAATTATAACGCATCCCTGCTGGGTTTGCGGTTAATTTTAATGTGACTATGCCTTGTGCTGTTGTTATATTATGAGTGGCTACTGCTTCAATCTTAGCACGAGCCGTAACAGCTAGTGTATTACTATTTGAACATCCATACTGACTAGTTACAACTGCTTTGTATGTACCCACATTAGCCACAGCAATAGAATTTAAATTGCTAATAAGAGTATTACCTCTAAACCACTGATAACTTGCACCAGTCTCAAATGGCACTTTGATTTCAAGAGGGGGTAGTACCACAAATTACCGATTTACCTGTATTAGTTGCTATAGAAGCGCAGGTAAACTTGGTAATGAAGTCAACTGATTTCCTCGGCAGTACAGCCACTCCAAAGAACTTGGTAGTGCGGGTAAACTAGTTAATGCCCCCCCTGTACCCACAAATATTTTAAGCCAACAGGAAGTGTTGGTAAAGACGTAACTGGATTTTGATCAACATCAAGTGTCATTAACCCCGTTGGTAGAGTCGGTAAAGAAGTAAGCAAATTTCCTCTCATCCCAAGATAAGTCAGGCTGTTGGGTAAGGTTGGCAATACTGTTACTTGGTTATCCACCGCCCAAAGGGTCTGCAAGGACGAAAACCCATGAAGGCCCGACAAACTCACGATACCCTTGTTCTCTATATTCAAATTTGTAATACTCGCCGCAGGTGGTAGCAACGTATCCATCGCATTGATACACGTAGGGCATGCTGAACGTATCGCCGCCGCAAAATTATCATCAGGAATATGGATACCTTGGGCGTTACTTGGCGCAAGAAACCCTAAAAAAGCACACAATAAAAACAAATATTGCAATTTGCTTCTCAGTAAAGTAAAAGGTGTTTTCATACAAAGAAATCAGGTAGGTGAATAAACAACGCACATTAAAAATATCACCCTAATCTGGTTCTTTTTTTTGACACCTAACCTAACAACTTTTTGAACCCCAGCAACTTCTTTCCGAAACCTAGTAAATTCTTTACGAAGCAAACACGTAATGATACAAATCTATCTGCTAGTAAATTTTTTAACAAATTAGTCGAAAATACACAAATAAATAGTACAAAAAAATATTTTTGAATACCAGACCCTATACTTGTTTTGTAAAATTGGGTATTTGTTTTGTGAAACTCGTTTTATCTTTTGTGAAACTTTTTTTTACTTTTAACTACGTTTTCTATGTCGGACATATTCTCCCTAAATTCTTGCCCATAGAACTAATACGTTTTAACTTAGCAAAACCAATCCTCACGTGCTTCAACACTTCTCAAACCTGTGGGCAAAAAACTTCAACGTATTCAAACTCTTGTACTCATCCTTGTCATGGTAAGTACCGTTGACAGTATTGCCCAATCCCCCCGCTTCCTCCCCCTCCAACGCCATAAAGTCCAGTGGGCCAATGCCGTTATTAAAAATGCTCTTAAAACCAAAGACACGCTGCAGCTCGCCGAGGGGTGGTACCTTTACGGGAAAATCTATCAAGCCTCGGGCGATTGGCTAACCTCTAAACGCTATTTTTTAAAATCACTGAGACTACAGGAGAAAAAGGGTGCTTCATATGAATTAGCACGCTTGTACATCCGTCTGTACAGCCTTGAGTGGCAATTTTTTCATTATTCCGAAAGCTCCCATTATGCTCAACTTGCCAAGCAGGTGGCCGAACGAATCAAATCGGATAAAGCCTTGTCTCTAGCTTATGGAGCCATGCAGGGTTTGTATGAAACTGACTGGTCAGAAGGTAGCGCAAAGCCCTACCCCCCACCCAACCTTGATAGTAGCCTTTACTACCTAAAACAACGAGAAAAGCTCGCTATAAAAACAGGTAATCAGATGGACTTAGCAGCAATTTTGACGACCCTAAGTCATAGAGCATCTGTAAAAAAAGACATTAAATCAATAGAATACGCACAAAAAGCGGTCAGCATTTACCAAACCCAAAACGATACCCTGAATGAAATCAAAGCCCGAGTTGGCCTACTTAATGCTTACTTAACTTTCAATCATCTCAAAAAAGCAGGACAAGAAATAGATACAATCGACGCGTTCCAAAGAGCATTATCCATAAAAATCATTGATAATGAACACTACAAAAGAAGTCTTGCTCAGTCAAAAAGCAGCTATTACGAACAAATTGGAAATTTTAAAAAAGCCCTTGAAAATGAACGCGAATACGTCGCTTTGGAACGGCAAATTATCCACGTTGACCGAGATGGACTTGTCTCCCGCCTTGGCTTAGAATACGAAACGGAAAAGAAAGAAGCCGAGCTGAAAGCTCAAAAGCGCGAGCTCCACCTCAGCCAGCAAAACCAACAAACGCAGCAGCGCTTCTTAGGGGTTTTGGCGGTCTTGTTGGTTGGGGCATTGGCGGCGAGTATTGCGTTTTACCGCATTTCTGTCAAAAACCACCGCCTGAGCGAGTCCAACGCTCTGCTCGTGCGTGAGCAAAACCACCGCGTCAAAAACAACCTCCAACTCGTTTCGAGTCTTTTGAATTTACAACTCAACCGCCTCACCGACGATGCCACCAAAACCGTTTTGGAAGAAACTCAACTTCGCATTGAGGTCATGTCCGTGCTCCAACGAACCCTCTATACAGGGCAAACCCTCGGCGAAGTGAACCTACACGACTTTCTCAATGAAATCGTCAAAGTAGGGTTACAAACCTTTGGCTACGAACATGTTCAGGTGCAAACCACCATTTCCCCCTCCTTGCATTTACCCATCGACCACGCCATGCGCATTGGGCTTATTGTCAATGAATTGCTCACCAATGCCTGCAAATACGCCTTCCCCGACCACAAAGCGCCAAAATGGTCACTCAGCTGTGAACAATCTAACCATCATTGGACGCTCCAAGTCGCCGACAATGGCCCTGGGTTTATCCCCGAAAAACCCATTTCAAAAAAATCTTCTTTCGGCATGAGACTCATCCAACTCCAAGCCGACCAACTCTATGCTACCTATCAATTCGAAAAAAATAATGGATCACTGTTCCAAATGAAATTTAAAGTACAATCAACTTAAAAGGCATATAATACGGCCACCTATTTTACCAAAACCCTATTTTTCTTTGTGAAACAAGGCATATTCTTTGTGAAACTCACTTTCAATGTTTCTATATGTATATTTTCCGTTTACCGTTCGATAAGTTTTTATCCTTAAAATATAAATAAGGATTATTTTAGCAAAGCAAACGCCGCAGGGGCAAGGTGCTTGCAATACCTATGAGTAAAATTGGATTAAGCATTCAAATGAGCTATTTTGCGAAGGCACTTATCATCCTTGTCATGGTAAGTGGCGTCAGTAGCATTGCCCAAACTCTAACCTCCCATTTTCTCCCCCTCCAACCCCACAAAGTCCAGTGGGCCAATGCCGTCATTAAGAATGCCCTCAAAACCAAAGACACTATCCAGCTCGCCGAAGGGTGGTACCTTTATGGGAAAATCTACGAAGCAGCAGGCGATTATCTAACCGCTAAACGCTATTTCCTGAGATCACTGAAAATTCAAGAAAAACGCGGTGATTCGTTCGAGCTCTCGCGCCTCTACTTTCGCCTCACTGAAATCGAAAGAACACTGTTCCATTACAAAGAAGCCTACCGCTATGCACATTTAGCACTGCAAGTGGCCGAACGCATCAACTCCTCCAAGGCACTGTCATTGGCCTACAGTTCCGTGCAGTCAATTCATGATATGGATTGGTCCGAAGGAGGAAAAAACGTAAAATACCCCTCGCCCAACTACGATAGCGTATTGTATTATTTACGTAAAAAAGAAAAACTGGTTAATTCGTATGGTAACCCTATGGACGTGCGCGCGGTTATGATTAATTTAGGAGCTGAACTACGAAGAAGAAACGACCCCAAAGCCATTGATTACTACCAAAAGTCCCTTGACATTTGCCTCAAACTACAAAAACCTACCGAAATTACCATTGCCAAACTGCATTTAGCAGGTGCGTGCCTTCAGTTCAAACAACTCCGTAAAGTAAAATCACTCATTCAAGAAATTGACCAAGAGATTCCAGCATTACCACCATATTCCATTGACAGAAATTTTCAAACCAGTATAAATTTACTGTATCGGGACTATTACGCCGCTACGCGTAATTGGCAAAAGGCATTTGACTACGCTCAACGGGTGAACGCCTCTGAACGTCAAAGATTCCTCGCTGACCGCGAGGGTGCCATTTCCCGCCTCAGCGTTGAATACGAAACCGAGCAAAAAGAAGCCGAGCTAAAAGCCAAGCAACTCGAACTTCAACTCAGCCAGCAAAACCAACAAACGCAGCAACGCTTCGTCCAAATTTTAGTAGTCTTGTTGGTTGGCGCATTGGGCATTAGCATAGCTTTTTATCGTATTTCTGTCAAAAACCACCGTTTGAGCGAGTCGAACGCTTTGCTGGTTCGCGAGCAAAACCACCGCGTCAAAAACAACCTGCAACTCGTTTCGAGTCTCCTCAACTTACAACTCAACCGCCTCACCGACGATGCCACCAAAAACGTTTTGGAAGAAACCCAGCTTCGCATTGAGGTCATGTCGGTGCTCCAACGAACCCTCTATACAGGACAAACCCTCGGCGAAGTCAACGTTCACGATTTTCTAACGGAAATCGTCAAAGTAGGATTACAAACCTTTGATTACGAACACGTTCAGGTGCAAACCAACATTTCTCACTCCTTGCATTTGCCCATCGACCACGCTATGCGCATTGGGCTTATTGTGAATGAGTTGCTCACCAATGCCTGTAAATACGCGTTCCCCGACCACGAAGCACCGCAATGGTCGCTGAGCTGCGAACAATCTAACCGTCATTGGACGCTCCAAGTCGCCGACAACGGCCCTGGGTTTATCCCCGAAAAACCCATTTCAAAAAAATCCTCCTTCGGCATGAGACTCATCCAACTCCAAGCCGACCAACTCTACGCGAAATACGTTTTTGAAATACAGGAAGGCTCTTTATTTCGATTGAATTTTAAAGTATAACTAACCCACTACCCGATTACCACTTACGATGAAAAGTTTAAAAGTTCTTATTGTAGAAGATGACCTTGTGATGGCAGAATCCATTCAAGAAACCCTCGAACAGGCTGGTCACGAAATCGTGGGCCGAGCGCGAAGTTCACGAGAAGCTCTTAATGTGATTAAACAACAAATTCCTGACTTAGCATTGCTCGATATTACGCTCGAAGGCACCGCCGATACGGGCATTATGATTGCCAAGCAAATGACTGCAATCGCCCCCATGCCCGTCATTTACCTCACCGCACACGACGACCAGAGCATTGTAGCCCAAGCCCAAGAGACGCGCCCCGCGGCGTACTTACTAAAACCTTTTCGTCACAAAGAATTGGCGATTCAGATTGAACTGGCTTATTACAACTACAAAGCGCAACACAGCACGCTCGTTAATCCGCACACCTCGCTTTCTTTATTTTTGCCCGTAGATCAGGGAAAAGGCTACATTAAGGTCAATAAAAAGGAAGTTATGTATTTATTGGCAGCGGGTTCGTACGTAGAAGTACATACCGTGAAAGATGCCAAACCGTTGATATTTTCGATGAATTTGGGCTACTTGGCGCAGTTTTTTATGATTCAGGGTTTTCATCGCTTGTCGCGCTCGCTGGTGGTCAACCTAGATTACATCGAACGGATTGAGAAAGGCCAGCTTTTTATGACCAATCGGGATGCTGCGTTACCATTTCCCGAAAACCAACACCGCGACCTGCTCCAACGACTCGCCATTGTACGAACGCCCTAAACGCGCGTCTAAACTATTTTTTCGACCAATCCTAAATTCTCGAGTTGTTTTATTGCCTCTTCCACGTTGCAATGAATCCAATTAGGGCGCACGCTCAAATTACCCCCTTGAGGAGTGATTACAAGGTTATGAGAAGTACCCAAATCTGCCACAGATTCGGTTGAACCTCGTTTTAAGGCGGGATTAAGTGACAGTTTGATTTCTATGGATACCATTGGTTGAATACCTTCAACTAACACCAAATCCATTTCAGCACCATTGGATGTACGATAAAAATAGGGGAAGACGCCATTTCTAAGCCTTCTAATAATTTGCTCAATCACAAACCCTTCCCAAGAAGCCCCCGCTATCGGATGTTGAAAAAGATGTGATTGTGTACGAAGGCCATGCAAAAAGTGTAAGCTACCACTGTCTATCAGATAAAGTTTCGGGCTTTTAACAATACGTTTGGAAACATTTACAAACCATGGTTCAAGTCTCCTAATGATGTATGCTTGTTCGAGGATGGCAATGTAACGCTGTACTGTTGTGTGAGAAATCCCAAGCGAATTGGCAAGCGTAGAATAATTGAGCAAAGCACCGTGATTGTGAGCCAACATTCTCAAGAAATTGGCAAGTAAACTGGGAGAAGCATTAATACCCAATTGAGATAAATCCTGCTCAATATACGTTTTGACAAAATTTTGTTGCCAAAGATACCAAAAGTCGTCACTTGGTGCCAATAAAGCATCAGGAAAGCCTCCCCTAAACCATAACGTTGGCACTGAAATTTGCGTAGATTGTGCTTCTTCAATTTGCAGGGGCATAAGTTCGTGATAGGCAATGCGTCCTGCCAATGATTCTGAACTTTTCTGTAAAAACTGAAGGGATGCCGAACCTAAAAGAATAAATCTACCCGGTTGTCGATCACGGTCAATAAGCCCCCGTAGCTGAGGAAAAATAGGAAGCAGCCGTTGTACTTCGTCAATAATAATAGTTTTTTCACGATTAGTATCAATAACCCATGCTGCATTTTGGCTAAGGGTTTGATAGTCGTCTAGCAGTTCTAAATCAAAATATAAAAAGGGTCTCGTTAAATCGCTTACTAATTGCTTCACTAAGGTAGTTTTCCCTACCTGTCGAGGTCCCAAAATTCCTACTGCAGGAAAAAAACGAAGTGATTGCTGAATAATTTGTTGTAGGTATCTAGGAATCATTATTCATGTAATTTGAACTTTAAAAGTTCAAATTACATGAATAATGGCTTAAATCACAACAAATTTGTAACAAATGTGATGAGGCCTGCTCACAACCCGACCTAAGTGGCAGAAGAAAACCGCGATAGCGCGAACGTCCCGCTCGTGCTATCTGGAAAATTAGTCGATATGACAGAAACACGAAACAAAAAAGCCCCAGACTCCAACGAATCTGAGGCTTTTCTTATGGATAAATATGTCTAGTTTTTAGGCTTAGAAAAGACCAAACCAAACAACAAAATCACTACGTAACAAACGATGGGTGTCAAGTACGATTGAGCCACGTCGATGTCGGCTACTTTCCCCATGATAGGAGGGAAAACCGCACCACCCACAACTCCCATGACAATAAACGACGACGCGCGTTGCTTATGCTCGCCAAGGTTGCGGAGACCTAATCCAAAAATCGTTGGGAACATGATACTCATAAAGAAGTTGAGCATCATCAAAGCGATAAACGACGCCCAGCCCCACGTTTGAGAAATAATCAAACACAATACGATGTTGGCCGCTGCAAAAATAGCAAGCAGGGTATTAGGCTTGATAAAACGCATCAAGAAAGTACCTACCGCACGACCCGCCAACAACAACACCATGCTAAACGAGAAATAATACCCCGCTTTTTCGTCGGTCATGTCGGGCATGTATTTGACGGCGTAGTTGATAAAAAACGCCCAAGTCGCGCCTTGTGCCGCTACGTTGAAAAACTGTGCAATGGCCGCCCAAATAAAGTGACGGTGCTCAAACAATCCTTTTTTCGGCCCTGTACTTGTCCCTTCTTCTACTTCCGTACTTTCTTCGGTCAATGGAGGTACTTTGATAAACGAAAACGCAATGGCCACGCTAAGTACCACCGCCCCTATCACAATGTACAAGTACTTCACTGGTGCAAGGTCATGGACGACGTCGCCCGTAGGGACGTTACGCAAAATGATAAATGAACCCAATACAGGCCCCAAAATCGCCCCTACCCCGTTGAAAGTTTGGGAAAGGTTAATGCGTTGTTCCGAAGTTTCTTCGTGACCCAAAGCCGCCGAGAACGGGTGAGCTACGGTTTCGAGTGTAGCCAGTCCACAAGCCAAAATAAAAAGGGCTAACCGAAAGAAATCGAACGATTGCGCCTCGGCAGCGGGGTAAAACAAAAACGCCCCGATGGCATACAAGCCCAAGCCAAGCAGTACGCCGTTTTTGTATCCGTACTTTTTCATGAATAACCCCGCAGGAATTCCCATGACGAAGTAGGCACCAAAAATCGAGAACTGAACCAAGCCAGAATCAGCGATAGAAACGTTCAAAACCGTCTGAAAACGGCGATTCAATAAGTCTCCCATCGTAATGGCAATCCCCCAAAGAAGGAAAAGACTCGTCACAAAAGCGTACGTCGGAACGTACTTGGCGGTAAGTAAAGGGGCTTTTTTCATCAATAAAAATTAGTAAATGAAGTTTAGGGTTATTTGTAAGGTTAGAAATCACCTTCCCGAAAGTTCAAAACTTTCGGGAAGGTCAAGGACTAATGCTTAATAATCGAACGATCTAAATGCACGTAGCCACCATCCACGTGGATAAGCTGACCCGTGGTGTGGCTCGATTTATTCGACAATAAGAAGGTTACCATATTCGCAATTTCCTCGGGGCTTGTCATCCGATTTTCAAAAGGAATACGGCTATTGATTTCGTTGAGGGTTTCTTCTGGGTTCGGGAGCGTTTTAATCCACTTTTCGTACAACGGCGTCCACGATTCGGCCACAATAAGCGCATTTACCCGAATCCCGTATTTCAACAACTCCACCGCCCATTCGCGCGTGAGGGCATTACGAGCGCCGTTCGCCGCGGCATAGGCCGACGTATTCCCTTGTCCCGTTTCGGCCACCTTCGAACTCACGTTCACAATTGATCCTTTGGTTTTAATCAAATACGGAAGGGCGTGTTGTGCCAACAAATAATAGTGCACGACGTTTTTGTGCAACGAAGCCATAAATGCTTCATAGCTGCCTTTTTCAAGCCCTACCCCGTCGTTGACGCCTGCGTTGTTGACCAAACCATCAATCCGACCAAAGCGCTCTACCGTCAACCGAATGGCTTTTTCGCATTCGGCAGGGTCGGTAAGTTCGGCTTCAACGCCATAAGCCATGCCGCCCAAGGCTTCTATTTTTTCGATAACAACCTGGTTATCAGCCGCACTTCGCCCCACGATCACAGGTATGGCTTCTTCTACGGCCAACGTACGCGCAATGGCTTCGCCAATTCCTTTGGCACCGCCTGAAACGATAATTACTTTTTCTCGAAGATGTAAGTTCACAGATAAAAGAGAAGGTTAGTGAAATGGTTATATTTTAGATTTAATAAGTACTGTACGACCTGAATCTCATGCAATACTACTAAAAACTATTAAAAAACGCTTTCTTTCTTCCCCTACCAAATGCTTACCCGAACGCTATCAGGACGATACATTTTATCGGTCGGCTTCATATTAAACGCTTTGTAAAACTCAGGCATGTTCGACAACGGCCCGTTGACCCGAAAATGCTCAGGCGAGTGAGGATCCACCGAAATACGTGTCCGCAACGTTTCGTCACGGTTCTTAATCCGCCATACTTGCGCAAACCCCAAGAAAAAGCGCTGTTCGGGCGTAAATCCGTCTATCTTCTCGTTGCTCTGCCCTTGTTTGGTACGTTTGAACGCTTCAAAAGCAATCGAAAGTCCGCCGATGTCAGCAATGTTTTCCCCCAAAGTCAGCTCTCCGTTGACGTGGACGTTGTTCAACACCGTATAGTTGTTGTATTGCTTCACCACCAGCAGCGCTTTGCGTTTAAAACGGTCGGCATCCGTGGGTGTCCACCAGTTTTTGAGCATTCCCATGTAATTGTACTGGCTTCCTTGGTCATCAAAACCGTGCGTCATTTCGTGACCAATCACCGCCCCAATCGCGCCGTAATTGATGGCATTGTCGGCGTCGTTGTCAAAGAATGGGAATTGCAAAATGCCCGCTGGGAACACGATTTCGTTGAACGTTGGGTTATAATACGCATTCACCGTAGGAGCCGTCATTCCCCACTCGGTTTTGTCCACGGGCTTTCCGACTTTGGCAAAATCGCGTTTCAACGCCGACGCCCGTATCGACTGCCTGTTGGCGTAATAATTATCCGCCACAATTTCCACGTCCGCATAATCTTTCCACGTATCGGGATAGCCAATTTTCTTGAGGTACAAATTCAGTTTCTTCAACGCCTCAGCTTTGGTCGAATCACTCATCCAATCCAAACGCTTGATACGGTCGCCGTACACCACTTGGAGGTTGTTTACCAGTTCATCCATGCG